>NZ_AXAL01000024.1 GCF_000472785.1 Mesorhizobium loti CJ3sym
CAAGCCTGCTCGGCCGCTCTGGAACCTTGAACTTCGGCTCTACCTCGCCCACCCGCAGGTATTTGCGCACCGTATTCCGAGACAGGCCGGTCCTACGGCTAATCTCTCGGATCGATAAATGTTCTCGATAATGCCAGCGTCGGATCACGCTCAATAATGCCATGTCGATCACTCCGTAATCCCCGCTGAAAAAACGCAGGGTAAGGGTCAAACATGGGTCAATTCTCGGTGGAAATATCCTGGGTTGCCGGGTCAGTTCTCAGTGGCAATCAACAGGAAGAGAAGCAGCATGCCGAGTTTGTGCGCATGGCCGACCAGAGCCTTGACCGCTTCAGGGACACCCACAGCGAGCCACAACAGCAGTTCATCGTCGACGCCTATGTGGAGACCGGAGAAATCCTTGCTGGTGAAGCCTACGGCATCGACGAGGTGGAGGCGGCTGTGGTCGAGACTGCATTCACTCAGCACCTCGACCGCAACGTGCTTAGGCAGCATGGGCTGAACCTTCAGACCTACTTCGAGCATGTCGACGAGGCGGATTATCGGGCGCTGCGCAGGGCTGCAGCCAAGGGTGAATGGCATGTCTTCCATGGGCATGCCCAAGCCATAGCAGCCGCCAGGCAGACCGGCACGGCCTTCGCTGACTGACGCAATTCTCACCCCGATGCATCGCCCCAAGAGGTGTGTCGGGGTAGGCCTTTCCACAGGCTACCGTCAGAATGACTGCCGCTCTCAGCATCATCCGAAGGGCTATTCTTCGGCATCCGGTTCCAACTGGAACTGATCTGCATACTCGTCAGATACCCGATAGCGGCGTTTCGAACCCGCCGGCCGCTCCAAAATGCCCAACTCAAGCGCTTTAAACAAGGTCAGCCGCAACCTCTCAGAGCTATTTATTCGAAGCCAGCGAAGTAGTGGATCCCCTCCAAACAAATCGCCTCGGCTCGCGATTTGCGGCGACAGGTCTTGAATGACAAACTCTCTCTTTGACAAGCCGAACCGATTGAGTTCCTCGATGCAAACCTCTTCGTCTCCGAGACTTTCGGTGAACGCCCCAACACGATGATTGTAATCGGATACGAGAAACTGCAGGATAGCGCTAAGAGCCCCGAAGGAAATCGCTATCATCTTGTATGTATGCAATTGTTCCGGGCCAAATCCCTGTGCATCCAGTTGCATGGCTTCGCCACCAAGCCAACCGATGGCTCCGGCCATCGCCGTACCGAGAAAGGCCATGTACTTCACAAGCTGAAAGGGTCGGGTAACACGTGTCGCAATCTTTCGCGTCAGTTCGTCAGCAGACCGCTTCGCTTCTTGACCCTCAAGTGCCCGGCGCTGGGCGACGGCGGTTTGCTCTATCACCTGATTGTTGCGGGCTACTACTTCGGCGAGGTCCTGAACAGCGGTTGGGATGATGGCCCTGTTGGCATGATGCTCCGATAGGAGCTTGTGAGCTTGGTTTAGTAGAGACTGGACCTCGCCATCTCCACTCACATCGGGATGATGTTTCTTGCTCAGTTTGCGAAACGCCTTTGTCACTTCGGGCATTGGCGTTGCATCTGAGACACCCAGCAGTTGCATTGCCTTTTTGATGTCTAATCCAGCTTCCATGTCTACCACCCCGTGTGTACTTCCGCCTATAACAGAGCGGATCAAGCCTTGCACTCCAGCTTGTGAGTTGCTCTGGCTATAAGGAGACGTCGTTGTTCGCTATTTTGCAGACGCACACAGCGCAAAATAGGGTTGACCAAGAGATACACCGCTGCTACCCCTTGAGATACACCAAGGCGGTCAACGTTTTGGGGAGACGGTCGCAGCAAGCGATTGGATTTAAAAGATTTTTTGGCCTTTTTGCACCCGGTTCGATTTATCTAACTTGTCCGGCCCGGGGAGCCAAAAACTTCAAATGCTTCACGACAAGACCGCCCCGTTTAGCAAACGGCCAACCACCTCAGGCAGCCTGCAGGTGGTATTCAAACTCGTGTATCGTTAGCGCTATCCCGGCGTGTTCAGGATGTGGACATAATCCTCGACCCCATAAGTCCGATGTCATCCGGCAGTGCCCTTACGCGATACCGACAAGAATTCGCGCGTGGGCATGGAGCTGTCGGGCTGCCTGACGGTATTCGATCGCGTCACCGCTGCAAACAAGCAGGAACTGCGCCGCGAACTCCTGCGTGTTTGTAGCCGAGATGGCAAGCATCGCCTGCACGATCTCCGACATGTCCTGATAGACGCGTTTCAGATCGCAGTCGGAAATGTCGAAGGAGATCGAATTCATCAGTGCCTGCCACCGGCGGAAGCTAGCCAGGATGGGGCTTTCGTTCGAGTTTGCGGCAAAAATCCCTTCTGCCGCCGCAGCTCCGGTTGGCGGAAAGGAGACGGTCGTGCCTGCCACAGCGCGTTTGGTCATTGCATCATACGTCATATCCGAGCTCCTACGACTGTATGCAACCTTATGGGGTTGCCGATCCGACGCCGCATTGCGCTGGGTCAAATCCGGCAACGCCGAAGGCCGGGGTAGAACCAGCCCTGTCTCCTGACGAAGACGATAAACAGACCAACTGATCGGCCCTCGATGGAAGAGGCGGCGGCGGAATATGAAGGAAGATTTCGGCTCGTGGGTCGATGGAGCCATTCATCGCGCCGCTCCCGCTTGCGCGCGGTTTGCCGCCGCGCGATAGATGCGTCGGTTCAGGGAGGAATCATGCGGAAAATCCTGATATCGGTGCTGCTGCTTGCTACTGCACTTTATGCAAATTGCGCCCTGGCACTCGACAGCAGCGGCACGCCTGTCGTCGTCACGCCGCTTGCATCACGCACGACCACCGCGTCCGGCCAGCCGATCACGCTGCCGCAGAAGAACGTGCAGGTGCTGGTGTCGACCTACGACATCGCGGTCGGCGCAACCTTGCCGGTGCACCGGCACCCCTTCCCGCGCTACGCCTATGTCGAGGCCGGAACGCTCAAGGTCACCAATGTCGAGACCGGCAACAGCAACACCTACAAGACCGGCGATTTCATCATCGAAATGATCGGCCAGTGGCATCAGGCCACCAATATCGGTGATATCGAGGTCAAGCTCCTGGTGATCGATCAGGTCGAGGAAGGCGCCAAGAACACGGAATTGCGCCAGTAGCCACCAAGCCTATGCCCGCAACGAAGGCGGCGGGAAGGCACTGCGCCGCCCGCTTGCCCCGGCTGCTGCTTGGCCCAAATGGCGACGCACCATTCATGCTTTCCTGGCAACCGGTCCGATGCTAGGGCTTTGCGCAACTTCATGGAGTGGATCGTCCTTTGACCGCAGAAAGCCGCCCGCCACTGATCGAAATCTGTGTCGAAGGCATTGATGGCCTGCTCGCCGCGCAGGCCGCCGGCGCCGACCGGGTCGAGCTGTGCGCCAGCCTGGTCGAAGGCGGCATCACCCCAAGCCTCGGCACGGTGCGCGCGGCCCTCGATCAGGCAACCGCGCCGTTTCACGTCATGGTGCGGCCGCGCGGCGGCGATTTTCTCTACAGCGAGACCGAGTACCGCTCGATGCTTGTCGATGTCGAAGCACTTCGCGATCTCGGCGTGCCCGGCGTGGTGTTCGGCTGCCTGAACGCCGACGGCACCATCGACGAGAAGCGCATGGGCGAACTGACGCAAGCGGCAGGGCCTTTGAACGTCACCTGCCATCGCGCGTTCGACATGACGCGCGATCCGACCGAGGCGCTGGAGGCGCTGATCCGCTGCAAGGTCGGCCGTGTGCTGACCAGCGGCCAGCGCGACACGGCGATCGAAGGCCTGCCGTTGCTGGCGGATCTGGTGCGACAGGCCGGCGACCGCATCATCATCCTCGGCTGCGGCGGGCTCGATCTCGCCAACATCGCCGAGGTGCGCGAAGAGACCGGGCTGGCCGAAATGCATTTCGCCGCGCTGAAGGATGTGCCGAGCGCCATGCGCTACCGCAATGCCAAGGTCGGCATGGGCGGCTCCGATCTCGACCGCGAATACCGCAACACATTGACGGACACGCCGCTGGTGGCAGCGACGATCGCGGCGGCCAAGGCATGACCTCCGAGATAGACCGCATAGCGCAAGACGACGAAGCAGCCATTCTGGCGCTCAACAACGAACATGCCGCCGAACTGTCCTGGCTCGAGGCCGAGCGGCTGTCGTTCCTGCTTGGCGAGGCATTCTACGCGCGCCGCATCGGCGATCTCGAAGCTTTCATCATGACCTTCGACCAGAAGGCCAATTACGACAGCCCGAATTTTGTCTGGTTCCGCGAACGGTATGAACGCTTCATCTATGTCGATCGCGTGGTCGTGGCGGCGCATGCAAGGGGCCGCGGCCATGCACGCCGGCTCTATCAGGACCTGTTCGAGCATGCGGAGCGCGCCGGCCACACGCTGGTCACCTGCGAGGTCAACGCCGATCCGCCCAACCCGGCCTCGGATGCCTTCCACGCCGCCCTTGGTTTCGCCGAAGTCGGCGACGCGGTGATCCATGGCGGCAAGAAAGCGGTGCGCTACTATGCCAGGCAGATCACCGCCTGACCCGCTAGAAACATAAAGAAGCTCCACCTAATATAAGGGTTCCGCCAACAGGAGGAACCGCGATGCCAAGCAACGTCTTCCGCTTCGACGAAAGCTGGCACATTCCCGAAGGCACGCCCCAGCAAGTGTGGGACGTGCTCTCCGACGCCGAATTGCTGCCGCTGTGGTGGGGCGAGGTCTACAAGGAGGTCGTGCCGCTCGACAAAAAGGGCAAGGCGGCCGTTGGCGCGCGGGCAAGAGCGCGGGCGCGCGGCGCCCTGCCCTATGAGCTGAACTTCATCATCGAGGCGGCCGAACTCGACCCTGGCCGGCTGGTCGTCGTGAAAACCTTTGGCGACTTCGACGGGCTGTGGCGGGCCGAACTGTCGCCGTTGGGCACCGGCACCCATGTCCAGCTGACTTGGCAGGTCACGGTCGAGAGGCCGATCCTCAAATTCCTCGCCCCTCTGCTGCGGCCGGCCTTCGCCTGGAACCATCGCTGGACAACGCCGCGCGGCGAAGCCGGCCTGCGGCGCTATCTCAGGCTCGGAACAACAGTGCCTCGGCGCGATGAGGCCTGAATCACCAGTTGCGGTTCAACCATTCGCGCGCCGGACGCTCGATCAGGTAGTAGCTGCACAGCGCGCAGGCAAAGACCCCGGCCAGCATCGGCCATGGGTTGCTGCCTTGCTCGTAGACGAATTTGTAGAACGGTTGCTGCCACAGATAGAGCGAGTACGACCACAGGCCGAGCATCGTCATCGGCAAGGCGGACAGCACTCCGCTGAGGTAGCCGCTGCTGAAATCGAGTGTATTCACGGCCAGGGCCAGCAACGGCACGGCGAGAAGATAGTGGATCGGCGTCGGCACTGCGTCCATGAACAGCAGAACCGCGGCCGCGGCGGCAGCCGGAGCGACAAAAGGCCCTTTCAGCAGCGCCGGAAGTTGATCGTCTGCCTTCAGCAGGCAGATTGCCGCCGACAGCAGGATCGACGCGATGTGCACATCCGTCCGCCAATAAGACGTCTCATAATCCATGTGGAGAAACCAGTACGAGACCGCACCGTTGACCATCGCCAGCAAGGCCAGCGCCACAAGCAGCGGGACGACGCGGCCGCGGCTGGCAACGAACACGCTGATCAGCGCCAGGATCACATAGGCATGCTCCTCGACGCAGAGCGACCAGATATGGTCCAGCGCCCCGGCACGGGTGACGAGAATCCCGGCGTAATTGTAGGTGAATGTCAGCGCCGTCAGAGCCGCCTTCCATTTGAAGGCGATGAACGTGCCGGAGAGCGCGACCATGGCGATGACGACGAAGACCAGAAGTGCTGGATAGATGCGTGAAAAGCGGCGTTTGAAGAACTTCTTCAGCGGATAGCGTTCGATGAACAGGATCTCGGCCATCAGCCGGCCGGAGAGCACGAAGAAGAACTCGACGCCCAGCACGCCGAGATTGATTCCAGGAACCGGAAAAAAATGACCGATCAGCACCAGGGCGATCGACAGGCCGCGCCAGCCATCGAGATAGGCCAGTCTTGTCCTGGCCGGTCTGTCGACGACGGACTGGGACGGAATCATATGGGTCGCGGAAATTTCGGACATGCCGATCCTTTCGCACTGGTCATGCGAAAGGGCACGGCGGTACGCATTCCGAACCCGGCTCGCATCCCCGGCCAAGCCCATACTGCAGTGCAATATAAATTTGTGCAAGTGCGAGATTGCCGCCGACGCGGTTTCCGGGCCAGTCCGAGCCGGAATTGCTTCAAGCAAAAGGGATGTGCGCTGCTGCTATCCAATCGAGAACTGGGCGGGGCTACCGGCCGCCACGGACGAAAAAGGGGCCACGCCGGCCCCTTTCCTCGTCGACAACTATGAGTTCGCGTCAGGCGTTGGCCGCTGCCACGGCGCGCTTGGCCATCACCGCGATCAGATTGGCGCGGTAGTCTGATGAAGCATGGATGTCGCTCATCAGGTTCTTCGCCGGCACCTTGACGCCGGCGAGCGAGGCGGCGTCGAAATTCTTTGCCAGTGCTGCTTCGATTTCCTTCGAGCGGAAGACACCGTCGTCGCCGGCGCCGGTCACGGCAACGCTGACGCCGTCCTTGCCCTTGGCCACGAACACGCCGACGATCGCGTAGCGCGAGGCCGGATTGCGGAATTTCTCGTAAGCCGCCTTTGCCGGCGCGGTGAAGGTAACCGCCGTCACGATCTCGCCATCCTTCAACGAGGTTTCGAACAGCCCCTTGAAGAATTTGTCGGCCGGTATCTCGCGCTTGTTGGTGATGATGGTGGCACCGAGCGCCAGCAGTGCGGCCGGATAATCCGCCGCCGGATCGTTGTTGGCGATCGAGCCGCCGATCGTGCCCTTGTGGCGCACCGCCGGATCGCCGATCAGCGATGCCAGATGCGCCAGCGCCGGACAGGCCTTACGCAGCTTATCGTCATTGGCAACATCGAAATGCGTGGTGGCGGCACCGATGGTGACCGTCTTGCCCGACACTTTTATCCCCTGCAAATCCCTTATGCGTGAGAGGTCGACAAGGTCGGAGGGTGCCGCCAACCGCGTCTTCATGGCCGGGATCAAGGTCATGCCGCCGGAGAGCAGCTTGGCGTCGCCACTCTTCACGAGCTTGGCGGCGTCAGCGACCGAGGCGGCACGGTGATAGTTGACCGAATACATGGTTGTTCCTCCTCAGTGCTTCGTCACGGCGCGGATCGCTGCCCACACGGTGGACGGCGAAGCAGGCATGCCGAGATCATTGCTGCCGATGGCATCGGTGATGGCGTTGATCACCGCCGGCGGCGAGCCGATGGCGCCCGCCTCACCGCAGCCCTTGATGCCAAGCGGGTTGCCCGGGCATGGCGTGTTCGAGGTCGAGACCTTGAATGACGGCAGATCGCCGGCGCGCGGCATCGTGTAATCCATATAGCTCGCCGTCAGCAGCTGGCCGCTATCGTCGTAGTGAGCACCTTCCAGCAGCGCCTGGCCAATGCCTTGGGCAATACCGCCATGCACCTGGCCCTCGACGATCATCGGATTGATGATGTTGCCGAAATCATCGGCGGCGACGAACTGTATGATCTCGGTCGTGCCGGTCTCCGGATCGACCTCCACCTCGCAGATGTAGCAGCCCGCCGGGAAGGTGAAGTTCGACGGATCGTAGAACGCCGTCTCCTTCAAGCCGGGTTCCATACCGCCCGGCAGATTGTGAGCGGTATAGGCGGCAAGCGCCATCTGGAACCACGGCACATTCTTGTCTGTGCCAGCGACCTTCAGCGCGCCATTCTCGATGATGATGTCGCCCTCGTCGGCTTCTAGCAGGTGGGCGGCGATCTTCTTGGCCTTGGCCTCGACCTTGTCGAGCGCCTTGACGATGGCCGACATGCCGACCGCACCCGAGCGCGAGCCGTAGGTGCCCATGCCCATCTGCACCTTGTCGGTATCGCCATGGACGATCGAAACAGAATCGATCGGCACGCCGAAGCGCTCATTGACCAGTTGCGCGAACGTCGTCTCATGGCCCTGGCCATGGCTGTGCGAGCCGGTCAGCACCTCGATCGTGCCGACGGCGTTGACGCGCACTTCCGCCGATTCCCACAGGCCGACGCCGGCGCCAAGGCTGCCTACCGCCGCCGACGGCGCGATGCCGCAGGCCTCGATGTAGCAGCTCATGCCGATGCCGCGCAGCAGTCCCTTTTTGGCGGCGGCGGCCTTGCGCTTGGCAAAGCCGGCGTAGTCCGAAGCTTTCATGGCCGCATCGAGCGAAGCCGCATAATCGCCGGCGTCATAGCACATGATGACCGGCGTCTGATGCGGGAACGAAGTGACGAAGTTTTTGCGCCGCAACTCCGCCGGCGAAACGCCGAACTGGCGGGCAGCGGTCTCCATCAGGCGTTCCATGACGAAGGTCGCCTCCGGCCGTCCTGCCCCGCGATAGGCATCGACAGGTGCGGTGTTGGTGTAGATCGCCTTCACATTGGCGTGGATAGCCGGAATGTTGTACTGGCCCGACAGCAGCGTCGCGTAGAGATAGGTCGGGGTCGCCGACGAGAACAGCGACATGTAGGCGCCGAGATTGGCCTGCGTCTCGACCTTGAGACCAAGGATCTTGTGATCCTTATCGAAGGCCATTTCGGCATGGGTGTGATGGTCGCGGCCATGCGCGTCGGTGAGGAAGCTTTCGGTTCGGTCAGCCACCCATTTGACCGGAACGCCGGTCTTCTTCGAGGCCCACAGGCAGACCAGCTCTTCCGGGTAGATATAGATCTTCGAGCCGAAGCCGCCGCCGACGTCAGGCGCGATGACGCGCAGCTTGTTTTCCGGCGCGACATTGTAGAAGGCGCTCATCACCAGCCGCGCGACATGCGGGTTCTGCGACGTCGTCCAGCAGGTGTAGTGGTCCTCGGCCTTGTCGTAATGGCCAAGTGCGGCGCGCGGCTCCATGGCATTGGGAACCAACCGGTTGTTGATGATGTCCATCTTGACGACATGAGCTGCCTTCTTGAAGGCGGCGGCGGTGTCGTCGGCATTGCCGATGTCCCAGTCGAAGATCAGGTTGTTTTCGGCCTCCGGATGGATCTGCGGTGCGCCCTTGTCCATGGCCTTCGAGGCATCGACGACAGCCTTCAATTCCTTGTAGGTGATCTCGACCGCTTCGGCCGCGTCACGGGCCTGGCCCTTGGTCTCGGCGACCACGATGACCACCGCATCGCCGACATAGCGGACCTTGTCGAAGGCCAGCGGCGACCACGCCCCCATCTTCATCGGCGAACCGTCCTTGGAATGGATCATCCAGCCGCAGATGAGATTGCCAATGCCGTCGGCCTTGAGCTCCTTGCCGGTCAGCACACCGATGACGCCGGGCATGGCTTGCGCTTTCTTCACGTCGATCTTCTTGATCTGCGCATGAGCGTGCGGGCTGCGCACGAAGGCCGCATGCTTCATGCCGGGAACCACCATGTCGTCGACATAGCGGCCGGCGCCGGTAATGAACCTTTTGTCTTCCTTGCGCGCGACCCGAGCGCCAACGCCTTCAATGGCCATAAGAAATTCCTCCCGAGATAGCGAATAGTGAGTAGCGAATAGGGAGTAGCGAGCGGCGAAGAACGGCGGGGTGGAGCTTGTCAGAGGGACACTGACTACTCGCTATTCCCTACTCGCTACTCGCTCATTTCCCTCACGCCGCTTGCTTGGCTTTGCCCTTCGACACCTTCGACATCGTCTTCGATGCGGCGAGGATCGCCTTGACGATGTTGTGGTAGCCGGTGCAGCGGCAGATGTTGCCTTCGAGCTCGGCCCGCACCGTCGCCTCGTCGAGGCCCTCCGGATGGCGGTTGATCATGTCGGTCGCCGTCATGATCATGCCTGGCGTGCAGAAGCCGCATTGCAGGCCGTGATGTTCCTTGAAGGCTGCCTGCACGGGATGCAGATCGGCGCCGTTGGCGAGGCCTTCGATCGTCACGATGGTCGACCCGGAGGCCTGTGCAGCGAGCATGGTGCAGGACTTCACCGCCTTGCCGTCGACATGGACGACACATGCGCCGCATTGCGAGGTGTCGCAGCCGACATGGCTGCCGGTGAGGCCGAGATTCTCGCGCAGGAAATGAACCAGCAACGTTCGATCCTCGGCGGCGCCGCTGACCCGCCTTCCGTTCACAACAAACGAAATATCAGACATGAATCCTCCCTGGGTATCAACCTTGGTCGTCACGCTGCCGACGCGCCGCTGGCACTTCGGCCATGCGTTATTCGTACACTGCATAACGGGCAAAAAACAGCGCGCCGAAAACGCCGAACCTTGTACTTTCGGTCATGGCCAAGCCCAAAGTTGCATTGCCAGCCGGCCCATTGCCAAAGCACGGATTGGGGGCAACAATGCCGACCGACGCTGGCGCGCCCGACGCGCACAAAAATGCGTCGGAGGAATTTCGGAGAACGCCGCTGGCCAGTTCACGGACGCGCTACGCATGCGGCTTGTCGGCGTTGACCACGGACGAGCCCGACCCGGATATTTTTGCACGCGCGGTGGCCACCGAGGCGGCTGCAATCAACGCCGGCTTTGCCCTCGTCTTCTTTTCCCAGAGCCTTGTCGAGGCCGGGGCCCTGTCGCGGGCACTCATGGCCTACGCGCCAGGACTCCATCATGCCGGCTGTTCCACCGCCGGCGAGATCACGCCGCAAGGGCTCGAGGAAGGCCATATGCTGGCGATGCTGCTTCCCTCGGTCGCATTTACCGCGGTCAGCACCATGGTCGACAATTTGTCCTCGTCGGGCATGGACAGGATCACCGGCGAGGTCGAGGCCTTGCGGCGCACGCTGCGCGGCCGGGTTGGCGTGGAGCAGACCAGCAACACCTTCGCGCTCTGCTTCATCGACGGGCTGTCCTATGCCGAGGAAGCAGTCAGCTCCGCCATCCATTGGAGGCTCGACGACATACCGCTGCTCGGCGGCTCGGCCGGCGACGATCTGAAATTCGAGACGACCCGCTTGATCTCCAACGGCCGGGTCACCTCGGATAGTGCCATCATCGTGCTGATATCAACGGAAATTCCGTTCCACGTCTTCAAGACCGACAATTTCGTTCCCACCGACGAAAAGCTGGTGGTCACAGCGTCCGACGCCGATCACCGCATTGTGCGCGAGTTCAACGCCACCAATGCGGCGGAGGAGTATGCCGCTTCCGTCGGCATCGTGCCGCAGACCTTGACGCCGCTGAGCTTCGCCTCGCATCCGGTGGTGGTGAAGGTGGGCGGCGAATATTACTGTCGCTCGATCCAGAAGATGCACCCGGATGGCTCGCTGTCGTTCTTCTGCGCGATCGACGACGGTGTCGTGCTGTCGATCGCCCAGCCCAAGGACATGGTCGAATCGACACGCGCGGCCCTGCGCGAAGTCGAGGAGAGGCTGGGCGGGATCGACATGATCCTCGGCTTCGACTGCGTGCTGCGCCGGCTCGATGCGCGCAACCGGCAGGTCTTTCGCGACATTTCGGAACTCTACCGGGTCAACAAGGTCATCGGCTTTGGCACCTATGGCGAACAGTACCGGTCGATGCATTTGAACCAGACCTTCACCGGCATTGCCTTCGGCGAACGGCAAGCAGCGGAATGACAAGATGCCGCTCAAGGACATAAACGACCTCGAAAAGCTGAAGAAGATCAACGCCGCCCTGGTCAGCCGCGTCGAGCGCTCGATGGACCAGCAAGGCAATGCCTTCTCGCTGTTCCAGACCGCGATCTCGCTGGAAAACCGCGTGCGTACGCGCACGGAAGAGTTGCACTCGACGCTGCGCAGGCTGGAACAATCCAACATCGATCTCAGCGCCGCAAAGGAAAATGCCGAGCTGGCGAACCTCTCCAAGACGAGGTTCCTCGCCGCCGCCAGCCATGACGTGCTGCAGCCGCTGAACGCGGCCCACCTGTCCGTGTCGGCACTCGCCGAGGTCCAGACCAGCGACGAAGGCCGGAAGCTGGTGCGGCAGGTCGAGCGCTCGCTGGAAACGATGGAGGACCTGCTGCGCACCTTGCTCGACATTTCCAAGCTCGACGCCGGCGTGGTGGAGCCTGATATCGGCGACGTCAGCCTGGAGGCGCTGTTCTCGTCGCTGCGCTCGGATTTCCAGCCTGTCGCGGAAATGAAGGGCCTGTCGCTGAAGTTCCGGCCGGTCGGTGCCGTCGTCCGTTCCGACCGGACGCTGCTGCGCCGCATCTTGCAGAACATCCTCTCCAACGCGCTGGGCTATACACGTTCGGGCGGCGTCCTGGTCGGCACCAGGCATCGCGGCGACACCATCCGCATCGATGTCGCCGATACCGGCTGCGGCATTCCCGAGGACCAGCGCGAGGCGGTGTTCGAGGAGTTCCATCGCGGCACCTCACCGGCCAGTTCGGAACGTGACGGCAACGGTCTCGGGCTCGGGCTTGCCATCGTACGCCGCATGGCCGGCGCGCTCGGCCATCCCGTGACCTTCTCGTCGAAGGTCGGGCGCGGCACGATCTTCCACATCGATGTCCCCGTCGGTATCGGCGCGCCCGCCGACGCCATCGCCAGCGCCACCAGTCTGGAGCGGTCGCGCGGCTACGGCCTGTTCGGCACCAAGGTGCTGCTGGTCGAGAACGACATCGAGGTGCTGGAGGCCATGACCTTCCTGCTCGAGCGCTGGCAGTGCCTGGTGCGGTCCGCGACCTCGACCGACGATGCAATGGACCTGCTCGGCGACACCGACTGGGTGCCCGACATCGTCATTGCCGACCAGCATCTAGACGGCGGCGACTTGGGCACCGCCACCATATCGGAAGTCCGCGACTATCTAGGCCGCGCCGTGCCGGCGCTGATCGTCACCGCCGACAGTTCCGAAGCCGTCGCCAAGGCGGCAAGGGCCGGCGGCATCGAACTGATGCGCAAGCCACTGAAGCCGGCGCAGCTAAGGGCGCTGCTGGCGCATTTGCTGGCCTAGGGGCTTTACCCTCCCCTTGATGGGGAGGGTCGGCGCGTAGCGCCGGGATGGCAGCGCCAAGCTCCCCTCCCCGCTCCGCTTCGCGGATCGACCCTCCCCACAAGGAGGAGGGTAAAGATCAAAATCCCGCCTGATCCCTAAACAGCTCGGCATTATCCAGCTTCGAAACCTCGATGACCGCTTGCGTGCGGCTATATACATTCAGCTTGCGCAGGATCTCCGAGACATGCGCCTTCACCGTGGTCTCGCCCACCTGCAGCTCATAGGCGATCTGTTTGTTGAGCAGGCCCTGGCGCAGCATCTGCAGCACCCGCAGTTGCTGCGGCGTCAGCTTGGACAGGCGCTGGACCATGTCGGCGCGGTCGACGCTATCGGCGTCCGCCGGCTGGCCTTCATAGATTTCCGGCACATAGATCGCGCCGTCCATCACCGTGCGGATTGCGGCGGCCAGGTCGCTCTTGCGCGCCGATTTCGGGATGAAGCCGGCGGCGCCATAGGACAAAGCCTCGGAAATGATCTTGGGCTCCTCGTAACCCGACACGATCACCACCGGCAGGCGCGGATAGCGGGTCCTGAGCTGCAGCAGCCCGTCGAAGCCATGCACGTCGGGCATTGAGAGATCGAGAAGCGCAAGGTCGAACGGCTTGGCGTCGGCCAGAAGTTCAAACGCCTCGGTGATCGAACGCGCCTCCACCGTGTCGACCTCCGGATAGGCCATCTGCACGGCACTGTGCAGCGCCTCGCGAAACAGCGGATGGTCGTCGATGATCAGGAACCGGGCGCGATCATTGGCTGCTGTCATGTGGCTCGTTCCGATTTACCGGCGACAGCATAGTCCCGTGACCATGGCCGGATTATTGCCAAATAGTATACCGCCGCCATCCGGATTCCTTGCACGATCTTTTGCGAATCGCTGCTGCGCCAGATGCGACGCTTGCCCGGCCCCCGAAATCGGTCAAAGGTGCCCGTGACCTTCCTGCAGAGACAGACCATGACCGACTTTGTTCTTCCCGTGCCCCCCACGCCTTCAGTCGCCATTGCGGGCTCCAGCGAACGCTTCGCAGTGCGGCGCATCTTCTGCGTCGGCCGCAACTATGCAGCGCATGCCCGCGAGTTCGGCAATGATGAACGCGATCCGCCTTTCTTCTTCACCAAGCCGGCCGACGCTGTCGTCGATTCCGGCAGCGAGATCCCCTACCCGCCACTGACCGAAAACCTGCATTTCGAAATCGAACTCGTGGTGGCGATCGGTACGGCAGGTTTTCGCATTGCCCGCGACCAGGCGCTTGATCATGTCTGGGGCTATGGCGTTGGCATCGACCTCACCCGCCGCGATCTGCAGGATGTCGCCAAGAAGGCGGCTCGGCCATGGGACTGGTCGAAGGCCTTCGACCGCTCCGCGCCCTGCGGCCCGCTTGTTCCCGCGCAGAAATCCAGGCACCCCGCGAATGGCCGCATCTGGCTCGCCGTCGACGGCGCGGTGAAACAGGACGCCGACCTCGCTGAGCTGATCTGGCCAATTGCCGATATCGTCTCGATCTGCAGCGAGGGCGTCGAATTGCAAGCCGGCGACCTGATCTTCACCGGCACGCCGGCCGGTGTCGGCGCCGTCAAGCCGGGCGAGACGATGACCGGCGGTGTCGATGGCATCGGCACGATCGAAGTGACGATCGGCCAGCCCCGGTTATGAGCGACATCGTCCTGCACAATTATTATCGTTCCTCCACCTCCTACCGGGTGCGGATCGCGCTGGAGATGAAGGGCCTCAGCTATAACTACGTCCCGCATCATCTGCGCCATGGCGATCACCTGGAACCATCCTATCTCGCGGTCAATCCGCAAGGGCTGGTGCCGGCATTGGTGCTCGACGGCGGCACGCTTCTAACGCAATCGCTGGCGATCATCGAATATCTCGACGAGATCCAGCCCGCGCCGCCATTGCTGCCCAGGGATGCACTTGGCCGGGCGCGCGTGAGAATGCTGGCGCAGATGATCGCCTGCGACATCCACCCGGTGAACAATCTGCGCGTGCTGACCTCGCTGCGCACCCTGTTTGGCGCCGGCGACCAGGACGTCATCAACTGGTTCCGCCACTGGGCGAACGAAGGTTTCCAGCCGCTTGAAAAGATTCTGGCTTCGTCATCCGAGACCGGGATATTCTGCCACGGCGAGACACCGGGGCTCGCCGATATTTGCCTTGCGGCACAAATCACCAGCAATGCCCGCTTCGGTGTCGACCTGGCGCCCTACCCGACGATCACCCGCATCAATGCCGCCTGCATGGCACTGCCGGCCTTCCAGAAAGCCGCGCCGCAGAACCAGATCGACGCCGAGTGATCTCATTTGTCCACGCAGCATCAGCATCCAGAGCAGCATGTCTGGCGGAATCGATTTCCGCTTGACCAGACAGGGAATCGGCTATCGTTTCCGGCAATGCGTGCCGTCTTAAGGGTGGAGTGACCGATGAAAGCCGTGGTCTTCGAGAAATTCGGCGAAGCGCCGACGATCCAGACCGTCCCCGATCCGAAGCCGGCTGCCGATGGCGTCGTCATCAAGGTCGAGGCGACGGGACTGTGCCGTAGCGACTGGCATGGCTGGATGGGCCATGATGACGGCATCACGCTGCCGCATGTTCCTGGCCATGAACTGGCCGGCATCGTGGTTGCAGCCGGCAAGCAGGTCACGCGCTGGAAGGCCGGCGACCGCGTCACAGTTCCGTTCGCCGTCGGCTGCGGCCGCTGCTTCGAATGCAACTCGGGCAACCACCAGGTCTGCGAGCACCAGACGCAGCCAGGCTTTACCGGCTGGGGCTCGTTCGCCGAATATGTCGGCATCGAGCACGCCGACACCAATCTCGTGCGCCTGCCCGCGGAGATGGAATACGCCACCGCCGCCAGCCTCGGCTGCCGCTTCGTCACCTCGTTTCGCGCCATCGTTGACCAGGGCCGGGTAAAGCCGGGCGAATGGGTGGCGGTGCATGGCTGCGGCGGCGTCGGCCTGTCGGCGATCATGATCGCCAGTTCGATGGGCGCCAATGTCATCGCCATCGACCTCACCGACGAGAAACTGGAGTTCGCCAAAAAGATCGGCGCCGTCGCCACCGTCAATGCATCGACGACGCCCAATGTGGTCAAGGCCGTCAAGCAGATCACCAATGGCGGCGCGCATATGTCGATGGACGCGCTCGGCCACCCGACCACCTCGTTCAACTCGATTGCCAATCTGCGCCGGCGTGGCCGCCATGTGCAGGTGGGGCTGATGCTGGGCGAGCACGCCCGCCCGCAGGTGCCGATGGACAAGGTCATCGCCTTCGAACTCGAAATCCTCGGCAGCCACGGTATGCAGGCCTATCGCTACCCCGCGATGATGGAGATGATCCGCCATGGCAAACTCAAGCCGGAGCTTCTGGTTGGCAAGAAGATCAGCCTCGACGAAGCGCCCGCAGCCTTGATGGCGATGGGTGGCTTCGAGGGCATCGGTATTGGGGTCGTAACGAAGTTCTAGGCGCGGCAGCCCTACCGAACTACCGCGCGAACTTCTTCGCCCCGAACACACACATCACCACACCCAGAGTAACGACCACCATCATGGGGCTGACCTGCTCATGCAGCAGTGTCGCCGCTAGCGCCAGACCGAAGAAAGGCTGCAGCAACTGCAATTGGCCAACGGCGGCAATGCCGCCTTGCGCCAGGCCACGATACCAGAACACGAAGCCGATCAGCATGCTGAACAACGAGACATAGGCGAGCCCGATCCAGGCGGGGGAGCCGACCGCCGCAAAGGATAGCGGCAGGGTCGCTAACGTCAGCACCAGCATGATCGGCAGCGACAGCGTCAGCGCCCAGCAGATCACTTGCCAGCCACCGAGCCTGCGCGACAGCGCGGCCCCCTCGGCATAACCCAGGCCGCAGACGACAATGGCTGCAAGCATCAGACCATCGCCGACCGGCGAGGCCGTCACGCCTTGCATCAGCGCGAAGCCAGCAACGAGCGCGCTGCCGATGCACGAGAACAGCCAGAACGCTGGTCGAGGACGCTCGCCGCCGCGCAGCACGCCGAAGATCGCTGTTGCCAGCGGCAGCAGGCCGACGAAGATGATCGAGTGGGCGGAGGTGACATGCTTGAGCGCCAGCGCGGTCAGCAAGGGAAAGCCGACCACCACGCCAAGTGCGACGATCACCAGCGACAACAGATCGCCCCGCCCCGGGCGTTTCTGCCGGAACAAGAGCAGCATTGCCAGGCCGAGCAGTCCGGCAATCGCGGCGCGGGCCGATGTCACGAATGTCGGATCGAAGTCCATCACGGCCACGCGTGTCGCCGGCAGTGAGCCTGAGAAGATCAGCACGCCGATAAATCCGTTCAGCCAGCCGCTCGCGGTCTTGTCCATTCCAGGCTCCCTATCTTTCGCCCTCTATCGGACAGATGCCATGGCGCGGCCAGAGACAATGGGGTACAATTCAGCGAAACTGTAATGGTCAAATGAGCAGTACGGATGACGGATATCGCTCTTGAAACTGACGGCGGGGGAACCTTGGTCAGTCCTACGCTGGTCGAAAGCGTCATGGCGACCATCCGCCAGCGGATCGCCTCGCGCAGCCTGACACCGGGAGCGCGGCTGCCTTCGATCCGCGCCTTCGCCCAATCCATGCAAGTGTCCAAATCGACGGTGGTCGAAGCCTATGAGCGGCTCGCCGCCGAAGGCACGATCCGGTCGAGGCCGGGTTCAGGCTTCTATGCCGCCGGCTCACTGGCGCCGCTATCGCTGGCCGAGATCGGTCCCCGGCTCGACCGTGCCGTCGACCCGCTCTGGGTCTCGCGCCAGTCGCTGGACGCCAGCGACGAGACCCTGAAGCCCGGCTGTGGTTGGCTGCCGGCCTCGTGGATGCCGCAGGCCGGCTTACGTCGCGCATTGCGCACGGTCGCACGCGCCGACGATGTCGCGCTTGCCGATTACGGTACGCCGCTCGGCTTGCCACCGCTGCGGCAATTGCTGGCGCGGCGTATGGCCGGGCATGGCATCGAAGCCTTTCCCGAACAGATCATGCTGACGGAATCGGGCACGCAGGCCATCGACCTCCTATGCCGCTTCCTGATCGAGCCCGGCGACACCGTGCTGGTCGACGACCCCTGTTATTTCAATTTCCACGCTTTGCTGCGCGCCCACCGCGCCAAGGTCGTCAGCGTTCCCTATACGCCGTCGGGTCCTGACATCGAGCTGTTCGCGCAGGCGCTGGCCGAGCACCGGCCGCGGCTCTACATCACCAACTCCGCCATCCACAACCCGACCGGCGCGATCCTGTCGCCGGTCACCGCGCACCGTTTGCTCAAGCTCGCCGACCAGTCGGATTTGACCATTGTCGAGGACGACATCTTCGCCGATTTCGAGCACGCCCCTGCCCCAAGGCTGGCGGCCTTCGATGGCCTCAGCCGCGTCGTCCAGATCGGCAGCTTCTCCAAGACGCTGTCGGCATCGGTGCGCTGCGGTTTCATCGCCGCGCCCCGCGACTGGATCGAGGGCCTGACCGACCTCAAGATCGCCACCACCTTCGGCGGCGGACGGCTGGCGGCCGAGCTGGTGCTGACGCTGCTGAAGGACGGCAGTTACCGCAAGCACATGGATTTGCTGCGCGCGAGGCTCGCGCGCGCCATGGTCGAGACCGGCACGCGGCTGAAGGCAATCGGCATCACGCCCTGGATCGACCAGCCGGCCGGCCTGTTCCTGTGGTGCGGCCTGCCGGATGGCATCGACGCAGCCGAAGTCGCACGCCGGGCTCTTACCGACAATGTCGTGCTGGCGCCCGGCAATGCGTTCAGCCTGTCGCAATCTGCCAGCCGTTTTCTACGCTTCAACGTCGCCCAGTGCAAAGACGCGCGAATTTTCAAGGTAGTCGAGGCGGCAATGGCGCCCTGATCTCAGCGGCTCGCACAGACCTCCCGCACGCAGTCGCGCAGCCAGCGTTGCGCCGGGTCGGCATCGAGGCGCGGATGCCAGAGCATGGAGATGGTGACTTCCACGGTGGCGACCGGCAGCGGAAAACTGTGCATGCCTGAGCGCGCGCCGGCCGTGTGCCGCTCGGGCACACTGGCGATCAGCTCCGAGGCGCGCGCCATGGCGAGCGCGGCCGAGAACCCCGAGACCATGCACACGACCGTCCGCTGCAAGCCTAGCCCGCTCAGGGCCTCGTCGATCGGCCCTCGCTCGCGGCCACGCCGCGAGACACTGATATGCCGGCCCGCTGCATAGCGCTCCGGCGTCACCGCGCCCTCGCTCAGGGGATGACCTGATCGGACCGCGCCGATGAAGCGGTCGCGAAACAGCGCCTGGATGCGCACTTCGGGCCCAGTTTCACCGGCGACACCAATTTCCAGGTCGATCGCCGCTTCGCGCAGCGACATCACATCCTTGTCGGACTTGGGCGCGAAACGCAGCCGCACCCCTGGCGCATCGGCCTCGATGCGGGCGACCAGACGCGGCCCGAATTCCTCGACTAAGCCTTCGTTGGTGCGCAGCGTGAAGACCTTGTCCAGACTTGAGGGATCAAGCAACTCGGCAGGGCGCAGCAGCGCCTCCGCGTCCTGGACGACCGGGCCGACCTGCCGGCGCAATTCCTCCGCGCGCGGCGTTGCCACAAGGCCGCGCCCGGCGCGGACCAGCAGGGGATCGCCCGTTGCCTCGCGCAGCCGCGCCAGCGTCCGGCTCATTGCCGAAGGGCTGAGCCGCAGACGGCGCGCGGCGCGTGCCACGCTGCCTTCCGCCAGCAAGGCGTCGAGGGCGAAAAGCAGATTGAGATCGGGCGATGTCATTCGCGGATCGTAACATGATATGGCGTCAGGCACACTGATATGATGCAAATGCTGCGCCTTCCGCCATACCAAGCGCAGGACTAAATCTCCGACAGCCCCGTTATGGGGGCCAACGAAAAGGAGATCGCCATGACAGTCGACGAGCAAAATCTGGACGGGCTGGTGTCAGCCCCGCAACAGAACCGATCGGTTGGCTGGGCGCTGGCAAGCCTGTCGCTCGCCACGCTGCTGTCGTCGCTCGGCACCAGTATTGCCAGCATTGGGCTGCCCTCGCTGATGCAAGCGTTCGGGGCGACGTTCCAGGCCGTGCAATGGGTGGTTCTGGCCTATCTCCTTGCCATTACCACGCTGATCGTCAGCGCCGGACGGCTGGCAGACGTGTTCGGGCGTCGGCCCTTGCTGCTTGCCGGCATCGCCCTGTTCACTTCAGCATCAGTTTTGTGCGGCCTGGCGCCGACACTCTGGCTGTTGATCGCCGCGCGTGCCGTGCAAGGGCTTGGCGCAGCGCTGATGATGGCGCTGACGCTCGCCTTTGTCTCGGAAACCGTAAGCAAGGAGCGAGCCGGCAGCGCCATGGGTCTGCTCGGTGCCATGTCATCGGTCGGCACGACACTCGGCCCCTCGCTCGGCGGCTTGCTGATCGCCGGCCTCGGCTGGCGGGCGATCTTCCTGGTCAACGTCCCGCTCGGCCTGCTGACCTTCGCCATCGCCTGGCATGCCTTGCCCGCTCGCGGCAAGACGGCACAGGCCACTCAAGGCAAGTTCGACACGATGGGCACTGTCCTGCTGGCTCTGACGCTGGCCGCCTATGCACTGGCCATGACGCTTGGGCGGGGCAATTTCGGCGCGCTCAACATCGGCCTGCTGGCTGCGACAGGCATAGGCGTTGTTCTCTTCGCCGCCACGCAGGCGAGAGTGAAAAACCCTTTGGTTCAACTCGCCAGCTTTCGGGATCCACGGCTCAGCGCCAGTCTGGCCATGAACCTCATCGTCGCCACGGTGATGATGGCGACCCTGGTGGTTGCCCCGTTCTATCTGTCGCGAGGGCTGGGACTCGATGCGGCGATGGTTGGCGTGGTGCTTTCGACCGGGCCGTTTGTCTCCGCCCTGTCGGCGTTGCTGGCCGGGCGGCTTGCCGATCGATTCGGATCCCATAGGATGATGGTCGCCGGCCTGACCAGCCTCGCAACGGGCACATTCCTGCTCTCGCTGGCCATGACAAGCCTCGGCATTGTCAGTTATGTCGTTCCCATCACCGTCACCTGCTTCGGCTACGCCCTGTTCCAGACATCCAACAATGCGGCCGTCATGAGCGGTATCAGTGCCGGCGAACGCGGCGTCATATCGGGCCTGCTCAACCTGTCGCGCAATCTCGGCCTCATCACCGGCGCATCCTTGATGGGCGCGGTGTTTGCCATCGCTACGGGGCAAGGCACTGCGGACACGACGATCCTGTCGCCGGCCGCGGCCGCGCAGGGAATGCAGACCACTTTCGAAGCGGCAACCGGCATGGTGCTAGCTGCGCTGATCCTAGCCGTTCTTTCAGCCCGTTTTGCCAGCCGGATACCTAGCACGTCCGCCTCACAATATTCTTGATGCGGACCATTCAGGGTATGTGGAGATTCAGGTCAGGCCGAGCCGAAAACGGTGGATTCCGAGAACCGGAGCGGTGCGTACTGAAGTACGTGAGCACAGTTCTACTGCGACGCAGTAGAACTGGGAAGCGCAGGAAGCCAGCGTTTGCAGGCCGGCCTCACCTGAATATCGACATACCCTCAGGCCCCTGCCCGTTTGCGGCGCTCATAAAGCATCACCAAAGTTTCCGCCATCAGCGCCGGCTTTTCCTCGCCTTCGATCTCGACCGTGTTGGCTGCTTTCATCAGATATTGGCCGGGGCCCCTGTCCTCCATGGAAAGCAGCACCGCGCGCAGTCTGATGCGCGCGCCGACCTTGACCGGCGCCAGGAAACGCACCTTGTCGAAGCCATAGTTGAAGGCGGCCTGCGTGTTTTCCGGCACTATACCCATGCCGAGCGCCAGCGCGCCGATAATCGACAGCGTCAGGTAACCATGCGCGATCGTCGTGCGGAACGGGCTTTGCCGCCGCGCCCGCTCAGGGTCGACGTGGATCCATTGATGGTCGCCGGTGCATTCGGCGAACTGGTTGATACGGTCCTGGTCGACCGTGGTCCATTCCGAAACGCCAAGCTCCTGCCCGGACATCGTCCTCAACTGCTCGTAGGTCGGCGGCGTTTTAGGCCGTACTTCAGTCATTCCTGCTTTCCCGATAGCTTGCCGCGCCTCCGGACCACGAACGGACGGCCCCTGTCAATTCGCCTTGCATGAATCCGTTCCGCCGAATTCCGGCTGAATGGTGCCATGCCGCCAATCGCGTGGCGCGGATGCAACTGTGCGTGGGGCTAGGAGCAGCGGCCAAAGTGCTTGGGGAAGTACGGAACAACAGGCCATACAGGCCTATCTCTTCTCGTAGCCGCCGCGGACTTCCTCCATCGCGTCCTTGATCCGCGCGCGCAGGATATCGATCGATTCGGCGCCTGATTTCCGTGCCAGTTCAGCAACTTCACCGGCATTCTTGAGTGCGGCTTCGAAGGATTTCCTGGCGAACTCCGTCTGCTTGGCCAGGAGTTCCTGCGGATTGCCGGGCGCTCGGTAGCTCTGCGCCACTTCGGCAACCTCGCGCAGCGTGTCCTGCAGCATTTCGCGTTGCCTTGATAACAGCGAGGTCGCGCCAGTGGCACTGGCTCGCGCCGCCTTTTCCAGCGCTTCGAGGTTCTTGCGATGATGGGCGAGGATTGCCTCGACATCGACATTGGGCACCTTCAGGTCGCGGCCAAACTTGCCGAACATGTCCATGAAGGAATCGGATTCCGGTTGTTTTGCCATGGTGTCTTCTCCCCTGTCGCCGCGGATGCGGGTGCCCTCATGGCGAGGATAGCACTCGGGTGGCGTATGTCCATTTCGAACACAGGCCCGGCGATCGATACGCATCAATTGACCGGGAGCAGCAGCTCGATCGTATAGAGCACGATACCCGCCAGCCCGCCGATGATCATGCCGTTGAAGCGGATGTATTGCAGGTCCCTGCCGATATTCATCTCGATCAGCCGCGTCAGTTGCGCAAGATCCCAGCGCTTGACCTGATCGGCGATGAATTTCGACACGCCGCTCTTCTGGCTCTCGACAAAGGAGGCCAGCGCCACGACGAATCCCCCGTTCATATCGGCCCTGATCTGCGGATCGCTGGCGAGATGGCGGCCGACCTCGACGAACATGTTGGCAAGATGCGTGCGGATGATCGACTCGGGTGCCTTGGCGTCCTGCTCGATAAACTGGCTGAGGCTCGCCCACATGTCGCCGGCCAGCGCCCTGACTTCGGGCCTGGCCAGAAAATCGCGCTTCAGCTTCTCGGCGCGCTTGGCATATTGCTTCGATGTTCTGAGCTTTTCGATGAAGGCCAGGGCGAAACTGTCGAACTCGGCACGCATCGGGTGGTCGGGATCGGTCCGCACCTCGTCAAGCAGAGAACCGGCCGATGCGACGATCTTCTTCAGGAGATAGGCGTCGGCTCGAAACAGGTTGAACAGCGACGGCAGCTCCTCGCGGATTTTTTCGCGCATCGTCGCCAGCGCCTGCTCGTCATTGAGAAACCGGCCGATCACCTTGGTGAACTCGTCGAACAGTTTCTGGTGACGGCGATCGTCGGTAAGCGCCGACAAGAGTTCCGCCGCTAGTGGCGCCAGAGGCACCTTTTCGACCTGCTCCAGCATGCGGCTGGTGACGAAACCGCGCAGGCCGGATTGTTCGACCGCGGCCAGTGTCTGCGGCACCAGCCGCACAACGAAGCGCGACAGGCCCGCGGCGCGTTCGGCATCAGTCAGCCAATCGGCGACGAGTGCTGCAAAATCCACCTCGGCCAGTTTTTCTTGCACCGGCTCCGGCGCCAGGAAATTGGCCTCGATGAAACGGCCGAGATTGTCGGCGATGCGGTTTTGGTTTTCCGGGATGATGGCGGTGTGCGGGATCGGCAGGCCAAGCGGCCGCCTGAACAGCGCAACCACGGCGTACCAGTCGGCAAGGCCGCCAATGGTCGCCGCCTCGGCGAAGGCAGCGACGAACCCCAGCCATGGATGGGACTTCTCGAACGACTTGGCCAGGGCGAACACCAGCACGCAAAGCGCCAGCGCGGCTGTCGCGACGACTTTGGTGCGGCGCAGCGCCGAGAGCTTGACGGCCGCGTCGGCATCGAACCGAACGGGCGCCAGGGACGGAGCCGATTGGGACATGAATAAGATGCTCCTCGCCGAAATCCGGGTCTTTATCGGCCTATTTAGTGCGTCGGCCGCCAAAATGCCCGTGACAGCCGGTTTCCCCCACGTTCGGCCCACTTGCGCACATAAAGTTGACGAGAATATTCATCTATTATGCGAAGCTAGTCTGGAATTATTCCAAGGTATAGGCCATATTCGGCCAAGGCCAGTGTGGCGCATCCGAAATTCCGGATGAGCGCCGCGCCAACAAAGTTCGGGAATCTGGCGTGTTGCACCGCGTCAGCGCCTAGTGAGGACAATATGCGGCTTACCCGCCAGACCAATTATGCCATGCGCATCCTGATGTACTGTGCCGCCAACAATGACCGGTTGAGCCGCATTCCCGAAATCGCGGCCGCTTATTCGGTGTCGGAACTGTTCCTGTTCAAGATCCTGCAGCCGCTGGTCGAGCATGGTCTGGTCGAGACCGTGCGCGGCAGAAATGGCGGCGTCCGGCTTGGCCGCGCCGCGGAATCCATCAACCTGTTCGACGTCGTGCGCGTGACGGAAGAGAGCTTCGCCATGGCCGAATGCTTCGAGAACGATGCCGCCGAGTGCCCGCTGGTCGACAGTTGCGCGCTGAATTCGGCGCTGCGTGAGGCACTCAACGCCTTCTTCGCCGTGCTTGCCCGCTACACGATCGCCGATATGGTGGCGGCGCGGCCCAGTGTGCGCAACCTGCTCGGCATCGACATGCTGGTCGAACGCCGCGCTCCGGCTGCCTGATCGCACCGATTAAAGCCAGTCGCGGCCGGCCTCACCTGAATATCAGCTGCCCGATGATTGCGGCAGCACGAACGGCATGTTGCCGGCCGGCAGCACGCCGACGCGGAGCCGGCAATCGAAGACCTTTTCGATCAGGTCATCACTCAACACGTCCTGCGGTGACCCGGTTGCGGCCAGCCGCCCACGATGCATGACGAAAATCCGGTCGGCATACATGGCCGTCAGGTTGAGGTCGTGCAGGATGGCGACCACTCCACCGCCCCTTCTGGCGAAATCGCGGGCGATGTTCATGATGATCAGCTGGTGCTTGATGTCGAGGCTGGAAACAGGTTCGTCGAGGAACAGATAGCGCGGCTTGCCATCCAGCACCGGCGCCGGGACCTGGCACAGGATGCGCGCAAGCTGGACGCGTTGCTGCTCGCCGCCTGAAAGCTCCTGGTAGAAACGCCCGGCAAAGCCATCGAGATCGACGCGGGCCAGCGCCCGTTCCGGCAGCCGCGCATCCTCGCCCGGCAAGGCACCCGAGCGGCCGCCGACAAGGCCGAGCTTGACCACCTCGCGCACGGTGAACGGGAACGACAGCGTCGTCGCCTGCGGCAGCACCGCCCGCTGGACGGCAATCTCCACCGGCTTCATCGAAGACAGGTCACGGCCATTGAGAGCTACGTGCCCGGTATAGGCGAGGTCGCCCGACAGAGCCTTCAGAAAGGTCGTCTTGCCAGAGCCGTTGGGGCCGACGATGGCCGCGATCTCGCCGGGTCGCGCATCGAAATCGACACCGCCGACGATGCGCTTGCCGGAAATCGCCACGGAAACGTCCCTTGCCTCGATCATCCCAGCCTCACAGAAGTCTCACAGATCAATCACGCCGCGCTTGCGCAGCAGGATCCACAGGAAGAACGGCGCGCCTGATATCGCAGTGACGATGCCGATCGGCAATTCGGCCGGCGCCACGATGGTGCGGGCGACCGCATCCGCCAGAAGCAGCAGCGAGGCCCCGAGCAGCGCCGAGGCCGGCAGCAGATAACGGTTGTCCGGACCGATCAGCAGGCGCAGCAGATGCGGTACGACGATGCCGACGAAGCCGATGCCGCCACTGACGGCGACGGACGCGCCGACCGCAGCCGAGACACCGATGATGGCCGTGTACTTCAGCCGCTGCACCGGAATGCCGAGATGGCCGGCGGTCGCCTCGCCCAGTGCCAGTGCGTTGAGGCCCCGCGACAGGAACGGCATCGCCGCCAATGCCACTATGATGATCGGCCCCACAGAACCGATCTTCTGCCAGGTCGCGCCACCGAGCGACCCCAATTGCCAGAAGGTCAGGTCGCGCAATTGGCGATCATCCGCCATGAAGATGAGGATGCCGGTCAGCGCGATGGCAAGTGCTGCCAGCGCGATGCCGGCGAGCAGCATGGTGGCGACCGAGGTTTGCCCGCGCCGGGTGGCGACCTGATAGAGCACCAGTGTCGTGGCAAGGCCGCCGACGAAGGCGGCCAACGGCAGTGCAAGCGTGCCGAACAAGGCCGTTACCGGCGCTAGCACCGTGGTGCCAAGCACGATGACGGCCACCGCGCCAAGGCTGGAGCCAGCGGAAACGCCGATCAGGCCGGGATCGGCCAGCGGATTGCGGAACAATCCCTGCATGACGGCGCCCGAGACCGCGAGCGCAGCGCCGACCAGCATGCCGAGGATGACGCGCGGCAAGCGGATGTCGTAGACGATCAGGCTGTCACGGGCGCTCAGCGCTGCATCGCGGGGAACGGCTCCAAGCAGCCAGTCCCTGATAACGTTGACGGCCGAGGCATCCGATGCCCCTGATGTGAGCGACAAAAGCACGGCAGCGGCAAGCCCCAGGCACAGAAAAAGGATAACGATGCGGGCGCGACCCGAGCGGTCGCCTTCAGATGCACTCGCCAACACCTTCACCGGGCTGGCGATCGATTGATCGACCATTATATGCCTGCTCAGTCCGTGATTTCAGCGCCATAGAGCGAGACAGCGAGGTCGTGGATGGCTTCAGCCGTGCGCGGCCCGAAGCCGAGCAGATAGCCGCCATCGATGCGGATCACCTTCCGTGCGGTTCCAGCCGACGTCGAGGCGATCGACGGATTGCCGAACAGTTCGTCGTCCGATACCGGCGGTCCGGCATTGCTCATCATCAGGATCACGTCAGGCCTGGCGGTGACGATTGCCTCGTCGGACATCTGCTTGTAGCCGGAGAAGCCTTCGACGGCGTTGACCCCACCCGCCAGCTTGACAATGCCGTCGGCCGCGGTTTCGCCGCCGGCGGCCAGGATCTTGCCACCCTGTATCGACAACACGAACAGGATGCGCTTGCGCTCCCTGATCGAGGCGGTCTGCTTTTCGGCTGATGTCAGCTTGGCATCGAGCTCCTTGGCCAGCACCTCGGCCTTGGCGTCGACGCCGAGCGCCTTGCCGACGATACGGACCTTCTCGAGGATACCCTCGTGGGTATAGTGCTCGGGCACTTCGATGAACGGAACGCTGCTCTTCTTCAGCACGTCCACAGCTTCCTTGGGACCGCTGCCGTGCAGTGCCAGGATGCCGGTCGGATTGACCGACAGCACGCCCTCCGGCGACAGCGCGCGCATATAGCCGACATCAGGCAGGCCGAGCGCCGCTTTCGGATAATTGCTGGTGGAATCGCGCGCCACCAGATGTTTCTCCTCGCCAAGCGCATAGACGATCTCGGTGATCGAACCGCCTATGGCGACGATCTTCGACGGATCGGCGAAGACCGAGATGCCTTCGGTGGCGCCAGCCGGTTGCAGCGCGGCAAAAACAAGGGAAAGGCCGACCATTGCGCCACGCATGGTCGGCGATTTCGAGAAGAAAGACATCGTTATGTTCCTCAGGCTGCCGTCGGGTTCGGGATTCGCGGCAGGTTCTCGGCCAGGAAGCGCCAATCGTCGCGCTCGCTTTCGCCTTCGTGGCGTTTGCCGAAGAACTGGATGATCATCTCGCCGTTCGCAGCGTAGACCTCGAGCGAAGTGACATGGCCGTCCTTGGTCGGCTTGCGCACCGCCCAGATTTCATGGATGTGGTCCGTGCGCAGGTGCAGATGGAAGGTCTCATCCAGCACATTGATCCAGGGCCCCATCGGCTTGATCGATTTGATCGGGCCGGAGTGGATCTGGATGCAGCCGCAGTTGCCCACAAAGCACATGATCGGCATCTCGCCTTCGGCGGCGTGATGGAACATGGCCCGGACCGCGTCATTGTCGAGCAGCCAGGCATAGTCGGTGCCGACCATGCGCACCGCCTGGCGGCGGCTGAGCTTCAATGTCTTCAGCATGCCGAAGAACTGGTGCACGTCGGTCAGCCGGCTCCAGCGGTCACGCAGATCGTCAAGGTTGGCGGTCGTCGCTGTGGCTTCGCCCTCTTCGTCGAAGCCATGCCCTGAAATGTCAGCCGTCGGTTCCTGGTTGGACGATTCCAGCGAGGCGACCAGCTTCTGGTAGGCATAGAGGTTGGAGGCCGGCCGCAGATGCACCTTGTGCACGGCCTCGCCGGCCGCATCGAAGAACTGCAGGCTGCGGCGGATCTCGTCGCCATCGCGCTTTTCCACGGCAAAGCCATGTGCCCAAACTTTTGGGAAGATGCGCAGGTCGATGTTCTCGCCAAGCACCATGGCATTGTGGTTGCCGGTGACGACCTTGTCGTAGACGCCGATCTTTTCGTGAACGGCGCTTTCATTGCGGGTCAGCGCCATCACCTCACCGACCGCTTCGAGGCCGGTCAAGAGATCGTTGACGCGTGGCTCGATGCGCAGGACACCGTCGCCGCAATGCGCGGCGACCAGTTCGGCTTCCGAAATGCCGAGTTGGGCAGCTAGGTCACGCTCGCGCGTTTTCGGATTTTCCGTCCGTGCCCGCCGGATTTCATGCGGGGCGGGTTTTACGCGCTGGTCCATGTCTCGTCCCTACTGCCATGCCTTATTTGTTGAAATGGGCCTTACTTGTTGAGAATGAGCTTGCCCTGGCGGGTAATCTTCAGCCGGTAGAGCGCGCCATGATGTTCGATGCCGATCTCGTGCTCGCCCTGGAACAGCGTGTTGCTGGACAATGTTCTGACCGCCATCGGAACCCGATCGAAATGGGTGACGGGGGCTTCGTCGGAACGGCGGACGCGGTAGCGAAAGTCATTGGGATTGTGGGTGTTCATCTGGATGGATCCCTTTCCTGTGCCGGGCGACTGGCTAGGCGTTGCGTAAATCCGATTCATTTCTTGACTTGAATAATCATGTTTATTAGTCAGTGCAATACCGGATTAAATGAGTCAACATTTAACACGCCGGACGCGATCAAAAATGCCAGCGAGCCCCGGGCCAGCCAGCACGAAACCTGGAATTCTGGAGTCGGGGCATGGGGTTGATGATTTGGGAACGGCGCGGCCGGTCGGCGGCGAGCGGTATGGCGGCTTTGTTGGCAAGCGTGGCGGCAATCGCGCTGTGCGCGCCATCAGCCCACGCACAGCAGCCAACGCAGCCGGCAGGCCAGCAGACGGATCAATCGAAGAAGGCTGATGAGAAGAAAGCCGCGCCTGCGGGCGCGACGCTGCTCGACAAGATTCTCGTCATCAGCCGCACCGGCGAGACGGCGATCGAATCACTGGCGTCGGCCAGCCATCTCGACCAGGAACAGCTCGACCGCCGCATGGCGACGACGCCCAACGAGATGCTGTTCGGTGTACCCGGTGTCGCGGCACAAGCCGACGCCAGGCGCGTCAGCACCAGCATCAACATTCGCGGCCTGCAGGATTTCGGCCGCGTCGCGGTCATCGTCGACGGCGCGCGCCAGGATTACCAGCGCTCCGACCACGGTACGCAGTCGACCTTCTACATCGACCCCGAGCTCATCAAATCCGTCGACGTGATCCGGGGTCCTGTCGCCAACACCTATGGCTCGGGCGCCATCGGCGGCGTTGTTTTCTTCGACACCAAGGATGCCGCGGACTTCCTCAAGCCGGAAGAAACATGGGGCGCTTCGGTAACCGGACGCTATGAGAGCAACGGCAAGGGCTGGACCACGAGCGCAACCGGCGCGTATCGCGTCGACGAGAACTGGGATGTGCTCGGCAACATCGTCTACCGCAACTATGACGACTACAAGGACGGCGGCGGCAACACCGTCAAAGGCACCGGCTTCGACGTGCTGAGCGGCATGCTCAAGACCAGCATTCGCCCAACCGAGAACAGCGAATTGAAGCTTGGTTGGGTCGGTTCAAGCGATGGCTGGAGTGAAATCAGCGGCGGCATCCCGGTCAATGATGTCGACCTGAAGTCGAACACCTTCACAGCCCGCTACAACATCACGGACGAAGACAAGAGCTGGCTCGATCTTCACATCAACACCTCGTACAACAAGACCAATCTCGATCTCACAACGCTTGTTCCGCAGTCCCGGTTTAATCCTTCGACCGGTCTGCCGGTGATCCTGCCGGCGGGTTCGCAGTCGACGTTCGATGTCGGCACGACCTCAATCGACATCTGGAACACATCGCGATTCGAGACGGCCGGCATCGCGCACGAGTTGACCTATGGCGGCGACTGGGTGGGTGACGACGTCAAGACCGGCGGCGCCGCCGGTGGCGACAGCTTCTACACGCCTTCCGGCAAGCGCAATGTTTCCGGCGCCTATGTCCAGGACAAGCTCAGCTGGGAATGGCTCGAAGTCATCGCCGGGCTGCGCTATGACAATTACAGCCTCAAGGACAGCAACCACGAGACATCAGGCGACCGGCTGTCGCCGCGCATCACCGTCGGTGTCACGCCATTTGAAAGCGCCGGCCTCGATGGGCTGCAATTCTACGGCACCTACGCCGAGGGCTATCGCTCTCCATCACTGACGGAAACGCTGATCAGCGGCCGCCACCCGGCGGGCGTCACCTTCCCGTTCCTGCCCAATCCGAACCTTAAGCCCGAAACCGGCAAAACAGTCGAGGCTGGCATCAACTACAAACAGAACGATATTTTCGAGGCCGGCGACGCGCTTCGTATCAAGGCGGCCTATTTCAACAATGACGTGGGTGACTACATCCAGGGCGTGTCTTTCCCCGCGTCATTCACGAACCCCGCAAGCGCCTGCCCCGTTGACTTCAGCCAACTGGGAAGCAACCCCGGCTACATCCCGATCTGCTTCCAGTATCAGAACTTCGCCAAGGCCAAAATCAACGGCATTGAGATCGAAAGCGTCTACGATGCCGGATGGGGCTATGCCGGTCTTTCCGCATCGATCACCAATGGCCACACCATTTCCTATGCCGGAGTGCGCGGTGAACTGCTCACCATCCCCTCCTCACAGGTCACTGCTCAGCTCGGCCTGCGCTTCCTCGAGGACAAGCTGACCGTCGGCGGCGAAGTGCAGTACAACGGCAAGCCGAAGGGCAGCCCGATCGCTGACGACTACACGCTGGTCAATGCCTTCGTCAGCTATCAGGCGACCGACAATCTGAAGATCGATTTCCGCGCCGACAATCTGTTCGACGTCAAATATGCCAATGCGCTCAACGTCGTCCCGGCCACGACGCCCGGCGCGCAGTCGACATTCGCGGCCTACGAGCCCGGCGTAACGTTAAAGCTGGCGGCAACAATGCGATTTGGAGGCTGATAACCATGAAGAGCTTGACGACATCCCTTCGTCTGCTGACCTCGACGTTTGCGATGTCGCTGGCGATGGTTCCGGCGTGGGCTGAAGAGTCCGCGCCGGTCCCCGCGCTGACCCTCGAACTCAACGCCGCGCAACCATCCGAAAAAGGTTGCCGGCTGACCTTCCTGGTCAACAACAACCTTGGTGCCGACCTCTCCAAGGCGGCGTTCGAGATCGCGCTGTTCAACCAAGCGGGCGTCGTCGACCGGCTGACCGTGCTTGACTTCAAGGACCTGCCGGCCGGCAAGACCAAGGTGACGCGCTTCGATCTGGCCGGCACCGACTGCACCAAGGTCAGCCGCGTGCTGATCAACAGCGCCACCGAATGCGCCGGCACCGGCGTCGAGACGAGTGCCTGCATGCGCAAGCTGAAGACCGACACCAAGACCGGTATCGCTTTCGGCGTCTGAAGTGGGACTGCATCGCGCATTCCCCGCAAAGACCGTGGCAGGACCCCTGGCCGGCTTCGATTGGTTGCCGTTTGAGGCAACCGATCTTGATTTGGCAAGTCTACGCGCGTCGCTGCAATTTCCCGCCCGCGACATGCAGGAAATCAGTCCCCTCCCCGACGCTGGCAGCGAGTTGGCAATAGCGCCGGCCGAGCGGCTCGCGCCGGCGCGGCCGTCTGCCTGGAGTGGCAAGTGGACAGCGGCGATCGTTATCTCGTGCGTGCTCCATGCCGCAGTGGCGGCCGCCTTTCTGATCTCGACCGCCGGCAGATCCGATTTACAGGACACCATGCAGTCGGAAGGCAGCGATCAGACCGGCGACAAGGTCGCCGGCAGCGCGCTGGACAAGGACCCGGCGGCAATCAATGTCACACTGGTGCAAAAACCGGAGCCTGCCAAACCGGAACCCGCAAAGGCAGCCAGGCCGGAGCAGCCGACAAAACCGTCGCAGCCCGTACAAGAAGCCGTGCAGCATACTCTCACGCCCGAACAAGCGAAGCCACTGCCTAAGCCCTTGCCGGAAGCTGTCAAACAACCAGCGGTCACGCCAGACATACTGGTGGCGGCGACCCCGCGCCCCGATGACCAAAGCGTGGCTGCCAAAGCCGAGACGCCGGCACAGCCGAGCGCGCAGGCCGAAGCCATCGAAATGCCTGTCGCCGCTCCAGAGCAACCGCCGATCCCAAGCGCCAGGCCAACGCCGGCGGCCGTCCCTTCAAAAGCTGTGGACGAGAAGCGCGGCACCGCTGACGGCCAGGACCGGCTGGCTCAGGCGGCCAGCAAGGGCAAAAAACAGGAAGAGCCAGGCAGCGCCGCAGAAGACAGCTACCGCGGCGACGTGATCAGAAAGCTCAGTCGTGTCAATCGAGCCGTCCCGCCTTCCCTGCAACTGACCGCGCGCAACAATGCCGTTGTGACCTTCGTTATCAGCAGCAGAGGCGGCATCGATGACCTGCGTATCCTGGAAAGCTCCGGGTCGCAGACCTTCGACCAGATCGTGCTTGGCATCGTTCGCAAGGCAGCGCCTTTCCCGCCTATCCCACCCAAAATCGGCAGCAGCCTGGAGTTCACCGGCGCCATCGGACCGTTTTGAATGCCCCCCTTTCAAGCCATTAGAAATCCCTGCAATCCATTGATTTTAAAAGGAAAGCCCATGTACATCGCCATGAACCGCTTCAAGGTGCAGAACGGCTCGGAGGCCGATTTCGAGGCTGTCTGGAAAAACCGTGATTCCAGCCTTGCCGAGATGAAGGGTTTTCGCGAATTCCACCTGCTGCGCGGCCCGGTCAACGAGGCCGAGGGCTACACGCTTTTTGCCTCGCACACGGTGTGGGCGAGCCACGATGATTTCGTCGTCTGGACCAAGTCGGAGAATTTCCGTGCCGCCCACAGGAATGTCGGCACGACCAAGGTCCACTATCTCGGCCACCCGCAATTCGAGGGCTTTTCCGTCGTCGAGGGCGCTTAGGTCGGATCAGGCACTGGCGAGCAGGCTGGCATTGCCACCCGCCGCCGTGGTGTCGACGCAGACAGCGCGCTCATGAGCATAGGCCGCCGGGTTGAGCACTTCGCTGACCAGCGGCACAATCGGGCCAGTCCAATCGGCGATGACCTTGCGCACGATGCGTGCGGCTTCTTGTGTCCCGGAAAAAGCGACGACATCGACGCGCAGCGAGCGCGCTTCGACCGGATCAGGCCGGCCATCTATGGCCGCCAGCGGCAGGCCCTTGCCGGTCAATGCGGAAAGTGCGGCCGGTGCCCCTGGAGCCACGGCCAGCACCGCATTGCCGGCGGCGAGCGCCTGGATCGTCTGGGCGAGCAGAGTGTCAGCGTCGGGACCAAGGCACAGCACGCGCCCGCGCGGCGACAGCGACAGCGTGTTGGCCTCGCCGGTTGGTCCAGGCAGATCGACCTGACCGAAATCGATTGCAGCGGCCGCACCAATGGCGGCCGCCCCCTTGCCGCGCAGATGTTTTCTCAGGATCGCAATTCGATCCGGCCGCGTCGACCAGCCGCCAAGCGCTGGATCGGGCAGATTGTCGGCAAGCTCGGTCGCGGTCACCTTGTGGCCTTCTCCCACATGCGTGCCGGCCTCAGGTCCCCTGCGGAAGCGCCGAAGATAATGCGGCCCACCGGCCTTTGGCCCGGTGCCGGATAGGCCTTCGCCGCCAAATGGCTGCGAGCCGACGACGGCGCCGATCTGGTTGCGGTTGACATAGATGTTGCCTGCATGAATGCCATCGACGAAATGCTGGACACGGCCCTCGATGCGGGTGTGCAGGCCAAAGGTCAGGCCGTAGCCCTTGCGGTTGATCTCGGCGATCACCGTATCAATCTTGTCGGCATCGAAACTGGCGACATGCAGCACCGGCCCGAACACCTCGCGCTCCATCTCCTCGATGCCTTTGACGCGGAAGACATGTGGCGCGACGAAGCGGCCATCCTTCGGCGCCTCGAGCTTGGCGATCAGCCGGCCCTGCAGGCCCATTCTGGTGCAATAGTCCCGGATGGAGCTTTGGGCCTCCTCGTCGATGACCGGACCGACATCGGTCGAGATTTGCCAGGGATCACCGATGTTGAGCGCCTCCATGGCGCCTTTCAGCATCTCCAGCATCTTTTTCTCGACGTCCTTCTGCACATAGAGCACGCGCAGCGCCGAGCAGCGCTGGCCAGCGCTCTGGAAGGCCGAGGCCAGGATGTCGCGCACCGCCTGTTCGGGCAGCGCGGTGGAATCGACGATCATCGCATTCAAGCCACCGGTCTCCGCGATCAGCATCGCGTCGGGTGCGGCGGTCTCGGCCAATTGCTTCTCGATCAGCTTGGCAACCTCGGTCGAGCCGGTGAAGCAGACACCGGCAATGCGTGGATCAGCGGTCAGCGGACCACCGACCGAAGGGCCGTCACCGGGCAGAAGCTGGATGACATCTTCCGGCACGCCGGCCTCGCGCAAAAGTTCGACGGCGCGGAAAGCGATCAGCGGTGTCTGCTCGGCCGGCTTGGCGATCACCGAATTGCCGGTGACGAGTGCGGCAGCGATCTGGCCGGTGAAGATGGCGAGCGGGAAATTCCAAGGCGAAATGCAGACAATGGCGCCGCGCGCCTCGGTGCCGGCTTCGTTGTTGGCCGCCGCGGCGGCGTAGTAGCGCAGGAAGTCGACGGCCTCACGCACCTCGGCGACACCGTCGGCCAATGATTTGCCGGCCTCTCTTGTGGCGAGCGCGAAGAATTCGACGGCATTGGCTTCATAGAGGTCGGCGGCGCGGTTGAGGATAGCGGCCCGCTCGGCGACCGACCGCCTCGCCCAGGCCGGCTGCGCCTCGACCGCGAAGCGCACGGCGGTCGCAACCTGCTTGGCGGCGGCCTCGTGAACCGTGCCGACCACTTCCTCAGGCTTGGCCGGATTGACGATCGGACGCTGTTTGCCATAGCCGGCAGCCCGCGTGATCGGCTTGGCATGCCAGCGATCCGAGCCGGCGAAGGCCGCCTTGGCCTTGTCGATCGCCGCCAGCGTCACCGTGTCGGTGATATCGAATCCCTTCGAATTATGGCGGCCGGCGCCAAAGATCTGGGACGGCCGAGCAATCGCCGGATTGGCGGCAGGGCCTTGATCCTCGACTGTCTCCAGTGGATCGCGCGCGATATCCTCCGGCTCGACATCCTCGTCGGTCAGCTGGTGCACGAAGGAGGAATTGGCGCCGTTCTCCAGCAGCCGGCGAACCAGATAGGCAAGCAGGTCGGAATGCGCGCCGACCGGCGCATAGATGCGGCAGCGTGTGCCCTCCGATTTACGCACCGTCTCATGCAGCGCCTCGCCCATGCCGTGCAGGCGCTGGAACTCGAAGGTGTCGCGATTGTCAGCCATCGACAGGATGGCAGCAACGGTATGCGCATTGTGGGTGGCGAATTGCGGATAGATGCGGTCGGTCATGCCAAGCAGTTTTTTCGCGCAGGCCATGTAGGAAACGTCGGTGTTGGCCTTGCGGGTAAAGACGGGATAGCCGGTAAGCCCAAGCGTCTGCGCCCGTTTGATCTCGGTGTCCCAATAGGCGCCCTTGACCAGCCGCACCATGATGGTGCGGTCGTACTTTTTCGCCAGCGCGTAGAGCCAGTCGATGGTGAAAGCAGCCCTCGGGCCATAGGCCTGGACGACGACGCCAAAACCGTTCCAGCCGGCGAGTTCCGGATCGGCCAGCACCCGCTCGATCACGTCAAGCGACAGATCGAGGCGATCCGCCTCTTCGGCGTCGATGTTGAGGCCCATGCGCGAATGTCTGGCTGCGAGCGCCAGCGCCAGAAGCCGCTCGGCCATGACCGGCAGCATCTCTTCCTTCTGCGCCACCTCGTAGCGTGGATGCAGCGCCGACAGCTTGACCGAAATGCCGTGATTCTGCCTGATATCAGGACCGTTGGAGCCGGAATCGAGCGATGAAATCGCATCGGCATAGGCCTTGAGGTAACGCAGGGCGTCAGCCTCGGTGCGAGCCGCCTCGCCCAGCATGTCGAAGGAGTATAGATAGCCCTTCTGAATCATTGGCCGGCCGCGCTTGACGGCTTCCGCAATGGTGCGGCCGAGCACGAACTGCTCGCCCATCTCGCGCATGGCGGCGGCCACCGCCTTGCGGATGACCGGCTCGCCCAGTCGGCGCACCATCGAGCGCAGCGTGCCTTCGATGCCGCCCTCGCCCTCGTCGAGGACGCGGCCTGTCAGCATCAGTGCCCAGGTCGAGGCATTGACGAAGATCGAGCTCGAACCGCCGGAATGCGCCGACCAGTCGTGCGGCGCGATCTTGTCGGCGATCAAATCGTCCATCGTCTCGGTGTCCGGCACGCGCAGCAGCGCCTCGGCCAGGCACATCAGCGCCACGCCTTCCTTGGTGGAGAGTCCATAGGCCGAGAGGAAGACCTCCATCAGCCGGGGCTCGGATGAGCCGCGCACCGCCCGCACCAGATCGGCGGCTCGCGCCGAGATCGTATTGCGATCTTCTGCCGAAAGCCCTGTCGCCTCGGCCAGCCGTTTCACGGCCTCGTCCTCGTCAGGCAGATAGTTGGCGCGGATCTGCTGGCGGATGGCATCGAGCGGCATGGCGGTCCCGTGGATCGAGCAAAGGGGAGCGGGCCGGCGGTCACCGGACCGAATGGCGCAAGCTAGCACAGCTCCGAATTTTGAGCCGGTCCAAAGAAATCGACATAGCAGGTCATTCGAACTATCATGGAGGCCCCAGATAAGTATGTGGACTGCAATTTAGATGACAGAAGATCAATTGGACCGCATCGACCGGAACATCCTGTCGGCGCTGGCAAGCGATGGCCGGCTTTCGATGTCGGAACTCGCGGCAAAGGTCGGTCTGTCCAAGACGCCCGTGCAGGCACGGGTCAAGCGGCTCGAGAAGGATGGCTATATCAGGGGCTATCAGGCGATCATCGACCGCGAGCGCATGGGTGAAGGCCATGTCGCCTTCGTCCAGGTGAAATTGTCCGATACCAGGTCGGCAGCGCTCGACGCTTTCAACCGGTCGGTGCAGGCCGTGCCGGAGATCGAGCAATGCCATATGATGGCGTCGAGCTTCGATTATCTGCTGAAAGTCCGCACCCGGGACATCGCCGCCTATCGCCGCGTGCTCGGCGAGCGTATCTCGGCCCTCCCGCATGTCGCCCAGACCTCGACCTTCGTGGCGATGGAGACGGTGAAGGACAGGTGACTCTATTCCGACAGCGTCTTTAAAAACGCCACCAGCGCGGCGCGCTCGCGGTCCGACAGCTCCAGCGGGTGAATCTCGCTTGTCCCCTCCACACTCGGCGCCGCCTTGGCGTAGTGCGCCACAACCTCGTCAAGCGACGAAAACTGGCCGGCATGCATGTAAGGCGGCCGCGTTGCCGCGCCCCGCAGCGACGGCGTCTTGTAGGCGCGCATCAGTTGCGGCGCATCCTTGACCATGAACCGCAGTTCGCCGCATGCGCTGGCATCACCATCGCGATAGGCGCCAAAACAGTTGAATGGATCGGCCTCGACCTGTGCCACAGCGTCAATGCGACCGCGATCCAAGGGCAGGTCGGCGACAGGCGGCGCCCCGGTGTTGTGAAAGCTGTTATCCGTTAAGCGCGGGCCGTTGTGGCAGATCACGCAATTGGCCTTGCCGATGAACAGTTTCAGCCCAAGAATTTCTTCCCGTGTAAAGACGGCGTCGTCCTTGGGCTCGGCGCCGGTAGCAAGGTCCAGCGCGAAGCGGTCGAAGCGCGTCTGCGCCGGCTCGATCGAGCGTTCGAAAGCCGCTATCGCCTTGCCGATATTGGCAAAGACGCGGTTTATCGCGTCGCGTTGCGTATCGCTCATCGCGTTCCAGGCGGCCTTTTCGGCATCGGTTCCAAGCGGGCTGGCGTTCAATGGCAAGCCGGCAAAATCGGGCAGCGGCCCGAAGATGCGCTCATAGCGCTCGCCGAAACGCGTCTTGATATAATGCGCGTAGGCGGCGCGGTTTCCCGCCTGCTCCAGTGGGTTCTCAAGCGGCGTCACCGCTTGCGCCCACAGGCTGTCGCGGCGACCGTCCCAGAAGAACCAGGGGTCGCGTGCCACGCCGGCCAGCGCCATGGTGCGTCGGTTGGTGCGGCCGACGCCGACAGCTTGCGGCAGATCGTCCTGGAACTGGCGGTCGATCTTGTGGCAGGTCGAGCATGACACCGTGCCGTCGCGACTCATGCCCAGATCGAAGAACAGCGTCGAGCCAAGCGCGGCAGCCGCCGGCACGTCGGCAAAACGATTGGTGGTGTCGGGCTGCAACGAAGGCAATGTGTTGAGGGCCAGCGAAGCGATGGTTTTCTTCTCGGCGTCGGAGAAATCCGGCTTGCCGCAGCCGACAAGGATGACGGCCACGGTCAGCGCCAAAAAGCAGAAAAGGCGCTTCATCGGCCGCTCACAGCACCACGTTGAACAGCACCGTATCGGAGCCGGCAGAGGCCGAGATGGCGAAATGCAGCTGCCACAAGCCACTCATCGTGAACTTCACCCCTTCGATCCGGTAGCGCCCATCGCCGAGATAATCGGTCGCCTGCGGGCTGGTCGGCAGGCCGTGATCGTGCTGCGGCATGCCGCCGGAGATCGCGATCGCGGCTCCTTCCACCGGCGCGCCGGCCTTTGTCTTCAAGGTGAGCAGCCAGGATTCCAATTCGCCCTGCCGCACAACGCCCCGCTCCGGCGAAAAACTTGCCACGAACAGCCCGTTGTCGCTGTTTCGCGTGCGCGAGACATCCGGGCCGACGGTCTGCGCCGATTGCGGCGCCGTCAGATAGACGACCGCCAGAATGCCGACCAGCAACGCAGCCAGACCAAGACCCGCCAGGAGATAACGCCATAATGATGCCAAACCGGTTCCTCTTCTGCGGACAACGTTCCGCCGGGCGGATCGCGTCCCGCCAGCCTGTGGGAAAACGCTGTGGCGCAAAAATGCCTGCTTGCCAAGCATGGCGCTGCCGCTGGCAAAAAGCTACAGCACCGAAATCACTGGAGGATTGCAGATGGCGGGAAACGGCGTCGCCTCGATCGGCGAATGCATGCTCGAACTGTCGGGCCAGACCGGCCCGAACTGGCGCATGGGTTTTGCCGGCGACACGTTCAACACGCTGTGGGCGCTGCATGCGTTGAGCGGCGACCGCCCTGCAACCTATGTCTCGGCCTTCGGCGACGACCCCTTCTCGCAGGGCCAGATCGGCTTCTTCGCTGAAAACGGCATCGGCATCGGTTCCAGTCCGGTGATACCGGGCGCCCGCCCCGGCCTTTATGCCATCACGCTGACCGGTGCCGAGCGCTCCTTCACCTACTGGCGCGGCGACGCCGCCGCCCGGCAGCTTGCCTCGGACCCTACGGCACTCTCTAAAAACCTTGAAAATCAGGCGCTTGTGTACTTTTCCGGAATCACTTTGGCAATTCTGGACGATGCCGCGCGGGCCACGTTGCTGGCGGCTGTCGCCAAGGCACGGGCGGCGGGCTCGCTGATTGCCTTTGATCCCAACTACCGGCCACGGCTGTGGCGCAATCGCGAGGACGCGCAGGCAGCGATCGTCGCGGCGCTTGGCGTCACCGACATCGCCCTGCCGACCTTCCCTGACGAGCAGATGCTGTTTGGGGATGCGACACCACAGGCGACCGCCGAGCGGCTCCGGCAACGTGTCGGCGAGGTCATCGTTAAGAATGGCGAGCAACCGGCGCTGATTGCCGAAAACCGAATAGTGCACGACGTCCCGGCGATCCATGTCGCGGCGCCCGTCGATACCACCGGCGCTGGCGATTCCTTCAATGGCGCCTATCTGGCGGCGCGTCTTGCCGGCCATGGCCCGCAGGAAGCGACAAGCCGAGCCCATCGCGTCGCCGCCGCCGTGGTGCAGGTCCGCGGCGCGCTGGCGCCATTCGAGACGCTACGAGTAGCATTCGCCAACTAAGGTCTGTTGAGATTCAGGTCAGGCCGAGTCGAAAATGGTGGCTTCCGAGAACCGGAGCGGAGCGTACTTTTCGTACGTGAGCACCGGAAGCTGCCATTTGCAGTCCGGCCTCACCCGAACATCAGCAGGCCTTAAGGCAGGCGGAAGCGGTATTCCGTGACATGGTGATAGATCGCGCCAGGCCACAGCGTCGCCTGTGGAAAATACGGCCGATTCGGTGCATCCGGCCATATCTGCGGCTCAAGGCAGAAGCCGGAAAAAGCCTTGTAGTCCCGCCCTTCCAGCCCCTTGCGCGGCGTCACATACTGGCCGGTATACAGCTGGACGCCGGGCTCCGTGGTCCAGACCTCCATCTCGACACCGGAATTCGCGCCTTGCGCCCATGACGCTTGCCGCAGCGGCCCGCGCGCCGAGGCAAGGCAGAAATTCTGGTCGTAAGGCAGCTGCTCACCCTCAGTCTCCATGCGCAGTGGCCGCGCCTGGCGGAAATCGAAAGGCGTGCCGTCGACTGGCTTGACCACGCCAGTCGGGATCATGTCACCATCGACCGGCAAGTAGGCGCCGGCATTCAGCATCATCCGGTGGTCGAGAATGTCACCGGCGCCGCCATCATCGAGGTTGAAGTAAGAATGCTGGGTGAGATTGCACAGCGTCGGCTCCTCGCAGGTCGCCGTCAGCTCAACGCTGAGCGTGCCGGGGATCTTCAGCCGGTAGGTGCAGGTGACGTCGAGTGCCCCGGGAAAGCCCATCGTGCCATCGGGATCGTGGAGCGTCAGCGTGACGAAATCCCGACCGTGCAGCGAAACCGTCCATGGCCGATGGGAATAGCCTTGCGAGCCGCCATGCAGCGTGTGCTTTTCCAGGAAGTTTTGTTCGGTCTGGTAGCGATTGCCGGCAATGGCAAAACGGCCATCATGGATGCGATTGGCGTAGCGACCGACGATCGCGCCAAAGAACGTGTTATTGGTCTCATAGGCTTGCAGATTGTCGTAGCCGAGCACCAGCGGCGCATCGTGCCCGGTCAGGCGCAAATCCTGGATGACAGCACCGAACCCGATGATGTTGGCAGTGATACCGCCGCCCCTGATCGTGAAGCGGCGCACCGCCTCGCCCGCCTGCGTCGTGCCGAAAACCTCGCCGTCCTTCATCACCATGCCCGCAAACGCCAGTTAATCCAAGGACTCGGCAGGTTCTTGCCAACCTAAGGCAGGCAGGTCATGGACCTGCCAACCTTAGGGCCAGTCTATCAGAGGCCGAGGCCGCCGATGCACACATATTTGGTATCGAGATAGTCTTCGATGCCCTGATGTCCGCCTTCCTTGCCAAGGCCCGATTCCTTGACGCCGCCGAACGGCGCCTCTGGCGTGGTGATCAGGCCTTCATTGACGCCAACCATCCCGTATTTCAGCCCTTCCATGACGCGGAAGGCGCGGCCGAGGTCGCCGGTGTAGAAATAGGCGGCAAGGCCGAACTCGGTATTATTGGCGAGCGCGATGGCTTCCGCTTCGGTCTCAAACTTGAACACCGGGGCGATCGGGCCAAAAATCTCTTCCTTCATGAAGCGCATGTCGGGCTTCGCATTGGCGATGACGGTCGGCTGGAAGAACGAACCGCCAAGCGCGTGGCGCTTGCCGCCGGCAACGACCTTGCCGCCCTTGGACGTGGCGTCGGCGATGAATTCCTCGACCTTCTCGACAGCCTTTTCGTCGATCAGCGGCCCCTGCTGCACGCCCTCTTCCAGGCCCGAGCCAACCTTCAGGGCATTGCTGGCGGCGACCAGCTTCTCGACAAACTTGTCGTAGACACCGGCCTGCACGAGGAAGCGGTTGGTGCAAACGCAGGTCTGGCCTGAATTGCGATACTTGGCCGTGATGGCGCCGGCAACGGCACGCTCGATATCGGCATCGTCGAAGACGATGAACGGCGCGTTGCCGCCGAGTTCCATCGACACTTTCTTGACAGTGACGGATGACTTCTGGATGAGCATTTTGCCGATCTCGGTCGATCCGGTGAAGGTGATCTTCGACACCAGAGGGTTGGCGCAGATCTCGTCGCCGATCTCGCTGGCCGAACCGGTCAGGATGTTGACGACGCCCTTGGGGAAGCCGACTTCCTCCGCCAACGCACCCCAGGCGAGCCCGGAATACGGCGTCTGCGAGGCAGGCTTCACCACGGCCGTGCAGCCGGCGGCGAGAGCAGGCCCGAGCTTGCGGGCGAGCATCGAGGACGGGAAATTCCACGGCGTGATGGCGGCGATGACGCCAACCGGTTCCTTGGTCACCAGAATGCGGCGGTCCGCCCATGGCGACGGCACAACGTCGCCATAAGTGCGACGGCCCTCTTCGGCGAACCACAAGATATAAGCCGCGGCAGAGCCGATCTCGCCCTTCGATTCGAACAGCGACTTGCCCTGCTCGATGGTCAAGAGTTCGGCCAGCACGTCCTGATTGTCCATCATCGCGTCATGCAGCTTGCGCAGCAGCTTCGAGCGTTCGAGCGCTGTCGTCTTGCGCCAGGTCTTGAACGCTTCGGCGGCGGAGTCGATGGCACGGCGGGTCTCGGCCTTGCCCGACTTCGGCACGGTGCCGATCTTGAGGCCGGTGGCCGGGTTGTTGACGTCGACCGTCTGGCCGCTGTCGGCCTGCACCCATTCGCCGTTGATGAGATTGGCCTGCCGCATGAAATGGCTGGTTTTCTGAAGCATGGTGTAGCCTCCGCTCGGCGCACTGACGGGCCGGTATCTGGATTTTCTTCGATGAACGTGCCCGATGGTATCGAGGCCGGGACACTGGAGCCAGTGCTCTTTACCTAGGGCAAGCCACGCAATCAATTGCAAGATGGCATATAGGCTTTGGGCCAGTACGAAACCAGCCGGAGACGACCTAGCCGTAGACGAACTAGCCGTAGACATGGAGAACCACGGTCAGCCAGAGGGCCGTGGTGACGGCGGCACAGGCCGTGGCGATGGTCATCTGGTTCGATGCCAGCGCCTGCCCGGTGTTGAACTGCACGGCAATCAGATAGGAATTGATGCCGGAGGGCAGTGCCGCCACTACGACTGCCACCTTGGCCGTCAAGGGCGGCAGGCCGAGCAGCCAGACGAAGGCGAGAACCAGCGCCGGCATCAAAAACAGCTTCAGCGCTGAAAGCGCCAGTGCCGGCCGGACATTGCCTGATATGCCGAAGCGGCGCAGGCTGAGCCCCATGGCAAACAGCGCCACCGGCCCGGCGGTATCGGCCAGCGCATCGACCAGCCGCATGACGAGATCCGGCAGTGGCACACCGGTCAGGCGCCATGCAAGCCCCAGCAGAATGCCGATGATCAGCGGATTAAGGAACAGCCGTCTCAGGAAACTGCGGATAACACGCAAGGGATGCACGGGTTCGCTACCGCTGCGGCCGAACATCTCGAAGAGCACGATCGAGGCCATCATCATGATTGGCAGGTGCACGGAAACCAGCAGAGACAGCACTTCGAAGCCGCTCGGGCCGAATATGCCCAGGATGAACGGTGCGCCGAGCAGAACTACGTTGGAATAGGCGGACGAGACGCCGCCGACCACGCCGGCGCGCGCGTCGCGCCCGAATATCCGCGTGGTGACGACATGGCCGGCTGCCCAGGTGATGGCCACTGCCGCGAAATAGGCGCCCCACAGCGACCATGGCGCCACGCCGTGGAAGTCGGAATTCACCATGGTCTGGAACAGAAGCAGCGGCATCGCCACCGAGACCGCGAAATCGGATATCCCCTCGCCACTTGACGGTTTCAGATAGCCGGTGAGCCCGGCGAGATAGCCGAGCGCCACGAGGCTGAAGACGAAGAGGACCGTTTCGGTAAGCGGCGACATTCTTCAGGGATAGGCGAGCCACGGTCGCGGCGCAATCACGCCCGAATTTGATCATGGTCCAATGGCAGCGTTATAGAGGGTTTGGAGTATCAGGGCGGAAACGAACGACAAATGACCTTTGTCGAAACCTCAGGACGCAATTTTTTAGCACGGATGCGGCTGACGGCTTTCGTCGCCGCGCTGTTTTGTCTAGCCGCGACGGCGCTTGCATCAGCTGAAACGAAGAGCCTCAAGGGCGTGGCGCTGATCATCGGCCAGTCGAATTACCTGCACATCGCTGCCCTCGCCAATCCGGCCAACGATGCCCGCGACATGGCCAAGATGCTGACCGATCTCGGCTTCGACGCCCGCAACGTCACCGATCGCGATGCCGCCAAGCTGAAACGCGACCTGGAACGGTTCGTCGAGGATGCCGAAGGCGCCGACGTCGCCTTCATCTACTATTCCGGCCACGGCATCGAGGCCGGCGGCGAGAATTATTTGGTTCCGGTCGATGCCGACGTCTCCTCGCTGAAGGATGCCGACAATGCGCTGGTGCCGATTTCCGCCGTTATGGACGAACTGAAAAAGACCGTGCCGGTGACGATCGTGCTGCTCGATGCCTGCCGCACCAATCCGTTTCCGCCGGATGCGGTCGTGCGCCGCGCGCCGACCGCTTCCGCCGAGCCGATCGGCGCTGGCGGGCTGGAGCCGGTGCGTGGCGCCAAGGCGCTCGGCACTGCGCCTGCGACCGATGCGAGCCTCGGCACCGTAATCGGCTTCGCTGCCGAGCCGGGTCGCCCGGCGCTGGACGGCGCGGCTGGTGAGAACAGCCCCTATGCGGCCGCCCTGCTGCGGCACCTCGCGGCGATGAAAGGCACCGAATTCGGCTCAGTCATGCGCATGGTGACCGAAGAGGTCTATCTCGACACCAAGGCAAAGCAGCGCCCCTGGGTCAATGAAAGCCTGCGACGGCTGCTTTATTTCGGCGTGGCACCGCCCGAACCGACCGGCGATGACGCGCTGATCACCGGTGAACGGCGGCAACTGCTGTTGACCATTTCCGACCTGCCAGACCCCAAGCGGGCACAGGTGGAACTGGCATCACTGCAAGAGGGCGTGCCGCTCGACGCGCTTTATGGCGTGCTAAGGGCGCTCGGCACCGAAAAAATCCCGGAAGATCCGTCAGAGCTGCAAAAGGTGCTCAATTCCCAGGCCGAGCGCCTGAAGAAGATGATGGCGGAACGCAATGCGCTGCGCACCGACGATCCGGAGATCACCCGCCTCGTCGCCTCGGCCGACAAGGCCATCGGCCAGGGCGCCATGGCGACGGCGCGCAAATTCCTCGATGACGCGGTCGGCAGGGTCGAGCAGAACAGCGGCGCTGTCGACCAGGCCGAGGAACTGGTCAAGCAGAAACGAATCGCCGACGCCGCCATCTATGCCAAACGCGGCGACGCCTCGGCGCTGATCTTCGATTACAAATCCGCCGCCAACGACTACGCCAAGGCGTTCTCGCTGGTCGAGAAATGGGACGAGAAGCTGCGCTGGAACTACAAGAACCAGGAAGCCGAAGCGCACAACTCTTACGGCTATGCCACCGGCGATCTCGATTCGCTGCAGCAGGCGATCGAAGCCTACCGCATCATCCTGAACTTCATTCCCAACGGCGAACAGAACCGCGACTGGGCGATCACCCGCAACAACATGGCGGTGGTGCTGCAAAACATCGGCGAGCGCGAGACCGAAACCGCGCATCTCGAAGAGGCGGCACAGATCTTTCGCGATTCGCTTGTCGTCTTCGAGCGCGAGAAAGACGATCGCAACTGGGCCGCGGCACAGAACAACCTTGGCAATGTTTTGCTGAAGCTCGGCGAGCGCGAGAGCGATCCCAAGCACTTGAATGAAGCGGTGGCGGCGATGCGCGCCACACTCGACAAGCGTCCGCGCGACAAGCTTCCGCTCGACTGGGCATCCTCACAGAACAATCTCGGGCTCGCCCTCTATGCGCTCGCCGAGCGTGAACCCGTCGGCGAGCACCTGAAGCAGGCCGAAGCCGCCTATAGGCTGGCGCTTGAGGAATACACGCGCGCAAAAACGCCGGTGGAATGGGCGATGGTCGAGAACAATCTCGGCAACACGCTGGTGACGCTTGGCATCCAGCTCAACGACAAGGCGAGGATCAACGAGGCAGCCGATGCGTTCCGCGCCGCGCTCAAGGTGCGAACCCGCGAAACCTTTCCGGTATCCTGGGCGACCAGCCGGCTCAACCTCGGCAACGCCCTGAGCGGCGTCGCCCGCTTCGATATGGACACAAGCACGCTCGACGAGGCGGCGGCGGCCTATGATGATGCGCTGACGGTGTTTACCCGGCAGCGCTTCCCGTTGGATTGGGCGTCGGCGCAGAACAATCTCGGCTCGATCTATCAGACGCTCGGCCAGCGCACCCGTGACGCGGCCAAGCTGGAACAGTCGGCGGCAGCGTTCCAGGCAGCCCGGCAGGTCTATGTCAGGCGGAAATTCCCGCAGGACTGGGCGATGAGCTACTACAATCTCGGCAACACACTGCAGCTTCTCGGCGGCGTGACGGACAAACCCGAGCACTACAGCGAGGCTGAAGACGCCTACCGCAATGCATTGCGCGAATACAAGCGCGAGACGAATCCGCGGCAATGGGCGCTGACCCAGGCTGGCCTGGGCTCAACGCTGCACTGGCTGAGCATGAGCAACGCCGATCCCAGGATCCTGCAGGATTCGATCGCAGCGCGCAGGGCGGCACTCGAAGTGCTGACCATCGAAGCGGCCCCGATCGACTGGGCCAACGCCCAGAACGGCATCGGCATGAGCCTGCTCAATCTCGGCAACCTCCAGCGCACCGGCAAATACCTCGACCAGGCCGAGGCGGCTTTCACGGCGACGTTGAAGGTGTTCACCAGGGAAAGCCAACCGCTGCAGTGGGCCTTCGAACAGAACAACCTCGGCGACGTCTACTGGAGCCGCGCCAGCTATGGCGGCGGCAAGCCGGAATATCTCAAAGCCATCGAATTCTTCGAGAATGCCAAGCAGGGCTTTACCGAAGCCGGCTACACGATCCCCATTCCGCTTACCGACCAGAAGATCGACCTGGTGAAAAAGCAGATCGCCAAAAAGTGAGGCTGCCGAGGCCGCGGACGCTTCGCTTGTCTTTGTGCCCGCTTTCCAATCCCTATATGCGAATGGTCGGAGTCTGATGCCAGGCTCCTGGGAAGGGTTGCGATGATCCGATTTGCCTTGGCGCTGTTCCTGCTTGTTGTCCCGGCCGCGGCCCATGCCACGGATGCCGGATGGGCGCTGCTGCGCGATGGCGGCCATGTGGTGCTGCTGCGCCATGCCATGGTCACCGGCACCACCGACCCCGCCAATTTCGACATCGACAGCTGTGCCACCCAGATCAACCTGTCGGCGCGTGGCAAGCAGCAGGCAAGCAAGATCGGAGCCCTGTTTGCCGCACGCGCGGCCCCCATCGAGCGTGTCCTGTCCAGCCGCTATTGCCGTTGCCTCGACACCGCGCGCATCGCCTTCGAGGCCGAGCCGGAGCTTTTTGCGCCGCTCGATCTCTTGAAGGGCGACGATGCCCAGAAAGCAGCGCAGATCGCCGCCATCATGAAGGAAATCCGCGCCTATTCCGGCTCCGACAATCTGGTCATGGTTACCAATCTGGAAGATATCGTGGCGCTGACCGGCATTTCGCCGCGTGAGGGCGAGGCCGTGGTCGTCGAGCCGCAGGGCGATGGTCTGCGCGTCCTCGGCCGCGTCACGTTCTAGAGCAATTCCAGGAAAAGTGTGAAGCGGTTTTCCGTCCGGAATTGCGTCCAAACAATGAGTTAGAGTAATTCGCCGTTTCCGTGAAACGGTGAAATACTCTCGCGATGACCAGTGCCAACTGACGTCTCAGTAAGCAGCCACGCATCGATGCGGAATTTCCACGTCTCGATCATGCGCGCGAAGGCATCCTCCGTCAGTTCAGACAGATAGGATTCTCCCGCCGCGTTCAGAGCCGTGAACGTATAGTCAATCGATGCTTCGGTGCCGCCATCAGCAGTCGAACGGCAGGCCACTTCGACAAATCCGAAACGCGAGTCTGGCGTGACCCTGACATAGCGGACACGATGCGCGGTTGGATCCCAATCGGCGCAAGCCCAGAGCGTCGTCTCGTCGCCGTGGACGGTTCGGAAAACCATGCCTTGCCGCGTTTGTCCGCTTTGCGGGTGCAGAAATTCCGGGTCCCAGCCCTCTACCCACAAGGTCTCGCCGATCGGCGTGAACAGCGGGAAGACCCGGTCGACCGGACCGGAAAGGACGATGCTGTGGCTGCGTTCAAGATGGTTTTTCATGCGCCTTCCCTTTACATTCCGTCAGAGGATGGCGCGTCAATGAGACCGTGGCTGTCCGCCGCGCCAAGTTCCAGCCCATAGATGCGCTTCAATTGGCTGATCGTTTCGAGCGTTTCGGGTGAGAACGGCGCCTGCCCTTCGAAAGCATGCAACACGATGCCTTCGATGAGATCACCGAGACTCATGTCGCGATGTTCGGCCAGCGCCTTGAGCACCTTCACCAATCGTTTTTCCAGACGAACCCCGGTCTGCACGCGTTCTATATCCATAGTCAGATATGTACCATGGTACATTGGTACATGCAATCGCCGATGGGCTGGTGTTGCCGAAATGCCACCGCCGAAAGAAGCCGCAAATTCGCCGCGACAATGCCGCTTGCGACAACCCGTCGCAGGGGCTATAGGCGCGCTCCCGGTCACGAGAACCGAAGCGAGCACAACGGTTGGAGCTTTCGTCTCCGCCCGTGCAGACGGCTTTGCCGCCCTGTATACGGCGCCGCTTTGGGGATTGGGATTGCGGGTGTAGCTCAGAGGTAAGAGCGCCGGATTTGGGTCCGGAGGTCGAGGGTTCGAGTCCCTTCATCCACACCACGGATAGCTCAGTTTGGTAGAGCATCAGATTGTTAATCTGACTGTCGAAGGTTCGATTCCTTCTCCATTGGCCCGATAAGCCAGCACCCTGCCACGGTGTTATCTGAAAAACGGTTCGGGGACTGGAATGCTGAAGACCTGACGGACGACCGAACCTTCGGGCTGAGGGCGTATCGCAAGGTCCGACGCCATCGGCTCGCGGCCAGGCCCGCGGTGATGGTCAAGGCGCAGCGTCGTCGGCAAGGCAGGCCAAGGCTTGCCGAGCCCGCGTCCCTGCCCCGCGATCCGCTCCCGCAGGCCCGCCACGGATTGATGCCACCAGTCCCCGGATCATTCGTGCCCGGAATGACGATGTGAAACGAGAAACGAAGGGAAGATCGACGCATGAGTTGACGCCTCGCATGGGGCCATGCCCGACAGGAGTAAGACAATGACTGTTCTCGACAAGGTTCTTGGACGCGAGCGCGTCCTCGTAAAAGAAAACGAACGTGCCCTCACCCTCTACAAGGGGGAGATCAAGGCTGTCTTGCTGCCGGGCGAGCACGCGCTCGTCAACCGGCGCGGCAACCTTGAGGTGTCCCGGCACGATCTGAAGAACCCGGAATTCGTTTCGGCATACGAGAAGGCGTTGTTCGACAAGCTCCCGGATGTGGCCGCGCGTCATTTCACTGTCGTTCGCACCGGGCGCACGGATGTCGCCGTCATCGAGCGTGACGACAATCTGCATGCCGTGCTGGCCCCGGATCGCAAGCTGGTGCTGTGGACGGATGCCGGGCCGTGGAAGGTGACGATGGTCGATACCGCGGCCGATCTCGCCATCGATCCGGCGGTCATGCGCCGGCTCGGCCAGGCCCGGAAGACGGAATTGATGTCCGTCCACCCGGTCGTTGACGGCCAGGCCGGATTGCTGTTCGTCGACGGTGTCCTGGTGCGGACGTTGTCGGCCGGAGTGCATGCGTTCTGGAATGTCGGACGCTTGGTGCAGGTGAAGGTCGTCGACCTCAAGCGCCAGTCGCTTGACGTCGCCGGGCAGGAAGTGCTGACCAAGGATCGCGTGACGATCCGCGTCAACATCGCAGCCGAATACCGGGTCGTCGATCCGGTCAAGGCGGTGAGTACGGTGAAGGACTTCTCCGAGGCCCTTTACCGCGCCCTGCAATACGCCTTCCGCAAGACGCTGAGCGCGCTGACGCTCGACCAGATCCTTGAAAAGAAGGTGACGGTCGACGAGGAAGCTGCGGCCAAGGTTCGTGCCGACATGGCCGAGATCGGGGTCGAGGTCAGCGATATCGCGCTCAAGGATGTCATCCTGCCGGGCGAGATGCGCGAGATCCTCAACCAGGTGGTTTCGGCCGAAAAGCAGGCCGAAGCCAATGTCATCCGCCGCCGCGAGGAGACGAACGCCACGCGTTCCCTCCTCAACACGGCCAAGGTGATGGCCGAAAACCCGGTGATGCTGCGGCTGAAGGAGCTCGAGGCTCTGGAAACCATCGCCGGCAAGGTCGAGCGGCTGACCGTCCACAACGGGACGAGCGGACTGCTCAACGACCTGGTCAAGCTCCGCGAGAGCTGATGCATGTCGCCCGAAAGTGGTTTCGGTTTTGGGAAAACGACATGCATCGAAACAGAGACTAACGTTGCGTCAATGGAAGGGCCGCCGGGTTGACCGGCGGCCCTTCTTGCGTTTCTTGGGTACGCTTCCCATCTGCGCCCGGACTATCAGGCCTTTTCCTGCCGGGAAAAACCGATTAGACAGCGCCGAAACAAGATGCGGACAGATTCCGCCCGCAAAGAAGGAAAAGCCCCGTTGTCCACCACGAATTCCACCACGTTCGACAAAGTCGCCAAGATCATTGCCGACACCAGCGAGATCGATATCGACACCATCACGCCCGAGAGCCACACGATCGACGATCTCGGCATCGACAGCCTCGATTTCCTCGACATCGTCTTTGCCATCGACAAGGAATTCGGCATCAAGGTGCCGCTGGAAAAGTGGACCCAGGAAGTCAATGACGGCAAGGCTTCGACCGACGATTACTTCGTCATGAAGAACCTGTGCGCCAAGATCGACGCGCTGGTCGCCGCCAAGACCGCCTGATATCGGCCGGCGTGCGGCCTTGACGGGCTGCGCTGCCTGACCCACAAAGCCGCTCATGAGCAGCCCCCGCGACGTCGTCATCACTGGTATCGGCCTTGTCTCCTCCTTGGGAGAAGGCCCTGACGCCCACTGGCAGAGGCTTGCGCAACCGGGCCTGCAGCCGGTGCTCGAAACCGCGCGCTTTGCGCCCTATACCGTCCATCCGCTGCCGGAAATCGACTGGAACCTCCAGATCCCCAAGCGTGGCGACCAGCGGCAGATGGAAACCTGGCAGCGGCTCGGCACCTATGCCGCTGGCCTTGCCCTGGACGATGCCGGTATCAAGGGCAATGACGAGCTCTGCACGACCATGGACATGGTTGTGGCAGCCGGCGGCGGCGAACGCGACGAGGCGGTCGATGCCGCCATTCTCGCCGCTTCGGAAAGCCGCAACGACCGCGACGTTCTGCTCAACGAGAAGCTGACCACCGAGTTGCGGCCGACCTTGTTCCTGGCCCAGCTTTCCAACCTGCTCGCCGGCAACATCTCCATCGTCCACAAGGTGACAGGCTCCTCGCGCACCTTCATGGGCGAGGAAGGCGCTGGTGTTTCCGCCGTCGAGACGGCAGCCGCGCGCATCCGCTCCGGCCAGTCCACGCATGTCCTGGTCGGCGGCGCCTTCCAGACGCAACATTCCGACATGCTGCTCGGCTACGAGCTCGCCGGCTATCTGCATCGCGGCCCCTGGAAGCCTGTCTGGCAAAGACAGGGCGCCGAGGGTGGTGGCGTGGTGTCCGGCTCCGGCGGCGCCTTCCTGGTGTTGGAACAGCGCGAACACGCGACAAGTCGTGGGCGGAAAATCTACGCCGAGCTCGGACCGGTCGTTTCCGGTCGCGCCAGGCGCTCGCGTGGAGAACTCGATGCCGAGATCGCCGCGTTGCTCGGCCGGGCGTCGCTGCCGAACGGCAAGCTGCTCGCCATGTCCGGCGCGTCCGGCGCGCACGCGGCAACCACTGCCGAGAAGAGAGCGCTCGATGCCGTCGAGGCGATCACGACACGCGGCTTCTCGACGCTGACCGGGCATATGAAGGAAGCGCAGTTTCCGTTCGCCGTGGCGCTGGCAGCACTCGCTGTCGACCGCAAGGCCGCCTACCCTGTCTTTGATGCCGCAGCCGAGAAGCCGTTTGACGGCATTCCCGCAAGCGTCCTTGCAACGGCGATCGGCTATCACCAATTCGAGGGCATGGCGCTGGTCAATGCCGCTTAAGGCGGCGCGCACCATGTTGCAGAGATTAAACCGCTCGAGGGCTTCCCGATGACCAATTTCAGAGATCACATGGGTAGGCCGATCGTCGCCGTCACCGGCATTGGCGTGGTGACCTCGCTCGGCGTCGGCAAGGCTGACAATTGGGCGGCGCTGACATCAGGCAAATCGGGCATCCACCCGATCACCCGCTTTCCCATCGATCATCTCAACACCCGCATTTCAGGCATGGTCGACTTCCTCGACTCAAGCTCGAAGGGCGCCAGCCCCCTCACCTACGAACTGGCCGAAACCGCCGCGCGTGAGGCCGTGGCCGAATCCGGTCTCGATTCCGGCGATTTCGGTGGGCCGCTCTTCCTCGCTTCGCCGCCGGTCGAGCTCGACTGGCATGAACGCTTCGCGCTCTACAATTCCGACAGCCAGGACGCCGGCGCCGAAAGGCTGCTGCGGGTGGCGCGCGGACTGAAGGAACTCGACATTTTCGAGACCACCCAGTTCGGCTCGATCGCCGACCGTCTGGCCGACCATTTCGGCACGCGCGGCCTGCCAATCACGCTATCGACCGCCTGTGCTTCGGGCGCCACCGCCATCCAGCTCGGCGTCGAGGCGATCCGCCGCGGCGAATGCGACCGGGCGCTGTCGATCGGCGCCGACGGTTCGGCGACCGCCGAGGCCTTGATCCGCTTTTCATTGCTGTCGGCTCTTTCCACCCACAATGACAATCCCGAAAAGGCGTCAAAACCCTTCTCCAAGGATCGCGACGGCTTCGTGTTGGCGGAGGGCTCTGGCGCCCTTGTGCTGGAATCGCTGGAAGCAGCCCTTGCGCGTGGCGCCAGCGTTCTGGGCATCCTCAGCGGCTGCGGCGAGAAAGCCGACGATTTCCACCGTACCCGCTCCAAGCCTGACGGTTCGCCGGCAATCGCGGCCGTCCGCGCCGCCCTCGCCGATGCCGGCTTGAGCAAGGACGAGATCGACTACGTCAATGCTCATGGCACGTCGACACCGGAAAACGACAAGATGGAACATCTGTCGCTGTCGACGGTGTTCGGCGAACGGATCGGCTCGATGCCGGTCTCGTCGAACAAGTCGATGATCGGCCACACGCTGTCGGCCGCAGGCGCCGTCGAGGCGGCGTTCTCGCTGATGACGATGCGCGAAAGCGTCATCCCACCGACCATCAATTACGACAACCCCGACCCGGCAATCGTGCTCGACGTGGTGCCCAACAAGAAGCGCAATGCCGAGGTTCGCAGCGTTTTGTCGAACTCCTTCGGCTTCGGCGGCCAGAACACTTGCCTTGTCATGGCGCGGGAACCGGTCTAAGCGAGCCACTTCCGCCCCAACAGAACCGACAGGCCTTATGCGCGCACTGCAACTTATCGAGGACCGCCGTCTTGAAACGGTGGACCTGCCGCCGCCGCCACCGCCCGCACTCGGCGAAGTAACGCTGCGCATCAAGGCCGTGGCGCTGAACCACATCGACGTCTGGGGCTGGCGCGGCATGGCCTTCGCCAAGCGCAAGCTGCCGCTGGTCGTCGGCGCTGAAGCTTCAGGCGAGGTCGAGGCCGTCGGTCCCGGCGTTTCCAGCCTGCGGCCTGGACAATTGGTGTCGATCTACGGCGCGCGCACCTGCGGCCTTTGCCGGGCCTGCCGCGAAGGCCGCGACAATCTCTGCGAACATGTTTCGGGCGTTCACGGCTTCCACCTGGATGGCTTCGCGCAGGAAAAGATCAACCTGCCGGCGCGCCTGCTGGTCCCCGCCCCGCCCGGCGTGACCGACATCGGCGCAGCTGTCGCGCCCGTCACCTTCGGCACCGTCGAGCACATGCTGTTCGACAACGCCAAACTGCAACCCGGCGAGACAATCCTCGTCCATGCCGGCGGCTCCGGCATCGGCTCGGCGGCGATCCAGCTGGCCAAGCGCATGGGCTGCACCATCATCACCACGGTCGGCTCCAATGAGAAGATCGACAGGGCTAAGGCGCTCGGCGCGGACCACGTCATCAACTACCGCGAAGACCGTTTCGAAGGCATCGTGCGCAAGCTGACCAAGAAGAAGGGCGTCGATGTCGTGTTCGAACATGTCGGCGCCGACACCTTTGCCGCCTCGATGCTGTGCCTGAAGCGCGGCGGCCGCCTGGTGACCTGCGGCTCGACATCAGGCGTGTCGACGCAGATCAATTTGATGCAGCTGTTCCAGCAGCAACTAAAACTGCTCGGCTCGTTCGGTTGCCGCATGGAGAACATGGCCAACGCCATGCAGAAAATGGCGGCGGGACAGGTTGCGCCGGTCATCGACACCGAAGTCGGCTTCGACGGTATCGATGCCGCGCTGAAGCGCATGGAAGGCCGCGACGTCTTCGGCAAGATCATCCTGCGCGTCGGCTAAAGCCTGTGTTCAAGAAGTTTCGCCGGGATCTGAGGTATCGCTACGGCAGGCAACTGCGCCAGCTGAACTACTGGCTGGTTGCCCGCGCGGCGATGATCATCATCTCGATACTGCGCCTGCTGCCTGCCGACAGCGCGTTGAATTTCGCCGACCGCATCGCACGCCTCATTGGTCCCAGGGTCGGACGCCACCAGGTCGCCATCGACAATCTGCGCAAGGCCTATCCGGACAAGAGCGAGGACGAAATCCAGGCCATCGCTTCCGACATGTGGGGCAACATGGCTCGCCTCGCCGCCGAATACATCTTCCTCGACGCCCTGTTCGACTATGACCCGGCTGCTAGCAAACCCGGCCGCGTCGAGGTCAAGGGAATAGAGCATTTCGTCGAGATCGCCGCCGAAAAGCAGCCGCACATCGTCTTTACCGGCCATCTCGGCAATTTCGAGCTGCTGCCGGTGGCGGCAGCCACCTTCGGCATGAACATCACGGCGCTGTTTCGCCCGCCTAACAACCCCTACCTCGCCGACTACATCCTTTCGACGCGCCGCTCGACCATGGGCTCGCTGCTGCCGTCGATGGCCGGCGCCTCATTCGCCTTGGCGGGTGTCCTGGAGAATGGCGGCAATATCGGCGTCCTGGTCGACCAGAAATTCTCCAACGGCCTGGACACGATCTTCTTCGACCGCCCCTGCCAGAGCAACCGGGTGCTCGGAACCCTTGCGCGCCACTACGAATGCGACGTCTATCCCGCGCGTTGCATCAGGCTGCCGGGCAACCGTTTCCGGCTCGAGATCGAGGACAAGCTGGTCTTGCCACGCACGGCTGACGGCAGCGTCGACGTCCAGGCGACGACCCAGATGCTGAACGACGTGGTCGAACGCTGGGTGCGCGAGGATCCCGGCCAGTGGATGTGGTTCCACAAAAGGTGGGAGATCAGCAACTGGCGGCGCAAGAAGCGGCCCCCGGCAAAGGCGCCGGCCGCGACCAGTTGAGCAAGTCGCCGGCGAGAACCGCGAGTTCCACGCCGGCCGACAGCATCTATGTCAGGCGAACCGCTTGCTGCTAGTTGGTCACGACAATGCGTGTGTTGCCGAAGCCGACTTCCTGCACCATCGAATAGAAGGTCGCGGCATTGGCCGTGTGCAGCCGCACGCAACCATGCGAGGCCGGCCGGCCAAGCTGCCTGACAGCACCCGTCCCATGGATGGCATAGCCGCCATGGAAGAACACCGAATAAGGCATCGGCGACATATGGTATTTGCGCGAATACCACATCCGGGCCAGGCGCTGCGGCCGATAGGTGCCACGCGGCGTGAAATAGCCGGGACGCGCCGTGGACACGGTCCACCGGTAAACCGACAGGCCATATCTGACCGTCATCGTCTGCGACGACACGTCGATATTCGCTTCCAACATGGCCGCATGGCTGGCGGCCGGCGCGCCAAACAGCGCGGTTGCCAACATCGCCGCTGCGACTAGAAAAGACTTCTTCATGCGACCAAACCCCTTTGATTGCCCTTGCCTGTCTGCCCTCACGATGTTTTTCATCTTTTTAATGGCAGGTGAACGGGATAACACACACTCCTTGATCAATTCCCCAATCCAAAGCAGCGAATTTGAACGATTTCCCGCGATAGTTGCCGCAACGACACGTCGCACGGACTTGATTGCCGGCGGGCTTGCAATGCAGCGCCGATCGCTGCTCAACTCTCCCGATGAACGAACGACTCTTGCAAGCAATCGATGAAAGGCGCGACGACGTCGTCGCGCTGACCACGGACCTAATCCGGTTTCCGACCATCAATCCGCCCGGCGAAGCCTACCGGCCATGCGCCGAATATCTTGGCGCGCGATTGAAGAAGAGCGGTTTTGAGACCGAGTTCATCCGCGCCGAGGGTACGCCCGGCGACAGCGATCGCTACCCGCGCGTCAATGTCGTGGCCCGGTTCGACGGCCGCTCACCCGGCGCCTGCGTTCACTTCAATTCGCATATCGACGTGGTCGAGGCCGGCGACGGCTGGACAGTCGATCCCTTTGCCGGCGTCGTCAGGGACGGCAAGGTCTATGGACGCGGCGCCTGCGACATGAAAGGCGGCCTCGCCGCCTCGATCATCGCCGCCGAGGCCTTCATGGAGGTCTATCCCGATTTTCCCGGCGCCATTGAGATATCGGGCACGGTGGACGAAGAATCCGGCGGCTTCGGCGGCGTCGCTCATCTGGCTGGGCTCGGCTATTTCTCGAAGCCCAGGGTCGACCACGTCATCATCCCCGAGCCGTTGAACAAGGACCGCATCTGCCTTGGCCACCGCGGTGTCTGGTGGGCCGAAATCGAGACCAAGGGCGAGATCGCGCACGGCTCGATGCCGTTTTTGGGCGACAATGCGGTGCGCCATATGGGTGCGGTGCTACGGGCTTTCGAGGACGAACTGTTTCCGGCGCTCGACCGCAAGATGACGCGCATGCCGGTCGTGCCCGAAGGTGCAAAACGCTCGACCATGAACATCAATTCCATCCATGGCGGCCAGACCGAGGATTTCCGGCCCGGCCTGCCCTCGCCCAACGTGCCCGATTCTTGTAGGCTGACCATCGACCGCCGCTTCCTGCTCGAGGAAGATCTCGCAACGGTCAAAGGCGAGGTGACCGGCATTCTCGAACGGCTGAAGCGCGACCGCAAAAAGTTCGACTATGAAATCCGCGACCTGATGGAAGTGTTGCCGCTGATGACCGAGCGCGACGCGCCGGTGGTCAAGGCTGTTGCGCAAGGCATTCATGCGATCTTCGACCGCGAGCCCGACTATGTCATCTCGCCCGGCACCTACGACCAGAAGCACATTGCCCGCATCGGCCATATCTACGACTGCATCGCCTATGGACCCGGGATTCTCGACCTTGCCCACCGGCCGGACGAATGGGTCGGGATTTCGGACATGGTGGAATCGGCCAAGGTGATGGCGATCGGGCTCAACGTGCTGCTGCGCGGCACAACCGGATGAGTGGCCCGCGGCGCAAAAACATTTCTCCTGGCGCGACGCGACAGCACGAAACGCAATTTACTCCCGCGCGAAATCACGCTTCTATCCCAAGGCTTGAGCATTTGAGCACATGGGGAGTTCAGCGATGAAACTGTGGAAGACCCTTCTGGCCGCTGCCGTGCTGGCGGTCGCAACCGCGACCTCGGCGTTTGCCGCCCGGACCGACCTCGTCATCGGCATTCCGCTTGAACCCCCGCATCTCGACCCGACGGCGGGAGCGGCCGCGGCCATCAGGGAGGTCACCTACGCCAATGTCTTCGAGGGCCTTACCCGCATCGGCCCCAACAGCGAGGTCCTGCCGGATCTGGCCGAGAGCTGGACCATTTCCGATGACGGCAAGGTCTACACCTTCAAGCTGCACACCGGCGTGAAATTCCACGACGGCGCCGATTTCAGCGCCGACGACGTGAAGTTCTCGCTCGACCGTGCCCGCGCGGAAAACTCCCTCAACGCGCAAAAGCAGCTGTTTGCCGCCATCGACAAGGTCGAGGTGGTCGACCCCGCCACCGTGAAGGTGACGCTCGCCCACCCGCAGGGCTCGTTCCTCTACAATATGGGCTGGGGCGACGCGGTGATCGTGTCGCCGAAATCCGCCGATACCAACAAGGAGAAGCCTGTTGGCACCGGCCCCTTCAAGTTCGACAGCTGGGCCAAGGGTTCATCAATCACCCTGGTGAAAGCTGAGCATTACTGGGGCGCCCCTGTTTTCCTTGAAAAAGTCGAGTTCCGCGTCGTTCCCGATGCGGCGGCGGCCGTGCCGGCGCTGCTTTCGGGCGACATACAGGCTTTCCCCTTCTTCGATCCCGACAGCGTCGCTCAGGTCAAGGATGATCCCCGCTTCAAGGTCGTGGTCGGCGCGACCGAAGGCGAGACCATCCTGTCCATCAACAACAAGCAGCCGCCCTTCGACAAGCTGCAGGTGCGGCAGGCAATCTCCTACGCGCTCGACCGCAAGGCGATCATCGACGGCGCCTCGGCCGGCCTCGGCCTGCCGATCGGCTCGCATATGTCACCGGCCAACAAATATTATGTCGACCTCACCGGCCGCTATCCGCACGACGTCGCCAAAGCCAAGGAATTGCTGAAGGAGGCGGGACTGGAGAACGGCTTCAAGGCCACACTGAAGCTGCCGCCGACGTCCTATGCCCGACTCGGCGGCGAGATCATCGCATCGCAGCTCCGCGACGTTGGCATCAACCTCGAAATCATCCCGGTCGAATGGGCGCAGTGGCTGGATCAGGTGTTCACCAAGAAGGACTACGACCTGACCATCGTCTCCCACACCGAGCCCAACGACATCGATATCTATTCGCGCAAGGACTACTACTTCAATTACGACAACCCCACCTTCAACAAGGTGATTGCCGATCTGGACGTGACGTCCGACGAGGCCAAGCGCAAGGAATTGTATGCGCAAGCGCAAACAATCCTGGCCGACGATGCGGTGGTCGGCTTCCTCTACGAACTGCCAAAGGTCGGAGTCTGGGACGCCAAGCTGCAAGGGCTCTGGGAAAACGCACCGATCCCCGCCAACGACCTGACAAAGGTGAAGTGGAGCGAGTGAGGGTGGTAGCCAAAGGGCGCCGCTTGCGCTCCGTCATACCCCCCTCTGCCCTGCCGGGCATCTCCCCCTCAAGGGGGGAGATTGGCAATCTCAACGTTGCCGCCGACCATGCAACGTTGGCGATTGGTGAAAGTCGTGGTGAGAGAGTGATCTCCCCCCTCGAGGGGGAGATGTCCGCCAGGACAGAGGGGGGCGCCGTAGAACTCAACCGTCACCGGTTGTTCGCCTTAGACGACGCTCCGGCCCCTCACCTCCCATGACCGCCTACCTCCTCAAACGCCTGGCCATCTCCCTCGCCACCCTGCTGCTGGCCTCTATGGTCGTCTTCGCCGTGCTGGAGATCCTGCCCGGCGACCCGGCGCGGCTGATGCTGGGCATGAACGCCAGCGCCGACCAGGTGGAACTCCTGCGCAACCAGATGGGGCTCAACGCGCCGATGGTCTGGCGTTATCTGCACTGGGTTGGCGGCCTGCTCAGCCTCGATTTCGGTCGCTCCTACACCTATTCGGTGCCGGTCATCGATCTCGTGCGGGAGCGGCTTGCCGTCTCGCTGCCCCTGGCGCTGATCGCGCTGGCGCTCTCCACCATCATCGCGATACCCGTCGGCCTGTTTTCCGCCAGCCGGCGCGGCCGGGCCGGCGACACGATTTCAATGGGTGCGGCCCAGCTTGGCGTCGCCGTGCCAAATTTCTGGTTCGCGCTGATGCTGATCTATGTCTTCGCCGTCTGGCTGCGGCTGGTCCCGGCCGGTGGCTTTCCCGGCTGGGGAGCCGGCGCCTGGCAAGCCTTGAAATCCCTGCTTCTTCCTGCGGTGGCCCTTGCCTTGCCGCAAGCAGCCATCCTGGCGCGCGTCACCCGTTCGGCGCTGATCGAGGTGCTGAACGAGGACTATATCCGCACCGCCCGCGCCAAGGGCCTGCCCTACCGCACTGTCCTGTGGCGCCACGCGCTGCGCAACGCCATGATCCCGGTGCTGACCATTCTGGGCCTGCAATTCGCCTTCCTGCTCGCCGGCACCATCATCATCGAGAATGTTTTTTATCTCCCCGGCCTCGGCCGGCTGGTGTTCCAGGCGATAACCCAGCGCGACCTGATCGTCGTCGAAAGCGTCGTCATGCTGCTGGTCGCCGCCGTCATTGCCGTCAACCTCGTCGTCGACCTCTCCTATGCGGTCGTCGATCCGCGTCTGAGAAGCCGGCAATGACCCTCCACGTCGACATCCCCGAAGAGACATTCAGCTCCATCCTGGCCAAGGCATTCAGGAACACAGCTTTCGTCACCGGCTTCGTCATCACCTTGCTGATCCTGGCGATGGCGGTCGTGTCCTATATCTGGACGCCTTACGACGTGACGAAGCTGGTCATAGCGGACAAGACGCAAGGCCCTTCGCTGGCGCATTGGTTCGGCACCGACCATTTCGGCCGTGACATCCTGTCGATGATCATGGTCGGCGCCCGCAATTCGATCGCCGTGGCGCTGGTCGCGGTCGGCATCGGCATGGGCGTCGGCGTGCCCCTCGGCGCCTTTGCCGCCGCACGCAGCGGCTTGGTCGACGAAGCGCTAATGCGCATCAACGATCTCGTCTTCGCCTTCCCGGCGCTGCTGTCGGCCATCATGATAACAGCCATCTTCGGGCCGGGCGCCGTCAACGCCATCCTCGCCATCGGCATCTTCAACATCCCGGTCTTTGCCCGCGTCGCCCGCGCCGGCGCGATGGCGATCTGGCCGCGCGAATTCATCCTTGCCGCTCGTGCCGCGGGAAAGAGCAGCACGCAGATATCGATCGAACATGTGCTGCCCAACATCGCCACGCTGCTCCTGGTGCAAGGCACCATCCAATTCGCGCTGGGCATCCTCGCCGAAGCCGGACTTTCCTATCTCGGCCTCGGCGCGCAGCCGCCCATGCCGAGCTGGGGCCGCATGCTGTTCGACGCGCAGACCCGCATGGTGGTCGCGCCATGGATGGCGATCTTTCCCGGCATGGCGATCGTCATCACCGTGCTCGGCCTGAACCTCCTTGGCGACGGCATCGCCGACATTCTCGACCCGAAATCGCGGCGGCAGCGATGAGCTTGCTGGAGATCGAGAACCTGTCGCTGGCGATCGGCGACACGCCGATCCTAAAGGGGATCGAACTCTCCGTCGCGCCCGGAGAGGTGCTGGGACTGGTCGGCGAATCCGGTTCGGGCAAGTCGATGACCGCACTGACGCTCATGCAACTCCTGCCGCATGCCGCACGGGCCACAGGCCGCGTCGCATTCGACGGCATCGACATCCTCGCCGCAACCGAGGACCAGATGTGCGCGCTGCGCGGCTACGACATCGGCATGGTGTTCCAGGAGCCGATGACGGCGCTCAATCCGGTCAAGACCATCGGCGAGCAGGTGGCCGAAGGCATACGCTGGCACACCAAGGCCACGCGCGCGGCCGCCGAAGAACGGGCGCGACAAATGCTCGACCGCGTCGGCCTGCCCCAGGCAAAATTCCCGCTGTCGCGCTATCCGCACGAACTCTCCGGCGGCCAGCGCCAGCGTGTCGTCATTGCCATTGCCTGCGCGCTGAAGCCGAAGCTCTTGATTGCTGACGAGCCGACGACAGCGCTCGACGTTGTGCTGCAGGCACAGATCCTCGACCTCTTGCGCGACCTTGTCGCGGAGAGCCGCATGGGCCTGCTGCTGATCTCGCATGACCTGGCCGTGGTGACCGAGATGGCGGACCGTATCACCATCCTGCGGCGCGGCGAGGTGATGGAGGCCGGCGACACGGTGCGCACGCTGTCCGAACAGCTCCACCCCTACACACGCCAGCTGGCGCAGGCTTCGATGCATGTGCCGGCGCGCGCCAAGGTTCACGCCGTCGGATCGGCCAAGCCGCTGCTTGAGGTCGAAGGCGTGACGCGCGATTATCCGGGCCGGCGCACCTCTCTGTTCCAGCGCGCGCCCGCTATCCGCGCCGTCGACGATGTCTCCCTGTCAATGGCGCCGGGCCAGTCGGTGGCGCTGGTCGGCCGCTCCGGCTGTGGCAAGTCGACGCTCGCGCGCATGATCCTTGCGCTGGACCGGCCGAGTTCGGGCACCATCCGGTTTCGTGGAGAAACCATCACCGGCAAGAGCGAAGCCGAGTTGAAGCCGGCCAGGCGCGACATGCAGGTCGTCTTCCAGGACCCCTACGGCTCCTTCGACCCGCGCCAGAAGGTCGAAAGACTGGTCGCCGAGCCCTTGCATTTGCTGGAGAAGAAACCGACGCGCGCCGATTGTCGCGAAATGGTGGCGCATGCGCTGCACGAAGTCGGTCTCGATCCGCGCGACATGGACAAGTACCCACACGAATTCTCAGGCGGTCAGCGCCAGCGCCTGTCAATCGCCCGCGCCATCATCACCCGACCGAAACTGGTCGTCGCCGACGAGCCTGTCTCGGCGCTCGACGTCTCGATCCGCGCGCAAATCCTCGATCTGTTCGCCGAGCTCAACCAGAAGCTCGGCATCGCCTATCTCTTCATCACCCATGACCTGACCGTCGCCCGTGCCATCACCGACGAGGTCCTGGTCATGCATGACGGCAAGATTGTCGAGCGCGGCAAGACGAACGAGGTGCTCGACCATCCGCAATCCGAGGCCGCCAAGGCACTTGTAAATGCCGCGCCTGACCTGCACCGGGCGATCGCCCGAAAGATTCAAGAGCAAGGATGAGTGAGGTGTTAGGCCCTATTCTTCCGGCTTCACCACATCGACGGGACTGATATCGAGCAGGTCGAGCGTGCGGCGCAGCAGGCGCACCTCGCTCTCGGCCAGTTGCGAATCCGCCTTGGCGATCTCCGCCATGTGCTGCGCCAACTGCTTGCGCCGTTCGACATCGAGATCGCGAAACAGCGCAATCGCCTGCGAGCCATTGGTCTCGTAGCCGAACTCGTTGAGATATTCGATGACCGCATCGATGCTGGTTTCCGGAATGTCGAACGCATCCTTGCAGATGCGCCGGAAGGCAATCATCTCGCTCTCGCTGACGGTCCCGTCGGCCAGGATCATGCGAAACAGCATCAGCAGTTCCGCCGAGAGCACCGGATCGTCCGCGACCTTGCGCACGCCCGGGTCGCCATCGAAGATCGAGCGTATCTGGTCCAGCAATGCGAATGCCATCAGGGCCTCTTTCCGGTCAATACAAATCCAGGCGCGACGCGCTGGAATAGAAGTAGCGCGGAATCGGCCTTGCGCAAACAGGGCGGTCGTGGTCGAACGCCACTATCCAGCCGACCGGACGTCTCCGCATATCAGATGATCGACCTCACCACCCAGACAATCGCCATGCTCGCCTTCGCCGCCTTTGCCGCGGGCTTTGTCGATTCGATTGCCGGCGGCGGCGGGCTGATCACCATTCCCGCGCTGCTGCTCGCCGGTTTCTCGCCTGTCGAGGCGCTTGGAACCAACAAGCTGCAAGGCATGTTCGGCTCCGGGTCGGCGACCATCCACTATGCCTCAAAGGGGCATGTCGACCTGCGCCGGCAAGTGCCTTCGGCGCTGCTGGCACTGGTCGGGAGTGCCATAGGCGCCTTGCTGGCAACCATCGTGCCTGGCGACGTCCTGCGCGCCCTCTTGCCCCTGGTGCTGATCGCCATTGCGCTCTATTTCGCGCTCAAGCCGAACGTGAATGACGTTGACCGGGCCGAGCGCCTGTCGCCATTCCTGTTTGGACTGACCCTTGTGCCGGCGATCGGCTTCTATGATGGCCTGTTCGGCCCCGGCGCCGGTTCCTTCTATATGCTGGCCTTCGTCGCGCTTGCCGGCTACGGCGTGCTCAAGGCGACGGCGCACACCAAGCTGCTCAACTTCGCCTCCAACATCGGCGGCTTCATTGTCTTTGCCGCCGTCGGCGTCATCTCCTGGAAGATCGGCCTGATGATGGGCGTTGCCCAGTTCCTGGGCGCCCGCCTCGGCGCCAGCCTTGCCATGCGCATCGGCGCCAAACTGATCAAGCCACTGCTGGTGGTCGTCTGCCTGGCTCTAGCGGTGAAGCTGCTGGCCGATCCCGCCAACCCGCTGCGTGTCATGATTGGTGTGTGATCACGCGCCTGTTACAATGCCGCTGTTCGAATCATGTTGAGGAGGAGCCAAGCATGAATCTCAGCGCACCCACACAGATCGTTTTCATCATTGCAGTTGTTATCGCCATCATCGGCGTTCTGGCAGCTCTCGGCATTGTGGCGTTCATTCCCCTGGCCTCGGTCTGGATCGTGACCATCGCATTCGTCGTCCTGGCCATCGGCTGCCTGATGCGCGGCGCCTGACAGAGTTTCCCTTGAAGTGGGGACGGAGAGCGCCCGGCCAAAAGCCGGGCGCTTTTGATTCTGAGCAAGGGTCTGCTAGATTCGCCGGGCAGAAGGATGGCCAATGCCGATCGAGATGGAGCACCGGAAAGAACAGGACCGCTCCATAGCAGGGCGTTTCGAGATGCGCCGGCGCCTTCCCGATGCAGCGCTTGATGGTATCGTCACCGACATTTGCGGCTATCGCGAAACCGCAGTGGGCCATTTCCGCAATGTCGAATACGCATCGCTGACCGTTCCGCTGGTCATCAGCTTCGCTGAACCCTTCGCCATCGGCCTCGGCAAGGCGCCCGGGGACAATGACCGCTTCGCCAGTTTCGCCGCCGGCCTCTTTGCCGGGCCGGTGCTGATCGAATCCTTCGGTGCCGCCTGCTGTGTCCAGGTCAACTTCACCCCGCTTGGGGCGCGCCGCTTCTTCCGCCTGCCAATGAGCGAGTTGACCGACAGCATGGTCGTGCTCGACGACGTCTTGGGCACCGAGGGCATGGCGCTGCGCGAACAGCTTGGCAATGCGCCGGACTGGGCAGCGCGTTTCGACCTTGCCGAAGCCTTCGTCGCCGCCCGTCTTGCGAATGCTGCCGAAACGCCGCTGGAAATCGCCTGGGCCTATGACCGCATCATCACATCGGGCGGCCGGACCCGCATTGCATCGCTCGCCGAACGACTGGGCTGGAGCCGCAAGCATCTCGCCGAAAAATTCACCGACGCAACCGGCATCGGTCCCAAAACCCTGTCGCGCATCGTGCGCTTCAACCGGGCGCTCGGCCTGTCGCGGCAGTCGGCTGTCGACTGGGCGGATATCGCCGCCGATTGCGGCTACGCCGACCAGGCGCATCTGGTGCGCGAGTTCCGAGTGCTTGCCGGCGAGACGCCAACAGCGCTTGTCGGCAGGTAACATTTCTTCAAGACCCTGGAACGGCCTTTGTCCAGAGTGGGTTATCGACCAACCCAAATGAAGGAGGTTCCCATGCCCATCACCACTGAAGCCCCTCGGCTCTACCCTGCTTTGCGCTACAAAAATGCGGCGAAAATGATCGACTGGCTCTGCAAAGCCTTCGGCTTCAGCGTCCGCGCCCGCTACGGTGAAGGCGATATCGTGCACCACGCCGAACTGGTCTTCGGCTCCTCGATGATCATGCTGGGCACGGTGCGCGACGACGATTATGGCAAGATGGTCGGCGAGCCCGGCACAGGCGGGGGCAAATCGATCTATATCGCCGTCGACGATGCCGATGCCGCCTATGCCAAGGCCAGGCAGGCCGGCGCGACGATCATCCAGGAATTGATCAACCGTGACTATGGCAGCCGCGAGTTCATCTGCCGCGATCCGGAAGGCGGTGTCTGGTCGTTCGGCACCTACTGGCCGAAGGCGGGCGAAAAGGCATAGGTCCTAACGAGCCAATGCAAAAATCGCGTCGCAGTCGAGATGGCTTTCCAGCTCGGCGGCGACCTCGTCAAGCGCCCGCTCGACCTCGGCGCGATAGTCGATGCTGCCGCCTTTGATGCCGAGGCTTTCAAGGAATTTCCCGCGAAAGGCGTCGGCGCCGAACAGGCCGTGCATATAGGTGCCGATCACCTTGCCATCGGCCGAGATCGCGCCGTCATCGATGCCATTGATGACGGCGGATGGCCGCAGTGTATCCGGTCCGGTGGTGCGGCCGAGATGGATTTCGTAGCCCACGAGCGGCAGGCCGAACGGAACCGAGCGCGCGCTGACATTGCGGACCGTCTTCTCCGGCTCCATCACCGTTTCGATATCGAGCAGGCCGAGCCCTTCTGCTTCAGTGACACTGCCTTCAATGCCGTCAGGATCGCGCACGGTGCGGCCAAGCATCTGAAAACCGCCGCAAATGCCGACGACATGGCCGCCCCGTTTGCGGTGCGCGGCAAGATCCCGGTCCCAGCCGTTCTCGCGGAATCTTATGAGATCGCCGATCGTCGACTTGGAGCCGGGAATAACCACCAACCCGGCATCAGCCGGCAGCGGCTTACCGGGCGGCACGAACACCACCTCCACCTGCGGTTCAGCCTTGAGCGGATCGAGATCGTCGAAATTGGCGATGCGGCCAAGCATCGGCACCGCCACCTTCAGCGCGCGTGCCTCACCGGACGCCAGCCGTTCAAGCACCACGGAATCCTCCGAAGGCAGCCGCGCCGCCGCCTTCAGCCACGGAACGACACCGAAACAGCGCCATCCCGTGAATCTCTCGATCGCCTTCAGGCCGTCATCGAACAGCGAGATATCGCCCCGAAACTTGTTGATGAGATAGCCGACGATCATGCGCCGGTCCTCTTCCGGCAGGATCAGATGCGTGCCGGCGACAGAGGCGATGACGCCACCTCGATCGATATCGCCGACCAGCACCACCGGCACATTGGCACGCGTGGCAAAACCCATATTGGCGATGTCGCGGCTTCTGAGGTTGATTTCGGCCGGCGAACCGGCGCCCTCGACGATGACGAGATCGGCGCCCTCGCCGACCTTGCCCCAGGAGTCCAGAACGGCATCCATCAGCCGGCCCTTCAGCGCCTGGTAGTCGCGCGCCCGCTCCTCTCCGAACACCTTGCCCTGGACGATGACCTGCGCGCCGACATCGGTCTGCGGCTTGAGCAGCACTGGATTCATGTGGACTGACGGCGCAACGCCACAAGCGATCGCCTGCAGCCATTGCGCGCGGCCAATCTCGCCGCCACCATGGTTGCTGTCGCCGGGAATATCGGCGACGGCGGCGTTGTTCGACATGTTTTGCGGCTTGAACGGCCGCACCCTCAGTCCGCGGTTCCTGGCGGCCCTGCACAACCCCGCGACCAGCACCGTTTTGCCGACATCGGAACCCGTGCCTTGCAGCATGATTGCTTTGGCCATCAGCGCCGGCCCTGCGTCGTGCCACCGGTGATCGTGGATTTGGCCGCAAGCGGCCCGCCGCGCCAGATATAAAGCGCCAGCAACGGCTCTTTTCCGGTGCGCATGGCGTGGTTGACATTGGAAGCGTGGTGGACGACCTCGCCGGCCTCCCGCTCGCGAAAACCGCCCTCACCCATCCGCCATTCCGTGCCGCCAGTCAGCGGAATGTAGATCTCCTCGGCGACATGATGGTGGTCGGGATAGACGATATCAGGTCCAAGGATCAGCAAGCCGGCAGCAACCTCGTCATTGGCGAAATGGCCACGCGTGCCGAACATTTCCAGCCAGCCGTAATTGTCGATGAACGCCTGGCCGAAGTCAGCCTCGCCATAGGTCTGTCCCCAGCGCAATGCGTTGCGCTGTTGCGCCAGCAATTGCACCAATGGTTTCGCGGCCGGCGGGGCCAATTCCGCGGCGCGATCGAGATGGCGCAGGCAGGTAAGCGGTCGCGGCTCCAGTGCACGGGCAGTCATGTCCCAGCCGATCCGCGCCACGGCGTCGCGTACCAGGGCGTTGTCCACGCAAGCGAGATAGGCGTGGAACCGTCGCAGCAGTTCATTGAATTCTGTCGTCACGTCTCGCTCCGGACATACATTGATGCACAGCCGCTCTGCGGAGGTCGGGTTGCGCGGCGGCATCATTGGTCTAGATTGGTGCGCGCGCAAAGCCAAAAACAACAGGCCAGCAAGCCAACCCCCAGCCGGGGAAACACAGGGAGCACGCCATGGACGCCGCGGTCGATGCGAGCACCAGCCAATTCGAACTCAACGAGGAACAGCGCGCCATCCAGGAGATGGCGCAGGCCTTCGCCGCCGATCATGTCGCGCCAAATGCGCTCGACTGGGACCGCAGAAAGCATTTCCCGGCCGATGTGATCCGCGAAGCCGGGCCGCTCGGTCTCGGCGGAATCTATGTCAGGGACGATGTCGGCGGCTCCGCGCTTGGCCGGCTGGACGCCGTGCTGATCTTCGAGGCGCTGTCGCACGCTGACCCTGCCTTTTCGTCCTTCATCTCGATCCACAATATGGTGGCGTCAATGATCGACCGTTTCGGCAATGACGAGCAGCGCCAACGCTTCTTGCCGAAGCTGACCTCGATGGAATGGCTGGCGAGCTACTGCCTGACCGAACCTGGCTCGGGCTCCGATGCGGCGGCGCTCAAGACCCGCGCGGTCAAGAATGGCGGTGACTACGTCCTCAACGGCGCAAAGCAGTTCATCTCGGGCGCCGGCGACAGCGACGTCTATGCCGTCATGGTGCGCACCGGTGCCGACGGGCCAAAAGGCATTTCCACCATCGTCGTGCCGAAAGATGCGCCCGGCCTCTCCTTTGGCGCCAACGAGCACAAGATGGGCTGGCACATGCAGTCGACCCGCCAGGTCATCTTCGAGGACTGCAAGGTGCCGGCGGAGAACCTGTTGTCGGGTGAAGGCGCAGGTTTCGGCATCGCGATGGCCGGGCTCGATGGCGGCCGGTTGAACATCGCCGCCTGTTCGCTGGGCGGCGCCCAATCGGCGCTCGACAAGGCGCTGTCCTACACCGCCGAGCGCAAGGCCTTCGGTTCGAAGATCAACCAGTTCCAGGCGCTTCAGTTCAGGCTGGCCGACATGGAGACAGAGCTGCAGGCAGCGCGCATCTTCCTTTATGCTGCAGCCTCCAAACTCGACCGCAAGGCACCGGACGCCGGCAAATGGTCAGCAATGGCCAAGCGCTTCGTCACCGACACCGGCTTTACCGTCGCCAACGATGCGCTGCAACTGCTCGGCGGCTACGGCTATCTGCACGATTACGGCATCGAGAAGCTGGTGCGCGACCTCAGGGTGCACCAAATCCTCGAAGGCACCAACGAGATCATGCGCGTCATCATTGCGCGGGCGTTGATTGGCCGCTGAAGCCAGCAAACTTCGGGAGAGAGACAGTGACAACGATCGCCTTCATCGGCCTCGGCAATATGGGCAATCCGATGGCTGCCAATCTGGTTAAGGCCGGGCATCAAGTGCACGGTTTCGATCTAATGCCGGAGAATTTGACGATCGCTCGCGAGCATGGCGTCGTCATCATGGCCAATGCGCCTGCTGCGGTGAAGGACGCTGATGTCGTCATCACCATGTTGCCTGCAGGCAAGCATGTCGTGTCGGTCTATGAAGATATCGCGCCCAAGGCAAAGACAGGAGCACTGTTCATCGATTCCTCGACGATCGACGTGGAGTCGGCGCGCAAGGCGCATGCCACAGCAGCCAAACACGGTTTGTTGTCGGTCGATGCGCCGGTTTCGGGCGGCACCGGTGGCGCCACCGCCGGCACGCTGACCTTCATGGCGGGCGGCTCCGACGATGCATTCGCCGCCGCAGAACCGGTCGTGAAGCCCATGGCAGGGCGCATTGTCCATTGCGGCGGCGACGGCGCCGGCCAGGCGGCCAAGATCTGCAACAACATGATCCTCGGCATTTCCATGATCGGCGTCGCCGAGGCCTTCGTGCTGGCGGAAAAGCTCGGCCTGTCGCATCAGGCACTGTTCGACGTCGCCTCGACCTCGTCGGGCCAATGCTGGTCGCTGACCACCTACTGCCCGGTGCCCGGCCCGGTGCCGACCTCGCCCGCCAATCGCGACTACAAGCCCGGCTTTGCCGCGGCATTGATGCTGAAGGATTTGAAACTGGCCCAGGAAGCAGCACAAGGTGCTGGCGCCGTCACCCCCCTGGGTGCCGAGGCGGCACAGCTCTATGCGCTGTTCAACGCGCAGGGCCATGCCGGCGCCGACTTTTCCGGGATCATTAATTTTCTACGCGGCGCCAATCCATAAGTTGCCAATACAATTAGGTTTTTACGCCTGCCTTGCGAGAAACTTGCCAAATTTAGATTTGCTTAAGCTCTCGATAACCCGGCGGTAACGATGTCACTATAAAACGGACTGCGAGGCGGACATATCGCATCCGCCCGGCGCTCCGGATCAGGTCTCGCGTACCGGAGCCCGTTAGTTTCGCAAAGTGTTCGAGTAGCGAAGCGCCATGCGTATCTGGCAAAGCCGCGTTCCCGATGGAGCGCGGTTTTTGCATTTTGGCCTGCCGCGCGTTTACTCCGGACGATTGTGCTCTTGTTTCTCACATGCGCCCGCGCGCGCCTTCCGGATCATAGGGCGTGTCGGGGATCACCTTTGCCGCGCGGCGCTCGCCGAGGATCGAAACCTCGAGCTCGGTACCGGGCGACACAAGGTCCAACGGCAGCAGCGCGAGTGCGATGTCGTGACCAAAAGTATAGGAATAGCCCGCCGACGTGATGTGGCCGACGAGCTTGCCTTGACGGTAAACCCCCTCGAAAGCGAATGCGCTCGCACCATCCGTATCGATCGACAGCGTGGCGATGCGGCGCGACTCGTGCTTCTGTTTTGCGACCAGTGCAGCCCGACCGATAAAATCGCCCTTGTCCAGGCTGACGAAGCGGTCGAGACCGCTTTCCCAGGCTGATATCTCGATATTCATGTCGCGATACATCGCCCGGTAGGATTTATCGAGACGCAGCGATTCCAGCGCTTGAAGTCCGACCAGCCTCAGCCCGTGCGCCTCTCCTGATGCCAGCAGCGCATCCAGCAAATGCCGCTGATAGCAGAGCGGGTGATAGAGTTCCCATCCGAGTTCGCCGGAGTAGTTGACGCGCAGCAACCGCACGTCGCTGGCCATGCCGATGGTACCGGACTGTGCGCTGAACCATGGGAAGGCTTCGTTGGAGAGGTCGATCTCCGTCAGCGGCTGCAATATGTCGCGCGCCTTCGGCCCAACGATTGTGAAGCTGCCGCGATCCTCGGTGACATTGCGCAGCTGCACGCTGCCATCCTTCGGCAGCAGCCGGCTCAAATCGTCAAGATTCCAGCGCTCGGCGCGCGGCGTCGATATGAGATAGAATAGGTCGCTCCGCAGCCGCGCCACCACATACTCGGCCTGCACGCCGCCAGCCGTCGTCAGGTGATGGGCAAGGGCGACACGACCGGGACGCGGCAGCTTGTTGGCCAGGATTGCGCCGAGCCACCCGCCGGCGCCCGACCCGCTGACCTCGAACTTGGTCATTGGCGTCATCTCGACCAGCCCGGCGGCCTGGCGGACAGCCTGGACCTCCTCGCCGACGTAATTCCCTTTGGCAGTCCAGCGCCAGCTGTAGACGTTGCGCGCTTCAACACCTTTGGGCGCGAACCAGCTCGGCATCTCCCAGCCGTTCAACACGTCCCACACCGCGCCGAGCTGGCTCAGGCGGTCATAGGACGGCGCCGTCTTCTGCGGTCGCGCCGCCGGCATGTCCTGGCCTGGATAGTGCTGTGCGGCGTGGGTGCCCCAGGCTTCCCTGACCTTTGCCCGGGTCCAGTTCTTGTTGGCGTATTGGCCGAATCGGCGGGGATCCAGCTCCGCCGTGTCGATGCTGTTGCCGCCCTCGACGATCCGTTCAGAAAGGTAATAGCCGATCGCTCCGCCCCAAAGGATACCCCCCGGCACCCCTTCGGCGAGCCAGACATTCTCCACGCCCCAAGCCTGCCCCATCAACGGCAGCTCATCGGCCGTCATCTGGAAAGGTCCCCGCACATTGCGCTTGATGCCGACACGCCCGAGTGCCGGGACCAGTTCGGTCGCACGCTCCCAATTCCAGGACACGGCATCGAAATCTTCCTCAAGCAGATCGGCGCCGAACCATTCCGGGACGCCGTTTTCGGCGAACAGCTTGAGCTGCTCGGTCCGCTCATAGGGGCCGAACATCAGCCCGTCGCCCTCTTCGCGCAGATAGCCCTCGTAACCCTCGTCCCGGAGGATCGGCATCTCCGGAAGGCCAAGCCGCTTGCGCTCCACAACCTCCGGAACCGCCTCGGTGATCCAGTACTGATGCACGATCGGGATAGCCGGAATGTCTAGCCCCAGCATGGCGCCCGTCTGGCGTGCGTAGTTGCCGGTTGCAAGGATGACGTGTTCGCAGACGATGTCGCCGCGGGTGGTCTTGACCTTCCACTCGCCGCTCGCCATCCGCTCGAAACCCACGACTTCGGTGCCAAGATGGACCTTCGCGCCGAGGTCGCGCGCACCCTTGGCCATGGCCTGGGTAACGTCCGCCGGTGCAATGTGGCCGTCATCTGGGTGGTAGAGGGCACCCAGCATGCTGTTGTTGTCGAGCAGCGGCCAGATCTGACGCGCCTCCGCGGGCGATACGATCCGGGCGCGCACGCCCTGGACCTCGGCGACATCCATATAGCTTCTGTATTCGTCGAGCCGGTCGCGCGTGTTGGCAATGCGCAGTTGGCCGCATTTGTGCCAGCCGACCTTCTGGCCCGTCTCGGCCTCCAGGCCCTCATAGATTTCGATCGATCGGGCGATCATGCGGCCGACATTGCGGCTGCGCGCGTAAGAGGGAATGAGCCCCGCGGCATGCCATGTCGAGCCGGCAGTGAGCTGTGTCCGCTCCAGCAATGCCACGTCGGTCCAGCCGCGCTTTGCCAGGCCATAGAGAATGCCGGCCCCCACGCAACCGCCACCGACCACGACCGCACGGAGGGAACTCACCATAGGCACGTGTCCTTGTATGAGATGTCACCGATCCAACTGGACGCGCGTGTATAGTGCCAGACAGCACCTGGTTTTTCAGCACATTTCCTTGCCTGAAGCACAGCAGCAATCACCAGGCCGTTGGGCCACGACGCTTGGGGCAGCCGACCGTCACGCCGGCAGAGGCCAGCGTGTTGTTGCATTTTGCTTGCTATATTCCGATCGCAGCATTCGGGATCGGAACGTGGTCCTCGTTGAGCAGAACGATCGGCGCGTCCACGCCATCCACCCTGACGACAAGCAGGCGAAGGCTCCACGTTCCCGCCGTCCTGATCGCGGTCGAGTACGCCGTGCCCTTGGCCTTGGCGCCGTGAACCGGAATGCTGAACTGCGCGCTGCCCGCTCCATTGGCGTTGACGTTGAGACCGCCGCCAACCCAGAAACCGTCGGTTACGCCGTCGCCGAGAGCAGCCTTGACACGGTCGTCGGCACGCAGCCTGTCCATCGTCATGTGGTAGGCATCGCTGCCTTTCAGAACGTAAGGTATGCTGCCGACCGCCGTAGCGCAGCCGCCGATCCCGACCACCCAGACGACAAGCCCGGCAATTGCCCAATTGCGTTGCGTTTTGCGAAAATGTTCCGCATCGCGCCAGGCACGGTTCTGCCAGGCCCAGCGGCTGCCACGTGCGCCAAGCACGAAGATCATGATGAGGTTGACGACAGGGATCAACGCCAGCAGGGCGATGAAAGTGCTGTTGCCTATGCCCCAGATCCAGTTGAGGAAGAAGGCGCCCCAGTTCCAGCGGTCGAGTTCGGCTGGAATTTCAGCCGGTTGGTTGATTTGTTGTCCGGCCATGATGTCCCCCATCGGTGCGCATACCGATTTGGTTCTAGCGCAAGATCTCAACAATGCGCAAAATCAAAGTTGCACTGCGAACGCTGTGTTGCGGTCTTCGCATCAAGCCTTTGTCGACAGCCGGCGAAAATTCGCCTTCACCGCGCGGCTGGCCGGCTTCAGCGCGGCGCTGACCGACCGTTCCGCCGCAACGCCGTTGAACAGCGACGGTGTGCGGCCGGAGAGAACCTCCGGCCAGAAGCGCGACGCCGATTGCAGCAGCGACATTTGCGCCGCAAATGCCCCTTCCGTCATGGCCGCGGTCTTCTCGTTGACCGCGCGCGCCGTCTCTGTCCCCCAAGGCTCTCCGCTGCCGGCGTCCATCGCCATCAACGGCAGGCGCATCATCGCCACCAGTGGCGCCAGCATCAAATCCGCGCCGATGCTGGCCGCTTCTTGCACGCGTCGGCTCTTGCCAGTCATTTTCATGAAAACAAACCCCTTGTTGCGGCCGACGCGGCCGCTGCCTGACACACTACGCGCCGTGAGTGGAATTCGTTCCCTATAAGGACAGCATCTTTCCCAAGCTGGGCGTTTCCGTGGAGGAAACGCCCAGCCGAGCTTCTTACCGCTTGCGCAGATCGGCCTGTGCCAGATCCAACGCTTTGCCGATGCGTTCGCAGGCCATGTCGATCGTGTCGCGAGTCCAGATCAGCGGCGGTGACAGGATCATCGTGTCGCCGGTGGCGCGCAGCATCAGGCCGTTGGCGATCGCATGATCGCGTACAACAACCGCGGCACTTCCCGACGGCAGGAACCGCTCCTTGGTCGCCTTGTCCTTCACGATCTCGATCGCGCCCATCAGGCCTATCGAACGCACCTCACCGACCAGATCATGCCCGGCGATGCGCTCCTGCAAGGCCTTGGCGAAATAAGGCCCGGTGTCGCTCCTGACGCGGTCAACCAGGCCCTCCCGCTCGATGATCTCAAGGTTCTTCAACGCCACGGCGCAGGCCACCGGATGACCCGAATAGGTGTAGCCATGGTTGAACTCGCCGCCCTTCTCGACCAGCGTCGAGGCGATGCGGTCGCCGACCAGCAAGGCAGACAGCGGCTGATAACCCGAGGTCAGCGCCTTGGCCGTGGTGATGGTGTCCGGCTCGATGCCGAGCGTCTGCGCGGCGAACCACTCGCCGGTGCGGCCATAGCCGGTGATGACTTCGTCGAGCATCAGAAGGACATCATATTTGCGGCAGATGCGCTGCACCTCCGGCCAATAGCTGACCGGCGGTATCTTCACACCACCCGCCCCCATCACCGGCTCGCCGATGAAGGCGGCAACCTTGTCGGCGCCGGCTTCGAGGATCGCGTCCTCGACGGCCTTGGCCGCTCGCAGGCCGAAATCGTGATCGCTCTCGCCGGGCAGCGCCAGCTCATAGGCATAGGGCATCATCACATGGACGATGTTGGGCACCGCCCCGTTGAGCTGCTTGTGCATGCCATCCATGCCGCCAAGCGACGTGCCGGCGACGGTTGAGCCGTGATAGGCCATCTTGCGCGAGATGATGCGGTTCTTTTCCGGCTTGCCTTCCAGCACCCAGTAATGCCGTACCAGGCGCAGCGCCGTGTCGTTGGCTTCCGAACCGGAGGAGCCATAAAACACCTGGTTGACGTGCTTCGGCGCGATCTCGGCCAGCTTCTTGGACAGCAGCACAGGCGTCGGCGTCGAGCATTTGAAGAAGGAATTGTAGTAAGGCAGTTCCTTCATCTGCGCGTAGGCGGCATCGGCCAGTTCATCCCGGCCATAGCCAATGTTGACGCACCAAAGGCCAGCCATACCGTCGAGGATTTCCGCCCCTTCGGAATCATAGATGAACGGCCCGTTGGCGTGGGTGATGATGCGCGAACCGGTCTCGCGCAATTCCTTGTGATCGGTGAAGGGATGAAGATGGTGCGCGGCGTCAATCTGCTGAAGCTGCTTCAGCGAATAATTCTGATAGGTCATGTCTCTGATCTTTCCTCTAAAATCATTCCGGCGATGCCGGGGCGAATTCGTCAGAGGCAGGCAGGTGGCGAATAGCCGATGCGGGCGCACAGCCGCAAAAGCTCCGCGCGCAGCGTGCGCGGTGACGGTGTCACCGCGACCCCGAACGTGCAGACAAAGGTCATAGCAGGAGCCATGGCCGGCACCTTAGAGCAATTCCAGGAAAAGTGTGAAGCGGTTTTCCGTCCGGAATTGCGTCAAAGAGGTGGAGCTTTTCAACGTTTCGTCGAAACGATGAATTGCTCCGGAGCAAAGGCTGGCCAAGGTGAACCACCCTTTGCCTGAATAGGTCTATGCCTTGGCGGTCAGCGCCCGCTGCAGGAAGACATATTTCATCGCCGTCTGTGCCGCTTGCGGGCGGCGGTCGCCGCGTCCGCCATGGCCGCCTTCGGTCTCCTCGAAGAACAGCGTCTTTTCATGCCCCGCCTCCTGCAAGCGGGCCGCCATCTTGCGCGCGTGGCCGGGATGGACCCGGTCATCGGCGGTCGACGTTGTCAGCAGCACCGATGGATAGGCGACATCGGCCTCGACATGCTGATAGGGCGAATAGGCGGAAAGCCATTTGGCGTCTTCCGGCTTTGAAGGGTCGCCATATTCGGCCATCCAGGAGGCACCGGGCGGCAATTGCGTGTAGCGCAGCATGTCGAGCAGTGGCACCTCGATGATGACGGCGCCAAACAGTTCCGGATGCTGCGTCAGCGAAACGCCGGTCAGCAGGCCGCCATTCGAGCCACCCTGGATGCCGAGCGATTGAGCCGTGGCAATGCCGCGCCTGACGACGTCCTCAGCCACCGCGGCAAAATCGTCAAAGCCGTTCTGGCGATTGCCCTTCAGCGCCGCCTGATGCCAGGCCGGGCCGAACTCGCCGCCGCCGCGAATGCAGGCCTGCACATAGGCATTGCCCTTCTCCAGCCACAGCCTGCCGCGCACGCCGGCATAGCCGGGCAGCAGCGGCACTTCGAAGCCGCCATAGCCATAAAGCAGCGTCGGCACCGGCCCCTTCCGGTCGCGCCGCCTGACGACGAAATATGGGATCATCGTGCCATCCTTCGAGCGCGCCTCGAACTGCTCCGAGACCAACGGCGCCGCGTCGAAACGCGCCGGCTGCGACTTCACCGTCGCCAGCGTCTCGCCATCGTCATCGGACCAGATGATCGAGCTTGGCGTCAGGAAATCGGTGAAGGAGAAGGAGACGGTCGAGCCGAAATGCTCGGCATGGCTGATGCCGACAGTGCCGTTTTCTGGAAGGGCGACAGGCTTCAGCGACCAGGCGCCATCCCTGCGCTCGCTGACAAGAACTTTGCCGCGCACATTGTCCATCAGGCTGATGAACAGGCGGTCCTGCGTACGGGCAATGCCGGCAATCGATACGCGATACGCCGGTGCCAACAAGATCTCGATGGCGCCAAAACTGCCTGTTTCGATCCAGTGCGCGAAATCGAGCGAGTAAAGCCCGTCCGGCTGGCAGGCCGTGCCGTCCGGCGCCGTCCATGGCGTGCGCACCCCGAACACCAGTTGGTCCTTGAAAAGCGCCGTATCAGTGACGTCGTCTGGCAAGGGAATGCGCCTGTTTTCACCCGACGGAAGATGCAGGAAGCTGTGCGATGCGAAGAAGTTGAGCGTTCGCGCCAGGAACAGATGGCGCTTGTCGCCGTCGAACTCGACGCCCGCTCCGACGGCGAGATCCTGCTTTTCGGCCTCGAAGATCGGCGTCGCCTCCTCCAGCTTCGTGCCGCGCTTCCACAGCTTGATCACACGCGGATAGCCGGACTCGGTCTTGTCAGCGTCCTCGAAGGCCGCCGAGACGATGACCGTGTCCTTGTCCAGCCAGCTGAAGCCCGATTTCGAGGCCGGTGCGCGAAACCCGCCTTCGATAAAGGACCTGGTCTCGATATCGAACTCGCGCATCTCGCTGGCATCACCGCCATCCGGCGACATGGAGAGCAGGCAGAGGCTGAAGTCCGGATAGAGCCGGCTGGCGCCGCTGAACACCCATTTGATCCCCTCCTTCGCCGCAAGCTGGTCGAAGTCAATGATCGTTTCCCACACCGGCTTCTCGGTCTTGTAGGAAGCCACCGTCGTGCGGCGCCACAGGCCAAGCGCATTGGTCTTGTCCTGCCAGAAATTATAGACGTGGCCGCCAATGGCATTTCCGACGGCGATGTTGTCCTCGGCCGTCATCAAATCGAGCGCGGTCTGGAACGACGCCTGATAGGACGGATCGCCCTGCAATTGCCCAACCGTAATTTCGTTCTGACCATGCACCCAGTCGAGCGACTGTTTGCTGGTCCGGTCTTCCAGCCACAAGAACGGGTCTTCAGAGCTGGATTCTGGCTTGGCGATAGGCTTGGTCATGGAATCTCCGATAGGCAACACTTCGGCATGCAACATCGACATGCCGCGTCCGATATTCAATAGGGAGGAACTCAGGCCAGGGATTCAGGGCTTCCCCAACAACCGAACCGGCCACAGTCATGCCTTGCTGCTCCGGCGTACCGACGAGCGATAGAGCGCGAAGATCACCAGCAAGGCGTCGAGGCCGATGATCACGATCGGCAGGCCCAGTGGACCAATCCCCTGCATGAGCAGGCCGGCACCCGGTGGGCCGACAATGCCGCCAACACCCCACAGCAAGGCGAAGGCCGCATTGCCGGTGACGAGCAGTGTGCCCTTGAACCGGCTGCCGAGTTCGACCAGCGCCATCGTATAGACGCCGTAGCCGACCGCGCCCATCACCAGCAGCACGCCCCAGATCAGCGGTGTGATGATCAGCAACGGCAGCAGAACAGCGCAGACGGCCGTCGCCATGGCGCAGGCCAGCATCATGGGGCGGGCACCGAACCGCTCCGCCAGCAGGCCAAGCGGGATCTGCAGCAGGATGTTGCCCAGGGAAAGCGACATCACCAGCGCGGCGAGGATCGCTTCCGGCAAGCCATAGCCGGCGCCGAAGACCGGAACCAGCGCATAGGTGCTTAGCTGGACGGCGCCCGAGACCAGCACAGCCAGCAGCAGCGCCGGCGCCAGCCGGGCAAAACCGACAAAACTGCCGGCAGGCTGGCCGTCATCCTCGAAGCCGGTGAGTTTTGAAGAAACAAGATGCAGAATGACAGCACATAGCAAGAAACCGCCGACACCGACGCCGAAGGGAGCCCAGCCCGACGTGCCGACCAGCGTCAAAGTAAAGGGGCCGGCCGAATAGCCGGCACCCATCAGCGTGTTGAAAACGCCCATCACCCGGCCGCGCCGGGATGGTGACGCCAGCGACAGTGCCCAGACCTCGCCAAGGATGTAGAGCGGGTTGATGACGACGCCGACGATGAAGCGGATGAGGTACCAGGCCACCCAATTCTGCAGATAGCCGATGCCCAGGAAGCACAGCGCACCGATCAGCGAACAACCGATAGCCAGACCGCGCGCGCCGACCAGCCGCACCGCCGCTGGGACGAACGAGGCCGACAGGATCAACCCAAGCGGCATCATCGCCGCCGACAGGCCGATCAGCCCGGGCGATATGCCTTGCTTCTGCATCAGAAGCGTGAACAGCGGCGAGCTCAGCCCCTGCGCGGCGCCGAACATGGCAAGGGCAGCAGTGACGCCGGCAAGCGCCGCCCACTGCGTTCCCGCTTCGCCTTCGCTCGAGCCGGTCGCGACCATGCTGTCATCCATGTGAGGTGCTGGCCATCAGGCCAGCAGGCCTCAACAGCTACTGGTTCGACCAGAGGAAAGGAAGGGCCGGACCGGGAGATCCGTTTGCACCAATCGATCCGTCCGCTCGGCCGAAGCCGAATGGGTTGCTGATTGAATGGTGGTTGGTGCCCGGACCGGCGATGCTACGGAAAATAGCGGGCAAGCGCGCCCTTTTTGCCGTTTGCGTAGGGCACCAGCCAATGGTCGTCGATGTCGATTCCGTAGTCCTTCGATGGCTTGCCGATCTTGCGTCGCCAGGCACGGAATTTGTAGTGATCGAAGACATCGAGGACGTGCACGGCATAGGCTGCGGCAAACGTCTTGTCGCCTTCAACGATCACCATGTTCTCGTCATTCTCGTAGGACGCCTTATAGCCAAGGTTGTGGCTGCCCGTGATGACGGTAGGGTGATCGCCCATCGGATCGATAACCACTATCTTGTCGTGCACGATGGCAAAACCCGCCCTCAACGCCTCGGCTTCGAAATCGCCAGCGATCGTGCCTTTGGTCAGATTGGCCGCCCTGACAATCGACATGTTCGGCGCATCGCCGACATTGTCGGGGAAGACGAATGGGGATTGGCCGTCATTGTTGGATTTCTTTGTCACCGGATCCCTGGTCGAGGGAACGTAGTTCGGCATGGCCGACGCCTCGCTGATAACGCCTTGAACGATCAGCGCCTTATTGGCTAGACCGGCCAATTTGGCTTCGTTCACGATCGAATTCTCGCCCTTTTGCGCTGGATTGAAGACGAGAAAAAATATCGCCTGCTTGGCAGCCTGCATGCGTGTGAAGACATCCGTCAGGTCGACGGGACGGACGGTGAGCGTCTTCTTGTTGCGCAGGGGGTCATTCGGCGAAAACCACACCGTAAGACCATCGATCGGCACGGTGGCGCCGTTGAGTGGGTTTGGCATGTGGTTTTCCGTGCGGAACGGCACACTCTGCGTCTGCACGGCGTGCCCAGGGGCGTCCGTGCTCGGCAGCGGCGGGAGCACATCGGCCTTCATGCGTTCCCAATAGGCGTTGTACACTGCGGCCATGTCGGGGTCTTCGCGGATGAACGCGTTGTTCGACTGGCTGCAGATGCCTGTCGTGGTCCAGTTGGTGCTGCCGGTCAGCACCGCCTGGGGCACGCCTTGCGGATCACGATAGACAGCGAATTTGTTGTGGCCGATGTGGTTGTTGTTGAACATCCGATCGGTCACCACGACGCCCTCATTGTGCAGACGATCGCGAAGCGGTTTGTTGCCCGCGTCCCAACGTTTGGTATCCGCATCTTTCGCCGAGTTCGACAAAATGACCTCGATGCAGTCCTTGGCGTTAACGAGCGCGTCGCACAATTCGTCATCGCCGAGTTCATACAGCGCGAGACGAACCGTCCCGCCCTTCGTTTTCGCCCGTGTCAGCAGGTTGGTCAGCACGTCAGGCACATCGCCATGCAGATAGGCGCGGATCTTGCTGTCGCGACGTTTCAGTTCTTTCTGAATTCCTGGAATGTCGCCAACCTTGATGCCGGCCTCCTGCAACGCATGCGACATCCATTGCGTCGACAGCACGCCATTGGTGAAGGCGACACGCGCCTTACCGAACATCTGCCCCAGGAAGATCGGCGGGCTGACGGCACCCTGGCCGAGATAGCCGAGCGGCCGCGCCGGTCCGGTATAGGCGTTTTTCCCGTCGACGACCTGATCGGGACGTACCGGCACGGGATCGAGGCCTGGCTTCATGTCGCCAACAGGACGCACCCGGTAGGCGATCATCTCACCATCCGGCCTGACGTCGATACTGTCGCGCCGGCGCCGCACGGTCAGATCGCGCCAGAATGTCTTCTGAACCGGCCACACGCCGGTGTCCTGGGGGATCCATCTTGGATTGCGCTGCCCCTTGAACGGCACCCAGGACGCCAGGCAGCGCTCCTCGCCTGTCGCGGGATAGAGGCGAACGATCTCAAAACCGAGGCAATCCGGGATCATCCCGTCAAGATCCCAGGAAATAAACGCGACTTCGTTGTTTGTCGCGGCACGCACTTTGACGACATCAGGCATGGCTGTCCCTCCAAAAAGCTCAATGCGAAAGTATGTCAGAAGTAAAAGACAGTACTGTAACGCACATCAAATTACCATCCAACCGATCGGCTGCACTCAGGCCCTCTGCCGGTGCACCGGTTCGGCCAAGACGAATGTCGCTGCGACGCAGCTGCCGTTCCGGCATGTCGCTTCCCTCGCCCTAGTGGTCGCCGCCTCCGCAATGGCCGGCGGGCCGCCGGTCCATTATGCCGGCCGCTATCGCCATCGTACGAGGACCATCATGACCGCCGCCCTACAACCCCTAGAACCGGCCCAGGCACCCGACCGTGCCCGCCGTGGCGGCCGCGCCGGAAAGCGTGCCGGAGGCTCGGCCGCGTTCGAGCAGCCGGCTTACCGGCAGCTGAGAAACCCGCTGACGCCGACCAAGCTGGTCTCCGATGACGAACTGGAATCGATCCACCTCGCCTCCTTGCGCGTGCTCCGGGAAATCGGTGTCGACGTGCTGCACGACGAAGCCCGCCGCATCATGAAAGCGCATGGCGCAGATGTCCGCGAAGGCTCGGAGCGCGTGCGCTTCGACAGCGACATGATCCTCGATCTGGTGTCGAACTGCCCGTCGGAATTCACCATCCATGCCCGCAATCCCGCGCACAATGTGCGATTCGGCGGCGACAATCTGATCATCTCGATGATGGCCTCGGCGCCCAATTGCTCCGACATCGATCGCGGCCGCCGGCCTGGCAACCAGGCGGACTACCGCAACTTCCTGCGCCTGGCGCAGATGCACAACATCCTGAACTGCACCGGCGGCTACCCGGTCGAGCCGACCGATATCCATCCGTCGGTCCGCCACCTCGAATGCGTCCGCGACCTCGCCACGCTGACCGACAAGGTGTTCCACATCTATTCGCTGGGCAAGGAGCGCAATGTCGACGGCATCGAGATCACCCGCATCGCGCGCGGCATCAGCCACGAGCAGTTGCTGGAAGAGCCGTCCGTCTTCACCATCATCAACACCAATTCGCCGCTCAAGCTCGACGTGCCGATGATGGAAGGCATCATCCAGATGTCGAGCAAGGGCCAGGTCGTTATCGTCACGCCCTTCACCCTGTCGGGCGCCATGGCGCCGGTCACCATCGCCGGCGCGCTGGTGCAGCAGAATGCCGAGGCGCTGTCCGGCATCGCCTTTGCCCAGATGGTGCGCAAGGGCGCGCCTGTCGGCTATGGCGGCTTCACCTCCAATGTCGACATGAAGTCCGGTTCACCAGCCTTCGGCACGCCGGAATATATGAAGGCGCAGCTTGTCGGCGGCCAGCTTGCCCGCCGCTACAAGATCCCCTACCGCACCTCCAACACCTGCGCCGCCAACACGGTCGACGCGCAGGCGGCCTATGAAAGCGTCTTTTCGCTGTGGGGCGCCATCCAGGGCGGCGGCAATCTGATGATGCATGCGGCCGGCTGGCTGGAAGGCGGTCTGCGCTGCTCTTATGAGAAGACCATTCTCGACATCGACCTGTTGCAGATGGTGGCCGAATTCCTGACCCCGCTCGATCTCTCCGACGAGGCGCTCGGCTTCAACGCCATCCAGTCTGTCGGCCCCGGCGGCCATTTCTTCGGCACCCAGCACACGCAGGACCGCTACAAGACCGCCTTCTACTCACCGATCCTTTCGGACTGGCGCAATTTCGAGACCTGGGCGGAAGCCGGGTCGCCGACGGCGATGGAAAAGGCTAACCGGGTGTGGAAGGAACGGCTGGCGTCCTACGAAGAACCCTACATGGACCCGGCGATCCGCGAGGAACTCAACGCCTTCGTCGAAAAGCGTACCGCCGAAGGCGGCGCGCCAACCGATTTTTGATCGGCTGCGGTCTGGCGTCGTCACACCGCAAACCAACACATCTGATTCAGTTTACACAAAAACGGACCTATCTTCATGAAATCCCACGTTAAAGCGGTTGTCATTGGCGGCGGCGTCGTTGGCTGCTCGGTTCTCTACCACCTGGCCAAGGCCGGCTGGACCGACATCATGCTGATCGAGCGCTCAGAGCTGACCTCCGGCTCGTCCTGGCACGCGGCGGGCGGCTTCCACACACTCAACGGCGATCCCAATGTCGCCAAGCTGCAGGCCTATACGGTGCAGCTCTACAAGGAGATCGAGGAGATCTCCGGCCAGTCCTGCTCGCTGCATCTAACCGGCGGCGTGATGATGGCCGATACGCCCGAACGCATGGACTTTCTGCGGCTGGCCCACGCCAAGGGCCGCTATCTCGGCATGGACACCGAGCTGATTACCCCATCCGAAGCCAAGGCAATGTTCCCGCTGATGGATGAGACCAATTTCGTCGGCGCCATGTGGGACCCGGTCGAAGGCCATCTCGACCCCTCCGGCACCACCATCGCCTACTCCAAGGCGGCCAAGAAACTCGGCGCCGAGATCGTGCTGCGCAACCGCGTCGTCGACCTGACGCAGCAGCCGGACGGCACCTGGAATGTCGTCACCGAGCAAGGCACGGTTCATGCCGAGCATGTCGTCAATTGCGGTGGCCTGTGGGCGCGCGAGATCGGCCGCATGGTCGGCGTCGAACTGCCGGTTCTGGCCATGGAGCACATGTACCTGCTCACCGAGCCGATGCCGGAGGTGGAGGAGTTCAACAAGTCGACCGGCCGCGAGATGATCGGTGTGCTCGACTTCAAGGGCGAGATCTACACCCGCCAGGAGCGCAACGGCATCCTGCTCGGCACCTATGAAAAGGCCTGCAAGCCGTGGTCACCGGTCAACACCCCCTGGGATTTTGGCCATGAGCTGCTGCCGCCGGATCTCGACCGCATCGCGCCGTCGCTGGAGATCGGCTTCAAGCATTTCCCCGGCATCGAGAAGGCCGGCATCAAGCAGATCATCAACGGCCCCTTCACCTTCGCGCTCGACGGCAACCCGCTGGTCGGTCCGGTTCAGGGTCTGACCAATTTCTGGTGCGCCTGCGCCGTCATGGCCGGCTTCAGCCAGGGCGGCGGCGTCGGCCTCGCTCTGTCCAACTGGATGGTGCATGGCGATCCGGGCTTCGACGTCTGGGGCATGGATGTCGCCCGCTTCGGTGAATGGGCCGGCCTACGCTACACCAACGCCAAGGTGCGCGAAAACTATTCGCGCCGCTTCTCCATCCGCTTCCCCAATGAAGAGCTGCCGGCGGCACGCCCGGCGCAGACGACGCCGCTCTACGACACCATGCTCGCCAACAACGCCGTCATGGGCGACAGCTGGGGTCTGGAAACCCCGCTGTGGTTCGCGCCAAAGGGCAAGGAGCCCAGGGATATCGTCTCCTTCCACCGCTCCAACGATTTCGGCCCGATCGGTGAGGAAGTGCGCGCCACGCGCGAGCGCGTTGGCGTCACCGAGATCGCCAACTTCGCCAAATACGAAGTGTCGGGAGCGGGCGCGGAAGAATTCCTCAACCGCCTGATGACCAACCGCATGCCGAAGACCGGCCGCATCGTGCTGACGCCGATGGTCAACGAATTCGGCAAGCTGATCGGCGACTTCACCATCGCCAAGGCGGGCGAAGACCGCTTCATGATCTGGGGTTCGTCGGCCGCGCAGAAATACCACATGCGCTGGTTCGAAAAGCATCTGCCGAAGGACGGTTCGGTGCGCATCCACCGCTTCGACCAGACGCTGGTCGGCCTGTCGATCGCTGGGCCGAAGTCGCGTGACCTCCTGCAGAAACTGGTCGATGTCGACATCTCGACCAAGGCGTTCCGCTTCATGGATTTCCGAGAGATGGCGGTCGGTGGCGCGCCCTGCCTGGTCAACCGCATCACCTACACCGGCGATCTCGGCTACGAAATCTGGATGGCGCCAGCCTATGAGCGGCTGGTGTACAAGGCAATCAAGGACGCCGGCGAGGAATTCGGCCTCGTCGATTTCGGCATGCGCGCTTTGCTGTCGATGCGTCTGGAAAAGAACTTCCCGACCTGGTTCCGCGAGCTGCGGCCGATCTACGGGCCGTTCGAAGGTTCGATGGACCGGTTCATCAAGCTCGAGAAGAATGATTTCATTGGCCGTGAAGCCGCCGCCAAGGAACAGGCGGAAGGTCCGAAGCTACGCCGCGTTTCCTTCATCGTCGACGCTGCCGATGCCGATGTGATGGGCGACGAGCCGATCTGGGCCAAGGTCAGCAAGGATTACGGCACGGTGGAAAAGCCGCATGGCTACGGCGCGCCGCGTTTCGATACATCCGGCAAGGAAATCCGTGGTTCCAAGGCTGCTGAAGGCGCGTCCGCCGTGCGCGGCATCGTCGACGGCGACTGGCGCGTTGTCGGCTGGGTCACGTCGGGCGGTTATGCCCATTATGTCCAGAAGTCGATGGCGCAAGGCTATGTGCCTGCGGCATTGGCCGAGGACGAAAGCGCGGGACTGTTCGAGATCGAGATCCTCGGACACCGCCGTCCGGCCCGCATCAACGTCGAAGCGCCCTTCGATCCAAGCGGCGAGAAGATGCGGACCTGAGGTTACGGTGTGAGCCAGACATCGGGCGGGAGCTTCGGCCGCCATCGCAAGATCATGCCGTTCGAGCCAGGCTCGATCGAGGCCTTGCGCGACGCCTCCCGCCAGAAGGCGGCGTCACTCAACCAGCATGTGATGGGCTATGGCGCCCAGGCTGAAGCGGAATGGGCGGTGGCGGGCATTGCCGCGCCCGATCTGCCGGCGATGCGCAAATACCGGCTTGAGCGCATCCGCGCCGAGCTGAAGCGGCGCGGCTATGCCGGCGCCCTGCTCTACGACCCGGTCAACATCCGCTACGCCACCGACAGCACCAACATGCAGCTGTGGGTGGCGCACAACCCGACGCGGCATTGTTTCGTCGCCACCGAAGGTCCGGTGGTGCTGTTTGACTATTTTTCCTGCGAGCATCTGTCCGACCATTCCGGCGTCGTCGATGAGGTGCGGCCGGCGGTGTCGTGGATGTATCTCTATGGCGGCGAGCTGACCGAACAAAAAGTCCGCCGCTGGGCCGCCGGCATCGCCGATCTGGTGAGAGAACATGGCGGCGGCAACAGCCGCATCGCCGTCGACCACCTCAATCCCGAAGGCGTCGAGGAACTCGCCCGCCTTGGCATCTCCATCGGCAATGGCGAAGCGGTGATGGAAAATGCGCGGCTGATCAAATCACCTGATGAAATCCTCGCCATGCGCCGCGCCATCGTCGCCTGCGAGGCGGCGATGGGCGAGATGGAACAGGCCTTGAAGCCGGGCATCTCCGAGAACGAACTCTGGGCAGAACTGCACCGCGGCAACATCGCGCGTGGCGGTGAATGGATCGAGACGCGGCTGCTGGCCTCCGGCCCGCGCACCAACCCGTGGTTCCAGGAATGCTCGTCGCGCATCATCGAGGCAGGCGACCTCGTCGCCTTCGATACAGACCTGATCGGCCCCTATGGCTTTTGCGCCGACCTGTCGCGCACCTGGCTGTGCGGCGATATAAAGCCGACCAACGAGCAGCGCGACCTGTTCCGTATTGCCGCTGAGCAGATCGTGCAAAACACTGAAATGATGCAGCCCGGCATCTCGTTTCGCGACCTTGTCGAGCGCTCGGTCGTGCCACCGGGAGACTGCTTCCCGACCCGCTACGGCGTGCTTTACCATGGCGTCGGCCTGGCCGACGAATACCCGACCTTGCCGCATGCCAGCGACTGGACGTCAGACACACCCGACGGCGTGATCGAACCCGGCACGGTGTTGTGCGTGGAAAGCTATATTGGCAGGCTTGGTGGCCGTGAGGGCGTCAAGATCGAGGAGCAGATCCTGATCACCGGGACCGGCAACGAGCAGCTTTCAACCTACCCGTTGGATGCGAGGCTGCTCGGCTAGGCCGGCAAGGGCCTCGCGCATGGCCCGGACTGTCTTTTCCGGCGTCGTCCTGGCGGTGATGAACGGCAGGCCCTTGCGCCGTGCCGTCCAGCCGACAACAGCCACTTTCCGAGCCGCTGGTTCGAAACGCTGCGCCAGCGCCCAGCTTTCACAGTCGATCGCCGCGACATCCGCCCTGCCCTCGGCCACAGTGACGATGGAGCCGCGATGGCCACCACTTTCGCTGCGCGATGAAAAGATATCGAGGGTTTCGCCGGCCGCTTTCAGGTCCCGCGTCAGTGCGATGATACCCGACATGGAATCCAGGCTGTTGAAGGTGAAATGCTTGCCACGGATGAGATCAAGCGGAAGCACGGCCTTGCCGTCGGCGGCTGACCGAACCTCGTCGCCCTCGCCTGCCCGCATCACCAATGCGCTGGAATAGAACTCGCCTTGCCCACCCTCATAGGCGTCGTAGCTCGGTTGGCCAACCACTTGCACATGGCTCGACAGACCAAGTTCCATCGGCCCCCAGCACGTCTGCACGAACAGCAGCGCCGGGTGCAGCCACAATTTATGGAAATCGAGCTCATCTGGCGGCAGCGTCGCCGGATCGGGTGCGATCAGCTTGCCCTCGGCATCGCGGATACCGCCGGGCACCGGCGGCAGGTCGCCATTGCGGCGCACGATGGTCTGCGGCGCATCAATCCCTTTTTGCCGTAAGGCGTCCCGAAATTGGGCCCACTGCGCGTCGACCTCGCGGCGCACTTCAGGCCAGTCATACATCGGCAATGCCGCAATCAATTCACTCATGCCGATATCAAATCATCATGTCTGGAGAAAGGATCGCAAAAACGCGGCGCCGAAGCAGAATTCGACGACACGGGTTCGGGCTCGGGATTATTCCTTTGGCGGCTCGGCCGGAACCGGTGCACTGCCAAGCCCATTGATGCTGCGCGCCCGGATGCGTGGCTTGAACGCCCGGCCATGCTCAGCCGCACGCCGCAGCACCGGATGCACGATCGGCTCCTTCGCCTTGAAGGCATAGGCCTTGATCAGTGCGAAATAGTTCGGGTAGGCATAACCATTGTTCATCCGCAGCCACTCGTCACGACGGTCGCGAAACAGCTTGGGCAGCTTGTACCAGGCCACCGTCGGCGTCTTGTGGTGAACGAAGTGCAGATTGTTGTTGAGGAACAGGAACGACAGCGGCGAACGCTCGATGATCACCGTGCGGCCTTCCGGATGCTCGGACCATTGATGCTCGGCAAAAGTGCGGATCGCAATCAGCGACTGGCCGAGCCAGACCGGCGCCAGAATGTAGAGCCACAGCGGAATGCCGAAGCCGAACTGCACGATCGGCGCCACGATGGCGAGACCGATCGCATGCAGCAGCCAGGCTTTGCGGCTCGCCTTGTCGCCGGCAACAATATGCTTGGCATCGTCGATGAAGAAGCCGACGCAGGACAGCCAAGGGCCGAGCAAGAAACGGCCGGCCATGGTGTTGTTGATCTTGAGCAGGAATTTCATCGTCGGCGGCAAATCGTCATGCTGCCACAGCGCCTGGTAGTAGCTCTCGGGATCGTCGAGCGGATCGGTCAGCCGCTCATCGGCATGGTGGCGCAAATGCAGCGTCTTGAAGCGGCGGAACGGCCACACGAGGCCGATCGGCAGGAAGACGAAGGCTTCGTTGATCAGCGCACTGCGCGTCGGATGCCCATGCAGCACTTCGTGCATGATCGACGACTGCAGTGCCAAGACAAAGCCGAGAATGAGGAGAGCCAGGATCGGGTAAGACGGCCAGAGCAGGAACCCGGCGGCGAGCCACGTTCCGTAACAGAAGACTGCGAGGACCACGGTCGGCCACTCGATGGCCGCTGCGCTGCGTCGCTTGATGCTCTTGCCTGCCATGCTATCGACCACTGTCCCTCAGTCGCCGGAACCCCAATTGGCTCCTGACAGCATAGTGTCAGGAGAAATGATTCCACTCAACGCGACAAAGTGCACAAAATGTTGCCATTGCGCATTTTTGGCTGCATATGTTGTATATTGTAAACAACCTTAGGGATTCATTTACGCATGGAGAGCCTGATCGGCGACCTCAGCGCAAATTTTTCCTAAGACCGCGCGGAGAACGAACGGTGGACAAACGCGACCTGTCAGCAATCTTTCGGGAGCGGTTGAAGCTGCTCCTGACACGATCCGACCTCAACCAGTCGGCATTCGCGTCAGCAGTGGGCATAGATCGGTCGGCGCTGTCGCAGCTGATGTCCGGTGCCTCGACGCGCCTGCCACGCGCCGAAACGCTGCTCAACATCGCCGCCGAATTCAAGGTGTCGCTGGACTGGCTGCTTGGCCTCAGCCAGGACGAAGGCGTCACCGGTGAAATCCGCGAAAGCCTGGAGATCGAGGAAGCACGCGACGGTTTCGACCGCACGCTGCTCGCCAAATGGTTCGCCGAAGCGGCGGGCACCAAGATCCGCTATGTGCCAGCCGGCATTCCCGATCTTCTGCGAACGCACGCGCTCGTCGACTACGAAGCCAACATCACCAACCGGAGCCGTCTGACGCAAGCTAACGAAACCCAATACCGCATCGAATACAACCGGCGTCCGGAGACCGACATGGAGGTCTGCATGCCGCGCCACACGCTGGAGATTTTTGCGCGCGGCCTCGGCGTCTGGGACCGTTTTCCGGAGGCTGACCGCCGGCAGCAGCTCGCCCATATGGCGACGCTGCTCGACGATCTCTATCCGACCTTTCGCCTGTTTCTTTATGATGGCCGCATGCGCTATTCGATCCCGCTTACCATCTTCGGACCCTACCGGGCTGCCATCTATGTCGGCGACATGTATGTCGTGCTGAACGCCACGCAGCCGGTCCAGGCGCTGACCCAGCATTTCGACAATCTGATCCGCGTTGCCGACATCAACCCGCACGAGGCCGCCGCCTTCGCGCGCAATCTGGCCGGCATGTCGTTTCCATCAGGCTCTGTCTGATCGACCGCAACCGTGGTCATTGGAGTCCCTGCCCCCTACACAGTCGGGGCCAGAAACCATTGCCGAAGGACAATCCATGCCAGAGCCACGCCGTATCGTCGTCCCTCCCCAGTCGGGCCGCTCCATTCGTGTTTCGCGCGGCGATCTCGTGCGCATCATCGACCCGCAGGGTCAGCAGGTCGCCGATCTCTGGGCGTTTGCAACAGCGGATCAGCTCGACTGGCTGAGCACGTCGCAGACCCGCGACATCACCGAGCGCCTTTTCCCCGGCATTGGCGACCATTTCTACAGTGCCGCCGCCAAGCCGATGCTGACGCTGGTCGAGAACGCATCGCCTGGCCCGCATGACATGCTCTACCCCGCTTGCGACTCGGCCCTCTACGAGCGAGCCGGCTTCCCCAACCACCCGAATTGCCGGGACAATCTGATGCAGGCGTTGGCCAGCGAGGGTATATTGCTGCCCTTTGCCCCCGATCCCGTCGATCTCTTCCAGAATTCCTTGCCGCAGCCGGACGGACGGCTGGTGGTCGAGGCCTCGATCAATCCGCCTGGCGGCAATGTGACGTTGCGCGCCGAACAGGATTTGCTGCTGGTGGTTACCGCCTGTTCGGTCGACTATTACCCGACCAATGGCGGGGTCTGCACCGAAATCGCCGTCGAGATCACATCCGGATCGTGAACAACGGCTTCAGCCGGAAGGTTGCGGCAAAACATTGACTAGACATAAAGACTTCTTTATATCCTTATTCGAATTCGAAACACGAAAGCCAATCCGATGACGACGACCAATCCGATCGATGCGCTGCTGGCTGAAAAGGGTGTGCTGCTGGCCGATGGCGCCACCGGCACCAATCTGTTCGCGATGGGCCTGGAGGCCGGCGAGGCGCCGGAGCTGCTCAACGAAACCGCGCCCGACACCATCACCAGCCTGCACCAGAACTTCGTCGATGCCGGCGCCGACATCATCCTGACCAACTCCTTTGGCGGCACCCGCCATCGGCTGAAACTCCACCATGCGCAGGACCGTGTGCATGCGCTGAACAAGCGCGCCGCCGAGATTGCCCGGGCGGTTGCCGACAAGGCCGGCCGCAAGGTGATCGTTGCCGGCTCCGTCGGCCCGACCGGCGAATTGCTGGTGCCGCTTGGCGCCATGACCTATGACGAGGCGGTCGGGGCCTTTGCCGAACAGATCGAGGGACTCAAGGAAGGCGGCGCCGAAGTCGCCTGGATCGAAACCATGTCGGCGCCCGACGAAATCCGCGCTGCCGCCGAAGCAGCGATCCGCGTCGGCCTGCCCTACACCTATACCGGGTCGTTCGACACTGCCGGCCGCACCATGATGGGCCTGTTGCCTAAGGATATCCACGGCGTCGTTGACGGCCTATCTGAAGCACCGCTCGGCGTTGGCGCCAATTGCGGCGTCGGTGCCTCGGACATCCTTGCCTCGCTGCTCGACATGACCGAGGCGAAGCCGCAGGCGACAGTGATCGTCAAGGGCAATTGCGGCATTCCCGAATTCCGCGGTACGGAGATTCACTATTCCGGCACGCCGGAACTGATGGCCGACTATGTCCGCCTTGCGGTCGACGGCGGCGCGAAAATCATCGGCGGCTGCTGCGGCACCTCGTTCCAGCACCTAGCCGCCATGCGCACGGCGCTCGACGCCCACACCAAGGCGGATCGTCCGACTGTCGCTGCGATCGTCGAGCGCATCGGTCCGATGCGCAACAAGGTGGCGACGGAAAACACCGCCGAGACCAGCGAAGCGCGCCGCGAACGGCGGCGCGGCCGCGCCTGAAGCTTTTTTGATTATTCGCTGTTGTCGGCGTAGCTCGACTGCGCCGACTTGAAGTCGACCACATTGTCGCCGCGCATCGTCATCAGTGCGCCCGAGGCGCCTGGATCCGTTATCTGTTCCAGCATGGCGCGGAAGCGGTCGTTGGTCAGTGCCGACATTGCGGTATTGCGCGCCTGTGCGACATTGTCGCTGATACGCTTGGATTCGGATGATGGCGCTGATGAAACCGACGAGGTTTCCCGTGCCGGCGGTATCGGGTTGGCGATAGTCCTGATCTGCAATTCCGGCTCCCTCAAGCCCCGTAGACCTTTCCGGTGTAACAAGAGGGAGTTGCGATCCGGTACTGGAAATGCCGCGCAATTTAACGATCCAAGCAGATCGCTGCAAACCTGAGATGTCGCCGTCGTTGGGGCGGCTAAATCAACGGCGGAAAAAGCTTGCGCAGGAACCCATTGAACCAGGCGGCTTGCGCCGCATCGTGCAGGACCATGAGGCGATCCTGCTCCTCGCGCGTCTGTGCGCCCGGCTTGTCATAATTCGCTGTCGGGCGGTTCTGCACCCGCTGAAATCCTATTGGCGTTACCTCCGCATGGAATTGCAGGCCGTACACCTTGTCGCCGATACGGAAAGCCTGATTGGGGAAAAGGTCGCTCGAGGCAAGATGCTGGGCGCCCTCCGGCAGTTCGAAGCCATGCCAGTGTGATTGCGTCACATGGATCGGCGCAGGCAGGAAATCCTCAGCTCCGGCAGCGGGATAAAGTGGATAACAGCCAAATTCGTTTACCCCGCCTGCCGGCGGACCGACATGCGCGCCGTGAAGCCAGGCAATTTGCTGAGCGCCCTGGCAAATACCGAGCAATGGGATACCGGCATTCATGCAGAAGTCGATAAACCGGTACTCGTCCATCAAAAACGGATGCAGCACCGTATCGTAGACATTGTACATGCCGCCGTAGACGACGCCGCCTGCGACACCCTCATCCGCATCCAGCGCCTCTCCGGCATAGGCACGACGCAAGACCGGCTCGTAGCCGTTTTGCCCGAGATAAGTGAACACGCGGTCGTCCGCTGGTTCATCGCTGTGTCGCACCAGAATAATACGCTTCTTCATGGTCCTGCCTTTCCCCTCGCCAGAATGGGTGGCGCAAGAGAGCCGCGCAACAAAAAAAGGCCGGCAAGGGAATAACCCCTCGCCGGCCTGCCTCACCCGCCCGTAGGCCGGTTTCCCGTATCAGAACGATCCCATCTGAAAGAAACCGGCCGTCATCGCCACTACCGGTTACCGCCCAGCGCCGAGGCAAGGCGCACGAGTGAGAGGAACTCTGACCTGTACCCAAACGGGTCGGCTCCTCGGGCGGCAGTGGCAATCTCCATGATCTTGTCGTAACCGAACTTCGCGGTCGCATCTTCGTCGCGCAGCTTCTGGCCGAAGGCCGCAACCGCAACGGAGAAGCGCTGGTCGGTGCTGGCCTGGTCAAAGGACGCCACCTCGTTGGCTGATGTCACCGGCGTGGTGATCAGCTTCGAGACGTCCTCGGTCGGCAGCTTGTAGCGGATCTTGACGAAGGCATATTCGTCCGCATTGGCGACGCCGCCATTGTTCACCGTCGCCTGGCCGTAGCGCAGCGGGTCGATCTGTTCGCCGCCGCTGCCCTTCGGCGTGATCTCGTAGATCGCGGTGACAGAGTGGCCCGAGCCGATATCGCCGGCGTCGACGCGGTCATTGTTGAAATCCTCGCGGTTCAGCGCCCGCGTCTCGTAGCCGATCAGGCGGTATTCCGAGACCTTGTTGGGGTTGAACTCGACCTGGATCTTCACATCCTTGGCGATCGGGAACAGTGTCGAGGAAGCATCCTCGACCAGCACCTTCTCCGCCTCCGCCAGCGTGTCGATATAGGCCGCGGTGCCGTTGCCGTTCTGGGCGATGGTCTGCATCATCTGGTCATTCAGATTGTCGTGGCCGAAGCCGAACACCGACAGGAAGACACCGGACTTGCGCTCCTGTTCGATCAGGCGCTTGAGATCATCATCGTCGCTCTGGCCGACATTGAAGTCGCCATCGGTGGCCAGCATCACCCGGTTGACGCCGTCCTTGATGAAGGATTGCTGGGCAAGCTTGTAGGCCTCCTTGATGCCTGCCTCACCGGCCGTCGAACCGCCCGGCTGCAAATTGTCGATGGCATTGAGGATCTTGTCCTTTTCGGCAGCCTTGGTCGGCATCAGAACGGTGCCGGCCTCTCCGGCATAGGTGACGATGGAGATCGTGTCGTCGGCCTTCAGCTTGCTGACCAGCAGGCGGAATGCAGACTTGAGCAGCGGCAGCTTGTCCGGCTCGTCCATCGAACCCGAGACATCGATCAGGAACACCAGATTGGCCTTCGGCTGCTCGGTCGGCTTGATGTCGAAGCCCTTGATGGCGACATGCATCAGCTTGGTGTGCTCGTTCCACGGCGTCGGCATGACGCTGACGGTCGAGTTGAACGGCGTCGACGCCGAGTCCGGCCCCTTCCAGTCATAGGGGAAGTAATTGATCATCTCCTCGACCCGTACCGTGTCGGCCTGCGGCACGGACCCTTCCTTCAGCGAACGGCGCACGAAGGAATAGGAGGCGGTGTCGACATCGATCGAGAAGGTCGAGACCGGGTCTTGCAGGGCCGCATGCACCGGATTGGTCTTGACGCCCTCGATGCGATTGCGGTTTTCCTCTTGCGGCGCGATCTGGTCCGCCGGCGCGGTAGGCAGCGGCGCCATCAGCTTGGATTCATCAGCCGGCATGCGGGCAACCCGCGATGGCGCGTTTGTCGTGCCGTCGAGCGCGAACTCGCCTGTCGGGGCCGGTGCTGGCTTGTAAGCCCGCAAAGTGGCCGACTCGGGTTCGTTGACTGTTGCCGGGGCCTGATTCGGCGTCACGTCACGCGTGCGTCCATCCTGCTGCGCCACGCCGCCTGCGGCAGTCGTCTTCGGCTGCGGCGGCGAGGCTGGTGGCGCAAGAGCATCGCTGACATCGCGGCTTTCCACATCCGCGTCGGCCTTCTTGTCCTTCGCCAGTTCCGTCGGAGCCTGCTTCGGCTCGGCGGCGATCGGCTTCAAGGTCGCCGGCTTGTCGGCCAGCGTCTCTGTGACCTTCTGGTCGCCGCCGAATTTGGGCGGCTGCTCCCTCAGCAGATGGAAGGTGGCGTATCCGGCGATCGGCAGGGCGACAAGCCCGGCAAGGGCCGGCGTGGCAATGAGTTTCTTTTGCATGATCTCGCTCCAGAGCTTTTGTGCTCGCTCTGTGAGACGAAGGCCGCCGACCGATCCTTGGGTGACAGCGGAAATATTTTCCTGATCATAGGCGCGCAGGGCGGCTTCGAAGGCGCGCGCCTTGGCGCTCTCGCCTGGTGCCGGTACTGCTGCGTCGCGCAGCCTGTTGAGTTCGTTGTCGTCGACCATGGTCACACTTCCCCGGCTGAGCGCATCAGCGTCTTCAGCCGTTTCTTCGCTTCATGGATGTGCCAGGAAACCGTCGTCTCCGAGATCGCCATCGCCTCGGCGGCGGCCGCGTGGCTCCAGCCCTCGCCATAGACCAGCAGCACGGCGTCGCGCTGCTTGTCCGGCAATTGCCGTACAGCCGCCCAGAGTGCCTCGACCGGATCCTCGCTCTCGGCCGGGGCCTCTCCCGAGATCAAGGCATGGACGCCGTAAGCCTCGGTCTTCACCGTCTCGCGCGCGGTCTTGCGCATCATGTCGCGCGCCGCATTCATCGTCACGGAATAGAGCCATGTCGTGAAAGCGCCACCGCCGCGATAGTCGCGGATCGCCTTGCCGAGCCGGACGCAGACCTCCTGGGCGATGTCTTCGGCATCGGCCTTCTTGCCGCACCAGCGATAGGCGGCGCGATAGACGAAGTCGTAGTGACGCTCCAGCAATTTGCCGAAGGCCCCTCTGTCTCCGCCCTTCGCCCGCCCGATCAGTTCGGCGTCGGAGGCTTCGCTCTCATCCAGCATCATCGCCATCATTTGTCAGTTGGACGAAGGCTAATGGCCAATCCTTTGGGTTATGGAAAGATTTTTTTCAGCTTGGTGCTTTGACGCCCGGATCGCCCGCTGGGGCGGCTTCACATCAGGCGCAAGAAAGCGTGACCTGTCGTCATCGGCCATGGCGCTGGCAATTCCATCTCGACTCGGGTCTCTGGTTCTCTTGCTCATGCTCCAACAAAGAGATGGCTGCCGCCAGAACGTTGAACATGTCGGAACCGGAAACACCACCTGCCCCTAGCTGCTCGCAGCTGTTCTGGATTTTCACCCGCATCGCCTTGACGAGTTTCGGCGGTGGATTGAGCGGCTGGCTGCTGCGGGAGTTTGTTCAAAACCGCAAGTGGATGACGCAGGAAGAATTTCTCAACGGCCTGTCGATTTCCCAGGCGCTGCCGGGCGTGAACGTCAAGAACATGGCGGTCTGGATCGGCTACCGGCTGCTTGGCTGGCGTGGCGCCATCATTGGTTTTGTCGGCATCATCGTCCCGCCTGCCATCGTCATTGTCCTGTTGGGGACACTATTCTCCTCCTTGTCGCGCTATCCGCTGACGCATGTGGCATTGACGGGAGCCGCAGCGGCCGCTGTCGGCCTTTCGCTGTCAATGGGCATCACGGCCGCGCGAGCCTTGCCTCGAAACGCCTTTCCCATTGCGATCATGGCAGCCACATTCGTTGCCGTCGCACTTCTGCACTGGCCGCTTTTCTGGGTCGTCCTCGCCGCCGGTTTTGTGAGCGTAGCCTATGCCTACGCCAGGGCAGGTTGATGAGCGACAACCCACACACTTCGTTGTTGCTGAGCCTGCTGGCGGTATTTGCTCCGCTCTCCCTCGTAACCATCGGCGGCGGACAGAGCGCCATTGCCGACATCAACCGGCAGGTCGTTGACGTCCATCAATGGATGACCCAGGCGCAGTTCGTCGATGCGTTCGCCATCTCGCGCATGGCTCCGGGGCCGGGCTCCCTGCTGGTTACGTTGATTGGCTGGCAAGTCGCGGGTTTTTGGGGCGCTGTCGTTTCAACCGTGGCGATTTTCGGCCCAACCACCTTTCTTATCTACGCGGTCGCTCATCTGTGGTCCCGCAACAGCGGCGCGCGCTGGAAGCGAGCGCTGGAGACCGGGCTCCGTCCCGTCGCCGCGGGCATGATCCTGGCTGCGACCTACGTCTTGCTGCAGGCCATCGATGGTGGCTGGTTCGCGCGCGCAGTGGCATTCGCATCAACGGCCACACTGCTTTGGACCAGGGTCAATCCGCTCCTCCTGATCGGCGCGGGTGTTGCTATTTTCATCGCGCTTCATGCGATGAGCCTTGTCTAGGACACCACAGCCTATGCGGCTTGCCCTGCCGCCCAGCCCGACGACCAGGCCCACTGGAAATTGTAGCCGCCAAGCCAGCCGGTAACATCGACGACTTCACCGATGAAGAACAGGCCCGCCACGGATTTCGCCTGCATCGTCTTCTGATCCAGTGCGTTGGTGTCGACCCCGCCCAGCGTCACCTCGGCAGTACGGTAACCCTCGGAACCGGCCGGCTTGATGCGCCAATCATTGACTGCGGCGGCGACGGTTTTGATCTGCGCGTCCGACAGATCGGCCAAATTGCCATCGATGCCGGTCCGCTCGGCGATCGATTGCGCAAGCCGCTTCGGCAGGTGATTCGCCAGCACTGTCTGTACCGCTTGCCGCCCATTGCCGCGCCTTCCGCTGCGAATGATTTCGCCCACATCCATGCCCGGCAGCATGGCGATGCGGATTTCATCGCCCTCACGCCAATAGGACGAGATTTGCAGGATGGATGGTCCACTGACACCGCGATGCGTAAACAGCATCGCCTCCGAGAATCGCGTCTTGCCGCAGGCAACCTCCGCGTCGACGGCATTGCCGGTCAATGGCGCCAGCCGCTCGAGCGTTTTGGCGTCGAAGGTCAGCGGCACCAGCGCCGGCCGCGTTTCGACAATGGCAAGGCCAAACCGTTCGGCAAGCTCATAGCCGAAACCCGTCGCGCCCATCTTGGGGATCGACTTGCCCCCGCAGGCAACGACAACGGACTGACAGATGACCAAGCCAGTGGAGAGGGTAAGCATGAACCCTTCCAAGGTTTTACGGACATCCTTGACCTCGGCAGAGAGTGCCAGCTCGACGCCCCTGCCCTGCATCTCACCGACCAGCATGTCGATGATCTGGCGCGCGGAACCATCACAAAAGAGCTGTCCCAGCGTCTTCTCGTGATAGGCAATCTTGTGCCGCTCGACGAGCCCGATGAAGTCGCGTTGCGTGTAGCGGCTGAGCGCCGAAATGCAGAAATGCGGATTGCCCGAGAGAAAGTTCTTCGGGCTGGCGTGGATGTTGGTGAAATTGCACCGGCCCCCGCCGGAGATGCGGATCTTCTCGCCAGGCATCGCGGCATGATCGAGGATCAGCACCGAACGGCCACGCTTGGCCGTCTCCACGGCGCACATCATTCCGGCGGCACCAGCGCCGATGATCACGACATCGTAGGATTGCATCAGGCGAACCATTCCCGCTCGGCCCCCGCTCATTCAGGGAGCCGCCGCTGCCTGATACCGCGAACGGTTCGGGCAGCCAACAGGCAAGAACAGCGGCGCGAAAACTCAGATCAGCGTTTCGGCGAACAGCGCCGTCAATCGCTTCCAATGGCGCTCAGCACCGGCTTCGTTATAGACGCTGTGATCCGGCACGCACCAGCCATGTGCCATGCCGACATAATTCTCCAGCACATGATCGACTTCGGCATCCCTGAACGCCTCGGCGAGGCGCGTCGACTGTTCCGGCGGGAAGCTTCTATCGACGCCCGCCATGCCGACATAGACGCGCGCCTTGATGGCGGCAGCCTTGCGGTGCGGGCTGTTCGGCGCATCGCTGGCGAGATTGCCGCCATGGAAACTGGCGGCGGCCTTGATCCTGTCCGGATAGGTCGCGGCGGCATTGATCGCCCGCGCGCCGCCCATGCAATAGCCGACGGTGCCGATCGGCCCGGTAACGCCTTCGGCAGCGAGTGCATCGAGAAAGGCGGCGCTGTCGCTGATGGTCATCTCCTGCGTCGTGCCGGTGACCAGCGCCATCAGCGCTGCCTTGGTCTTTTCCTCGGTGAAGGCGGTCTTGGCATCGAACGGGCCGTAAGGCGCGTTGCGATGGAAAAGGTCGGGCACCAGCACCGCATACCCCTCGCCCGCCAGCCGTTCGGCCATCCCGTCGAGCGCCGGGCGCGGACCGAACGCGTCCTGGTAGAGAATGACACCGGCCTTGGCCGGGGAAGCCTTGGCCGAGCGGAACAGGCCCGCCTTGGCCGTACCGTCCCTCGTCTTGATCTGAAGGTTCTGCTTCGTCATTGCCTGCTCCGCTTGTCAGTTGTGCGATACATATCCGCACATACGACAACGGCAAGACATTGCCTGAACACGAAGGTCAACATTTCGTGCAGGCTGGCGTGCGGATCAACCTTGACCGTCGGCACGCACGGTCCTGGCGCCAACATGCAGCGCACGTCCGGCGCCGAACCCCATGATGGCAGCACCCAGTCCAAGTGCGACGAAGAGGAACGCCGATTCCGAAAAACTGCCGGTCCAGCCGCGGATTAGGCCCACCAGCAGCGGGCCGAACGCCGCAAGCACATAACCCACACCTTGCGCCATGCCCGAAAGATGCGCCGCGACATGAGAATCCGGCGAACGCAGCACGATCAGGGTCATGGCTGCCGCGATCAGGCCACCCTGCCCGATGCCTTGCAGAACCGCCCAGAAAAGCACGGTCGAGACCGGCGCGAACAAAATGCCGAGCAAGCCAACAACCGCGATGCCGACGAGCACCACGTTGATGCCGCGCTGGTCCTTCAGCCGCACGGCGATGGACGGCACCGCGAGGCAAGTGATGACCTGCGCCATGACGGATAGCGAAACGATGGCGCCGGCCGTCGCCCCGTCGAAACCGCGCTCGCGCAGGATCGGCGCCAGCCAGCCGAAGATGCAATAGGCAAGCGCCGACTGCAGCCCCATGAACAGCGTCACCTGCCAGGCCAGGCGATCGCGCCAGAGCCCGACGACGCGAAAGCCGCGATGGCTGACCTGCCGCCGGCTACCCAGCGCCTGCGGGGTCCAGATCAGCAGCACGATCAATGTCGGCACCGCCCACGCAGCGAGCGCACCCGACCATGAGCCGGTGACAAGATGTTCGATCGGCAGCGTGAAGCCCGAGGCGGCGGCCGAGCTGGCGCAGAGCGCCATGGTGTAAAGCCCGGTCATGACAGCGGCCTTGTCGGCAAAATCGCGCTTCACCAGCCCGGGCAACAGCACGTTGCCGATGGCGATCGCACCGCCGGCAAGGAAAGTGGCCACAAACAGCAACGGAACGGATTCGAACCAGCGCAGCCCCGTTCCCAGTACCAGCAGCGCAAGCGCGCCAAGCAAGGTGCGCTCGGCCCCATAGCGCTGGGCCAATCTTGGCGCGAAGGGCGCAAACAGACCGAGGCACAAGACCGGCAATGTCGTCAGCAGGCTGGCGCCGGTCGTCGAGAGCCCGGTTGCCTGCATCACCTCGGGCAACAGCACCGACAGGCTGGAAAACAGGAAGCGCAAGCTGAAGGCGATCAGCACAAGGCTTGCGCCAAGCACGATACGCGCGGCACGGCTGCGCAGTTCAGGCGGCTGCAGCGGCGGCTGGCTATCGGCTTCGGCATCGATGAGTTGCAGCCCCGCGACGGCATCGGCCCTCGGGTCGGACTGGCGAAAAACCTGGTTCATTGGGAAAGCAGTCTTTCAAGTTGGGCAAGCACCGGCGCCATGAAAGCGCGGACAGCGGCAACCGCACGGTCCGGATCGTTCGCGGCGATGGCGTCGACGATTGCCGCGTGCGCCTGCTGATCCGGCTCGGGCAGCTCGCCGTCGATGGTGGCATGGATGGTTTCGGTGATGGCGGCGGTGAAGAAGTCGTAGAGCTCCATCATCGCCCTGTTGCCGGACGCCGCGACGACCGATTTGTGGAAGGCAAGGTCGCGCCGGATGAAGGCATCGCTGCCGCCGTCGGCAACGGTGCCGCGCTCGGCAAGCAGTTGGCGCATCCGGTCGAGATCGGCCGGCGTGTGGCGCAAGGCGGCAAGCCGCGCCGCCTCCAGGTCGAGCGCTGCCCGCGCCTCCCATTGGTCGCGCAAGCCGGTGCGCTTGACGCCGTCAAGCGCGGCTGAGGAATCGACGGTAGAGCGTACATAGGTGCCCGACCCCTGGCGCGTATCCAGCAGTCCTTGCGAGACGAGCACTCTCACCGCCTCGCGCACGGTACCACGGCTGACCGACAGAAGGTCGGCAAGGGCCGCTTCATTGGGAATACGCGCGCCGACGCCCCAGCGGCCGCCGAGGATTTCAGCACGCAGGCTTCCAGTCGCGCTGTCGGTAAGATTGGTTCGGATAGCGGGCTGCATTGGCCTATTCATCAAGTCATCGGATGACTTGATGAATAGGCTCGCTTCGGGCAGCCGTCAAGCTACTGATCGAGATAGCAGTTCACCAGCCGTGGACTCGGTCAGTTGGCAGCCCGTGAAAAGCTCGCCATGTGAAACGCCTGACCTTCCGGCGGATAGCGGTAGGCAGTGCCATAGGGACAGGCATTGCGGTCGAGGCAACCGCCATCGCGGCACGGCCCGCCATTCGCTCCCCGCACATGTGCCAGGCAGGACTGATAGGCGAAGCCTTCCCTGGAATAGGCGTCGACCGGACAGGATTTCAGGCAGGGTTTCTCGACGCAGGCATCACAAAGGTGGATTGCCTCGCGAGCCTCCGGAAGCGCAATCTCCTCCTCGAACAGCAACGCGCCGCGATAGGCATGCCAAAGCCCGTATTGCGGATGCATGAGGATGCCGAGAGGCGACTGCTTTAGTCCCTCCGCCCGCATCGCCCATTGCTGGAACGGCAGATAGGGCTTGTCCGAAGGCGAAACCGCCCGCGCGCCAAATGCCTGCGCTACGTCGCCGATGACCTGCCGAGACCAGCTGTCGAGGGGATTGGCGATTGTCTGTGGCTGCCTCTCGCGCCAGCGCAGGAAATGCGGCCAGGGCGCCGCGCCCGCCTGCCCGACCAGCAGCACGGACCTTGCCGGCCCGCCAGTAGCGCCCGTTGTCGGTGCTTCGCCTGGCGCAAAATTGAAGCCGCCACGAAGAATAAGGCCGTTGGCAAGAAGCGCCGCAGCGATACTGTCAACGCTGCCGGCGCGCGCAATCATCCCTTCTTGACCGGATCGGAGAAAGCGCTCCGCCAGACTTCCTTGTGGATGATGTTGGCGACTTTAGCCCCGCCTGATTCGGGCTCCTTTCAAGTGAAGGCGTCGGGCATCGACCCCTTCTTCTTGGCGATGAAGTCTTTCAGGGCCTCGTCGATGCTCGGATCGAGATACGGCGCCTCGTAGCTTTCCAGCCAGCGGCGAGCGAGGTCGTTGGCACGCTGCGGCGCGGTCTTCTCGCCTTCGGCCAGCCATTGTTCGTAGGAATTATTGTCGGCGATGTTGGAGCGGTAGAAAGCGGTCTGGAAATTCGCCTGCGTGTGGTCGCAGCCGAGATAGTGGCTGCCCGGTCCGACCTGGCGGATGGCGTCCATCGCTTGGCCATTCTCCGACAGATCGACGCCTTCGGAGAATTTCTGCGTCATGCCGAGCTGGTCGATGTCCATCATGAATTTTTCGTAGCAGGACGCCAGCCCGCCTTCGAGCCAACCGGCCGAGTGGAGGACAAAGTTGGTGCCGGCAAGGATGGTCGAATTCAGCGTGTTGGCGCTTTCATAAGCCGCCTGCGCATCCGGAACCTTGGACGCGCACAGCGAACCGCCGGTGCGGAACGGCAAGCCGAGGCGGCGTGCGAGCTGTGCGGCGCCATAGGACACCAGCGACGGCTCCGGCGTGCCGAAGGTCGGCGCTCCCGACTGCATCGAGATCGACGAGGCGAAGGTGCCGAAAAGCACCGGCGCGCCGGGACGGATGAGCTGCGTGAACGAAGCACCGGCCAGCACTTCGGCCAGGACCTGCGTCAGCGTGCCGGCAACCGTCACCGGGCTCATCGCTCCGGCCAGGATGAACGGCGTGACGATGCAGGCCTGGTTGTGGCGCGAATAGACCTTCAGCGCGCCAAGCATTGTTTCGTCGAACACCATCGGCGAGTTGGCGTTGATCAGGCTGGTCAGCACCGTGTTGTTCTCGACGAAGTCGTCACCGAACACGATCTTGGCCATGGCCACGGTGTCCTCGGCGCGCTCCGGCGCGGTCACCGAGCCCATGAACGGCTTGTCGGAATATTTGATGTGGCTGTAGATCATGTCGAGGTGGCGCTTGTTGACCGGCACATCGACCGGCTCGCAAACCGTGCCGCCCGAATGGTGGATCGACGGCGCCATATAGGCGAGCTTCACGAAATTCTGGAAATCCTCGATCGTCGCATAGCGCCTGACACCGTCGAGGTCGCGCACGAAGGGCGGCCCATAGACCGGCGCGAAAACGGTGGCGTTGCCGCCGATCTGCACCGAGCGCTCGGAATTGCGGGCATGCTGGGTGTAAATGGACGGCGCGGTCTTGAGCAGCGAGCGGCACAGCCCCTTCGGGAAGTGCACGCGCTCGCCCTTGACGTCGGCGCCGGCCTCTTTCCAAAGCTGCAGCGCTTCCGCATCGTCACGGAAGATGATGCCGATCTCTTCGAGCACCGTGTCGGTGTTCTTCTCGATCAGCGCCAGCCCTTCCTCGTTCAGCACCTCATAGACGTTGATCTTGCGCTTGATGTAGGTGAGCTGTGTGCCTGGACCGCCGCCCGAGCGCGCCGCCCTGCGGGCCGCAGCCCCGCCGCTGGCGCCGCGCCCACGCCGCGCGTTTGACGCTTCCTGGTCGACTGCCGCGTGTTCGCTCATGATCGCTCTTCCCTGAATATGGCCTGCCTGACGATGGCTGGTCCGTAACCGTTGCTGCCGCATGGCGCGGCTTTCGCCGGATCGTAGCCATGCACCCTATTCGAAACGGCCCGTCCGCGCCAACGCCTGTCGCAAAATCGACAAGAAAACCAATAGATTTTCCAGTCGCTTTCCTTTTGCGGGAAGTCGCAAATCAGCTATGGATGCATGCCCCTAGCGGGTTAGGTATGAACGCGAATATTTTGTGCCTTGCGACGCAGTCGCGATGCCGGCAGGAGCTCGATACATATGGCCGACGACGAGATCATCCTTTCCGAACTTTCCGACGATGAGTTGGTGCAGCAGATGCACGACGATCTCTATGACGGGCTGAAGGAAGAGATCGAGGAAGGCACCAACATCCTGCTGGAGCGCGGCTGGATACCCTACAAGGTGCTGACCGAAGCGCTGGTCGAAGGCATGCGCATCGTCGGCGAGGATTTTCGTGACGGCATCCTGTTCGTTCCGGAAGTGCTGTTGTCGGCCAACGCCATGAAGGCCGGCATGTTCATCCTGCGCCCGCTGCTCGCCGCCACCGGCGCGCCGAAGCAGGGCAAGATGGTCATCGGCACGGTCAAGGGCGACATCCACGACATCGGCAAGAACCTGGTCGGCATGATGATGGAAGGCGCCGGCTTCGACGTTATCGATCTCGGCATCAACAATGCGGTCGAGAAATATCTCGACGCCATCGAAAAGCATCAGCCCGACATCATCGGCATGTCGGCGCTCTTGACCACGACCATGCCCTACATGAAGGTCGTCATCGACACGATGAAGGAAAAGGGCATCCGTGACGACTATGTCGTGCTGGTTGGCGGCGCGCCGCTCAACGAGGAATTCGGCAAGGCCGTCGGCGCCGACGCTTATTGCCGCGATGCCGCGGTAGCCGTCGAGACCGCCAAGGATTACATGAAGCGCAAGCACAACATGCGCGCTTCGGCCTGATCGGTTCAGCAAGGCGCCTGGCCAACCATCAAAGCCGCGCCTTGCAGCGCGGCTTTTTCGTTACCAGATGAAGGGTGACCGCGGCAAACAAAGCCGGTTCGATTGAAATCATGGCCAAGGTGCAAAAAACGCAATCGGATCAAGCAGGCAGGCTTCTGGTCATTGCCTGCGGAATGATCGCGCGCGAAGTTCTGGCCGTGAAGGGGCAGCTCAAGCTCGACCATCTGGAACTGACCTGTCTTCCCGCGGAATTCCACTTTTACCCCGACCGCATCGCGCCCGCCATGGACAAGGCGATCGAGAAGGCCAAGGCCGAGGGCTACGAGCATATCTTCGTCGGCTATGCCGATTGCGGCACCGGTGGCCTGCTTGACCGCGTTCTGGAGAAGCATGGCGTTGAGCGCATGGCCGGCCCGCATTGCTTCGCCTTCTATCAAGGCATGGAGGCCTACGCGAAAATCGCCGATGACGACATGATGTCCTTCTATATGACGGACTTCCTGTGCCGTCAGTTCGATGCCTTCTTCATGAAGCCGCTCGGCTTGGACAAGCACCCGGAACTGATCAAGGACTATTTCGGCAACTACGAGAAGCTGATCTATCTCGCACAGACCAACGATCCGGAGCTAGACAAGGTCGCGGAAAAAGCGGCGGCCCTGCTCGGCCTTGCCTATGAGCGGCGCCCGACCGGCTATGGCGATCTGACAGGCGAACTCGCGCGGGTCGCGGAAGTCGCCTGAGCGCCATTTGCCCTAGGCTGGCCCATTCTCCACCCGCAGCGCCGCCAGCACATCGGCAAAGCTGGTCGTGCAGACAAAGCCCAGCCTGTCCCTAGCCCGCGACGCGTCATAGACGCGGTCGATTGAGGAAAACATCGTCCAGCCCTTTCGCGCGTAGAGCGCCTGGAAGTCCGGAAAATACCGCGCGACGACCGACGGGGCGTCGGCGATCAGCGCCGCGCAGTCTTCAGGCCGAAACGGTGTTGGCGTGCAGACGATAAAGGTATCGAAGCCGAGTTGCGGCGCTTTCTCCAACGCAGCGACATGGGCCTGCGCCGCATCTTGCACCGTCAGCCTGCGAAACAGCAACTCATTGGCCTTGGTGTTGGCATCCGACTGTTCGATCGCATGCGCCATGTCATCGGCTTCGGGAAAGAAGCGGGCCGTGCGCAGCACGACCACCGGCAGACCATGCTGAAGATGATAGAGGCGGCAAAGATGTTCGGCTGAAAGCTTGGTGACGCCATAGATGTTGCGCGGCTCGGGCGACATCGCTTCCGTCAGCCAGGCGGCCTTGCGCGCGCCGCCGCTAAACCCGTCGCGTATCGCTTGCGAAATCATCAGCGAGGTCGTCGAGGTGAAGACGAAGCGCTGCACGCCGTTCGCCACCGCTGCGTCCAGCAGGTTGAGCGTGCCCTGCACATTGGTGGCGACGAAATCGCTGTTGGCGCGGCTCTCTATGTTGGGTTTGTGCAGAGCGCCGCTGTGAATGATGGCTTCGATTCTGTTGTCACGAACGGCTCGCATGACAAGCTCACGATCCGCAATCGAGCCGACAATTTGGGTCTCTGTCGATGCGACAGGATCAAGTCCCGTCACCTCATGACCAAGGCCGCGCAGCAGCGGCGCCAGTGCGCTGCCCAGCCAACCCGACGACCCCGTCAGCAAGATTCGCATTCGTCACACCATGATTTTGACCGGCAACGCTGTTAAGCACGGATGAAAGGCGCAAGCGACCCGATTAGTCAGGCACCAACCTGCAGGGGCGCAGCTCCAGACATCAACTGCCACTAGCCTCGGGAGCCCCGGATGATCCTTCGCCCACTGCTTGCCGCCATCGGCCTGTTCTGCTGCACCTTGCCCGCCCTTGCCGACGGCCAGCTGCAGAAAATCATCACTCCTGCCGACAAGGCCCGGCTCGACAAATATGACGAGACCCGCAAGGCGGCGCTCGCCGAGGCGAAAGCAGGCGACCCTGCCGATGTCCAGCAGCTCGATGCCTTGTTGGCCAAGCCGCTGGTGTCCTTCTCCGACAAGGACCTGACCGGCAACTGGCAATGCCGCACCATCAAGGCCGGCGAGACCAGCCCGCTCGTCATCTATGGCTGGTTCAAGTGCAAGGTGACCGACGATGGTTCGGGCTGGCGGCTGGAAAAGATCAGCGGTTCGCAGCGCACCAAGGGCCGCTTCTTCGACGATGGCGAGAAACGCGCGATCTATCTTGGCGTCGGCTACGTCAACAGCGATCCCGCAAAACCCTATGGCAGCGGCCCGCAGACCGACCAAGTCGGCTATGCCTTCCGCACCGGCGCCAAGGAATGGCGCATTGAATTTCCCGCGCCCTACTATGAATCGAAGCTCGATATCATCGAATTCAAGCGTTGAGCCGTACCGACCGCCGATCACCAAGGATTAACCCGGACGCTCTAGCATAACGGGCGCCGGGATCCGGCATCGGTTGCATCTTTCCGGCGCGCACCATGGAACCCCAGAAGTCTAACATCGTCGTCGTCACCGAAGGTGGCCCGCACATCTGGGCGGTCATCAACGCCATCGTCGACAGCCTGGGTCCTGTCAACGTTATCCTCGAAACGCCTGAATCCAAAAAGCAATTGCTGGTCAGGCGCGCCCGGCGCCAGGGTTGGGTCTCGGTCATCGGCCAGTTGGGCACGATGGTGCTGACGCGCCTGGGAAAGCGCTTCTTCGCCGGTCATGCCGAGCAGATGATCGCTGAGCAGAAAATGCAGACCGAGCCGAAACCGGGGCAGTCGATCATCCATGTCACCTCGGCCAACGCGCCGGAATGCCTGGATGCCATCGCAAGGCTCCAGCCGGGTGTCGTGTTTCTCGCCGGCTGCCGGATGCTGACCCGCGACACGCTGTCGAAAATCGCTTGTCCCGTCATCAACTACCACGCCGGCATCACGCCCAAATACCGCGGCATGAACGGTGGCTACTGGGCGCTGGTATCAGGCGACGCGCAAAATTTCGGCACCACCGTTCTGCTGGTCGATGCCGGCGTCGACACTGGCGGCGCACTGCGGCAAGCGCGCGGCAAACCCGAACGCGGGGATAGCATTTCGAGCTATGCGCTGCGGCAAGCCTCGTTCTCGCGCGACATCTGCGTGGAGGCGGTCCGCGATGTACTGGCTGGAAAACGCGCCACCATCGATCCAGGCCTGCCGTCACGGCAATGGTATCACCCGACGATCTGGTTCTACATCTGGACGGGCCTCCGAACCGGCATCTGGTAGGGTCTTGCCGGCCCGGAACCGGGCAAGGCACGACGGCTTTTTCGGCGCGTCGGACCCGTCGCAGGCGCACGTCACAAACGAATAAACACACCTTTCATTTTACGACATTGAAATGCGTCGCTTTTGAATGCGCGCGCGTCGTCCCATAACAAGCGGCCCCACTGCGCATGCGGCAATGCTCGATAGTTCGAGGAGCGAGAATTCATGGCCGATCTTATCGTCGTCTACTGGCGCGACATCCCTGCTCAAATCATCGTCAAGAAGGGCCGGCAGAACGCCAAGCGCGAACTGCCTTTGCGCTTCACCGAGGCGATCGACATGTGCGCCATGCGCACCGGCGCCGGCGGCACCGACGACTATCTGGCCGAATGGCGCAAGGCCGATCCGATCCCTGTTGGCGACGATCTCGAAGCCGAGGTTGAAAAGGCTTTTCAGGACCTCGACATGAAATATGACCGTGAGCGGCTGGTCGCTCTGGTCAAGGCGGGCGGCAAAGAAAATGTCTGAAACCACTCCTGTCAAAAATGATGGGCCGGCGGTTACCCAGGCCACCCAGGTCAAGAAGGCAGCGCCGAAATCCGACTACAAGCCGGCCGATGTGTCGCCGCAGCGGCGCGTGCAGCGCTCGTTTGCGATCAGGCTGTGGTCGATCCGCCATTCCCGCTTGCTCGAATGGTTCTATGCGCGGTTTGCCGACACCTTCCTGTTGCTGCACCCGCTTTGGAAAGGCCTTGGCTACGGGCGCGTCGAGGCGCCGATCAAGTTCGTTGAAAAACGCGTCAAAGGCTTCATGTTCGACTGCCGCATGTGCGGCCAGTGCATCCTGTCGTCGACCGGCATGTCGTGCCCGATGAACTGCCCCAAGCAGCTGCGCAACGGTCCGTGCGGCGGCGTGCGCGCCAACGGCAATTGCGAGGTCGAGCCCGATATGCCTTGCGTCTGGGTCAAGGCCTGGGAAGGCTCCAAGAACATGGTCAACTCAGACAAGATCCTGACCGTGCAGAAGCCGGTCGACCAGTCGTTGCGCGAAACCTCCGCCTGGCTGCGTGTCACCGCGCAGGCGGCGGCAGCCCGCGAAGCCGCGGCCGCCCCCAAGACCGGAGCCGCGGCATGATCGGCCACCAGCGCGACGAGAACCCGGCCGGCATTCACCTGCCGCTCGACCCCCTGCCCGGCCACACCTCGCGCGGCCGGCTCGAGCGCGTGCTGCGGCGCGGCGAGTTCGCGGTGACCACCGAGCTCAACCCGCCCGACAGCGCCGACCCGGAAGACGTCTATAACAGGGCGAAGATCTTCGATGGCTGGGTCGACGCCATCAACGCCGTCGACGCCTCAGGCGCCAACTGCCACATGTCGTCGGTCGGCATCTGCGCGCTGCTGACCCGCATGGGCTATGCCCCGATCATGCAGATCGCCTGCCGTGACAAGAACCGCATCGCCATCCAGGGCGACGTGCTGGGCGGGGCGGCGATGGGCGTCGCCAACATGCTGTGCCTCACCGGCGACGGCGTGCAAGCCGGCGACCAGCCCGGCGCCAAACCGGTGTTCGATCTCGATTCCATGTCGCTGCTCGAAACCTGCCGCATCATGCGTGACAACGGCAAGTTCCTGTCCGGCCGCAAGCTCACCACGCCGCCGCAGCTGTTCCTGGGTGCGGCCGTCAATCCGTTCGCGCCGCCCTTCGACTTCCGCCCCATCCATCTCGGCAAGAAGATCGCCGCCGGCGCGCAGTTCGTGCAGACGCAGTATTGCTTCGACGTGCCGATGTTCAGGACCTTCATGCAGAAGGCCCGCGATCTCGGCCACACCGAGAAGGTGTTCGTGCTGTGCGGCGTCGGCCCGCTCGCTTCGGCCAAGACAGCCAAGTGGATCCGCTCCAACGTGCCGGGAATTCATATCCCGGACGCCATCATCAAGCGGCTGGAAGGCGCGCAGGACCAGAAGAAGGAAGGCAAGCAGCTCTGCACCGACATCATCAACGAGGTGAAGGAAATCCCAGGCGTCGCCGGCATCCATGTGATGGCCTACCGCCAGGAGGAATATGTCGCCGAGATCGTCGATGAATCGGGCGTGCTGAAGGGCCGCCAGCCGTGGAAACGCGAGATCCGCCGCGACGACCAGATGGTCGCCGACCGGCTCGACCACATATTGCATGACGACATTACCGAAACGCAGGTGGACATGGTAAAGACCGCGCACTGAAAACGCGGCCGATCACCAGACCCTGGAACGAAACCAGAGACGATATAAAGAGCACTTTATATCAAGGCGGAGAGACTTCATGACCCGGACCATCGTCGCCTCGGCGACACGCGAGATCATCATCGGCTTCGACCAGCCCTTCTGCGTCATCGGCGAGCGCATCAACCCGACCGGTCGCAAGAAGCTCGCCGCCGAGATGATCGCCGGTAATTTCGAGACCGTGATCAGGGACGCTCTGGAACAGGCCGCCTGCGGCGCCACCATGCTCGACGTCAATGCCGGCGTCACTTCGGTCAACCCGAACGAGACCGAACCCGGTCTTCTCGTGCAGACGCTGGAGATCGTCCAGGGTCTGGTCGATTTGCCGCTGTCGATCGACTCCTCGGTCACCGCCGCGATCGAGGCGGCATTGAAGGTCGCCAAGGGCCGCCCGCTGGTCAACTCCGTCACCGGCGAGGAAGAAAAGCTCGAAGCCATCCTGCCGCTGGTCAAGAAGTACAACGTCCCCGTGGTCGCCATCTCTAATGACGAGACCGGCATTTCGATGGACCCGGACGTACGCTTCGCCGTCGCCAAGAAGATCGTGCAGCGCTGCGCCGATTTCGGCATTCCGGCGCACGACGTCGTCGTCGATCCGCTGGTCATGCCGATCGGCGCGCTGGGCGATGCCGGCCGCCAGGTGTTCGCGCTGCTGCGCCGTCTGCGCGAAGAGCTCAAGGTCAACACCACCTGCGGCCTCTCCAACATCTCGTTTGGCCTGCCGCACCGCCATGGCATCAACGCCGCCTTCATCCCGATGGTGATCGGCGCCGGCATGACGTCAGCGATCATGAACCCGGTGCGTCCGCAGGAAATGGAAGCCGTGCGCGGCGCCAACGTGCTCAACGGCACCGACGAGAACTGCACCAACTGGATCCGCACCTATAAGGACTACAAGCCGGCCGAAGGTGGCCAGGCGGTCGCGGCGCCGACGCAGGTCAACGCACCGGGCGATGGCGCTGCCGGCGGTCGCCGTCGCGGCGGCCGTGAAGCCCGCATGGGTCGGGGATAAGCGCGCAATCGTGAGCCGAGCTGCAAACCACGCTGAACCGATCGCATCGTTGATGCGGCCGGACCGGCCTGCTTTGCGCTCAAGCCATGCCCAATATGGCGTCGAACACTGCCATGCCCGCCCACGATCCGAATATGCCGGTCACGCCGCCTATGATGAGATCATCGTCATAGGCGGGCCAGCCTCCGTGCAGCACCAGCACCGCGACGATCGCGCCGAGAATACCGGTGGCCAGATATTGCGGATTGCGCAGCCATGGGCCCTTCAGCAGGCGCACCATGGTAAAAGCAGTGAATATGCTGGACAGCAGGAGCTCGAACATGATTGGCCTCTGGACCATCAGACACTCCGCCCAATACTGAAACGATCCGTTAAACGGGATCGACAATCCCTACCGAGACACGTGTACGCATGAACTCGCCTGCCAACATCACCGATCCACTCGTGCTGTTCATGCCGTCGGGCAAGCGCGGGCGGTTTCCTGTCGGCACGCCGGTGCTCGATGCCGCGCGCCAGCTTGGCGTCTATGTCGAAAGCGTGTGCGGTGGCCGCGCCACGTGCGGACGCTGCCAGATCGAGGTGCAGGAAGGCAATTTCGCCAAGCACAAGATCGTCTCGTCCAACGACCACATTTCGCCCAAGGGTCCCAAGGAAGAGCGCTACGAACGCGTGCGCGGCCTGCCTGAACGGCGCCGCCTGTCCTGCTCGGCGCAGATCCTCGGCGACCTCGTCATCGACGTGCCGCAGGACACGGTCATCAATGCGCAGACCATCCGCAAGGATGCCGACACCAGGGTGATCGCCCGCGATACGGCGATCCGCATGTGCTATGTCGAGATCGAAGAGCCCGACATGCACAAGCCGCTCGGCGACCTCGACCGGCTGAAGATCGCGCTGATGAAGGATTGGGGTTTCAAAAACCTCGAATTCGACTTCTACCTGCTGCCGCAGGTGCAAGGCATATTGCGCAAGGGCAACTGGACCGCGACCGCCGCCATCCACAAGGATGCCGACAGCGACATAGCGCGCGTCATCGCTTTGTGGCCGGGCCTCAAGAACGAGGCCTATGGGCTCGCTTGCGACATCGGCTCGACCACCATCGCCATGCATCTGGTGTCGCTGCTGTCGGGCCGCGTCGCCGCCTCGTCCGGCACCTCGAACCCGCAGATCCGCTTCGGCGAGGATCTGATGAGCCGCGTCTCCTATGTGATGATGAACCCGGACGGCCGCGAAGGCATGACGGTTGCCGTGCGCGAGGCGATCTCCAGCCTCGTCGACAAGGTCTGCGCGGAAGGCAATGTCCAGCGCAACGACATCCTGGATAGCGTCTTCGTCGGCAATCCGATCATGCACCATCTGTTCCTCGGCATCGATCCGACCGAACTTGGCGGTGCCCCCTTCGCGCTGGCCGTCTCGGGCGCGGTGCGCATCAAGGCCTCCGACATCGGCCTCAAGCTCAACCAGGGTGCGCGGCTCTATATGCTGCCTTGCATCGCCGGCCATGTCGGCGCCGACGCGGCGGCCGTGACGCTGTCGGAAGGCCCGCATCGCCAAGACGAGATGATGCTGATCGTCGACGTCGGCACCAATGCCGAGATCGTGCTCGGCAATCGTGCGCGGGTTGTGGCGGCTTCCTCGCCGACCGGACCGGCCTTCGAAGGCGCCGAAATCTCCGGCGGCCAGCGTGCGGCGCCCGGTGCCATCGAGCGCGTGCGCATCGATCCCGACACGCTGGAACCGAAATACCGCGTCATCGGCTCGGAATTGTGGTCCGACGAGCCGGGCTTCCTCGACAGCGTGCAGGCGACCGGGGTTACCGGCATTTGCGGCTCCGGCATCATCGAGATCGTGGCAGAGATGTATCTCGCCGGCATCATCTCCGAGGATGGCGTCGTCGATGGATCGCTGGCCGCGCGCTCGCCGCGGGTCATCGCCAACGGCCGCACCTTCTCCTACGTGCTGAAGGAAGGTGAGCCGAAGATCACCATCACCCAGACCGATGTGCGCGCCATCCAGCTCGCCAAGGCAGCGCTCTATGCCGGCACCAAGCTGTTGATGGAAAAACAGAACACCGAGCATGTCGACCGCATCCATTTCGCCGGCGCCTTCGGCTCCTTCATCGATCCGAAATACGCCATGGTGTTGGGGCTGATCCCCGATTGCGACCTCGACAAGGTCTCGGCCGTCGGCAACGCCGCCGGTGCGGGCGCGCGCATGGCGCTGCTAAACCGCGGTTATCGCCGCGAGATCGAGGAGACGGTCAGCCAGATCGAGAAGATCGAGACCGCGCTGGAACCGAAATTCCAGGAGCACTTCGTCTACGCCATGGCGCTGCCTAACAAGGTCGACCCGTTCCCGAAACTGTCGGCGGCGGTGAAACTGCCGCCGCGCAAGACGGTCAGCGAGGACGGTGTCGCCGGCGACGCCGCCCCGCGACGACGCTCGCGCGAAGGCCATGCGGCAAGGCGCAGCCGGGAGTAAAAGCGCGACGCGCTACAACGGATTCAGCTGTCGCGCCTTGAATGCATTTTTCAATCCGCGGCAGGTGCAAGTCGAACCATGGCTTGAGCTGTTGCGGGCTTTTGGCGCGTGAGCGGTTTGAGCAAGCCGGTCAACGGTTTTTCAACAATCAGATAGAGCCCTGCGGAAATCGCAATGCTGACAAGGGCAACCGATGCCGGCTGCCAACCTGGCGGAACCCCAAGCCGCAATATGATGCCGGTTACCACGACAACCACCAGCACATGCCAGACGTAGATCGAATACGAGGCATTGCCGAAAAATGTGAACAGGGCCATTGGGCTGAACGGCCTGGCGCGCTCGGCAAAAACCGAGCCGGCAACGACCAGCATCGACGGAATACCCCAACGCAGGACACGGGGCATTTCGGGATCGAGCATCTGAACCACTATCAGCAAGACAAATCCGCCGACAACCAGCGACAGCGCCAACACAAGCTGGAGCCGAACATCCTTCATCCACAGACGCCCAACGACAATGCCGGCCGCGAACTCGAGCACGATGGGCGAGGTAAATGCCTCGGCGTAACCTTTCAGCAGCAACAAGTTCAACACCACCAGCGCCGTCAGCACGCCGATCAGCGCGGCAAAACGCTGCTTCTCGCCTAGCAAGAGCGACAAGGCGAAAATGACGTAAAACATCATTTCATAACACAGCGTCCAGCCCTGGATCACCACGGGGTGAAGTGCACCATTCTGCGTGATCGGAAGAAACAACAGCGAGCCGACAAGATTTGCGGGGCTCAGCACGTGCCCGAAGAGAAATTGCGGCTTGAAGAAAATTGCCAGCGCGGTCAGCAGCGTGACAATCCAATAAAGCGGCACGATACGAACGATCCGTCGCCACATGAAACGCTGTGGATCAACAGGGTGATCGACCGTGGTCACCCACATGATGAAACCGCTGATGACAAAAAACAGGTCAACCCCTGCCGCGCCAACCGCGAACGGACCGCCGAACTGCTCGCTGATGTGAAAGAGGACTACAGAGAAAGCGGCAAGCCCTCGAAGGTATTGAATACTGTGGATGTCATTCACGCCCGTACCCCTACTACCTGAATTAGCACCCTCAAATGCTGCACTGCACAATAACGGACATCGGCCGCCTGCTGTCAACCGGATAAAACCTCAGGTAGCGTCACGGTGTGGCTCCGGTCGGCTGCGACATGGCCGAGAAGCAATCCCCTTCGGGCCTCAAACTTATTTGCATACAAATGTTTCCGGATCGGCCGATCTGGAAACCGAACCGCTGTTTTCGCGAAGTCCATCCGATACATGGCAGGCGCATTTACCCGGCATCGAATGGCGGCCGAAGATAATCCTCGGCTCCTGCTGTTCTTCAAGGGAGATGAAAATGTCGATGTTTGGAAATCTCGGTCGCTTCGGTGCGACCATCAGGCAGACCCATGCCCGGAACAAGACGATCCGCGCGTTGAACAGCCTGCCGGCGCATGTCCAGAAGGACATTGGCTGGCCGGCATCGCCGGCCAGCGACCCGCAGGCCGCGCTCACCTCGCTGCTTCTGGGGCCGGCGCGCTGATGACCTTCGCCGACAAATGCAAATTGCTCGGCGTCCGCCGGGGATCTCGCACATCCCCGGCAACCAGCAACCGGCTGCGCGCGGCACTTTTGCCGCGCCGCTAACATCAGCGGCGCGGATCACACAGCCGTGTGGACACCGTGTAAATCTTGACATTTTCGGCCAAGGTACGATGTTCGGAAATAGTGGAGGTTTCTCTTAGTCGGCTGCAGCCGAAGTTCGTGTATCCGCATGCCAAGTTTGAAAAGCCATTTCGTGTCCTTCGTGCTCAGGCACAGCCGCAAGCAAGCATTTTCCAGCCCGGAAAACCTGCAGCGCTGGATCGCGGCCGCGCGCAAGACCGAGGACCATCGCCCGCCGGCCTCGCTGCACCAGCGGTTCGACATAGAGACACGCACCGTCGACGGCTTTCCGGTCTACGAGATCGCGCCCCGGGCCGGCGAGCGCAAGCGGATTCTCTACCTGCACGGCGGCGCCTATGTCTTTGAAATCACGCCCTATCACTGGCACCTGATCGCCGACATGGCCGACCGGCTGGGCTACGGCATTACCGTGCCGATCTATCCCATCGCCCCCGAACACGATTTCCACGCCATGTTCGGCATGGTCGGCGATGTCTATCGCGAGATGATCGAGGAGACAGAGGCGGAAGACATCATCTTCATGGGCGATTCCGCCGGCGGCAACATGGCCGTGGTGTTGACCATGATGGCCGCGGAAGAGGCCCTGCCGCTGCCGTCGCGCCATGTGCTGATTTCACCCGGCCTCGACATGTCGCTCTCCAACCCCAAGCTGTTCGAGGCGGAGCGCAATGATCCGTGGCTGGGAATTCCCGGCGGCCTGGAAGCGATCCGCATGTACAGCGCCGGCATCGACCGCAGCGACTGGCACATCAGTCCGCTCTATGGCGATCTTTCGGTGCTGCCGAAAACGCTGCTCCTGACCGGCTCGCACGACTTGCTCAGCCCCGACAATCTGATCTTCGCCGAAAAGGCGCGTGCCGCCGGCGTCGAAATCGATGTCGTCTATGAGGAAGGCATGTTCCACGTTTGGCCGCTGATCGACATGCCGGAATCGCGGCGCGCCCGCCAACACATCGTTGCGTTCCTCAGCGAGACCGCCGCGCCGATCGGGCAAAACATAAGAACAAGGTACGGGGTGCCCTCCGCGGAGGCTGCGGAGTAGCGCTTCCGGTCCAGTATCTGACGATCAGAACTTGCCGGTTCCCCTGAACACTTCGAAAGTGTCGCGGATGTGGTCGGCGACAGCCTTGACCGGCGCGCTGGCGTCCGGCGCCACCACCATAGCCAGATTGTAGGTGCCGATATCGGGCATGCCGTCCTTCGAGCAGAGCTCGATCATGTCGTTGCCGAGGAACGATCTTGGCAGGGGCGCGACCGCGAGATCGGCCATGATTGCGGCACGCTGGCCGGCCGTGTGCGCGCTCATGTAAGCGACGCGAAAGTTACGGCCCCCGCGGCTCAGCGCGTCAAGCGCCCCTGCCCGCCAGGCGCAGCCCTCTTCCCACAATGAGACCGGCAGCGGTTCGCGCAGATGCGCGCAGCCGCCCTTGGCGCCGGCCCAAACGATGGGTTCGGTCAAAAGCACCTCGGCGCCGAGCGCACTGGTCTTGTATGAATTGGTCAGAAGCGTGATGTCGAGCGCCCGGTCGTCCATGCGGCGGCGCAGATTGCTGCTCTGGTCGATGGTGACGTCGACGGCGATCGACGGATGCGACTGCGCGAAGCGCTTCAGCACATGCGGCAGCACGCGCTCACCATAATCATCCGGCGAGCCCAGTCGAACGACACCGACAATCTCGGGAACGATGAACTTCGACACCACCTCGCGGTTGATCGACAGCAGCCGGCGGGCATAGCCGAGCAGCATTTCGCCATCCGTGGTCAGCGACACCGAGCGCGCGTCACGGACGAACACCGAGCGGCCAAGAATGTCTTCCAGCTTCTTGATCTGCATGGAGACAGCCGAGGGCGTGCGGAACACCGCATTGGCGGCGGTGGTGAAGCTGCCGGTCTCGGCAATCGCCACGAAAGTGCGCAAAACGTCGAGATCGAGCAGCGGCAGCGGATGATTGAGCGGGGCGTTCATGGGAGCCGACCTTCAATTTTTCTGATACAAAGCATCATTCCATTTCGTTTGATTGAACATCAGTTTGGGACGATAGTCAATCTTGTCGAGACAGGATGCTGCCAGATGCAGCCACGAAACCAACACGACACAGACCTGTAATCGACATGAAATGAAGCTGAAACAGACCTGACGTAACCAACCGCTGCCTGGCATCCCTGCCCGGCGCTCAAGGAGAAATGAAATGTCTATCCTGTCGTCCCTCGGTCGCATCGCGACTGAATTCAGCGCGGCACGCGCCCGCTACCAGACCGAACGCGCCATCCGTTCCCTGCCGATCGAACTGCAGAAGGATATTGGCTGGCCTGAAGCTTCCGACACCAAGACCGGCATCCGCAATGGCATCGGATCGTGGGCTGGAGCGAAGTAAACCGTGTGTAGCAAATGCTGAAGGCCTGCCGCGCTGACCCAGCCCGGCAGGCCTTCTCGATTTTAGCCCCTAGGCCTTCATCATTTTATTTGTATTCAAATGAGTTTTCGAGCCATGTTGCCAGCGCATGGCGCATATGAACAAGCCGCATAGCGGCTCATTTCTCGATTAATGCCTTGTAAACAATCATAAATTTCAGGCACGCTGCCCAAATTTGTCGTATTCGGTGTCGCATTTCATATCAAGCGCTTCGCTTTTGCGATTTAGTTTTCACTCACACAAGCCTATATTAGCGCCAGCAAACGAGCTGCCCCACTCCATCAAGCGAAGGCGACCCGTCTGAGCAACCGATAGGAGATGATGATGAAGCTTTTTGCCCGCCTCTTTGCCCGCCGCGAAATGAACCTGACCACCGCTCTAGATGTGAGCTTTCGGGAGGTTGTCCATTCGGACCGGATCGAGGAGACTGGAGTTACCAGGCTTCAGCATCCACCGGAGGGTCCGAATGAACATCCACAAGAATGCCCGTCTCACGCCGCTGCGTCGAGAGGAGATGGCGCTGTCGGTGATAGAAGGCGCTCTTTCCCAAGCCCATGCGGCGCGCGTCTACGGCGTGACGGCCAAGATCGTGGCGCGCTGGGTCGAGCGTTATAAGGTCGAAGGGCGGGCCGGCATGGTCGACCGTTCGTCGCGACCCT
>NZ_AXAL01000025.1 GCF_000472785.1 Mesorhizobium loti CJ3sym
CGGCTCCAGCGGATGAAGCGGTTGTAGATCGTCTTGTGGGGACCATACTCGCTGGGCGCGTCGCGCCACCGAAGGCCGTTCCTGATCACGAAGATGATGCCACTGACGATCCGCCGATCATCGACCCTGGGCACTCCGTGAGACAGCGGGAAATGCCGCTCGATCCGGCGCATCTGCGCCTCCGACAGCCAGATCAAATCACTCATTGCAGCGCCTCCTCGCACCGCCAATGAATCAGCCGTTTGCTGTCTCCGCAAGAACTTTAATAGGTCCTGACCCTAGATCAGGCGGCCAGTACAGCCTTCGGCTCGACCAGCTCGTAGCCGAGTGCCTCGGCGACCGCGCGGTTGGTGATCTTGCCCTTGTGGACATTGAGGCCGTTGCGTAGGTGATGGTCGTCGACCAGCGCCTTCAGGCCCTTGTCGGCGAGTTGCAGGCCGTAGTGCAGCGTCGCGTTGTTGAGCGCATGGGCTGAAGTGACCGGCACAGCGCCTGGCATGTTGGCGACGCAATAGTGGATGACGCCGTCAACCTCGTAGGTGGGGTCAGCGTGAGTCGTCGCGTGCGAGGTCTCGAAGCAACCACCCTGGTCGATGGCGACGTCGACCAGCACGGAGCCCTTCTTCATGCCCGAAAGCATTTCGCGGGTGACGAGCTTGGGTGCCGCGGCGCCCGGGATCAACACGGCGCCAACGACGATATCAGCCGAAAAGCATTCTTCTTCAAGCGCTTCGACCGTGGAATAGCGGGTGTGGACGCGACCGGCGAAGAGGTCGTCGAGCTGGCGCAGGCGCGGGATCGAGCGATCGATGATGGTGACGTCGGCGCCAAGGCCGGCTGCCATGCGCGCCGCGTGCAGGCCGACAACACCGCCGCCGAGCACGGTAACCTTGCCCGGCAGCACGCCGGGCACGCCGCCAAGCAGCACACCGCGGCCGCCATTGGCCTTCTGCAGTGCCGTGGCGCCGGCCTGGATCGACAGGCGGCCGGCGACTTCCGACATCGGCGCCAGCAGCGGCAGGCCGCCGCGGTCGTCGGTCACGGTTTCGTAGGCGATCGCGGTCACGCCGGAAGCGAGCAGGCCCTTGGTCTGCTCCGGATCCGGAGCCAGGTGAAGATAGGTGTACAGGATCTGGCCTTCACGCAACTGCGCCCACTCATTGGGCTGCGGCTCCTTGACCTTGACGATCATGTCCGACTTGGCGAACACGTCGGCGGCGGTCTTGGCGATGGTGGCGCCGGCGACGCGATATGCATTGTCATCGGCGCCGATGCCGGCACCGGCGCCGGTCTCGACCAGCACTTCGTGGCCATGGGCGACGTATTCACGCACCGAGCCCGGCGTAAGGCCGACGCGGTATTCGTGGTTCTTGATTTCCTTGGGGCAGCCGACACGCATTTTCTTCTCCTGATCCGGGCCCTTTTGGGCTCACTCCCTGTATTGATAAAGTGAACCATGAATCGGGCTGCAGGTGTTTGCGAATGCGCTTGCGCAGGAAGGCCGGTTTCGATAATCGTTGCGCAAAATAGCAGAATATCAGCAGGATTCACGAAAAATGCCGCTCGACAGGATCGATATCGCCATTCTTGAGACTTTGCAGAAGGATGGCCGGATACCCAATGCGGCGCTTGCCGAGAAGGTTGGCCTGTCGCAGTCGGCCTGTTCGCGCCGGCTCGACAATCTCGAGAAATCCGGAACCATTCGCGGCTATCACGCCCGGCTGTCCAATGCAGCCCTCGGCCATCAGATGACGGCGATCGTGCACATATCCCTGTCGGGCCAGTTCGAGAAGACGCTGTCGGATTTCGAGGCGGCGATCAAGCGCTGCCCCAACGTGCTGTCCTGCCACCTTATGTCGGGCGAATACGACTATATCCTGCGCATCGCGGCGAAGGACCTCGTCGACTATGAGCGCATCCACAAGGAGTGGCTGTCGGCCATGCCGCATGTGACGAAGATCAACTCGTCATTCGCCTTGCGTGAGATCGTCGACCGCACGGCAATGGGTATGAAGCCGGAAATGGCTTAACGCCAAAGGCCGATCCGGCACCCCAATTTTGACCGCTTAGCTTTACGGCTCCGCTTATTGGTCGAGCGTCATATCTGCTCGGCCAGGGCAGAGGGCATTATATTGCTCAAGGGCCTCGCCATAACTAGAGACGGTAGACCCATTGAGTGGGCCATATTTGCTGCTTACTATGAGGTAATTAGCACCGTATTCTGCAGGATGCTTCCGTTTGCCAAGGAACCGAAGCCGACCCATTCCAATATATAGCATTGTGAACCATCCGCTTACACAGTCACCTTCAATATGATCTGTAAGATACTTTTCGTCTCCTTCGCCAAGTTTTACTTTTATGACCGCGTGGCGCGTGCCTATTCCAGAGCTGCTGACAATATCGACCTCATCCCCGACGCGCGGTCCGGACACCAACTTGCCGCTCGCAAAAGCCGGAGTTGCGATGCTTAATGAAAGCGAAAAAACGAAGATAGTTCTACAGAGATATCGCATCGCATCCTCCTAAAGAGCGAACGGACACTGTTGGATCCGCCCGGAACGCACGTCGAAACGTGCCTTCCGCAGCATGGTCTCCTGGAAGATCATGTTATTTGTCGATCAAGTCGGATTTTTGTCACGAGACATTTGCGCTGCGCGGAAGTATAGATATTTTCCGAAACAGGCCCTCAGGCCTCCGTCACAATCCGATCCATCGGAATGTCATGCGGCTGCGGATAGATGGTCGCTATACGCTGCAGTTCGTAGCCGACGCCGATGACCAGTGGCTTGAACGGCATGGCCGCCAGCGTGCGATCGAAGAAGCCGCCGCCATAGCCCAGCCGATAGTTTGCCGGGTCAACGCCGACGATCGGCGAGATGACGATGTCCGGTAGCACCGGATCGCCCTCAGCCGGGATCGGAATGTTCCAGATACCTTTTTCCAGCCGGTCGCCCGCTTTGTAGGCGCGAAAGATCAGCGGCTGTCCTTTCTCGATGACAATGGGCAGTGCAGTGCGGCCGCCGCGTTCATTGACGGATGCCATCCATGGCCGCAAATCCGGCTCACCCCTAAACGGCCAGTAGAGGCTCACCATGCGGCCGGCGATCTCGCCGATGATCGCATTGAGGCCTTCGGCAATGCGTTGCGACATGGCGGTGCGCGCGTCCGCCGGCACTGCGAGACGCGCCGCGATCAGTCGCTCGCGCTCGGCCTTGCGCCAGCGCCTGACGTCGGCCCAGTCCTTGGCGTCGTCATGATCGTTGGCCATGCCTCACTCCCGTGATTTCGTTTCGGGGAGGCTATACCCCCCATGAGCCCGCCAACATGTGCATTCACGACATGGGAAGGCGAGCTCTGGCAGCCCTCGGTGCAGGGCAGCCTTGCGCGCCACGACGTTGTTGCGATGCACAAAAACCACTACATAACCGGCAGACAAACCGGGGTGAATGAGATGAGTGAAGCCAGCCATCATGTCGTCGTTGTCGGCGCGGGTTTCGGCGGTCTCGAATGCACCCGCGCGCTTGCCGGCGCCCCGGTGCGCATCACCATGATCGACAAGCGCAACCATCATCTTTTCCAGCCGCTGCTCTACCAGGTGGCGACGACCGCGCTGGCAACCTCCGAAATTGCCTGGCCGATCCGCCATCTCCTGCGCAAGCGCAAGGACGTGACGACTCTGCTGGCCAATGTCACCGGCGTCGACCGTGCCGGCAAACGGGTGCTGCTCGATGACGGCAGCGCCGTCGCCTACGACACGCTAGTGCTCGCCACCGGTGCGCGCCACGCCTATTTCGGCCATGATGAATGGGAGCCTTTCGCGCCGGGCCTGAAGACGCTGGAGGACGCCACCACCATTCGGCGGCGCATTCTGCTGGCCTTCGAGCAGGCCGAGCGGGAAACCGATCCCGTCAAGCGCCAGGCGCTGCTGACCATTGCGATCGTCGGCGGCGGGCCGACCGGCGTGGAACTGGCCGGCACCATCATCGAACTGGCGCATGAGACGCTGCGCGGCGAGTTCCGCAACATCGATACGCGGCAAACGCGCGTGGTGCTGATCGAGGCCGGCGACCGCATCCTTGCCAATTTCGCGCCAAAACTCTCCCACTATGCCAGCAAGGCGCTAGAACGGCTCGGCGTGACGGTCGAGCTCGGGCGGGCGGTCACGCGCTGCGATGCCGAGGGCGTCGTCTTTGGCGACAAGCAATTGGCGGCCCGAACGATCCTGTGGGCAGCCGGCGTTGCCGCTTCGCCCGCCGCCGAATGGCTGGGAGCCAAGGCGGACCGCGCGGGCAGGGTGCTCGTCGAGCCTGACCTCAGCGTGCCCGGCAGTCCGGAGATTTTCGTCATTGGCGACGCAGCCCTCGTGCTGCGGCCAGATGGGCGGCCGGTGCCCGGTGTAGCGCCTTCCGCCAAGCAGGAAGGCCGACATGTTGCGGCCACCATCAAGGCCAGGCTCGGCGGTGACAATGCCGCGCGGCCATTTCACTACAAACACGCCGGCGATCTGGCGACGATCGGCCAACGCGCCGCCGCGATCGATTTCGGCTGGATCAAACTCACCGGCTGGCTCGCCTGGTGGCTATGGGGAATTGCACACATCTATTTTCTGATCGGCTTCCGCAACCGGCTTGCGGTTTCCCTGAGCTGGCTATGGATCTACGTCACGGGCCAGCGCAGCGCCCGGCTGATCACCCAGGGCGACGACGACAAGACCTGACTTTCTTCACTGTCCCATTCATCCGCGCGTCATCTCTGGCTGATGGACTGATGTCAGGATGCACGCGACTTCTTGAGTGGACTTGAGCCGATTTCGGCGCCAAGTTTGCTTCGGGGGCAGGGCGTCACGTCGTCGAAGAGGAGAAAACATGTCACAACTGCTCCATCCCGTCTCTCGCCGCAATTTCCTCGCTGGCGTCGCAGCCACAGGGGCGCTGATCGTGCTTCATCCCTTCTCGGCCCGTGCGCAGGCCAACCAGGCGCATCTTCGGATCATGGAGACCACCGATATCCATGTGAATGTGCTGCCTTATGATTACTACGCCGACAAAGCCAACGACACGATGGGCCTGTCGCGCACGGCATCACTGATTGACGCAGTGCGCAAGGAAGCCGCCAATTCGATGCTGATCGACAATGGCGACCTGCTGCAGGGCAACCCGATGGGCGACTACATCGCCTACGAAAAGGGCCTGAAGGACGGCGATCTCCATCCGATCATGAAGGGCATGAACCTGCTCGGCTACGAGTGCTCGACGCTCGGCAACCACGAGTTCAACTACGGCCTGTCGTTCCTGGACAAGGCGCTGGCCGGCGCCAATTTCCCGTTCGTCTGCGCCAATCTGATCCGCGGCACCGAGCTTGCCGCCAACCCGCGCGACGACAAGCTCTATCTCAAGCCCTATGTGATCCTCGACAAGAAGATCAAGGACGGTTCGGGCGCCGAGCAGCCGATCAGGATCGGCATCATCGGCTTCGTGCCGCCGCAGATCATGGTCTGGGACCTCAAGAATCTCGAAGGCAACGTCAAGACGCGCGACATTGTCGAGGCGGCCAAGGCATGGGTGCCGCAGATGAAGGAGGAGGGGGCTGACATCATCATAGCGCTCTCCCATTCCGGCATCGATGTGAAGCAGGGCGACATGATGGAGAACGCGTCGTTCTTCGTTGCCGGCGTCGATGGCATCGATGCCGTGTTCACCGGCCACCAGCATCTGGTCTTCCCAGGCAAGAAGGATTTCCAGTCGATCGAGGGCGTCGACACGCAAAAAGGCACCTTGCAAGGCAAGCCCACCGTCATGGGCGGTTTCTGGGGCTCGCATATGGGGCTGATCGACCTGATGCTGGAGCGCGACGGATCGAAATGGAGGGTCATTTCCGCTACCTCCGAGGCGCGGCCGATCTTCGAGCGCGTCGACAACAAGAACAAGCCGACGGTTCCCGATGACAATCGCATCGTCGCGGCGCTCGAACAGGACCATCAGGCGACCTTAGCCTATGTGCGCCGCCCGGTCGGCAAGACCTCAGCGCCTCTCTATTCCTATTTCTCGCTGGTTGCCGACGATCCGTCGGTGCAGGTCGTCAACCAGGCACAGACCTGGTACTTGAAGGACATTCTCAAGAGCACGCAGTGGAAGGATCTGCCGCTGCTGTCTGCCGCCGCTCCCTTCAAAGCCGGCGGGCGCAACGGCGCCGACTACTACACCGACGTGCCGGCCGGCGACATAGCCATCAAGAACGTCGCCGACCTCTATCTCTACCCCAACACCGTGCGGGCCGTCGAAATCAACGGTGCGCAGGTGAAGGAATGGCTGGAAATGTCGGCCGGCATCTTCAACAAGATCGAGTTGGGGAAGGCTGACCAAGCGCTCATCAACACCGATTTCCCATCCTACAATTTCGACGTCATCGATGGTGTCACCTACAAGATAGACCTGTCGCAGCCGCCGAAATACGATGCCAAGGGCGGCGTGGCGAATGCCGGCGCCAACCGCATCGTCGACCTGATGTTCGATGGCAAGCCGATTGATACAAATCAGAAATTCGTCGTTGCGACCAACAATTACCGGGCCGGTGGTGGCGGCAATTTCCCCGACATCAATGCCTCGAAGATCATCTACGAGGCGCCGGACACCAACCGCGACGTCATCGTTCGCTATATCGTAAGCCAGGGCACCATCAATCCGTCGGCCGACGACAACTGGTCGTTCGCGCCGCTGCCAGGAGCCAGCGTTGTGTTCGAGACAGGCGTCAAGGCAAAGGATTTTATTGCCCAGGTGAAGTCGCTGAAGATCGAATCGGCGGGAGAGGGCGAAGCAGGTTTCGCCAGATATCGCATCCTGCTCTGATACGGCCGTCCAGAACGGTTCGACGTTTCACCGAAACGCCGAACCGCTCTGTCTGTTTGTTTTGATGCAACGGCTCAGTTGGTCGCAGGCGTCAGCAGCAAGGCAGTCGCGGGAGCTTGCGGGCTGACTGGCTGCGTCGGCTCAAGCGACATGCCAGTCGGGTCGCTGGGCACGGTCAGCGGCGCCATCCCGGCTGGAGCATGGACCTCGTGGATGGTCGAGGTTGGTGTGTTGTCGATGAGATCACTGGCGCCAGGCGTCATGGTTGGGCTGATGCCGTGGCCCAGCGGATCGTTCATGACGGTGGGTGGGGCTGTGCGCCGTGCGTCGGCAGTGGATATGGCGGCAAGCAGCATGGCAATCACGGCAACAGTTCGCTTCAAGGAAGCCTCCTATGGTCAGAGGCGCTCGGCGTAGGGGTATTGGGCACGGGCGTCGGATGCGGCAGAACGCTCGCCATGCGATCGCGGTTTCATCACGTTCGCATGAAGGCGTCGCGATCGGCCGCTTTTGGCGTAGCCGGCAACGCCACTGCTCGGCGCATCCCCCGAAAAGCAGGCCACTGGCGACGCAATGGATGGGTGTGCCGGCTTACGCCTTGTAGACCACCTGGCGCACGTCGATATAGCTGGCGCGGAATCCGGCCTCGCAATAGTGCAGGTAGAATTCCCAGAGCTTCTTGAAGCGATCGTCGAAGCCGAGCGGCACGATCTTCTCCCACGACGCCCAGAAGCGATTGCGCCATTCGGCGAGGGTGCGCGCATAGTCATCGGGAAAAACGCGCTCACGCAGATGCGCGAGGCCATGATCTCTCCCGAGCGCCTTCAGGATCGACGGTGTCGGCAGCATGCCGCCAGGAAACACGTAGCGCTGGATGAAATCCGGCCGGGCGCGATAGGTGTCGTAGGCGGCTTCGTTGATGGTGATGATCTGCAGGCCCGCGGTGCCGCCGGGCTTCAGGCAGGCTTTCATCTTCGAGAAGAACACAGGCCAGTATTTCTCGCCCACGGCCTCGAACATCTCGATCGACGCGATGCGATCGTAAGTCCCTGTTTCGTCCCGATAATCCTGCAGCTTGATGTCGACCTTGTCGGCAAGCCCGGCCTTGGCGATGCGCGCCTTGGCGAAGTCGTGCTGTTCGCGGCTGATCGTCAGCCCGGTAACGCGGCAGCCGATTTCGCGCGCCGCGAATTCAGCAAAGCCACCCCAGCCACAGCCGATCTCCAGCACATGGTCCTTCCGGCTGATCCCTATATCCCGGGCCAGTGCCCGGTATTTGGCGGCTTGGGCGCTTTCCAGGTCGTTGGCGCCGTTGGCGTAGAGTGCCGATGAATAGGTCATGCTCGGGTCGAGCCATTCCTTGTAGAAGGCATTGCCGAGATCGTAATGCGCCGAGATATTGCGTTTCGAACCCGACCGCGTGTTCTCGTTGAACCAGTGGCGGATGCGCTGAACTGTGTTGATCAGCCAGCTCGCTCCGCCGGCAATCTTCTCGCCAAAGGCGGAGTTGACGACGAAAAGTTCGAGGAAACTGGTGACGTCGGGGCTCTCCCAATCGCCGTCCATGTAGGATTCGGCCACGCCGATCGTGCCGCCGGCAAAGGCACGGCCGGGCAGGCGCCAGTTCTTGAGCACCAGCTCGGCATCGGGACCGGGTGCCTTGCCGCCGACAAGGACGGCGCGGCCGTCCGGCATCCTGACCTTGAGTGAACCGCGCGGCAGGTTCATCGCCATCGACAGCACCATGCGCGCCTTGGCCGGCAGGCCCTTGACGATCTCAGCGAAATTGAACTCGTCGAGCCTGACCGCTTCGCCCGGCGTCGTGCCAGAAAGTTCGTTGTGAGCCATGTCACGCCCTTGAATTTTCGCGCTGCCGGCGCAATTGCCAACCGTGCGTCTCACAGTTCATACGCCGGGTTCGAACGTCGTTGCCTATCCGCGGTATTCGGCAGGAGCGGCAACGGGCAGACTCCAAAAACGCTAGCCCACTAACCAGAGTTTCAGCGTTTGCCGGTCAATCCCCGCGACAATCTTCCACATCGTTATGGGGAACTTCAAGAGGCAAGCCGATGGCTGGGCTGTGCCACGTGGCGTTTGGCGGCTGGTCCCTTTGTATCGGCTTGTTGTTGCCATGGCACCGGCATGGCTGATGCATCCTCAACAGCCCGGATATTTCGACGCGTTTGAAGGCGAGTGTCCAGTGGATGCTGGCATATCAAAAAACGCCTATGGTCGTCGCAACGCATGTGCGATAGCGTTAGCCATGCGTTATGTAATCGTCATTGCCGCCATCGCGTTCTTCCTGATCTGGGATGGCCTCTACAATCAGGGCCGGTATCTCGACATGTCTGTCAGGGAACTCTCCCATGTCGTGCGCTACGTCACCGGCAAAGCCTAGAGATATGCTCCAAGGATAGCGGCCAGGCGCCTCATCCAGGATGTTGTGCCCCGAGACGAGGTCCCTGCTGTCCAAGGCGCGTCGCAAGGACGCGTGGCGCCATGGACGGTTGACGCGAAGAGCCCATCGTCACAAAAGACCCCGGCATTCAGATCAGGAGGCGGGATTGATCCGGCATATCGTTTTCTTCAGCGCGAGGTGCAAGGAGGATGTGGAGGCGGTGCACACCGGGCTGTTGGCGCTCGGCAACATTCCTCATTCCAGCCTCTTCGAGGTCACGTTGAACACGAAGGTCGACCCACTGTCGGATGAAGTTGATGTCGTCGTCTATGCCGAATTCGCCAATGACGCGGCGCTCGCGGCTTACAAGGCACATCCGCTCTATGCGCAGACCACGGCCAAGGTCAAACCACTGCGCGAACTGCGCTATTCCGCCGATGTCGTGGCAGGCTGATCCAGGGCTTTTTCCAGCAGGCGCCTTTGCCGGCGCCCCACGAAATAGCCGGGCAGCACATGAAGACCGCCAGGCAGGTTGCCGGCTTTCCGCCAGTCTTTCATTTCAGCCAGTGCGACATCGAAATGACCCTGGGCAAATGCTTTCAGCGCGCCGCGCACCGTCAGATAGCTGAGCATCGATTCATAGTCGGGCGATCGATAGTCGGGACAGCGGGCAACGAAATCATCCAGCCCCCTGATATAACCGGCATGGTTTCGTGAGATCGAGTTCCCGGACCGGTACTTGAGGACGTCGGTGGCCGCGCCGAAGGCAATCCGATGTTGTCGCGCCAGGCGCAGCAGCAATTCCCTATCCTGATGGCGCCACAGGTCCGGATCATAGCCGCCGACCGCGGTGAAGGCCGCGCGGCGGACAGTCACGGTCGAATTGGTCAGCGGGATACAGTGGCAGAGCAGGAGCTGCCGCAGTTTTGCACTATCGGGCGTCGTACGCGGCAGTCGGTGCACCCGTTCGCCGCTGTCCGAAACGTCGCTGAAGCCATCTATGCTGCAGGCGATATCAGGGTTCGCGTCGAAGAAGGCGATCAGCCGGTCCAATCGCCCGGGGCGGAAGGCGTCGTCCGAATCAAGAAAGGCGATGAGTGGTGCGCTGGACAGGGCGGCGCCCTCGTTGCGAGCCCGGTTTGCACCGACTGACGTCGGCCTGCGGCGCCACGCCAGCCGCGGATCGTCGACAGTCGCCAGGTAGTGTTCGGTTCCGTCGGTCGATCCGTCGTCGATCACCACCAGTTCGATATCGGCTCGCCCATTGTCGAGAACAGAAGCCAAGGTGCGCGGCAGGCTGTCACGACGGTTTTTGGTCGGGATAACGACGGCAAGCCGTGGCGCGGCGACGCGAGCGCGCTCCAATGGAAAGGATGTCGGCTGAGCGGTCATAGCCGAAACTCGTGCATGGGGGTGCGGGTGCAGCCGAAGTCGGCCTTGAAGGGTTCGTCGCCGATGGTGAAATCGAAGGCCTTGCCGCCCTCGGCGGCCCATGCCGCCATGACCCGGTCCAGCGCCACGCGACCGGGAGAATGACGGGCGTGGGACGCATAGTTGCAGCCCAGCAGGATGTAGCGAAAGCAGTCGCCTTCGACCAAGCCGAAGACAAAGGCGATCGGATCATGCTTGGAGCCGAGGCGATAGGTTCGTGCAAGGCCGGAGCGCGCGCCGTTGGTGGCGACATCGATGTAGAATTCGAGACCGTGCACCGTCTGCAGCGGATCGTCGGCAAAGCGTCCGGCGCGGAAGTCGCTCGCCGCAACCAGGGCTTGACGCACGCCGTCCGGCTCGACCAGTTCCAGCTTCAGCCCGCCAGCTTCGGCAAGCCTGCGCGCCTTGCGGTCGAGATCAGCCTTGCGACGGGAACCGAGATTGATCCTGCGCCACTCGGCGTAAGGAAAAGCATAGCGCACCGCATGCGCACCGAAGTCGAGGGTGGACGGCTCGACCCCAAGCAGCAAGCGCCACTGGTGCAGATGGCTGTGATGGACAGGGCCGATTCTCAAGCCTGCATGGGCACCAAGCACTTCACGAAAGCGCTGCGCGGTCTTTGCGCCAACGGTGATGCCCTTGGCGATAACAGGACACACGTAGTCGGTGACACCGAGAAAGGCATATTCGATCGAAGCGGCCGCATCGCCGCTTTTGCGCCGGACGAGCGGGACGAGCAACTGGAGTTTGCCGTCGCGGTCCCGGCCGGTGACCACCAGCGGTTCGGCGTCATGCGCCGGAGCGATATTGCGGTAGAAAGCCGCGAGCCAGTCCGGGTGCTGGAAAGCTGATGCGGACGCATCTGAGTACAGCCGCCGGTACTCGTTCGAATCGAAATCGAAGCGATCGCTCGCGCCGAGGAGGATCGGCCTATCGGAACTTCGATGTTCTGGCGTGGCAAGGTCAAGCACGCTTCAGCCCCGTGAAAAGTCTTCTGAACGCCTGTTGCGGGACAAGCGCGGGATCGTCGAGGTCGATGCGGGGCCCAACCGGCAGGTCCACGGCACGCAAGGCTGCGTACAGCCTGTCTTCCGAAAGTCTCTGGGTCTCAACGCGCTGAGGAGGCGTCTCCCGGTAGATCGTGCTGTGGGAACCGTGCGCCGGATTGGTGTTGATCTCAAAGATCTGCGGACGCCCGTCGACCAGCGAGAAGTCGGCGCGTCCATAGTCGATGCCGGCAAGGTCGAATGCCCTGCGCAGCACCTCCTCATACAAATTGCCTTCGACGAACTGGCGCTCGTTTTCGAGGAATGTCTCGAACATCGGATGGGCGAGGAGACGTTTGGTATCCTGCACGTCCTTGGCCACCCAGTGGAAGTCGACGGCATTGTGATGGGCGATCAGCCGATGGCCGACGCGATAGGTGGCAAAGCGCTGCCAGACACCGGGGCTCACTTCCTGCCCGGCATATTCGATCACCATCTTGCCGGCCAGCGGTATCCCGTTCGCTTTCATCCGGCTCAGTGTTGCCTCAAGCGCCGGCTGGTCAGCGATCAATTCGAGGTCGGCCGAAAGGTGATCAAACTCATTGCGGATGAACACGGGAAAGCTATTCGGGCGTGGCTGGCTTTCACAACGCCAGGCCGAGAAGCGGTTGATGCCGGTCACATTCAGGGCTTTCAACAGGTCGTGGCGGCTCAGCACATGGGCGGGATGGTTGAGAACGCGCGCACCTCCGCGCTCAAGCCGGTTGGCGACCCTGGCAGCCAGTGCGATCTCGAAGTTAGAAAGCCGCTCGTGATCGGTGAAGATCCATGTGCCGGAACGCAGTTCTTTCTGCCGGAACAGTCGTTCGTAGCTCCAATGGCGTGCGTTGCCCAACTGGCGGACCAGATGGCGAACGGTATAGGAGTGGCTGCGCGTGGTGACGAGATTGATCAAGCACCATCCGGCGAGTTGCCGTCCTCCTGCAGCGCCAGAATTCCCATCGTGGGTCGCGATCCGTTCTTCGAGCCTGCAAGAACCGAAGCATAAAGGGCGAGGTTGAGCGCGACTGCCGAATCCAGCGAAAAATCCTGTGCGCGCCGACGCCCCCGCGCCACCAGCACATCCCTTGCGTCGCCATCGGCAAGCAACTGCAGCGTTCGCTCGGCGAGTTCTTCCCGCCGTCCTTCTGGCACCAGCGCCAATGCTTCGGGCCGACCGGCCACGTCAACCACCCCACCGACGGCATAGGCGACGACAGGCACGTCTGCCGCCATCGCTTCGAGCAGGATGCTGCCGAACATTTCGCGCCGGGAGGGCAGGATCATCACGTCGGAAATCTTGAGCGCTTTCTTGACCTCGGCCGGTGAGACAAATCCGGTGATGGTCCACCAGCCCGGCCTCGAGATCGCGGCGAGTGCGGTCTCGAGTTTGCGACGGCCGGGACCATCTCCGCAGATGAGCAGGAATATGCCTTCGTCGGACAGTCGCTCGACAAGTGCGGGCAAATCCTGCCAGCCTTTTTCGGCGCTGACACGGCCGATAAAGCTGACGATTGCGCGTCCGTCCGTGATGCCATGCTCGTCGCGAAAGACTTGAAGCGCCTCCGCGGCCGCTGGCTGGCGGAAAGCCTCGACGTCGACAGCATCGGGGATCACGTCGACGCGTGATGCATCAAGTCCCAATTCGTCCGCCGCGCTCCGGCCATATGTCTCCGTCAGCGCAACGATCCGATCCGCCGATTTCAAGGCCGCCCGCTCGATCCAGCGGGTGACGTCGTATGGCTTGCCCCTGAGCCGAAGCGCGCTCTGAAATCCAGACCACAAAGGCGTGTTCATCGAAACGACAAGCGGTATCTTCAGCCTGCCGACAATGATGGCGATGATCCGGCACCAGATCGAATGGTTGAAATGGATGTGGACGACATCGTAACGGCGCCGGGCCCAAAGAAGCTCCGGTATCGCGCCCAGAAACCAGCTGAAGCAAAGCATCGGGCCGGCCAGGAATTCGGGCAGCCAGAAGCCTGTGCATTTTACCCGCATCGTCGCGGACAGTTGCACATGCCTTGGGCTGCCAGGGATGTAGCTGGTGATAACCGTCTGAGCCGCGCCGGCCTTGTCCATGCCTTGCGCGATCGTCCATGTCTGGTTCTGCAATCCGCCGACCGGATCGAACGCAACCGGCCAATTGCCGGGCCGGTAGAAATGCGGCGTGATCCGCAAGATCCTGAGCATGCAGTTGCCCGCCATCCGTGGTTCCAGCCGTGCAAGCAAGGCAATGGGCGCCATTCGACGTCGAATCGCGACGTCGTGACAATTGTCCAAGACGGAATTCCCAACATCCCCCATGCGGGGGATATCCTTACGTCAATTCGCCTGGTGGCAGAAGAAGAAATTGGGACCTTTTCTGGTGGCTGTTGGCACGTGGCTGATTACGGTATCGCGATCAAGTCTTGAACCGATTTGCGGAATGATGCACACCGCGCCTCTATGACCCAAACAACAGCAGGCGGTATCCATCCGCTCGATCATCTGGTGCTGCCGACGCAGAACCTCGATGTGGCGCGAGCGCGGCTCAGTTCACTTGGCTTCGTCGTCGCCCCGACCGGCATCCATCCGTTTGGAACGGAAAACTGCTGCGTTTTCCTCGCCGACGGCACCTATCTGGAACCGCTTGCCATCGGCGACGAACAGGCTGCGAGGAAAGCCATTGCTGATGGCAACGTCTTCGTCGCGCGCGACCGTGCCTATCGCGAAAGCCGCGGCGACGAGGGATTTTCCGCGGTGGTTCTGGGAACCGACCATGCCGATGCCGACCATGCACGCTATGTCGAAGCCGGCCTTTCGGCGGGAGACACGCTGAGCTTTTCGCGCGCTTTCACGGACACATCAGGCAAAAGCGAGGTGGCATCATTCAAACTCGCCTTCGCCTCGGCCGGCGACGCAACCGACGCGTTCCTGTTTGCCTGTCAGCGCATCAATGCGCCAAAAGTGGACCGCTCAGCCTTGCAGGTTCACGCCAACGGCGCCAGCGGGATCCTCGAGGTGGTGGCGGTAAGCGACCAGCCCGCCGAACAGATCAGGCTGATTTCCGTGGCGGTGAACGATCCCGCTGTCGACGGCGAGGTGTTCCGCCTGCCGAATGCAGCCTTGAGCGTGCTTGACGCCAAATCTTTCACCGCTCGCTTTGGCATTCCGGCCGGATCCTCGACGAAACTTCGCTTCGCCGCGATCGTCTTTGCCGTCCGAAGCATCGATGTCACGTCGCGGCTGCTTGCAGCCAATTCCATCCAGCACGATATAGCGGGCAATGACATTGTCGTGCAGCCGGCATCCGGACAGGGCGCGGCTTTCATCTTCCGGGAGATCCAATGAGCAAGCCCCAAGCCCTCAATTCGACGGCACCCAATTCGTCGGTAACGGTCGGCAATGTCGTTTTCGACAACAATGGTGCTTTGGCGCTGATCGCCGGCCCGTGCCAGTTCGAATCACGCCAGCATGCCTTCGACATGGCCGGCGCGTTGAAGGAACTGACAGCCAAGCTCGGCATCGGCCTCGTCTACAAGACAAGCTATGACAAGGCCAACCGCACCTCGCTGTCGGCAACGCGCGGCGCGGGAATGGATGCGGCACTTCCGGTCTTCGACGAACTGCGCGAGGCGTTTTCACTTCCCATATTGACCGATGTCCACACTGAGGAGCAGTGCGCGATCGTCGCGCCGCATGTCGATGTGCTGCAGATTCCGGCCTTCCTGTCGCGCCAGACCGACATGCTGGTCGCGGCCGCCAAGACAGGCAAGGTCATCAATGTGAAGAAGGGCCAGTTCCTCGCCCCCTGGGACATGAAGAACGTGGTCGCCAAGATCACCGGCTCCGGCAACCTCAACGTCCTGACCACCGAGCGCGGCGCGTCCTTCGGCTACAACACGCTGGTGTCGGATATGCGCGCTTTGCCTGTCATGGCCGAGATCGGAGCGCCGGTGATCTTCGATGCCACGCATTCGGTGCAGCAGCCGGGCGGGCAGGGCGGCTCCTCCGGCGGTGAGCGCCGCTTTGTCGAGACCCTGGCTCGCGCGGCAGTTGCCGTCGGTGTTGCCGGCGTGTTCATCGAGACCCACCAGGATCCCGACAATTCGACGTCGTCCGATGGTCCCAACATGCTGCCGTTGAAGGATATGCCAGCGCTTCTGGAAAGGCTGATGGCATTCGACCGCATCGCGAAGGGTCGCTGAGCCAGGCGCATCCTGCCGGCGCTTGTGGTCGGCAACAGCCGGTTGTACGGTTGGCCGGCAAATGAGCGTTTTGGCAGGAGGAAGCCATGTCTGTCGCCCGCGTCACCGAAATAACCTCGTCGTCGAAGAAGAGCTTTCAGGATGCCATCGAAAAGGGTGTCGCCCGCGCGTCGAAAACCCTTAAGAACGTCGAAGGCGCCTGGATTCAGGACCAGAAGATCGTCGTCGAGGATGGCAAGATCGCTGCCTATCGCGTCAACATGAAGGTGACTTTCATCCTCGCGGAGTGATTGGCCGCCGCCGAAAAAGTCGGGAACTTTCGCCCGCGCCCCTCATTGTCAAAGCATAGTTCAACGACAACGAGGAGCATGATCATGACAACCCAGACAGGCCACACCGAGGCCATTGCCGCTTCGCGCGTCATCGGTACATCCGTCTACAATACCGAAGGCGACAAGATCGGCGGCATCGAGGACATCATGCTCGACAAGACGTCGAATGGCATCATGTTCGCGGTGATCGGTTTCGGCGGCTTCCTCGGCATTGGCGAGAAGTACCATGCCATTCCTTGGGCAAGTCTCGACTATGACGAGGACAAGGGCGGCTATATCGTGCCCTTCTCTAAGGATCAGCTGAAGGCGGCGCCCGCTTATTCGATCAACGAACTTGCCGGCGCGGATGGCGAGACAGCGCGAGATGCGTCCTATGACTACTACAAGGTCACGCCGTACTGGCATTGACGCGATCTGAATTAAAAAGGGCCTCGTTTCGACGAGGCCCTTTTGATTCAAGGCAGTGCTATTCCCTGATGTGCAGGGCCGGCAAAGGCGCGAAAGCCTTCGGTGGCGATTGCTGGCTGTCGCACGACGTCAGGAACGCCGCCGCGATCAGGAACAAACTCACGATACCGCTCAACTCCGACATGTTAGCTTAGTCATGGCGAAACTCCTCCCGTTTCGCCCCGCGCATAAAGACCATAACTCGAAATTCGCGTCTTATGGCATGACTTATGATGACAGAAATTTGCGCTTCGTGAATCAGCCGGGCGGCACTATTCGACCAGGGCCGGATTGCCTTTTGCGTCGCTTTGGCTAAGACGGGCGCGACCTTTCGTCAGATCAATCGGGGACATCGCAATGACCGCCATCATCGACATTGTCGGACGTGAAATCCTGGACAGCCGTGGAAACCCGACCGTCGAGGTCGATGTCGTGCTCGAAGACGGTTCGATGGGCCGCGCGGCGGTGCCGTCGGGCGCCTCGACCGGCGCTCACGAGGCGGTCGAGCTTCGCGACGGCGGCGCCCGCTATCTCGGCAAGGGCGTGCTCAAGGCCGTCGAGGCGGTCAATGGCGAGCTGTTCGAGGCGATCGGCGGCATGGAAGCCGAAAACCAGATCCATATCGATCAGACCATGATCGAGCTCGATGGCACGCCCAACAAGAGCCGGCTCGGCGCCAATGCCATTCTCGGTGTTTCGCTGGCGGTGGCCAAGGCCGCCGCCGACGCTGCAGGCTTGCCGCTCTATCGTTATGTCGGCGGCACCAAGGCGCATATCCTGCCGGTGCCGATGATGAACATCATCAATGGCGGCGCGCATGCCGACAACCCGATCGACTTCCAGGAATTCATGATCCTGCCGGTTGGCGCACCGACGCTGCGCGAAGCCGTACGCTGGGGTTCGGAAATCTTCCACACGCTGCGCAAGAAGCTGAAGGATGCCGGCCACAACACCAATGTCGGCGACGAAGGCGGCTTTGCCCCGAACCTGAAGAGTGCGCCGGTGGCGCTCGATTTCATCATGGAATCAATCGAGAAGGCCGGTTTCAAGCCGGGCGAAGAGATCGCGCTCGGCCTTGATTGCGCCGCGACCGAGTTCTTCAAGGACGGCAACTACGTCTATGAAGGCGAGAAGAAGACGCGTGATCCCAAGGCGCAGGCCAAATACCTGGCCAAGCTCGCCGCCGACTACCCGATCATTTCGATCGAGGACGGCCTGGCCGAGGACGATTGGGAAGGCTGGAAATACCTGACCGACCTGATCGGCAAGAAGACCCAGCTGGTTGGCGACGATCTGTTCGTCACCAACACGGCGCGGCTGCGCGACGGCATCCGCATGGGCGTTGCCAATTCGATCCTGGTCAAGGTCAACCAGATCGGCTCGCTGACGGAGACGCTCGACGCTGTCGAGACCGCGCACAAGGCTGCTTATACGGCCGTCATGTCGCACCGTTCGGGTGAAACCGAGGATTCGACCATCGCCGATCTCGCCGTCGCCACCAATTGCGGGCAGATCAAGACCGGTTCGCTGTCTCGCTCCGACCGCATGGCGAAGTACAACCAGCTGATCCGCATCGAGGAAGAGCTTGGCAAGCAGGCGCGCTACGCCGGCAAGTCGGTGATCAAGGGCTGATCCGAAAACGCCAATCCTGGATATTGCGCGAAGGGCGGGAGCATTCCCGCCCTTTTTCATTTTGCTGTCGCCGGGCCGGTCTCCGTAACCGTCCGTTAAGCACAATCGGGTGAAAAAGGGTCCGGGTCGCTTGAGTTTGCGGCCATGGGGAATCGGTCATGTGGACGCGTCAGCACAAGCAGAGAAATACCGGCCGGCTGATCATTCCCTCGCTTTGCGTCCTGTTCCTGGCCTATTTCGGCTTCCATGCCTATCACGGCGAATTCGGCATCAATTCGAAATATCAGCTGGAAGCCCAGACAGTTGCGCTGCAGGCGCAGCTCGATGCGGTCAAGGCGCGTCGGATAGAACTCGAACGACGCGTTCGGCTGATGCATGACGGTACGCTGGAGAAGGACATGCTCGACGAGCAGGCGCGTAGGGCGCTCAACCTGTCCCAGCCTGATGAAATCACCATCATGTTGCCGGCATCGTCGAAATAACTGTCTTTCAGTTAATCGTCAATATTTTCAACGATTTTAAGCGCTTAGGCGCATGCCAGCTATGCAAATTCGTCATGGCGCAACGCTCTGACGCGTGTTAGCCTTGCATAAATCGGTGGGGAGAGCTGATCTTCCCAGGGCAGATTTCATCCTGCCCTAATGTCCGCAAAGAGACGCCAACAGGGAGTGATGCATGGCCACCGCAGCCAGAAAAGCGCCTGCCAAATCGAAATCCGACGGCAAATCAGGGCTTTCCGCGCCCAAGCCCGCTGAATTCACCAAGGACGAAGAGCTCGCTGCCTACAGGCACATGCTGCACATCCGCCGCTTCGAAGAAAAGGCCGGCCAGCTCTACGGCATGGGCTTCATCGGCGGCTTCTGCCATCTCTATATCGGCCAGGAGGCGGTCGTCACCGGCATGAAGATGGCGCTGATCGACGGCGACCAGATGATCACAGCCTATCGCGACCATGGCCACATGCTGGCGATGGAGTTGTCGCCGCGTGGCGTCATGGCCGAGCTGACCGGGCGCCGCGGCGGCCTGTCGAGGGGCAAGGGCGGCTCCATGCACATGTTCTCCAAGGAGAAGCATTTTTACGGCGGCCACGGCATCGTCGGCGCGCAGGTGTCGCTCGGCACCGGTCTGGCCTTCGCCAACCGTTATCGCGACAACAACAACGTCTCGCTGACCTATTTCGGCGACGGCGCGGCCAACCAGGGCCAGGTCTATGAAAGCTTCAACATGGCCTCGTTGTGGAAGCTGCCGGTGATCTACATCATCGAGAACAACCGCTACGCCATGGGCACTTCGGTATCGCGCTCGTCGGCGGAAACCAATTTTTCGCATCGTGGCGCCTCGTTCAAGATTCCCGGCATCCAGGTCGACGGCATGGATGTGCGTGCCGTCAAGTCCGCCGGCGATCAGGCGACCGAATGGTGCCGCGCGGGCAACGGGCCGATCATTCTCGAAATGCAGACCTACCGCTATCGCGGTCACTCGATGTCGGATCCGGCGAAATACCGCTCCAAGGAAGAAGTGCAGAAGATGCGCTCCGACCATGACCCGATCGAACAGGTCAAGGCGCGGTTGACGCAGAAGAAGTGGGCGACCGAGGACGAGCTCAAGTCCATCGACAAGGAAGTCCGCGACATCGTCGCCGACGCCGCCGAATTTGCCCAGAACGATGCAGAGCCGGATCCGTCCGAACTCTGGACCGATATCGTACTGTAAGGGAGGGCCAGGACATGCCGATCGAAATTCTCATGCCCGCTCTCTCGCCGACCATGGAAGAGGGCAATCTTTCCAAGTGGTTGAAGAACGAAGGTGACAAGGTCGTCGCTGGCGACGTCATCGCCGAAATCGAGACCGACAAGGCGACGATGGAAGTCGAAGCCGTCGATGAAGGCACGATTGGAAAGATCGTGGTGCCTGCCGGTACCGAAGGCGTCAAGGTCAACGCGGTGATCGCCATTTTGCTGCAGGAAGGCGAAAGTGCCGCCGATGCCGGCAAGGCTGCGGCGCCCGCCAAGGCAGAAGCGCCGGCAAAGGCGGAAGCCCCGGCCGCGGCTGAAGACGCCACTCCGGCGGCTAAGCCGGCTCCTGTCGCAGCCGCGCCGAAAACGGAAATCGCCGCCGATCCCGACATTCCGGCCGGCACCGAGATGGTCTCGACGACGGTGCGCGAAGCCCTGCGCGATGCCATGGCCGAGGAGATGCGCCGTGACGGCGACGTCTTCGTCATGGGCGAGGAGGTCGCCGAATATCAGGGCGCCTACAAGATCACCCAAGGCCTGTTGCAGGAATTCGGACCGCGGCGCGTCGTCGACACGCCGATCACCGAGCATGGTTTTGCCGGCGTCGGTGTTGGTGCTGCGATGGCCGGGCTGAAGCCGATCGTCGAGTTCATGACATTCAACTTCGCCATGCAGGCGATCGACCAGATCATCAACTCGGCCGCCAAGACGCTCTATATGTCGGGTGGCCAGATGGGCGCGCCGATCGTGTTCCGCGGACCGAACGGGGCTGCCGCTCGCGTCGCCGCCCAGCACTCGCAATGTTATGCCGCCTGGTACAGCCACATTCCGGGCCTGAAAGTCGTGATGCCGTATACGGCCGCCGACGCCAAGGGCCTGCTCAAGGCGGCGATCCGCGATCCGAACCCGGTCATCTTCCTCGAGAACGAGATCCTCTACGGCCAGTCCTTCGACGTGCCGAAGCTGGATGACTTCGTGCTGCCGATCGGCAAGGCGCGTGTCCACAAGCAAGGCAAGGACGTCACCATCGTCTCCTTCGGCATCGGCATGACCTATGCGGTCAAGGCCGAGGCCGAATTGCGTGGCATGGGCATCGACGCGGAGATCATCGACCTGCGCACGATTCGTCCGCTTGACCTCGACACCATCATCGCCTCGGTCAAGAAGACCAATCGCCTGGTCGTGGTGGAAGAGGGCTATCCGCAGAGTTCGGTCGGCGATCATATCGCCAACCAGGTGTCGCAGCGCGCCTTCGATTTCCTCGACGCGCCGGTCATCACCATTGCCGGCAAGGACGTGCCGATGCCTTATGCGGCAAACCTCGAAAAGCTGGCCTTGCCGAATGTCGGCGAGGTCATCGAGGCGGTCAAAGCCGTCGCGTATCGCTGAACCGGGCGGGAGGACAAGAAATGCCAATCAACATCACCATGCCGGCGCTCTCGCCCACGATGGAAGAGGGCAATCTTTCCAAATGGCTCGTGAAAGAGGGTGACAAGGTTTCGCCGGGAGACGTGATCGCCGAGATCGAGACCGACAAGGCGACGATGGAAGTCGAAGCCGTCGATGAGGGCACCGTTGCCAAGCTTGTCGTTCCCGCCGGCACCGAAGGCGTCAAGGTCAATGCGCTGATCGCCGTGCTTGCCGCCGAGGGTGAGGATGCGAGTGCTGCCGCGAAGAGCGGCGGCGACGCCGCGCCGGCAAAAGCGGAGGCTTCGAAGGCCGAGGCTCCCAAGGCCGACGGGCCAAAGGCCGAGGCACCGAAGCCTGATGCTGTTGCTTCCGCACCCAAGGCTGAGGCGGCTCCAGTAGCCAACGGCCATGCTGCTGGCGAGCGCACCTTCGCCTCGCCGCTCGCACGCCGCATCGCCAAGGACGCCGGCGTCGATCTGTCCGCCGTGACCGGCACCGGTCCGCATGGCCGCGTGGTCAAGGCGGATATCGATGCGGCGATCGCCGGCGGCGCCAAGGCAGCACCCGCAGCCAAGGCCCCGGCCGGCGCGCCGGCTGCTGCTGCTCCGGCGGTGAAGGCGATGTCGGACGACCAGGTGCTGAAGCTGTTCGAGCAAGGCTCCTACGACCTCGTCCCGCACGACAATATGCGCAAGACCATCGCGCGGCGCCTTGTCGAGGCCAAGACCACCATTCCGCATTTTTACCTGACGCTCGACTGTGAACTCGATGCGCTGCTGGCGCTGCGCACGCAAATCAATGCCGCAGCTCCCGTCAAGAAGACCGAGAAGGGCGATGCGCCCGCCTACAAGCTGTCGGTCAACGACATGGTGATCAAGGCCATGGCCCTGGCGCTGAAGGCAGTGCCCGATGCCAATGCCTCATGGACCGAAAGCGCCATGGTCAAGCACAAGCACGCCGATGTCGGCGTTGCCGTGTCGATCCCCGGCGGCCTGATCACGCCGATCATTCGGCATGCGGATGAAAAGACGCTGTCCGTGATCTCCAACGAGATGAAGGACCTGGCCAACCGCGCCCGCAGCCGCAAGCTGAAGCCGGAAGAGTATCAGGGCGGCACCACGGCGGTGTCGAACCTCGGCATGTTCGGCATCAAGGACTTTGCCGCCGTCATCAACCCGCCGCATGCGACGATCCTAGCGGTCGGTGCGGGCGAAGAACGGGCGGTGGTCAAGAATGGCGAGATCAAGATCGCCACCGTGATGTCGGTGACGCTGTCGACCGATCATCGTGCCGTCGACGGAGCGCTGGGGGCCGAACTGCTGGTCGCCTTCAAGCGGCTGATCGAAAACCCGATGGGCATGCTGGTCTAGGAAGGAGAGGGCGGTGCGGAAATTCTTCACCAGCCTCTTCGCTTTCATCATCTCCGGATTCGTCGGCGGTCTGGTCGCCCAGCAACTGGCCGTCATCACGGATGCGCAAGAAGAATACATCATCGTCTTCATGTTCTCGGTGCTGGTGACGTTTGTCGTCACCTTCGTCTTCTTCGTGGCGCAGCTGATGAACGACCCGGTCGCGGCCGTGGCCAGGACGGGCAAGTGGACGTTGATCGTGTTTGTGGTGTTGCTCGCCCTGTTTGTCGCCCTGATCCTCTACAGCGACAGCAGCGCCGCGGTGGTCAGGAAAGACATGCCGATGGTTGCCGGGCTTGGTCTCCCGGGCTTAGTGACGATCATCGTGCATTGGCTGTTCGTACGCTGGCGCGTGAAGCGCGGCGTGACCACCATAAAGGCAGGTTGAACGCATGAAGACGGTGCTTTGCTACGGCGACTCGCTGACCTGGGGCTACAACGCCGAGGGTGGTCGCCACGCGTTTGAGGATCGCTGGTCAAGCGTGCTGCAGGCTGGGTTGGGCGAAGGCGTCCAGGTCGTTGCCGACGGCCTCAATGGCCGCACCACCGCCTTCGACGATCACCTGGCTGGAGCCGATCGCAACGGCGCGCGGCTGCTGCCGACGGTGCTGACGACGCATGCGCCAATCGATCTGATCGTCATCATGCTCGGCGCCAACGACATGAAACCGTGGATCCACGGCAATCCGGTCGCGGCCAAGCAAGGCATATCGAGGTTGATCGACATCGTGCGTGGCCATGATTATCCGTTCGACTGGCCGGCGCCGCAGATCCTGATTGTTTCGCCGCCTCTTGTCACTCGCACCGAGAATGCCGATTTCAAGGAAATGTTCGCCGGCGGCGACGATGCCTCGAAGCAGCTGGCGCCGCAATACGCCGCGCTCGCCGACGAGGCTGGCTGCGGCTTTTTCGACGCTGGCAGCGTCGCCACCACGACACCGCTCGACGGCGTCCACCTCGATGCCGAAAATACGCGAAACATCGGCAAGGCGCTGACACCGGTCGTGCGCGTCATGCTGGAATTGTGATTAAGGAGAAAAACCGTGGCTGAGAACTACGACGTCATCATCATCGGCTCCGGCCCCGGCGGCTATGTCACGGCGGTGCGTTCCGCCCAGCTTGGCTTCAAGACGGCGATCGTCGAACGCGAGCATCTCGGCGGCATCTGCCTCAACTGGGGCTGCATCCCGACCAAGGCGCTGCTGCGCTCGGCCGAGATCATGCACTATTCCGATCATCTGAAGGATTACGGGCTGAAGCTCGAGGGTGGCAAGATCAGCGCCGATACAGCCGCTGTCGTCGACCGGTCGCGCAAAGTTTCGCTTCGGCTGAATGGCGGCGTCGCCTTCCTGATGAAGAAGAACAAGGTCGACGTCATCTGGGGCGAAGCCAAGCTGTCGAAGCCCGGCGAGATTGTCGTCTCCAAGACGGCCAAGAAGCCGATGGAGCCGCAGCCGCCGGTGCCGAAGGGCGTCAAGGGCGAGGGCACCTACACCGCCAAGCACATCATCCTGGCGACCGGTGCGCGGCCGCGTGCGCTGCCCGGCATCGAACCGGACGGCAAGCTGATCTGGACCTATTTTGAGGCCATGGTGCCGAAGGAGATGCCGAAGTCATTGCTGGTAATGGGCTCGGGCGCCATCGGCATCGAATTCGCTTCCTTCTACCGCACCATGGGCGCCGAAGTGACGGTCGTCGAATTGCTCCCGGCGGTGATGCCGGTCGAGGATGCCGAGGTCTCGAAATTCGCGCAGAAGCAGTTCGAGAAGCAAGGCATGAAGATCATTCTCGAAGCCAAGGTGACCAAGGTCGAGAAGGGCGCGAACTCGGTCACTGCGCATGTCGAGATGAAAGATGGCAAGGTCGAGAAGATCACCGCCGACCGCATGATCTCGGCCGTCGGCGTCCAAGGCAACATCGAGAATCTCGGGCTTGAGGCGCTTGGCGTGAAGACGGACCGTGGTTGCGTCGTCATCGACGGCTACGGCAAGACCAACGTGCCGGGCATCTACGCCATCGGCGATGTCGCCGGTCCGCCGATGCTTGCCCACAAGGCCGAGCATGAGGGCGTGGTGTGCATCGAAAAGATCGCCAATTTTCCTGGCGTTCACGCCACGGACAAGCTCAAGATCCCGGGCTGCACCTATTGCAACCCGCAGGTCGCCTCCGTCGGCCTGACGGAAGCCAAGGCCAAGGCCGAAGGCAAGGACATCCGTGTCGGGCGCTTCCAGTTCGCCGCCAACGGCAAGGCGATTGCACTTGGCGAGGACCAGGGCTTCATCAAGACCATCTTCGACAAGAAGACCGGTCAGCTGTTGGGTGCCCATATGGTCGGTGCCGAGGTGACCGAATTGATCCAGGGTTTTGTCGTGGCGATGAACCTCGAGACGACCGAGGAAGAGCTGATGCACACCATCTTCCCGCATCCGACGCTGTCGGAGATGATGAAGGAAAGCGTGCTCGACGCCTATGGCCGCGCATTGAACGCATGATAGATTTGCCGCAAGAGACTCAGCCGCGAAAGCCCTGGGAACTCGACGGCAACGGTGGTCGTTTCCGGATGCATTGTTACGCGCGCAAGGAGAAGGCATATGCACTTGAACGGCGTGGGCTGGATCGCAGCCATCATCATTGGCGGCCTGGCAGGCTGGTTTGCCGAAATGGTCATGAAGAGCAACACCGGCATTTTCATGAACATTATCATGGGCATCGTTGGCGCGGTGGTGTTGAACGCCATCCTGCAGGCTCTCAACATCGGCGTGTTCGGCGTCGGCTGGACTGCCTATCTGATCACCGGCTTCATCGGTGCCTGCCTGCTGATTTTTGTCGGTCGCCTGGTGCGCCGCTAGTCAATATCGGTCCCGGCTATGCGAAAACGGTTGTAGCGGCATGCGCCGCTGCAGCCTTTTTCTTTGCGCCGAAAAGTCCTAGATGACGTAAAAGTGACGATCGCCGATGGGCGGTCGTCAGGAAAAGCCAGGGTTTGAGATGGTCACTGTCCTCGACACGATCGCCAATGCGCCGCGGCTGCGGCACCCCGAGAAGGCGCACAAGCCCGACCAGGAGGTGCTGCGCAAGCCTGACTGGATCCGCGTCAAGGCGCCGGTCTCGAAAGGATATGCCGAGACGCGCGAGATCGTGAAATCGCACAAGCTGGTGACGGTCTGCGAAGAGGCAGGCTGCCCCAACATCGGTGAGTGCTGGGAGAAGAAGCACGCCACCTTCATGATCATGGGCGAGATCTGCACGCGCGCCTGCGCCTTCTGCAATGTCGCCACCGGCATTCCGACCGCACTCGATGCCGATGAACCAGCGCGCGTCGCCCACGCCGTCAAGCAGATGGGCCTGACCCATGTCGTCATCACCTCGGTCGATCGCGACGATCTCGCCGATGGGGGCGCACAGCATTTCGCCGAGGTCATCCGCGCCATCAGGGTGGCGACACCCCTGACCACGATCGAAATCCTGACACCCGATTTCCTGCGCAAGGACGGCGCGCTGGAGATCGTGGTGGCGGCAAGGCCCGACGTCTTCAACCACAATCTCGAAACCGTGCCGTCGAATTATCTGAAGGTCCGGCCGGGCGCCCGCTATTTCCATTCGATCCGGCTGTTGCAGCGGGTCAAGGAACTCGATCCGTCGATCTTCACCAAGTCCGGCATCATGGTGGGCCTGGGCGAAGAGCGGAATGAAATCCTGCAGCTGATGGACGATTTGCGTTCGGCCAATGTCGACTTCATGACCATCGGCCAGTATTTGCAGCCGTCGAAGAAGCACCATCCGGTGATCCGCTTCGTCACACCGGAGGAGTTCAAATCCTTCGAGACGATCGGGCGGACCAAGGGTTTCCTGCTGGTGGCGTCGAGCCCGCTGACGCGTTCGTCGCACCACGCCGGCGACGATTTCGCCCGGCTGCGCGCGGCGCGGGAAGCACAGCTCCAAAAGACGCTCTGATGCATGTCGCCCAAAAGTGACCTCGGTTTTGGGAGAACGACATGCATAAAAACAAAGACCCTAAAGCGCGTCGCATGAATCCATTCCGACGCGACGCGCTTTAGAGCCGGTTCATGCCGAAATTCGAAGCCACCCGACGCCTTGCCCATACGCCAAAGCAGATGTTTGCGCTGGTTGCCGATATCGAGGCCTATCCGCAATTCCTGCCGCTGTGCGAGGCGCTGACGGTGCGCTCGCGCAAGGAGCGTGACGGACGCACCGTCCTCCTCGCCGACATGAGTGTCGGTTACAAGGCGATCCGCGAAACCTTTACGACGCAGGTGCTTTTGAAACCTGATGACAGCACCATCGAGGTCAAATACATCGACGGCCCGTTCAAATATCTGAGCAATGTCTGGCGTTTCGAGCCCGATGGTAACGGCTGCGCCGTTCGCTTCTTCATCGACTATGAGTTCAAGAGCCGCATCCTGGGCGCGCTGATGGGCACCATGTTCGACCGTGGCTTCCGGATGTTCGCCGAGGCATTCGAAAAGCGCGCCGAAATCGTCTATGGTGTCACACCGCAGGCCTAATTCTGCCTGAGCGCTTGCAGGCCCAGCTTCAGGGCGTTTCTCACTGTCTCGTGGCGGATGAATTCGCGGCCCTTGTGGCCAAACAGCTGGCGCTCGGCGACAACCGGCTGGCCAGCCAGGGCAAGGCCGAACCAGACGAGACCGACCGGCTTGTCGGCCGAACCTCCGCCTGGACCGGCAATGCCGGTAACGGCAAGAGAAAGGCTTGCGCGTGAATGCGCCAGCGCGCCGGCCGCCATCTCCAGCACCGTTTCGCGCGACACTGCTCCATGCGCGTCGAGCGTTTCGGCGGAAACGCCGAGCATCTCCATCTTGGCTTCGTTGGAATAGGTGATGAAGCCGCGGTCGACCACGGCGGAGGAGCCGGCAATGTCAGTCAGCGCGGCGATGATCAGGCCGCCGGTGCAACTTTCCGCCGTTGCCAGCATGATGCTGCGTTGCTGGCAGGCCAGCAGCAGGGCGTTTGCGAGCTCGGCGTTGCTCATTCCGGCACCTCGCCTGGAAACACCACGCTGGCGGTGGCGATCGCCGCAATGCCTTCCTCGCGGCCGATGAAGCCGAGCTTCTCGTTGGTTGTCGCCTTGATCGAGATGCGGTCGGCGGAAATGCCCAGCATCTGCGACAGGGCTGATGTCATCGCCTCGCGGTGCGGCCCGACGCGCGGCGCCTCGCAGATCAGCGTGATGTCGGCATTGGCGATGCGTCCGCCGCGCTGGCGTACCACTTTCGCCGCGTGTTCGACGAATATCCGCGACGCGGCACCTTTCCACTGCGGGTCGGACGGCGGGAAATGCGTGCCGATGTCGCCGGCGCCGCAGGTCGCCAGCAGCGCATCAGTCAAAGCGTGCAGCCCGACATCGGCATCGGAATGGCCGGACAGCTTCTTGTCATGCGGAAGGGAAACACCGCACAGGGTGACGTGGTCACCCGGCTCGAAAGCATGGACGTCGTAACCGTTGCCGGTGCGGATGTCGGGGAAGTGTGTTCGTTCGCTGGAAAGCCGCTGGTGCGCCATGGCGATGTCCCGTGCCCAGGTGAGTTTGATATTGTCCGGAGAGCCGGGAACGAGCTTGACTGGAATATGCGCCCATTCGGCGATGGCCGCATCGTCCGTGAAGTCCAGTCTGCCCAGCTGATAGGCCCTGTCGTGCGCCGCCAGGATCGGCCCATAGGGGAAACCTTGCGGTGTTTGCGCGGCGTGCAGTCCGCTGCGGGAAACGGTTTCCGCGACAACGCCCGACGCTGACTCGCGCTTCAACGTGTCGGCAACGGGCAGGGCGGGCAACGCCCCCTCGTTCTCGCCGATGGCGGCGATGGTGCGGTCGATCAACTCCGCGTCGACGAACGGGCGGACGGCATCGTGAATCAGAACATGGACGGGCGCGTGTTCTTTCAGCGCCAGCAGCCCTAGCCGGACGGATTCCTGCCTGGTTGGCCCGCCAATGACGGCAGTGACACGCTGGGCCTGGATGCCGGCCGCTTGCCGGAACAGGTCGTGGTCGTCGGCGTGGATGGCGACAACAATCTGGCCGGTTTGCGGATGCGCCAGAAACATCTCCAGCGTATGCGCAATGACGGCGCGCCCGCCGATGGTCTGGTACTGCTTGGGTCCGTTGGCCTGCCCGGCACGAGCGCCGCGGCCGGCGGCGACGATCACCACGGCAACCCCACCTCTCGCACTCGCGTTTTCGCTTGCGTCAGTCATGGCGATTGGCTTAGCGCACGATCCCCGAAAGTGTAATTGGTTTTCGGAAAAGATCGTGCGTCAAATATGAATTCCAAAGCGCCCTTCACACATACTGGAGGATGCGCGGCAATCTGGTCGCGGCAAAAGCCGAAGGCCGGCATTTTCCCAATTGCGCCTTAATGTGGCGTCATTCCGCGTTGCACATTGCGGCCGATATGGCTAGAGAATGTGCAACGAATAGACGTGCTTGGTTTTTGTGCATGGTTAACTCAGCCAAATTGGCCGCGCCTCTCGACGTCGGCGGCGTGGAAATCCGCAATCGCGTATTCCTGGCGCCGATGTCGGGGATTACCGACGAGCCTTTCCGCAAGCGCGCCCACGCGCATGGCGCTGGTCTGGTCGTGTCCGAAATGGTGGCGAGCGGCGAACTCGCCAAGGGCAGGGCCGGTTTCGACCTGCGCATACGTCATTCCGGCCTGCCCGTCCATATGGTGCAGCTTGCTGGCCGCGAGGCGACCCATATGGCCGAGGGCGCGCGTATCGCCGCCGGCGAGGGCGCCGACATCATCGACATCAACATGGGCTGCCCGGCCAAGAAGGTGACCGGCGGCTATGCCGGTTCGGCATTGATGCTGGACCTCGACCATGCCCTGTCGCTGATTGAGGCCGTGGTTGGCGCAGTCGAGGTGCCGGTGACGGTCAAGATGCGGCTTGGCTGGGATGAAGGCGCGCTCAATGCGCCTATCCTGGCGCGCCGTGCCGAGCAGGCAGGCGTCAAGATGGTAACGGTGCATGGCCGCACGCGCTGCCAGTTCTATCAGGGCAAGGCCGATTGGCGCGCTATCGCCCGTGTGAAGGAAGCGGTGTCGATTCCCGTCATTGCCAATGGCGACGTCTGTTCCCCTGCCGAGGCCGCCGACATTCTCGATCAATCCGGCGCCGATGCGGTGATGGTCGGTCGCGCACACTATGGCGCGCCCTGGATCGCCGGTGGCATCGCAGCCGCGGCAGCAGGCGAAACGGCGACCAACGTGCCGCGCAATCCCGCGGCATTGGCCGACTATGTCATCGCCCATTACGAGGACATGCTGGCGCTTTATGGCATCGAGAGCGGCTTGCGCCAGGCGCGCAAGCATTTGGGCTGGTATCTCGATCGCCATGTCGTTGGTGTCGCCGACGACGACCGAAAAGCCATCCTGACCGCGTTCGAACCAACCCGTGTCATTGCCTTGCTGCGAAATGTGTTTTCGCGCGATCCGCAATCCCTGAACCTGCGGAGTGCGGCATGAACGCCAACGCCACCCAGGGCACCGATATGGCGGAAGCCGCCCATATCGTGCTCAACACCATCCGCCGTCCGGTGATCATGGTCGATATGGATGGGTTCATCACCTACGCCAATGCCGATGCCGAGGACTTCTTCCGCTCGAGCGCGAATATGCTCGCCCGCAACACACTGTCGAAACTCATTCCTTTCGGCAGCCCTTTGCTGACGCTGGTCGACCAGGTGCGCGAGCGTCATGCTCCGGTCAACGAGTATCGCGTCGACGTGTCCTCGCCGCGTCTCGGCATCGAGAAAGTCGTCGATCTCTATGTCGCGCCTGTGCCGGAATTCCCGGGTTCCGTCGTCGTCATGTTCCAGGAACGGTCGATGGCCGACAAGATCGACCGGCAAATGACGCATCGCGGTGCTGCGCGTTCGGTGACCGGCCTGGCGGCGATGCTTGCCCATGAGATCAAGAACCCACTCTCCGGCATAAGGGGAGCCGCGCAGTTGCTCGAACTGTCCGCATCCGACGAGGACCGCGCCCTGACCCGGCTGATCACCGACGAGACCGACCGCATCGTCTCGCTGGTCGATCGCATGGAGGTGTTTTCCGACGAGCGGCCGATCGATCGCTACCCCGTTAACATCCACGTCGTGCTGGATCATGTGAAAGCGATTGCAAAGAATGGTTTCGCCAAGAAAATCAAGATCTTGGAGGACTATGATCCATCATTGCCTCCGGTTTTCGCCAACCGGGACCAGCTGATCCAGGTGTTCCTCAATCTGGTCAAGAACGCCGCCGAGGCGATCGGCAGCGACCCGCAGGGCGAGATCGTTCTGTCGACCGCCTTCCGGCCGGGCATTCGCGTTTCCGTTCCGGGCACGCAGGATCGCGTCTCGCTGCCGCTGGAGTTCTGCGTGCGCGACAATGGTTCCGGCGTCTCGGAGGATATCCTGCCGATCCTGTTTGATCCCTTCATCACCACCAAGCCGAACGGCTCAGGGCTTGGGCTGGCGCTGGTCGCCAAGATCGTCGGCGAGCACGGTGGCATCATCGAATGCGATTCGACGCCGCGCGGAACCACATTCCGCATCCTGATGCCGGCCTGGAAGGAAACGCCATTCGGCGCTGAAGAAGACGGTGAAGGAGACCGCAAATGACGGTTCGCGGCAATATTCTCGTCGCCGATGACGATGCGGCCATCCGCACGGTGCTCAATCAGGCCCTCTCGCGCGTCGGCCACGAGGTGCGCGTCACGTCCAACGCCTCGACCTTGTGGCGTTGGGTGGCGGCGGGCGAGGGTGACCTCGTCATCACCGATGTGGTGATGCCGGACGAGAACGCCTTCGACATGCTGCCCCGCATCAAGAAGGCGCGGCCGGAGCTGCCCGTCATCGTCATGAGCGCCCAGAACACCTTCATGACGGCGATCCGCGCATCCGAAACCGGCGCCTACGAATATCTGCCGAAGCCGTTCGACCTGACTGAACTGCTCAGCATCGTCAACCGGGCGCTTTCGGAACCACGCCGGCCGAAGATCGATACGCACCCCGAAGAACAGCCCGACGCGATGCCGCTTGTCGGACGCTCGGCTGCCATGCAGGACATCTACCGCATGCTGGCCCGCATGATGCAGACCGACCTGACGGTGATGATCTCGGGCGAATCCGGCACCGGCAAGGAGCTGGTGGCGCGCGCGCTGCATGAATATGGCCGCCGTCGAGGCGGCCCCTTCGTTGCCATCAACATGGCGGCGATCCCGCGCGACCTGATCGAATCGGAGCTGTTCGGCCATGAGAAGGGCGCCTTCACCGGCGCGCAGAACCGCTCCACCGGCCGCTTCGAACAAGCCGAGGGCGGCACACTGTTCCTTGACGAGATCGGCGACATGCCGATGGAGGCGCAGACGCGCCTTCTGCGCGTCCTGCAGCAGGGCGAATACACGACTGTCGGCGGCCGCACGCCGATCAAGACCGATGTGCGCATCGTCGCCGCCACCAACAAGGATCTGCGCACGCTGATCAACCAGGGACTGTTCCGCGAGGATCTTTTCTATCGTCTCAACGTCGTGCCGCTCCGCTTGCCCGCGCTGCGCGAGCGCTCGGAGGATGTCCCTGACCTCGTTCGCCACTTCTTCAAGCTGGGCGAGCTGGAGGGCCTGCAGACCAAGCGTATTTCTTCCGGCGGCATCGAACTCATGAAGCGCTATCCGTGGCCGGGCAATGTGCGCGAACTGGAAAACCTGGTTCGACGGCTCGCCGCGCTTTATTCGCAAGATGAGATTTCCGCCGAGATCATCGAGGCGGAGCTGAAGACTGGCGAGCGCCCCGTTGTGCCCGGCGGCGGCAACCTGATTCCCGACGATCTCTCCATCGGCCAGGCGGTCGAGCACTTCCTGCAGCGCTATTTCGCTTCTTTTGCCGGCGAATTGCCGCCCGCCGGCTTGTACCAGCGCATCCTGTCCGAAGTCGAATACCCGCTGGTCCTTGCCTCGATGACGGCAACCCGCGGCAACCAGATCAAGGCCGCGGAGCTGCTGGGATTGAACCGCAACACGTTGCGCAAGAAGATTCGCGAACTGGGCGTCAACGTCTACAAATCGTCGCGGCCGGGCTGAGCGCTGATCTGACGCCGGCTCTTTTCGGGGGACTGGGCGGTGAAAGATTCCCGTCGCGGTCACACTTGTTGCATAATCGCCACAATGCGTTGCATAGATCGAACGCAATCATTGGCTCAATACGGCGACATGACTCCGCAAGCACCTGCACTCAACCAACCGCTTTTCAGCGAACCCGGCGCACGCGACAGGCGCCGGCTGCTGGCGTTGCCCGGCGTGGTGGCGGTCATCGGCGCGCTGGTCATGGCCGCCATTTCGTTCACCATCCTGGTCGGTGCGACACCGATCGCGCCTGACGCCAAGACGACCTGGGCGCTGATTGCGCTCAATGCGGCCTTCGTGCTCTTCCTCATGGCACTGGTTGGACGCGAGGTGCATCGCATCGTTATGGCGCGCCGGCATGGCAAGGCGGCCTCGCGGCTGCATGTGCGCATCGTCGCCATGTTTGCTTTGGTTGCCGCCATTCCGGCCATCATGGTGGCGATCATCGCCTCGATCACGCTCGATATCGGTCTCGACCGCTGGTTCGAGATTCGCACCAAGACGATCGTCAATTCTTCACTCTCGATCGCCGATGCCTATGTCCAGGAAAATGCCCGCAATTTGCAGGGCACGACGCTGTCGATGGCCTATGATCTCGACGCGTCGCGCACGCTTTATGGTCTTGATCGCACAGGCTTTCTCGACCTCCTCAACAAGGAGGCTGTGGGTCGGTCGCTGGCCCACGCCGCGCTGATCAAGTCCGACGGCTCGTTCGTCATGAGCGCCCAGACCGATGCCGATTTCGCCATGCCGGAACCGCCGGAAGGCTCCGTCAGCACCGCCACCGACGGCAAGCCGGTTCTGATCGAGCCGCGCACCCGCAACATCATGGGCGCCATCGTCAAGCTACGCGAGATCGAGGGTGTTTACCTCTACACTATCCGGCTGGTTGATCCGGAGGTCATCAAGGCGCGGCAGATCGTCAGGTCCAACACGGACGAATATCGCAATCTCGAAGACAACAGGCGCACCTCGCAAGTGGCCTTCGCGCTGCCCTATCTCTCGCTGACGCTGATCATCATCCTGTCGGCCATCTGGACCGGTATCGCCGTCGCTGATCGGCTGGTGCGGCCAATCCGCCAGCTCATAGGCGCTGCCGACGAGGTGGCGACCGGGAATCTCGACGTCGCCGTGCCGGTGCGGCCATCGGACGGGGATGTCGCCTCGCTCGGCGACACCTTCAACAAGATGCTTCTGGAACTGAAATCCCAGCGCAACGAGATCCTGTCGGCCAAGGATCTGATCGATGAACGGCGGCGCTTTTCGGAAGCGGTGCTGGCCGGCGTCACCGCCGGTGTCATCGGCGTCGACCCCTATGGCATCATCACCATCGTCAACCGTTCGGCCGAATCGATGCTGGCCATCTCCGCCAGCGCGGCACTCGGGCAGAACCTTTCCGCCATTTTGCCGCATGTCGGCCGTGTCTTCGAGATCGGCCGCCAGTCGGGCAAGCCAGTCTACCGCGAGCAGGTGACATTCTTCCGCGCCGGCACTGAGCGCACCTTCAACGTGCAGATCACCATCGAGGCCGGCGACGACGGCTCGGAGGAGAAATCCTACGTCGTGACGGTCGACGACATCACCGATCTGGTTCAGGCCCAGCGTTCCTCGGCCTGGGCCGATGTGGCGCGGCGCATCGCCCACGAGATCAAGAATCCGCTGACGCCGATCCAGCTTTCGGCCGAGCGCATCAAGCGCCGCTACGGCAAGGTCATCACCGAGGACCGCGAGGTTTTCGATCAGTGTACCGACACCATCATCCGGCAGGTCGAGGACATCGGCCGCATGGTCGATGAATTCTCGGCTTTTGCCCGCATGCCCAAGCCCGAGATGAAGGCCATCGATTTGCGCGAATCGTTGCGCGAGGCTTCGTTCCTGGTCGAAGTCAGCCGCGCCGACATCACCTTCGAGCGCCTCTTCGGCACCGAACCGCTCAAGGGCACGTTCGACAGCCGGCTGATGGCGCAGGCTTTCGGCAATGTGATCAAGAATGCCGCCGAAGCGATCGACGGATTGGAACAGAAGGACGGTTCGCACGGCATAATCCGGATTCAAGCCGGCCGCCAGAATGGCGCGATTCGAATCGATGTCATCGACAATGGCAAAGGCCTGCCGCGGGAGAATCGCCAACGGCTGCTCGAGCCCTATATGACCACACGCGAGAAGGGCACCGGGCTTGGTCTCGCCATCGTCAAGAAGATCGTGGAGGACCATGGTGGCAGGCTGGAACTACATGATGCACCTGCGGATTTCCATGGCGGGCGTGGTGCGATGATCTCGATCATCCTGCCGCCCGCGGCCGCCACGCCGTCGCGCGGCGAGGCCAAGACGGAACACGAAAGAGAAACTGAAAAGGTCGGTAATGGCGTCTGATATTCTCATCGTCGATGACGAGGAAGACATCCGTGAACTCGTCGCGGGCCTCTTGAGCGACGAAGGTCACGAAACCCGTACGGCATTCGACGCCGACAGCGCGCTGGCGGCAATAGCTGATCGTGCGCCGAGGTTGATTTTCCTCGACATCTGGCTGCAGGGCTCGCGTCTGGACGGCCTGGCCTTGCTGGATGAGATCAAGACCATGCATCCCACCTTGCCGGTGGTGATGATCTCCGGCCACGGCAACATCGAAACGGCGGTCTCCGCCATCCGTCGCGGTGCCTATGATTTCATCGAGAAACCGTTCAAGGCCGACCGGCTGATCCTCATTGCCGAGCGCGCTCTTGAGACTTCGAAATTGCGGCGCGAGGTTTCCGACCTCAAGCAGCGCAGCGGCGAAACCTTCGACCTGATCGGTATGTCGTCGGCGATGAGCCAACTGCGCCAGACCATCGAGCGCGTTGCGCCGACTAACAGCCGCGTGATGATCATCGGCCCGTCCGGATCCGGCAAGGAACTGGCCGCGCGCGCCATTCACACGCTGTCGGCACGCAAGGGCTCACCGTTCGTGACGCTGAGCGCCGCCAACATCACGCCTGAACGCATGGAGATCGAGCTGTTCGGTACCGAATCGAACGGTGTCGAACGCAAGGTCGGCGCGTTGGAAGAAGCCCATCGCGGCATCCTCTACATCGACGAAGTGGCCGACATGCCGCGCGAGACGCAAAACAAGATCCTGCGCGTGCTGGTCGAGCAGCAGTTCGAGCGGGTAGGGGGCACCAAGCGGGTCAAGGTCGATGTCCGCATCATCTCCTCGACCTCGCAGAACCTGGAAGCGATGATTGCCGACGGCCGTTTCCGCGAGGATCTTTACCACCGTCTGGCGGTGGTTCCCGTGATGGTGCCAGGATTGGCCGAGCGGCGCGAGGACATTCCCTATCTCGTCGACAATTTCATGAAGCAGATCGCCCGCCAGGCCGGCATCAAGCCGCGCCGCATCGGCGACGATGCGCTGGCCGTGCTGCAGGCGCACAACTGGCCGGGCAACGTCCGCCAGCTGCGCAACAATGTCGAGCGCCTGATGATCCTGGCGCGCGGCGACGACGTCGACGCGCCGATCACCGCGGATCTGCTGCCGTCCGAGATCGGCGACGTCATGCCGCGCACGCCCAACCAGTCCGACCAGCACATCATGGCGCTGCCGCTGCGTGAGGCGCGCGAACAGTTCGAGAAGGACTATCTGATCGCCCAGATCAACCGCTTTGGCGGCAACATCTCGAAGACCGCCGAGTTCATCGGCATGGAACGTTCGGCCCTGCACCGCAAACTTAAATCGCTGGGCGTCTGACAGGCGCGACGTCCGTTCAGCCGCGCCTGGGCCAAGCATTTGTCGGTTACGGTAGCGGCGGAATCGCATAAGAAAGCTGGGACTTTTCTGAGGGACCACCCATGCCGCGCATTGCCTATGTCAACGGGCGCTACATCGCTCACGCGGACGCTTCCGTGCATATCGAGGATCGCGGCTATCAGTTCGCCGATGGTGTCTACGAGGTCTGCGAGGTGGCGCGTGGCTTCATCGTCGACATGCCGCGCCATCTTGCCCGGCTCAATCGCTCGCTGAGCGAACTGTCGATCGCCTGGCCGGTAACACCAGGCGTGCTGCCTCTCATCTTGCGCGAGGTGGTCAATCGCAACGATGTCGTCAACGGCCTTGTCTATCTCCAGGTGACGCGTGGTGTCGCCAGCCGCGATTTCGTTTTCCCGTCGGCGGATACCAAGCCGGCTTTGGTGGTGACCGCCAGGAAGGCCGATCCTGCCGCCGGCGCGAAACGGGCCGAGACGGGTATCGCGGTCATCACTGTGCCTGAGAACCGTTGGGATCGTGTCGACATCAAGAGCACCGGGTTGCTGCCCAATGTACTGGCCAAGCAGAAGGCCAGAGTGGCCGGCGCCCAGGAAGCCTGGTTCGTCGACACCGACGGTAACGTCAAGGAAGGCGGCTCGTCGAACGCCTGGATCGTCACCCGGGATGGCGTTCTGGTCACCAGGCCGGCCGAACATGGCATCCTGCGCGGCATCACCCGCACCACCATGTTCGAGGTCGCGGCGAAGCTCGGGCTGAAGATCGAAGAGCGCGGGTTTTCCGTCGCCGAGGCCAAGGCTGCACGCGAGGCGTTTATCAGTTCGGCGACGACGATTGCCATGCCCGTCGTGTCGATAGACGGCGATACCGTCGCCAATGGACACCCCGGCTCAATAACACTTTCGTTGCGGCAGGCCTTTTTTGACATTGCGGAAAAAAGTCCAGCCTGATAACCGCACAGGTGGAATGAACATCAATATATCTCGTTCTGCTTGTCGTTACTGACGACAAGACGGTGTTTGCGAGCTTGACATGCGCCCGACAATTTGGCGCATTGGCTTGCAAACCGAAGGGGATCGGCGAAAGACAAGAACAATGGCGGAACGATCGCAAAACCTTCAGGACCTGTTCCTGAATTCAGTTCGCAAGAGCAAGAACCCGCTCACCATCTTCCTCATCAACGGCGTGAAGCTGACCGGCGTGGTCACTTCGTTCGACAATTTCTGTGTCCTGCTGCGCCGCGACGGCCACTCCCAGCTCGTCTACAAGCACGCCATTTCCACGATCATGCCGAGCCAGCCGGTTCAGATGTTCGATGGCGAGGAAAGCCAGGGCGCCTGATTGGCACGTGACAAGGACGCGGACGGCACGGTTCGCGGAAAACCAGCACATCATCCCGGGACGGAAGCCAAGGGTCCGACCCGGGCTGTGGTCATTGTGCCTGTGCTTACCCGCCACCAGCGCAACGACGACGAGACGAACCGTCCAAGGCTGGTGCGTTCGGCCGAGGCCCGTCACGACGAAGCGGTCGGCCTTGCCCGCGCAATCAACCTCGATTTGATTCACACGGCGGTGGTGACCGTCAACGATCCGCGCCCTGCGACACTGCTCGGCAGCGGCAAGGTCGCCGAATTCGCCGAGATCGTCAAAGAGGGTCATGCGGAAGTGGTCATCGTCGACCATCCGCTGACGCCGGTGCAGCAGCGCAATCTTGAAAAGGAATTCAACGCCAAGGTGCTGGATCGTACCGGGCTGATCCTTGAAATCTTTGGCGAACGCGCACGCACCAAGGAAGGCACGCTGCAGGTTGAACTTGCCCATCTCAACTACCAGAAGGGCCGCCTTGTCCGCAGCTGGACCCACCTCGAGCGCCAGCGCGGCGGCGCCGGCTTCCTCGGCGGTCCCGGCGAAACCCAGATCGAGTCCGACCGGCGGCAGTTGCAGGAAAAGATCATCAAGCTCAAGCACGAGCTGGAAACGGTGCGCCGCACCCGCGACTTGCACCGCGCCAAGCGCAAGAAGGTGCCGTTCCCGGTGGTGGCGATCGTCGGCTACACCAATGCCGGCAAGTCGACGCTGTTCAACCGGCTGACCGGAGCCGACGTGCTGGCCGAGGACATGCTGTTTGCCACGCTCGACCCGACGCTTCGCCGGGTGCGGCTGCCACACGGCACGCCGATCATCCTGTCGGACACGGTCGGCTTCATTTCCGACTTGCCGACGCATCTGGTCGCCGCCTTCCGCGCCACGCTGGAAGAGGTGGTCGAGGCTGACCTTGTCATCCATCTGCGTGATATCTCGGATCCCGACACCGCCGCGCAGGCCGAGGATGTCGAACGGATCCTCGCCGATCTTGGCGTCGATGCCGGTGATGCCAAGCGCGTCATCGAGGTGTGGAACAAGGTCGACCTACTCGACGACGGCAATCGCGAGCGTCTGCTTGCCGATGGCGCTGACGCCAACAAGGCGCCGCCGATCGCCATCTCGGCCGTCACAGGCGAAGGCATCGATGCGCTGAAAGCGCTGATCGAGACCAGGATGTCGGGCGAGCTGGAGGAACTGACGGTGACGATCGAGCCGGCGCAGTTCGGCCTCGTCGACTGGCTCTACCGCAATGGCGACATCGTTTCGCGCACCGACAATGAGGATGGCAGCGCGACCATCTCGCTCAAGGCAACGCACACGGCCCGGCAAGAGATCGAAAGCCGATTGCATCGCAAGAACAAGGCGTAAGTTCGCTTACGTCTTGCCTTTGGCTTGCTGCCAGAGCGCTTCCATCTCATCCAGCGTGGCTTTTTCCAGTGTGCTTCCCGACGCCTCCAGCGCGCGTTCGACATAGTGAAAGCGCGAGCGGAACTTTTCATTTGTGCCGCTGAGCGCTGCTTCGGAATCGAGCTTGAGGTGACGGCCCAGATTGACGACGGCAAACAGCATGTCGCCGAACTCGTCCTTGATCTCGGCCGTTTCGCCCTTGGCCAGCGCCTCGCGCAATTCGCCGATCTCTTCCTCGATTTTGTCGAGGATGGGCGCCGCCTCGCTCCAGTCGAAGCCGACGCGGGCAGCCTTCTCCTGAAGTTTCAGCGCCCGCGTCAGGGCGGGCAGGGCGACGGGAACACTGTCCAGAAAGCCGCTGCCATTGTCTTCCGGGTCGAGGCCGCGGGCGAGGCGGGCGCTTCGCTTTTCGGCCTTCTCCTGCGCCTTGATCTTTTCCCACATGCCCTTGGCCATGCCGGCGCTGCGGGCTTTTTCGTCACCGAAGACATGCGGGTGGCGGCGGATCATCTTGGTGGTGATGGCCTGCACCACATCGGGGAAGGCAAATTCGCCCGCTTCCTGCGCCATCTGGGCGTGGTAGACGACCTGCAGCAGCAGATCGCCGAGCTCGTCGCGCAGATCGTCCAGATCGCCGCGCGCGATGGCATCCGCCACCTCATAGGCTTCCTCGATCGTATAGGGCGCGATCGTCGCGAAATCCTGCTCGATGTCCCAGGGACAGCCGGTCTTCGGCGCACGCAGCGCCGCCATGATCTCGATCAGGCGCGAAATGTCTTTGGATGGCGTCATACGCAGGATGCTATCCCGCAGCCCGACGCGCTGCCAACGCTGTCAGCCGGCGAGGGGGCCTTGTCCACAGGTGAACCGCTTCAGTCGAGTACGGAGACGATCGCCTTGGCGAGGTCATCCATGCCGTCCTCGGGCAGTCCGGCGACGTTGATGCGGCTGTCGCCGACCATGTAGACGCCATGTTCGGCACGCAGCCGCTCGACCTGTGCTTCCGTAAGGCCAAGCCGGGAGAACATGCCGCGATGGCTGGCGACGAAGTCGAAGCGGTCGGAGTTGGACTGCCGGCGCAGTGCCTCGGCGAAAGCCACGCGAAGCCTCAGCATGCGCAGTCGCATCTCTTCCAGCTCGGCTTCCCAGTCCGCACGCAAGACGGCGTCTTCCAGCACGATGCGCACCGCGGCAGCACCATGGTCCGGTGGCATCGAATACATGGCGCGCGCCGCTGACAGCATCTGGCTCATAGCCACATCCGCCTGCGCGCCGTCCCTGGCAAGGACCATCGCCGCACCGACACGGTCGCGGTAGACAGCGAAATTCTTCGAGCAGCTCGACGCAACGACCATTTCCGGAACTTTGGCCGCCAGCAGCCGCAGGCCAAGGGCATCGGCCTCGAGGCCGTCGCCAAAGCCCTGATAGGCGATGTCGACAAATGGCAGCAGCCCACGCTCGACGACCAGATCGGTGACAGCCTCCCACTGCGCTGAGTCCAGGTTCGCGCCCGTCGGGTTGTGGCAGCAGCCATGCAGCAGCACCACGTCGCCGCTCCTGGCCGTGCGCAACGCCGCCAGCATGTCGTCGAAACGAACCGCACCTGATGCCGCATCGAAATAGGGGTACTCGCGGATCTGCAGGCCGGCGGCACGCATCACCGGCATGTGGTTCGGCCAGGTCGGGTCCGACAGCCAGACGGTCGCGTCCGAACGCGTCCGCTTGAGCAATTCCGCCACCAGCCGCAGCGCACCGGAGCCGCCAGGCGCCTGAGCCGCGCGGATGCGCGTCATGTCGGCGCCCGGGCCGAATGCGAGCTTGGCCATCACCGCATTGAAGCCGGTATCGCCGGCGAGGCCGAGATAGGTCTTGGTGTCCTGGCTATTGAGCAGCCGCTTTTCGGCCTCGCGCACGGCGCGCATGACCGGCGTCTTGCCATCGCGATCCTTGTAGACGCCGACGCCCAGGTCGACCTTGTTGGGGCGTGGATCGGCGCGATAGAGGCCGATCAGGGCCAGGATCTTGTCGGTGGGAGCTGGCTGAAGGTCTTCGAACATCGCTATGGTTCCGTTGGCGCGGCGGAGTGATACGCAAATCGGACGTGATGCACCAGCGCTTTTAGTTGTGCGAAACAGACGGCGGTGCCCAAGGGTGTGGCCTTTCGATCGAAACGATAGCCGCTATTCTAATCACAGCGTATGCACCGCTTTGAAGGCGGCTTAGGGATGACTGCTTCATGCTGGTGCGGCTGACGATGATCTGCAACGGCGCCACGACTGCTACCCGGCGGGCGGCGTTCCCGGGGGACGAGCCGCTGGAGCCGCGATCGTTGGCACTGGCGAAGGCGATGCGCGGGACGTTGCGCCGCGCCGACCGGGAATGGACGGCGCCGGCGCTTCGCGCGCGCCAGACCGCCGAGGCGCTGGCGCTCGAAGCATCGGTCGAACCGCTTCTGGCGGACCAGGATCACGGCCGCTGGGCCGGCCGGAGTTTTGAGGAAGTCCAGGCGGAGCAGCCCGAGGGCATAGGCGCCTGGCTTACCGAGCCCAATGCGGCGCCGCATGGCGGCGAGTCGCTGGCCGAGGTTGCTCGCCGGACCTCCGACTTGATGGATCGGTTAATGGCGGAGCGTGGTCACACAATCGCCGTGACCCATGCCAGCATCATTCGCACAGCGATCCTGCACGTCCTCGGCGCGCCGCTTGCCGCCAGTTGGAAGATCGATATCGAACCGCTCAGCATCACCGATTTTCGCAGCGACGGCCGCAGATGGGTTCTGCGCGCCTGCGGTGTAACGACTCCCAAACCGTCGAAAACACTTCGCCCCTGAAAACCAAGCTGGGGGAGGGTACTGGCAAACCCGGCCCCTTCGGCGAACCCGCCAAAGAAAAAATCGCACCGCCGGGATTAAACTCCCCACATGCTCCGTAAACAGGACATGAAACGGTCGATGCCACGCTTTGACATCATAGGGCAGCTCGGATCGCTGCGGCGCTACGCACAGTCGCTGACGCGCGACAGTGCGGACGCCGAGGATCTCGTGCATGACGCGCTGGTGCGCGCCTATGAGCGGCGCGGCACCTTCCGCGCGGGTGGAAACCTGCGAGCCTGGCTGCTGTCGATCGTTCACAACGCGTTTGTCGACCGCATGCGCTCGCGCCGCTCGGAAGCGGTGCGCGTCGAACAGGCCGGACACCTCGCAGATTCCAGCACGCCGGCGCCACAGGAGCATTCGGTGCGCCTGGCGCAGGTACGGGACGCCTTTTTCAAACTGCCGGAAGAACAGCGTTCGGCGCTGCATTTGGTCGCCATCGAAGGGCTTTCCTATCAACAGGCGGCCAATGCTACCGGCGTGCCGCTGGGCACGCTGATGTCGCGCATCGGCAGGGCGCGCGCCGCCTTGCGCCGCATGGAAGACGCCGCCCCAGTGCGTGGCAAGAATCATCTCAGGATTGTGGGAGGTGAGCCATGAGCGCTCTTGTCGACCCCGTGACCGACACCGACCTCGACGCTTATGTCGACGACCAGATGGATGTTACCCGCCGCATCGAGGTCGAGGCATTCCTGTCGACCCGTCCGGAAACCGCCGCGCGCGTCATGTCGGATCTGCGGACGCGGGACGAACTGCGCGTGGCGCTTGCTGGCTCCAAGGGCATGGCGCGGCCGGCGACCGCTGACGCAGCGCGAAGGCTGGAGAGGGGGCTGGCGCGGGGCCGCATCTTCGGCGTGCTGCAGCGCGCTGCTGCCGTTGCCGCCTTCGTTGCCGCCGGCTGGCTGGCGAACGGCATCGTCGGGCCGATGTCGGTGACCAAGGTCGTCGCTTCACCGCAGCCGCCCGCCTATGTCGATGAGGCGGTGCGTGCACACAGGACGACGCTGGTGCGCGAAACCATGCCCTCGCAGCCGGAAGCGCCCAATTACGATACCGGCGAGATCCGTGCGGCGACGGCGATCGTCATGCCGTCGCTGCCGAAGGACTGGAAGGTGCGCGACGTGCAAATCTATCCCTCGCGCTTCGGCCCGAGCGTCGAGGTGGCCGTCGACACCAAGGACATGGGGTTGGTGTCGCTGTTTGCGATCCGGCCGGGAACCTTCGACGTGGTCAAGCCGACTGTCGCGCCCTCGGGGGATATTTCCTCAGCCTATTTCCAGATCGGCGAGGTCGCCTATGCGGTGGTCGCCAAGAGCGGGGTCCATGACCTCGACCGCGCCGCCGAGACGCTCGCCAGAACGCTTTACTGACCGATCCATAAAGGAGACTGCAAATGAACACGCCCAATCTGGGATATCGCGTTGGCACCGGCGCCCAAACCGGAGCCGTCTTTGACGAGGGCCTGCGCCAGCACATGCTGCGCGTCTACAACTATATGGGCCTTGGCCTGGTGGTCACCGGCCTGGTCGCCTTCCTGGTGTCGTCGACGCCGGCACTTTATGTGCCGATCTTCTCCAGCCCGCTGAAATATGTGGTGATGCTAGCGCCGCTCGCCTTCGTCCTGCTGTTTTCGTTCAAGATGCAGACCATGTCGGCGGCCAGCGCCCAGGCGATGTTCTGGGCCTTCTGCGCGGTGATGGGTCTGTCACTGGCCTCGGTGTTCCTGGTCTTCACCGGCACCAGCATCGCGCGCACCTTCTTCATCGCCGCCACCATGTTCGGCGCCACCAGCCTCTATGGCTACACGACGAAGCGCGACCTGACGCAATTCTCGTCGTTCCTGATCATGGGCCTGATCGGCGTGGTGATCGCCAGCATCGTCAACATCTTCCTCGGCTCGACCGCACTGCAGTTCGCCATTTCGGTGATCGGCATTGCCGTCTTCATCGGCCTGACGGCCTGGGACACACAGACGATCAAGGAACAGTATGCCGAGAATTTCGACGCGGAATCGCGCCAGAAGCTGGCTGTCTTCGGCGCCTTCTCGCTTTATCTGAACTTCATCAACATCTTCCAGCTGCTGCTGAACTTCACCGGCGAGCGGGAGTAACGACTATCCGCTGTGGGCAAGGGCGGGGTTCTCGCCCTTGATGCGGAGAGGTGGCCGGAGGAGAGATCCTCCGGCCACAATTCGTTTCGGCAACACCTTGAGTCCCCAGAAGCTTTTGCTAGTCTGCCGCCTGCTTCAACACCAGCCCGGGAGGACATGTGGCACAGGACAGCCAAACGCTTCATGGCGACGGCATCTCGGCTGTCATAGTCGGGCAGGGTGCCGAACTGGTTTCGCTACGGGATGCGCAGGGATTTGAGTTCCTGTGGCAGGCCGGGCCGGAGTGGCGGCGTCATTCGCCGGTGCTGTTCCCGATCGTCGGCCGGCTGAAGGGCGACCAACTGCGCCATCGCGGCAAGACCTATCCGATGACGCAGCACGGCTTCGCGCGCGACAAGCCGTTTGTCTGGGCGGAGAGGGGCACTCGGTCCTGTACGCTGGTTCTGACCGACGACGCCGACACGCGCGCGCACTACCCTTTCGCCTTTCGCCTTGCCGTGACCTACACACTGAGCCGCCAGCAGCTTGGTGTGGCCTTGGAGGTCACCAACACCGGCGACGAGACGTTGCCGGCATCGGTTGGGGCACATCCCGCGTTCAACTGGCCATTGCTGCCGGAATTGCCCAAGGAGGCCTATCGGCTGACCTTTGCCAATGACGAGCCGGCACCGATCCGCCGCCTGAAGGATGGCCTGTTGCTGCCATCATCGCGGCCAACGCCCATCGAAGGCAGGACGCTTGCACTGTCCGAGCGGCTGTTCGATGACGATGCCGTTATCCTGGATCGGCCCGCCAGCACCAGCGTACGCTACACCGCCGACCGTGGTCCTGCGATCGAAATGTCATGGCAGGGAGCAGAGGAGCTCGGCATCTGGTCCAAGCCGGGCGGCGCGCCGTTCCTGTGCATCGAGCCCTGGCACGGCGTGGCAAGCCCGGCCGATTTCGACGGCGAATTCACCGACAAACCTGGCGTGATTCTGATCGAACCGGGCGCGAAGCGGTCGCTGAGCTACCGGATCAGCTTGGAGCAGGGGCCGTTGTGACCAGCGGACGACCAGACGGAAAACCATGGGACATCAAATCAAACTTGGCTTCATCGGTACGGGCGCGCTTACTGCAGCCATTGTCACCGGGCTCAAATCGCTCGAGGGCGATCCGGTCTCGGTGGTGTTGTCGCCGCGCAATGAAGAGATCGCAGCGGATCTCGCTTCCCGCTATCCGAATGTTGATGTCGCCGCCGACAATCAGGCGGTGCTCGATGCATGCGACACCGTCATGCTAGCGGTGCGGCCGCAGATTGCCCACCAGGTGCTGCCCGAATTGAAGTTTCGGCGCGACCATCACCTCATCAGCCTGATCGCCACCCTGTCGCGTGAGGAAATCGTCGGCTTGACCGCACCCGCGAGCCGCGTGACAAAGGCGCTTCCCATGCCGATGATCGCTCACCGGCTCGGAGCGACGATCGTTTACCCGCCCGATCCGGACGTGACGGGGTTGCTGGGCGGGCTGGGGAAGGTGATCGAGGTCGAGAGTTCCAGCGAATTCGATGCGTTGAGCGTCGTGACCGCAACCTATGCGACGTATTTCAAATACCTCGATACGATTCATCGCTGGCTGAAAGCGCATGACGTTCCGGACGCCAAGGGGCGCGATTATATCGCCGCGCTCTTCAATGCACTTGGCCACGCTCCGGATGCGGCGCCTGATGCGGACTTCACCCATCTGGCCCAGGACTATGCGACCCGTGGCGGCATTAATGAGCAGGTCCTGAACGAACTCACGGCCCGTAACGTCTTCGATGCGCTGGCGGAAAGCCTGGACGGCGTCCATCGTCGCATTTCAGCGGCCGGCGCCACATAAAAGCCACGCGGAGACCTGACCGCCGAAAGAGAAGCCAGCTCTCAAACCTGCCGGACGATGGCGCCGATCACATTGACGAGAAGACGCGCAGCGGTGAGGGCGGACAGGCCGTCAATGTCGGCGGGCGGATAGAGCTCGACAAGGTCGAATCCAGCGATCCTGGCCCGCTTGCCGAGGCCCGCGATCAGGTCGATCACCTGTGTGTAGGTGAGGCCGCCCGGCGTACGCGCCGCCACGCCCGGCATGATGCCGGGATCAAGACTGTCGCAATCGAAGGTGACGACGACCCGTGCGCCTTCCGGAACATGCCTGAGCGCCCCCTTCACACCTTGAGTATGAACCTCGCGCGCGGTCACGAAACGGCTGCCATAGTGCTGCGCTGCTTCGATTTCAGCGCGGCGCGCGCTGCCGACGCTGCGCAGGCCGACCTGCACCATGCCGGCGACATGCGGCATCTCGCTCGCTCGCCGCATCGGGCTCGAATAGCCGTAGCGTTCGCCATGCACCTCGTCGCGCCAGTCGATATGGGCGTCGATCTGCAGGATCCAGACCGGTCCGTGGTCGGCAAAGCCGGCAAGGAACGGAATGACGACGGAATCATCGCCGCCAAGCAGGATCGGGACGGCCGGTAAGGACAGGACTTCGCGCGTCTTCGCCTCGATCCGGGCGCGGTTGCCGGCATTGTCATGCAGGATGGTCAAGATGTCGCCGGCGTCGACGCAGGAGATCGGCTTGCCGTCGAACAGCGGCCCGCCGAGATCGAAATCCCAATGCTCGACGAGCGAAGCATCATCCTTGCTGGCTGCGCGGATCGCGTCGGCCGCCAAGGCATGGCCGCTGCTGTGCTTGCCGGGATAGGTGCTGCCGTGGCCGGCTCCGAAGATCACCGCACGAGGCGTGCGGCCATCGGCGAGGCGATCGGGAAAGCCGAGAAACGATGCGGTCATTTTCTTGATGGTCCTGATGATATTGGGTGGGAGGTTAGCACGCGTGACGACACATTTCGCTGTCTCCGGGCCCACGTCTGAAAGTCGCATAAGATAGATTATGGAACTATCGTATTGACCAGGGGATGGGAATTGCCGCTGATTTTCATAGGCTTGGCACTACCGATGCGTGTTGCGTTGAGCGGATCGCCAACGCTACGCTGCAAGAATGACGACAACAAAGCGTGAGATCGAAGTGGCGATCGAGGTGTTCGTACATGGATACAGCACCGACAAAAGCCGCACGTTTCCTTACGAGGCCAGCCGCGTCGGGTCATTGTGGCTGATACGAGATGCCGCGCGCAAGAATCCGCGCGACTACCGCAACGAGGAATGGGGCGTCCATGACGCTGCTGTACCCCCGCATGGGCTACGAGCGCATCGGCACACCACTGATATTCCAACCGAAGAAGCGAACAGAGAAATGAAAAAACGTGGTTATGGCGCTGATTCATAAGGAATTTCGATCACCATGCCATCATAGGCCGGCACTACGGTGTCCGGCGTCTCGGCCATCACCGTAGCGTAGTCCAACGGCACGTGCATGTGCGTCAGGACAGAGTGTTTCGGCGCCAGCCGTTCGATCCATTCAAGCGCCTGGCCAAGCGATATGTGGCTCGGGTGCGTCTTGTATTGCAGCGCGTCGATGATCAGGACATCAAGGCCGCGCAGTCGCTTGGCGGTGGCGTCGGGGAAGTCGCTGATATCAGGGCAATAGGCCAGCCCGCCAATGCGGAAGCCCAGCGAAATGATGTCGCCATGGATCTGCGGCAAGGGCTCGAAGGTGAGGGCACCCCCCTCTCCTTCGATCACAACAGGCGTGGCGTGGTCGATGATATGGGCGCTGACGATCGGCGGATAGGAACTGCCTGGTGGCGTCTCGAAGCAGTAGCCGAACGCCTGGCGCAGCCGCAGCATTGTCGGCTCGTCGGCATGGACATCGATCCGGTGACGCTGATCGTGGACGAAGCCGCGCAGATCATCGATGCCGTGAATGTGGTCGGCGTGCGGATGCGTGTAGACAGCAGCGTCGATGCGCCTGACCGCTGCCATCAGCATCTGCTGACGAAAATCCGGTCCGGTATCGATGACGACTGTCGTCCGAGCGCCATTCGCCGTGATCCGCTCGACCAGCACAGCAGTGCGCATACGCCGGTTCTTTGGATTGCCCGGATCGCAATTGCCCCAGTCACCAGTGATGCGCGGTACCCCTGGCGACGAGCCGCAGCCGAGAATGGTGAGGCGCAGCCGGTCAGTCATGCTCTAGGCGCTCCGTAGATCCGGACGCGGCATTTTCTCAAACAGCCGGAAGAAATTGTTGGTCGTCAACGTTGCGATTTCCTGCACGCTGACGCCGATCGTCTCCGCCAGCACCTTGGCGGTGTGTGCGACATAGGCAGGCTCGTTGCGCTTGCCGCGAAACGGGATGGGCGCGAGATAGGGCGCATCGGTTTCGACGAGCAGCCGGTCGTGCGGTAAATCGGCGGCGATGGCGCGCAGCGCCGGCGAGTTCTTGAACGTCAGGATGCCCGAAAACGAGACATAGCCGCCGAGCGCGGCGCCGACTTCGGCCAGCCGGCGTCCCGAGGAGAAACAATGCAGGATGAAAGGGAAGGCGCCCTTCCCTGTTTCATCCTCGAGAATAGCCGCCATGTCGTCGTCGGCATCGCGTGAATGGATGACGAGCGGCAGCCCGGTCTCGCGGGCAGCGGCAATGTGGGTGCGAAAGCCCTGTGCCTGAGCATCGCGCGGCGCCTTGTCGTAGAAATAGTCGAGCCCGGCCTCGCCGATCGCCACCACCTTGGGGTGAGCCGACAGACGCACGAGCTCGGCAGTGGTGACGTCGAGTTCTTCGGCGGCATTGTGCGGATGGGTGCCGACGGAGCAATAGACCTCGTCGAAAGTCACCGCGATTTCAAGGATTTGCTGAAAGCGCTTCACACGGGTCGAGATCGTCACCATGCGGCCGATGCCGGCCGCTTTGGCGCGGGCGACAATGGCCGCCCGCTCCTCGGCGAAATCTGGAAAATCCAGATGGCAGTGGCTGTCGACAAGCATCAGGCGTTCGCGCCCGGCTGTTCGACGTAACGCGGAAAGACGCCTTCCGGTGCAGGCAATGCCGTGCCGGAAACCAACGCATGGTCGGCATGGACATGCACGAAATCGCGCTTGTCCGCCGGCACCGCCAGCAGGTCGAGCAGCTTCGTCGCCGAGCCCGGAATGTAGGGTTGGCTCAGAAGTGCGACGCGACGAACGATTTCGGCGGTCGTCCACAGCACCGTTTCCATCCGCGCCGGGTCGGTCTTCTTCAGCGCCCAGGGCTCCTGAGACGTGAAATAACGATCAGCTTCGGCGGCTACGCCAAAGATCGCCGCCAACGCCAGATGGATGCCCTGCTCCGCCATTGCCTTGCGCGCCGTGCCAAGCGCTTCCACCGCCTGGTCAAGGATCGCCCTGTCGGCTTCGGTCAACTCGCCACGCTGCGGCACCACACCACCGCAATTCGCAGCGATCATCTTCAGCGAGCGTTGCGTCAGATTGCCGAGACCGTTGGCGAGGTCGGCATTGGTGCGGTTGACGATCGCTTCATGGCTGTAGCTGCCGTCCTGGCCGAACGGCACCTCGCGCAGGAAGAAGTAGCGCACTTGGTCGACACCGTAATGCTCGACCATGGTGAACGGGTCGATGACGTTGCCGACCGACTTCGACATCTTCTCCCCGCGGTTGAACAGGAAGCCGTGGCCGAAAACGCGCTTCGGCAGCGGGATGCCCGCCGACATCAGGAAGGCCGGCCAGTAAACCGCATGGAAGCGCACAATGTCCTTGCCAATGATGTGCGCATCGGCTGGCCAGAAACGCCATTTCTCATCATTTTCATTGGGATAGCCGACGCCTGTGATGTAGTTTGTCAGCGCGTCGACCCAGACATACATCACGTGCTTCTCGTCGCCCGGCACGGGCACACCCCAGTCGAATGTGGTGCGCGAGATCGACAAATCCCTCAGTCCGGATTTGACGAAGCTCATCACCTCATTGCGGCGCTCGGCGGGGCCGATGAAGTCCGGTTGGCTTTCATAGAGCGCAATGAGCTTGTCCTGATAGGCCGACAGCCGGAAGAAATAGCTCTCTTCCTCGACCCATTCGACCGGCGTTCCCTGCGGCCCATAGCGGATATTGTCGGGACGGACCTCCGTCTCCTCCTCGCCATAATAGGCTTCGTCGCGCACCGAGTACCAACCGGCATAGCCGCCCTTGTAGATGTCGCCATTGCCGTCCATCGCCTTCCAGATCGCCTGCGAGGCCGCGTAATGCCGCTCTTCGGTGGTCCGGATGAAATCGTCGTTGGAGGCGTTGAGCGCGGTCGCCATGCGCTTGAAATCGGCCGCGTTGCGATCGGCCAGTTCGCGCGCCGAAATGCCTTCGCGTTTGGCCGTCTGCAGCATCTTGATGCCGTGCTCGTCCGTACCGGTGAGGAAGAAGACCTGCTTGCCGTCGAGCCGCTGGAAGCGTGCGAGCGCATCGGTCGCGATCAGCTCGTAGGCATGGCCGATATGCGGCTTGCCGTTCGGATAGGAAATCGCGGTCGTGATGTAGAATGTGTCGCGTGACATGAATGAACCATCATGAATGTCTGAATGGAAGCCGTGGCGGTGGATATCGCATCGGAATGGCGATTGCCATCCCGAGCCCGATGCATGCCGCCCAAAAGTGGCCCCGGTTTTGGGGCAACGGCATGCATCAAAAAAAGGCCGTCACATTCGCATCGCAGAATTCAGGCGGTCGATCATGGTCAAGGCATGCTGCTTTTTGTCGAGATTGTAGGTGTCGGTTTCAGATATAGCTTCCAGCGCCTCATGCCAAGTGTCCGCCAGGTTTTTGGCCCGCGCGAGATCGCCCGACAGCGCAGCCTGGCTTGCCGCGTCCGACAGGAGGTCGAGCGCCCGGCGGTTGAAGATATCGAACTGGATCGCCTGGTCGCGTCCGGCAACGACTTCGGCGAGCCGATGGGCCCCGTTGACGTCGCTCTTTCCCTTCGCCACCAGCGCATCGAGCGTCTGGGCGATCTCCAGCCCGCCATACTGCGTCAGCAGTATCGCGTTGCGGGCGCTGCCCCCTGCCCGCTCGACAAGTGCTGCCCGCGCGGCCGGATCGTCCGGTGGCGGCGGGTCGGCGGTTTTCAGCACCGCCAGCAAATCGTCGGTGTCGAGCGGCGTCAGGCGCACCACCTGGCAGCGCGAACGGATCGTCGGCAGCAGGCTGCCCGGGGCGTGGACGATGAGAATGAACAGCGTTCGTGCCGGCGGCTCCTCGAGATTCTTCAGCAAGGCATTGGCGGCATTGGTGTTCATGTCGTCGGCCGGGTCGACGATGACAACCCGGTAGCTGCCGTCATGCGAGGTCAGCGACAGGAAGCGGTTGACCTTGCGGATCTCGTCGACGGTGACCACGGTCTTGAAGCTCTTGGTCTTGTCGTTCAGCGGGCGGGTCAGATGCAGTACGCCCGGATGCGCCCCGGTCGCGATCTGGCGAAACAGCGGCGAGGCCGGATCGGGAGCGGCAAGGCTTTCCGGTGCCTGCGCGAAGGCTGGGTGCTTCAGCAGGTGATGCGCCAGATGGAAGGCCAGCGTCGCCTTGCCGATGCCGACCGGTCCGGAAAAGATCAGCGCATGCGGCAGCTTTCCCGACCGATAGGCGGCGGCGAGCATGCCGGCTGCTTGCCCGTGCCCGACCAGACGCGGCGTTTCCGACGGTTCGGGCACGCCGTCCAGCGTGTCATGCTGTTCGGGCGCAATGCGTTCGAAGATCATACCGGTGCGGCCTGCCTGTTGCGCGCGGGCGCCCTCGCCTCTAATGCCGCGAACACGGCCGCGGTGACGACGTGCTCCACCGTATCGGGGTCGGCGGACGCGTCGATGACGATGCAGCGTCCCGGCTCGGCCTCAGCGATTGCCAGAAAAGCATCGCGCCGTGCCTGATGGATAGCGAGCGTCTCCTTCTCGAAGCGGTCGGCCTCCGCTTCGGCGCCGCGCCGCTGCGTTGCTCGCCTCAGGCCCTCGGCCGGATCGATATCCAGGATCAGTGTCATATCGGGCATCATGCCGTTTATGGCGACCTGCTCCAGCGCTTGCATGAATGCCGGGTCGATCCCGCCGGTGACGCCCTGATAGACACGCGAGGAATCCAGAAAACGGTCGCACAGCACGACGGAGCCGCGCTCGACCGCCGGCCGGATGAGCTGCTCGACATGGTCGGAACGGGCGGCGGCAAAGAGCAGCGCCTCCATCTTCGGTCCGAATGGCTCCGCCGCACCCGACAGCAGCACATGCCTGACTGCCTCGGCGCCCGGCGAGCCGCCGGGTTCGCGCGTCAGCAGGACATCATACTTCTTGGCGCGCATCTTCTTCGCCAGCCGCTCGATCTGCGTCGACTTGCCTGCGCCTTCGCCGCCTTCGAAGGTGATGAAAAATCCGCGCGCCAATCGAAAGGGCCTTTGTCCATGTGGATTGTTGCACTCTAGATAGTCCGCGTTCGGGAAAACGTCCATGCTGTCGGATTCTTGCTTTTATGCATGTCGTTGTCTCAAAACCGTGGCCACTTTTGAGCGACACGCATTATCGCAGCCAGCCGATTGCCAGTTCCTTGACGGCATCGAGCGCGCGCTGCGGCAACGTGCCGATACTGATCGATTCAGCGGCGAAAAGCGGCGTCTCCTGGCTCAGCGTGTCGCCGATAAAGACGCGCAGCGCACCCACCGGCTGGCCCTCCTCCACGGGTGCCGCAACCGGGCCGGTGTAGACGATCCTGGCCGTCAGCTTGTCGCGGTTGGTGATCGGCAGGAAGATGTCGATCGGCCCCTTTGCCTTCAGCGTCACGCCGGACTTCGCACCGCCAAAAACCTGGGCCTCGCCGACCACCTCGTCCTTGGCGAAGATCTCGGTCTTCTGGAAGGAGCGCGCGCCCCAGTCGAGCAGCTTTCGCGCCTCCTCGGCACGCTCCTTGTCGTTGGCCAACCCGCTCATCGCCATGATCACTCGCGTGCCGTCATGGCTGACCGAAGCGACGATGCCGAATCCCGACGCCTCGCTCGCGCCGACAGCCAGGCCATCGGCGCCGATATCCATCGCCAGCAGCGGGTTGCGGTTCTTCTGCGAGATCTTGTTCCAGGTAAAATCCTTCAGGCCATAGTAGCGATAGAAATCCGGGTAATCGCGCCACAGATGCAGCGCCAGCAACGCCAATTCGCGCACCGTCGTCTGCTGGCCGTCGGCCGGCAGGCCGGTCGAATTGACGAAAGTCGATGTCTTGAGGCCGATCTGGTGGGCGCGCTCGGTCATCTCAGCGGCAAAATTGTCCTCGGACCCGGCCATGCCTTCGGCGATGACGATGCAGCCGTCATTGGCCGCCTGCACGGTCACTCCCTGGATCAAATCCTCGAGCCGGATCGCCGATTTGAGCTTGGCAAACATCGTCGATGTTCCCGACGGGGCGCCGCCCTTGCGCCAGGCGTTTTCGCTCACGACGAACGTGTCGTCGAGTTTGAGGCGTCCGGATTTCAGCGCGTTGAAAACCACTTCCATGGTCATCAGCTTGGCCATCGAGGCCGGCGGGATCGGCTTGTCGGCATCTTTCGAGAACAGCACCGTGCCGGTGTCGGCATCGATCATGAAGGCCTGTGTGGCCTTGGTCTCGAAAAGCTGCGCTTGGGCTGGAGCGAGTGAAAGCAGAAAGCCGAGGAGCAAAAACCCGGCAAAAGGCTGGAGCAAGCGAAACTGCATGAAATTCAATCCGTTGGCCGGTCCCTCCGGCAAGCCCGCGAAACTATCGGGCTTTTTCCAGGATGGATCAACTGTGACGGATCAACTGTTCAGCGGAAATCGGGCTGGTAATTCAGTTGCGCACTGCAAGCGCATCGGGTGCGCCATGCGACCATGCGGCCTGCAGCAACTCGTCCAGGCCGCCATGGCCGTACGGATAGAGATTGACCGCATACCAGTCATTGCCGTTGAGATCGGAACGCTGGATCTCTGTTCTGCCGAAGGGTTCAAGTGCCGCGGCCACGCGCTTGGCTTCGGTGGCGTTGTCAAACGTACCAGCAGCAACATAGTCGGCGTTGGCGGGCGAGGCTTGCGGGCTGGACTTCTTCCACGACCGCAGGATGTCGGCGGGCGACATGCCGCTGTCATCCAGCGCGGCAAACACATCGGCGCGCCGCACACGTTCATCCGCATAGTTCAGCGAGGCCATGGCGAAGGGCGACTGCGGCGGCAGGCCGATCGCCGGGCGCTCGGGTACGATCGGCCCGAAACTGGGCAGCGCCAGATCGCCGAATGCGGGTGCCTGCGCCGACAGGGACGGCTGCGCGTCGAACGCTTGCCCCGAATTCGTCAACTGGCCTGGGAACGGTACGGCGGCGGCACCCACGGGCACGCTTGGCGACGGTCCATTCATGGCCACCATGACGCCGGTTGGCAAGCCATCCGACGGATCCGGAATCCTGTTGCCTGGATGGTAGGAGGCCATCAGGTATTGATCGTCATTGCCGTCGAGCGGTGCGCGGCCGACATATTCGACCTTGACCTTCGCGGTGCCGACCTTGGCGTAGTCGAGCATCTGCGCGGCACGCTCGGAGACATCGATGATGCGGCCCTCGTGATAGGGGCCGCGGTCGTTGACGCGCACGATAACCGAACTGCCGGTTTCGAGGTTGGTGACGCGGGCATAGCTTGGCAGGGGCATGGTCGGGTGCGCCGCCGTCAGATGCGTCATGTCGTAGACTTCGCCATTGGCGGTTAGCCGGCCGTGGAAGGCGTCGCCATACCAGGAAGCCAGGCCGACCTTCGCGTAGCCCTTCTTGTCTTCCTTTGGATAGTACCACTTGCCGCGCACCTGGTAGGGCTTGCCGAGCTGGTCGCGGCCGCCGCCGCGGCGCATGAATTGGACGCGCGGGCTCGCCTTCACACCATATTCGGTTTCGGCGAAATATTCCTTGGAACGAGGCTTGGGATTGACCATCCCCTTAGGCTCAGGCTGCGACGCGCAAGCCGCCAGCAAGGCAGCCGACGCCGCAAGCAGAGTAAGCGTGGAAGCGCGACGAAGACGCTGATGCGTCGTAGCCTGCATTTTCCTGAAATCCCCTACAGTCTCAATCAAGACGCCGTCGTTTGAACAGCAGAGGAGCCAAAGCACTCACTCGACAATACCAACGGCGCCTTGAACCCCGATCCTTTGTGCGCAGGAATTGTTTATTACGGTATTAACCGATTGTGGCCGGAACCGGGCAGGATTGTGACGATGAGGGCCGCACGGTGGCCTTCCGCCAAACATGCGCGCTTCACGCATGCCGGTTGACAGGCCTTTGCCGAGCACACTAGAGCATTCGCACGTGACGGACAGTCACTGGAGGAATGGCCGAGCGGTTTAAGGCACCGGTCTTGAAAACCGGCGTGGGTGCAAGCTCACCGTGGGTTCGAATCCCACTTCCTCCGCCATCAAAGCCTGACATGGCGCCGACTGTCACCATTTCACCAGGGAACCGTGCGGCCGAGATAGTCGACATATTGCAAACCCGGGGTGCCCTGCTTCGAAAGCAGGACGTTCACCAGGCTAGGCACGCTCTCCTCGATGCTCAACCGACCATCCGGTCCTCCCAATTCGGTGCGGACCCAGCCGGGGGCCATGACCACCATGGCACGCGACGTCCCGGCGTGGCGGGCGGCGAAGCTGCGCATGAACATGTTGAGTGCTGCCTTGCTGCCACGATACACCTCGCGCCGGCCGGTCTCGTTGTTGGCGATGCTTCCTTGACCGGATGACATCACGCCAACGAGACCCGTCGCCGGGACGTATTGTTCCAGGCTCTCGAGAACGCGCATCGGGCTCAGCGAATTTGTGACCATCACTCTCACAAACTCGTCGGTCGTCACATCCGCGATCGTTTCAGCCGGGTTGTTTGACACCCCGCATTGACGAACAGCATGTCGAACACCCTGCCCGACAGACGGTCGCGCAAGGCCGCAACCTGATCCGGTTCGCAGATGTCCACCGTTTCGATTTCGAGCCGACCTTCGAATTCATCCGCGAGATCGTGCAGCTTGGTCCGGCCGCTGCTGCGGACCGTGCCGACCACGTTCCATCCCTTCTTCAGGAATTCGGCTGCCATGGCGAGCCCGAGGCCGCGAGAGGCGCCGATCAGAAGGATCGTGCCGGATGGAGTGTTCAAAACGCTAGCGGACATGGGTGCATCTCTCTCGTTGGCTGGGGTAACCGCAGATAGGAGCAACCGGATGCGAGGCGCCAGACGCGTCAAATTCAAAGTATAGTTGCGTCCGGCGCTATGTCGGGCGAAGCAGGGATAGGCTTGCCTGATGGACAATGTCGACCTGAACCTGCTCTTGGCGCTGGACGTGCTGCTTGCCGAAGGCAGTGTGACGGGAGCAGCCCGCCGCCTCGGCTTGAGTTCCTCGGCCATGAGCCGGACGCTTACACGGCTTCGGGCAGCCACAGGCGACCCGCTGCTCGTCCGGGCCGGGCGCGGGCTTGTGCCCACGCCGCACGCTGCCGAGTTGCGCGGTCGCGTCCATGAGCTTACCCGGGATGTGCGAGCGGTTCTTCGGCCACAAAACACGCAGCTGGACGTGGCTGCACTCGAACTGACGTTCACCATTCGCGCCAGCGAAGCGTTCCTGGAATTCCTTCCGGCCCCGTCGTGACTGCCATAACCCAGGCGGCGCCGCGCATCCGCCTGCGCTTTGCACCCAAGCCCGACAAGGACGCGCGTCCGCTTCGCGAAGGTCTCATTGACCTGGAGATCGGCCTGCTTGGAACGTCGGCGCCCGAAATCCGCACCCAATTCCTGTTTTATGACAGATATGTCGGCGTGGCTCGTGTGGGGCATCCGCTACTGGCTGGTGCTGGGGTTACGCCCGAACGGTATGCCGCCTGCAAACATATCGTTGCGTCACGGGAAGGCAATGTTGCCGAGCCCATCGATGGTGCTTTGCAGAAACTGGGTCTTCAAAGGACGGTAGTGGTCGTGGTGCCAGGCTACCCCGATGCCATGCGGATCGCAGGCCAATCCGATCTGGTGACGACCGTGCCGCATTCGTGTCTGGGTAACACCAGTGGCCCCGTCGCGACGACAGGTCTCGAAAGCTTCGAGCTTCCGCTCCCTGTTCCAGAGTTCAAGATATCGGCGATGTGGCATCCTCGCATGGACGCCGACCCGGCGCATCGTTGGCTGCGCGACACCGTGATGTCGGTTTGTCGGGCAGCCTATTCGCGGCGATGAGGCCAGGCGATGCTCAGTCGGATTGCTGGGTGCGCTCCGCTATGGCAAATGCCTGTCTTCGACATGGTGTTCGGAAGCTCCAATCCCACCACAACCATCGAACCGTCCAGTGCCGAGCATGAAGACCTGGCAGCTGACATCGACGGGCATGAACCAGAGAACCCGCCGCCCCTTATCGGCGCGGCGGTTACCTCAATCACCGCCTACTTGACCAGGATGGTCGCCCACATTCCGTTCATGAAGTGGCCGGGGATATTGCAAAAGACGGCATAGTTGCCTGGCTTGAGGTCGAGCGTCAGAGATCCGGTCTTGCCCGGGTCAAGCTCGGACACTTCGCCGAGATGGCCTGCCGCATCCTCGTTGACGCGGTTTTCATTTGGCACATAGGGCAGCATCGTCTTTTTGGGGTCGCTGACCGGCACCACGATCATCTCATGGACCGTGTCCTTGGAGCTGTTCTGAACTTCGAAGATAACTTTGCCCGCGGATACGACGGTCTGATCCAGCTTGATCCTCATGGTTGCCATGCTCATGTTCGCCGGCATGCCCATTCCCATCTTTGCTTCCGGGTTCGCGACGCCTTCCTTGTCCCAAAGCTTGACGTTCACGATCGAGTTGGCGAAGGCGGGTGCCGATACGGCTAGTAGGACAAGGACCAGTCCGGTTTTGAAAGGCTGCATGTTCGAAAAGCTCCTGATCGTTTGCGGCGACCCGCAAGCGCTGATTGGGAATGATTCTTGGTCGCGGCGCCGGGCTAGAACAGCCACGCTGACAACAAGCTGACAGAGGAGGTATGGCCGGCGCGATCCGGCCGCGGCACGATTTCTGCTGTCAGCCAGTTGTCAGGTTGAAATGGTTATGCCGAACCCATGACGGTCATCCGCCGTCTGACCGGAACTGATCGAATCCCACCCCAGGCTCGACCTCCGCGCCCAACCATTCCGAATGGAGCCATCATGTATCGCACTCTTATTCTAGCCGCCCTCGCCGGCGTCATTGCAGGGCCGGCATTTGCTGCCGGCGGCAGCTGCAGCACCGCCCCAAAATCGCAATTCAAGCCCAAGGCAACACTCGAGGCGCAGTTGACTGGCGAAGGCCTCACCGTGCGCCAGATCAAGGTCGAGAAGGGCTGCTACGAAGTTTACGCGGTCGACAAGGCCGGCAAGAAGGTGAACATGGCCTATAATGCCGAGACCCTTGAAAAGCTCGACAATGCCGAAGCCGGCGAAAACTGATCAGAGCGGCTCGGCAGTCATGGACGCGCACCGATCGCCAGAAATGGTGCGCGTCTGGGACCGGATCGTGCGCAGCTTCCACTGGGCGCTGGTGCTCAGCTTTGTCACCGCCTGGCTCACCTCGCATTCTTCCGAGACTATTCATCACTGGGCTGGCTATGCGGCCGCCTCGCTCGTCGCGATGCGGCTCTTGTGGGGCATTGTGGGCACGCGCTATGCGCGGTTCTCGCAATTCGTGCGCCATCCGGCAACGGTGCTGCGCTATCTCTTGGCATTAGTCAGCGGTCGTGAAGCCCGCTATATCGGCCACAATCCGGCTGGCGGCGTGATGGTGATCGTGCTGATCGCGGCAATGGGGTCGACCGCAATGACCGGTTGGTTGATGACGACAGACGCCTATTTCGGCGTGTCGTGGGTCGAAGCGGCGCACAGCCTGGCCGCGCACGGCCTACTCGTGCTGGTCCTGTTCCATATTGCCGGCGTCGCGCTGGCCAGCTTTCGCCATCGCGAAAACCTGGTCCGGGCCATGATCACGGGGCGAAAACGTGAGGCCGAACCGGCTAATATTGCCTAGTTATCCGCCGATGGATTGCAGTGGCTGCCGGATTCTTGGGGTATCGTTCAGATTGAAAGATGGCTTCGGGCGGCCGCGTGCAGAACGCTTTTTGTCGTCGAATCGGCTAGACCTTCAGGCATGAACGAGACCTCTCTTTATGCGCCGGTGAAGCGGTTCCTCGAAAATCTCGACTTCGTCGTGAAGGGGGAAATCGGCGGCTGCGACATCGTTGCGCTGCGCGAGGGCGAGCCGCCGGTGGTCGTCATCTGTGAATTGAAGCTGCAGTTCAATCTCGAACTGGTGCTGCAAGGTGTCGACCGTGCGGCCGTTTGCGACGAAGTATGGCTTGCGGCGCGCATGTCGGCTCGTGGCAAGGGGCGCGAAAGCGACGCCCGGTTCCGTAATCTCTGCCGTCGGCTTGGCTTCGGCATGCTTGGCGTGACAGCCAATGACAAGGTCGAAGTGCTTGTCAGTCCTGCCGCGCCGGAGCCGCGCAAGAATGCGCGACGGCGCTCTCGCCTTGTTGATGAGCACCAGCGCCGCCGCGGCGATCCAGTCGCTGGCGGAGGATCACGCAATCCGATCATGACCGCCTATCGCCAAAGCGCCCTCACCTGCGCCTTCGCGCTTGTGGATGGCCCCAAACGGCCGCGCGATCTGAAGGCTCTGACGCCGATCGCGCCGAAGATTCTGCAGCACAATGTCTATGGCTGGTTCGCGCGCGTCGACCGCGGCCTCTACGATCTCACGGATGCTGGCCGCGCCTCGCTGGTCCGTTGGCCACAGGCCTCGCACGATGCGCCACGACACGAGATTTTGATTGCGCCGCCCCCCTGAATGCGGCGGCCTGCCGAGCATGAAGCGCCCCTCTTGGTTGATTTTTCAGACAAAATATGCTGCTTGTCCCGCCCATGAAGACACTCTGCATGACAGCCATTGCGTCCCTGACGCTGGCATTCCCTGCCAGCGCAATGGACAACGCCTTGCGCAACGGCCTTATGAAACTCGATCCGCAAACACGCCTTGAGCAGCGCTGCGATGCAGAAATCCTGGACCGGATCACCCACGATGATCGCAAGTTCAAGGCCGACCGTGTAGTTGCTTACGCCTTTGCCACACCCGAGATGAGCGCCGATGCGATCAGGAGCACTGGCGCGGCGTTCCGCAGCAAGGGGCAGTGGTACCGGTTGAGATTCAAATGCCAGACGGGGCCGGACCATATGGAAGTCCTGCAGCTCCGCTACCGGATCGGCGACGAGATCCCCGAAGCCGACTGGGCCAAGTACAATCTCTACGACTAATTTTTATAGACTGGCTTCCGCGCAAGCTTGCACGCGGCGAGTGATGAAAATCCCCTTGTAATCCCACTGTAACAAAAGTGGTTTTCCAACGTTGTCCGATGCAGCGTCTTGACGTCAGCGGACCATGCCATTAGGCCCGTCTGGATAGTCGACGACCAACACTCGGCGAACAGGCAAGGGGCTTCCAGATCGATGGAAATATTCACTGCCGCAGGCTTATCGGCTCTTCTTCAGGTCATTGCTATCGACCTTGCGCTGGCAGGTGACAACGCCATCGTCATCGGCCTCGCCGCGGCCGGCCTGCCGGCCAGCCAACGCCAGCGGGCCATTCTCGTCGGAATTGCCGCGGCCACCGTTCTTCGCATCTTCTTTGCCTTGATCACGCAATGGCTGCTCACCATTGGCCCCATGCTGCTTATCGGCGGCGGCCTGCTGCTGTTGTGGGTCTGCTGGAAGATGTGGCGCGAATTGCGTGTCAGCCATGAGCAGGAGCGCGATGCCACCGAATCGCTGTCGAACGGCGACTTCGACAAGGACGGCGTCGTTGGCGGCAAGGGGCCGAGCAAGACCTTCTCGCAGGCCGCCTGGCAGATCGTCATCGCCGACGTTTCCATGTCGCTCGACAATGTTCTGGCCGTGGCGGGAGCGGCCATGAACCATCCGACGGTGCTGATTGTCGGACTGGCCCTGTCGATCGCCTTGATGGGCTTTGCCGCCTCGTTCGTCGCGCGCCTCCTGCACAAATATCGCTGGATTGCCTATCTCGGTTTGGCAATCATTCTCTACGTTGCGGTGAAAATGCTGCTCGACGGTGCGGTACAGCAGTACCCCGCTCACTTCGCGTTCCTGGCGCCCTGGTTCGGGTCGGGCGGGCACTGACACGTGGTCGGCGTCGAGCCGGCGCCGGTCTTGTTTGCTTGATTGCTGAACCCGTGCTATTGCGCCGCCCAAATCGAGCTCCTGCGGGAGCCGTGCAAACCGTCATATGTTGAGACTGCGGACCGGATCGATGTTTCCGGCCTCCTGTCCATTGGAAACGTGCCCTATGTCCGCCCCTCGCGTCAGTTTCGTCAGCCTTGGATGCCCGAAAGCGCTCGTGGATTCCGAGCGCATCATCACGCGCCTGCGTGCCGAGGGCTACGAAATCGCCCGCAAGCATGACGGTGCCGATCTCGTTGTCGTCAACACATGCGGTTTCCTGGATTCGGCCCGCGACGAGTCGCTCAATGCCATCGGTTCCGCACTTTCGGAAAATGGCAGGGTCATCGTCACCGGCTGCCTGGGCGCGGAGCCGGACGTTATCCGCGAGAAGCACCCCAACGTGTTGGCCATCACCGGGCCGCAGGCCTATGAGAGCGTGATGGCGGCCGTGCATGAGGCGGCACCGCCTTCGCACGATCCCTACATCGATCTCCTGCCGCCTCAGGGCGTCAAGCTGACGCCGCGCCACTATGCCTATCTCAAGATTTCGGAAGGCTGCAACAATCGCTGCACCTTCTGCATCATTCCCGCACTGCGTGGCGACCTCGTCTCCCGGCCGGCGGCCGATGTGCTGCGCGAGGCCGAGAAACTGGCCAAGGCCGGCGTCAAGGAGCTGCTGGTCATCTCGCAGGACACCAGCGCCTACGGCATCGACATCAAGTACCAGACGTCCATGTTCGGCGACCGTGAAGTGCGCGCGAAATTCCTCGATCTTTCCGAGGAACTGGGCAAGCTCGGCATCTGGGTGCGCATGCATTACGTCTACCCCTACCCGCATGTCGCCGACGTCATTCCGCTGATGGCCGAGGGAAAAATCCTTCCTTACCTGGACATCCCGTTCCAGCATGCGTCGCCACAGGTGCTGAAGAACATGCGCCGGCCGGCGCATGGCGAAAAGACGCTCGAGCGCATTCGCGGCTGGCGTGACGTCTGCCCGGATCTTGCCATCCGCTCGACCTTCATCGTCGGCTTCCCCGGCGAGACGGACGAGGACTTCGAGATGCTGCTCGACTGGCTCGACGAGGCAAAAATCGACCGCGCCGGCTGTTTCAAATACGAGCCGGTCAAGGGTGCTCGCTCCAACGATCTCGGGCTTGAGCAGGTACCCCAGGAGATCAAGGAAGCACGCTGGCATCGTTTCATGCAGCGCCAGCAGAAGATCTCGGCGACGCAACTCGCAAAGAAAGTCGGCAAGCGCCTGCCGGTGCTGATCGACGAAGCGCACGGCACGTCGGCAAAGGGCCGCACCAAATACGACGCCCCGGAGATCGACGGCTCGGTCCACATCCAGTCGCGCCGTCCAATGCGCCAAGGCGACATCGTCACCGTCAAGATCGACCGTGCCGATGCTTATGACCTCTACGGTTCGGCTGTCTGAGCTTTCCCTCGTTCTCTTAGCCGTCGGTTCTCCCGGAAATGAAAAGGGCGCCTCGCGGCGCCCTCTCCATATTCGGTATGTGATGATGCCTTATTGCGGCAGCTTGTCGTCGACGCCCTTGACGTAGAAATTCATGCCGAGCAGCGTGCCGTCGTCGGCGACTTCGCCGTCCTTCAGCCATGCCGAGCCGTCCTGCTTGGCGATCGGACCGGTGAAGGGGTTCCAGCCGCCGGCGATCTTCTTCTCGGTCGCCTCGGCCATCGCCTTCACGTCGTCGGGCATGTTGGTGTAAGGGGCGAGCTTCACCGCGCCGTCCTTGATGCCGAGCCAGACATTGTCCGGCTTCCAGGTGCCGTCGATGGCTGCCTGGACCCGGCTGATGTAGTAAGGACCCCATTCGTCGGTCAGCGAGGTCAGCTGCGCGTTCGGTGCGAACTTGATCATGTCGGAGGACTGGCCGAAGCCGTGCAGCTTGCGCTCCTCGGCCACCTGCAGGGCAGCGGTCGAATCGGTGTGCTGGACGATGATGTCGGCGCCCTGGTCGAACAGCGCCTTGGCGGCGTCGGCTTCCTTGCCCGGATCGAACCACGAATTGACCCAGACGATCTTGGCCTTGAAGTTCGGGTTGATCGACTGCGCGCCGAGCATGAAGGAGTTGATGCCCATCACCACTTCCGGGATCGGGAAGGAGACGATGTAGCCGGCGACGCCGGATTTCGATTCCTTGGCGGCGATCTGGCCGAGCACGTAGCGGCCTTCATAGAAACGCGCATTGTAGAGGCCGAGATTGTCGCCGGACTTGTAACCGGTGGCGTGCTCGAACATCACCTTTGGAAACTTCTTGGCGGCCTTCACCTCGGCGTCCATGAAGCCGAAGGACGTGCCGAAGATGAGCTTGCAGCCTTCACGCGACAGGCGTTCGAAAGCACGGTCGGCGTCGGGGCCTTCGGAGACGTTCTCCAGATAGGCGGTCTCGACCTTGTCGCCGAGTGCCTTCTGGACCTCGAGCCGCCCCTGGTCGTGCTGGTAGGAGTAGCCGAAATCGCCGATCGGGCCGGTGTAGACCCAGCAAGCCTTCAGTTTGTCGGCAGCCTGCGCGGACGCAGCCAGCGACAATGCCGCTGTCGTCGTCATCAGGGCAATAAGCAGTTTTTTCATTGTGTTACCTCTCTGAGTTTAAGCCTTGGAGCTTCCCGTTTGTTTTTATTGTCAACGATCCGGAACGAATGGCTGCCCCAGGGATGCCGGCGTGTTCATCATCGTCAGACGCTTGTTGCGCGAGATTAGAACGAGAACCACGACGGTTGCCAGATAGGGCAGAGAAGAAAGCATCTGTGAGGGCACCGGAATGCCAAAAGCCTGTGCATGAAGCTGGCCGATCCACACCGCGCCGAAGATGTAGGCGCCAGCCAGCACCCGCCACGGTCGCCAGGACGCGAACACCACCAGCGCCAGCGCGATCCAGCCGCGGCCCGCGCTCATGTTCTCGACCCATTGCGGCGTGTAGACAAGCGACAGATGGCCACCGGCAAGGCCGGCGCAGGCGCCGCCGAAGATCACCGAGAGATAGCGGTAGCGGATGACCTTGATGCCAAGCGCATGTGCCGAGGTATGGCTGTCGCCGATCGAGCGCAGCGTGAGGCCAGTGCGTGTCTTGAACAGGAACCACATCACGGCAGCGGTCAGCGCGATCGAGATGTAGAAGATCGGATCCTGGCCGAACAGCAACCTGCCGATCACAGGAATGTCGGTCAGCACCGGGATATCGAGATTGGGTAGCCTGACGCCGGGCTGGCCGACGAAGCTCGTTCCGATCATGCCGGAGAGACCGAGGCCAAGCAGCGTCAGCGACAGACCGGTTGCAACCTGGTTGGTGGCGAGCGACAGCGTCATCACGGCAAACAGCAGCGAGAACAAGGCTCCCATGGCGATCGCCGCAAGCAGGCCGATCCAGGGCGATCCGGTCAGATGGCCGGCTCCGAAGCCGCCGACTGCGCCCATGATCATCATGCCTTCGACACCGAGATTGAGCACGCCGGAGCGCTCGACCACCAGTTCGCCGATCGCCGCGATCAACAGCGGCGTCGCCGCCGTGGCAATGGTCAGGAGGATGTTGACGGCGATGTCCATCAGCGGGCTTCCTTCAGCTTGGGTGCGGCTTCGAGCTGTGCAGCACCCTTCGGCTTGGTCAGTGCGACGCCGATCAGGCGGATGCGGTAGTGGATGAGCGTGTCGCAGCCGAGCACGAAGAACAAAAGCATGCCCTGGAACACCCTTGCCACCTTGTCGGAAATGCCGAGCGCGCTTTGCACCGCCTCGCCGCCGAGATAGGTCAGCGCCAGAACCAGGCCGGCGGCGACGATGCCGAGCGGGTTGAGGCGGCCAAGGAACGCCACGATGATGGCGGTGAAGCCATAGCCGGGCGAAATCACCGGCTGCAATTGTCCGATGGCGCCGGAGACCTCCGAGATCCCGGCAAGGCCTGCCAGTGCACCCGACAGCAGGAAGGCGAAGAACACCATGCGGTTGAGGCCGAAGCCGGCGAAGCGCCCTGCCCGCGGGCTTGAACCCAGCACGCGGACCTCGAATCCCTTCAACATGCGGCTCATCAGGATCCAGACCAGCACGGCAGCAACCAGCGCAAAGACAAAACCCCAGTTGGCGCGTCCGGCGTCCGGCATCAGTTCCGGCAGCACGGCCGAGTCGCCGAACTGGATCGTCTGCGGGAAGCCGTGGCCCTGCGGATCGCGCCATGGGCCGCGCACCAGCCAGTCCAGGAAGAGCTGGGCGACATAGACCAGCATCAGGCTGGTCAGGATCTCATTGGTGTTGAACCGGGTTTTCAGAAATGCGGGTATCGCAGCGTAGGCCGCGCCGCCGACCATGCCGAGCAGAAGCATCAGCGGCAGCACCAACGGGCCTTCGAACTGCGGGAACAGCACCGGAATGGCCGAGCCGAAGATGGCGCCGAAAACGAACTGGCCTTCGGCGCCGATGTTCCAGATGTTGGCCTTGTAGCAGACCGACAGGCCGACGGCGATCAGGATCAGGGGTGCTGCCTTGATCGCCAGCTCATGCAGCTGCCAGACCTGGCTGGCCGGTTCGATGAAGTAGATCCGGAACGCGGTCAATGGATTGACGCCGAGTAGCGCGAACAGAACCGCACCGGCGATGATCGTCAGCGCGAAGGCGATGAACGGCGACAGGGCCGAAAACAATGCGGAACGCTGCGGGCGTTTGACGAGTTCGAGGCGCATCATGCCGGCTCCAGCGTGTGTTCGGCGTGGCCGGGCTCGGCACCGCCCATCAGCAGGCCGACCTTCTCGAAGGTTGCCTCGGCGATCGGCATCGGCCTGGAAAGTTCGCCATTGTGCATGACTGCGATCGCGTCCGATATCTCGAACAGCTCGTCGAGATCCTGGCTGATCACCAGCACCGCCGATCCGCTGCGTGACAGCTCGATCAGCGCCTGGCGGATATGGGCGGCGGCACCGGCGTCGACACCCCATGTCGGCTGGTTGACGACCATGACGCTTGGCCGGCGGTCGAGTTCGCGGCCGACAATGAATTTCTGCAGATTGCCGCCCGAAAGCGCTGCCGCTTCCGGATCCGGCGCGCTCTTGCGCACGTCCATCGCTACGATGATGCGTTGAGCGGCCGCATAGATCGCGGCCGCCCTGACCATCCCACCGCTGCTGACGAAAACCTTGCCGTCGGTGGCATGGCGTGACAGCAACAGGTTTTCCGAGAGTTTCATGCGTGGCGCCGCACCATGGCCGAGACGCTCTTCGGGCACGAAGGCGGCACCCAGCAGGCGCCGTCCGGTAATGGTGAGGCCACCTGCGTCCTTGCCACGGATGCGCACAGAGGCGGCATCCTGCTGTAGCACCTCGCCGGAGACGGATTCGAAGAACTCGCCCTGGCCATTGCCGGCGACACCGGCAATGCCGATCACCTCACCGGCTCGGACATTGAGGCTGATGTTCTTGAGCGGAATGGAAAACGGCGTTGCCGGCTTGCGGCTGAGGCCGCGGATTTCGAGCAACGGCTGCGCGGTTTCAATCCCTTCGACTGGCGCACGCACCACGGCCTGCACCTCGTTGCCGACCATCATGCGGGCCAGTGACGAGGCGGTTTCCTCGCGCGGGTTGCAGTGGCCAACCACCTTGCCATGCCGCAACACGGTGGCGCGGTCGCAGATGCGTTTGACCTCTTCCAGCCGGTGCGAAATGTAGAGGATCGATTTGCCTTCCGAGCGCAGCCGCTCCAGCGTCTCGAACAGCTTGTCGGCTTCCTGCGGCGTCAGCACCGAAGTCGGCTCATCCAGGATGATGAGCTGCGGTGTCTGCAGCAGACAGCGGATGATCTCGATGCGCTGGCGCTCGCCGACCGACAGGTCGCCGACCAGCGAGTCCGGATCGAGCGGCAGGCCGTAGCTGAAGGAGAGCGCCCTCGCCTTGGCGGCGATCGAACTGATCGGCGAACCGTCATCCAGTGACAGCGCGATGTTTTCGGCTGCGGTCAGGGCCTCGAACAGCGAGAAATGCTGGAACACCATGCCGATGCCGAGCTTCTTCGCGGCACCCGGGCTGGTGATCCGCACTGCCTGGCCGTTCCAGAAAACCTCGCCGGAATTGGGCTCCAGCGAGCCGAACAGCATCTTGACCAGCGTCGACTTGCCGGCGCCGTTCTCGCCGAGCAGCGCGTGGATTTCACCCTTGGCGATATTGAGGTCGATATGATCGCACGCCGTCAGCGTGCCGAATATCTTGGTCAGGCCACGAACCTCAAGCAGGTTCGCCCCGTCATGATCTGCACTCACAGTGCCTCCCATCTGGTTAGCCAGATATGTTCTGTGTTCCCGCAAGCATGGTAGGCGCCGCCGGCTCTCATCGGAAAGCGGCACGCGTCTTGAAAGAGCTTCAAGAATTTCAGCGGAAATTCAAGGGATAGCAAGGCAGAAGGGACTAAGGGATGAGAATGGTCGTCCCTGTTGTCCTGCGGCCCTCGAGGTCGGCATGCGCCTTGCCCGCATCCTTGAGCGCGTAGCGCTGGTTGATCTGGATCTTGACGGCGCCGCTGAGAACGACCTCGAACAGCGCAGCCCCGGAGGCATCGAGGTCCTCGCGTTTGGCGTTGTAGACGAACAGCGTCGGCCTGGTGGCGAACAAGGAGCCCTTCTGGGCCAGCAGCGACATCGAAAACGGCGGGATCGGTCCTGAGGATTGGCCGAAGCTGACGAACATGCCGAGTGGCTTGAGACAATCGAGCGAAGCCGGAAATGTGTCGTTACCGACTGAATCGTAGACGACGTCGCATTTCCTGCCGCCCGTAATGGCCGCGACGCCAGCGACGAAATCCTGCTCCTTGTAGTTGATGACGTGATCGAAACCATGTGCCCTGGCGAGCTCGATCTTGTCGGTTGTACTCGCCGTGCCGATGACGGTTGCGCCCAGATGTTTCGCCCATTGGCCGAGAATGAGGCCGACGCCGCCGGCCGCGGCATGGAACAGGATCGTGTCACCGGCCTTTACCTTGAAGGTCCGGCGCAGCAGATACTCCGCGGTCATGCCTTTCAGCATCATCGCGGCGGCCTGTTCGTCGCTGATGCCTTCGGGAATCTTCACCACGCGGTCGGCGGCAATGACACGCTGCTCGGCATAGGCACCGACATTCGTCGAATAGGCAATCCGGTCGCCCGGCTTCAACCAGTCGACGCCCTCACCGACCTCCAGCACCACGCCGGCGGCTTCGCTGCCCGGAATCAGAGGAAAACCGCCAGGCGGCGGATAAAGACCGGTGCGGTGGTAGACATCGATGAAGTTGAGGCCGATCGCCGTATGCCTGATCAGGATTTGCCCCGAACCTGGCTGGCCGGGATCGGTGTCCTCATAGGTCAGAACTTCCGGGCCACCATGGGCGTGGATGCGGATTGCTTTGGGCATGGATTGGGATTCCTCTGGCGGATCAGGCCTTTTTGGCGCCGAGATTTGGAAAGAACTGCATGATCCCACCGATAGAGGCGAGGTAGAGCCCGCTGACGGTGATGCCGATCTTGATGAAAGTGCTGACCTGCTCGCCCAGCACGCCGATCTGGTCGTAGAAGGCGGCAAGTGCCGCCTGCGCTAGAGCAAGCGCACCGAAAGCGCACCACAACAGGGTCATTGTGAGATTGATGCGCCGAAGCCGCACCACCCGCACCGGATGAATGAAATTGATCGGCACGAAGGTGAGAATACCGGCCACCACCACAACAGCGAACGAAACCCATTGTCCCGGTTCGATGACAAACAGCGTGAACACCACCATGTTCCAGACCACGGGAAATCCCTTGAAGAAATTCTCCTTCGTCTTCATGCCGGTATCGGCGTAGTAGATCGCGCTGGAGACGACAATGATCGCCGCCGACAGGAACGACAGGCCCTCGCCCATGAAGCCGCGCTGATAGAGCGCAAAGGCCGGGATCAGCACGTAGGTCACGTAGTCGATGATGTTGTCGAGGAGTTCGCCCGACCAGGTCGGCAGGATTTCCTTGACCTCCAGCTTCCTGGCGATCGGCCCATCGATACCGTCGACGAAAAGCGCCAGTCCAAGCCACCAGAACATCGCCGTCCAGCGCTCCTCGCTCGCCGCCACCAGCGACAGGAAGGCAAGGAACGAGCCTGAAGCCGTCAGCAAATGGACGGAGAACGCCCTTGCCTGTGGCCAGGTGACTTTCTTCTTCGGTCGCGGAATCCGGTCCGTGATCTTCTTGGCGGCTTTGCGTGCCGCCAGGTTCCTGGCCCCCATATTCCTGGCAGATGTGTTCTTGCTCACGGGCCCCGCCAATCCAGCTTGCAGATTTCGGCCGAGCGGCCGGCGAAATTCCAGTTGCGGCCAAAGGCCCGCATCTTGCTCTTGTCGGACCGAGCCACGATGATCTCCGGCGCGATCCAGTATTCCGAATTCGTGATCACCGTATCCTTGTCGCGATCCTTGCCGGCGATTGGCGTGACCGCCCCGTCGATGATCTTCGGTATCTGGAAGATTCGCGTCTTGTCGCGCGTCTCATAGGTGATCGGCACCTGTTCGACACCTAGAAATTTTCCTACCAGGATCGACAGCAGCGACGTTGTCCCGCCGGCCTTGCCGGTGAAGATCTTCGTCAATGCCTTGACCGCGTAGACCGAGGCGCGTTTGTCGATGAACAGGCCCGCGGTCCAGTTGCCGCGGCTCATGTAGCCGGGAATTTCCATGACCAACCCAAGGTTGAGGCCGGAGAGGTCGACCTCGCCGAAATGACCGGCATCGATACGGAAACCCGCCCAGGTCTGGCAATAGCCCTCGGTCGGAGGGTGATTGCCGAGCGACAGCACGCAAGGGCAAAAAACCGTGCAATTGCAGGAGAGTACGAGCTCTCCTTTCATTGCCCAGCCTTGATCTGCCATCGAATTCCCCCCACTCACAGCGAGACTACTAGCAGCGCGGCTGCCCAGACAAGCAGTATCGCACCGGCCAGCCGGGTTGGAAGGCTGGTCGCTGTCTGTTTTTCAATCAGGGTGAACACGCCGATCAGCGCCATCCAGAAGATGTTCATCACGCCTACGGCAAACATCACCAGCATCAGTGCCCAGCAGCAGCCGAGGCACCAGATGCCTTGCACAATGCCGAGCCGGAAGACGCGGATGGGTTTGGCGCTCCAGTTCGAAAACAGGATCGAGAACGGGTTGCGGCATTTCTTCAGGCAGGCTTCCTTGAGACCACTGAACTGGTAGAGGCCGGCAATCAGCAATGCCAGCGCGCCGGCAACGCCAAGCACCGGATCGAATATCCCGCCGGGCGCAGCGACTGTATGCACAGCCAGCGTCAGAGCCGCGAACAGGATCGAGGCGGCAAACCAGACGCCGAGATAGCCGGCAACCAGCACCAGCGGATGAACGACAGGCTCGCCCTTGATCCGGGCTGTATCGGCGATCTCGCAATAGGTGCGGATCATCGGCGCCGCGGACGGCAGCATCGCCGCGATCGCCATCAGCAACCACATCGCTATGAGCACCAGGGCACGCGGACCGATGCTTGCGTCCAGCGGCGCCGGCGACAGGCAAAGCGCGAAGAACCGTTCCAGGAAATCGGGCAGCGGCAACTGTGGCAGGCCGCGCAGGAGCGTGTCGCCCGGCGCGCCGCCCCCGGCCTCGGCGCCGCGTATCGCCATCGCGGCGAGCAGCAGCCAGGCGAGCAGAATGCTTGCGCCGACGACGATATTGACGGCCAAGCGCGGGTTGCGCGCGATACCAGCCGTGGCGCGGCCGGCGCGGTCGAGATGGCTGAAATCGTCGTGCTGGCCGATCATGATATCCGAATGGGCCGAATCGCCGCGTTGATCAAGCCGCATGAACTGACCTATATGCTGCTAGACTGGCAGGTTCTGGTGGACCGCCTCGCATAGCAAGCCGGAAGCCGACCTTGGAGCATCAGGAAACAGCGCGGATACTGATCGCCGGCACCGGGCCGGCAGGGCTGATCGCAGCGCTCGCTTTCGCTGATGCCGGGTTTCCGGTGACGCTGGTCGGGCCTGAGGCGTCGGCACCCGATGGCCGCACAACAGCGCTCATGAACCCAGCCCTGAGGGTGCTTGAGCGGCTCGATGTCCTCCAAGATATCAAACCCAAGGCCGCGCCCTTGCGAGTGATGCGCATCGTCGATGCGACCAGCCGGCTGATCCGCAGCCCTGTCGTCACCTTCCGCGCCAGCGAGATCGACGAGGATCAATTCGGGTTGAACCTGCCCAACAGCGTCTTTGGCCCGGCGCTTGCCGGCAAGGTGGCTGCGCATTCCGGGATCGAATGGCTGAGGTCGATGGTCAGAACCTGGACTCTCGGCGCCGACAAGGCCCATGCAATGCTCGCCGACGGCAGCGAGGTTGGCGCATCTCTGGCGGTCGCGGCCGATGGACGCCAGTCGCCTGCCCGCGAGGCCGCGGACATCTCGACTGCCGCACGCTCCTACCCGCAGGCAGCGCTGGTGCTCAATTTCGGCCATAGCCGCGAGCATGCCTTCACCTCGACGGAGTTCCACACCGAGACGGGTCCGTTCACGCAGGTTCCGCTGCCCGGCAATCGCTCAAGCCTCGTCTGGGTGGTCAAGCCGGAAACCGCCAAGGCGCTCGCCGCGCTGGATGACGCCACGCTCTCACTGCGGGTCGAGCAGCAGATGCAGTCGATGCTGGGTCGGGTGACGGTAGAGCCGGGCCGGCAGATCTATCCGCTTTCGACGGTGACTCCTTTGCGCTTCGCCCGACAGCGCGTGGCGCTTGTCGGCGAGGCCGCGCACGTGTTCCCTCCGATCGGTGCGCAAGGTCTCAACCTTGGCATCAGAGATATTGACGATCTGGTTGGCATTGCAGGTGAAAATCGTGAAGATCCGGGCGCGGCCAAGGCGCTTGCCGCCTACGATTTCAGGCGCCGACCCGACATTCTGGCGCGCAGCAGCGCTGTCAATCTGCTCAACATGTCTCTGCTCTCCGATATGCTGCCGGCGCAGATGGCGCGCGGCGCCGGTCTCAGCGTGCTCGGCGGCTTTGCACCGCTGCGCGCCTTGTTCATGCGTGAGGGGCTTCGCCCCGGCAGCGGCTTTGCGGCACTTGCGGGTGGCCTGCGAAAGCCAGTGCGGTAGCAGTAGCGATCTTGCGGGCTTTATCGCGACATCGCGACGTCAATCAAAAACCTTTGCTCCGAATTCTGCGTAGCTTGAAGGCGCTCAAACGCTTCGGGATTGAATTGACTCGGAGTCTGCGCCAAATAAAGTCAAGGAATTCAGTGGTGAGTGCAATGAAAACAGCCAAATTCGCGATCGGACAGGTGGTTCGCCACCGGCTGTTTCCGTTTCGGGGCATTATTTTCGACGTCGATCCGCAATTCGCCAACACCGACGAATGGTACGAAGCCATCCCCGCTGATGTGCGGCCGCGCAAGGACCAGCCCTTCTACCATCTGCTCGCCGAGAATTCGGAAACCGAATACATCGCTTATGTCTCGGAGCAGAACCTGCTCGAGGATCAGTCGGGAGAACCTGTCCGCCACCCGCAGATCAAGGAGATGTTCGACAAGAAGCCGGATGGACGCTACGAGCCGAAACGGCAGTCCAGGCACTGAGATCCGGGCGCTCCTGGAACGAAAAAAGCGGGGCATGCCCCGCTTTTTCTTTGGCTTTCGGTATTGGCCCGATGCCGGTGATCAGTTGGCGGTCTTTGCCTTGTCCTGCTCGTCCTTGAGCTTCTTGGCGAAGTCCTGCTGATTCTTGGCCGCGTAATCCTGAAGCTTCTTCTGCCGGTCCTCGATGTCGGACTGCTGCAGCGGCGGGCCGTCATAGGCGCCGCTGAAGCCATTCAGCGCGACCTTGATCGGGTTCGGCTGGTTCTGGAAATTGATCGAGGTCAGCGTGATCGCCTGTCCCTTCTTGAAGGCGCCGACGAGTTGGTCGGTCAGCGGCACTTCCGCCACGCAACGGTCGGGGAAGCAGACCACGTAGTCGAGCTTCTGCGCCTTGCCGGTGTCGATCTGCAGGCCGATGCCGGCACCGACCAGACGGCCGGTGGGAACGGTCACCTGGAACACCTTGCGGTTCACCTTGCCCTTCAACTCGATCAGGCTGACGCCAGTGACCAACTGGCCGTTTTGGGCGGTGGTGATGTTCTGGACGTTGCAGATATCGACGTCTTCCTGCTTGGTGCAGGCCTTGAACCAGCCCTGCGGAATCTGTTGCTGCTGCTGTGCGGAAGCAGAGGGAAGTCCTGCGCCCAGAAAGCCGATCACGCCAGCGGCCATGACCGACAGGCGGTACGCATTGCTGTTCAGGCTCGTCATGTCGTGCACTTCCTCTCAAATGATCCCGGGACCGGCTTCTTCGTGCCGTGTGGTCCAGCTACCTGTTGCCGAAATGAGGCAACAGAATGACTTCGGACGGCGTGTTACACTGCAAGCGGTGCCGAATCCAGCCCGCCCACTTGTAATTCTTGAAGACCCCATTGGCCGGCAGACCGCTGCCTCATGCTAGGGTGCGCACCGAATCATCAAGCCGACCTGTTAAGGAGACGGTCATGGGCCGCGTTCTTGTTTGGCTGATCACCGCGATATCGTTTCTCTCTCTGTCACCGCCCGCGCTGTCGGGGCCAAAATACGCGATTGCGATGCAGGGCGAACCCGCCTTGCCGCCCGACTACACGCATTTCAGCTACGTCAATCCCGACGCGCCGAAGGGCGGCAGCATTACCTATTGCGTCGTCGGAAGCTTCGACAATCTCAACCCGTTCATCCTCAAAAGCCTGCGCACGACGGCGCGTGGCATGATGGACACGATCTTCGGCAATCTGGTCTTCGAGCCGCTGATGCAGCGCAACTATGACGAGCCCTTCAGCCTCTACGGCCTGCTTGCCGACAGTGCCGACATGGATCCGGAACGCAAGTCGATTGAGTTTCACCTCAACCCGAATGCAAAATGGTCGGACGGCCAACCGGTGACACCGGAGGATGTGCTGTTCACCTACGATGTCTTCACCGACAAGGGCCGCCCCCCCTACAGCGCCCGCATGAGCCTGATCGCCAAGCTTGAAAAGACCGGTGACCACAGCGTGCGCTTCACCTTCAACGACAAGGCCAATCGTGAAACACCCCTGATCATCGCGCTTACGCCGATCATCCCGAAACATGCCTTCGACAAGGAGACTTTCGATAAGACAACGCTGAAGCCGGTCGTTGGCAGTGGACCTTACACCATTGGCCAGGTGGCGCCCGGCCAGCGCATCGTGTTCAAGCGCAATCCCGACTATTGGGGCAAGGACGTTCCGGCCAAGCGCGGCTTCGACAATTACGACCAGATCACCATCGAATATTTTCTCAACGCCAACGCCAAGCTCGAGGCCTTCAAGAAGGGTCTCTGCGCCATCGACGACGACAGCGATCCGGTCAAGCGTGAGCGCGATCTCGATTTCCCGGCCTTCCACAGGGGCGACGTGATCGCCGAGACCTTCGATACCGGCATTCCGCCTGTTGTGACCGGCTTCCTGTTCAACACCAGGCTGCCAAAGTTCTCCAACCCGGTGGTGCGGCGTGCACTTGGCATGCTCTACGACTTCGAATGGGCCAACAAGAACCTGTTCGGTGGCAAGTACGCGCGCGCCATGAGTTACTGGCAGAACTCTGAGCTTTCCGCGCTCGGCCACCCGGCCGATGACAGGGAAAAGGCGCTTCTGGCGCCCTACCCCGGCCGCGTACCGGCCGATGTCATGGACGGTACATACCGGCCACCCGTCACCGATGGTTCAGGTCAGGACCGCAAAGTGCTGAAAGCTGCCTTCGATCTGCTTAAAAGCATCGGCTATCACGTTAAGGACGGGACGATGCTCGATCCCGGCGGGCAACCCTTCGGTTTCGAAATGCTGGTTGCTTCGCAAGATGAGGAGCGCCTGGCCGGCATCTATCAGCGCACACTTGAGAAGATCGGCATCAATATCACCATTCGCAGCCTCGACGGTGATCAGATTCAATCGCGCAAGCAGCGCTTCGATTTCGAGGCCCTGATTGGTTCGAGCGGCTTCAACAATTCACTTTCGCCCGGCTTCGAACAGCTCGGACGCTGGGGATCCGAGGCGGCTAAGGCGGAAGGCTCCTTCAATCTTGCCGGGGTCGCCGACCCGGCTGTTGATGCGGCGATCGAGGCAATGCTGCGCGCTCGTTCGAAGGAAGACTATGTCGCGGCCGTGAGGGTACTCGACCGGCTGCTGATCTCGGGCAACTACATGGTGCCGACCCAATACAATACCCAGCAATGGATCGCCTATTGGAGCTACTTGGAACATCCGAAGAAGACATCCATATTTGGCTATCAACTGCCGACCTGGTGGCGCAAGGCTAACTGAAGATTCGGGAGATCGAGATGAGCGAATTGAACGCCATCACCGTTGATGTGGTGTCCGACGTCGTTTGCCCCTGGTGTTTCATTGGTCAGAAACGGCTCGACAAAGCATTATCAGCTGTTGGCGACGCCGAGGTGCATGTCCGCTGGCGGCCGTTCCAGCTCGATCCGACCATTCCGCCGCAAGGCAAGGACCGCCGGGAGTACATGCTGGCCAAGTTTGGCAGCGACGAGCGCATTCGCGAAATCCATGCCCGCATCGAACCGCTTGGCGAGGCAGAGGGCATTTCCTTCGCCTTCGATGCCATCAAGGTAGCGCCAAACACGCTCGATGCGCACCGCCTGATCCGCTGGGCCGGCGCTGCTGGCGAAGCCGTGCAAAACAAGCTGGTCCGTCGCCTGTTCCAGCTGAATTTCGAGGAGGGCGCCAATATCGGCGACCATGCCGTGTTGGTCGAAGCCGCCCGCGAGGCCGGCATGGACGCGTCCGTGGTCGCAACGCTCTTGCCGACCGACGCCGATGTCGAAGCGGTACGCACCGAGATCGCCACGGCATCTCGCATGGGCATATCAGGCGTGCCGTGCTTCCTGCTCGAAGGCAAATATGCCGTGGTGGGAGCACAGGACGTCGACACGCTGGCTGATGCCATCCGCCAGGTGGCGGCCGCCAAGGCGCGCGGTGAACTGGACAAGGTCGGCTAGGGCCTTCGCCTCCGCGGACATTGCAGCTTATTGCACCGTCACCTTGGCTTTGCTGACGAAGAACCCGTGACCATTGCTGCCGGTGCAGGTCAGCCCCTTGGTCGAAGACTGGCAGGTGAACGGCCCCTGGCTCCAGCTGTTCCCATAGTCGAGCTTGTCTACGTCGCTGCAGCAGCTCTGTTCACCGGGGTTCTTGATCAGGGTGGCCGGCCCTTTCGGGCCGAGGATTACGGTCACGTAGCTCGGTTCAACCCGGGAGCAGCTCAGCTCCGGACCGCCGTCCTGTGGTGAATAGGTACTGGTGCCGCCTTTCGGCGTGTAGATGCAGCCGATGTTGCCGGAGGGGGCATTGAATTCGACCTGCCCTTCCGAACTTGCCGGGATGGACTGATCGCCGGCATGCGCCACAGGCAACCAGGCGAAAAGCAACAGGATTGCGGGTGCGGCTGCGCGTGCAAGCATTGGAAAGCTTCCTTGTTGGAGAACCTGATATGCATTGGTGCCGACAGCCCCAGATTAGGTTCAACCTCATGTGCGTATTTTGTCAAACGGCACTCTTCGCATAACGACCCTGCCGCGAAGGCCGTCTCAGGTCATTTCTCGGCCTCCGGCAAGCACGATGACGGTAAGTCTGGTGAGACTACGAACGGCATTTTTCAGCCGTTCAGGTCCGTCCGCGGTAAAAAGTCGACCTGTTCGGACGATTTTTTGATTCACAAAACCGTGTGCGATGCTTCCCCTGGGGAAGCCTTCAAATATACGCGTCGGCTTCGGTCAACACTTTGAAATCAAGAGAAATATCCTGGTTTTCGCCAGCTGTTTTGAAGGCTATTCAGCCTTGAATCTGTTGCCTCAGGGCAACGGCTTTCGGGGCAATCCGGTCGGCTGGGTTTAAAATTAATGGAAAATGATCAATTGGTGTTACCATCCGTAACAAAACAAAAAAGGTTTGGGCGGGATCGTGATTCGGATCGGCAGACGATCGCAGGAGTCAGTACCGGATAGACTACAAAGCGATGCCCCAGGGCGTTCGCAATTAACGCCGGTATCCTCGATGCGCAGTTTCTGGGGCCTGATGAAGGCCTACTGGGTCTCGGACAGGTGGAAAGAAGCCTGGACGCTGACGCTGGTGATTGCGCTGCTCACGGCGCTGTCCAGCAAGGCGGGCGTCTGGTTCGCCGAAGCCTCGGGGGAACTGGTCAACTCGATCGCCTTCTTCCATGACGCCGCCAACACCACCCCGCTGCGGACGCTGCTGGTCAATGCCGGCATCCTTGTCTTGCTGGTCGTGCTCAAGGATGCCGGCTTCACGGGCATCCGCAATCTTGTCTCGGTGACCTTGCACCGCAAATGGCGCGGCTGGCTGGACAGCCGTTTCAACGAGGCGTTGCTGGACGGCAATCACACGCATTTCCATGCCCAGCATGCTTCGACGGGTGCCGGCACGTCGGCTCCCGACAACATCGACCAGCGCATGCAAGAATCGATCAAGGACATGACAGGTGGCGCCATCGGCCTCGCCATGGGTGTGCTTGGCGTCGCCACCTCACTCTATTTCGTCGGCCAGAAACTGCTCGAAACGTCGGTGGAGGTGAAGGGGCTGGAATTCCTTGGCAGCTACGGCAGTGCCGTCCTGGCCTTCCTGGCAGTCGCCACCTATGTGCCCCTGAACACCTGGATCGCGGTCAAGCTCGGCGGCCTGCTAGAGCGCCTGAATATTCGGATGCAGCAGGCCGAGGGCAGCTACCGCGGCGAACTGACCACCTTCCTGCGCCGCAGTTTCCATGTCGCGGCATCGCACGGTGAAGGCGTGCAGAAGACCATGCACCGCCGGCTCTATGTCGATATCGACGGAACCTGGTCGCGGCTGAACATCGTCAACACCGTCTACATGTCATTCGAGCTGATCTACAATTTCATCGGTGCCCGCATTGTCGCCTATGGGCCGGGGCTGGTGCCGTTCATCCACAATGGCCTTGATCTCAAAGGCTACATAACCGGCTCCGAACTGGTCAATTCGCTGATCGGCCAATGTTCGTGGTTCATCCATGTCATGCCTGCCATCGCCTCGCTGCGTGCCAACAGCCAGCGTGTCACCGAACTCGCCAACGCGATCGAGAATGTCCAGCATCCGCAGGAGTTCTACGGCCAGACCGGTCAGTCGGACTTCCACTACGGTACCCAGAACCCGGTTTTTGGCCTGACCATCCAGAAGCTCGAGCTGGCACATCAGGGGGAGGACGCCACACCGTTCCTGAGCGCCGCCAATTTGCGCTTCCGCCGTGGCGAATGGACGTTCCTCAAGGGCGAATCCGGTTGCGGCAAAACCTCGCTGATCAAGGCGATCAACGGCCTGTGGCCGTATGGCCGCGGCACCATCGTCTTCCCCGACGGGGTGAAGAGTTTTTATGCTGCCCAGGAGGTCAAGCTGCAGCAAGTGTCGCTGAAGCAGCTGGTCTGCCTGCCGGGCTCCGAGTACGACCATGGCGACGCCCAGGTCGCGTCCGCGCTGCACAAGGCCGGCCTCGGCGACTTCATCGAACACATGGCCAATGAGAACCGCGAAGGCAAAAGCTGGGACCAGGTTCTGTCGGGCGGCCAGAAGCAGAAGCTGGTGGTGGCTCGCATCATTCTGCAGCAGCCGGGACTGCTGTTCCTCGATGAGGCGACCGGTGCGCTCGACCCGGAGGGCAAGATTGCCTTCCATCAGGCGATCAGGGACAACTGCCCCGATGTCACCGTGATCAGCGTCATGCATGAGGCGGTGGCGCCGCGATCGGCCGCCGGCACCGAGTTCTACCACTCGATCGTCCTGATCGCCGACGGTGTCGCCACCAAGAAGCCGCTGGCGCCGGCCTTGCCTGTCGAGCTCACCACGATTCTGGCGCAGCCACGGCCGGTCGAGGACAAATGGCTGCGTTTCTCGCGCCGGCTGAAGCAGAAATAACGATGATTTCACCGTGACTTGCCGCATCTGGCGGCAGTCGGTGATCACAGTCTCGCGATCGGAGCCATCGGGCACCGTTTTCCCTCCCCACCGCGATTGACTCGGCAAGGCGCGCTCCTATGTTGCGCCGGCTTGCTGACAGTCGAATCCGAACCCGCAAGCGGAAAGGTCACCGCGCCATGCCTGGCGACAGTATTAGTCGAACGCAACCGCCGTCCGCCTAGACGTGACCTGAATGGTTCATGTCCTGCCGGACGGCAAGGAGTGAACCATGAACGATTTTTCCCCTGTAGCGGACGACGAGGCTGTCGCCATCGCCCGCATCCTTGCAAACGACCACGTCGCCGACGTGGTCGAGGCGCTCAATCATGAATCGCGCGAGACCGCGACGGATCTGCTTTGCGCCGTACCCTTCGAGCGGCTGGTCGAGATATTCGATCAGCCTGAACTCGAGGGCGCGCCCGAACTCGCGGAGGCCCTGCCCCGTCCCAAGGCAAGCAAGCTGCTCACCGCCATGTCGGTCGACCGGACGGCCGACATCCTGCGCGAACTCGATGAGCCGGCACGCTCCGAGCTGCTCGGTGCGCTAGCGCCGCCGCTGCGCGCGACGCTGCTTTCCATTCTGGGCTATCCCGAAGGCAGCGCCGCATCGATCATGACGACGGAGTTCGTCAGCGTTCCCTCGGATTGGACCGTCGGGCGCACACTCGACTACATCAAAAAAGTGGAGCGGACGCGCGAGACCGTCTACGCGATCTACATCGTCGATCCCGAGACGCACCTTCTGGTGCGGTCGACCGGCCTGCGCCGGCTCATCACCGGTGAGCCGGAAGACTCGATCATGTCGGTCGCTCCGGACCGCGTGCCGGTAACGGTCACCCCGTTGACCGATCGTGAAACCCTGGCGCAGACGATCTCCAAATATGATCTGCTGGCCGTCCCGGTGGTCGACCATGGCAAGATCCTCGGCATCGTTACCATCGACGACATCATCGATACGATGATTGAGGAGACGACCGAGGACGTGCACCGTTTCGGCGGCATGGAGGCGCTCGACGAGCCCTACATGAAGATGAGCTTCCTCGCCATGATCAAGAAGCGTGGCGGCTGGCTGTGCGCGCTGTTCATCTCGGAGATGCTGACCGCCAATGCCATGCAGAGCTATGAGGGCGAACTGGAGAAGGCGATCGTGCTGACCCTGTTCATCCCGCTGATCATGAGCTCCGGCGGCAATTCTGGCTCGCAGGCGACCTCGCTTGTCATCCGGGCGCTGGCGCTGCGCGAGATCGGTCTTCGTGACTGGTGGCGGGTGGCATTGCGTGAATTGCCCACCGGTCTCGTGCTCGGCGCCATGCTTGGTGTGGTCGGCATCTGCCGCATCGCGCTCTGGCAATACATGGGCTTCTACGACTATGGGCCGCATTGGCCGCTGATCGCCACCACGGTAGGTGCGGCACTGGTCGGCATCGTCACCTTCGGCTCTTTGTCGGGCTCGATGTTGCCGTTCGCGCTTAAAAGGATCGGTTTCGACCCTGCCAGCGCGTCGGCGCCATTTGTCGCCACGCTGGTCGATGTGACCGGGCTGGTGATCTATTTCTCGGTGGCGATGGTCATCTTGCGCGGCACGCTGCTGTAGCGGCGTCAACTGTCTCCGCTGCCGGCGATCGGCGGCGGAGAGTTCGCCTTCAGGCCGGCTTGCCGTAGATGGCGTCGCGGAGTGCATCGGGGAAGGCGCCTGTCATGCCGGCGATTGCCGTGTTTGTCAGCGCCACCACCGTCAGCTCCAACGCCGGATCCACGAACCAGGAATGACCGTAGACGCCGCCCCAGCGCCAGGTGCCGGCGGTCTGAGGCGTCGATGCGGCGAGCGGGTCGCGCAGGACGCCAAATCCCAGCCCCCAGCCCCAGCCGGGCATGGTGGTTTCCAGGCCCGGTATTGCATCGGAGGTCATCGTCGTGGCCGTTTCGGGGCGGACGACCGGCCCGCCGCCCGATCGCAGCGCCTCGAGCAGCTTGAGGACATCGCCGGCGGAGCCATTCATGCCGGTGCCGCCCGAAGCGAAGGACGCAAGGTCGAAGACACGCCCGGGCGAGAAGGAGATGAAACCGTCTCCAAAGGGCACGCGGTGATGTTCATCCATCTCGACGGCCTTGCCAGGCCCATCGGCGTAAGGCGTCGCCAGCCGGGATCGATCGCGCACGGTAAAGGCGGCGTCGTGCATGCCGAGCGGCTGGACGACCAGGCGATCGACTAACTCCGGCAACGAGGCGCCAGTGGCTCTCGCCATCGCCTCCCCCAGCACATCCATCGCCACCGAATAGCCCCAGGCCGTTCCCGGCACATAGGACAGCGGCACCGAGGCGATGCGACGGAGATTCTCGGCCATGGAGAGGCCCGGCTGGTCGAGACCGTCGGAGACATCGGCGCGATGGTAGGGTCCATCGGCTACCTGGCGAAAACCATAGTCCAGCCCAGCGGTATGGGTCAGCAACTGTAGGATGGTGGTGACAGGCTCGCTGCCATCCGCGAGCTTCGGCCGGAATTCCGGGATGAATCTTGCCACGGGATCATCGAGATCGATGACGCCGGTCTCGACAAGGGCAAGTGCCGCGGTCGCGACGACGGGTTTGGTGACCGACGCGAGCCGGAAGATCGCATCCGCCGTCATCCGTTTCTTCGCTTCGCGGTCGGCAAGACCGGCGGCGCGGCTGTAAAGGATTTCGCCGCGCCGGGCGACGAGGATCACGGTGCCGACAATGCGTCCCGCCTCGATCGCCATGTCGACGACCCGATCGACACGTCCGCCGAAGTCATGATCGAGCGGCTTGGAACCGGTTACGGACATGAATCACCCCATCGGCGGCAGGCGAATGTCAGACGCGCACGCCGTTCTTCACCCGGTAGGTAGGCTTGTACATGGTGACGAGCTCCTCCGCCGCGGTCGGGTGCACGGCCATTGTGCGGTCGAAGTCATCCTTGGTCAGGCCGGCCTTCAGCGGAATGCCGAGCAGCTGCGCCATCTCGCCGGCATCCGGGCCAAGGATGTGGGCGCCGATCACTTTCTTCGAAGCGCCGTCGACCACCAGCTTCGTCAGCATCTTTTCGTCACGACCCGACAATGTGTGCCGCATCGGCCGGAATGTGGCGCGATAAATCTCGATATCGGGGAACCGCTTGACCGCATCATCTTCGGACAGGCCGACAGTGCCGATTTCCGGTTGCGAAAAAACCGCGGTCGCGATCGTATCGTGGTCGGGTGCGGTCGGGTTGTCCTTGAATGCCGTCTCGATGAAGCACATCGCTTCGTGGATCGCCACCGGCGTCAACTGGACTCGGTTGGTGACGTCGCCGATCGCCCAGATATTGTCGATGTTGGTGCGCGAATAGTCGTCGACCTTGATCGCGCCGGCAGCGCTCATCTCGATGCCGATGCCCTCCAGGCCCATATTCTCGGTGTTGGGGATACGCCCGATGGCCAGCATGACCTGGTCGACCGTCAGTGTCTGGCCGCTGGAGAGAAGGGCATCGAGCCTGCCGTCCGGCCGCTTGCGCACGGATTGGGACACCGAATGGCAGAGTATCTTGATGCCTTTCTTCTCCATGGTCTCGTGCAGCATGCGGCGCAGATCCATGTCGAAGCGGCTGAGGATTTCCTTGCCGCGATAGACCAAGGTGGTGTCGACGCCGAGGCCGTGAAAGATGTTGGCGAACTCGACCGCGATATAGCCGCCGCCTTCGATCATGATCGCCTTTGGCAGTTCCTTGAGGTCGAAAGCCTCGTTGGAGAAGATGCAGTGTTCGTGGCCGGGCAGCGCCGGATGCGCCGCCGGACGGCCGCCTGTGGCAATCAGGATCTGGTCGGCGGTGACGGTACGGTCCTCGCCCAGAAGATGCACCACATGCGGGTCGACGATCATCGCCCGCGAATGAAAGGCCTCGCCGCCGGCGCCCTCGACGTTCTTCTTGTAGATCGCCTCCAGCCGGCTGATCTCACGATCCTTGTTGGCAACCAGCGTGCGCCAGTCGAAACTGGCTTCTGGCACCGTCCAGCCATAGCCCGCCGCATCGGCGAAATGCTCTGGAAATTGCGAGGCGTAGACATAGAGTTTCTTCGGCACGCAGCCCCTGATGACGCAGGTGCCGCCAAAACGATATTCCTCGGCGATGCCAACGCGCTTGCCGAGTGCCGCGGCGACGCGCGCCGCCCTCACCCCGCCCGAGCCGCCGCCGATGACGAAGAGATCATAGTCATAACCGGCCATGGCGCGGCTCCTTGAACGTCGGAAAATGTGAGTGACAGGTAGGCCGCAAACGGTCAAAAGAAAAGCCCGGACAAGCCGGGCTTCACCGATGGCCGCAAAGGCCGATTTGAAAACGCAGGATCAGTTCTGCGTGCCGTCGGCAGGAGCCGAACCATCGGCGGGAGCCGTGCCATCAGCGGGCGCGGCAGCGCCGTCCGCCGGCGCCGCATCGTCAGCGGGCGCGGTAACAGGTGCAACCGGCGCATTTGCCTTGGAGGCCGCCGCCAGCGTTTCACCGACCTGCTGGGCGAGATCACGGGCGAGGCCGTTTTGCCAGATGTCGGCTGCCTTGATCAGATCGCGCGTCACGGCCGGGCCGCTGTCTAGGAGTTTCTTGCCGGTGTCCGAGCCGTAGAAAGTCGCGATGTCGTTGAGTTCCTTTTCGGAAAACACCTTCGCATAGGCAAGAGCCGCTTCCTTCTCGAGATCCGCGCGGCGCGAGGCCATCTCGATTGCCTTGTCGTTGATGGTCTTGCCGATCAACTCCTGCATGTCCGGGTTCTTCTGGATGAGCTGCGATTCGAGCGCGGCCGCCGCCTGCGGCAGGATGTTGTCGAACGAATCCGTTGCATGGATCGCTGCGATCGCCGCCCGGGCCGCCTTCAGGTGCGAGTCCGTGACGTCCTGCGAGAATGCCGGCGAGGAAAGGGCAAAGACGGCCGAAGCCGCCAGAACGACGCAAAGGCTGCGAACCCGGTTATGCAACATCATGATCGGTAGAACTCCCTGGTTTTCGGGCAGCATGGACGGTTTTGATACCGTCGCCGCCGGCGATTATGGCCGCTGACGCCAGCCCGATGAAAAGACCATGCTCGACCACGCCCGGAATGGCATGGAGAGCATTCGAAAGCGCTCTTGTATCCGGAATGCGGCCAAAAGATGCATCGAGGATAAAATGGCCGCCGTCTGTAACAAAAGCCTCGCCTCCCGTCATCCTCAATGTAAGCGGACCGGAAAGGCCGAGTTTTTGAGCCGCGGCACCAATCGCAATCGTGGTTGCGCGCAGGCCGAACTGGTTGACTTCGATGGGCAGCGGAAAACGGCCGAGTGTCTTGACCATCTTCGATTGGTCGGCAATGACGATCATACGCTGCGAAGCCGCCGCCACGATCTTCTCGCGCAGCAGCGCGCCGCCGCCGCCCTTGATCAGGGTCAGTTCCGGGTCGACCTCGTCGGTGCCGTCGATGGTCAGATCGAGCTCGGGCGTTTCCTCCAGCGTCGACAGTGGCACGCCAAGCTCGCGGCACAGTGCGGCTGTGCGCTCCGAAGTCGGCACGCCGATGACGGTCATACCGGTGGCAACCTTGTCGGCGAGCAGCCGCACGAACTCTTCCGCCGTGGTGCCGGTGCCGATGCCTAGCCGCATGCCGTCGGTGACATGAGCAAGGGCCGCCCGCGCGGCCTCGACCTTCAACTGTCTCGCATCCATGCTGCTTTGCCGCCCCGGGAAACTGATGTTCGGGCTCCTAGCATTTTTGCCGGTCGGGTCAAAGCCCTTGGACGCCTGTCCACCGGTCTGCTTGCCTTCACGCGCCGCAGCCGCTATCGCCTGCCGATGCACAAACCTGCGCAGGATGGATCATGACTCGCCCGATCATCGTGTTCGACCTTGACGGAACGCTGATTGACACGGCGCCGGACCTGCTCGACAGCCTCAACCACAGCCTGGCCGCCAGCGAGCTCGCGGCCGTCGATGAAGCCGGCTTCAGGCGCTTCGTCGGCCATGGTGGCCGCGTCATGATAGAGCGCGCGCACGCCGCCCAGCAGCGCTCGCTTGATGTCGCCGAGCACGACCGGCTCCTAAAAGTGTTTCTGGATCACTACACCGACAACATTCCCGGCAAATCCCGCCCCTACCGCGGCGTCGTCGAGGCGATCGCGCGCTTCGAGAAGGCGGGCTATCTCCTGGCCATCTGCACCAACAAATACGAGGCCAACTCGCTGGCGCTGATCGAAGCGCTCGGCCTGACCAGCCATTTCGCGGCAATCGCCGGACAGGATACGTTCGCGTTCCGCAAGCCCGACCCGCGCCACCTGATCGAGACCATTAAGCTGGCCGGCGGCGACCCGCACCACGCGCTGATGGTCGGTGATTCGCAAACCGACATCGACACCGCCAAGGCCGCAGGCATTCCGGTGGTGGCGGTCGATTTCGGCTACACCGACCGGCATGTCCGCGAATTCGAGCCCTCGGCAATCATCTCGCATTTCGACGCGCTGACAGTGGATCTGGCGCAGAAGCTGATCAACGCTGCCGCAGGATACTGATCGGCGGCCGGCTTCACTCGGAAAAACAGGCTCCAAAGTGCGGCAATCCGATCCTTGTCAGAACGCGTGACACCGCCTTGACTTAACCGGCCGGCCTCCCTTATATCGCGGCTCGCTTGGCCTTCGGGCAACGAGCGGGCGATTAGCTCAGCGGGAGAGCACACCCTTCACACGGGTGGGGTCGCAGGTTCAATCCCTGCATCGCCCACCATTTTCCTTCCTGAAATTGCACTCCAGGCCAGTAAAGCTAGCAGCTGCAACTAGCCCCCTCCCCACCAAAATTCTTCTGAGCGAAATTTAGCGCGCTGCTGTAGCTCGTATAGCTCTGGAACTGGCAGACGTTGGAGCCGTTCCGCACCTTCATCTGTTCGATATCCCAGAACGACACCTCGATGTGGTCGTTGGCGCAATAGACCGTGTACTTTTCAGGTTCCAGCGCCCTGGCTTTCTGCACGGGCATGGAAACGGCCGGGATGGAAAGCACGGACAGTGCAAGCATGACGAGACGACGCGTGCGCATAGAGACCCCCAATGAAACGCCGGCAATATGGCCGGAAATATAGAAGCGGCGCATCATGGTTTTTTGGCGGACGTCTTTTTTCCCGCGCGCAGCCGCGAGTCGATGGGCTGAATGGTGCTGTATTCCGGCTACGGAACCAACCAGCACGCCAGCGAGTTTCTCTGCGTTGAAACTTGAGGGAAAACCATGTCCAGATTTCTCGTGGCAACCAGCGTTGCCTTTCTTCTCATCGCCGGCCCGGCTCTGGCCGCGGACGAGGACCCGTTGCCGCCGCCCAACGCCAAGAAGCTGTCGGAAATCCTGGCCAAGGTGGAGCAGCGCGACGGCTTTCGCTACGTGAAAGAGGTCGACTGGGACAAAGACGCCTACACCGTCACCTACTACACATCTGACAAGGCCAAGGTCGAAATCAATTACGATCCGGTGACCGCCGAACCAAAATAGGACCCTCGACCGGCATTTCTCCTGATGTCCGCGATCGCTGGCCGGACTCGCCGCAAAATGTCCATTGTTGGCGTGTGATATCCACGTCAGGCGCGGGGCAGCGCCATAGGCAATCCTGTTGGCTTGGGGGCATGCATGCGATTTTCCGTTCGAACCGGTGTCTTGCTTGTCTGCGCCATTATCCTGGCTGGCGGCATCCTTGCCGCGCCTCCGGCGCGGGCCGAGGGGCCGTCCTTCGACTGTGCCAAGGCAAGCCTGCCGGCGGAGAAGGCGATCTGCGCCGATCCGCAACTGTCGGCCATCGATCTGCTGGTTTCCAAGGCTTATAAGGGATTCGAGCCGGCATTCGGCGGCGACAAGCGCAAGATCGCACGTGGCTTGATTGCTGACCGCAACGCCTGCAAGAGCGACACCGCCTGCATCGTCAGCGCGCTCAACAACGCCCTGCAGACCTATGGCAATGCGCCGTCATGGGTGCAGGATTACAACATCGCCCTGATCGGCAAGAAGGCTCTGGACGCGGCGGCGCACAACCCCGGCAACAAGGACCAGCCCCTGCCCTCGGCCGTCGGGCAATGCGCGACCACCCACATCAAGACGCTGACCGCGCGGCTTGGCGACGATCCGCTGGAAACAGCCACGCCAGACGCGGGCAGTGCTGCGACGTTCACCAACGGTGGCGGATCTGTCTCCTATGATCGCGAGCCTGGTCTGGCATCCTCGAAGGTCGGAGAACCCGTTGTGATGTGCTTGATTGCGATTCCCCGGGACTGCCCCAAGGACGACGACCGCGGCCGGGTCTACTATTCCATCGACCTTGTCGCCAAGGGGAGTTGGGCCCTGCCGGACTCCGAGCATTTGTGTGGCGGCGCCTGATCAGCCTGCTTCGTGATCCACGAAAGCCGCCAAAGCAGCCCGCTTGCGCCTCCCCTTGCAACGGATCGTCTTTGATGGCTGACTGGACGGGTTGACTGCGCCGGACGGGGGAATGGGCATGGCGACGGCAAAACACGTGTTAAAGCGTTTGTTGATGATGTTAGCCGGCTATCTTGTGGCCGTGCTGATAGGGTTGATAGCCGTGGCGGTAATCTACGCCGCGCTCAGTTCCCTGCCCAACGCGCCTGAGTATTTCGGTTTTGCCGTCGTCACGCCGCTCGCGGCGCTGGTGGTGCCACCGCTCGGCATGTTCATATACTTTGTGACAATCGTCATAACGGGACTGCAGACCGTCACCTTCGCGCTGATTGCGGAGTTCTTTTCGCTGCGCAACGTCCTGCTGCACATGCTCTTCGGCGCTGCGGCTGCCGCCGGCGGGTTTTTCCTGATCTGGCCGAATTCGCCAGAGGACATGGATTCAGCGCGCTGGGCCGACATCGGCATCATTGCCGCTGCCGGCCTGATCGCCGGGCTGGTCTATTGGCTGATCGCCGGGCGCGACGCCGGCTTTCGACGTCCGCTCATGGAGCGCTGAAGCATTCCGGTAAAACTGTAAAAGCGGTTCGCCGTTGGTGTGAACCGGCAAACCGCTCCGATTATCAGCTTGAGGGTGAGCGAACCGCCTCGGTCGCATCCAGGGCCTGCTTCAGCTTGGAGTCGCGATCGTAGACGTCGCCGAAATACTCGACCTTGCCGGACATGTCGGGCCAGGCGGTGAAATAGGCGACATAGACCGGAATCTTGCGCGTCACGTCCTCGGTCGAGTGTCCGTGCTTCAGCTTCTCGGCGATGTAGTCGACATCCGTGCCGAGCACTGCCGCCGCCATGCCGCGCGGGTCCTGCAGGCGCACGCAACCATGGCTGAGCGCCCGCATATCCTGCTTGAAGAACGATTTCTGCGGCGTGTCATGCATGTAGATCGCATGCTTGTTGGGGAACAGTATCTTCAGCTCACCCAGCGCATTGGCCTCGCTCGGCTGCTGGCGCACATTGTAGGGAATGTTGGCGCCATAGGCGCCCCAATTGACCGAGGATGACGGGATCTTTCTGCCCTTCGCATCGGTCACTTCGTAGCCGGCGCGATCGAGATAGCCGGGATCGCTGCGCAACCGGGGCAGCATCTCGTTGACGATGATCGACTGCGGCACGCCCCAATAGGGGTGGAAGTCGACCTGCTTGATCTGGTCGTAGAAGAATGCCGTCTGGTTGGTGACCCGGCCGATGACGACGCGCGTCTTCAGCTGCTCCTGGCCATTGTCGATGTAGCTTGCGGTAAACGCCGGCTGGTTGATGAACACGCGCGGGCTGCCGAGATCGGAAGGCAGCCAGCGCAGTTCTTCCAGCGCCACCTGCACCTTGAGCAGCCTGTCGGCCTTCGAAGAGCCCGCCAGCAAGGCGACTGTGCGCGGACCGATGACGCCGTCGCCCTTCATGCCTTCTTTCACCTGCACCGCCTTGATCAGCGGAACGAGCTCGGGCACGTAGACCTCGCTGCTCGCCAGCCGCGACAGGACCTCGCCATAGGTGCCGCCCATGTCGTCATCGAGACTGCGTGCGATCAGGGTCAGCAGCTTCGGCAGTTCGGGGCTGCTTTCGCCTGGCTTGAGCAACAGCTTGGGATCGACGACGATCTCATTCTCGGCGCTTGCCTGCAGCGATTCCAGCTCGACGCGCAGCGCCTGATATTCCGCATTCTGCGGATGCCGCGATTCGAGGTATGTGCGCACTTCCTGCGTATGCGCCAGTGTCTTCAGCACGCCGCCCAAATCAAGCGGCTTGGCCGGGAAATCATAGTAGCCGGTCATCCGGTTGGGCTCGACACGGCCGTTCTGGGCGTCATGGGCGTAGCGCAACACGCGCGCCGACAGCGCCATCTCGAAGCGCACGAGGTCCTTGAACTTGGCCGCGTCATCCGCCGAGGCCGAATTCGCGGCCGGCACATCGACCGTGTAGTCGGCGGGCGTCAGGCCATAGCTGGCGGCCTCGCCAAGCACTCGCACCGCATCCTGCGCGCGGCTGTTGAGGCTGGTTCCGCTCACCCAGATGAAATCCGGGTTGGCCGAATAGTAGGCAATCAGCGCCTTGGCAATGTCCGGCTCAGCGTAAAGCTCGTAGTCGCTCAAGCTGGCAATGGCGTCGTGAAAAGCAGCCCCCGTCGCAGACGGAACGAAGGCGGCATCCTGCGGCGTTGCTGGCTGGGGCGCCGCGGACAGCGCCGAGAAGTCGACGCGCACCAGCTTGTCGGCCTTGTAGGTGTAGTAGGATGGGCTGCTGATCTTGACGCCGCCACCACCACCAGCCGGGGCCTTGGGTCTGTGCTTTGGTGGCGGGGGCGGAAACTCGCCCTGCGGCTGGTGATTGATGCCGCCGCCGAACAGCATGTCGAAGAGCCCTTGCGCGCCTGCCTGGGGCGCACCGAAGGCGAGTGTTGCCGCGATCGCCATCAGCGGCAGCGCGGTTGTATTTTTACCGAGGAGTTTCATCAATCACCCGCTCCGGCCGCAACCGGTTCCCGTTCCGCACGCTAGATCGTCTCGCTCACCGCATGGCGGATGTAAGGCGTGACTATACCGATTCATACCGATTTCGTTAAGCTTTCATAAATTTCGGAAAGCCTGTTGCAGAACGGTTTCACAACATCGTGACGGCTGCCGTGGATGCATGGCCGCGGCAATGACTGCCTGCCGGACAATGGCCTACCGGTGCGGCGTGACAAACGCTGGCCGTTGTGCTCGAAATTCGACCTGCCGCAAAGGTGGCGGCCGGGAGGGACGAGAGGGTGAAAAAGGGTTATCGCGAACTGCTGGATGAGGCGAACGCCGAGATCGAAGTGGTTTCACCGGAGGAAGCAGCAGGGCTGCTCGAGGACGAAGGCACGATCTTCGTCGACCTGCGCGACCCGCGCGAGATAGAGCGCGACGGGAAAATACCCGGCGCCAAACATGTCACCCGCGGCATGCTGGAATTCTGGATCGATCCCGACAGCCCCTATCACAAGCCGTTCTTCGCCTCGGGCAAAAGTTTTGTTTTCTTTTGCGCCGGAGGCTGGCGCTCGGCGCTCGCCACCAAGACGGCGCAGGACATGGGACTTTCCCCGGTCAAGCACATCCTTGGCGGCTACACCGCCTGGAAGGCCGCTGGATTGCCTGTCGAACCCGGCGAGAAGAAGAAATAGCCCAATGCATGTCGCTCAAAAGCGGCCCCGGTTTTGAGACAACGACATGCATGGAAACGAGGATTGCCGCTCAGTGAAGCAGCGATGGCTCTCGGGCGACGAAGGCGACGGCGCGTTCGACAACGCCCTTGTCGGCAAGAATGCGGCGGTGGCCGAGCCCATCGGCCCAGTGCAGCCGCACATGGCCGCCGGCGCCGGCGTAGCGTTTCGCGTGTTCGGCAGGCACCTCACGGTCATCGGGCGCGTGGATGACCAAGGTCGGCACGGGCGCCTGGGCGAGCTGGCGGTCGCCGGTGAATTCATGCAAAGGCCGGCCGGAAAGGTGTTCGACACGGTCCGCCATGGCGACCTGTGAACGCGGCCCGACATTGAGCATGCGGCTGAAGTCGGCGAAGATCGCCGGCAAGGAGCTGGGTGCCGCGATCAGCACAAGGCGTCCGGCGGCCAGTGGCGGAATGTTCTTCACTGAACCGGCGATGGCATTGGCGGCAACGGCGCCACCGAAGGAATGTCCAACCGCTGCCACAAACGGACCGAACCATTCGCCGGCGACCCGTACGGCCTCGACAGCATTGACCATGTTCAGGTGCCGGCCCTGCGAATGGCCATGGCCCGGCAGGTCCAGTGACACGACCCTATAGCCGGCCGCGCGATAGCCTTCGATCAACGCACGCATATATTCGGTGCGCGAACGCCAGCCGTGGACGACAAGCACCGTGCCAAGCGCCGCCCTGCCCGGCTCCGGCCGGAATTCGTGCACCATGACGCAGCCGGTCTTGGTCTTCAGCCGATGATGGCGCGCCTCGGTCATGAAGTCAGCGGCGCGGCTGATGGCGCGGCGTTCGCCGTCGGTCAGCGCTTTGGCGCTCGGCGTGCGGCAGAACAGCTCGAACGCCGCGCGCCCGGTGATGCGCGGGGCAATATGTTCGGCTGCACCAAATACGCCCCGGATGACCTTCAGCCCGATTGATGCCATAGTGAGAATCCATCCATACGTTCAAGCATGAACATAATAGTTCAAAGATGAACAATAAACAAGAGTTACCTTGGGACAACCCGCGTTTTCGCAACTGGGTCGCGGTGGCGCGCGCCTGCCATGTGCTGGAGCGCACGCTGGCGGTGAAACTCGCGCCGCTGGACCTGAAGCCGGCGCAGCTCGACGTGCTGATGAACCTCTACCGCCATCCCGGCATGTCGCAGCACGACCTTGCCCGCAAGCTGCTTGTCGGCCGCTCCAACATCACCATGCTGTTGCCGCAGCTGGAGACGCGCGGCTTGCTGCGCCGCGAAGGCGACGAGAAGGACAAGCGCATCTTGCGGCTCGCTCTGACCGAAGCCGGCGAGGCGCTACTGATGCAGGCGCTGAAAGTGCACATGGCGCTGATCGAGAAGGCGATGAGCCAGTCGACAGCAGAACAATGCGACATGATCGGCGAACAGATGCGCAAGATCTATGATGTCCTGAAGGAAGCGTGACCGACCCTTCGGTCACTCACCACATCGTCTTCTTCGCCCGCTCCGGCCATTCCTTGTCGTAGGCCTCACCATCGATGTTCTTGCGACTGGTGACTTCCAGGATTTTTCCGGGCGTTGGCAGAGACTTTGGGTCGACATGCCTTGCCGGGTTCCAGAGTTCTGACCGCACAATGGCTCGGGCGCATTGGAAGTAGACTGAATCGACGTCGATGACGGTCACTGAACGCGCCGCCTTGCCGTCGACCATGAAGGACGCGCAAAGCGCAGCATCCGTGGTGATGTGCGCCCGCCCGTTGATGCGCAGTGTGGTGCCGGAACCCGGCACCAGGAACAGCAGGCCGACACGCGGGTCGCGAATGATATTCCTCAGCGAATCGGCACGGTTGTTGCCACGCCGGTCCGGCATCATCAGCGTTTTCGGATCGACGATACGCACGAAGCCGGCGAGATCGCCGCGCGGCGAACAATCCAGCCCCTCCGGTCCGCTGGTCGCCAGCGCGACAAAGGGCGAGGCCTCGATGAAGGCGGCATATTCGGGAATGACGTGATCGAGTTCCTTGACCAGCGAGGCTTCGCCTGGAACGCCATAGAGAGCTTCGAGCTGTTCGACCGTGGTGATGCGCGACATCTCTTCCGTCTCCGAACCTTTGCCGGCGCTACTCCACATCGATGACGTTTTAACGACAGCGACGGGATTCGTTCTAGCGATCGCGGCTCAAGCCTTTTTCCTCAAGCTCCGCCAGATAGGCATTCCAGCGCTCATCCCTCTCGTGGCCGAGCGTGTGCAGGTAGTTCCAAGTGAAAATGCCGGTGTCGTGGAAATCGTCGAAGGTGATGCGCACCGCGTAGTTGCCGACCGGCTCGATCTTCAGGATCGCCACATTGCGCTTGCCGGGAACCGTCACCCGCTGCTCGGGCGAATGACCCTGCACCTCGGCCGATGGCGAGGCAACGCGCAAGAGTTCCGCCGGCAGTTCGAACGGCTGGTGATTGGGAAAGGTGACCGACAGCAGTTTGCGGTCCTTGGAGACCCTGAGTTCTTTTGGTGCGGTCATGCTGTTTGATCCCGTATCGATTGCCTTCCCTACGCCGCTTCGCGAAAAGCGAAAAGTCCTGATGAGGCCGACCGACACATCGTGTCGGCTGCGGGATGTTACCAAAGATTGAGAAGCGGTATCTTGAATGGCGGGCTGGATCGTATCACATAGCTGTATATAACGACGCCGGTACCGGCCACGGAAACGCTCAAACATGAACATGATCGACCCCTTCGGTCGCACGATCAGCTATCTCAGAGTGTCGGTCACCGACCGCTGCGATTTCCGTTGCACCTATTGCATGGCCGAGGACATGACCTTCCTGCCGAAGAAGGACCTGTTGTCGCTGGAAGAGCTGGACCGGCTGTGTACGGTTTTCATCGAAAAAGGCGTCAAGAGATTGCGCCTGACCGGTGGTGAGCCGCTTGTGCGCAAGAATATCATGCATCTGGTGCGCCAGCTGTCGCGCCATCTCGCCAGCGGCGCGCTGGAAGAACTGACGCTGACCACCAACGGTTCGCAGCTGTCGCGTTTCGCCGCTGAACTCGCCGATTGCGGCGTCAGGCGTATCAACGTGTCGCTCGACACGCTCGACGCCGACAAGTTCCACAAGATCACCCGCTGGGGCCATCTCGACAAGGTCATGGCGGGCATCGATGCGGCGCAGGCGGCCGGGCTGAAGGTCAAGCTCAACGCGGTGGCGCTGAAGGATTTCAACGACGCCGAACTGCCCGATATGATGCGCTGGGCACATGGCCGCGGCATGGATCTGACCGTCATCGAAACCATGCCGATGGGCGAGATCGACGCCGACCGCACCGACCAGTATCTGCCTCTGTCGCTGCTGCGCGCCTCGCTGGAGCGCCAGTTCACGCTGACCGACATTCCCTTCAAGACCGGTGGTCCGGCCCGCTATGTCCACGTCGCCGAGACCGGCGGCAAGCTCGGCTTCATCACGCCGATGACGCATAATTTCTGCGAAAGCTGCAACCGCGTCCGGCTGACCTGCACCGGCACGCTCTATATGTGCCTCGGCCAGGAGGATGCGGCCGACCTGCGTTCGCCGTTGCGCGCATCCGAGGGCAATGAACTGGTCGCCGACGCGATCGACGAGGCGATCGGCCGCAAGCCGAAAGGCCATGACTTCATCATCGACCGCCGCACCAGCCGGCCATCGGTATCCCGGCATATGAGTGTGACGGGCGGCTGACCTTCCCGCCGATCTGTGCAAGGATTGCCTTCAAGCATCGGCTTTGGGGCAACACATGCGGCGGTTTTCTCTGACAATGGCGGTTCTAGCGATGCTTGCAGCAAGCAGCGCAATCGCCGCGCCTTCCACCTACGTGAACGAGCGATTCGGCACCGTCTGCACCTTTCCCGACGAGATCTTCACCGATCGTCAGCCCGAGCCGGAAAATGGCGACGGACAGGTATGGCTGAGCGCTGATGGCGCCAGCCTGACCTGCTCCGGCATCCTCAACGTCGACGACGACACACCGAAAGGCTTTGTCGCCGACGAGAAGGCGAGCAAGGAACCTGGCTACACGGTCACCTACAGCAAGATCGGCAAGGGTTGGGCGGTGCTGTCGGGCATGAAGGGTGGAAAGATCTTTTATGAGCGGCGCCTGTTTGGCCGGGATGGCGTTATCCGCACGGTCTGGATCGATTATCCGCCCGCCCTCAAGTCGAAATACGATCCGCTGGTCGGCGCCATTGCCGGCAACCTCAAGGGACAGTGAGTATTTCGGATCACTCCCCAGAAAAAGTCTTGTTCGCGAACCGCCGCCGGATTTACGGCCAGCCTGTTCCGGCCTAGCCTTCCTCCGGAAGCGGCTCATCGCTCACAGGGGGAACACGTCATGCGCAAACTCATTCTTTCTCTTGCGTTGCTTGGCTTCACGGCGCTGCCCGCGGCGGCTCAGTCGATCGGCGGCACCTATACCGTCGCCGGCACGAATTTCGATGGATCGAAATATGGCGGCGAGGCAACGATCACGCTGACCAGCGAGACCACTTGCACGATCCATTGGGAGACCGGCGGCTCATCCTCTGACGGCATCTGCATGCGCAACGACGACGCCTTTTCCGCCGGCTATGTCATGGGCAAGGATATCGGCCTCGTCGTCTACAAGGTCGGGGAAGACGGGTCGCTGCACGGCCTGTGGACGATCGCTGGCAAGGACGGCAACGGCACCGAGGTGCTGACGCCGAAGAAGTAGACATCGTTGCTGCCGGATAACTTTCGGGAGGCGATGCCGCCTTCCGACAGGATTCATGCCTGATCCAGGATTGATTTCACACCAGCGGGATTGAATACCCGCCTGGCCCAGCCCTTTGCCATTGCTGTTTCGTAGCGGGCTGTTACAGGCTTGCTTGCCAAAGCAATCGGTAGATGTCTTGCCTCTGTCCCCAAATCTTCGCGGCGCGTTGTTCATGATGGTGGCGATGGTTGGCTTCACGCTCAACGACGCCATCACCAAATACTCTTCGCAATCCATGAACATGGCGCAGGTCATGCTGATCAGAGGGGCATTTGCCTCGCTCTTCGTCGGCCTGTTGGCCTGGCAACGTGGCGCGCTTTTGCGGCCGCGCCTGATGCTGCAGCCGCTGGTGGCAATCCGTGTCCTGGGCGAAGCGGGCGGCACGGTGTCATTTCTCGTGGCGCTTGCCCATTTGCCGATCGGCAGTGTCTCGGCCGTTCTTCAGGCGCTGCCGCTGGCGGTGACGATGGGCGCCGCGCTGTTTTTCGGCGAAGCGGTCGGCTGGCGGCGCTGGCTGGCGATCGCTGTCGGTTTTGTCGGTGTACTGGTCATCGTGCGGCCGGGCTTTGACGGCTTCAGCATCTATTCCCTTTGGGCGCTGGCCAGCGTCGCATGCTGCACCGTGCGTGATCTCGCCACCAAGCGCATCCCCCAGACTATACCGACAATGCTGGTCTCGACCGCCACCGCACTGGCAATGACCATCGTCGGCGCGGTGCTGTTGTCGCCGATGGGCGGCTGGACGCCGATGACCAGCGGAAGCACGGCGCTGCTGGCACTGGCCGCGGTGCTCGTGCTCATCGGTTATCAAACCATCATCATGGCAATGCGCTCGGGCGAAATCTCCTTCATCGCGCCGTTCCGCTATACGGCGCTGCTCTGGTCCATCCTGCTTGGCTTGATCGTCTTCGGCGATTTCCCTGACATGCCGATGATCGTCGGCGCAGCAATCGTCGTCGGCTCGGGTCTCTATACGCTTTATCGCGAACGGGTGGTCGGCCGGCGAAGGATCGTCGCTGAAACGACCGGGCCGGCCATGGCGCCGGATGGAATCTAAGCAGGTCTTGTGATTTCCGGCGGCTGGCGTACAGGCTCGATGCATGAGGCGAGATATTGCAGGGATCGTCCTGGCCGGCGGCCAGTCGAGGCGGATGGGCGGCGGCGACAAGAGCCTGTTGCCGCTTGGCGACGGCTGCGTGCTTGACCAGGTCTTGGCGCGCTTTGGCCCGCAGCTTGAAACCATGGCGCTGAGCGCCAATGGCGACCCCGCACGCTTCGCCCGTTTCGGCCTGCCGGTGCTTGCCGACACCGTCGGAGGCTTTGCCGGACCGCTCGCCGGAATTCTCACTGGCCTCGAATGGGCCGTTGCCAATACGCCTTGCAAGGCGATCGTCACCGCTGCCGGCGACACGCCTTTCCTGCCGCTTGATCTCGTCGACCGTCTGGCGGCGGCGGCCGGCCGACATTCCGATTCGATCGCCGTTGCATCGTCGGCCGGCCGGAGGCATCCGACCTTCGCGCTGTGGCCGGTCGGATGCCGTGACGCCTTGCGGCATTTCCTGGTCGATGAGGACAACAGGCGGGTGTCGGCCTTCATCGAGCGCCACGGCCATGTCGAGGTGGAATTCCCGGTCTTGCAATCCGCGGGGCTCGATCCTTTCTTCAACATCAATGTGCCGGAAGATCTTGCCGAGGCCCAGCGCCTGTTGCAAAGCATGACGGCATGAACAGACGCGTCTTCGGCATCACCGGCTGGAAAAACGCCGGCAAGACCACACTGACCGAAAAGCTGGTCGCCGAACTTGTGCGGCGCGGCTGGAAGGTCTCGACGGTCAAACATGCCCATCATGATTTCGACATCGACAAGCCGGGCGCGGACAGCTTCCGCCATCGCCAGGCCGGCGCCACCGAGGTCGCGATCGTGTCCGGCAATCGTTGGGCGCTGATGCACGAATTGCGTGGCGAGCATGAGCCGCCGCTGGACGAGGTCCTCTCGCGGCTCGCGCCCTGCGATATCGTGCTGGTGGAAGGCTATAAGCGCGAGTCCCACCGCAAGATCGAAACCAGGCGCCTGGAAGCCAAGGACCGGACACCGCTATCGGCGAGCGATCCCAATATTGTCGCTGTTGCCGCGGATTTCGCCGCCGCGGACAACAGCCTGCCGGTATTCGACCTTGACGACGCAAAATCCATAGTCGACTTCATCGAGCGCACGACCGGCCTCGTTGCTTGAGATGTAACGTAACGGCAGAACCCCATTACCGATTTTGGTGGTTTTGCAGTTGCTTTTTTCTTGGAAAGAGTGGGAGTATCGCGCCAGCGGGCGGTCAAAAGCACCGCCCCACAGAGCCGTTTCGGAACGACGGCCGGGACCATAAAGAGAGGACTATCATGCGTATTGCACTGCGTATCGCGCTCGCCGCATCGGCTGCGCTGCTGACGCTCGGCGTGGCCCAGGCCCAGGAAAAGACCCTGCGGATCGGCACCGAAGGCGCCTACCCCCCTTTCAACAACCTGACCTCCGACGGCAAGCTCGTCGGCTTCGACATCGACATCGCCCAGGCGCTTTGCGATCAGATGAAGGTCAAGTGCACCTTCGTCGCCCAGGATTGGGACGGCATCATCCCGGCGCTTCAGGCCGGCAAGTTCGACGCCATCGTCGCCTCGATGTCGATTACGCCGGAGCGCAAGGAGAAGGTCGACTTCTCGCACAAATACTACAACACGCCTTCGGCGCTTGCCGTGCCGAAAGACTCGACGCTGAAGGGCGTGACCAAGGCAGATCTCGCCGGCAAGACCGTCGGTGTCGCCACGACGACTACCCATTTCAACTATGCCTCGAAGACCTACACCGACAGCACCGTGAAGGGCTATCCGAGCAGCCCCGAGGAGCAGGCAGATCTTGCCAATGGTCGTCTCGACGCCATCGAGGACGATATCGTCGTGCTGCAGCAGTGGCTGGATTCGCCTGACGGCGCCTGCTGCAAGATTCTCGGCCAGCCGTCGCCGCAGCCTGTCGAGATCTTCGGACCCGGTGCCGGCATCGCGGTGCGCAAGGGTGAGACGGATCTGGTCAATCAGCTCAACTCGGCCATCGACGCCATCCGCGCTAACGGAAAATACAAGGAAATCAACGACAAGTACTTCAAGTTCGACGTCTACGGTGGCGATTCCTGATCAATATGGTCAAGACGGCGGGGTAATCCTCGCCGTCTTTCTATTCGCATCGGAATGCTCGGGAGATAAGATTCGTCAATGCCAGCCCAAAGCATATGGACACTGCTCAGTTGGGGACCTGATGGCTGGAGTGACGATATTGCGTATGGCGTCGTAGTAACGGTCCTGCTTGCGCTGGCGACGCTCCCCATTGGTTTGGCGATCGGCTTTTTTATCGCGCTGGCCAAGCAGTCTGAAGAGCCCTCGCTGCGCCTTGCCGCCAACATCTACACCACGGTCTTCCGTGGCCTGCCGGAGTTGGTGACACTTTTCCTGTTTTTCTTCGGCATGCCGATCCTGCTGCAACATCTCGTCAGATTTTTCTGGCCAGACGCGACAATCGACGTCAACAGCTTCGTTGCGGGCATGATCGTGCTCTCGCTGATCTTTTCGTCCTACGCCAGCGAGGTTTTCCTTTCGGCATTCCGCGCCATACCGAAAGGCCAGTACGAAGGCGGATACGCCATCGGTCTTTCGTACTGGCTGACAATGCGCAAGGTGATCCTGCCGCAGTTGTTACGGATCGCCTTCCCCGGCCTGGAGAATTGCTGGCTCAGCCTGTTGAAGGACACCTCGCTGGTGTCGGTCGTCGGTCTCGCCGAGACCTTGCGCAACGCCGGCGTGGCCGCTCGCGTGACCAAGCATTCCTTCCTGTTTTACGGCGTCGCGGCGCTGGTCTTTCTCTGCCTGGCAGTCGTGTCGTCTTTCGCCACCAGCGCCATTTTGCGCTCGCTCGGCCGACGTGAGGCGCAACGATGAGCGCCACGACCGCCATGGTTGAACCGCCACCGCCGCAGCTGCGCGGCTGGCCGCGCAAGCGCATCGTCGGCTATGCGCTGGTCGGTGTTTGGATAGCCTTTGGCCTTGGCATCGTCAGCTACCTGTTCTTTGCCTGGAATGCCGCCTTCTTCGCCAAATATGCGCCGGCCTATCTGCAGGGGCTGGGCGTCACCCTGTCGCTGGTGGCCATTTCGATGGTGCTTGGCGCCGCCTTGTCCGTGCCTGTTGCCTATGGGCGTATGTCCAGGAACGGTATCCTGTCCGGCCTTGCCTATTGCTACGTCTATTTCTTCCGTGGCACGCCGCTGCTGGTTCAGACGTTCCTGGTCTATTACGGGCTGGGTTCGTTCCGGCCGGAACTCCAGATGATCGGCCTTTGGGATTTTTTCAAAGACGCTTTCAACTGTGGCGTCTTCGCATTTGCGCTCAACACCGCCGCCTACCAGGCGGAAATCCTGCGCGGCGCTATCGAGAGCGTGTCAAGGGGCCAATGGGAAGGCGCTGCCTCGCTTGGCCTGCACAAATTGCAGACGCTGCGCAAGATCATCCTGCCGCAGGCGTTGATTGTCGCCTTGCGGCCTTATGGCAACGAGTTGATCCTGATGATCAAGGCGTCCGCCATCGTTGCCATCATCACCGTCTACGATCTGATGGGTAACGCGAAACTCGCTTTCGCCAACTCGTTCGACATCCAAGCCTATATCTGGGTCGCTCTGGTCTACCTTGTCATGGTCGAGTTGCTGCGCCATGGCGTGGAATGGATCGAGCGCCGGATCACCATCCACCTGAAACGCTGACCTTTTCCCACTCGGCTGTGCCAGTCGATCGGTCTGGACACGTCTTGACGAATTGAGCGCAGGGCCTAGAGCTTTCGCAGCAATTTCGTTTTTCCGTCTGAAGGGCAAGCTCATGGCATCTGTGGCATTTCTCGGTCTTGGCGTGATGGGTTATCCGATGGCCGGACACCTCCGCAACAAAGGCGGCCATGACGTCACTGTCTACAACCGCACCAAGGCCAAAGCCGAGCAATGGGTCGGCCAGCATGGTGGCGCCTTTGCCGAGACGCCGGCAGAGGCAGCCAGAGACAGGGACTTCGTCTTCTCCTGCGTAGGCAATGACGACGATCTGCGTTCGGTGACGACAGGTCCGCAAGGCGCCTTCCAATCGATGAAGAAAGGTTCGGTCTTCATCGACAACACCACGGCCTCGGCAGAGGTTGCGCGCGAACTGGCGGCTACGGCGCAAGCAGGTGGTTTTTCGTTCCTCGATGCGCCGGTCTCCGGTGGCCAGGCTGGCGCCGAGAACGGTGTGCTGACCGTCATGGTCGGCGGCGACCAGGCTGCCTTCGACATGGCACGACCGGTCATCGACGCCTTTGCCCGCATGGTCGGGCTGATGGGTCCGGCAGGCTCCGGCCAACTCACCAAGATGATCAACCAGATCACGATTGCCGGCCTTGTACAGGGCCTGGCCGAAGGCATTCATTTCGGCAAGAAGGCCGGGCTCGATATCGAGAAGGTGATCGAGGTGATCTCCAAGGGCGCGGCGGGTTCCTGGCAGATGGAAAACCGGCACAAGACGATGAATGCGGGAAAATATGATTTCGGCTTTGCCGTCGACTGGATGCGCAAGGATCTCGGCATCTGCCTGGATGAAGCCGACCGCAACGGCGCCAGGCTGCCGGTGACAGCACTTGTCGACCAGTTCTACAAGGACGTACAGGCGATGGGCGGCAAGCGCTGGGACACGTCCTCGCTGCTGGCGCGCCTGGAGAAGTAGGCGACCATGTCCCTGCCCGCTCCAGGCTGGACCGCGCAGGACATCGTCGCTCATCTGCGCTCGATCGGCACCGAGGAAAACCGCGCCGGCATGGCGCGGTTCGGCATCAACACTGCGACCGCGCTCGGCGTCGGCAATACGGATTTGCGGCCATTGGCACGCAAGCTGAAGCGCAACCATGAGCGGTCCCTGGCGCTGTGGGCCAGCGGCATTCGCGAAGCGCGGCTGATGGCGGCCTTCACCGGCGAGCCGAAAAAGATCACCATTGAGGAATGCCGCCGCTGGGCCGGGGATTTCGATTCCTGGGAAGTCGTCGACACCGTCTCCGACCTGTTCGTCGACACGCCGTTCTGGCGCGCACTGGTCGAGGCGTTCGCGGCCGACGAGCGCGAATTCGTCCGCCGCACGGCCTTTGCCATGCTGGCATGGGCAGCCGTGCACTTGAAAAATGAACCGGACGCGACGTTCCTGTCCTATTTGCCTTTGATCAAAGCGCATGCCGGCGATGAGCGCAACTTCGTCAGGAAAGCGGTCAATTGGGCGCTGCGGCAGATCGGCAAGCGATCGATGAGCTTGCACGCCCCCGCCCTTGCCCTGGCGCAGAGACTTGCGGCCTCAACGGATAAGCCGGCGCGCTGGATCGGCAAGGATGCCGCGAGGGAGTTATCCGATGCCAAGACGCTCGAACGCCTCGCCGCCAGAAAAGTTTGACGGTGCCAACGTCCGCTTCATCGAGGTGACGCAGGCGACCCGTGGCAAATTCGAGACGTTGTTCGAGCAGCCGGGCGCGCCGAAATACTGCTGGTGCATGGCCTGGCGGCAGTCCAGTGAACACATCCAGAACGACGAGAAGAAGCACCGGATGATGGCGTTCATCGATGCCGGCACGCCGGTCGGCATCCTCGCCCAAATCGACGGCAAGACCGTCGGCTGGTGCTTCGCGCCGCGCGAGACCTATCGAAAGCTTTCAAAGCAGCAGGACGACAGCGAGACAGGCGTATGGTCGATCGTCTGCTTTTTTGTGCCAAGGGCGTTGCGCGGTGGCGGCCTTGCTTCTGCATTGCTTGATGCGGCCATTGATCATGCCTTTGCCAAGGGTGCGCATGTCATTGAGGCCTATCCGGTGGACGAGGCGTCGCCGAGCTACCGTTTCATGGGCTTTCGCGAGATGTTTGTGGTTCGCGGGTTCCACGAGACCGGCAAGGCCGGTTCTCGCCGATATGTGATGCGGCTCGAGCATTGACGCCATTGGCCTTGGCGTCTTTACTTGCCCGTCGAGGAAGCGGCCATGAACCATTTCAAATCAATCATAGCGCTCACGAGCATGCTGACTGTGTCCGCTGCCGGAGCCTCGGCCGACACCATGCACATCTTCTGGAAGGATTTGCGCCCGGCGACCCAGGCGGTTGCCGAAGACGTTGGCCTGCCGATGATTGCGGCAAAATTGCCTGATCACGGCCAGACGCTGTCGCTCATTTTGCAGGATAAGAGCATACAATTAGCCGGCTATGCATTGCCGGTCGATCGCAACGGGGATCTCGTCTATCAGTTCTTGCTGGTGCCATGGACGGGCGCGTGCAGCCACATGCCGACACCGCCGCCCAACCAGATCGTACTGGTCACACCCGCCCACCCCTACAAGATGTCGCAAACCTACCAGCCGGTTGCCGTTACCGGCACCCTGGATCCGGACATGGAAAAGAGCCAGCTGTTCATTCTCGACGGCGTCAGCGTCATCCAGTCCGGTTACACCGTGCGCAAGGCGGAGGTGGTCGGCGTCGATACTGTGCCTGACACCGTGACCTTGCCGGTGAACTCGCCCTGGAGTTTCCTCAATAAGAAGAAAAAATGACCGCGCTCAAGCCGCGTTGGCTCCCGATTCCTTGTCCAGCACCATGTAGTCGAGCGGGATTTCGGTCGTGTACTTGATCTGCTCCATGGCGAAGGACGACGACACGTCACGGATTTCGATCTTGGCGATCAACCGCTTGTAGAAGGCGTCGTAGGCGGCAATGTCGGGCACCACGACGCGCAGCAAATAGTCGACATCGCCGCTCATGCGGTAGAACTCGACCACCTCGGGAAACTCCTGGATGACCTCGGAAAACCGCCGCAGCCACTCATGGCTGTGGGAATTGGTGCGGATCGAGACGAAGACGGTGACCCGCACATTGACCTTCTCATGGTCGAGAATGGCGACGCGCCGCTTGATGACGCCCTCTTCCTCGAGCTTCTGGATGCGGCGCCAGCAAGGCGTCGTCGACAGGCCGACTTTCTTGGCGACATCGGCCACCGCGAGCGTCGCGTCCTCCTGCAGGAGGCGGAGAATTTTTCGGTCAAGGCGGTCCATCGGGAGGCTCCTGGGGGAATAGTTTGTCTATGATCCCTCTTATTCGAGGCTTTAACAAGAAAGAAATTCTGCCAATCGCGGCTAAAGCGAGTGATTTCTTGCTGAATGCCTAGCCGATGCGATAGCGGATTTCCGAGCGAAGGAAAGGCAGCAAATCCATTTCAAACCAGGGATTCTGCTTCAACCAACCGCTGTTGCGCCAGGAGGGATGCGGCAGCGGCAGCACTTTTGCACCGACGGAATTCTCCCAGATGGCGCGCCAGTCCATCACCGTTTCCGTCAGTGAGGGGCGGCGCGCGGCGCCCATATGCCAGGACTGCGCATAGATGCCGATCGTCAGCACCAGGTCTATTCGCGGCATCAGGGCCATCAAGGGCGCGCGCCAGGCCGACGCGCATTCGCGCCTTGGCGGCAGGTCACCGCCCTTGTCATCCTGGCCGGGAAAGCAGAAACCCATCGGCACGATGGCGAACTTTTCGATGTCGTAGAATTCGTCGCTGGTCACATCAAGCCAGCTGCGCAAACGGTCACCGGAAGCATCGGTGAACGGCATGCCCGACAGGTGCACCTTGGTTCCCGGCGCCTGGCTGGCGATGAGGATGCGGGCGTCGGACGAAGGCCGCAGCACCGGCCGCGGCTCATGCGGCAGCGGTTTGCCGATAGGATTCTCGACGCAGATGCGGCAGGCTCGGATCGTCGCGGCAAAACTGTTCAGTTCCATACTCAAGCGGCGGCACTCGGCCGGCTGGAGATCGCCTGATACCAGCGCAGCACATTGGCGCAGTCCTCCGGCACTCTGATGCGCGCCGGCTTCATGAAGTCGATCGCGATCAGGCCGGTGATGTCGGCAATCGAATAGCTGTCGCCGGCGGCGAATTTCCGGCTTGCCAGCTCGCCGTCGAGGATTTTCAGGAATTCCACCGCCTTCGCCTTGTTGGCCTCGCCCCATTCGGGGATCTGTGGGATTTCCCATTCCTTCATCGCTGGATGGATGTGGCGAAAGGCCTGCGCGACGCAACTGAGCAGGTTGAACTCCATCCGCCTCTGCCACATCTCGACCTGGGCCTTGCCGAGCGCGCCCTGCCCGAACAGGGCCGGCTCCGGATGCAACTCCTCGAAATAGCGGCAGATGGCGACGGATTCGGTGATGATGGTGCCGTCGTCAAGTTCCAGCACCGGCAGGCGTTTCAAAGGGTTGCGCTCGCTCACCGTTTGGCTCTTGTGCTCCAGCGCCCCCATGTCGATGGACACCAGTGGAACCGTAATCCCCTTCTCGGCTAGGAAAACGCGAACCCGCCGCGGATTGGGTGCCCGGCCACCGTCAAAGAGCTTCATTTCGATCCTCCTCTTCCCTTACAGGCGATGCGCATCACCAAAAGCGAAAAATCTCCCGCACAGCATCGCCGATCGACGCCAGCGTGCCGTGCTTTCGCTCGACGACCTCGCCATGATGGCTGTTGCGCCAGTCCTGCGGCTGGTCGAACGTGCCCGCCCAGATACCGATTTTTGCCGCGCGAGCAGTCGCTTCCTGGCTTTCGAAGTCGCCATAAGAAACGGCCCAGCCCGCTTCGACCTGGGCGCGGTTGAGGTCGGTGTCGCCGGCCTTGCAATCGCCCAGCAACCGGCGATAGCGATCCCGCTGCCAGCCGCTGCAGGTGACGGGCCTGCCGGCGATCAGGCGCACCAACGACTGGCGTGCCAGCGTGCCGCAGGCATAGTCAGTGCCGTTCCTGCGGCAGGTCTGGGTGTACTCCGGAGCGTCGATACCGCGCATGCGGATGCGCTCGGTGCCGAGCGTGATCGAATCGCCGTCATTGATGATGGCCGCGCCTTGCGTCTGGCGCGTCTCCACGCGGTCGAGGCGCGCCGCCAGCAGGATCAGCAGCCCCAGAATGATAGATGCAAGCCCATAATCCAGAAGTCGCCGCCACGGGCTCCTGGGCGTCGCCGCGTACCGTTGGCGCGATCTTGGCGACCAGGAACGGCTCATATGGCAAACGGTTGGTTAATCATTCGAACGTAGCTTAACACCTTGAAACCGCTGCACGTATAAACTGAAGTTTTTGATGCCCTTGCAACGCTCGAACACAGCGGACAAGTTCATTGTGGACCGCATGAAACGGCATCGCAACAGCGATGTCGCGCGTGCGGTGCGCAAGACGCGCGACCGTCTTTCGCAGCAGGCTGGCAATCCCGATTTCGACCGCGAACTGCTGAAACTCCACGCCCGCGCCATGACAAACGGCGCCGTGGTCATCCCGTTGCTCGTGCTGGCGATCGCCGCTGCCGGCCGGCTTGCCGGTGTCGGCAACGAGATCGGGCTTTGGGCGTTGTTCACGCTCACCTGCTATACGATCGTCACCTTCATGGCGCGGCGCATCGAGCGTACAGAAGCGTCCGAACTCAACCCCTTGCAAACGCGACGGGAATTCCTGGTTGGCCATTTCCTGTGCGGCCTCGGCTGGGCCTGGTTCGTCTTGTTGGGCTGCGGCGCCTGCGAGGTCGACCAGTTCCAGGTGGTCAAGGCGGTGGTGCTGCTGTTTGCCATGGCCGGCACGGCCCTGATGGCCTCATCGCTCAGCGGAGCGCTGCTGGCAACCTTTGCCGTACCGGTGGCGCTCTATGCCTATGTCGGCACCAGGTTGTGGATGCCGGTCGATGCGATCATGGCCGGGCTGCTCGTCTTGTCGCTGCCTTTCTTCGCCTATGTCGCCCGTCACCTCAACCGCTCGTCCCTGATGCTTTTGTTGTTCCGCTCCGAAAAGGATGCGCTGATCGCCGAGCTCGAGACGGCGAAATCAATGTCGGACGAGGCGCGGCGGCGGGCCGAGGACGCCAATCTGGCAAAGTCGCGATTCCTCGCCTCGATGAGCCACGAACTGCGCACGCCGCTCAATGCCATTCTCGGCTTTTCCGAAGTGATGTCGAACGAGGTGCTGGGACCGATGAACAACCCCACCTATCGCGACTATGCGCATGACGTGCATGAATCCGGTCAGCATCTGCTCGACCTGATCAATGAAATCCTCGACCTGTCGCGTATCGAGGCCGGTCGTTACCAGCTCAACGAAGAGCCGGTGCTGTTGCTGAACATCGTCGAGGATTGCTGCCACATGATGGAACTGAAGGCGCGCAACAAGGATATCCGCGTCGTCCAGGATTTCGAGCACGAATTGCCGCGCCTGTTCGCCGACGAGCGCGCGGTGCGGCAGATCACGCTCAACCTTTTGTCCAACGCCATCAAATTCACCGCCACCGGCGGCGAAATCCGCGTCCGCGTCGGCTGGACGGCGGGCGGCGGGCAATACATCTCGATCAAGGACAATGGCCCCGGCATTCCCGAGGACGAAATCCCGATCGTACTCTCGGCCTTCGGCCAGGGCTCGATTGCCATCAAGAGCGCCGAACAGGGCACCGGGCTTGGCCTGCCGATCGTACAGGGGCTGCTTGCCATGCATGGCGGCGAGTTCGAGCTTCATTCCAAGCTGCGCGAAGGCACCGAGGCGATCGCCATCTTCCCGCTAAGCCGGGTGATGGAGGAATTGCCGGCTCTGCCGACGGCGGCGGTGGCGGCGAGAAGGCGGTAACGGACCTCGTCAGCGCCCTGTGTGTGCCTCGTGCCTAACCTCGAACAGCTGCCGCCATGCCTGAGCTGGTTAGCGCGGCCGCCTTGACCAGGCCTGCCGCCAGAGCAGCCCCTGCCCCTTCGCCATGGCTTATGCCGAGATCGAGCAGCGGACGCAAAGCGAGCAGCTCGGCGGTCTTTGCATGCGCCGGCTCCGGCGACAGGCTGGCGAGAAGGCAATGGTCTAGCGACGCGGGATTAGCGGCATAAAGCACTGCCGCGGCAGCAATTGCCGCAAAGCCATCGAGCAGCACGGGAATCTTCTGCATCCGCGCGGCAAGGATGGCGCCGGCGATCGCCGCGAACTCGCGGCCGCCGATCCGGCGCAGCACTTCCAGCGGGTCCTCGAGATGGCCGCGGTGAAAGGCCAGCGCCGCATCGACCACATCAGCCTTGCGGGCCTTCATCGCCGCGTCGGCGCCGGATCCCGGGCCGACCCAGTCGGCGCCCCTGCCTCCGAACAGCGCCGCGAGCAGGGCTGCGGCCACGGTGGAATTGCCGACACCGAGATCGCCGAGGCACAGCAGGTCGGTGCCGCCGGCAATCGCTTCCATGCCGAAGGCCATGGTGGCCGCGCACCCGCGCTCGTCCAGCGCCGCGTCCTCGGTGATGTCGCCGGTCGGGATATGCAGGGCAAGATCGAACACTTTCAGCCCGAGATCGTTGGCGATGCAGATCTGGTTGATCGCAGCGCCGCCGGCCGCGCACAGCTCGACCGCGTTGGCGGTTGCCGCCACCGGCCGCGGCGAAATGCCATGACGGGTGACGCCGTGATTGCCGGCAAAGACCGCCATTAGCGGTCTTGTCACGGCTGGTGGAGCAGGTCCGCTCCAGCCGGCGAGCCAGGCGGCGATATCCTCGATGCGGCCAAGCGAATGCGCCGGCTTGTCGGCCTTGGCAAACAGCGAGCGCACCCGCGCCTCGGCTGCCGTGTCGGCCGGCGGCAAATTGGCCAGCAGGTTGCGAAAATCATCGAAAGGCAGCGTGCTGGTCATGTCGTGGCAATCATTCCTGGAACCGATGAGCGGCATAGCCGCGTTGTGCGATCGGCACAACCTCTGGGATGATCCTTCTCACATTGCCGCAAAGGCGGCCTGGGAAGGCGCAATCGCGAGGGCTTGCATTGGCTTTGCGGTTGCACCATGTGGAGATGGAACGCGGGATTCCGGATGGAAACCCTCAAGAGAAAGTCATGACGGCCATCGAATCCCCGTGCATCCTGGTCTGTTCGATCGACATGAAAACCGGCTTCTGCTTCGGTTGCGGTCGCACGCGCGAGGAAATCGGCGCCTGGATGGGGATGACGCCGGAAACGCGCCGCAATGTCATGGCTGAGTTGCCGGCCCGGCTGGAAACGGTCGAACGCCGACCGCGCCGGGAAACGCGCCGCACGCGCATGGCGCGCGAACGCGACGCACTCTAACTCTTTGTTTTAACGCAATTCCTGTGGGAAAGCCGCTTCACATTTTTCCTGGAATTGCTCTAGCGAGGCACGGATGAGCAGCCGGCTGTTCTGGATTGTGATGGCGGTGATTGGCGTGGCAGCAGTTCTGCTCATGCTCAACGATTCCGCTGGCAGCACGCTTGGCATCGAGAATTACGATTTTGGCCGGCTGGTCTGGCTTGGCGCGTTCGGCGCCCTCATCGGCGCCGGCCTGCTGCGGTCGGCCCCGCTGGGTGTGATGGCCCGCAACCTCGGCGCCTGGGCCGCAATCGTGCTGGCGCTGATCGCCGGCTACCAGTATCGCTACGAGCTGCAGGACGTCGCCAGCCGGGTGACCGCAGGCCTGGTGCCCGGCAGTCCGCTGGCGCTTGGCGTCGAAGACGGCCACGCCACCGTAACCCTCGACAAGGCCGACAATGGCCATTTCGAAGCGCGCATCCTGGTCAACGGCAACCCGGTACGAGCCGTTGTCGACACCGGCGCGACCAGCACCGTGCTGACGTCTGAGGACGCACAGGCGGCCGGGTTCAACCCAGCCGCGCTCAACTACACCATACCGGTCTCCACGGCCAACGGCATGGCACGTGCCGCGGCGGTCAAAACGGACGCGGTGGCGATCGGCGGCATCGTGCGCAAGGACATGTCAGTGATGGTTGCCGCCCCGGGCATGCTGAGCCAAAGCCTGCTCGGCATGAACTTCATCGGCTCGCTGTCGGGCTTCGACGTGCGCGGCGACCGGATGATCCTCAGGGACTGAGGTCAGGCCGCTTCGGCGGCCCTTCCGCCAAAATCGACAGCCGCGAATGCCGTCTTCAGCACGTCAGACCCTGCACCGGGCCGGTTTGCGTCGGTCGACAGGATCTGGCGATAGCGGCGCGCGCCCGGCAAACCGTGGAACAGCCCGACCATGTGACGGGTGACGTGGCCAAGCCGCCCGCCCCGTTCGATATGGCGTGCCGCATAACCTGCCATCGTGTCGATCAGCGCGGCGAAATCGAACGCCTCGGATGGGGCGCCGTAGAAGGCGGCATCCGCCCCCGCCAGAATGCCGGGCGTGTGATAAGCAGCGCGACCGAGCATGGCACCATCGACATGATCGAGATGTACACGTGCCTCTTCAAGCGACTGAATACCGCCATTGATGCCTATGAATTCGTTAGGTTTTCTGGTCTTGAATCGATAGACCCTGTCATAGTCGAGCGGCGGGATGTCGCGGTTTTCCTTGGGGCTCAGCCCTTCAAGCCACGCCTTGCGCGCATGCACCCACAAGGCGTCGGCGCCGGCGTTGAAGACCCCGCCCGCCAGCGCATCGAGCGCCGGCTCGGGATCCTGTTCGTCGACGCCGATGCGGCATTTGACGGTGACGGGAATTGTCACGGACCCTTTCATTGCCGCGACGCAGCCAGCGACGAGGTCGGGTACTTTCATCAGACAGGCGCCGAACGTGCCCGACTGGACGCGGTCGGACGGACAGCCGACATTGAGGTTGATCTCGTCATAGCCGAAGGCTTCGCCGATACGCGCCGCCTCGGCAAGTTTTGCCGGATCCGAGCCGCCGAGCTGCAGCGCGACCGGATGCTCCTCAACGTCGAAACCAAGCAGCCGATCGCGCGCGCCGTGGATGACCGCGTCGGCCACCACCATCTCGGTATAGAGCAACGCACGGCTCGTCAGCCGGCGATGGAAGAACCGGCAATGCCGGTCCGTCCAGTCCATCATCGGCGCCACGGCCAGTCTATGCTCTTGATTTTTCAGCATTTTTTCTTTAACATCAATTCGTTAGTTGCGAGGGCGGCCACGCCGCTTTGCGCCAAGATACTACCCTTTTCGCCACGTTTCGATCTCTCAGTGCACACGGAGCGCACACGAAAAAATGGCCACCTACACAAAGCTCTCGTCCGGTTCCTGGCGTGTCCAAGTCCGTCGCAAACGTCGCTACGTCAGCGAGACCTTCCTTCGCCGGGACGACGCACGGCGCTGCGCAACCGAAACCGAGCGCCAGGTCGATCGCGGTGAGACGCCGACCAAGTCCCGTATAGCGCGCCTAAAAACTTTCGGCGCACTCATCGACCTTCATATCGACGACATGTGCGATGTAGGCAAGTCCCCTCGCCGCTCCAAGGCCGCGGCCCTCATCGAACTTGGCGGTCTCGTCGTCAAGGCAGGCATCGTTGATCTGACCAAAGACGATCGCCCTACGATCTACGGCGCGCTGCTTCGGATCGCCGCCTGCAGGGGCCGCCCTTCGCGAATCTCGCCGAGGCCCAGGACGCATTCGACCAGTGGCGTCACGTCTACAACGCCCAGCGTCCCCACGACGCGCTGGACGGCGGCGTGCCGCTCGATCGCTACCAGGCCTCGCCGCGCCAGTATCGCGAAACTGTCGAGCCGTTCGAATACGCCAAGAACAATCTCATCCGCCGCGTTCAGCAGCACGGCTTCGTCTCAATCCTTGGCCGGTCAATGCGCTTGTGCAGGGCCTTCGCGGGAAAGTCCGTCGCCTTCAGGCCTACCACAACAGACGGCGTCTTCGACGCATGGTTCAGACATCAGAAAATAGAAACCATCGACCTAAACACCTTGGCTCGATAGCATGCAAAACTGTTCGCGATGTCCTCGCACACCTGTTCGCGATGTCCCCAGTCCAAACAGGCATAAGGGGAAGGCTTTGGGGGCGTCTCGGCCAGGTAAGCGGTGAACTCACGTTCCAACGGTGTAACTGCCTCGTCCTTCGTGGCTGCCCTTCCGCGTTGCCCCCCCATGGACACGCCAGCGCTTGTTCGTATTGACCGACTAGAATCATTGCCCGCGCTCGGACCATTCTGTTCGCCGAGAAGTCTGCGTACGCTTGAACCGAGGAGGCACCGTCTGCCCGCCAAGCACGGTCCAACCCAATCAAGCCAGAGCCGCGCATCACGATCCCGGACAAACCGGACTGCCTCGACTATAGATTCGAAAGACCAGATCGGCTCGCCGTCTCCAGGACCTCACAGCCATCCTCAGCAGCGTCGCGGACCTTCAATCTATCAGTCGGCATGCGATCATCCCTCGTAGGGCCCGTCAGTCACGAGCCGCTACCGAGCGGCAGCTCTCGCCGGCCTCAATCGCTCCAACCACACGCTCACGAAGATCATTTGAAATGGGAGCCGTCAAGAGATGCTGGCCTCCGATCCAGCCAGCATCTTGAACCACAAAATCACCCCACGTGAATCCCACGGATTCAGTCAAAATCTGAACCGCTCTAGGCTCAGGACTCATTGATCAGAGCCAGAAGATTACGGTTGCAGCGATGCAGATCGCGGACATGAAGGTGTGGGCGCAGCGGTCATAGCGTGTGTGGATGCGCCGCCAGTCCTTGAGCCTGCCAAACATGTTCTCGATCTTATGGCGGCTTTTGTAGAGCAAGGTGTCGTGCGGGATCGGCAGATTGCGGTTGGCTTTGGACGGGATACAGGCGACTATGCCGCGCTTGGCCAGGGCCGTGCGGAACCAGTCGGCGTCGTAGCCTTTATCCCC
>NZ_AXAL01000026.1:0-102500 GCF_000472785.1 Mesorhizobium loti CJ3sym
GGGGATAAAGGCTACGACGCCGACTGGTTCCGCACGGCCCTGGCCAAGCGCGGCATAGTCGCCTGTATCCCGTCCAAAGCCAACCGCAATCTGCCGATCCCGCACGACACCTTGCTCTACAAAAGCCGCCATAAGATCGAGAACATGTTTGGCAGGCTCAAGGACTGGCGGCGCATCCACACACGCTATGACCGCTGCGCCCACACCTTCATGTCCGCGATCTGCATCGCTGCAACCGTAATCTTCTGGCTCTGATCAATGAGTCCTGAGCCTAGGCAGGCCGGGCGCGGCACTTGTTGCGAAACTCAGTGTAGAGATCGCGGCGCCAACGCCGACCATAGAGATAGCCGTTGACCAGTTGCGGCAGCGAGTAACCAAGCTCTTTGGAAGACCGGTTGGCCATGTATCCGGCAAATGCCTCGGGCAAACGGCCCTTGAGAATATCGGCGATAAGCTGGCGCGAGATCATGTAGGGGGGAATGTGCGGATAGGCGTGGGCAATATGCGGATGCTTGCCGATCAGATTTGCATAGGCTTCGACATAGCCATCGCGGCGGCCTGAAATCGAATTCTCCGAATTGTGTTTCGTCCAGTCGAGATCTTCTGACAGTTGTGCGCCGAAGCGCCGGGCGAGGCGCAGCAGCAATTCCCGATCCTGCATCCGGGCGATGTCGCTGTCATAGCCGCCAATGGCCAGCAAGGCCTCGCGGCGGGCTGATATCGCCGAGCCGGCGATGAAGATCGTTTGCGCCACAAGCGTCCGCTCCAGAATCGCCGGGCTGACGAATACCTCGGGGTTGATGCAGTTGGTGGTGCGGCCGCTCTTCAAGGACACGAACGAACTGAGCAGCACCTGAAGTGCAGGATTGTCATCGAACCACGTCAAGGTCCGTTCGAGCCGGTGCGGCATGTAGACATCGTCGGAATCGAGAAATGTCACCACCGGTGCCCGCGCACGCTCGATTCCGGCATTCCTCGCGGCGTTGGCACCTCGCCATTTCGCACCGACATAGATCAGCCGCGGGTCGCTGATGCGGGCCAGCGCCGCCTCTGTGCCGTCTGTGGAGCCATCGTCGACGACGATGTGCTCAAGCCTTGCCATGCTCTGGGAAAGTACGCTTTCGACGGCGCGCAAAACCGTTTCACAACGGTTGTGGGTCGGTGTGATCACCGTGATGAGGGGCGAGCGCTCCATCTTCCCGGTCATGCAGTGGCAGCCGTTTCCAGCGCAAAAATGCGCTTCCTACCAAGTCTTTGGATCTTCAGGACGGTCGAATGGATCGGACTTCCTCCTTCCACGACACCCTCGTAGGATTCGGCAACACGGTACAAAGAATAACCCACCGTGTCACCGTGGTGGTGCCTGATTCGCACGGAATGACGAATTTTGGTCCTAGCGCTGCAACTGCAACAGGGGTTGCCGGCAAAAACTTTACGATGGTGGCTGCCTTCGGGCGATCCATCAAGACTGAGTCGCCCACCCATTCCATTACCTCCAACGTAATCGCTTTACGATGGGCGTTTCGTCAAATTGCCTTTGCGAGGCCGGCTGGTCGGCTTCGATCCAAAGGAAGTTCAACCATGGCCGCCTACGCCGTTGCTCATATGCGCCAAGTCACAATGGGCCCGAAAATCGTCGAATACTTGTGCCAAATCGATGCCACTCTGGAACCTTTCGGCGGCCGCTTCCTTGTCCATGGCGGCGATATCGAGGTGATCGAGAACGACTGGCCGGGCAACCTCATTATAATCGAATTTCCCGACCGGGGGCAGATGCGACGTTGGTACGATTCGCCCGCCTATCAGGCTATACTGACCTTGCGCACGGAAAATTCTCAATCCGACGTGGTGCTTGCCGAAGGCGTCGAGCATCCGCACAAGGCCACGGATGTTCTAGAATAAGCCGATTGGCATCGGAGCAACTTAAAGGTTGAGGGTGCTCAAACGCGGCGCGAAAAAGCGTCTAGCTGTGTCCGACATAGTCCGGCACGGTTTCAATCTCATCGCCAACTATGCCCGCAGCGAGGCTGAACTGTCCCCAAAAAGCCAGGCTGTAAAATACTTGGCCGACAATCATCGAGAACGGAATTTGCCAGAGCGGCATACCTGCCTCGCGGGCATGGCCTATAATCCGCCTTGTAGTGCGCCACGACATGGTGAACCATCGGCTGAAAGATTTGACGACCCGCTGCATGCGGCTAGGCGAGCTTAGCTCGACAAACTTCCGGTCGGCGTCGCGGCCTGTAACCAACGCGCGCCAGTAGAAGAACCGCCAGCCTCGTGGCGAATAGTGGTAGACACGGGCGTTGACATTGCGAATTTCATGCCCCTGACGCTGCAGTTCACGCATCAGCAAAGTGCAGGAAACCTTGAAGCCATTATGTTTCGGAAAAGGGTTGTTTGAGATCCATTCACGCCGGAACCCGATATTGTTGGCGTTTATGGCTCGCTTCGAGGCAAATCGCTTGTCCCCATGCGCCATCGGAAAGAACCAGATCAGCGCAAATGTTCTCGAAAAAAAATCATCATGCAAAAGATACGTGTAGCCGTTAACGGAAACGACCTCAGGGTCGTTGAATGGCTCCAGCAAAGCTGACAGCCAGCCCGATTCCGCCACCACGTCGGAGTCGGTAAAGATGATGATATTTCCGTCCGCTACCAGCATGCCATTGTTCTTCAGCTCGTAATATCTACCGCCAGGGGAGGCTGCGAAGACAAGGTCCGAAACCTGTGCCAGCTGCGGTGCTTCATGCGAAATCTCACGGCGCAGCGCATCTGCGTCCGATGCTGCCCCTCCATGGGAGATAACAACTTTCGGTCGCCCCAGGCCACTCGCAGAAACCGTTGCGATTTCCCGCGCCAAGGCATTCATTCCGACGCCGATCTCATCCCAGTCGATGGATTTGGCGTTCTCCATTTCGACGACGAGTGAATAGGTTGGGCGTTCTTGGGCCATATCTGAACCATCAAATTATCAGTGTAGATCTGGCTATAACTCTCCTGGCAAGCTGTCAAACCGACACAGCGCAGCAATAACCGCCGATCGAGATATAGGGTGATCCTCCTCGATCAGGCGATATGGTACCCGTTGGGGCTTCGAGATTGATCAGATCAGGAATCTCGAGGCTTTTTTTGTTAGAAAGCCGCGACGGTAATTTTTGGCATGGAAGTTCGATGGATCGGAATATTCCGCCAGGAACCGCTCTCTCCATTCTTCGCTGATAGCATCTCGTTGAATCTCAAGGCCTGAGTTGAGATGCGGCTCGGGCTTCGAAAAGCGCTCGGCATCAACCAGAGACGCAACCTTCTCAAGGCATGTCAGGGGTTCTTCGACAAGGCCTTCGTATGTCAAGGATAAGAAAGGCAACCCGTTCTTTGCAAACCACACATCCCAGGCCAGATTTTCAAGAACGACCTTTTCAAGCGAGTCTGCAATTGCCTTTCCGTCGTAGCCTGGCTTCTTCTGATCAGCTTCGGTGGAGCGGAATCGACCGCTCTGCCGAGCGCGGGCCCACGAAATTGCTTGTCCAAGGATATCAACGCGCGTCAATCGGATATAGTGTAGCTTTGGAAGGCTAGCGAGGAGATCTACTGTTTTGGCTACGTGTGAGAATTGGCTCGCAAACAGTTTGACTGCGTAGACTCCGGAATTGGACATCCCATCCTTCACCGCGCGCAAAACCTGGGAGCCGGGGTCTTTTGGGTAGTTCGGCAGTTGGAGAATGCGTCTGCCCCCAAACCATTCTTGGGGATTGCCGAGTTTCGCCGCTGCCATCAGACCGGCGAGATGATTGCTTCCGCTGCGCGGTGATGTGCAAACGAGGATACCGGCTTCGATTCCAGACAGGATATCCGGCGGAATCTCAACTGGTCGAGGGCGTGAACGAAGGAGTTTCATTCGAGCCCTATCGCTTCAGCAAGAACACTGCCTGTTGGCCGAAGAAATTCCAGAACCACCAGGGCATCGACAGACCGATCTTCTGGCCGGCGGCGTCGAGCGCGGTTGCCTTTTCCACCGTGGCCCCCAGTTCCTCGCACAGATTGACGAAGTCGCGAATGGTGCAGAAATGGATGTTGGGCGTGTCGTACCAGGAATAAGGCAGGTCCGCGGTCACCGGCATGCGGCCCTTGACGAACAGCGACAGGCGCACCCGCCAATGGCCGAAATTGGGGAAGGACACGATCGCGCGGTCGCCGATCCGGAGCAATTCGTCGAGCACCAGCTTCGGGTTGCGGGTAGCCTGTAGCGTCTGCGACAGGACGACGAAATCAAAACCCTTGTCGGGATAGAATTCGAGATCCTTGTCGGCATCGCCCTGGATGACCGAGAGGCCGCGCGCCACGCATTCGTTGACGCCACGCTGCGACAGCTCCAGTCCGCGGCCGTCGACCTGCTTGGTGTCCTGCAGCAATTCAAGCAATGAACCGTCGCCCGAACCGACGTCGAGCACGCGCGATTGCGGCGGGATGAGATTGGCCACGACCTCGAGGTCGACGCGCTGGTTTCCATTGACACTCATGATGCGAGCCCTCTCGCCCGCGCCGCAGAGCCGATGAAGCCGTTGATGGCGGCAAACAGTTCCGGCTCGTCGAGCAGGAAGGCATCGTGGCCACGATCGGTCTCGATCTCGACGAAGGATACCGATGCGCCGGCGGCATTGAGTGCGTGCACGATCGAGCGGCTCTCTTCGGTCGGAAACAGCCAGTCTGATGTGAAGGACACAAGGCAGAAACGGGTCCTGGTGCCGGCAAAGGCGTCCGCTAGCCTGCCGCCATGGTCGGCCGCGAGGTCGAAATAATCCATCGACCGCGTCATGTAGAGATAGGAGTTGGCATCGAAGCGATCGACGAAGGTCATGCCCTGGTGGCGCAGATAGCTTTCGATCTGGAAGTCGGCGTCGAAGCCGAAGGTCAGGTGGTCGCGATCCTGCAGGTTGCGGCCGAATTTACGATGCAAGGCGGCTTCCGAGAGATAGGTGATGTGGGCGGCCATGCGCGCCACCGCCAAGCCCTTTTCCGGGCGCTTGCCGTGCTCGAAATATTTGCCGCCATGCCAGTCCGGATCGGCCATGACGGCTTGCCGGCCGACCTCGTGGAAGGCGATGTTCTGCGAGGAATGGCGCGCGCCGGTGGCGATCGGCAGCGCCGAGAAGACGCGCTCGGGATAACTCGACGCCCATTCCAGCACCTGCATGCCGCCCATCGAGCCGCCGAGCACGCAAAATAGCTGTTCGATGCCGAAATGGTCGATCAGCATCTGCTGGGCACGAACCATGTCACGGATAGTGATGATGGGCAGGTCGAGCCCATAGGGCTTGCCGGTGGCGGGGTTGGTGGAGGCCGGGCCGGTGGAGCCCAGGCAGCCGCCGATGACGTTGGAGCAGATGACGAAGAAGCGGTTGGTGTCGATGATCTTGCCGGGGCCGATCAGCACTTCCCACCAGCCCGGCTTGCCAGTCACCGGGTTGGTGCTGGCGACATGCTGGTCGCCGGTCAGCGCATGGCAGACGAGGATGGCGTTGGAGCGGGCATCGTTCAGCGTGCCATAGGTCTGGTACGCGATCTGGAACGGCGACAGCAGCGTGCCGGCATCAAGCTTGAGCGGCTTGTCGGGGCCGAAACGCAACACCGGGCTCGACGGTTGGTCGGCCTCGTTGTTGGTCTTTCCAGCGCGCAGAGCGGCCATTCACATCTCTTCCATCGGTCGTCCGGCAGGGCGCGGACAACAAAAAACCGGCATTGCCGTCGCAAAGCCGGTTACAGGATGCAAACGGCCCTTTAGCAAGTTGTTTAACGTGGCTGCAAGCCGACCGGCCAAATCACCACGGGAACTGTCGGTGCTCTTCTAGAACTCGCCCGCCCTGCCGTCAATGCCGGCGACAGGCACCACTGCCACCTCTCGACATTGTGAGCCATGGCTTGTATTTCCGCTGCGGCCTCTGGTTGGAGGCATTTTCGACGGATTTTGCACAAATGAACCAGACACCGGACAAGCCACGTCCAACCCCGCGCGCGGGCATCATGGACATCGACGCCTATGTGCCCGGCAAGAGCACGGCGCCGACCGGTGTCGCCAAGGTCTACAAGCTGTCGTCGAACGAGAACCCGCTCGGGCCCTCACCGAAGGCGATCGAAGCCGCGCGGGAGATTGCCGGAAAGCTCGATATCTATCCCGACGGCACAGCCAAACGGTTGCGCGAGGCGATCGCCGAGGTGCACGGCCTCAATGCCCAGAACATCATCTGCTCCAACGGCTCCGACGAGATCCTCGGCCTTTTGGCACAGACCTATCTCGCACCCGGCGACGAGGCTATGTTCACCGAACACGCCTTCATGGTCTACAAGATCTACATCCAGTCGGCCGGGGCCACACCGGTTGCGGTCAAGGAGACCGAGGAACGGGCCGACATCGATGCGTTGCTAGCCGCCGTCACGCCGCGCACAAAAATCGTGTTCCTTGCCAACCCCAACAATCCGACCGGGACCTATGTGCCGTTCCAGGAGGTGCGCCGCCTGCATGCCGGCTTGCCGCGCAACGTGCTGCTGGTGCTCGACGCGGCCTATGCCGAATATGTCCGCCGCAACGATTATGAAGCCGGCATCGAGCTGGTCGGCAGCAACGAGAACGTGGTGATGACGCGCACCTTCTCCAAGATCGGCCTGGGCGGGGCGCGGATCGGCTGGATGTATGGCCCAATGCATATCGTCGACGCCATCAACCGTGTGCGCGGCCCATTCAACGTCAATACGACGGCGATCGAGGCCGGTATCGCGGCGATCCGCGACCGCGCCCATGTCGAGCGCAGCGTGGCGCATAACGAGACCTGGCTTACCTGGCTGAGCGCGGAGATGACCGGGCTCGGGCTGCGGGTGACGCCCAGCGTCGGCAATTTCCTCCTCATCCATTTTCCCGACGACAAGAAGCACTCCGCGGCCGCGGCGGACGACTATTTGACCGCGCGCGGCTATATCTTGCGGCGCGTTTCAGGCTACGGCTTTCCCAACGCGCTGCGTATGACCGTCGGCACCGAAGAAGCCAATCGCGGCGTCGTCGCCGCGCTCACGACATTCCTGAAAAGCTAGAACGCCCGAAAAGCTGGAACACCCCGAAAGCTGAACGCCATGACGTCACCGATGTTTGAAAAGATCGCGCTGGTCGGCATCGGCCTGATCGGCTCGTCGCTGGCGCGCGTCATCCGCCGCGAGGGCCTTGCCGGCCATGTCGCCATCTCGACCCGCAGCGCCGCGACGCTGGCGCGGGCGGAAGAACTTGGGCTCGGCGATTCCTACACGACCGATGCGAAGGAAGCGGTTCGCGATGCCGACCTGGTCGTCGTCTCGGTACCGGTCGGTTCGTCCGGCGCGGTGGCGCAAGAGATCGCGCCGGCGCTGAAGAAGGGTGCGATCCTGACCGATGTCGGCTCGACCAAGGCCTCGGTCATCGCACAGATGCAGCCGCACGTGCCTGGCGGCGTCCATTTCATTCCCGGCCACCCGCTGGCGGGTACCGAAAAATCCGGCCCGGATGCCGGCTTTGCCGACCTGTTCGACAATCGCTGGTGCATCTTCACGCCGCTGCCGGACACTGATCCGGACGCGCTGAAGAGGCTGTCGGAATTCTGGCGCCGTTGCGGCGCCAACATCGACACGATGGACCCGCAACACCACGACATGACGCTGGCCATCGTCTCGCATCTGCCGCATATCATCGCCTACAACATCGTTGGCACCGCCGACGATTTGCAGTCGGTGACCAAGTCCGAAGTGATCAAATATTCGGCTTCCGGCTTCCGCGATTTCACCCGCCTTGCCGCCTCCGATCCGACCATGTGGCGCGACGTCTGCCTGCACAACAAGGACGCCATCCTGGAAATGCTGGCGCGGTTTTCGGAGGACCTGGCGTTCCTGCAGCGGGCGATCCGCTGGGGCGACGGCGACAAGCTGTTCGACTTGTTCACCCGCACCCGGGCCGTGCGCCGTTCGATCATCGAGGCCGGCCAGGACATCGACGTGCCCGACTTCGGCCGCCAGGCCGTGGAGCATCCGTCCAAGAGCTAAACTGTTTCAGGCCAGGTTGCGGCGACCATGGCCAGCGTTTCGGCCCGGTCCGGTGCGCCGAGCCTGCCGCCGAAGCGCTGGCATTTGAGCGCGGCGGCCGCACTGGCAAAGCGCAAGGCCTGCTCGACCGGCGTGGCTTCCGCCAGTCCGACGGCAAAGGCGCCATGAAAGACGTCGCCGGCGGCCAGCGTGTCGACCGCCTTGATTTTTGGCGCCGCGACATGACGGGATGATCTGGCAGCGCGGTCGAACCACCAAGTGCCTGCCGCGCCGCCGGTGACCGCGACGAATGCGTCGGTGCGGGAGGCGAGGTCGGTGCATGCAGACTCAAGGTCCAACGCCTGGCCGCATATGATGCGGACCGCCGGCTCTGAGGCGACAATGTGAGAAGCCAGCGGCAACAGTTGCTCCAGCACCGCCAGCGGCGCGGTGTCGGCATCGAGAATCGCCGGTCGGCCTATGGCGTGCGCCGCTTTCAGGGCAAGCGCCGCGGCCCCCGGCCAGCGCACGTCGGCCAGTACGGCGTCAAACGCGGTGATGTCCGCGAAAGGCAAAGCCTCGGGATCGGCTTGGGCACGCCTATCGTAGAAAGGCACGATGATGCGTTCGCCATGGGCGTCGACCACGATCGAAGCCAGTGCGGAGCGGGCGCCCCCGACACGGCGCACATAGCTGCAATCGACGCCCTCGGCCTCGATCCCGGCAACCAGCTGACCGCCGACCGAATCATCGCCGGCGCTCGCCCAAAGCGATACCTCGGCGCCGAGGCGCCTTGCGGCGCAGGCAGCGCTCGTGGCCATGCCCGAGGCGATCTGGACACCGTCGGAGGCGATGAATTTTCCCTGATGCGTGGGCAGCGTCTCGACACGCAGGATGGTGTCCAGCGTCAATGCACCGACACTCAGGAGCCGCACAGGTCTTGCCATGGCAGCGCTATTGCACCGGCTTGATCTTGCCCAGCGGGATGAAGCCGAGCGAAGCCTTGCCCTTGTTCACTTTCAACGGCATCGACGGTTCGCTGCCGAGCATGGCCAGCGCGGCGAACCCCTGTTGGATCGCGTTCTTCTGCTCCGGTATGGCGCCGGCAAGAATGGTTGCGACGGCCTTCGGATCCTTGATCTTGATCATCAGATCGGCGTCGATCAGGCCTTCGGTGTCGACCGACAGCGGCCCGGAAACGGTGACACGCGCAGTCCCCGACGACAAATCGAGGTTGCGGATTTGGATGCTCTGGCCGCGCAGGCTTTTCAGTTGCGTGCCGATCAGCGCAAGGCCGTTCTTGAGGGACACGTCGCCGCTGGCGTCGAGCGCCGGCAGCACGCGCCCGCCGATCGCATCGGGGTCGATCTCGAGATCGCCAAAGCTGCCGAGATAGTCGAGATCCACGCCATTTGGCTGCAATTGGCCCGCCGCCTTGCCGGCGCTGAACAGTTCGACCGGATCGGTGTCGTCCGCCGGATCGGTCTGGCCCGACAGGCCGTCGGCCTGCAGCGATATGCGCTGCGGCAGCGGGTACCACAATTTGACATTGGCCTGCAGATTGTCCCAGTCGATCCACAGCGGCGTCATGCCGGGGACGGAGGTTCTGAGCGGACCGCGCAGATTGGCAACCGGCGATAGGGGTTGGACGATCTGGGCGACCGCATTGAAACTGCCGGCCGAGGCGGCGATGTTCTTGGCATCGTCCTCGTAAGCAAGGTTGTCGCAGGAGACCGTGAAGCTCAAGGGATAGCCGCTGACCTGGAGGTTGGCGCAGCCAGCCTCGACGCCGCTCTTGTTGAGCGTGGCAACAGCCTTGTCGGCCTCCGTCCTGACCCGGTCAGCCAGATAGAACCAGCCGCCGCTGTAGATGGCAAACAGCACAACGATGAACGCCACAAGCCAGAACAGGCCACGGCGGGACTTTGGTTGGCGTTCGTCACTTGACGTCATGCTTTGGCTCTCATTAACGCATGGGTATTGGTGGACGGAGCTTCGATTCCGACAACAATAGGTAGACAGACACGGACGGAAAAAACACCGATTCGGATGCGGTGTCGGCAATCTTTTGCAATCAGGCGCGGCGATATGGGCGATTTTTGGGTGTTTGGCTACGGTTCGCTGATCTGGCGGCCGGGTTTCGCACATGTCGAAACACAACGCGCGCGCCTCTATGGCTACCGGCGCTCGCTTTGCGTCTATTCCTTCGTGCATCGCGGCACGCGCCAGCGGCCGGGGCTGGTGCTCGGCCTCGACCGTGGCGGTTCCTGCATCGGCCTCGCTTTCCGTGTGCGAGGCGAACTGCGCGACGAGGTCATTGCCTATCTGCGCGAGCGTGAGCTGGTCACATCAGTCTATCTCGAGCGCATGCTCAAAATTCGCCTCGACGGCGGCCGTACGGTCGAGGCGGTGGCCTACATCGCCGACCGCAAGCATGAGCAATATGCCGGCGCGCTGGACGCTGCCCACGCGGCGGGAGTGGTGCGTGGCGCGGTCGGCCAATCCGGCAACAATGAGGATTATGTGCTCAGTACGCTCGAACACCTCGAGGCGCTCGGCATTCGCGACCACTGGCTTGAAGATGTCGCCAGGCGGGTCGCGCCCGGCGTTACATCGTGAAGATCTGCTTTCCCAAATCGGCGCGGTCCAGGCTGTTGGCGACGGCAAGCTCGAACGACGGCAGCCGATGAATTCCGCCGACTGGAACATGGAAATCCGGCTGGCCGAAGACGTCGATGATCCTGCGCAGGATCGGGCCGTCAGCTTTGGCGGGTGGCGAGAAGAAGTAGCGATAGACGTTGGCCTTGATCTGAAGGCCGCTGAGCAGCACGTCGAAATTGTGCAATTCAAAGCGTTCCGCGCTCATACCGCCATTGATGACCATCTGGCCTCCGAGCGCGAGGCAGCGGATCAGTTCGCCGCTGACAGGGCCACCGACATTGTCGATGACGCCGTTCAGTCCTTTGCCTCCGGTGATGTCCGTTACTGTTTCCCGAATCCCGACCTCAAGCTTTGAGAGGTCAAGAACGGCGGCCGCGCCGCGCATTTTCAGGTCCAGTCCGTCATGCACGCGCCGCACCACGGACAACACGTTGATGCCGCGCCGCTGCGCGAATTGCATGACCATTGTCGACACAGATGAATAGCCGGCGGTGACGGCCAGCCACTGACCCGGCTGGACGCGGGAATCGTCCAGCAAATCCCATGCGGTAATCGGATTGACCATCTGCGCGGCGCGTTCGAGCGGATAGTCCGCCGGCAACGGGATCAGCCATTCGGCAGGAACAACGGCATATTCGGCCCAGCTGTTGTAGTGGCTGAAGGCGACCAGCGTGCCGGGCTGCAGACCGACACCGGCACCGACCTGCTCTACAATGCCGGCCCCATGATTTCCGGCGACCTGCCTGGGAAAGACCGGCTTCTTCGGCTCCGGGTAGAGATTTTCGATGAACAGGAAGTCGCCCGGGTTGATCGAGGCCGAAACCATCCTCACCAGCACCTCATTGTCGCCGACCCGGGGATCCGGAATGTCGTCGAGATAGAGCACATCCCGCGGCGAGCCGACCGTGTCGAATACAATTGCTTTCATGTCTGCCTCCAATGGCGAGCCCTGGCGCGATGGCCGCGCCGACTGTGGCGGGAAGCTAGGATTGCTTCGGGGAAATCAGAATTGGCAGATTTGACAATCTATGTGCTAAATTTGCCAGATGCATCGAGCCGCATAGCCAGAGGATTCTGATGAGCCCTGTCCACGTCGTGATCTGGTTGCCATCGACCTTCTATTCGGCGGTCGCCGCGACCCTCGTCGAGATGTTCGACATGGTGAACACTATCCGCCGCGAACAGGTGCTCTCCTTCGAATTCGTGGCGCGGCAGCCGGATGCCGCCACCACGCCCGGAATTTCGTTTCAGACGAAGCGCGAGCCGTCGCGGCGAATGGACGTGCTGATCCTGCTCGCCATGCCCGGCATGCAGATACCGGAGCTGGTCACCTCGCTGGAGGAAGAGAGCCGCCATGCGGCGCCGATCATCGCCAGGGCGCAGCGTTGTCGAAAAAGCAGTTGCGGGGGCTGGACCTTGCGTTTCTCTGCAAGGGGCTCGGACTAACGCCAAGGACACTTGCTCGCCGGTTCTCCGAGGAATTGCATACCACGCCTGGACGCTGGATTCAGGATCAGCGCATCGAAGCGGCCAAGACGTTGTTGGAGAGCACAAAGCTTGGTGTTCTCGAAGTCTGCTATCAGGTCGGCTACCAGGATGCGGCATCTTTCAGCCGGCTGTTTGCCCGCGCGGTAGGTCTGCCGCCAGGTGAATACCGGCGGCAGAACCAGGAGCTTGCAGCTGTCTGATATGCGAAGGACCCAACCCGGCATCCGCGCCCTGGCTGGCGCGGGGATAGCGCCTTTGTGAAGCGCTGGCTCTGCGGAAAAAAGCAATCAGGCCTTTGACCTCGACAAGGCAAGACCTAGGTTAGACCTCGAATATCAGCCGGCGGGCATTGGCCCGCCCCCCAATCATCCCGGAGATCCGCCTTGCAGAAACGCCGTCTCGGTCGCACCGACCTTTCCATCGCGCCACTGGTTCTGGGCGGCAATGTCTTCGGCTGGACCGCCGACGAGAAAACCTCTTTCGATCTGCTCGACCGCTTCGTCGGGGCTGGCCTGAATGCGGTCGACACAGCGGACGCCTATTCACGCTGGGTTCCCGGCCATAAGGGCGGTGAATCCGAAACCATCATCGGCAGCTGGATGAAAGCGTGTGGCAACCGCGACAAGGTGGTGGTGATCACCAAGGTCGGTTCGGATATGGGGCAGGGTCACAAGGACCTGTCCGCCGCCTATATCGAGAAGGCGGTCGACGCGTCGCTGAAGCGGCTGCAGACCGACGCCATCGATCTCTATCTGTCGCACTGGCCGGACCCTTCGACGCCCTATGAGGAAACGCTCGGCGCCTACGAGAAGCTGCTTGCCAAGGGCAAGGTCCGCCATATCGGCTGTTCGAACCTCGATGCCGGCCAGTTGCGCGCCGCACTGGACGTGGCGAGCCTGCGCAGCCTGCCGCGCTATGAGGTGCTGCAGCCGGAATACAATCTCTACGATCGCTCCTCCTTCGACGGCCCGCTGCACGATCTTTGCGCGGCCGAGGATATCGGCGTCATCACCTATTTCAGCCTGGCCAAGGGCTTCCTGAGCGGCAAGTACCGCAGCGAAGCCGATCTTGGCCAAAGCCCGCGTGGCGGTGGGGTGAAGGACTACCTCAATGCGCGCGGCATGCGCATCCTGGCGGCACTCGACGCGGTGTCGGCAAGGCATTCGGCCAAGCAGGCTGAAGTGGCGCTTGCCTGGGTTATCGCGCGGCCAGGTGTCACTGCACCGATCGCCAGTGCGACCAAGCCGGATCAGATGGACAGCCTGATCCGGGCAGCGTCGCTCAAATTGACCGCCGACGACATGGCCGAACTCGACAAGGCGAGCGCCTGAAGCTTCCGGCGCCTCTCTACGCACGAACGTCCAAGACCACCCTCCTGTCTTGCCTTACCGTCCTTCGCTCGGGGCAGGACAGAGGGTGAAATGGCCGGACCGCTTCTTTCGCAGCCGGATTTCTGGCAACCGCTGCTAGCGTTGGTGCTTGCCGCCACGGTCGTCATGGGCAGTCCAGGGCCGGCGACGATAAGCGTCACCGCCGTTGGGGCAGCCTTTGGCCTGCGGGATTCATGGTTATACGCCTGCGGGATCGTTCTGGGCACGATCGCCGTGCTGCTGGTTGTGGCAACCGGGGTCGTGGCGGTGCTCACGTCGATGCCGAAACTGGCGCCGTTGCTGCTGCTGGCGTCGGCGGCGTACTTTCTCTATCTCGCCTTCAAGATTGCCACGGCCCCACCGCTGGCGGCACGCGACGCTGAAGCCTCGCGCCCGACATGGCTGGCCGGGTTTCTCCTGGCTGTCGCCAATCCGAAAGCCTATGTGGCGATCGCGGCCGTGTTTGCCGGCGCCTCTTTGAAACAGGGCGGTGCCGAACTTGGCCTATGGCTGAAGCTGACGGTCCTGGCGGTAATGATCGTGATAATCCACGCCGTGTGGCTTCTCGCCGGAGCGGCATTCGCGCGTTTTCTGCGCAAGCCAGTCACTTCCCGGATCATCAATCTGGTCTTTGCCGCGACGCTGGTGCTGACTACGGTACTGGCGGTGTTCGGCTGATCGTTAGGCGAAGAGCTTTCTTCAGGCTTTCACGCCAAGTTCCTGCAAGCGCTTCACCGCGGTCGGCGGCAACTCCGGCGGGTTTGGTGCACGCGCCGCCTCGATGAGAAGCTGGTCGCAGGCAGCTTCCGTCTCACCGATCAGCCGGGCCATGAATTCGTCCTTGCCGAGGCCGGGCGGGATCGGCGGCAGGAAGCGCGCCTTGACGGTGCCGGGGTAGCGCAGGAATTTGCGGCGCGGCCAGTAGAGCCCGGCGACATGGGCAACAGGCACCACGGGCACGCCAAGTTGCGCATAGATTTCGACGATGCCGTATTTGTAGGCTGGCTCGTCGCCTGGCGCCCGGCGCGTGCCCTCGGGATAGATGATCAGCTGGCGTGGATTGCGCGCCATCTCCGCCTTGGTCGCGGCGACCACTGCCTTCAGCGCTTTCGAACGGCTGCCACGATGCACCGGGATCATGCGCATCTTCATGATGTACCAGCCGAAGAACGGGATCCAGGTGAGTTCCCGCTTCAGGATGTAGAGCGGGTCCTGGAGGAAGGGGAAGAAAGCGATGGCGTCCCAGAATGACTGGTGCTTGGGCGCCAGGATGAAGGAGCCTTCGGGCAGGTTTTCCTGCCCGGTAATCTCGCTCCTGGTGCCGGCGATCTTGTCATAGAGCCACATGCAGGTGCGCGACCAGAATTTCGGCACGAACCAGGCGAGGTGACGGGGCGACAGGAAATAGAAGGGGGTCCAGAGGATCATCTGGACGATCAGATTGACGTAGAAGACGAAGTTGAACGCCAGCGATCTGACATAGAGCATGGGGGAGGTCCGGTGAGGAAGTGTGCGTTGGTTACACCAAGCGCGGGGAAAAAGGAAACACCGCGATGCGGCTCATTCCTGCCAGGTGGCCTGCGCCAGACGTTCCCTGAGGCGCGGCGCTGCGAAGTCGAGGAATGCGCGTAGTTTCACGGGCAGCCGCCCGTGGCCGGCATGCACGAGGTTCACCGGCCAGGGCTCTGGTTCGAATTCCCTCAGCACGGGGCGCAGTGTTCCCGACCGGACAGCGGCGACGATCTGGTAGGAGAGCACCCGCGTCATCCCGACGCCGGCGATTGCGGCATCGATCGCCGCCTCGGCGGTGTTGACCCGAAGTCGTGAGCGGACCGGCACGGAAAAGTCGGCCTTGTCCACCGCGAAGGTCCAGGTGGCGAGAGAGCTGAGGCCCTCGAAAGTGATGCAGCTTTGCGTCTCGAGATCTCCTGGGGTTTTCGGAGTGCCCCGGTCCGCCAAATAGGCTGGGCTTGCGCAGACGATATGACCAATCGAACCGACCTTGATGGCGACCAGGCGCGAATCCGGCAATCGGCCGATGCGGATGGCGAGGTCGATATGGTCCTCGGCCAATTGGCTTATCCTGTCACCGAGCGTCAGGCGGATATCCACCTGCGGGTAGGCGGCAAGGAAGGCATTGATGATCGGCAGCACATGAAGACGGCCAAAGACGATCGGCGCGGTGATGATCAGCTCACCCGTGGGGGCGCTGTATTCGCCACCGGCGACGCGTTCGGCCTCGCCGACCTCATCGAGAATGCGGCGACAGGCGGCCAGATAGGCGTCGCCCGCGTCGGTCAGCGTCAAGCGTCGCGTCGAGCGGTTTAGCAGGCGTGTCTTCAGATGCCGTTCCAGCTCGGAGACCTTGCGGCTGACAGTTGCCAGCGGAACGCCCGAACGGCGTGCGGCAGCGGAAAGGCTGCCGGCCTCCGCCGCCGCGACGAAAAGAGACATGGCCTCAATACGATCCATTGCTTCTTCCAGAAACTGAGAAGGTATGTTGCAAACATGGCATCTACGTCCTCAAGATGGAAGGATGCATATGGGGAGCGAACCTGAAGAAGGAAGTCCCCCATGTCTCGTATCGCCACGCCTTCGTCAATTGCTGCCGCCCCGGCTGCCGCACAGCCGATGTTACATGCCGTTGAAAAGCAGCTCGGTGTGGTGCCGAACCTGTTTCGGATGGTCGCCAACAGTCCCGCCGCGCTCGAAGGCTATCTCGGCATGTCGGGGGCGCTGGCCAAGGGGCGGCTGTCGGCGCCGACGCGCGAGCGCATTGCGCTGGCGGTCGCCGAGATCAATGGCTGCAGCTATTGTCTTTCCGCGCACACCTATCTCGGCAAGAATCTGGCAAGGCTGAGCGATGCCGAGATAATCGCCAATCGCCATGGTGGTTCCGCGGATCCGAAAGCGGCCGCGGCGGTGCGTTTTGCCGCCAGGGTTGCGCAAAGCCGTGGGCATGTCGGCGACGATGATCTCTCCGCGGTCAGGATGGCGGGCTATGATGATGGGGAGATCGTCGAGATCGTCCAGCATGTCGCCCTGAATGTCTGGACCAACTATATCAACGAGGTTGCCAGGACCGTGATCGATTTTCCGGTTGTCTCTGCCCGCGATGCTGCCTGAATGCGGATAGGGTCGGCGGTATCGGCCGATGCACCCCCTTCATGTCGCAGAGGAATCCCATGTCCGAAAACCGTCCGCCGCTTCCACCTTTCACCGCCGAGACCGCAGCGCAGAAGGCACGCATGGCCGAGGATGCCTGGAACTCGCGCGATCCGGCACGGGTCGCGCTTGCGTATACGACGGACAGCCGCTGGCGCAACCGGGCCGAATTCCTGCAAGGCCGCGATGCCATCCAGGCCTTCCTGACACGCAAATGGAGCCGCGAGCTCGACTACCGGCTGATCAAGGAAGTCTGGGCCTTCCACGGCAACCGCATCGCCGTGCGCTTCGCTTATGAATGGCACGACGACAGCGGTTCCTGGTTCCGCAGCTACGGCAACGAGAACTGGGAATTCGACGAACATGGGCTGATGCGCCTGCGTATCGCCAGCATCAACGACCTGCCGATCGGCGAGGCCGACCGCAAGTACCATTGGCCGCTTGGGCGCCGCCCGGATGACCACCCATCATTGTCGGAGCTCGGGCTTTAAACTCCCGCTCTGGCCCAGGAAGTTTCGATGAACGCGCATGCTTTCACCAGCGACGTCGCCTTCACGCCGACCGTCAAGGCGATCCAGGCGCGCAAGGGCTCGCGCCAGTCTTATGCCCGCGTCGAGGAGCGCGGCGGCTGGCAGGCCGACATCACGCCGGACGTTGCCGCTTTCATCGAGAGGCAGACCAGCGTCTTCCTGTCGACGGCCAATGGCGAGGGCCAGCCCTATATCCAGCATCGGGGCGGGCCAGCCGGCTTTCTCAAGGTGCTCGATGAAAAGACCATCGGCTTTGCGGATTTCTCCGGCAACAGGCAGTTCATCACGCAGGGCAACCTGGCCGACAATCCACGCGCCTTCCTGTTCCTGATCGACTACATGCTGCGCCAGCGCATCAAGATCTGGGGCACGGCGCGCGTCATCGAAGGCGATGCCGAACTGATGGCGAAGCTGATGCCGCGGGATTACAAGGCGCGGCCCGAACAGGTTATTCTGTTCACGGTTTCGACCTGGGATGCCAATTGCCCGCAACACATTCCGCAGCGGTTCGAGGCCGCTGATGTGGCGGCAGCGCTAGGTGAGCGGGACAAGCGCATTCAGCATCTTGAAGAAGAGATCGCACGCCTCAAGGGCGCGACCAGAGCTGGCGGCAGCGAATAGCGAAATGCCGTGAGAGGTTAACCGCCAGCCGCGGTCTCGGCGAGCGCAAGACCGTCGGGCGTTGGTTTGATCGGCAGGATGCCGCGCGCGAGCGCCAAGAGATACTTGTTGTACTCGGTGAACAGCACCCGCAACGCCTGCGGCTTGGTCAGCCAGCTACCATCGTCGAGGTTGGAATTGACCACCGGATAGGGTTCCAGCTTGGCGCCATGCAGCAGCCGTCCCATCTCCAAGAGGCTGCGCGGCATATGATAATTGTTGGTGACCAGGATCACCGTACCATAGGCATGGTTCTCCACCCATTTAGCGCTTTCTTCGGCATTGCCGATCGTGTCGAGCGCGGCACGGTCGATGTCGACGCAGCAGGAAAACAGCTTCTTGTCGCCGCCGGTCGCCGCCTGGAGCTGGCGACGGCTGGCGGAAGGATGCACGCCACTGATCAACAGCCGTTCGCCCTTGCCGGATGCCAGCAGATCCATCGCGGCATCGAGGCGGGACTGGCCGCCGGTGAGCACGATGATGGCATCGGCCTTGGCCGGATTGGCGGGGGTGGTCAGATGGGCGACCTTGTTGGCGAACCAGCCGAAGCCGCCGGCAAACAAGGTTGTTAGGACGAGGAGAGACAGAGCGGATACACGCAACGCCGTCCTTAAACGGCTAACCCTGCCATGGTCGCGCAAACCAGCAACCACCACTGGCATCTGTCCAGCCGTCCCGGTCGAATCCCGCGCGTCCATCGCCATATGGTTAATCCTGAAATGCGGCCTTGGGTAGGTGAAAGACGCACTTTGCGTTACGCCAATTCTCCGTCCGTGATCGCCCTGCTTTGTGAGCCCACCGTCACCCGTGAAAGTGCTCTCCCTTTTCATGCGTCAGGCTGGCGAACGTCGATGTCGCTGAGATAGGCAACGACGGTGGCATGCGAGGTTGCCGCCGTCAGTGCGCCGATCACCAGCACCATGAGGACGACGCCAAGATAGCCCGCCGAGCCGATGGCGAAATTGCCGAACAGAGCTGTGGCCTGGTCGGCCTGCGGCGTCGCCATGTTGCGCGACGACCACCAGGAAAAGACGATGAAGACAAGCACTGCGGCTGCACCCCCGGCGGCCGCGCCCTTCATGCCGGTGACCAGGAAATGGCGGCGGAACTCGCGCGCGATGAAGGCCGCCTCGGCGCCGACGAAATGCAGCACCTCGATGATGTGGCCATTGCCAGCCATGGCGCCGCGGGTCGCGAACACCACGGTCAGCACCGTTGCCGACAGCATCAGCGCCAAAACGGCGATGCCGATGGTCACCGTGGTGCGGGCCATGGCCACCAGACGGTCGACCCAGGTGCGATGGTCGTCGAGCGACGCGCTCGGCAGTTTCGGCGTGATCGCGGCGCGCATGGCGGCGAAGTCGGGCGGGCTGTTCTCGTCGATGGTGACGATGATCAGGCGCGGCACCGGCAGCTCATCGATGTTGAGACCCGAGCCCAGCCATGGCTCGAGCAGTCTTGCCGTCGCTTCGCGGTCGATGATCCTCGTCGACTTGACGCCCGGGAATTCGCCGGCGATCTGCGAAGCCTGTGCAAGGGCTGCCTCCATGTCGAGGCCGTCGGCCGGCTTGACCTGGATCGTCGCCTCACGCGAGATCTGGTTCTCCCAGACCGAGGCTGTGTCGCGCACCAGCGTCACCGCGCCGAAGGTCAGGCAGGACAGGAAGGTCATGATGGCGATGACCAGCATCAGGGCGCGGCCGGCGATGTTCTGCGCCGGCACGATAGGCGCCATCCGGCGCTGCGCGCGGGGCTTTGCCTCGGCCGCCTCGGCGTCCTGTTCTTCGAGATGCTCGGCGGAGAGGTCAGTCATAGATGTCCAGCCTTCCGCCGGCCAGGATCAAGCGGCGCGCATCGACCTGCTCCATCAGGCCGAGATCGTGGGTGGCGATCACCACGGCGGTGCCGAGACGGTTCAGTTCGAGGAACAGCCGCAAAAGGCGCCGTGCCAGCGGCGGATCGACATTGCCGGTCGGCTCGTCGGCGAGCAGGATTTCCGGCTGCTCGATAAGCGCCCGCGCGATCGCGGCGCGTTGCTTTTCGCCGCCTGACAGGACCGGCGGCAGCACATGCATGCGCTCGCCAAGCCCCACCCATTTCAACAGCTCGGTGACATCGGTGCGGTAGCTTGCCTCCTCGCGCCCGCGCACGCGCAACGGTAGGGCGACGTTCTCATAGGTGGTCATGTGGTCAAGCAGGCGAAAATCCTGGAACACCACGCCGATGCGGCGCCGCAGGTGCGGCAGTTCGGCGCGCGAGATGCGCGAGCGGTCCTTGCCGAAGATGGTGATCAGGCCGCGCGTCGGCTTCAGTGACATGAACAAAAGGCGCAGCAACGTCGTCTTGCCGGCGCCCGAAGGTCCGCTCAGGAACTGGAAGGAGCGCTCCGGTATATGCAGGGAAATGTCGCGGAGGATTTCCGGACCCATGCCATAGCGGAGGCCGACATTTTCGAAGCGAATCAATTTCGACGACCTGAATTTCCTGGCCGCGGCGAGGCGGCCTGCTCTGTGAAAAGACCATCGGCCGGCATGGTTAACCGGCAGTTAATTCCTGTGCTGTTTCGGCTTGTCACGACGGCTCCGGTGGGGAAGCGTTAACCATTTATGTTTACGCAAAAGAAACGAAAAGCGAACACGCGCAATACTGGGGCCATGATGGCTGACGAACGAACCGCGCGCCCGGTTTCCGGCGAAATCATGACCGATCCGGCGCCAACTGCGGCGGCGGACCGGTTGATGATGCGCGGTCCAGCGAGCGACATCGTCGATGCCGACTATGTCGTGATGCCTCGGCCAGTCCCTGCAGTTGAAAGCCCTTCACCGCCGCCGCGTGCGATTATCACTCCGCCAATCGAGGGTATGGACATGCTGCGCAAGCCGGAAGCGACGGCGGAACGGCCACCAGCCTCGCGCGGCGGGCCGATCTTCTGGATCGCCGGCATCGGTGCCGCCCTTGCCGCCTTCTGGGTCTCGGGCGGGCATGCGCTGGTGCGCCAGGCGCCGTTACTGACCGGCGCGCAAGCGTCGGCACTGACCATTTCAGGCGTCACCTCACGCGTCGATGTCTCCGGAGCCAATCCGGTGTTGTTCGTCGATGGCGAGGCCGCCAATGACGGGACAGCTCCGGCGACCTTGCCGCCGCTCGAAATCCGGGTGACGGGCAATGACGGGCGTTTGACCCGCTATACGTTGGGGACATCCGGCCATTCGCTGGCATCAGGCGAAAGATTCGGCTTTGCCAGCCGGCTCGACGTGCCTAAGAACGGCGTGAGGACCGTTTTGGTCACCTTCGCCGAATAGCGTGTGTCGATATTCAGGGGAGGCCGGCCTGCAAACGGCGGTTCCCTGCGCTTCCGGTGCTCACGTACGGAAAGTACGCTCCGCTCCGGTTCTCGGAAACCACCGTTTTCGGCTCGGCCTGACCTGAATCTCAACACACGCTCAGTGTTAGGGCGTTTGGGTAAAAACTTGAGGGGGCGAAAAATGCCAATCGTACGCGACAAGGACATCGAGGTCCTGTTTTCGGCGTCGGCGATCGCGCGGCGCAATCTAGAGCTCGCCAAGGAGATCGCCGAGCACGATTATCACGATCTCTTGGTGATTTCGGTGCTGAAGGGCTCGTTCATCTTCGCCGCCGACCTGATCCGCGCCATGCATGATGTCGGCCTGTCGCCGGAAGTCGAGTTCATCTTCATTTCAAGCTATGGCGCCGGCACCACCAGCGGCGAGGTAAGGGTGCTGCGCGACATCGACAATGAGGTTGCCGGCCGCGACGTGCTCCTGATCGACGACATTCTCGAATCCGGCAAGACGCTGACCTTCACCCGCGACCTGATGCTGTCGCGCGGCGCCAAAAGCTGTTCCATCGCCGTGCTGCTCGACAAGCGCATGCGCCGCCAGACCGCGCTCGTCGCCGACTATGTCGGCTTCGACTGCCCCGATTATTTCGTCGTCGGCTACGGCATGGACGTTGCCCACGCCTTCCGCGAATTGCCGTTCGTGGGTGTCGTAAAAGGCGACGCGTGAGGCCAGCACCCGGCACTGGCGAATACTGAAAAAGCCCTTAACGATGCCGGAAAAATTAGCCTGGTCGGACACTGGGAGCTTTCAGGAAAAGTCAACTTTTCCCCGCCAAATATGCCTGCCATGGCAAAGCTTCTGATCGTCGAGGACGATGAGTCCGTCCGCACCCTCGCAGCCCGCGCGCTCGAACGCGCCGGCCACGCAATCGATATCGCCGCGGATGGCGCGCAGGGGCTTTCGATGATCCGGGCCGCCCATGGTGGCTACGATCTCGTGGTCTCCGACATCCGCATGCCGGAGATGGACGGCATCGAGATGGCGATCGCGGCGGCGGCCCTTTATCCGGCGATGAAGATCATGCTGATGACCGGCTATGCCGATCAGCGCGAGCGCGCCGAGGAGTTGGACGGCATCATCCTCGATGTCGTGCAGAAGCCGTTCACACTGGCCGAAATCCGTGCCCGGGTGGACAAGGCGATCGCCTGCTTCGCTTAGGCTGAACATCTGGCTGGTGCGCTAGCCCTGCATGGCGGTAACCACGCCGTCGCAAAAAAGCCGTGCCACGTGACAATCTATCTTCGCATCCCCTAATATGATCTGGGGCAAGTCGGGGTGGGTGGCATGGCGCGTCAGCGTCGCAAGGTGGAATCGACGGCGGACGAACAGCCTGCAAGCGCGGAAGCGCCGGCATCACCGCCGGAGCAGCGGCGACGCCTGCGCGAAAGGTTTTCACTTTCAGGGTTCGACACGTGGTCGACGACGGTTCGCAGCATTTTCCTGAACGCGCTTTTCCTGGTCGCCGTCATCGTCGTCTTTCCGGTGCTGGTCAGCCAGTTCCGTCGAGACGAGGTGGTCATCGAACCCATCGCCGTTCCCGAGACGCTCAGCAAGGAAGGGCTGACCGCCGATGTCGCGGCAAGCCGGGTGTGGGACGGGCTGCAGGACGTCACCGCGAAGGCCAAGACGAGCAAGGCAAGCATCAGCGCCATCCCGCAATCGCGCCGCGTCGAGTTTTCCTTTCCCGATTCGGGCTTCTCGATCGAATCGCTGATTTTCCACGTGCGCCGGCTGTTCAACGCGTATGAGACGCGCATTTCCGGAGAATTCGTCTGTGCCGACTCGGCATGCGGCCGCTCCGGCCTGCGTCTGCGTCTGCGGGTCGTGCGCGACACGGTCGAGATCATCGATCTGCCGCCGATCGGCGACCGGTCCGAGCGGGAATATTTCGCCGACGCCGCTTCCAGCATCATGGCGACGCTCGATCCGTTCATCGCCATTGCGGCCGATGCCGAAAAGGAGCCGCTGCGGGCAACCACGCTGGCGCGGCGGCTGATCCGCTCGCACCACAAGGATGCCAAATGGGCCTACAATCTCGTCGGCCTCATCCGCTACAATGCCAACGACCTGCCGGCGGCCATCGAGGATTTCAAGGCAGCGATCGCGCTCGATGCCGGTTTTCTGCCGGCGCGCCTCAATCTGGGAAATGTGCTGCGTGTCTCCGGCGACCTTGACGGAGGCCAGGCTGAGTTCAACGAGGTGCATGGCCGCGATGCAGGCAATGCGCTTGCCGTCGAAGGTTTCTCCGACATAGCGATGGCCCGCAAGCAGCCCGACGAGGCAATCAAATTCCTGACCGCGGCGGCCGACCTCGATCCGGAAAATCCGCGCTATTATGCCAAGGCCGGCAAGATCGAGCTCGATCGCGGGCGCAAGGAGCAGGGCGTCGCCCTGTTGCGCCGTTCGCTCGAACTCGATCCCGGCTACATCGTGGCCTTCGCCTATCTGGCGTCGATGTATATCGGCGATGGTAATTATGAAGAGGCTGAAAAGGTTTTCCGCGATGCAGCCGACTATTCTCCGCAAAATGCCGAGGCGCAGGCGCAGGATGCCAACCTGCTGGCCTTGCTGCACAAATGGGATGCCGCCGCGCAACGTTACGATCGCGCCAAGACCATAGAGCCCGGCAATGCTGGCTACTGGCTGGAATATGCCCGCTGCCTGCAGGCGCTCAGCCAGCAGAAAGAAGCGTTGGAGGCGCTGGATACGGCGGTGAAGCTGGCGCCCGACAAGGCCGACATCTACAGCGCGCTCGGCGACAGCTACCGCGACACTGGTCGCAAGCCCGAAGCAATCGCCGCCTACAAGAAGTTTCTCGAACTGGACAAGACCAACTCGCCGACCCGGCCAATCGTCCAGCGCTTCATCGAGATTCTGTCCGGTTGAAACCCAATTTCATGCCGTGTCGCCAGTGGCGGTGAGTACCGACGCTCCGCTCTTGCGCCGTCCTGTGTTGAGCGCCAGCAGGCCGGCGCCGATGATCAGGGCGGCGCCAATCACTGTCGTCGACCGCGGCACCTCGGCGAAGAACAGAAAACCCCAGAGCGGCGACCACAGGATGCCGGTGTATTCGAAGGTTGCGACCCGATTGGCCGGCGCCAGCCTGTAGCCCTGCGACAGAAGGATCATGCCGGCGGAGGCGACGAAACCGCAGGCGGCCATCTTGAGGAAATCCGGCAGCGTCGGCCATATCCACGGCCGCACCAGGAATTCCACGCTGGGATGGACGGCGTGGGTTATGCCGGCGAGATGGAATGTGCCGGCAACCACGGCAGCGCCGATGAGATAAGCGCCATTCTGATAGAAGGCCATCACGGTGGATGATTCGGTATCGCCGATCTTGCGAGCCATCAACTGCGAGAAACCGTAGAGCGCCGCCGAGCCCAGCGACAGCAGCGCCGCCCAGTCGAACAGCCCGGCGCCGGGACGCACCATGACGATGACGCCAACCAGTCCGATCAGCACAGTCGCCAGCGTCCGCCAGGACACGCGTTCGCCGAGATAGGGGCCGGCCAGTGCCATGATGAACAGCGGCGCCATGAAATAGAGCGCCACGGCGTCGGCCAGCGGCAGCGCGGCGATGGCCAGATAATACACCGTGTAGGAGGTGAACTGGATGAAGGCGCGGATCGTCAGTAGGCCAAACCGCTTCGACAGGATTGCCGACAGCCCGACATCGGCGTGGACGAGGACGATCAGGATCGGCAGGGCGACGATCGAGCGGATCGCCATCACCTCGGTCACCGGGTAACCGCTCGACACGGCTTTGACGAGCGGGTCCTGCAGCGAGAACACCAGCACGCCCAGACACAGGCTCAGGATGCCGCGCACCATCCTATTCTGCATCTGCGTTCCGGCTCCTGCGCGTATGATCCGAAGCTGCCGCCTGCGGAGTAAAAAGAACCCGCCACCGTTTCGGGCAGCGGGCACGAGTGAGGACTCTTTATTGGTCCGCCGCTGATTTCGCAGCCGCATATCCAATGGGTGAAGCAACTATCCTCCGGCGTTTGACATGTTGCAAACGAATTGGAATGATACCAGCAATCAAATTTGCTTATGATGGATATCATGCGTCCAACCCTCGACAGCGATCTCTTGCGCACCTTCGTCGCCATCGCCGAGGCCGGCAATTTCACCAGGGCAGCCGAGCAGGCCGGCCGCACCCAGTCGGCCGTGTCGATGCAGATGAAGAAGCTCGAGGAGCTGGTCGGCGACAGCCTGTTCGAGCGCGGCTCGCGCGGCGTCTCCCTGACGCGGCGTGGTGGCGAACTCATCGTCAACGCCCGCCGCATCGTCTCGCTGCTCGACGAAACGGCGGCGTCGATGGCGGCAGCGCCGCTTGGCGGGCCGGTGCGCATCGGCATTCCCGAGGAATATGGCCACGCCATCCTGTCGCGTGCGCTCGGCGCATTCTCGAAGCGTCACACCAAGGTCGAGGTCACCGTGCGCTATGCGCATTCGGAGGCTCAGATCGCGGCGCTCGCCGCCGGCGAACTCGATTTGTGCGTGGTGTTCGAATGGCAGGACCCTTCCAGCGGCGAAGTGCTGATGCACGACCCAACTGTCTGGGTGACATCGAGCCTGCATCACATGCATGAGGAGCGCCCGGTGCCGATCGCGCTCTACAACCGGGCCAGCTGGTGCAAGGACTTCGCCATCAAATCGCTTGAGCAGCGTGGTCTTGCCTATCGTGTCGCCTATACCAGCGACACCACCGGCGGCCTGAAGCTTGCCGTCACCTCGGGATTGGCGATCGCGCCGATCTCGCGCAGCAACATTCCGGACGGCTGCCGCGAGTTGACCTCCGCCGACGGGTTCGGCGACATCGATTCCTCCAATGTGGTGATGCACCGCAACCCGAATGCGTCAGGCGAGGCGATCGACGGCATGCAAGAGGCGATCCGCGAGGCGTTCGTCAACCGGTAGCAAGAGCCGACGGCTTCATGGAAATTCGGCCGGTCGCTCTCGGATTTTCCTATTTCAGCTCCAGCAGCCGCTCCAGATAGCTGCGCTCGATATCAGGGCTGAGCGCATTGCCGAGCCGCTTGCGGATCGCCTCCAGGATCTGGCGGGCGCGCTGGACGTCGATTTCGTCGGGAACTTTCACCGAATCGCCGAAATCGGGACCCTGGCTGGCGCGCGGCCGGCCGAGCGGGTCACGGTCGGCATCCTGTTGGCGGCCACCTTCCTGGCTGCCGCCCTGGTCGCCCTGCATGGCCTGCATCTGCTTCATCATGTCCTTGGCGCCCTTGCGCAGCGCCTCCAGTGCCCGGCCCTGGTGGCCGACGGCCTCGTCGCCCTGGCCCTCGCCAAGCGCCTGTTCGGCGTTGCCCATGGATTTGCCGGCCTCGCCAAAGCCTTCGTTGGGCTCCATGCCCATGCCTTCGAGGCCCTTCTTCAGCTTATCTAGATCGCCCTTCAGCTGGCCCTGGCCTTCCTGAAGCTGCTTCAGCGCATCGGCGTATTCTTGCGGCGTCATCGGCTTGGGCCTCGCGAGCGGATCGCGGTCCTGGCCAACGCCCGGCAAATCCTGGTCCTGGCCGCTGCCAGACTGATCGTTGGGGTTCTTGCCACGGTGCATCTGGTCCATGCGGAAGGTGTCGTTCATCATCTCCTGCTGGCGCCGCAGGATATCGCCGAGCTTGTCCATCTGCTGGCGCATCTGACTGTCCTGCTCGCCACCCTGTTGCTGACGGCCGGCCTGGAGATTGTTCATCATGTCCTGCAGTTGCGACAGCAATTGCTGGGCCTTGTCGCGGTCGCCTGATTTCGCCAGGTTCTCGATCTGGTCCATCATGCGGTCGATGTCGCTCTGGCGCAGTTCCTGGCCGTTCTGCTGCATTTGCGGCGCGTTCGGGTTCTGCTTGGCGCGCTCGGCGAATTCCTGCAGGAACTGGTTCATCGCCTCGCGCAGTTCCTTCATCGCCTTTTCGATTTCCTGGTCGCTGGCGCCGTTCTTGATCGCATCCTGCAGCGCCTGCTGCGCCTGGCGCAGCCGCTTTTCCGCGGCCGAGAGGTTGCCTTCCTCGATGCCGAGCGCGATCTCCCAGAGATAAGAAACCACATTGCGCAGCTGGTCGTCGCTGTCGGCAATCTTCAGCCGGCTGCGCGCGCTCATGATGCCGAGGTAGTTGGACATGTTGTCGAACGTGTCTTCCGGGCGCAGCGTGATGGCGTCGATCAGGTCGAACACGCGTGGTTTGGCATTGACGTCGAGCGCCAGCAGGCGGCGTTGTTCGATCACCGCCCGCGCCAGCGGGTTGGCGAAAGGCCGCTCGGGCATCACAAGCGTCTTGGTCTCGCTGGAGGCGGTGTGTCCGGCGTCGTCGGTGGCGACCAGCGTCAGCTTGATGCTGTTGCCGGCCCAGACATGCTCGGTCAGGTCCTTGGTGGTCTTGGCGGCGTTCGACTTGCCGCCGCGGCGCGGCAGCGTCAGCGGCATTTCGGGCGGGCCATAGAGCGGGTGTGCGTCCGGCGCCTGCGGATCGGCCAGCGCAAAGACCGCCTTGGCGGTGGCGGCGCCATAATCGTCGTCGATCTGGTAGTTGAGTTCGAAGGCGCCGTTGGCGGCGCGCTTTGGCTCGCCGACGAAGCGGATCTGCGGTGGCTTGTCCGCAATCACCGCGAAGGCCCAGCGGCCAAGCTGGTCCTCGCCCGATTTCAGTGTCAGCGTGCCGTCGCCGGTCAGCTTGCCGGTGAACTGGCGAACATTGGAAGGCGAGGCGGGGGACGGCGGTGCCGCAGTTGCGCCAGCCTTGGCGGTGGCTGCCTGCGGACTGGCCGGGTCGATGGCGCGCGAATTGCCGTCCTTGTCGGCATAGGCAAGCGTCTCCTCGCCCGAACCTCCGGTAACGCGCAGGGAGACGTCGCTCCCCTCGGGCACGTGAAACGTTGGCGTCGCCTGGTTGGCGTCGGCGGTCAGGAAAATCGGCGGCTTGCCGGTATAGGCCGGCGGTGTCACCCAGGCGTCGATGCGTGGCGGCACGGCGTCGTGCACGCCATGGGCACTGAAGCCGTCGGCCATCTTGCCGCCGGTCGGCCCGAAGGAGAAGGCAAAGGCGGTGACAAGCAGGAGTGCCGCCACGGCGCGCAGCCCCCAGGGGTCGCGCTCCGGCACGCGCGTGCGCGGCAGGTCGGCGCCGAGGCTGTCGAGCTTTCCGGCCATGCGCTTCTGGTGTTCGCGCCAAAGCGCCTGCGAAAAGCTGCTCTCCCGGCCGCTTGGCCGGTCGGTTTGAACCAGCACGGGGCTGTGCAGCAGTTGGTTGGCGGCCTCGATGCGGCGATCGACTTCGGCGGCACCAGGCATGTGGAAGAAGCGCAGCGGATAAAGCGCTGCCAGTGCGGCGATGCCGAACGCCGCGACAAGGCCGATGCGCACCACATCCGGCAGCCGCGAGAAAATACCGAACCAGGAGATGCTCAGGAACAGGCTGGCCACAATGATTAGCGGCAGCAGCAGCGGCCAGCCGCGCTCGACCATCATCGAGACCCGTGTCGCAAGCCTGCTCAAGGCCAGACGCCCGGCCAGGCCGCCGTCGTTGCTGAAACTGGGTCGTTCCGTCATCAGCTCTTCCATGGGAGGGGCGAAATAGCCCCAGCCTCACGACTCGAAGAATACCAGCAAACACGGCAAAGGCGAGGCAGTTTGAAAAAACGTGAAGCCGGGCCGAATGGTTTCAGGTCAGAAGGTAGCGGGGTTCGCGTTGGCGCCACAGACCAGCACAGCCACGCGTTCGCCCGATGCCGGCTTATAAAGGCCGGACAGGATTGCGGCGAAGGCGGCGGCACCTCCCGGCTCGGAGATGATGCGCACCCGGTTCCACAGCGCCTTCTGGGCGGCGATGATGTCGTCGTCGCTGACCAGGATGGAGCGTTCGACGAAGGCTTCGGCGATCGGGAACATCATTTCGCCGACGCGCTTTGGCGCCAGCGAATCGGCGGCGATGCCCTCGGCCGGCGCGTCGACCGGATGGCCGGCCTCGAAGGCGCGATGAAGCGTCGGCGCGCCTTCGGGCTCGATCGCGATGATGCGGATGCGGCCGGCATACCAGGCGGCGATACCGCCGATCAGGCCGCCACCGCCGACGGCGACCAGCAGCGTGTCGATCTCAGGCAGATCGTTCTCGATTTCGAGCCCGAGCGTGCCCTGGCCGACGAGCGTTTCCTCCTGGTTGAAGGCATGAATCTGCAACGCTCCGGTCTCATCGGCGAAACGTTCGCTGGCGGCCAGCGCCTCGGCATAGCGGGCGCCGCCGACGACCAACTCGGCGCCATAGGAGCGGATGCGGTCCAGCTTGGCCTGTGGGCTCACTTCGGGAACGAAGATGGTCGCCTTGTGGCCAAGCCGCTTGGCGGCATAGGCGACGGCGGCACCATGATTGCCGCCCGATGCGGCAACCACGCCCGACGCAGGAACCGGCCTTTCCAGAAGATTGGTGAAGGCGCCGCGCGCCTTGAACGAGCCCGAATGCTGCAGGCATTCGAGCTTGAGGTCGACCGCCAGCGGCGGCCGGTCGAAGTCGGCCATGTCGACGCGCAACACCGGTGTGTGTCTGATATAGGGGCGGATGCGCGGTTCCATCGCGGCGATGCGCTCGCGTGTAACGGTGTTGCCCTGCGGCATGACTTGTTCCTCGTAAAAAATACCGACCTATGCAAGCCAGTCGGGAATCGAGTCCAGGCCGAGCAGGTCGTCATAGGTCAGGCGTGGACGCACGACGTGGAAGCGGTCGCCGTCGACCAGCACCTCGGGCACCAGCAGGCGGGTGTTGTAGGTACCAGCCTGCACGGCGCCGTAGGCACCGGCCGTGGAAACCGCAACGAGGTCGCCGGCCTTCAGCCTGGGCAGATCGCGATCGAGGCCGAGATAGTCACCGGTCTCGCAGACCTGGCCGACCACATCGACCATCATGCGCGGTGTGTCGGCCGGGGGCTGCACGACCGGCCTGATGTCGTGGAAGGCATCGTAGAGCGTAGGCCGGATCAAATCGTTCATGGCGGCGTCGACGACCAGAAAGTTCTTCGCGTCGCCTTCCTTCACGAAAATCACTTCCGAGACCAGGATGCCCGCATTGCCAACGATCAGTCGGCCCGGCTCGAACATCACCTTCAAACCGAGCTTGGTGACATGCTTTTTGACGATCTGGGCATAGGCGTCGGGCAGGGGTGGTGGATTGTTGTCGACACGGTAGGGAATGCCAAGTCCCCCGCCGAGATCGACATGCTCGATGGCGTGGCCGTCGGCGCGCAGCGTGCCGACCAGATCGACCAGCAGGGCGAAGGCGTCGTCGAAGGGCTGCAGTTCGGTGATCTGGCTGCCGATATGGGTGTCGATGCCGGTGATCTTGATGCCCGGAAGCGTTGCCGCGCGGGCATAGACCTGCCGCGCCCGCTGCCACGGTATGCCGAACTTGTTCTCGGCCTTGCCGGTGGAGATCTTCTTGTGGGTCTTGGCGTCGACATCGGGATTGATGCGCAGCGAGATCGGCGCCACCTTCCCGAGCGCCGTGGCTCGGGCCGAAAGCAGCTCAAGCTCCGGCTCGGATTCGACGTTGAAGCAGAGGATGCCAGCTTCGAGCGCAAAGTCCATTTCGCGCGCGGTCTTGCCGACGCCCGAAAACAGGATCTTGCCGGCCGGAATGCCGGCGGCCAAAGCGCGGCGCAGTTCGCCTTCCGAGACCACGTCGGCGCCGGCGCCAAGCTTCGCCAGGGTGCGCAGCACGGCCTGGTTGGAGTTGGCCTTCATGGCGTAGCAGACCTGCGTGTCGAGCCCGGCGAAGGCCTGGGCAAACACGCGGTAGTGCCGGGTCAGCGTGGCCGTCGAATAACAGTAGAAGGGGGTGCCGACCTGCGCGGCGATATCGGGGATTGCCACGTCTTCGGCATGGAGCACGCCGTCGCGGTATTCGAAATGGTTCACGAGAATGGTTCCGGAAAGTTGGAGCACGAAGAGATCGGGCTGGAATGCCCCGGTCCCCTCGGCTCTAGATCAGCGGGTCGAGGAAGAACTTCTTGTCCTTGACCGGTTTCTCCGGCTCCGGCGGCAGCGGCTGCTTGGCCTTCTCGGCATCCTTGCGGGCCTGTTCGGCGGCTTCATAGGGGGTGTCGAGACCGGCCTTGCGGCCGCAAGCCGAAACGACAGCCAGCGCCGCCAGCAGCGTCAGCGTCACCAAAATCCTGCTTCCGGTCATCGATCCATCCGTCCGAAATGTTTGCCAGCCGCCGCTTTTAGCCGAGTTCTCAACGTATTGCACCCCGGATATTGCTGTCGCAATATCGGGGCATCAGCCTTTCGCCAGTCGCTTTTTCCAGTGCCGGATCTGCTTCCTCACCTCCGACGGCGCGGTGCCGCCGAAACTGGTGCGGCTCTTGACCGAGTTCTGCACCGCCAGCACAGAAAAGATATCGGATGTGATGCCGGGATTGATCGACTGCAGGTCCTCGAGCGAAAGCTTCTCCAGGCTCACCTTCTTCTCCTCGGCCAGGGCCACGGCGCGGCCGGTGACGTGATGCGCCTCGCGGAACGGCAGGCCCAGCGTGCGCACCAGCCAGTCGGCGAGGTCGGTCGCGGTCGCGTGGCCGGAGCCGGCGGCCTTCTTCATCGCCGCTGCGTTGACTGTCATGTCCGAGACCATGCCGGTCATCGCGGCCAGCATCAGGTCGAGCGTCTCGGCGGCATCGAAGACGGATTCCTTGTCTTCCTGCATGTCCTTGCCATAGGTCAAAGGCATACCCTTCATCACGGTCAGCAGGCCGACCAAGTGACCGGTGACGCGTCCGGTCTTGCCGCGCACCAGTTCGGCGGCGTCGGGGTTCTTCTTCTGCGGCATGATCGAGGAGCCGGTGGAAAAACTATCCGACAGCCTGATGAAGCCGAACTGCGGCGTCGACCAGATGATGATTTCTTCCGCCAGCCGCGACAGATGCGTGGCGCAGATCGCGGCCATGGCAAGGAACTCCAGCGCGAAATCGCGATCCGAAACGCTGTCAAGCGAATTGCGCATCGGCTCGCGGAAGCCGAGCGCCTTGGCGGTCTGGTGTCGGTCGATGGGGAAGCTGGTGCCGGCAAGGGCGGCAGCACCCAGCGGGCTCTCGTCCATGCGTTCGATGGCATCGCGGGTCCGCGACAGGTCGCGCGAAAACATCTCGACATAGGCCATGCAATGATGGCCGAAGGTTACCGGCTGCGCCGCCTGCATATGGGTAAAGCCCGGCATCACGGTCGCCGCATGTTCCTCGGCCCGGTCCAGCAGCGCCTGGATTAGCCCTTTCAACGCCTCGGCGACGCGAAAGCACTCGTCCTTGACCCAGAGCCTCAGATCGACCGCCACCTGGTCGTTGCGCGAGCGCGCGGTGTGCAAGCGGCCGGCGGCCGGGCCGATCAGGTCGGCGAGGCGAGCCTCGACATTCATGTGGATGTCTTCCAGCCTGGTCGAAAACTCGAACGTGCCGGCCTCGATCTCTTTCAGGATCGTGTTCAGCCCGTGAGCGATTTTTTCTTGATCGGCCGCCGAAATAATGCCCGTTTGCGCCAGCATCTCGCTATGAGCGATCGAGCCGCGGATGTCTTGTGCGTAGAGTTTGCGGTCGAACGAGATCGACGCGTTGATCGCTTCCATGATCGCGGCCGGACCCGAGGCAAATCGTCCGCCCCACATCTGGTTGCTGGTCTTCTTGTCGCTCATCGCTATAAAATCCGTGCTTAGGAGCAGTTTTGAGAAAATGGCAGACGGAAACAGATTTTTCCCGGCACCGCGCCTGATCCTCGCCGCCCTGGTGGCGGGAGTACTGGCCGGCGCGGTCGCGGTATATGTCAGCGAGAGCCGTTCTGGCAACAACGCCGCACCCCAAGTGGCTGTCGGCGACAGCAAGGACGACGTCGCCTGCGCCGCCAAAAGCGACCGCGCCAAGAAGGTCGCGGCAGCCGCCACCGGCGAGGTCGCCGCTTTGTTGCCCGCTGATCCGCCGCAATCCCTGAAGAGCCTTGCCTTCAATGGCCCGGACGGCAAACCGATGACGATCGCCGATCATGCCGGCAAGACGGTGCTGCTCAACCTCTGGGCGACCTGGTGCGCGCCGTGCCGCGCCGAGATGCCGGCGCTCGATGCGCTGCAGAAGGAAAAGGGCAGCGACGCCTTCCAGGTCGTCGCCGTCAATGTCGATGCCGGCGACGATCAGAAGCCGAAGAAATTTCTCAAGGACACAGGTGTCGAGGCGCTTGGCTACTACCGGGATTCGACGGTGGCGCTGTTCAACGACCTCAAGGCGCGTGGCCTGGCGCTCGGCCTTCCCGTCACCATGCTGATCGACGGCGAAGGTTGCCTGATCGCCCATATGAACGGTCCGGCCGAATGGTCGGGGCCTGATGCCAAGCGGCTGGTCGAGACGGCACTCGGATCGTAAATTCAAGCAATTCGAGGAAAAGTGTGAAAACGGTTTTCCTGGGAAAAGCGCGTATCGCTTTTCCCAGGGCTAGGCCGAGCGCACCTTTGACTTGAGCAATACGACACCGCCATCCTTGCGATGGGGGCGCGCCGGAGTGCGCTTGCCGTGGCCGGTCAGGTCGTCAAACGCCTCGATCGGCGCCGGCTTGCCGATATAGTAGCCTTGGCCGATCTCGCAGGCTTCGGCGTCCAGGAACTTCAACTCGCCCAGCGTCTCGACGCCTTCGGCAAGAACCGGCAGGCCAAGGCCGCGCCCGAGCCCCAGCACGGCGCGCACGATCGCCGCCACCTGGCCGTTGGTGTCCACCGCCTTGATGAAGGAGGAGTCGATCTTGATCTTGTCGAAGGGGAACGCGCGCAGGTTGGAAAGAGAGGAATAGCCGGTACCGAAATCGTCCATAGCCACGCGCACGCCAAGTGCCTTGACCTGCCGCAAGGTCGCCAGCGCACGTGGCATGTCCTTCACCAGTGCGGTCTCGGTGATCTCAAGTTCCAGCCTTGCGGCAGCGAGGCCTGTTCTCAGCAAGGTCTCGTGCACCTTGCGGCTGAAATTGGGATTGTGAAGTTGTACCGCGGAGACGTTGACGGCGACCGCCAACGGATTTTCCCAGCGGGCGGCTTCCTCGCAGGCTGCGTCGAGCACCCAGTCGCCGATCTGCCCGATAGCGCCGCTGTCCTCGGCCACCGGGATGAATATACCCGGGGGAACGTCGCCGCGCTCTGGATGGCGCCAGCGGATCAGGGCTTCGAAGCCGACCATCTTGCCGCTGCTGATCTCCTTCTGCGGCTGGTAGACGAGGTAGAATTCGCCGCGCAACACGGCCTGGCGCAATTCGTGCTCCATGACCCGCTTGTCGCGGGCCTCGGCGCCCATCGACGCCTCGAAATAGCGAAAGGTATCCCGGCCTTCGGTCTTGGCGCGATAGAGTGCTGTGTCGGCATGACTGATCAGGCTGGTCTGGTCCTCGGCATCGAGCGGATAGATCGCGATGCCGATGCTGGCCGAGACCAGGCCGCCGCCGACCGCGGCCCGGTTTTCCCCGCGCATGGCGGCGAGCAGCGACCCGGCGATTCGGCCCGCCGCCTGCGGGTCGGGCAGGTCGGGCGCGATGATGGCAAATTCGTCGCCGCCGAGGCGCGCAAGCATCTGGCCGTGGCGCAGAACGCCGGCCGCGCAGGTCGCCACTTTCTGCAGCATCGCATCGCCGGCGCCATGACCGTAAAGGTCGTTCACCTCCTTGAAGCGGTCGAGGTCGAACAGCAGAAGCGCAAGATGCCGGCCTTTGACGCCCTTGCCGGTATTGGCGATCCGGGTCATGGATGCGATTTCCGCGTCAAGACGGCTGGAGAAGGAGCGGCGATTGGCAAGTCCCGTCAGCGGGTCGAAATGGGCGAGGCGAAGGATTTCCTCCTCCGCCTTCTTGCGTTCGCGAATGTCGCGGACGGCGATGACGTTGTGGGGCTTGCCGCAATAGTCGATGCTTCGGGCGATCAGCTCGACCGGAATTCGAGTTCCGTCGCGGTTCCTCAATTCCGCCTCCCGCGGCTGGCCTTCCAGGCTGGCCGCGTCGGCTGCGGTGCGTTCGTCGAAGAGCTCGCCCAGTTCCGTGCCGGCCAGCATTGCCGCCGGCGTGCCGGTCAGCTTGCCCATGCTGTCATTGGCACTGACGATACGGTTGCCGTCGCAGACGATCAGGCCTTCCACGGCGGCATTGGCCAGGCCGTGCATGCGGTCGACTTCGAGCTTTTGGCGACGGAAGCGCAAATCGATCCACAGCGCCGACGCCGACAGCACCAGGATCACCATAGTGGCGGCCGCCGCGGCGAAAGCCTGCGAGGTCGGCTCGATCGTGTATTCGGATATGACGATCGAGGAATCGGGAAAGATCGAGACGGCACCCATGCCGATGAAATGCAAGGTGCAGATCGCCAGCGTCAGCAGCGCCGCGCCGGCGGATGTCGCGGCCAGGGAGGGGCGGTGCAGCACGACACGCAGCGCCAGCGCCGCGAGCATCACGCCCGCCAGCAGGGATACGGCGACAAGCAGCAGATTCCACTCGATCCGGCCCTGGACCTCGAATGCCGCCATGCCGATGTAATGCATGGCCGCGATGCCACCACCCAGAACGGCGCCGCCGACCAGATGATATTCGAAGTCGTCCCGCAAGGTGGCGATCCACATGCCAGCCGCCGTCAGCGCGACCGAAGCAGCGAGCGAAAGCACGGAGAGCGCCGGATCGTAGGCGCTGGGTATGCCCGGCGTGAACGCGAGCATGGCGATGAAATGCGTTGCCCAGATGCCGAAGCCGGTCGAACTGGCCGCAATCATCAGCCAGGCAAGCCGGTTCCGGTCCGCCGAGCGGCTGATGTGGCGAAGCAGGCTGACAGCAGAGAAACAGGAAATTCCGCAGATCAGCGCGGCGAGTGCGACCAGTCTCAGATCGTGCTGGTTCACGATGCAATTGTAGACCGTCAACATCTTATTTCCCCAAGTCCATTGGAAATAAAAAACGAAATATGACTGATTAAGGCTTGGCCATTGAAGGATCGATAAAGTCACCTGCAACCGTAGCGTGCTTTCCCGGCGCAGGCGTCAGCTGCCGCACAGCCATTTCATGACTCATTTAGTCGGGTAATCATGGCTGCCGGTCGTGGTCTTTACGCCCCTCGACAGCTGCCCTAGCTAGCAAGGATGCCGGTGTGACGTTTTGATGCCGGCCAAGCCGCCGAAGGCGAGGAATGAGCAGCTGTGCAAAGGCCGGAAGCCACAACAGAACTGTCACATACCTTCTCTAAGAGAGCGGGCAAGGACTTGCGCAAGACCCTTGTCACCAGCCACTCAAGAGGGAAAACCCATGACCATGATCAAGCGGGGCTTTGCTGCCCTTGCCGCCGGCGCGCTCAGCACCGCGCTGGCAATGCCTGCCTTTGCAGAGCCGGTAAAATTCGATTTCTGGTTCGGCCTTTCGGGCGACCTCGCCCGCGTCGTCGATACGATGTGCAAGAACTTCAACGCTTTGCAGTCCGATTATGAAGTGGTCTGTACCAGCCAGGGCAATTACGACGCCACGCTACAGAACACCATCGCTGCCTTCCGCGCCGGCAAGCAGCCGACCGTCGTTCAGGTCTATGATGTCGGCACCGCCACGATGATGCTGTCGGGCGCCTACAAGCCCGCCGACAAGCTGATGGAAGAAAACGGCTACAAGATCGACTACGCCGACTATTTCCCCGGCATCGCGCGCTATTACGCGACGTCGAAGGGCGAAATGCTGTCCTTCCCGTTCAATTCCTCGACCGCGCTGATGTACTGGAACAAGGACGCCTTCGCCAAGATCGGCAAGACCGAAGCGCCAAAGACCTGGGAAGATGTCGGCGCCGACCTTCAGGCCATGAAGGACGCCGGCTATGAATGCCCGATGGCGATCAACATCTCGGCCAACGAAAGCTGGCAGTTGATGGAGCAGTTCTCGGCCATCCACAACCAGCCGGTCGCCACCAAGAACAACGGCTATGACGGCCTCGACGCCCGCCTCGAAGTCAACAAGACCAAGTTCGTCCAGTACGTTACCGACCTGAAGAAGTGGTATGACGCCGGTCTCATCAAGATCAAGTCAAAGGACCTCGGCCAGGACATGGTCCAGGCCTTCGCCTCGGGCACCTGCCAGGTCATCCTGACGTCGGTCGGCGACCACGGCACCGTCGGCCGAACCCAGAAAGAAGGCATGAACTGGGATGTTGCCGAACTGCCGGTCTATGCCGGCACCGAGCGCAAGAATTCGCTCGTCGGCGGCGCTTCGCTTTGGGTTCTCTCGGGCAAGTCGGATGCCGAGTACAAGGGCGCGGCCGCGTTCCTCAACTTCATCCACGACCCCAAGACGGCGTTGTTCTGGTCGACCAACACCGGCTACATCCCGGTGACCAAGTCGGGCTTCGACTACATGAAGGGTCAGGGCTTCTACGACAAGGCGCCCTACAAGGGGCGTGAAACCGCGATCGCCAGCCTGACCGCGTCCGAGCCGACCGAAATCACCCGCGGTGTGCGCCTGGGCAACTTCACCCAGATCCGCGCCGAGTTCGGCACGCAGATGCAGGCGATCTTCGCCAACAAGGTCAGCGTCCAGGAAGGCCTCGACACGCTGGTCAAGAACGGCGACGCCATCCTCGACCGCTTCCAGCAGACCTATCCGGGCAAGACCCTGCCCTAACCCGGATGGCGGAACGGCCGCCCGCCGAGATTCGACGGGCGGCCATTTCGTATACTAATCTCACCTTTGCTCTAAGTGGCCGTTGTGCGGCATCGGCGGACTGATGGAAAAACGCGTTACCTTCAGCAGTTGGACGATCGGCATCCTTTTCGCGGTGCCGCAGTTGCTCCTCATCTTCACCTTCTTCTACTGGCCAGCCGGCCAGGCGGTGTACTGGTCGCTGACGCTGCAGCAGCCCTGGGGCGGCGGCAACATCTGGGTCGGGCTCGACAATTTCCGCTCGATCCTGGTCAACGCCGACTACTGGAATTCGATTACCGCCAGCCTCGTCTTCGCTGGCATCAGCACCGGGCTCGCAATGTTCATCGCGCTCGTGCTTGCCGCCCTGACCGATCGGCAACTCGCCGGCTCGCGCCTCTATCGCGTGGTGCTGATCTGGCCCTACGGCATCGCCGCACCGGCGCTGGCGCTGGCGTTCCGCTTCATCCTGGCGCCGGAGGCGGGGTTCCTTTCCGTCGTCAACCGGATGTGGCCGGGGATCTGGGATCCGGGTCTCGATGGCGCGGATGCCATGGCGTCGATCATCGTCGCCTTCTCGTGGAAATATGTCGGCTACAACTTCATCTTCTTTCTCGCCGCATTCCAGGCCATACCCCGCTCGCTGATAGAGGCCGCCGCAATGGACGGTTCGGGCGTCATCAGGCGTTTCTGGGATATCCAGTTCCCGCTGATCACGCCGACGATCTTCTTCCTTTTGGTCATCAACATCACCGAAAGCTTCCAGGATTCCTTCGGCATCGTCGACATCATGACATCAGGCGGGCCGGCGAACGCAACCAATCTGATGGTCTACAAGATCTATTCCGACGGCTTCAAAGGTCTGGATTATTCTGGTGCCGCCGCGCAGAGCATCATCCTGATGCTGCTCATCATCCTGCTCACCATCTTCCAGTTCCGCTTCATCGAGCGGCGCGTGCACTACGGCTGAGGATGACATGGTAGAGCGCACCCCACTCCTCAATTTCTTCACGCATCTGATCCTGTTCATCGGCTTTGTCTTCTGCGTCGCGCCGTTCCTGATCGTCGCCATCGCGGCGTCGCACAATCTGAAGGATGTCAACGATGTGCCGATGTCGCTGCTGCCGGGCAGTGACTTCTGGATCAACATCAAGACGGCGTGGGTTACAGCCGATCTCGGCCCCAAGCTGCTCAACAGCTTCATCGTCGCTGGCGGCGTGGCGGCGGGCAAAGTGATCATTTCGGCGCTCACCGCCTTCTCGATCGTCTATTTCCGCTTTCCGGGCCGGATGTTCATGTTCTGGCTGATCTTCATCACGCTGATGCTGCCGCTGGAAGTGCGCATCGTGCCGACCTACGCGGTCGTCGCCAATGTGCTGTCGCCCTACCAGGCCATCCTGGATTTGACAGGCTTGAGCTGGCTGATCGAGAAGGTGTCGGGGGTGCAGGTCTCGCTCAACCTTGGGCTGCTCAATTCCTACCCCGGACTGATCCTGCCGTTGGTCGCGACGGCGACCGGCACGTTCCTCTACCGGCAGTTCTTCCTCACCCTGCCGGATGAACTGACCGAGGCGGCGCGCATGGACGGGGCAGGGCCGCTGCGCTTCTTCATCGATATCCTTCTGCCGCTGTCACGCAACAATATGGCCGCGCTCGGCACCATCATGTTCCTGTGGGCCTGGAACCAGTATCTGTGGCCGCTGCTCATCACCACCGACCAGTCGCATGCGATGGCGGTGACCGAGTTGAAGCAGCTCATTCCCAATGTCGGCGGCACTCCGGAATGGCACATCGCCATGGCTGGCACGCTTATCATCATGTTGCCGCCGCTGCTTGTCGTTGTGCTCATGCAACGCTGGATCGTGCGTGGCCTAGTCGCCACCGAGAAATAACAGGAGACAAAAATGGCCTCCATCACCATTCGCGGCGTCAAGAAGAATTACGCCAAGACGCAGGTCGTGCACGGTGTCGACCTCGACTTCGCCTCGGGCGAATTCGTCGTCATTCTGGGGCCTTCCGGCTGCGGCAAGTCCACGCTGCTGCGCATGATCGCCGGACTGGAGGAGATCTCCGGCGGCACGATCGCTATCGACGGCACCGTGGTCAACAAGCTCGAACCGCGCGAGCGCGGCTGCGCCATGGTGTTCCAGAACTACGCGCTCTATCCGCATATGAGCGTAGCGCAGAACATCGGCTATTCGCTGAAAGTGGCTGGCGTTCCCTCGGCGGAACGGACACAGCGCATCCAGGCGGTCGCCCGCACGCTCGAGCTTGAACATCTGCTCGACCGCAAGCCGATGGCGCTTTCCGGTGGCCAGCGCCAGCGCGTCGCCATGGGCCGCGCGATGATACGCGAGCCGAAAGTGTTCCTGTTCGACGAGCCGCTGTCCAACCTCGACGCCAAGCTACGCGTCCAGATGCGCTCGGAAATCCGCAAGCTGCATCGACGGCTCAACGTCACGTCCGTCTTCGTCACCCACGACCAGGTCGAGGCGATGACGCTGGCCGACCGGCTGGTGGTGATGAATGGCGGGCGTGTCGAACAGGTCGGCACACCAGGTGAAATCTATACAAGGCCGGCCAGCCGCTTCGTCGCCACCTTCGTTGGTGCGCCGGCGATGAACATGCTCGAAGGCACGGTCGAACTCGGCGGGTTGTCGCTGCTCGGCGGCAGCCGGCGCCTGGCAATGTCTCGCGCCGGTCTGCCGGTCGGCACCAAGGTGGCGATGGGTATCCGGCCGGAAGCCGTCCGCCTGGTGGCTCCGGACACGGCCGGCGCGCTCAATGCCACCGTCGACCTGGTCGAGGAACTGGGCGCGGGGCGGGTCATCTATGTCGATCTCGACGGTGCGCCGTTTTCGGTGATGACCTCGGAGGCTGTGCACCTGGAGCCCGGCAGTACGGTCGGTCTCAGGATCTCGCCCGAGGACATGCATTTCTTTTCGTCGGAGACGGGAAACCGCCTCGATGTGTTCAAGGCGTCCGTACCCGAGCCGGCGCTCTGATCTTCAAGCCAGCGCCGTCAGTCTTCGGCCGTTCAGGCGAAGACATGCGCCTTTCCCGACACGGTGAGCCGCACGATCTCGCCGACCGCTGGCGCGTCCATGCCGGATTTGCGCAGGATTAGCGGCGTGTTGCCGATCGCGGCGGCATCCGGAGGGTCGGAATTGTTCAGCAGCCGCACCGCGATCGTGCATGTCGAGCCGGCGAACTCCGATTCCGTCACCTCGCCGAACGGCATGTCCGATGTGCCCGACATGCCTTCGCGCGACGTTCTCTTCAAGGCAATCTGCTCCGGCCGCAACATGATGCGGGCGACATCGCGCCGCTCCATTGTGTCGACGGCGATGCGGCCGAGCGATGAGCTGGCGAAGCCATCTGATATCTTTGCCGGTAGGATGATGGCGTCGCCGAGGAATTCGGCGATCATCCTGTCCTTCGGCTTGAGGTAGAGATCGCGCGGCGTGCCGACCTGCGAGAACTTGCCGTCGCGCATCACCGCCACCTGGGCAGCGAAGGACAGCGCTTCGGCCTGGTCGTGCGTGACCAGGATGGTGGTGATGCCGGCCGCCTCCAAAAGTTCGGCGACCGCCTTGCGCATTGAGGCGCGCAGGCCGGTATCGAGTGCCGAGAACGGTTCGTCCAAGAGCATCAGCCTCGGCTTCATCGCCATGGCGCGGGCAAGCGCCACGCGCTGCTGCTGGCCACCGGAAAGCTCGTGTGGGCGGCGCTTCAGGATCGCCTTGTCGAGCCCGACGATATAGGCGAGCTCGACGATGCGCTCGGCGCGCTTGTCCTCGTTCCGGCCCATGCCGAAACCGATATTGTCCGATATGGTCAGATGTGGGAACAGGGCGCCGTCCTGCGCCACCACGCCGATGCCGCGGCGATGCGCCGGCACCGCCACACCGCCATTGGCCAGCACCTCGCCGTCGAGCGCGATGTGACCCTGGTCGGGAGCCTCGAAGCCGGCGATCAGCCGCAGCAAGGTGGTTTTGCCACAGCCGGATGGTCCGACGATCGCCGTGCGGCTGCCGCTGGCGACGCTCAGGTCGACACCGGCCAGCGCGGCGACCGGGCCGTAATGCTTTTTCAGGCCGCTGATTTCGAGAAAGCTCATCGTCCGGCCATCCGTTTCGACTGGACATAGAGCAGCCAGGTGAGGGGGAGCGACATCGCCACCATGATGAAGGCGTAAGGCGCCGCAGAGGCATAATCAATCTCGCCACTATAGGACCAGAACGCCATCGCCAGGGTGCGGGTGCCGTTCGGCGCCAACATCTGCGTCGCGGTCAGCTCGTTCATGATGCCGAGCGCCACCAGCGCCATGCCGGCCGCGGCTCCGGGCGCCGACAGGCGGATGGTCGTTGACCACAGCGCGTTGAGCGGACGCCGGCCGAGGCTGGACGCGGCCCGTTCGAGTTCGACCGGCGCCTGCGCGATCGACGCCCGCAGGCTGACCAGCGCACGTGGCAGGAACATCAGCGCGTAGGCGACCAGGATGGTGAACAGGGTTTGATAAAGCGGCAAAGCGATGCGCACGGTGATGGTGACGAGCGCCAGTGCGATGACGACACCCGGCAGCGAGCCGACGATGTAGTTGCAGCCCTCCAGCAAGCGCTGCAACGGCCCCGGGGCGCGGATCGAGATCCAGGCCATCGGCATGGCGGCGACGGTGGCGAGCAGGGCGCCGGCGAGCGCCAGGAACAGCGTCTGGCCGAGCGCCAGGCCGATCTCATCGAAGCGCCAGACATCCGTGCCACCGGCGGCAAGCCAGCGGCCGATGGTGACGAAGGGCACGCCCAGCGCCAGCAGCGTGGTGACAAGAAGCAAGAGGAGGCTCGGGATGGTGGCGCGTCCGAGATTGGCGCGCTGCTGATAGCGGGCAGCACCGGAGCCGACACGGGCATAGCGCTCCTCGCCGCGCACCAGCACTTCGAGGCCCAGAAGCACGAAGCAGCAGGTCACCAGCACGCCGGCCAGCATGTTGGCGGCCGGTCCGTTGAAGGTCGACTGGAACTGGTCGACGATCGCCGTGGTGAAGGTGTCGAAGCGGATGAAGACATAGAGGCCGTATTCGGCCAGCAGATGCAGTCCGACCAGCAGCGAGCCGCCGCAGATGGCGAGCCTGAGCTGCGGCAACACGACGCGCCAGAATACGCGCCACGGCCCCAGGCCAAGGGCTGCCGCCGCATCCTCCAGGGCAGGATCGAGACGGCGCAGTGCCGCCGATATGGGAAGGTAGAGAAAAGGAAAATAGGCGATGACGGATACCAGCACGCCTGCCCACAGGCCATGCAGCCCGGGCACCATGGTGATCCAGGCATAGGAATGCACGAACGCGGGAATGGCGAGCGGTGCCACGCACAGCCAGGCCCACAGCCGGGCGCCAGGCAGGTTGCTGCGTTCGGTCAGCCAGGCCAGCGCGACGGACAATATGATGGCGATCGGCACGGCCAGCAGCACCAGCAGCGTGGTGTTGACCAGCAGTTCGCCGACACGCGGCCGGAAGACCAGTGCCGAGACGGTGTCCCAGCCGGTCTGCACCGCGATCCAGATGATGAAGGCGAGCGGCACAAGGGCGAGCAGCGAAACAGAAATGGCTGCGGTGATCAGCCAAGGTGCCACGCGCCTTCGGGCCCTCCTGCCTGTGCCCGAAGGCAGGCCCGAGCGCGCGAGATCGACCGTGGACTGCATCAGGTCAGACGCCGTGCCGCTGCCGTCCAGCGGCAGCCATTGAAGAACCGCGATCGCGGTCAGGAATGCAGCGTGTCGTCATCGACAAATGCCATCTCGAAAACAAAACGCTCCCGCGGAAGGCAAAGCCCCGCGGGAGCACGGTCTGACGTCCTTATCAGGACGAACGGCTATTAAAGCAAGCCGGCTGCCGTCATCAGGTCGGTGACCTTCTTGGAGTTCAGCGTCGTGGCGTCGACCTTCGGCGCCTGCAGATCAACCAGCGGCACCAGCTTCGGGTTGGACTCCGCGCCCTTGCCGACCGCGTATTCGAACGACGTACCGTTCTTCAGCACCTCCTGGCCACCCTTGCCGGTCACAAACTTCAGGAAGGCCTGGGCTTCCTTCGGATGCTTGCTCGAGGCGAGCACGCCGCCACCGGAGACCGAGACGAAAGCGCCCGGATCCTGGTTCTTGAAATAGTGCAGCGCGACGTTCTTGCTGTTCTCGCCGGTCTTGGCCTGATCGCCGAAGTAGTAATAATGATAGATCACGCCGCCTTCGATCTCGCCGGCGTTGACCGCCTTCATCACCGTGCTGTTGCCCTTGTAGGCGGTGAAGTTTGTCTTCATGGCCTTCAGCCAGTCCGCCGTGGCGGCCTGACCCTTGAGCTGCAGCAGCGCGCTGACGATGGCCTGGAAATCGGCGCCCGAGGGCGATGCGGCCCAGCGGCCCTTCCAGCTTGGGTCGGCAAGATCGAGCAGCGACTTGGGCAACTGGTCGGTCTTGAGCTTGGTCGTGTTGTAGGCAAAGACGGTGCTGCGCGCGGCCACACCCACCCATTTGCCGCTGGCTGCCTGATAGTCCTGCGGCACCTGAGCCATCGTGTCGGCGTCGACCGGTGCGAACAGGCCGGCGCTTTCGACCAGCACCATGGCCGGTGAGTTTTCGGTCAGGAACACGTCGGCGGGTGAGGCGGTGCCTTCAGCGACGATCTGGTTGGAGAAGTCGCTGTCACCGCCATTGCGCAAGGTGACCTTGATGCCGGTCTCCTTGGTGAAACCTTCGGCCCATTCCTTGGCCAGGCTTTCGTGCTGGGCGTTGTAGACGATGATGCCGGCATCCTCGGCCATCGCCGGGCCGGCGATCAGGCCAATTGCAACCGCCGTCGCGCCGACGAGCGTGGAAAGCTTGTATTTCATGGTGTCGTCCTCGATCTAGGGTTTTGGCACGAGTTCCACCTATCGATACATGACTACGTTAGTCAACATTGATGATCTCGCTCAGGCACAAACGACGGCCTCAGGCGATTAACTCCACCCGGTGCAAAATAACGGCGATTGACCCGATGAGCGTTGGCGCGCCAAGGGAATCCGGGCTCCCTTCGTTAGAAGAAGCCCGCGGACCGGCCGTCATCGGTTCACATCGACCTGTCAGCAAACTTTCGTGATTTGCCCGTAGTTTGGCTTGGACATTATTTCGCCGGCCACGTAACAAATCAGTGCCGAGGTGCGAAAATCGGGGAGTGAACTCTTGTGAGCGGCAAGGACGAGGCCGAGCTTTCCCGGCTGTTGCGAGCCGCGATCGCAGGAGATGAAAGGGCCTACGCCGACTTTCTGCACCGGATTGCCGCGCTAGTTCGCGGTTTTGTCCGGCGCAAGATCGTGCAGGGCGGGGTCGATCCCGAGGATGTCGTGCAGGAAACCTTGCTGGCCATTCATGTGAAACGGCATACCTGGCGCCAGGACGCGCCGGTGCTGCCGTGGATCTATGCGATCGCCCGCTTCAAGCTGATCGACGCGTTCCGGCGGCGCGGCCGGCGCATCGAGATCGATGTCGACGATATCGCCGAGACCTTCGCCGAGCCGGAACCGGAAACCGTCAGTGAGCGTGATATCAACCGGGCTCTCGACGGCCTGTCACCAGCACAACGTTCCGTGGTTTCGGCCGTGTCGGTGGAAGGCCGATCCATCGGCGAGACGGCTGCCAAGTTCGGCATCACCGAGACGGCGGTGCGTGTGTCGCTGCATCGCGGACTTGCCGCCATAGCCAAGCGTTTTGGGCGGGAATGACATGAGGACCGAGGATCTCATCAAGGCGCTCGACGCCGATGCAAGCAGCAAGGCGATGCCGCTGCGCTCGGCCTGGTGGCTGGCGGCTGGCGCGGCTGTCATTATCGCGGCCGTCGTTTTCCTGCTGACGATCGGCCCGCGCCCCGACTTCATGATCGCCGCGCATACGATGCGCTTCCTGTCCAAATTCGTTTTCACCATCGTGCTGGCCATTAGCGCCTTCGCCCTGATCCGCGCCTTGTCGACACCGGGTGCCTCGACTGGCCGGGCAATGGCGGGGATGATCGCGGCGCCGCTGCTGGTTGCCGTGGCCGTGGTGCTGGAGCTTTTCATGGTGCCGGAGGCGTTGTGGGGCACGCGCATGGTCGGCTCCAACATGATGATCTGCATGGGCTTCATCCCTCTGATCGGCATCGGCCCGCTGGCCATTTTCCTGTGGATGCTGCGCTATGGCGCGCCGACGCGGCCGGTGCTTGCCGGGGCGGTGGCTGGCCTGCTGGCCGGCGGGCTGGCCGCGACCTTCTATGCCGCCCACTGTTTCGACGACTCACCGCTTTTCGTCGCCACCTGGTACACGATCGCGATCGCGGCCCTTGCTGTGCTTGGCGCGCTGGGCGGGCGTTTTTTCGTGCGCTGGTAGCAGGGTACCTGCACCTGCACTCCGTGCATACCGATCCTTAATCATGCCGGCAATTGTTTGCCGGTTCTCCATATCGCCGGTACCCCAGGCGCAACCTTTCCTTAAAATCGATCCTTCAAGGTTTTTACGGGAAAAAGCGATTGCCCACGGGGGTGGCACAGATCGTGACATTGCGAGGAATGATGGGGCCGCGGCCCCACAAACATGCTGCACCGGCTTTGCTTGTGGCCGGTCTTGCCGTGTTGGCAGCCTCCCTCACGCTGCCGAGGCTGGATCTTGGTGCGGACACACTCAGGCTTTGTCTTCAGGTGTCGGTCGCGATAACGGTCTGCGCGCTTTTCTTCGCCTATCTGTTCATCGGTCGAATCTCGGAGGATCGGCGGCAGATCGCGGAGAGCGAGCAGCGCTTCCGCCGGGCAATGGAGGACTCGGCGATCGGCATCGCCATCGTCGGCCTCGACGGGCGTATTATCCAGACCAATCCGGCCTTTGCAGCCATGCTTGGTTACACCCGCCCTGAGATTGAGGCGCTGACCTTCTTCAAGATCACACATCCTGACGACCTGCATGTCGGGCAGGAGACCATGGAAGGCATGAAGGCGGGCACGGTCAACGCTTTTCACTTCGAGAAGCGCTACCTCAAGAAGGATGGCACACCCATTTGGGCCCATCTTGCCGGCTCCGTCATTCGTGACGAGAAAAGCGGTCGCCCGCTCTATCTCGTCTCGCAGATCGAGGACATCGACGCGCGCAAGCTGGCCGAGGCGCGCATTGCCGAGGCCGAAACGCGCTGGAATTTCGCGCTGGCCGGCGCCGGCCAAGGCGTCTGGGACCTCGACATCCGCAGAGGCGGCACCACCTATTCCTCGACCTGGGTCAAGATGCTTGGCTATGCGGATGGTGAACTCGATGGCGACCCCGATCGCTGGCTGACGATGATCCATCCCGACGACCGCGAGGCCGTCGCCGAGGCGGACCGCGCCCATCTCGACGGCAAGACCGAGTTTTTCGAAGCCGAGTTCAGGATGCGCCACAAGGATGGTCAGTGGGTCTGGATCCTCGATCGCGGCAAAGCCATCGAGCGCGACCGGGACGGGCGTCTGGTCAGGGCCATCGGCAGCCTGACCGACATCACCCGGCGCAAGCAGGCCGAAGAGCGCCTGACGGTGTCGGCGGCGATGCTGGCCGACGAGAAAGAGCGGCTCAGGGTGACGCTGCAGTCGATCGGCGATGCCGTCATCTGCACCGATGCGGCGAACCGCGTCACTTTCATGAACCCGGTTGCCGAGAAGCTGACCGGCGTTTCCGGCGCGGCGGCTCTCGGCAAGACGCTCGGCCATGTCTATTGGGCTGTCGACGAGGAGACGGGTCACAGGATCGGCGTGACACGGCCCGCGATCGGCGCGGAGGCGCCCTCCGACCAGAACAGCCGCGCCGTGTTGATCCGGCGTGATGACACACGCTGCAGCATCCGCCAGGTCGTGTCGCCGATCATGAATGAACGCAGCGAATTCTGCGGTCTGGTCATCGTCTTCCAGGACTTCACCGATGCGCGTGCGCTGCAGCGCCAGCTTGCCCACGCCGCGGCGCATGATGCGCTGACCGGCCTTGCCAATCGCTCGAGCTTCATCCGTACCATGGAGGGACTGGTCGATCAGGCGCGCAGGGACGGCACGACGGCTGGGGGCGGCCATCAGTTCATGTTCATCGACCTCGACCATTTCAAACTGGTCAACGACACAGGCGGTCACGCCGCGGGAGACGCCTTGCTGAAGCGGGTTGCCGAGGCGGTGCGCGGCGTGCTTGGTCCTGAAGACATCGTCGCGCGCCTGGGCGGCGACGAATTCGCGGTCATCCTGAAATCCGGTTCGACCGCCGGCGCCGGGATCGCGGCACGCTCCATCATCGATGCGATAGCCGGCCTGAACTTCACCTGGGATGGCCGCCAGCACGCGATCGGCGCCAGCATCGGCCTGGCGGCGATCTGCGCCAATTGCGGTGAAGTCGATGAGATCATCGCAAAGGCCGATGCCGCCTGTTACGCGGCCAAGGCTGCCGGCCGTGGGTGCGTTTCTGTAGCGCCGGACGGCAAGATCGACGATGACAGGTCAGCACCGCCCACGCCGCTGGCTGCGGCGTCATAAGCGGCGGACGCTTTACCTCTTTGCTTTGAGCAATTCCCAAGGGAAAACGCGATGCGTTTTCCCGGGAAAACCGCCTCACACTTTTCCTGGAATTGCTTCAGCGCGTCGGGACGGGGTGCTCGCCGCGATAGTCGTAGAAACCGCGCCCGGTCTTGCGGCCGAGCCAGCCGGCCTCGACATATTTGACCAGCAGCGGGCAGGGGCGGTACTTCGAATCCGACAGGCCGTCATGCAGCACCTGCATGATCGACAGGCAGGTGTCGAGGCCGATGAAGTCGGCCAGCTGCAGCGGTCCCATAGGATGATTGGCGCCGAGCCGCATGGCGGTGTCGATGGCGTCGACCGAGCCTACGCCCTCGTAAAGCGTGTAGATCGCCTCGTTGATCATCGGCAGCAGGATGCGGTTGACGATGAACGCCGGGAAATCCTCCGAGACCGTGATCGTCTTGTCGAGCTGCTTCACATAGGTCTTTGCCGCCTCGAAGGTCTGGTCCTCGGTGGCGATGCCACGCACCAGTTCGACCAGCTTCATCAGTGGAACCGGGTTCATGAAATGTATGCCGATGAAACGCTCCGGCCGGTCGGTCTGCGCGGCCAGCCGGGTGATCGAGATCGACGACGTGTTGGTCGCCAGGATCGCTTCGGGATTGAGCTGCGGACAGAGCTGCGCATAGATCTTGCGCTTGACCGTCTCGTCCTCGGTCGCCGCCTCGATCACCAGATCGGCGCCGGCAAGATCGGCCATGGTCGGCGCCGAGGCAATGCGCGCCATCGCCTGGTTGCGCAGCTTCTCGTCGAGCTTGCCTGAGCCCACCTGGCGGGCCATGTTGCCGCTGATGGTGGCGATGCCCTTCTCGATGCGGTCAGGCGATATATCGTAGATGAGCACCTTGAAGCCTGAAAGCGCGGAGACGTGGGCGATACCCCCACCCATCTGGCCCGCGCCGATGATGCCGATCGTCTCGATCTTGCTCATTACACCGATCCCGTCCGGAGCCCTTCCGCCTGAATTGCGGAAGCGCCCCACCTTTTTTGTTTTCCGCAATTCCGGACGCAAAACCGCTGGAATTGCTTAGGCCTTTGCGGCCTGTTTTTGTGCAGTGCAAACTAAAAGGGCGGGGCGACTTCGTCTACCCCACCCCAGGCATTTAATACGCTTTGTCCGAAAGCGTCAAAGCGCCTTCTGCAACTCCGGCAAGATAACGAAAAGATCGCCGACGAGGCCGTAGTCGGCCACCTGGAAGATCGGTGCCTCCTCATCCTTGTTGATGGCGACGATAACCTTGGAATCCTTCATGCCGGCGAGGTGCTGGATAGCGCCGGAGATACCGACCGCGATGTAGAGATCGGGGGCGACGACCTTGCCGGTCTGGCCGACCTGCCAGTCGTTCGGAGCATAGCCGGCATCGACCGCCGCGCGCGAAGCACCGACCGCCGCACCAAGCTTGTCGGCAACCGGCAGGATGACCTCCTGGAATTTTTCCGCCGAGCCGAGCGCGCGGCCGCCGGAGATGATGATCTTGGCCGAGGTCAGTTCCGGACGGTCGTTCTCAGAGAGCTTGTTCTCGACGAAGGTGGACAGGCCGGGATTGGCCGCCGCCTTGACGGTCTCGACCGCGGCGGAGCCGCCCTCGGGCGCCGCCTGGAAGGAGGCGGTGCGCACGGTGATGACCTTCTTGGCGTCGGTCGACTGCACCGTCTGGATGGCGTTGCCGGCATAGATCGGCCGCTTGAAGGTATCAGGCGAAACCACTTCGATGATCTCGGAGACCTGCGCGACATCGAGCAGGGCCGCGACGCGCGGCGCGACGTTCTTACCCGATGAGGTCGCCGGCGCGATGATGGTGTCATAGCCGCCAGCCAGCGACACGACGAGTGCCGCCGTCGGTTCGGCGAGGCGCTCAGCGAGTTCGTCGGCCTCAGCGAGCAGAACCTTGGTCACGCCCTTGAGCTTTGCAGCGGCGTCGGCAGCGCCCCTGGCGCCCTTGCCGGCCACCAGCACATGCACGTCCGAGCCGATCTGCAGGGCCGCTGACAGCGCCTTGGCGGTCTGGTCGGAAAGCGTTGCGTTGTCATGTTCGGCGATGAGGAGAATTGCCATTTTATCTGTTCCTTTCCCGATCGCTTACAAGACGCCGGCTTCGTTCTTGAGCTTGTCGATGAGCTCGGCGACGCTCTTCACCTTGACGCCCGCCTTGCGGCCGCTGGGCTCCTCGGTCTTGATGACCTTGAGGCGCGGCTTGACGTCGGCGCCGTAATCGGCCGGGCTCTTTTCGTCTAGCTGCTTCTTCTTGGCCTTCATGATGTTGGGCAGCGAGGCATAACGCGGCTGGTTGAGGCGAAGGTCGGCGGTAACGATCGCCGGCATCTTCAGCTCCACCGTCTGCAGGCCGCCGTCGACTTCGCGCGTCACCTTGGCCTTGTCGCCTTCAAGCACGATCTTGGAGGCGAAGGTGCCCTGTGCCCAGCCAAGCAAAGCGGCTAGCATCTGGCCGGTCTGGTTGGAATCGTCGTCGATCGCCTGCTTACCGAGGATGACAAGGCCGGGCTGCTCGGCGTCGACGACGCCCTTCAGCACCTTGGCGACACCGAGCGGCTCGGTCTGTTCGTCGGTCTTGACCAGGATGGCGCGGTCGGCGCCCATGGCGAGCGCGGTGCGCAAGGTTTCCTGTGCCTGTTGCGGTCCAATCGACACGACGATGATCTCCTCGGCCTTGCCGGCTTCCTTCAGCCGGATCGCCTCTTCGACCGCGATCTCGTCGAACGGGTTCATCGCCATCTTGACATTGGCGAGTTCAACCGCCGAACCGTCAGCCTTCACACGAACCTTGACGTTCGCATCCACAACCCGCTTCACGGGCACAAGGATCTTCATTTGCCTGTCACCTCTTCACGCTAGTTGGGCGCGCTATAGCAGCCTGCGCCTTTTCTGAGTTGTCGAAAGCCGACATTCCTGACTGAATTCCGGCCAGACGGAATTCTGGCCGGATGGAAATTCTGGTCTTTGCCCGTCTTGGACTGATCCTTAACAGCCTTAGGCCCAGACGGAGACGTTTCCGTAGTTGGGGCAACCCTTGACGTCAATACGCTGAAAGCGGCTCAAATCGGTTCAGTTTGAGCCAGAAGGGTTTCCTCGGCCCCAGCGCGCCGTGGTGGCTGGCGGTTCTGACGCCGCTGGTTCGGCAGCAACCGGCGGCTGGTCGGGCGCAGGAGACACGGTATCCTCGTCGGCGCCGGCAAAAAGCGGCACGCCGCGGCTGCGCAGGACAAGCACCAGCACGGCGCCTGCCATGATGCCGCCGATGTGGCAAGCCCAGGAAATCTGGTCCTCGCCGCCGCGGGCAAACATGAAAACCTGGAACAGCACCCACAGGATGAGCGGGATGAAGGCCGGTATGCGCAAAGGGATACGGGCAAAGGCCAGCACCCAGACCTTCACCCTGGGGTAGAGGATCAGGTAGGCGACGACCACGCCGGCGATGGCACCGGAGGCGCCGATCAGCGGCACCTGCGAATCCCAGGCGACGAGGCCCTGGAAAGCGGCGCCGGCGATGGCGCAGAGCAAATAAAAGATGAGGTAGCGGACGTGGCCGAGCGCGTCCTCGACATTGTCGCCGAACACCCACAGGAACAGCATGTTTCCGCCGAGGTGGAAGATGTCGGCATGCAGGAAGGAGTAGGTGAGATAGCTCAGGCTTTCGGGGATGACGACGAAGCGAGGGTCAAGCTCGGCCGTGTTGTGAACGACGGATGGAATGAAGCCGAGGCCAAGCACCGCCGCATTGGTGAAGTTCTCGCCGCCGAGGGCAGTGGCGCAATAGACCAGCGCGTTGGCCACGATCAGGCCGATCGTCACATATTGCAGGCGGATATGGCGCAGCCTGTTGGTATCATAAAGCGGGATGAACATCGATTGCTGGCCCCCTCCCGCTCTTCGGTCCGTTCAGCGGTTTTCGCCGGGAACCCATAGCACGTCGGCATTTCCATTGTCATTGACCGCCCGGGCGGCGACAAACAGGAAATCCGAGACGCGGTTGACGTATTTCAGCCCGTCGCGGTTGACGTGTTCATTCGGATCTTGCGCCAAGGCCACCATCAGCCGTTCGGCGCGCCGCGCCACGGTGCGGGCAAGATGCAAGGCAGCGGCCGCCGGCGAACCGCCGTTGAGCACAAAGGATTTGAGCGGCTGGAGGTCCTTGTTGAGGAGGTCGATGTCCTTCTCGACGCGATCGGTCTGTGCTGGTGTGATCCGCAAGGGCTCGTATTCGAGCGGCTTGCCGTCGTCCGGCACGGCAAGGTCAGCGCCGAGGTCGAAGAGATCGTTCTGGATGCGCGAAAGCATGGCGTCGATCGCCGGGTGGTTCTCTGCGGTATGGACCCGGGCAATGCCGATACAGGCATTGGCTTCGTCCACGGTGCCGTAGGCGTCAACCCGCAGGTCGGATTTTAGCCGTCGTTCACCGGTGCCGAGGCCCGTGGTGCCGTCGTCGCCGGTGCGGGTGTAGATCTTGTTGAGCTTGACCATTTCGTCTCCCCCGCTGCCGATATCTTCACTTGCGGGTGAAATACACGGCCAGCAGGATCAGCACCAGCGCCACGGCCTGCAGCATGACGCGTGCCTGCATCAGCTTGTTCGAGGTGACACCGGAACCGCCGCGCATCATGTTGATGAGGCCTCGGATCAGCACGATCACCACGGCGGCCATGACCAGAATGGCGAGGATGTTGAAGACGGTTGCCATTGTTGCGTTTCCAGTTGTTTTGGCGTTCAGGCGCGTCTGGCCATCAGACGGTAGAGTATCGATGCCGGCAGGATGCGTTTGAGCGCGGCGCCGATCTTAGCCGGCACTGTTACCACATAGTGCGGACGCGGGCGCCGCGACAGAAGTGCATGGCGCAGAACCGTATAGACCACTTCTGGCCCGGGTTTCAGCGCCGACTGGCTGCCGCCGGCGCGCAGCCGTTCCAGTTGCGCGGCATATTCGCCGCTGTGCACGGAATTCTCGATGTCGATGTTTTTCAGGAACCAGGGCAGGCCGTTGCTGGCGATCTTCGATTTCACCGGGCCCGGCTCGATCAGCGAGACATGGACGCCGCTGCCTTGCAGTTCCTGGCGCTGGCAGAGCATCAGCGCCTCGAGCGCATGTTTCGATGCCGAATAGGCGCCGCGAAAGCGCACCGGCACCAGGCCAAGGATCGACGAGCAATGGACGAGGCGGCCACGGCCCTGGCGGCGCATCACCGGCACGAGACGGCTGGTCAAATCATGCCACCCGAAGAAATTGACCTCGAACTGTGCCTTCAGCGCGGCCACCGACAGGTCCTCGACCGCGCCGGCCTGCGCGTAGGCGCCATTGTTGAACAGGGCGTCGAGCTTGCCGCCGGTGCGCTTGAGGACCTCCGATGCCAGAGCGGCGATGGAGTCTGGTTCGCTGTAGTCGAGGTAAAGGGCCTCGATGCCGTCCGCTTCGAGGGCGGCGATGTCTTCCGGCTTGCGCGCTGTCGCGAACACCCGCCAGCCTTCGGCCTTCAACGCCCGCACGCAATATGCGCCTATGCCTGAAGACGCACCGGTGACGATGATGGTGCGCAACTCTGTGGCTGGGGAATTCGTGGTTTGACTTAGGGTTGCCATTTGCCGCATTCACTTCCCATATTCGCGGCGTCGAGACAATCGAAGGGAGCGCGCGTCCTTGCTGCGGAATATTGTCGCCCTGCGCCGCGTGCTCTACGACGCGCTCGGTCATTTCAACACCGATGACGGCTGGGCGATGGCCAGCCATCTGGCGATCACCTCGCTGATGGCGCTGTTTCCGTTCCTGATCTTCGCAACGACCTTGGGCAGCTTCCTCGGCGCCCAGGCTTTTGCCGACACGGCCGTGCATCTGGTCTTCGACACCTGGCCGGATCAGATCGCCAAGCCGATCGCGCATGAGGTGCTGAACGTGCTGACCGTCCGGCGCACCGATCTGTTGACCTACGGCGTGCTGCTTGCCGCCTACTTTGCCTCGAACGGCATCGAGGCATTGCGCACGTCGCTCAACCGCGCCTATCGCGTCACCGAGACGCGCGGCATCATCCATCGCCGGGTGCAGAGCCTGTTCTTCGTGCTGATCGCGACGGCCGGGTTCCTGGCGATCAGCGTGCTCCTGGTGTTCGCGCCCTTGCTGGCGCGGCTGGCGGAAGCGCATTTCGAGTGGATCAAACCCTATACCGGCACGATCACGCTGTGGCGGTACGTCATTGCCTCAACCGTTATCATCGGTGGGCTGTTTTCGGTGCACTACTGGCTGCCGGCCGGCAAGCGCCGCTTCGTCTCGCTGGTACCGGGCATCATCTTCACGCTGGCCGCATGGCTTATCGGCTCGACGATGTTTGCCACCTATCTCGACCATTTCTCGTCCTATGTGACGACCTATGCCGGTCTCGCCTCGATCATGATCGCGGTGGTTTTCCTCTACATTGTGTCGGCGATCTTCATCCTTGGCGGCGAGCTCAATGCCGCGATCAGCCGTTATCTGGAGGCGCGTGCCCGGGTCGGCTGAGCCGTTGCCAGGCCAACGCCGAAGGTGGTGATGGCCATGCCGACGATCTGCAGCGCGTTGAGCTGTTCGTCGAACAGAGCCCAGGCGATGATCGCCGTCACTGCCGGCACAAGGTAGAACAACGAGGCGACTTTCGACATCTCGCCGTCGCGGATCATCACCATCAAAAGGAAGATGGCGCCGAGCGACAGCACCAGCACCAGCCAGGCCATGGCGAAGATCAGTTCGCCGTTGATGATGACGGTGTGCGTTTCGAAGGCAAGCGCGGCCAGGATCATCACGGAAGCACCGCCGACATATTGCCACATGGTCGCCGCGACGAGGTCGCCGCCGGAAGCGAACCGCTTCTGCCAGATGGTGCCGGCGCTCATGCCGAGCACCGAGACCAGCGAGGCGGTTAGCGTCGCCGCCGTTACGCCGCCGCCCAGTGCGCCGAGCTTCGGCCACAGCACGATGACGATGCCAATCAGGCCGATGCCAAGGCCAAGCCAGTGGCGCGGCAGGATGGCCTCGCCCAGGAACTTGCCGGCAAGCACGGCCGTGATCAGCGGCTGCAGGCCAACGATCAAGGCGGAGAACCCGGCCGGCATACCCCGGTGGATGGCCCAGAAGACGGCGCCGAGATAGACGCCATGCATGAGCACGCCGGCGCCGGTCGCATGCAGCGCCTCCTCGCGCGTTGCGCGTTTCGAGCCGAGCACCAGCATCAGCGCAGCCAGCAGGATGGCGGCGATGACGAACCGTGCGGCGAGGAAGGTGAACGGCTCCGCCCACGGCATGGCGTAGCGCGCGCCGATGAAGCCGGTCGCCCAAAGGACGACGAAAGTGGCGGGGATGAACCGCTTGATGCTGTGCATTTTCCGGAAACCGCCGCACTGGAAAGAGTTGAATGTGGCGCTGCTCTAATCCCGTTCAGCCCGGCGTGCAAAACCAAACGATTGATCCATGCATCACGGGAATTCAACCGGTGGTGCGTCCGGCAGGCAGCTTTCTTAAGGCTGACAGAGGTCAAAGTCCGATCATCAGCCTGATATCGTCCGGCGATGCGCCGGCCTCGCGCAGCGCCGCAAGGCCCGTGTCGCCAAGGCTCTTCGACAGTTTTCGCCCATCCGGTCCGAGAATGAGCTGATGATGGAAATAGGCCGGTTGTGGGAGCTCCAGAAGCTCCTGGAGCAGGCGCTGCACGCCGGTGGCGGAAAACAGATCCTGTCCACGCACCACATGGCTGACGCCTTGCAGCGCATCGTCCGTCACGACGGCCAGGTGATAACTGGTCGGGATGTCGCGACGCGCCACGATCACGTCGCCCCAGTCCTGCGGTCGGGCTTCGACCGGGCGCGTGGCCGAAAGGGTCTCGTCGGCGAATTCGGTCCATGCGAGATCCCCGCCGACAAGCGCAACGGCGGCATCGACATCCAGCCGCCAGGCGAAGGGGGTATTCTCGGCGATGCGCCGCTTGCGCTCCTTGACCGGCAGCGCTTTGTCGGCCGGGGGATAGAGCGGCACGCCGTCGGGATCGCGTGGCCAGTCACGCCCGCGCTTCTCGCTGTCGGTGATAAAAGCCCTGATGTCGCCACGGCTCATGAAGGCGGGATAGACCAGTTCCTCGCGGATCAGCCCGTCAAGCACCGCCTCGTACTCGGCAAAATGCTCGGACTGGCGGCGCACCGGCTCTTCCCAGCCAAGGCCCAGCCATTTGAGATCGGCAAACACGCCGGCCTCCAATTGCGGCGTGCAGCGCGTCGTGTCGATATCCTCGATGCGCAGCAGCAGGCGGCCGCCCGACGCCCTTGCCAGCCCCTGGTTGAGCAGCGCCGAATAGGCGTGGCCAAGGTGCAGTTCGCCATTGGGGCTGGGCGCGAAGCGGAATGTCAGGAGCGTCATGTCTCAAGCGGCAATCGGGTTGTGCTGTGGTTTCGGCGGTTGCTACCTTGCTGCACATTGGCGGACAAGGATACCATGCAGCGCATCGCGACACTGGACGATATTGCCCGGGGGCTGGATGCGCTTTGCATCATCGACCCGCGCCTGGAAAAGGTGCGCGGCATGGCCGGCGAGGTGCCGCTGCGGCTCTCAGAGCCGGGGTTCAGGAGCCTGGCCTCGATCATCGTCTCGCAGCAAGTATCCCGGGCGAGCGCCGATGCGATCTTCGGCCGGCTGACCAGGCTGGTCGATCCGCTGACGCCGCAAGCGATCCTGGCCGCCGGCGAGGACATGTTTCGCGAGGCCGGCCTGTCGCGGCCCAAGCAGCGCGGCCTGATCGCGGTCGCCCAGGCGGTGGCCGACGGCCTCGACCTGCATCACCTCTGTTCGCTTGAGGCTGAGGAGGCGATCACGGCGATGACGGCGGTGTCCGGCATCGGTCCGTGGACGGCGGAAGTTTACCTCCTGTTTGCCGCGGGGCACCCCGACATTTTTCCGGCGCGCGATGTCGCGCTGCAGAGCGCGGTTGGCCATGCGCTCGGCATCGACCCGCGTCCGCCGGAGAAAACACTGATCCAGCTCGCCGAATCATGGAGCCCGTGGCGAGGTGTCGCATCGCGGCTTTTCTGGTCCTATTATCGCGAAACCCGGGGCAGGGACGCCACACCGCCGGCCTGAATCCGCAAAAAAGCATGAAAATCATGCGTTTTTGGCACTTTGGCCGAACGACAATCCGCTTCACATCCCTGTCATGTCGGGCTTACAGTATCCGCGCCGATCGGTTCTAGAACGAGGAGGTCAACAAGGTGACGGTTGCCGTATCTCCGGATGGGCTTCCAGCGCTGGTGCTGAATGCGGATTACCGTCCGCTCAGCTATTACCCCTTGTCGCTCTGGTCCTGGCAGGACGCCATCAAGGCGGTGTTCCTCGACCGGGTGAACATCGTCGCCGAATATGAGCATGCGGTGTCCTCGCCGACCTTCTCGATGAAACTGCCGAGCGTGGTCAGCCTGAAGGCCTATGTGAAGCCGTCCAGGCATCCGGCCTTTACCCGCTTCAATGTCTTCCTGCGCGATCGCTTCCAGTGCCAGTATTGCGGCACGCCGGAGGATCTGACCTTCGACCACGTCATTCCCCGCCATCGCGGCGGTGCCACGACCTGGGAGAATGTCGTCGCCGCCTGTTCGCCCTGCAATCTCAGGAAGGGCGGCATGATGCCGGCGCACGCCAAGATGTTTCCGCTGCAGAAGCCTTACCAGCCGACGGTGCATGATCTGCACAACAATGGCCGGCTGTTCCCGCCGAACCATCTGCATGAAAGCTGGATGGATTATCTTTACTGGGATGTCGAACTGGAACCTTGAGATCGTTCGAGAATTGGCCGTCTGGAGCAATTGTCTGCGCTTCCGATGCTCACGGACCAGATGTCCGCTCCGCTTCGGTTCTCGACAATCACTCCATAAGACTCAGCCTGCCGAATTCTTTGAACGATCTCGCGTCGGCGCTTTCGCGCTAGGTCAGTCGCGCGACAGCGCACCGCGGAAGGCGACGGCGGCGAGGATCAGGCTGGCGATGGCGTTCCAGCCGGCCAAAGACAGGCCCAGGATGCGCAGTGCGGCCTTGTCGCAGGAGGGCGGCACGAATTTGTCGAGCGCGTCGAGCACGCCCTTGCCGCCGGTGTCGACCGGCCCGGCGCCTGCCGTACAATCGGTCGGGCCGGCCCACCACTGCCACTCGACGCCGGAGTGGTAGACGCCGAGATAGAGGCCGTAGAGCATCAGCACGCCGCCGATGCCCAGCAGGCCGCGCGTCAGCCAGGCCGGCGCGCGTAGCATCGATGCAATCGCCGCCAGCACCATCAACGGCACGCCGACGTAATAGGGGGTGCGCTGCTCCAGGCAGAGATGGCAAGGGATGTAGCCGCCGATGTGCTCGAAGCCGAGGGCCGAGCCGACGGTAGCGGCCATGGCGACCGCGAGAAACAAGGCCATGCGCGTGCGCTGGCGTCCGGTATCGGCATTCATGGTCGCTGTCATGGTTCTTTCGTCCGTTGTGTACGCCGCCCGTTCGCCCTTATCCATGTCGTTGTCCCAAAACCGCAGGACACTCTTGGGCGACATGGACTAGAGCGCGTATTTGATCAGGATATAGAGCAAAATCAGGGCAGCCGCGCCGGCGCCGACAATCAATCCCAGGCGCTTCTCGATGAACTCCTTGATCGACTCACCATAGCGGCGCAGCAGCCAGGCAAGCAGCAGGAAACGAGCGCCTCGCGCCAAGATGGCCGAGACGATGAAGACAAAAAGATTTATGTGAAGCGCCCCGGCCAGAATAGTGACCACCTTGATCGGCGGCAGGTGCGCAACGCCGGACGTGACAAGCAGCACCAGCATTAGCCCGGTGCCGGACGACTGCCACTGCTCGAAGGCGGCAAGGCCGCCGAAGTGCTCCAGGATCGGCCGTGCTATCGTGTCGTAGGCATAGTAGCCGATCAGCCACCCGGCAATGCCACCCAGCACGGACGCAACTGTGGCGGTCAGCGCGTAGCGATAGGCGCGTTCGGGCCGTGCCAGCGCCATGGGCAGGAACAGTACGTCCGCCGGAATGAAGAACACCGAGCTCTCGACGAAGGCGATGAAAGCCAGCCACCATTCGGCGGATTTGCGCGCCGCCAGCGACAGGGTCCAATCGTACAATCCGCGAAGCATCGGCTCTCCTAATGCATGTCGCCCAAACACGCGCAGATGCCTGGGACAAAGGCGTGGATGAAAACAAGACCCAAAGCGTGCGCGGCCATCCATTCCGACGCGCCACGCTCCATGCGCCGCCTGTCTAGAAAGATTTTCCGCGCTGCACAATGGCAGCAGTGCCATGAAATCAAAAGGCGAAGATTGGTCGCATCCAGGCGCTGCCGGAGAATTGGCCAGTTGACGAACAGGCCTCCGACCGTATAGTCCGCGCCCATCCAGGCCGCCCGGCCTGAGCCCCTATGGCGGAATTGGTAGACGCGCTCGACTCAAAATCGAGTTCCGCAAGGAGTGCTGGTTCGATCCCGGCTAGGGGCACCACTGACCGCTGACAAGCCCAGTAATTGCAAGGCTTTCAAGGGCTTAGACGTCCCCCGAGGTACATCGTTGTGGTACATCAGGGGGGCCAACAATGAGCAGCGTGATCGTGGACTACTGGCAAGAGCGCAAGAACAAGAAGCTGGGAAGCTCCAGTTACCGCTACAGACGCGTCGTTGAACGTGAGCTGCGATCAACCTTAGGTAAGGGCGAGATCACCATTGCCTTGGGAAATGCCAAGGGTGACGCGCTCGTGAAATACCGTCAGGTGCATCGCGAGGTCGAGCAGACGGCTGCGCTCAGTCGCGTCGAGTGGTGCGGCTAAGGCTTCACCAATGATGAGGTCGGACGTGGCGGGCGCACCGCTTGTATCAAGCGCAACGTTCGTTGAGGCGAGATAGGCGGGTTGCCGTTTCCCGCTCAGTAGAGGCTGCGCTGGTGGCGCTGAGGTTTCGCCGCGACCATCTAAGGGTCAAAACTCAATTAGCTGGTTGCCGCAAACGGCCGAGATGGATGGAGAGCGACCTTCTGCTGCTCATCACTTCAACATGGAGCGCAACGTCAGAAACATTCCGTATAAACTTATGCCGAGGGCCATCGGAAGAAGCGTGACCAGCAAGCTTGTTTCGATCGTCCACAGGGATTGGCGCTTCCACTCACTAAACCCCTTCCAAAGCATGAATGCCAAAAGGACTGTAAGGAAAACGCACATAACAAACATCGCGATGAAGATGCTCTTCGGATACACCGGCTGCAACAGAATGCCCACTATGCCGATTGCGAGGTTGGCAGCGATGAGCGCCTTATAGCGACCTGGAAGCCTATGCTCGGTCATATCGATACCCCCGATAGCCACCAACCCATGCAGCGCCTATTCATTCCATTCTCCACGGCTAACACGCTTTGGTTGCGCCAGAGTTAAGCGGCCGCTTAACCCGAGATACAGCGCCTGATACCCACTGAGGTACATCGAGACTACAGGCCTTCAGGGGCGATAAGCCGGTAAGGTCTTGTTATTGCTGAGAGATTGTTCGGTCTAGATGCTGGTTCGATCCAGCCCCAGTACCCCGTCTAGGGGCACCATCCTATTTCTCTACAACCCGCTACCCGACAGTGGCGGGCGCGCTTGCTTCCAGAGCGATGCAACCATAGACCGTGGCCGTCGACCTTTGCCCGGGCCGCCTGCTTGCGTAGTTTGGCCTGCGGCGATACTCCTAGAGGCCAACATCAAACGGCACGATTGCCGAGTTTCCGGCCACTTTGCGTGATGGAAATACTCTACGGGCTTGGGTTTTTGATGCTGTTCAGCTTAAGCGCGGTCAGCGGGGTGGCCTTGCGCGCGCGACTGCACGAAGCGCACTTCTCGAAGGATAATATGGATGCGGTGAGCTTGGGTACAGGTCTCCTCGTCACCTTCGCCGCCCTGGTTCTCAGTCTGCAGTTGTCTTCGGCGAGATCGGCTTTCGATGTCGCCAACCACGACCGTTCTCTTTACGCCGCCAAACTGGCACGCCTGGACGAGTGCCTTCGAAATCTTGGCCCCGAGATGGGAGCGACGAGAGAACGTCTTCGCCAATATACCGCTGCCGTTATAGCGAGTACGTGGCCGCACGAGATTGCGCCCGTCGTCGACGGCATGCCGGATGTTCGGCACATGGCCGTGAGTGGCGAAGATGCGACCCTAAAGACCCTAATGAACGAGGTCGGAGTATCGATCGACTCCGTGGCGCCGGCAAATACCGCGCATGTAAACATGGCTGCCAGGTGCCGATTGAATTTCACAATGGTTGAGGAGAGCCGTTGGCGGGTCATTGAAGATGCGGATCGTGGCGCCAGCAATTCTTACACTGGCATAGTCGGCTTCTGGCTGGCGCTCGTGTTCTTCAGCTTTGGGCTTCAAGTTCCACGGCGCACGCTGAGTGTCATGGCCTTGGCAATCTCGGTCGTGGCTGTCGCCAGCGTGATGTTCGTCATTGTCGATTTGAATTTTCCCTACGGAGGCATATTCGGCATCGGAAGTTCAGCCATGCGCGATGCCTTGGCTGATATGAGCCGATAGGCTGTGACTGGCGTTCGCGAGGCGATGCGTTCGCAAGGCTGGGTTCTCTCGGCTCCAGCCTGATCAGAGCCGAGAGAATTTGGATGAAGCCGGCACTATGGCGTCAGCTTGCTTTTGCTGAATCCGCTCAGAGCGAATGCTTATAGCCGATGGCGATGTTCAATTTGTCGCCTGCGAGATCGTTGTAAGGGGCCGAAGTGGTATCGGTCTTCTTCCAGGAGTAGCCAACGCTGGCATAGACCGCGTCGGTCGAGTCGATGTTGTAGGTCACACCGGTGGCCAGCTTCGGCGTTTCCCAGGTGGTGTTGAAGGCATTGCGATAGCGGAAGTTGAAGACGTTCCAGGTCCACTGCTTGGTGACCTTCAAATCGCCGGCGATATACAGGGCGTAGTAAGGAACATTGGCATTGGCATCCGCATCCTTGATGATGCCTGTATCGTGCCAGGTGTAGCCGAGCCCGACGCTGGGCGTCAGGCTGAAGGCGTCGGTGACCTTGATTTTGTAACCGAGGCTTGCTTCGGCATAATACTGCGACTTGCCGCCGGTCTTGAAGGTCGGCTGGATAAAGATGCCGCCGACGAAATTATTGTCGAAACTGTGCGAAACGCTAAGCTTGAAGTAGGTGTCGGCAAGCGAGCGGGCGGTGTTGCTGCCATTGTCGATGGCGTAGAATTCCGGGCTCCCCTCGATTCCTATTGTCCAGGTCGGCGCTGCCGGTGGCGGGGCTTCGACCAGATCGGCTGCAAAGGCCGATGTGGCCATGGACAAGCAGACGCCCAATGGGGCGATGATGGTGCGCAAAAGCATGGTCTTCCCTCGATATGTGGCGGCGCATCAGGATGGAGCGGCGCATTTTGATGTGGCGAGGGTTTAGCTAGGCGCGCGCTATTACAGTTATGTGACGATGTACCGTTCGTGTCGGCTGCTTTGTTCAAACGGTTGCCGGCGAGATATCGGCGGTACAGTTTGGCCACACTCGGCGAGTGGGCTGGCAAGTTCGCGCACGCCTGTAAGGCATCAGGTCGCAGGCGGCCGTGCCTGCGACCCGTCGAGAGACCTATCGCATGTTGCCGGTGTGGCCCTGCGAGTATCTGCCGGGCTGCGGCCAGACCGTCAGGCCGTGGGGCTCGACGCCGACCCGGATTTTCGTCACGGCGCCGGAGGTCGTGTCGATCATGTAGACCTCGCTGTCGAAGCGACCGGACAGCCACAATTGCTTGCCGTCGGCGCTGACATTGCCCATGTCGGGGCTGCCGCCACCCGGTATCGGCCATTGCGCGACGACCGAGCGGGTGGCGAAATCGATGACGGTCACGCTGCCCGGCCCCTTTGCACGGCCTTGCTCCATTTTGTGCGAGCCGCGGTTCGACACATAAAGTTTTTTCCCGTCACGGCTGACGACAAACCCGTGCGTGCCGATGCCGGTGGCGATGAAGCCGATCTCGGTAAAGCTGTCTCCGTCGATCAGGAACACGCCGTCGTTCATCATGTCGGCGACGTAGAAGACCTTGCCGTCGGGGGAGAGCCTGACGTCCTGCGGCATGCCCATTTTCGACAGAGCGAGGTGGCCGAGCACCTTCTGGTTTTTCAGGTCGACCTTCAGCAGGCCGCCATCGCCATATTCGCAGGTGAAGATGGCGTAGGAACTGTCGACGGAAAAATCGGAGTGGTTGATTCCGGGGCAGGTCGGCGTCGCGAGCGTCGATTTCAGCGCCATGGTCTGCGGATCGCGCATGTCGAGCCGCTGGTAGGCTTCATCGACTATGATGGCCGAACTTCCGTCCGGCATGAAATACATGTTGTACGGGTCATCGACCGGAATTTCGTGACCCGGCTTGGCGGTCTTGGGGTCGATTGGTGTCACGCTACCCTTGCTGGTGCCGCTGGCGTTGTTGGCGACCCAGAGTGTCTTCAGATCCCAGGACGGAACGACGTGCTGCGGCTTGCGCCCGACAGGGAATCGGTCGACTTCCTTGAACGTCAGGGGGTCGATGACCGATACGCTGTTGGACGAGCGGTTTGGAACATAGACACGGGGCAGTGCGCCTGCCGTCGCGGGGCTCAAATGATCAGAGCTTGTCTGGTCGTAGATATTGATCGGGGAGTGCGAAGGCGCCGGCTCGCTGCAATCCTCCGGGCATGAGCCGGCCGAAGCCGATGCCGAAGACAGGGCAAGCAACAAGACGAGCAGGGCGCGAAAGCTCGTGAACTGCGAATATGGTTTGATCATTTGGGCTGCTGTTTTTCGAATTCACGGATCGCTTCGGTCGTTCCGTTGACGATCAGGTCGACGCCGAGCTGGCCAAACGCGGCTGACGATCGTGTCGGATCGCCGCCATAGACGCCGTCGCCGGCATCGAGCTTCGGGGTAGCCGCGAGGCGATCCTCGCGCACCATAGACGGATCGATGGCGAGCATGAGCGATGTGTCGGCCAATCCCGCGTGGGTGCCGATCTCCGGCCGCTTCGCGCCGGCCGACAGGAGCTTGTCGACATAGGCGCCTTGGGTGATCTGATAGTACTCGAGCGCCGCAAAGACCCGGACTGGGGTTTTGCGCCATTCGGCGTTCAGGCGGTCGGCGACATGGCGCTCGTCGGCCTGATAGCCGCCGTGGTCGCCAATCAGCACGATGGTCTTGAAGCCGTGCAGCTTGAAGCTGCGGGCAGCGGATTCGAGCAACTGCTCGAAAGTCTTGTCACTGATGGTGATCGTGCCGGGAAACCGCATATGGGCGGTCGGCGGATCGATGGCTCCTTCCGGAACATAGGAGATCACGGGCGCGACCAACGCGTTGCCCAGTTGGCCGGCTATTTTTTCAGCCAGAAACTTGACCCGCACATTGTGCTTGCCCAAAGCCATAGCGGGGCCGCTCTGTTCAGTGCCACCTATCGGGACAATGATCGTCGTCATTCCGGCGGCGATCCGATCGCGCAGTTCGGTCCAGGTCTGGTCCTCGAGCAAAACCGACGCGTTGGCGGCGTTCACCACTGACGCAAGGCCTGACAGAAACCAAACGCAGACGACGGTGCCCGCGAACCGTGCGATCGTTCCGACCTTTGCGCCAGACGTCGCATTGGACCGAGGACGCCCGTCCGTTGTTCCTGCGCCATTTGTGTCGGGGGCAGGGGGCTCAGCAAGGCGCCTCCAGCCGCGGAAGTCAGAGATCATGGGTCTATCGCCGCCTCAGGAGGCTCTTCATCCGGTTGCGCAACAGGCGCGCCATGTTGCGGGTCTCTCGGTAGAGATGCAGTTGCGAGGCAGCCTGGCGGGTGAGCCGGTCGGCATCCGGCGTCAGCCCGATCACCAGCGTGCCGATCGGCTTGCGTTCGGTCCACAGCCTGCTCATCACCGGATGATCCGGCACCGCGCAGGAATCGGTCATCATGATGTTGGGATCGTCGAGGTGCTGCCTGGTCACCTCGATCATCAGCAGCGTGCCCGGCGAATAGGCGGCCAGCGTCTCGTCATAGGCCGTCTTCCACGTATAGGCGACGCCGGCTTCGACGAAGACGATCAGGCAGGCGATTGTGCGGCCGTCGAGCGTCAGCGAATGGATACGGCACATGTCGTGTTCGGCAAGCCTGTGCACCGCCTCGCGGGCAAAGGCGGCGCGGAAGCGGTCGATCGCCATGGCGGTGCGATCGCGGCCCTTCCAGCCGGACGCTTCCAGCGTCAGGAAGCTTTCGATGGCGTGGCGGATGTCTTCGGGGCCGCGCGCCACCACATGCTCCAGCCTGCCGAGGTCGCCAAGACGCCGTTTCAGGCGGCGGAACTCGCGATAATGGTGCGAGCGCAGCGAGGCCTTCAGATAGTCGTCGCCGTCGAGTTCGCTCTCCAGCGCGGGGCGCTGGGCCTGGCTGGTGGTGACCAGCGTCAGCCCACGCGTCTCGGCCACCGTGCCAAGCAGGCTCGCTACCGGACCGTCGAGCCTGATGTCGGGCAAGACAAAGACTTTCGGCAGCTTGAGGTGCGGGCGCGACAGCATCGAGAAGAAATCCTCGACGACACCGATCGGATCGTCGCGGTCGATCAGCGGTGTGCCGAGCGGACCAAACGGGCTCGACCATGTGCGCATCACCGGAACGCCGAACGGCACCACCGGGCGCTCGACCGAGATCGGCACCAGCAGGCGTAGCCGGTTGCGGTATTCGTCGCCGTCGCGGATCACCGCCAGCCGCACCTCGCGGTCTTCCAGCCGCGGCATGGCCGGGGCCAGGAAGCGCGGGTTGAAGAAGACGTTCGGCTCGATCGTGCGGGCGCAGAGGTAATCCAGTTCCTCGACCAGATCGAAGCCGGCCGATGCCGGATAGATGGCAAGCTTGCGCTCGGGCCGGTTGTTGGCGAGGATTTCGATATGGGCGGGATCGGCGTCACGCCCGAGCCCGGCGAGGCCGGACACCATGGCGCCGGCGGTGCCGCCGCTGGTTTCCTCGAGCAACGGGATGGCGGCCATCAGGCGGCTCCTTTGGCAGGCACGAAGATCACCATGACGATGCCGAGCTTGCGCCACACCGTGAAGGACAGCGCGCTGGCCTCGAAGATCATGGCAAAGGCGGTGGCCATGGCCGCGCCCCACAGGCCGAAATGCGGGATCAGCACCACGTTGAGGCCGATGTTGAAGGCCAGTGTCATGGCATAGACGGCGGCGCAGATATTCTGGTTGCCGCTCATGGTGAGCAGGCTTTCGCAGGGACCGACGGCGGCGCGCGCCACAACGCCGAAGACAAGCAGGAACAGCAGCGGATAGCCGGACGTGAATTCGGGGCCGAACAGCACCAGCATGGGTTCGCCTAGCGCCAGCACCAGGAACGCCATCAGCAGCGACGGCCAGAAGGTCCACGACACCGTCTCGCGGGCAAAAGCAGCAAGCTTTGCCGGGTCGCCATGGGTGAATTGCGCATAGCGTTGGGCAACACCGGCCTTGACGGCGAAATAGACGAAATGCACCAGCGCCAGCGTCTTGACCGTGGCGAAATAGACGGCGACGTCGTTGGGCTCCATATAGGCGCCGACCATCAGCACATCGGCATTGGTGAGCAGGAAGAAGAAGCTCTCGACCAGGAAGATCGGCAGCGAGACGACGAACCATTGCGCGAAATGCACGTTCATCGGCCCGGCCGGGATCTGCCTTTCCATGCGGTGGGTGACGCCGATCAACTGGCCGAGCGTGGTGACGTAGCAGGCAGCGATCGAGGCGAAGATCGCGGTCCTGGCATCGGGCGCATAGCCGGCGAAAAGCATCAGCGCCATGAACAGCAGGATCAGCACCGGCCGTATCAGATAGGTCGGCGAGAGCGCGAACAGCGCCCATGAATTGGCGCGCGCCAGCCCTTGCAGCAGGTCGCCCATGGCAATCATAGGCAGGCAGATGACGCCGAGGATGAACGGCACGACGTAGTAGTTTTCGATCCATGGCGAGGCCAGCCACACGCCGAGCGCGCCCAGCCCGGCGATGATCGTCGAGGCAATCAGCACGAACAGCCGGCTGGCCAGCACGATGCCGCGCAATTCGGCCAGCATGCCGCGCTCGCGGTATTCGGGAATAAAGCGGATGACCGAGGTGTGGAAGCCGAGGCAGGCGAGGTTGCCGACGATGACCATCGTCACCCAGACAAGCACGAAGATGCCGTATTCGAACGAGCCCATCCAGCGCGCCATCAGCACCTGGCTGATGAAGGCGATGACGGCGCTGACGATGCGGATGGAGAAGGCGATGACCGACATGCGGCCGGCCTCACCGCGTTCATCGGCGGTGAACAGCACGGCGTCGATGCGGCCAAGCAGAGGTCCCACGCGCAGCGCCAAACGCTGCGGCAAGAACCGCCCGGCTGTCGTGGCCGCGGAAAAGCGCACCCCGATCTCTCTCCGTTTTCCGCCTCTTTTTCAGGCTTTGGTGTAGCGGAGACACATTAAGAAACGGTTGGGTGAGCTTTCCTTCGCCCCGTTCACGGGGAGAAGGTGCCGGCCGGCGGATGATGGGCGGCGCTGGCTTTCGGGGGATTTGGACTGATGCGGGCTGGGCGAAGAAGAAACTAGCTACAGACGCAGCGGCTTCGCGGGGTCCGGCATGTCATCCGACTCGATTTGAGGCATATGGGCAATCGCAGAACTCAGCGCCGCCCCTCATCCGCCCTTCGGGCACCTTCTCCCCGTGAAACGGGGAGAAGGAAGTGCGCCCTTACGCGAACGCCCCGTGGCAGTGCTTGTACTTCTTGCCCGAGCCGCAGGGGCAGGCTTCGTTGCGGCCGACTTTGCCCCAGGTGGCCTGGTTGTTGGGGTCGCGATCCTCGGGAGCGACGATAACGTTCTGCTCCGGGCGCACCAGGAGGGCGGTTTCGCCGCCTTCGAAATCATTCTCGCCGGTGCTGCCGTCGATATGCGTGCCGAACATGTCGGGGGCTTCCGGAGGCGGGGCTTCGGCGGCCTGGCGGACGAGTTCGACGCGCATCAACTGGGCGGTCACGGCCTGTTCCAAATTGCCGAGCATCGCCTGGAAAAGCTCGAAGGCCTCGCCCTTGTATTCCTGCAGCGGATCGCGCTGGGCGTAGCCGCGGAAGCCGACGACAGAGCGCAGATGGTCAAGGTTGACGATGTGCTCGCGCCACAGCATGTCGAGCGTCTGTAGCACTACGGAGCGCTCGACATAGGTCATCACCTCGGGGCCGAAGCGTTCGGCGCGTTCCTTGGCGGCGGCATCGGCGGCAGCAGTAATGCGCTCGCGGATGTCGTCCTCGGCGATGCCTTCTTCCTTGGCCCAGTCATCGACCGGCAGGTCGAGATTGAGGAATTCGGCAACCCCGGCCTTGAGGCCGGCGACGTCCCACTGCTCGGCATAGGCGTTTTCGGGAATGGCCTTGGCGACGATATCGTCGATGACGCCTTCGCGCATCTCGGCGATGGTTTCCGAAAGACCTTCGCCGTCCATCAGCTCGATACGCCGCTGGAAAACCGCCTTGCGCTGGTCGTTGGAGACGTCGTCATATTTCAGGAGGTTCTTGCGGATGTCGAAGTTGCGCGCCTCGACCTTCTTCTGCGCCTTCTCGAGCGCCTTGTTGATCCAGGGATGGATGATCGCCTCGTCTTCCTTGAGGCCGAGTTTCTGCAGCATGCCGTCCATGCGCTCGGAGCCGAAGATGCGCATCAGATCGTCCTGCAGCGACAGGAAGAATTTCGAGCGGCCGGGGTCGCCCTGGCGGCCGGAGCGACCGCGAAGCTGGTTGTCGATGCGGCGCGATTCGTGGCGCTCGGTGGCGAGCACGTAGAGGCCGCCGGCGGCCAGCGCCTTTTCCTTCAGGCGCTCGATGTCGGCGTGGATTTCCTTTTCCCGCGCCTCGCGCTCGGGTCCGGCAGGCATGTCGCCCAGTTCGTCCTCGATGCGCATTTCGGCATTGCCGCCGAGCTTGATGTCGGTGCCGCGGCCGGCCATGTTGGTGGCGATGGTGATGGCGCCGGGCTTGCCGGCCTGGGCGACGATCGCCGCCTCGCGCTCGTGATGGCGGGCGTTCAGCACCTCGAAATCCTTGAAACCTTCCTTGCGCAGGCGCTCGGCCAGCTGCTCGGACTTTTCGATCGAGGTCGTGCCGACCAGCGTCGGCTGGCCCTTGGCGCTGGCTTCGCGGATCTCCTTGACGATCGCCTTGTACTTCTCCTCGACCGACCGGTAGACCTCGTCGTCCTCGTCCTTGCGGATGACCGGCAAATTGGTCGGGATCTCGGTGACTTCGAGGCCGTAGATGTTGCCGAATTCCTCGGCCTCGGTCAGCGCCGTGCCGGTCATGCCGGAAAGTTTTTTGTAGAGGCGGAAGTAGTTCTGGAAGGTGACGGAGGCGAGCGTCTGATTCTCTGGCTGGATCGCCACATGCTCCTTGGCTTCCAGTGCCTGGTGCAGGCCTTCCGAATAGCGGCGGCCGGGCATCATGCGGCCGGTGAACTCGTCGATGATGACGATCTCGTCGTTGCGGACGATGTAGTCCTTGTCCTTCTGGAACAGCCGGTGCGCCTTCAGCGCGTTGTTGACATGGTGGACGATGGCGACGTTCTCGACGTCATAGAGCGACTCGCCCTTCAGCAGGCCGGCGTCGCGCAGCAGATTCTCCAGCTTCTCGGTGCCTTCCTCGGTGAAGATCGAGGTCTTCTGCTTTTCGTCGATCTCATAATCCTGCGGCTGCAACTGGATGATGAAGGTGTCGATGGTGTTGTACATTTCCGAACGGTCCTCGAGCGGACCGGAAATGATCAGCGGCGTGCGCGCCTCGTCGACCAGGATGGAATCGACTTCGTCGACGATCGCGTAATTGTGACCGCGCTGCACCATCTGGGCGCGCTCATACTTCATGTTGTCGCGCAGATAGTCGAAGCCGAGCTCGTTGTTGGTGGCGTAGGTGACGTCCGAGGCGTAGGCGGCGCTGCGTTCCTCGTCCGACAGGCCGTGGACGATGACACCGACCGAGAGGCCGAGGAACTTGTAGACGCGGCCCATCCATTCGGAGTCGCGGGTGGCGAGATAGTCGTTGACGGTGACGACGTGGACGCCCTTGCCGGCAAGCGCGTTGAGGTAGACCGGCAGCGTTGCGACCAGGGTCTTGCCCTCGCCGGTGCGCATCTCGGCGATGCCGCCATTGTGCAGCACCATGCCGCCGATCAGCTGGACGTCGAAGGGGCGCATGCCGAGCACGCGGCGTGCCGCCTCACGGGCGGTGGCGAAGGCCGGGACCAGAAGATCCTCAAGGCTGGCGCCATTGGCGATATCCTGCCGGAATTTATCCGTGCGCCCCGCGAGTTCGGCGTCGGAGAGCGCCCGCATTTCGTTTTCCATGGCGTTGATCGCCTCGACACGAGGCCGGGTCGATTTGACCCGGCGGTCGTTGGAGGAACCGAAAACCTTACGGGCGAGACCGCCGAGACTGACCATTCAATGGTCCTTTCGATAGAATTCTCAATCTTTAAGATAGGCGCCGGCCGGCCCCATCAAATCCGCGTGAATGCGTCGCCCAAATACGGACAAACACAAAAAGCGCCCGGAAAACGGTTCTGGACGCAAAGTCGTTGGACAGATAAGAGGGGGCTCAACTGATGTCAACGCCGCGCTGGCCCTGCCGGTCGCGCCAAATTCCGCCACAATCTGGCTGATCTGGAAGCCACCCTCCTTATAATCCCTCACCGGAGTCATCCTTATGCCCTTGTTGTTTCGCCGTGCGTCGCTCGCCAGCCTTGGTCTGGCCTTCGGCCTGTCGGCTCTTTGCCTGTCGCCTGTCATGGCGCAGGAGACCGCTCCCGCTGCTCCCGCCGATGCCGCGGCCCCGGCAGCACCCCCCGCGGCCCCCGTCGACCCGAATGCCGTGGTCGCCACGGTCAACGGCCAGCCCTTGACGGAAGCCGACCTGGTGCTTGCCGAGGGCGAGCTGTCGCAGCAATTCGCGCAGCTGCCGCCTGAACAGCGCCGCGCCGCTGCCCTTTCGGCGGCTATCGAGATCCGCGTCATGGCCGCCAAGGCCGTTACCGACGGTCTCGACAAGGATCCCGACTTCCAGCGCCGCATGGCCTTCCTGCAGCAGCGCGCGCTGCATGGCGAGATGGTCGAGAAGGGTGTTGTCGACAAGGTCACCGACGCCGAAATCCGCGCCCGCTACGACCAGGAAATCGCCAACACGCCGCCGGTCAACGAGGTGCATGCCCGTCACATCCTCGTGAAGACGAAGGAAGAGGCCGAGGCGATCATCAAGCAGCTCGATGGCGGCGCCGACTTCCAGAAGCTTGCCAACGAGCACACCAGCGATCCCTCGGGCAAGACCAATGGCGGCGATCTCGGCTGGTTCGGACCTGGCCAGATGGTGCCTGAGTTCGACAAGGCCGCCTTCGCGCTCGAGGTCGGCAAATACACCGAGCAGCCGGTGCAGTCACAGTTCGGCTGGCATGTCATCAAGCTCGAGGACAAGCGCGCCAAGCAGCCGCCGGCCTTCGACGACGTCAAGGACCAGGCCAAGCAGGCGGTCATCCGAGACAAGTATTTCGCTCTGGTCAAGTCGCTGCGCGCCGGCGCCAAGGTCGAAATCGCGGACGCCAAGCTGAAGCAGGCCGTCGACACGCTGGAAAGCGCCAAGTAAGCCTGAAAAACGTTTCAAAGGGGCGCGGCAGCGAAGGTTGCCGCGCCCTTTTTATTGGCCGGCGCCGGCTGCTATGCCTTGCAGGAGATAGCGGACCATTTTGCGGATCGTCGCCTCAGGCTCGTCGAGCCGGTTGGTCAGCAGATGCCGCCAGGCATAGGAGGTGACGAGGTCGGCGACCACGGCCGGATCGATATCGTCGGCGACCTCGCCCCGTGCCTTGGCGCGCTCGATGATCTGGCCGGTGTGGGTGCGGCGGCCTTCGACATATCCGGCAAGAGCGGCGGCTGCGGTTTCATCCGACTGTGCCTCGGCGATCAGCGACCTGAACACGCTGCCCGACGATGTCTCGCGCCAGTGCGCGAACAGATTTTTCAGGAAGCCGACGAGATCCTCTTCCAGTCTTCCGGTATCGGGAATGTCGACGCGCTTCTGGCGCTGGTAGACTTCAAGCAGCAGTGCCGCCTTGCTCGGCCACCAGCGGTAGATGGTCGGCTTGCCGGCGCGGGCACGGCGTGCCACCGCCTCGATCGAGAAGCCGGCATAGCCGGCCTCGACGAGTACGGCTTCGGCGGCCTCCAGAATGGCTTCGGCGCTGTCGGGATTGCGCCGGGCGCCAATCGATTTGCGTGCCGGATCCGCGTCCTCGGCCATTCCTGACGTCCTCGTTTTCAATTTGCCGGCAACGATAGGTGATCCGGCCATGAAACGAAACGCCCCGTTTTCAAGCGCAGAAATTGCGCCATCATCAGGCGATCGCCGTCACATCGCCTGTGACGTCTCCGACACGATACGCCACCCATCAGCGGTCTTGATCAATTCCAGCGTCACCCGCGCCTTGCCTGCCACACGCGCCGCCGCCTTGTCCTTTGGTGTGTAGTCGTAGCTCATGGCGAAGACGGCCTGGGCACTGCCCTCACCGTGCGGTGTAACCTCCAGGCTGCCCGGTTCCAGGCCAAGCGACCATGAAGCCCATTGCGCGAACCAGTCACTTTTCACTTTGACGAGCGCCTCGGCATCGTAAGGCGTTCCGAATATGGTGGCGGATGGGCCGTAAAGCCGTTTGACGGCCGCGCGCATATCCTTGATGTCCGGCGACAGGTAATCGTCGCGCAGGAACTTCTCGATCGCGCTTTTGTCGTCGCCGACCGAACGCTCGAGCGTCGCCACTTGTGTCGAGGGCTCAGGTGCCGCGGCTGGTGCGGGCGGTTTCACCGGCTCGCCGCTCGGCACAAACTCGAAGCGTTCGAGCAGCGAGCCCTGTTCCCAGGGCCGCTGGCTTTCGCGCGTCTGCGAAACCACGTCGCGGCGCACCGCGATCATCATGTCGTTGATGCTCTGGCCGGGTTCGGCGATGTGCCGCAAAAGGGCGGCGGCGAAGGGCGAGTTGCGCCCGCTTCCGTCCATGGCGACAGCACCCGGTGCTGTCGAGAAGGCGATGAAGGAGCCGCGCGTCGAATCGAACTGCGCCAGGCCGGCTAGCGCCGTCGCCGACCGCGTCGTGGCGGTGCGGCTCAGGCTGCGGGCAAACGGGTTGTTGCGGCAGGCATCGAGAAACACCAGGCTGACCTTGGTCTGCTGTTCCATGATGTCGAGGATTTCGTCGATCGGCACGGCTTCGAGCTGGAGTTTCACCGGCATGTCCAGCCTGGCGTCGACCGGTACGATGTAATTGCGCCCGTCGACCTGAAGGCCATGGCCGGCATAGTAGAAAAGGCCGACGCCGGCGCCTTCGAGCGCATCCGAGAATTCACCGATGCTGCGTTCAAGCTCGCGCTTGCCGAGATCGTTGCCTTCAATGACCTCGAAGCCGATGGAGCGCAGCTTGTCGGCGATGTCGAGCGCGTCGTTGACCGGATTGGCCAATGTCCCGGCTTCGGAATAAGTGCCGTTGCCGATGACCAGCGCCACGCGACGCTGCGGCTCAGCGTCGGCGCTCAGCAGCAAAAGTCCCAGAAACGCCCATGCGAGGATCGCAAGCCTGCCCATGGGGGGCAATCATAGCGCCACAGGCCCCCGCGACGCCAACAGATTTGAAATGCAAGCTTAATTCGCAGTGGTTGCCGCCCCCGGCAGGCGCGGCGAAAACGCCCTTGCGCCCGCGCGCCGTATCGGGCAAACCGGCCTTCCCTTGCGAATTTCCCGCCCGAGGTCCCCATGTCCACGACGATTTCGCCGCTCGCGCCGAAGAAATACCCCAAAATGCCTGTCATTGAAGGGGTGCGCATCGCCACCGCCGAAGCGGGGATAAAGTACAAGAACCGCACCGATCTGCTCGCCATGGTCTTCGACGCGGGTACGGCGGTCGCCGGCGTGTTCACCAAGTCGAAATGCCCTTCGGCGCCGGTTGATTTCTGCCGGCAGAACCTTGGCGCCGGCAAGGCGCGGGTGCTGATCGTCAATTCCGGCAACGCCAACGCCTTCACCGGCAAGAAGGGCCGCGAATCCACCGCGCTGACCGGCGAAGCAGCCGCCAACGCGGCCGGCTGCACGGCTGGCGAGGTGTTCCTCGCCTCGACCGGTGTCATCGGCGAGCCGCTCGACACAACCAAGTTCAGCCATCTGCTCGCCGGGCTGGTCAGCGACGGCAAACCGGACCTGTGGACCGAGGCGGCAAAAGCCATCATGACCACGGATACCTATCCGAAAGTGGCGACGCAGACGGCCAAGCTCGGCGACACCGATGTCACCATCAACGGCATTTCCAAGGGCGCCGGCATGATCGCCCCCGACATGGCGACGATGCTGTCCTTCATCGCAACCGATGCGCCGATCGCAGCACCCGTGCTGCAGGATCTGTTGTCGCGCGGCACCGCCAAGACCTTCAACGCGGTGACCGTCGACAGCGACACATCGACCAGCGACACGCTGCTGATCTTTGCCACCGGCAAGGCTGCAAAGCGTGGCGCGCCTGAGATCACCGATCCCAAGGACGCCAGGCTCGGCCAGTTCCGCCGGGCACTAAACAAGGTGCTGAAGTCGCTGGCGCTGCAAGTGGTGCGCGACGGCGAGGGCGCTCGCAAGCAGGTCGAAGTCACCGTTACCGGTGCGAAATCGGCCCGCTCGGCCAAGCGCATCGCGCTGTCGATCGCCAATTCGCCGCTGGTCAAGACGGCGGTTGCCGGCGAGGACGCCAATTGGGGCCGTGTCGTCATGGCCGTCGGCAAGGCCGGCGAGCCCGCCGACCGCGACCGGCTGTCGATCTGGTTCGGCGACAACCGGCTGGCGCATGAGGGCGAACGCGACCCGGCCTATTCGGAAGAAAAGACCTCGGCCTACATGAAGCGCGACGATATCCTCATCCGCGCCGATATCGGCATCGGCCGCGGCAAGGCGACGGTGTGGACCTGCGATCTCACCAAGGAATACGTCGCCATCAATGGCGACTATCGGAGCTGACAGTTTTGGCTTCCAGGCATCCGGCAAGCATGCTCGCGATCGTGCGCCGCTACGAGGCGGCGGGCTTTCGCGCATGGCCGGCAGCGGCCGTCCACTATGACGGCACCTGGGTGGTGCGGCTGACCGCGGGCCATCCGGCCAAGCGGCTGAATTCGGTCAATCCGCTCGATCCCGGCGACATCCAGCACATGGCCGACCGCATCGGCCGCGCCAGCCGCCGTTTCGACGCCTATGGCAGGCCGCTGACGTTCCGCATGTCGCCACTGTCGGGTCCCGATCTGGCCAGCCATCTCGACAAGGAGGGCTGGAGCCGCTTCGACGAATCGCTGGTCATGCGGCTGCCGCTGGCTGACGCGCAGCTCGATGCCGCCATGGACCAGATCCCGCTGAAGGACATCAGCCGCTTCATCGGCGCCTCGCTCAAGGTCAGCGGCTCGGACGTTTCGCTGCGGCCCGGCCTGTCTGAGATCATTGGCGCCATCCAGCCCGAGGCCGGGCTATTCGCGCTCGAGGACGGTGCCGAGGCGCTGGCGACGCTGATCTGCGTGCATGACGGCGATCTCGCCGGCCTGTTCGAGGTCGCCACCGACAAGGCGGCGCGCAACAAGGGCCACGGCCGCAACCTGATCCTGTCGGCGCTGAAATGGGCGCGGCTGCGCGGCGCGCGCGAAGCCTGGCTGCAGGTCGAGGCCGGTAACGTGCCGGCATTGGCGCTCTATCGATCGCTCGGCTTCGAGGAGGTCTACCGCTACCACTATCGCCGGCCACCTGGTCATGAATGACGTGGCGAATGCCGGCAAGCGCCTGCTGCTGGTCGCCGCCTGTGCGCTGGTCGACGCCGACGGCCGCGTGCTGCTGGCGCAGCGGCCAGAAGGCAAGCAGCTTGCCGGCCTGTGGGAATTTCCCGGCGGCAAGGTCGAGCCCGGTGAAACGCCGGAACAATGCATCATCCGCGAACTGCATGAGGAAATCGGCATCGAGACCGATATTCCATGCCTGGCGCCACTCACCTTCGCCAGCCATTCCTATGACGACTTCCATCTGTTGATGCCGCTGTTCGTCTGCCGCCGCTTTCGTGGCATCGCCCAGCCCCGGGAAGGGCAGGCGTTGAAATGGGTGTGGCCAAAACAGATGCGCGACTATCCAATGCCGCCGGCCGACGCGCCGCTGATCCCGTTCCTCATCGATCTCCTGTGAGCGTCCGGGACTGAGGGGCCACGGTCCATATCAGCCGGCGTTAATGGAAGATTTATCTGATCATGAAAAATTGACCCATGGCCGCGTCATGATGGCCGCGTCGCCTTTTCGCTGGGGAGCGATCGTATGAGCCTGGACAAGGATTGGGATTCGATCCGGCCCGACCGCGGTTTTCGCGCCGCCGATGCCGGCATGGGCGTCCTGCGCATCACACTGCTTTTTGGCTCGGCCGCGGTGGCACTGGCCCTGATCGCGACGCCTTTCCTTGACAGCGGGACGCGCTCGCAAGCGGCCCGCAATGACTTTCCCGGCCTCGACATGACGGCCACCGGCTCGATCGGTCATCGCAGCACCTATACGGTGCGCCGCAGTGTGCTGCAGTCGCAGCCCGATTCAGTCTGCATTATCGCGTCCGACGGCAAGACCAGCGGCGACTGCTGATATGGTTAAGATGTTTTCGAAAGGGCGGCCTTTTCACTGCCTGTTAAGGCTTTGCCGTTAACCTTTCTTAACAGATCGGCGGTAAGGTTCCGGCACGGGGGATTGAGGTGATGAAAACATTGCTGCTGCGCTTTCTGAAGGACGAGACTGGTGCCACGGTCGTCGAGTACGCCCTGATCGTCGCAGTGGTGTCCCTGACAATCATTGGCGGCATCGGCCAGGTCTTCAACCAGATAAGCTGGATGTTCAGCAACAGCGGCAGCAGGCTTGCGAACGCTTTCGCACCTTCACCTTGAAATTGGCCCTGTCGCGTTTCGGTACAGGTCAATGCCCTTCAGGTCCCTGCAGTACAGCCTTCAGCGAGACCTTGGCTGAACCTGGCTTCAATGGTTTTTGCTGCGACGCATCGGGCGCCCAGCCGGACATCCAGACCATCGAGAAGCTTGCCCGGATCCGACCGTCGGGATCGGAAAAACGCTCGATGTAGATTTCCGCGGCGCGGGCAAACAGCTGGCGTGAGCCCGGCCGCCGGCTGCGGTCGGCAAGCGCACTGGTTTCGCCCATGGCGCGCAGATCGGCCATCAGGGCAAACAAATTGGCGTAGCGCACCGTTACGGTCTCCACATCGGCAACCGGCAGAGCGAGATCGGCGCGCTGCAAAAGCACACCGGCATCGCGCACGTCGGTGAACGGGATGACGCGCGGGCTGGCGCCGCCGTAAAGCTCGGTCTCGGCCGCAAGCAGACTTTCGCGCAACTCACCCAGTGTGCCGGCGCCGGCGAAGGCACCGAGGAAAAGCCCGTCCGGCCGCAGCGCACGGCGGATTTGGATCAGCATGCCGGGAATGTCGTTCATCGCCTGCAGCGACAGAAGCGAGACCGCAAGATCGAGGCTTTGCGGTTCGAAGGGCACGGTTTCCAGCGGTGCGATCAAGCCGGCGGCCCCATTCAGGAAGACCGCGTCCGTCTCGACACGGACGATATCCCCCACCTTGCCGCTCGCGGCGAGCACGTCGGCTGCGGCCGGCGTCTGGCAAAACAGCACTGCCGCCTTGCCGAACCTGCGTTCGACGGCGCCCAGCCGGTCGGCAAGGTCCTCGGCGGCACGGTTCATCAGGAAATCGGCGCCGTCGACGCGATGAGTGAGCGCACGCCGCTTGTGCGCCAGCCAGAGATCGGTATCCATTATCGGCTGCAACGGGCGGATCCTTGTTTGTCGACGCCCCGATGTAATTGGTATGGTGGCGCGAAGGACCAATCACGTGGCCGATCCGATGCTGGAGATCAAGTCCATCGGGATCAGGAAGCTAACCCGATCGGCTTTCGGCTGGCCGGCGCGCATCCTGTTTCCACCGGTCTGCGCCGGTTGCCGCCGGCATGTCTCGCAGCCCGGCGTGCTGTGCGGCGCCTGCTGGCCGAAGCTGCGGCTTCTGGAGCGGCCGTGGTGTCCAGTGATGGGCACGCCGTTCACCCACCATATGGGCGAGGGCTTTCTCTCGGCCGAGGCGATCGCCGATCCGCCGCCTTTCGAGCGGGCGCGGGCCGCCGTTGCCTATTCCGGCGTTGCCCGTCAGATGGTGCAAGGGCTGAAATACCAGGATCGCACCGATTTGGCACCTTGGATGGCGCGCTGGATGGTGCGCGCCGGTGCCGATCTCATCGCCGAGGCCGATGTGGTGGTGCCGGTGCCGCTGCACTGGCGGCGTTTTTTCCGGCGGCGCTTCAACCAGTCGGCGGAATTGGCACGTGCGGTTTGCGAACTCAGTGGGCTGTCTTTCGCCCCTTCCGTCATGCGGCGCGTGAAACTCACGCGCCAGCAGGTCGGGCTGGAGCGGCAGGAGCGCGAGGAGAATGTTCGCGCCGCCTTTCGCGTGCCGGCCGAGGCGGAAATCGAGATCGCCGGCCGCAGGGTGCTTCTGATCGACGATGTCTACACCACCGGCGCCACCGTGCGTTCGGCCACCAAGGCGCTGAAAAGGGGAGGAGCGGCCGCCGTCGACGTGCTGACCTTCGCCCGTGTGTTGCCGGGGGACTTCCGGGCGGACGAGTCCGCGACTATATAAGTCGGCAAGGAGAGCTGAAATTCGTCATGGTCGATGTCACCATCTATACGCGCATGATGTGCGGCTACTGCACGGCAGCCAAACGGCTGCTGGAGCGCAAGGGCGTCAATTACACCGAGCATGACGCTTCGTTTTCGGCGGAACTGCGCCAGGAGATGATTTCGCGGGCGCACGGGCGCACCACCTTTCCGCAGATTTTCATTGGCGATACGCATGTCGGCGGCTCCGACGACCTCCATAAGCTGGAGGCCGAAGGCCGGCTCGACAAGATGCTGGCCAACGGCGCAACGATTTGAGGGTTTGACGATGGGTGTTTTCAAGGCGGCGGCAGTGCAGATGCGTTCGGGCGAAAGCCCGGAGCGCAATGCGGTTGATCTCGAACGGCTGGTGCGTGAAGCGGCAGGCCAGGGCGCGACCTACATCCAGACGCCGGAAATGACCGGGGCGCTGATCCGTGACAAGGAAGCACGCGCCGCTTCCTTCACCTCCGAGGATAAGGACATCGTCGTTTCGACCGCGCGCAAGCTGGCGCGCGAACTCGGTGTCTTCCTGCATATCGGCTCGACCGCCATCCTGCGCGCCGACGGCAAGCTTGCCAACCGGGCGCTACTGTTTGGTCCGGACGGTGCCACGCTCGCCACCTACGACAAGATCCACATGTTCGATGTCGATCTCGACAATGGCGAGAGCTGGCGCGAATCCGCGGCGTACGAGCCGGGCACCGAGGCCGTGGTGGCCGAGGTCGCGGGTGCAAAATTGGGCTTCGCGGTCTGCTACGACCTGCGGTTCCCGCAACTGTTCCGCGCCGAGGCGCTGGCAGGGGCGGAAGTTTTGACCGTGCCTGCCGCCTTCACCCGCCAGACCGGCGAGGCGCACTGGCATGTGCTGCTGAGAGCCCGCGCCATCGAGAACGGCGCCTATGTCGTGGCCGCCGCGCAAGGCGGCCTGCATGAAGACGGCCGCGAGACTTTTGGGCATTCGCTGATCGTCGATCCTTGGGGCCGCATCATCGCCGAAGCCGCGCATGACGAACCGGCGGTGATCGTCGCCGAGATCGACCCGGCGCAGTCGCTTGCGGCGCGCAAGAAGATCCCGAATTTAAAGAATGCGCGTGATTTCACCATCAATGCCGGCGCGGCGGAGGCGCCGCGTCTCCGGGGTGCGGCCTCTTGATCCGCTTTTCCCTGATCTGCGAACATGAGCATGAGTTCGAGGGCTGGTTTCGCAGCAATGACGACTTCGATATCCAGAAGAAGCGCGGTTTTGTCGATTGCCCGAGCTGCGGTTCGCACAAGGTGCAGAAAGCCTTGATGGCGCCGGCCGTCTCCACGGCGCGCAAGCAGGAAACCATAGCGCTCGCCATGGGCGAGGCGCAGAAGCAGGCGCTGGCGCAGCTCAAGGCGATGGCCGAGAAAGTGCGCGAGAATGCCGACTATGTCGGCGACAAGTTCGCCGAGGAAGCGCGCAAAATCCATTTCGGCGAAACCGATGCACGCGGCATTTATGGCGAGGCGACGCTGGACGAGGCCAAGAGCCTGGCCGAGGACGGCGTCGATTTCATGCCGATCCCTGTGTTCCCGGACGACCGCAACTGAGCGACTAGCTCAAGGTTCCGATCAATTTGCCAAGCAGCAGAGCCAGCGTCTCCTGTTCGGCGTTGCTCAGGCCGGCGAGGATTTCATGCTCGTTGGCGACGTGAGCGGTCAGAGCCTCGTCGATCAAGGCCAGACCTTTTTCAGTCAGCTGCACGACAATGCCGCGCCGGTCGTTGGGATGCGGTGCGCGCAGGATCAATCCGGCCTTTTCCAGCCGGTCGAGCCGGTTGGTCATGGCGCCTGACGTCACCATCGTCGCCTCGTAGAGAGCGGTCGGCGTCAGCGCGTAAGGCTGGCCGGAACGGCGCAGCGTCGCCAGCACGTCGAATTCGCCGGCTTGCAGTCCGAAACGGGCAAACAGCGGCGCGAGGCGATCACGCGCGATCAGCGACGACGCTTCGTTCAGCCGCCCGAGCACGCCCATCGGCGAGACGTCCAGGTCCGGCCGCTCCCGTTTCCACTGCTCGATCGCCTTTGCCGCGCGATCCATCTGTCTCACCGTTAAATATCTTGATGTTAAGAATCTTTTCGATATGTTATCTCAACATACAGGACCGGCCAAGCGCCGCAAGTGCCAAATTTGGCCGTTGAGTGACGGGGACAATCCGATGAAATATCCCTGGGATTCGGCGCTCGGCCTGCTGGTCGTCACCGGCGGCCTGCTCGGCCTGACGCTACCCTTCGGCAAGCTCGCCACGGCGGCCGGCGTGCCGGCCATGGTCTGGGCCTTCGTCATTTCGCTCGGCGCTGGCGGTGTACTTTTGTGCGTGCTCCTGGCGCGCGGCCAGCGCATCCGGCTCAACGCGCACAAATTGCGCTATTTCTTCGTTACCGCGGCAGTGTCCTATGCCGCGCCCAATCTCTTGATGTTCTCGGCTATTCCGCATCTGGGCGCTGGCTATACCGGCATCATGTTCACGCTGTCACCCGTCATCACGCTGGTGTTTTCAATGGTGCTGCGTGTCCGGCGCCCCAACATGCTGGGCATCATTGGCATCGCCGTCGGCTTCGTCGGCGCCGTCATGGTGGCGGTGACGCGCGGCGAGGCCGGCCAGCCGGCCGATCTGTTCTGGGTGGTGATGGGGCTGCTGATCCCGGTCAGCCTTGCCGCCGGCAACATCTACCGCACGATCGACTGGCCGGAAGGCACCGGGCCGATCGAGCTTGCCGTCGGCAGCCATCTGGCGTCGGCAGCGATGCTGCTCGCCGGTATTCTTGTCCTGCTGGGCGGCAAGTCCTTCGCCCCACTTGGCGCCGTGCCCCTGGTGGTCATCGCGCAGGTTGCTTCCGCCACGGCAATGTTTGCCTTCTTCTTCCGGCTACAGGCGGTCGGCGGCCCGGTCTATCTCAGCCAGATCGGCTATGTGGCGGCGGCGGTCGGACTGTTTGCCGGCACGATCTTCCTTGGCGAGCACTATCAGTTGCTGACCTGGGTCGGCGCCATCATCATCACTATTGGCGTCATCATCACCACCAAGGCGCAAAGCCAGAAGGCCTGACGGCCGCGGGTCTCAGGTCGCGGTGCCGTCGGTGTCGCCGCCGGGCTCCGGCCTTGGATGGCGGCGGCGGTGGGTGGCGGCGGCGCGCGCCGCCTGTTCGTAGATGCCGGTCATCAGTTCGAGCGTGCGTGCGACATCTTCCAGCTTGTCAGCCATTTCGGGAATGCGCGTGACGGCGTCGATGAGCAGGACGGAGCGGATGTCGGCATAGCGCTCGGTCACGCGATATCCGAGCGGCGTCACTTCGTAGGTGACGCCGGCCCTGCCGCTGCCGGTGCGGGTGATCAAACCGCCTTTCAGCAGTTTGCGCAGGCTGTACTGGATGTTGGGGACATCGTCGCGGTTAGTCATCTGGGCGAGATCGCGCACGCTTTTCGGGCGGTCATTCATCCGGATGATATGGAGCAGTGCGTTCTCGGGTCCGCTGGCGGAAAACTCGATGACCGTGGCGAGGCATTCAGCCTGCCAATGGCCGAACGCCTCGTAGGCGCGCATCAGCGCGTATTCGACTTCGGTGACGCCGATCTCCAGCGGCGTGCGCGCCAGATGCCAGCTGCGGTCCAGCAACTCGGCCTGTGTTTCCAGAGATTTGCGCCGATCATTCATCTGCCTGTCCCCGCCACCAGCATGCGCTGATCGCCATGATTGCGTCTACATGGATTTATGATAGACTTTCTATCATAAATTATAAGCAAAAATGAGGAGAACGTCACCAATGAGCATGCTCGACAAGACCGCGCCTCAGGCGCAGCCCTTTTTCCTAGGCACCTTCGCGTCCAATTGCTCGGGCGGCATGACTGTCAGCAAGGTGCCCGAACGGTGGGTCAGTTCCTGGGACAACAATGTGCGGCTGGCGCATCTGCTCGACGAGGCCGGCATCGACTTTATGCTGCCGATCGCACGCTGGATCGGCTATGGCGGCGAGACCAATTTTCACGGCAATGTGCTGGAGACGATCACCTGGGCGGCGGGACTTCTGGCGCTCACCCGCAACATCACGGTTTTCGCCACCACCCACACCGCGGCCAACCATCCTGTCGTCGTTGCCAAGCAGCTGGCGACCATCGACCAGATCAGCCGTGGCCGCATCGGCCTCAACATCGTCGCCGGCTGGAACAAGCCGGAATACGAAGCGCTCGGACTGACGCTGCCCGATGACCATGTCACGCGCTATGGCTACGCCCAGGAATGGTTCGATATCGTCAGGGCATTGTGGGAGCGCACGGAAGCTTTTGACTGGGACGGCACCTGGTTCAAGCTCAAAAATGTGCTTGGCGACCCGCGTCCGTCGGCGCGGTTGCCGATCCTCAACGCCGCCGGCTCGGAAGAGGGCCGCAAATTCGCCGTCCGCAACGCCGATTTCCTGTTTACGCCGGCAATCGACCTGGCACGCTCCAAGGATGAGATCATTGCGCTGAAGGAGCAGGCGAGGGCCGCCGGCAGCAATGTCGATGTGCTGACCTTTGCCCATGTCGTCTGCCGGCCGACCGAAAAGGAAGCGACCGACTATCTCGAGCATTTCGGGCGGACCAATGCGGATTGGGCGGCGGTCGACAATCTGGTGCGGCTGCAATTCGCCCATGCGCAGTCGTTCCCGCATGATCTCCTGGCGCTCATTCGCGACCGTATGGCAGCGGGCCATGGCGGCTTCCCGCTCACCGGTACGCCCGAACAGGTCGCCGATGGGATCACCGCCCTGCACGAGGCAGGTTTTCGCGGCTCGACGCTGTCCTTCGTCGATTATGTCGAGGAATTCCCCTATTTTCGCGACACCGTGCTGCCTATTCTCGAACAGAGAGGCATCCGCATCGCGCCGGCCGCGATGCAGTCGGCTGCGTAGGAGAAGATCATGTCCACGGCTTCGGGAGAGGGCCCTGTCGACGTCGCCGATTTTCGTGCCGCCATGCGTCTCATCGTCGGCAATGTCAGTGTCATCACCGCCGGTGTCGGCGACGACCGTTCCGGCCTCGTCGTCATTTCGGTGGTCTCGCTGTCGGCCGAGCCGCCCAAGGTGATCGCCTGCGTCAACCGATCGTCATCGACCTGGCCGGTGATCGAGCGCTACCGGCATTTCGGCGTCAACTCGCTTGGGCCTCAGCACCAGCACGTGGCGGAGCGTTTCTCCGGCTTTGGCGGCATCAAGGGCAAGGACCGGTACGAGGGCGCCGAATGGATAACGCTCAGGACCGGAGCGGCACTGCTTTCAGACGCGGTGGCCGTGTTCGACTGCAGCCTCGACGAGATGATCGATCGCGGCACACATTCCATCATCATCGGTTCGGTCGAGGCGGTGCGCACCCACGATGCCGGCTAGGCGCTTGTCTACTGGCGGGGCGGCTACCGGCCGCTCAACTCGGCGTGACCGGGATCTCAACATATCCTGATGCGAAATCCGGAAAAGTGTGGTCGGTTAGACCGAGCCTTTTTCCGCCAGCACCATGTAGTTGACGTCCATGTCCTTCGACCGCGCCCAGCGGTCGGCAAGCGGATTGTAGGTGACGCCGGTGCGGTCGACAGTTGTCAGGCCGGCGCTGCCAAGCGCCTTTTCCAGTTCTTCCGGGCGCACCAGCTTGCCGAATTGATGGGTGCCGCGCGGCAGCCAGCGCAGCACATATTCGGCGCCGATGATGGCGAGACCCAGTGCCTTCAGCGTGCGGTTGATGGTGGCCACGAACATGATGCCGCCGGGGCGGACCATCTGCCCGCATTTGGCGACGAACAGGTCGATGTCGGCGACATGCTCGACCACTTCCATGTTGAGGATGACGTCGAATGTCTCGCCGGCGTCGGCGAGATCCTCGGCCGTAGTGGCGCGATAGTCGACGCTCACATTGCCTTCGGCCGCGTGCAGTTTCGCCACTTCGATGTTTGTTTCAGAGGCGTCCGCTCCGACCACCTCGGCGCCAAGCCGTGCCATCGGCTCGCACAAAAGGCCACCGCCACAGCCGATGTCGAGGATGCGCAGGCCCTCGAAAGGGCGTGCGGCGCGCGGGTCGCGGCCAAAGCGCGCCGCGATCTGGTCACGGATATAGGACAGCCGGACCGGATTGAATTTGTGCAGCGGGCGGAACTTGCCGTTCGGGTTCCACCATTCGGCGGCAAGGGCGGAAAAGCGTTCCACTTCTCCGGCATCGATCGTCGATCGTCGGGGCTCTGGCATCGGTTGGTCTCCTCGAACGCTAGGAAGTCGGGCGTGAGGCATCGAATGTCAAGGCAACAATTTTCAACGCTGCCAGAGTGACGGGCTGACCAATAGTGGGGCCGGCAGCGTGGCCGGCCTACTTCGCCTCCAGCACGTCGCGCAGCTTCGCGGCCAGTTGATCGATGGTGAACGGCTTGGCCAGGAAGTGCACGTCATGGTCGAGCACGCCGTTGTGGACCACGGCATTCCTGGTGAAACCGGTGGTGAAGATCACCTTCAGCGCGGGCATGCGTGTGACCGCCTCTTCCGCCAGTTTGCGGCCGTTCATCACCGGCATGACGATATCGGTGAACAGAAGGGCGACGCCCGGGTTCTCCGCCAGGTTCTGCAACGCCTCCTGGCCACTGCCGGCATGGATGACGGTGTAGCCGAGCTCGCGCATGGCATCGGTGGTGGAAGCGCGCACGCGGACGTCGTCCTCGACGACAAGGATTGTTTCGGTGACAGGTGCTGGATTCTCGTTCCGCCCGGTCGGTACGGCGGCTTCCTCTGCGCCAAAAAAGCGTGGCAGATAGATCTTGATCGTCGTGCCGTGGCCCGGCTCGGAGTAGATCTTGACATGGCCGCCTGACTGCTTGACGAAGCCGAACACCTGGCTCAGCCCAAGTCCCGTGCCCTTGTTGACCGGCTTGGTGGTGAAAAAAGGCTCGAAAGCCTTGGCCATCACATCCGCCGACATGCCCTCACCGGTATCGCTGACCGCAATCATCACATATTGGCCGGCGATCACCTCGGCATGGGTAGCGGCGTAGCTGTCGTCGAGATGGCTGTTGGCCGTCTCGATGGTCAGCTTGCCGTCCTCGCCCATGGCGTCGCGCGCGTTGACCGCCAGGTTGAGGATTGCATTCTCGATCTGGCTTGGGTCGGCATGGGTCTTCCAAAGGCCGCCTGCCAGCACGGTTTCGATGCGAATGCCCTCACCAAGCGCGCGGCGCAAAAGGTCGGACATACCGGTCACCAGACGATTGGTGTCGACGACCTGCGGCGCCAGCGGCTGTTGCCTGGAGAAGGCAAGCAGCCGGCCTGTCAGGTTGGCCGCCCGCGTCGCGGCGTCCGTTGCCGCTTCGATGAATTTTTCGAGGTCATGCTCGCCGCGCTTCAACTTGCGCTGGGCAAGGTTCATGGCGCTGAGGATGACCGCCAGCATGTTGTTGAAATCGTGAGCGATGCCGCCGGTCAACTGGCCGACAGCCTCCATCTTCTGCATCTGGCGGATCTGGGATTCGGCGTTTTCGCGCGTCTGGATCTCATTGCCGAGCTCGATGTTCTTGCGCATCAGCTCTTCCTGGCCGGTGGCGACTTCGAGGAAGCGGCGGCGCGATTCGCGGATCGTGTAGGTGCCGAGCAGGAAGATCGCCAGCAGGGCGACCAGCGAGCCGATGCGCAGCCACGCCTCGACCTGGTCGGTGTGCTCGTCGCGCGCAGCAATCGCTGCGCCGCCAATGCGCCGGATCGTGTCCATGCTGGCCCGGATCTCGTCCATCGCGGCTTTGCCCTGGCCGCTGCGGACCAGTTGCAGCGCCTTTGCCGCGTCGCCCTTGTCGTAGAGAGCGATCGTCTCCGCGAGTTCAGCTTGTTTCTGCGCCAGTGCGTCCTTGATGTGGCTGACCTGAGGGGCGAGCTGATCGTTGGACGCTGTCATGGCATCGATGCGGGCAAGTTGCCCGGGAATCGCCTCGACGGCCTTCTGGTACGGTTCGAGATAGGATTTCTCGCCGGTCAGCAGGTAGCCGCGCTGGCCGCTCTCGGCATCCTGCGCCATTGAAAGCAGCCCTGAAAGCTGTTCCTGGTACTCGATCGTCTCGCGCGCGGCGGCGCGATTGGCCCTCTGGCCTTCAACCAGGAAGGCCCGCGTGCCGACTATCAGCGCCAGCACGGCGAACCCGATGACAAGCGGGAGCGATTGCAATCGCATGGCGCGCCGGAGACGAGCAATCATCTGTTATGCCGAACCAAAAGGAATTCCCCGCGGGCAGCATTTGGTAAGCGGCGGCGAGGCGGAACGCAATATGCCGTCTTCTTGAAGCCGGCAATCCACTGCCAGCCTTGCGAAACCTTCATCATTTGGCTAAGGAGGCCGCGCATTCAGCGGCCGGCGCCAGCCGGGCGCTTTCATTCTTTTTCGGCTCCAGGCCGGCTTCAGTCAAAGGCATTTCGCTTCCATGGCGCGCATCGTGATGAAATTCGGCGGAACCTCCGTCGCCGACATCGCCCGCATCCGCAATGTGGCGCGCCACGTCAAACGCGAGGTCGACGCCGGCCATGAGGTGGCCGTGGTTGTCTCGGCGATGTCCGGCAAGACCAACGAGCTGGTCGCCTGGACACGCGAGGCCTCGCCGATGCACGATGCACGCGAATATGACGCGGTGGTCGCTTCCGGCGAACAGGTCACGGCCGGCCTGCTGGCCATCACCTTGCAGAACATGGGCGTGCATGCGCGCTCCTGGCAGGGCTGGCAGATCCCGATCAAGACCGACAATGCGCATGGCGCGGCGCGTATTCTCGACATCGATGGTGCCTTCCTGATCAAGCGCTTCGGCGAGGGCCAGGTGGCGGTCATCGCCGGCTTCCAGGGCATCGGGCCGGACAATCGCATCGCCACGCTGGGCCGTGGCGGTTCCGACACCAGCGCGGTGGCTATAGCGGCCGCGGTCAAGGCCGACCGCTGCGACATCTATACCGATGTCGACGGGGTCTACACCACCGACCCGCGCATGGAGCCCAAGGCGCGCCGGCTGGCCAAGATCTCGTTCGAGGAAATGCTTGAAATGGCCTCGCTCGGCGCCAAGGTTCTGCAGGTGCGTTCGGTCGAGCTTGCCATGGTGCACAGGGTGCGTACCTTCGTGCGGTCGTCCTTCGACGATCCCGATGCGCCCGGAATGGGGGATTTGCTCAATCCTCCGGGAACGCTCATTTGCGACGAGGAAGAGATCGTGGAACAGCAGGTCGTCACCGGAATTGCCTATGCCAAGGACGAAGCGCAGATTTCGCTGCGCCGCGTCGGCGACCGCCCGGGCGTCGCCGCCGGCATCTTCGGCCCGCTGGCCGAGGCCAACATCAATGTCGACATGATCGTCCAGAACATTTCAGAGGACGGCAAGTTCACCGACATGACCTTCACGGTGCCGTCAGGCGACGTCGACAAGGCACTTGTCGTGCTGGAACGCCTGAAAGCCGAGATCGGCTACGATGTCGTGCAGTCGGAAGCCGGCATGTCGAAGGTTTCGGTCATCGGTATCGGCATGAGGAGCCATGCGGGTGTTGCCGCCACCGCCTTCAAGGCGCTGGCCGACAAGGCGATCAACATCCGCGCCATCACCACCTCCGAGATCAAGATTTCGATACTGATCGATGGTCCGTACACAGAACTCGCGGTTCGCACTTTGCATTCCGTCTACGGTCTGGATAAGCAGTAGCGAGAACGATTTGAGTTGTTGCGCGTGTGCCGGTCGCGGTGGAAACTGCGGCGGGCATAATGCCTATTGGAGAAGAAGCCGCGATGCGTGACCAGGCCAGTGGCCCGCGCGTTTTGCTGAAACGGCTCCGCGAGCTCATGCAGGAGCCGCTGGAGCCGCAGGAGCGGCTTGACCGGATCGTGCGCGACATCGCCTCCAACATGGTTGCCGAGGTCTGCTCGCTTTACGTGCTGCGCGCCGATTCGGTGCTCGAACTCTATGCCACCGAAGGTCTGAACCCGAACGCCGTCCACCTTGCGCAGCTGCGGCTTGGGCAAGGCCTGGTCGGCACGATCGCCGCCAGCGCGCGGCCGCTCAACCTGTCCAACGCGCAGGAGCACCCCGCCTTCGCCTATCTGCCGGAGACGGGGGAAGAGATCTACAATTCCTTCCTTGGCGTCCCGGTGCTGCGGGCAGGGCGCACGCTGGGCGTCCTGGTCGTCCAGAACAAGACCATGCGCCACTACCGCGACGACGAGGTCGAGGCGCTGGAAACCACCGCCATGGTCATCGCAGAGATGATCGCCACCGGCGATCTGGCGCGGCTGACCCGGCCCGGCCTCGAACTCGACCTGCGCCGGCCAGTCAGTTTTACCGGTCTGTCCTTCAATGACGGCGTCGGACTTGGCCATGTCGTGCTGCACGAGCCGCGCATCGTCGTCACCAATCTGTTCAACGAGGACAGCGAGGAGGAGGTGCGCCGGCTTGAGACTTCGCTTGGTTCGCTCAGGCTCTCCATCGACGACATGCTGGAGCGCCGCGACGTCGCCTTCGAGGGCGAGCATCGCCAGGTGCTGGAAGCTTACCGCATGTTCGCCAATGACCGCGGCTGGGTGCGCCGGCTCGAAGAGGCGATCCGCAACGGCCTGACGGCTGAAGCGGCGGTAGAAAAGGTGCAGAGCGACATGCGGGCCCGCATGCTGCACATGACCGATCCCTATCTGCGCGAGCGGATGAGCGATTTCGACGACCTCGCCAACCGGCTGCTGCGCCAGCTGATGGGCCGTGGGCCGGAGGATGTCGCGGCATCGCTGCCGAAGGATGCCATCATCGTTGCCCGTTCGATGGGGGCTGCCGAGCTGCTCGACTATCCCAGGGAGAAAATGCGCGGACTGGTGCTTGAGGATGGTGCTGCCACCAGCCACGTCGTCATCGTTGCGCGCGCCATGGGCATCCCGGTCGCCGGCCAGATGAAGGGCGCTGTTTCCATGGCGGAAAACGGCGATGCCATCATCGTCGACGGCGAAGAGGGCGTGATCCATTTGCGGCCGCAGCCCGATCTCGAGGCCGCCTATGCCGAAAAGGTGCGCTTCCGGGCGCGCCGGCAAGAGGTCTATCGCGAACTGCGCAAGAAGCCATCGACGACCAGGGACGGTGTCCAGGTCGATCTCTTGATGAATGCCGGGCTTGCCGTCGACCTGCCGCAGCTGGCGGAGGCGGGCGCGGCCGGCATCGGCCTGTTCCGCACCGAACTGCAATTCATGGTCGCTTCGACCTTTCCACGTGCCGAGGCGCAGGAAAAACTCTATCGCGACGTGCTCGAGGCGGCGCGCGGCAAGCCGGTCACCTTCCGCACCATCGATATTGGTGGCGACAAGGTGCTGCCCTATTTCAAGGGTGCCATCCAGGAAGAGAACCCGGCGCTTGGCTGGCGGGCGATCCGCCTGACGCTCGACCGGCCGGGACTGCTGCGCACCCAGATCCGCGCCTTACTGAAGGCCAGCGGCGGGCGCGAGCTCAAGCTGATGCTGCCGATGGTAACCGAACTTGGCGAGATCGCCCAGGCGCGCGAGATCATCGACCGCGAGGTGCGGCATCTCTCGCGCTTTGCCCATCATCTGCCGACCAGCCTCAAGCTGGGAGCAATGCTGGAAGTGCCGTCGCTGCTGTTCCAGCTCGACGAACTGATGAAGGCGGTCGACTTCGTTTCGGTCGGTTCGAACGATCTGTTCCAGTTCGTCATGGCGGTCGACCGCGGCAACACGCAACTGGCCAACCGCTTCGACACGCTGTCGGCGCCGTTCCTGCGTGTGCTCAAGCAGATCGCCGATGCCGGCACCCGCAACCACACGCCCGTCACGCTGTGCGGCGAACTTGCCGGAAAACCCATATCGGCCATGGCGCTGATCGGCCTCGGCTTCCGCTCGATCTCGATGTCGCCGGCCTCGATCGGCCCGGTCAAGGCAATGCTGACGGAACTGCCGCTGGACGAGCTGAAAGCGTTCTTTGACGACAATCTGATGGCGCCGGCGCAGGGGCTGCCGATGCGGGCGCTGCTGCAGGCCTTTGCCGACGATCGCTCGATCCCGTTGTAGCATCTCATCATGGTCAATTTGCCCCGCGATCGTATGGATCAAGTCGTCAAGCGTTTCGAGATGCTCGAAGCGCAGATGTCGGCCGGCCCGGCGCCGGATGCCTATGTGAAGATGGCGTCGGAATATGCCGAACTGCAGGACATGGTGGCCAAGGTCAGGGAACTGCGCGCGGCCGAGCATGAGCAGGCCGACCTCGAAGCGATGCTTGCCGACAAGGGCACCGATGCGGAAATGCGGGCGCTTGCCGAGGCGGATTTGCCAATCGTGGAGGATCGCATTGAGGCGCTGCAGAAGGACATCCAGGTCCTTCTGTTGCCCAGGGATGCCGCCGACGACAAGAACGCCATCCTCGAAATCCGTGCCGGCACCGGCGGCGACGAGGCCGCCCTTTTCGCCGGCGACCTGTTTCGCATGTATGAGCGCTATGCTGCCGAGCGCGGCTGGCGGTTTGAGACGGTGTCGGCCAACGACGGCGATGCTGGTGGTTTCAAGGAAATCATCGCCACCATTTCCGGCAGGGGGGTCTTTGCCCATCTGAAATTCGAATCTGGCGTGCATCGCGTGCAGCGCGTGCCGGCGACAGAAGCCAGCGGGCGCATCCATACGTCCGCCGCGACTGTCGCCGTGTTGCCGGAAGCCGAAGAGGTCGATATCGACATCAAGGCCGAAGACATCCGCATCGACACGATGCGCGCCTCGGGCTCCGGCGGCCAGCACGTCAACACCACCGATTCGGCGGTGCGCATCACCCATCTGCCGACCGGCATCATGGTGGTGCAGGCGGAGAAGTCGCAGCACCAGAACCGGGCGAAGGCCATGCAGATCCTGCGCGCCAGGCTCTACGACCTAGAGCGCAGCAAGGCGGACGAGGAGCGTTCGGAATCGCGCAAGTCGCAGGTCGGTTCCGGCGACCGCTCGGAGCGCATCCGCACCTACAATTTCCCGCAGGGCCGCCTTACCGACCACCGCATCAACCTGACGCTCTACAAGCTCGACCGGGTGATGATGGGCGAACTCGACGAAGTCATCGAGGCGCTGATCGCCGATCACCAGTCGAAGCTGCTCGCCGATATCGGCCTTGATGGCTGATCCTTTGCCCGAGGCGCTGGGGCTTTTGCTGCGGGAAGCGCGGGCCAGGCTTGTCACGGCCGCAGTCGATGATCCCACGCTCGACGCACGGCTGATCGTCGAACATTTTTCCGGCATGACACGCACCCAAGCCATCGCCGACCCTGAACGCAAGATCGACAGGAGCGCCATCGCCGCGATCGACGCTGCCCTGAGGCGGCGAGCCGGTGGCGAGCCAGTGCACCGCATTCTTGGCTATCGCGAATTCTACGGTTTGCGCCTGTTGTTGTCGCCCGAAACGCTGGAGCCGAGGCCTGATACTGAAACGCTGGTCGAGGCGGTGCTGCCCTTCGTCAAGGCAATCGCCGCGCGGGAGGGAGAATGCCGCGTTCTGGACCTCGGCACCGGAACGGGCGCCATCGCGCTGGCGCTGCTGAGCGCAGAGCCGGCCGCTACCGCCACCGGTGTCGACATTGCCGCTGGCGCTCTGGCGACGGCGAGCCGCAATGCCAGGCAACTGGGCCTTGCCGATCGGTTTACTGCGCTGGAGTCAAACTGGTTCGAAAAAGTTTCCGGCCGATACCATGTAATTGCCGCAAACCCTCCCTATATATCGTCACAAGACATCGAAAATCTGCAGGACGAGGTCCGCGATTTCGATCCCCGCACAGCCCTTGATGGCGGCGAGGATGGTCTGGACCCTTACAGAACAATAGCCGCCGAGGCGGAAGTGTTTTTGAAGCCAGAAGGCAGGATCGCAGTCGAGATCGGTTACACGCAACAGGACGACGTTACGGGTATATTCACGGCCGCGGGCTATGCACCGGTGGGTGCTTTCCGTGATCTCGGCGGAAATGACAGGGTTCTTGTCTTTCAACGGGGAAACCCTTGACGCAGTGCAAAAAAACCGCTTGGCAATACCGGGGAATGCGGCTAGGGTCGCCTCAACCGGATGAGACGAAGCAGGCAGTGCTCTTAGCGATTCGGTTTCCTTGGAAATAGCTGCCTTCTTGCGCAAACGACGCCCAAGCTTCGTGCGGGAATCGTCCGGCAAGTGATGTAACCGGAACAGGATGGCACGTGGCGCCAACGCAATCGATGCGGGCGAACGCCGGTGAAGAAACCAAACGGCTGGCTGCATGAGCGCCACCGTTCGTGACGAGTTTTCAAAAAATTTCAAAATGAAGAGAGTCTAATGAGGCCACAACAGCAGAACAGGCGCATGCGCGGTCGCAACAACAATGGCGGCGGCGGTGGCGGCAACAACAATAATAATAACAACAATCGCAAGGGACCGAATCCCCTGACGCGTAACTACGAGAGCAACGGCCCGGACGTGAAGATCCGTGGATCGGCTCAGCAGATCGCCGAAAAATACGCCACCCTGGCCCGTGATGCGCACAGCTCCGGCGACCGCGTCATGGCGGAAAACTACCTCCAGCACGCCGAACACTACAATCGCATCATTGCCGCCGCTCAGGCGCAGATGCCGATCCAGAATACGCAACAGAATCGCGACGATTTCGACGATGACGGCGATGAGGATCGTGACGACTTCGACAATTCCGGCAACAACAGCAACACTATTTCCGATGCCCAGATTCCGGTGGCCAACCACGGCGCCGGCCCGCAGCCGGTTATCGAAGGCATGCCGGCCGAGGTCGCGCTGAACCGTGAAAACGGCCGCGACAATGGTGGACGTGACAATGGCGGGCGCAACAACGGCCGCGACAACAATGGCGGGCGCCACCGCGATCGTCGCCCCAATGGCGGCTACGGCCAGAACGGCCAGCGCGACTTTGCTTCATCCTCCGATCAAGGTGGCCAGCAGCAGCGCAACGAGGCCCCGGTCCAGGCAGACGCACAGGCAGAGCCCGCTTCACCGGTCGAGATCGTTGCGGTAGCCGAGCCGGCTCCGCTGTTCGAGAGCTTTTCGCCGGCGGCTCTTGCCGCGCAGGCCGAGCTCAACGAGGCGGCCGCCGAGAGCGGCGCTGCCCGTCGCCCACGCCGCCCGCGCCGTCCGCGCACCAACGCCGATCAGGTCGACAGTGGTGGCGACAATGCGGATGCCGGCGAGGTGGCCGCGGCTCCGGCCGATAGCGGCAGCACCGAGCCCGTGATCGTCGACATCGACAACTGATCGAACGGCAGCTCAAAGTATTGAACGGCGGGGAGAAATCTCCGCCGTTTTCGTTTGGGCTGACGTGGAATATTATGCATTGACCGACATCAAGGCGTCTTGAGACAGCATGGCCTATGCACCATATCTCGGCTGAACAGGACTCGGCTCGAATGGGCGGGTCCGTCACCGCAATCTGATCCGGTGCCGCAAAGCGGGCCGGTGATGGAAGGAGACAGATATGAACCTTGAGAAATACTCCGAGCGTGTGCGCGGCTTTATCCAGTCCGCGCAGACCATGGCGCTCTCGCGCAATCACCAGCAATTCACCCCCGAACACATGTTGAAGGTTCTCGTCGACGATGACGAGGGGCTCGCCGCGTCGTTGATCGAACGTGCCGGCGGCACTATCCGCGACGTCAAGCTCGGCGTCGAGACGGCGCTTGAGGCGATGCCCAAGGTGGAAGGCGGCAATGGCCAGCTCTATCTCGCGCAGCCGCTGGCCAAGGTCTTCTCGACCGCCGAGGAACTGGCCAAGAAGGCTGGCGACAGCTTCGTCACCGTCGAGCGGCTGTTGCAGGCGCTTGCCATGGAGAAATCGGCCAAGACCGCCGATGTCCTGGCCAAGGCTGGCGTCACCGCGCAGGCGCTGAACCAGGTCATCAACGATGTCCGCAAGGGCCGCACCGCCGATTCGGCGAGCGCCGAGCAGGGCTATGACGCACTGAAGAAGTACGCGCGTGACCTCACGGCGGATGCCCGCGCGGGCAAGCTCGACCCCGTGATTGGTCGCGACGACGAGATCCGCCGCACCATTCAGGTGCTGTCGCGCCGCACCAAGAACAATCCGGTGCTGATCGGCGAGCCGGGCGTCGGCAAGACGGCGATTGCCGAAGGCCTGGCGCTGCGCATCGTCAATGGCGACGTGCCGGAATCGCTGAAGGACAAGCAGCTGATGGCGCTCGACATGGGCTCATTGATTGCCGGTGCCAAATACCGCGGTGAATTCGAAGAGCGGCTGAAGGCCGTGCTTTCGGAAGTCACTTCGGCCAACGGCAACATCATCCTGTTCATCGACGAAATGCACACGCTGGTCGGCGCCGGCAAGGCGGACGGCGCGATGGACGCGTCGAACCTGTTGAAGCCGGCGCTGGCGCGCGGCGAACTGCACTGCGTTGGTGCTACCACGCTCGATGAATACAGAAAACATGTCGAGAAGGATCCGGCACTTGCCCGCCGCTTCCAGCCCGTCTTCGTCGATGAGCCGACGGTAGAAGACACCGTCTCGATCCTGCGCGGCCTGAAGGAAAAATACGAGCAGCATCACAAGGTGCGTATCTCGGATTCGGCGCTGGTGGCGGCGGCGACGCTGTCCAACCGCTACATCGCCGACCGCTTCCTGCCGGACAAAGCAATCGACCTGATGGACGAAGCCGCGTCGCGGCTCAGGATGCAGGTCGATTCCAAGCCGGAGGCGCTGGATGAGATCGACCGCCGTATCATGCAGCTCAAGATCGAGCGCGAGGCGCTGAAGGTCGAGACCGACGATGCCTCGAAAGACCGGCTCGTCCGCCTGGAAAAAGAGCTGGTCGGCCTCGAGGAGGAATCGACCGAGATCACCGCCAAGTGGCAGGCCGAGAAGCAGAAGCTCGGGCTCGCCGCCGACTTGAAAAAGCAGCTCGACGAGGCGCGCAACGACCTTGCCATTGCCCAGCGCAAGGGCGAGTTCCAGCGCGCCGGGGAGCTTGCCTATGGCAAGATTCCGGAACTGGAAAAGAAGCTGAAGGAGGCCGAGGCCCAGGACGGCAAGGTCGGCATGGTCGAAGAAGTGGTCACGCCTGACCACGTCGCCCATATCGTCTCGCGCTGGACCGGAATTCCGGTCGACAAGATGCTGCAGGGCGAGCGCGACAAGCTGTTGCGCATGGAAGACGAGATCGGCAAGCGTGTCGTTGGCCAGGGCGAGGCGGTGCAGGCCGTTTCCAAGGCGGTACGGCGCGCCCGCGCCGGCCTGCAGGATCCGAACCGGCCGATCGGCTCGTTCATCTTCCTCGGACCGACGGGTGTCGGCAAAACCGAACTGACCAAGGCGCTGGCAAGCTTCCTGTTCGACGACGACAGCGCCATGGTGCGCATCGACATGTCGGAGTTCATGGAGAAGCACTCGGTTTCCCGGCTGATCGGTGCACCTCCCGGCTATGTCGGCTATGAGGAGGGCGGCGCGTTGACTGAAGCGGTGCGGCGCCGGCCTTATCAGGTCGTGCTGTTCGACGAGATTGAGAAGGCACATCCCGATGTCTTCAACGTGCTCTTGCAGGTGCTCGATGACGGCCGTCTGACCGACGGCCAGGGCCGCACCGTCGATTTCCGCAACACGCTGATCATCATGACGTCCAACCTCGGCGCCGAATATCTGGTCAATCTCGGCGAGGATCAGGATGTTGACCAGGTTCGCGACGAGGTGATGAATGTCGTCAAGGCGTCGTTCCGGCCGGAGTTCCTCAACCGCGTTGACGAGGTGATCCTGTTCCACCGGCTGCGCCGGCAGGACATGGGCCGCATCGTGGAGATCCAGCTCAAGCGGCTGGAAAGCCTGCTTGTCGATCGCAAGATCACGCTGTCGCTGGACAAGGAGGCGATCGAGTGGCTGGCAGCCAAGGGTTACGACCCGGCCTATGGCGCACGGCCGCTGAAGCGGGTGATGCAGAAGGAGTTGCAGGACCCGCTGGCGGAGAAAATCCTGCTCGGCGATATCCTCGATGGGTCGACCGTCAAGGTCACCGCCGGTTCCGACCGGCTGAACTTCCGCTCGAAGCCGTCGATTGTCGCGGCTGAAGCGGCCGCCTGATCAATGCATGTCGCCCAAAAGTGAGCTCGGTTTTGGGACAACGACATGCATAAAACAAAGATCTGAAGCGCGCCGCGCTTCAGGGTGCCGCGCGTCCAGACTCGGCGCGCGGCGTTTTCATTTCATTTTGAAGGCGGGAGCGGATGACGCTGGACGACTACAATAGCTTCTGCGCTTCGCTGCCCGCGACAAATCATATCGTCCAGTGGGGCGGCGCCAATGTCTGGAAGGTCGGCACCAAGGTGTTTGCGATCGGCGGCTGGGATCACGGCCAGCAGCTCTTCGTCACCTTCAAATGTTCCGACATCGCCTTTGATGTGCTGAAGGAGCAGCCGGGTTGCCGGCCGGCGCCCTATCTTGCCTCGCGCGGCATGACATGGATCCAGCGTCAGACAAGCCAAAGCATGGATGATGGGGCGCTGAAGGACTATCTACGCGAGAGCCATCGCCTGGTCGCCCTGAAGCTGACCAAGCAGGCGCGCAAGGACTTGGGGCTCGCAAGCTAGCTAATATTCGTCGATACGCCGGAAAACCGCCATCTTCATGCCCGGTTCATGTTGGAACCATATGGTGGGTAACTGGTTTGTTGGCGAAGGGGTTCGCCTTACAGGGACACCACTGCCGGGCGGCGGCAATTACGGACCGGAGAGTTTGGCCACGATGTTCCGCACGATCTTTGCCCTTTCGGCGCTTGGCGCCGGGCTTGTGTCTTTTGGCGCGCTTGCCGCGCCGACACAGGAGAACGCACCAAGAGTTGCCCGCGCTGCCAGTGATGGCGGCATTCTCGTCGCCCAGGAAGGAAATCTGGACATCTATTACGACGCCCGCGGCAATCGCGTCATCGTGGACGCCGATACCGGCAAGGTCATCGCCATCCAGCCGCCGCAGACGCGATACGATCGCCGAGCGTTCCGGCGGGAGTCGGGAGACCGAAACCTCGGCCCGGTGACAGATGACGATGGCTATTACCTCGACAATCCCGACGACACGGTGCGCTCGCGCCGTCAGCGGTTGAGAGAGCAAAGCCGCGTCATTGCGCCGCCCGCGGACGAGTATGATCCTGACAGTGATAACTCCGTAGAGGCCTACCCGCCGGCGCAAAAGGACGATGGCGGCTACGACAACACCTACCCCGATGCACCGCGGCCAACAAAGCCGGGCACCATCAAGCGCCAGCCGCTCAACGAAGCCTCGATTGACCCTGTGCAGCCGGCCCAGCCAGACGTGCAGCAGGCCAATCCGGAAACGCAGACGTCGCTGCCGCCGGACACCGGCGGCAAGGCCGCCGTCGATCCGTCGCTGTCGCTCGGCGCGCGTCAGGATGTGGCGGCGCTGCAGGTCCTGCTCGACCGTGGCGGCGCTTCGCCGGGCGTGATTGACGGGCGCTTCGGCTCGAATGTCGACAAGGCCTTGGCCGCCTACAACCAGATCAACGGCAGCAATCTGAAATCGACCGACGCGGTCGGCATCCAGTCGGCTCTTTCGCAATCCGGTGGCGACGCCTTCGCCAACTACACAATCACGGCGGAGGATGCGGCAGGCCCTTATGTCGCCTCGATCCCGGAAGACTACAGCCAGAAGGCGCAGCTCAACTGCATGTGCTATACCTCGGTCACCGAGGCGCTGGCCGAGCGCTTCCACATGGATGAGAACTATCTGAAGTCGATCAACAAGGGCCTCGACTTCAACCGTCCCGGCACGATCATCAAGGTCGCAAATTTCGGCAAGCTGGTGTCTACGCCGGTCGCGCGCATCGTCGCCGACAAGACCAAGAAAGAAGTTTACGCCTACGATGCGGGCGGCAAGCTGGTAGCCGCCTATCCCGCCACCATCGGCTCCGCCGATACGCCGTCGCCCACCGGCATCCACGCCGTGTCGCGCATCGCGCTCGACCCGAACTACACCTACAACCCCAACATCAACTTCAAGCAGGGCGAGAACGACAAGATTCTGACCGTTCCGCCAGGCCCCAACGGACCTGTCGGGTCAGTCTGGATCGCCTTGGACAAGCCGACCTACGGCATCCACGGAACGCCCGAGCCGTCGAAGATCGGCAAGACCGAAAGCCATGGCTGCGTGCGACTGACGAACTGGGACGCGCGCGAACTCGCCAAGCTGGTGTCGCCAGGCGTTACCGTGGAGTTCATTGGCGGACCTTCATCCGATGACGTGGCGCAGCAATGAGCCGCGCAGCGCGGCGGCATAGATCAACTGCACGACCAGAATGAAGCCGATGCTGAGCAACGGGTTGATCAGGCAGAGTGCGGCGCCGACAGCCCACAGGATCTGCGCCTTAACGATGCGCAGATAGACCGTGCGCCTCGTTTCGGCGTCGACATCTTCCGCGACAAAGCCGTTCTTATCCGCGTAGCGCCAGCTGGCGAGCAGCGTGACGCCGAGCATCAGCAGATTGAGCCAGTAGACCAGCACCGCGGTCCTGAATTCGAGGAAATCGGCCAGAAGATCGGTCGAGAACGGCAGCAAGGCGATGAAGGCGAGAAAGCAGAGGTTCAGCGTGGCGAGCCGCCTGTCGGATTTGGCGATCAGCCCATGCTGCGCCTGCTGGCCGAACCAGAAGATGGTCAGCGTCAGGAAGCTCAACGCATAGGTCAGGAAGCGTGGCGCCAGTGCGGCGATAGCGGCAAGCAGATCGTGCTCGGAATGGATCACCTCATGCGCCGGCACCCGGATCTCGAGCACGATGAGCGTCAGCGCGATGGCGAAGACGCCGTCGGTAATGCCGACGATGCGGCCGCGCCCCTCCGCCGATGCTTCCAGTGGATGCTTCATCACTTTCTCCCGCTTGCGGCTCCGCGAAAAACTTAGCATGGCTACCGCCATTTGCATCCGGACAGATGCAGTCCTGGCAATATGGCTGGTTTCAAGGACTGCGAGCCGCTGGCCGGTTGTTGCCAGCACGACGGCGGTCTAAGCAGAGCGCCATGCATTCGCCCAATGAAGCCGCCGCAGTCCCGCTGACCAGTCCGGTCACGAACGGAACTTTCTGTCCGCAATCACAGCGGCGATTCGTGCTGATCGCGGCGATCCTGGCCTCGGCGCTCGGCTTCATCGATGGCTCGATCCTGGCCATCGCCATGCCGGCGATCCGCGTCGATCTCGGTGCCAGTCTTGCCGAGGCACAGTGGATTTCCAATGCCTATGCGTTGACGCTGTCGGCGCTGATCCTTGCCGGCGGGGCCGCCGGCGACCGGTTCGGGCTGCGCCGCGCCTTTGTGGCCGGCATTGTGATGTTCGTCGCCGCGTCGCTTGCCTGTGCGTTGGCGCCGAACGCTGTCGTGCTGATCGCGTTTCGCGCCCTGCAGGGGATCGGAGCTGCAATCATGGTGCCGGGCAGTCTCGCCATCATCGCCAAGGCCTACCCGAAGAAAGAACGCGGCCGCGCGATCGGCATCTGGGCCGCCGCCTCGGCACTGACCACCGCGCTTGGCCCGGTGCTCGGCGGTCTGGTGCTGTCGGCTTTCGGCGGCGGCATCTGGCGGGCGATCTTTGCTATCAACCTGCCGCTCGGCCTGATCTCGATCTATCTTCTGCTCGCCAAGATCCCGCCCGATGCGCCGACGGAAAAACGCAGCCTTGATCTTGGCGGTGGTGCACTGGCGACGCTGGCCTTCGGCGCGCTCGCCTATGGGCTGACCTCGATGAGTTCCAGCGGCGAGGGCCATATGGCGGGGGCAAGCATTGCCGCCGGTGTCGTGCTGCTTATCGTCTTTGTCCTGTTCGAGCACCGGCAGCGCGAGCCGATGATCAATCTCAGCCTGTTTCGCATCGGTGCGTTTGCCGGGGCAAATGTCGCGACCTTCTTCCTCTATTTCGCGTTGTCGGCCAACCTCTTCTATCTGCCGATGCTGCTAATCGCTGGCTGGGGGCTGAGCACGGCCGAGGTCGGCTTCATCTTCCTGCCGCTGTCGGCGTCGATCGCGCTTCTGTCGGGACCGGTCGGCCAATTGTCGGACCGGATCGGGCCACGCTTTCCGATCGCCTGCGGCAGCTTGGTCGTGGCGTTCGCCTTCGCCGGACTTGCCTTGCTCACCCATGCCGGTATCCACCATTTCTGGACGGGAACATTTCCGTTGATGGCGCTGATGGGGCTCGGCATGGCGCTGGTCGTCTCGCCACTCTCAACCGCGATCATGACGGCGGTCGAAGACAAGGATACAGGGGCTGCTTCGGGCATCAACAATGCCGTCTCGCGCATTGGCGGCCTGATCGCGGTGGCGGCGATGGGGTCGCTGGCTGCTTGGGTCTATGCCGGTGCACTCGACGGAAGTGCGGTTTCCGGCGTGCCCGGCTTCGGCGAACCAGCACCGCCCGGACTTGCGCCGGCGCTCGATGCGGCAAGGCTCGCCGCCGGCGATGCGGCGTTTTCCGCCGTCTCGTCTGTGACGGCGCTGCTTTGCCTGCTTTCGGCCGTCATCGCGTGGACGACCATTTCCGGTGAGCGGCTGCCATGGTCGCGGCGCGCCGAAAATCCGCAAGACTGAGACATCAGCAAGACTGGAAACGAAGGGTCAGCCGTCGATCTTGGCGCTCGCGACTTTCAGTGAATCGCTGTCTTCCTGCTTCAGCAGATCGTCGATACGCTCGCGTTCGCGCTTGAAGGCGACGAGATCATCGCCCTTCAGCACCTTGCCGACCGGCAGGCGGACGCGCATCGAATCGACCTTGGTGCCGTTGACGATCAGCTCGTAGTGGAGGTGCGGACCGGTGGAGAGACCGGTCTGGCCGAGATAACCAATGACCTGACCCTGGCGGACGTGAACGCCGGGCTCGATGCCTTTGGCAAAAGCGCTCTGGTGATTGTATGAGGTCTCGTAGCCGTTGGCATGGCGCAGGATGATCTGCTTGCCGTAGCCCCCCGCCCAACCCGCCTTCTCAACGACGCCGTTGCCGGCGGCGATAATCGGTGTGCCGATGGGAGCGGCCCAATCGGTGCCAGTGTGCATCCGGACATAGCCGAGGATTGGATGCTTGCGAGCACCGAACCCGGAGGTAAATCGCCCGTTGGGCAGCGGGTTGCGCAACAGGAACTGCTCGGCGCTCGAGCCGTTCTCGTCAAAATAGTCGGTGCTGCCGTCCTGCATCTGGAAGCGGTAGAAGTTGCGTGTCGTG
>NZ_AXAL01000027.1 GCF_000472785.1 Mesorhizobium loti CJ3sym
CGGGCGGCGTGCCGACCGCGATCATCTGGATTTCGCCGTGCCTGACGGCAGCGGCGGCATCAGTGGTGAACTTGATACGACCGGCGGCGTGGTTTTCCTTGACGAGGCTCTCAAGGCCTGGCTCGAAAATCGGGACGAAGCCCTGGTTGAGCCGTTCCACCTTGCTCGCGTCGATGTCGACGCAAACAACCTGGTGGCCAACCTCGGCAAGCACCGCCGCCTGCACGAGGCCGACATAGCCAATTCCAAACACCGTCAAGTTCATTCGGTTTCATTCCTGTCCAGGGCCGTGATCCGTTTTCGGTCCGGCCGGTTCAATTCGTCTTTCCCAACTCTTTTACGCTGCATACGAGCGATTCTGGAAACTGACATGGCTCGCCAAGCGCGGTGAAGGCAACGCGTTCGACCTGCAGCGAAAGCTTGCGGCCAGGATCGGCGAACGCGCCCATCCAGCCCTTCATGGTGTCGCTGCCCCAAAGGCTGAAGAATATCTTCTGCGCATGGCTGGGCAGTTTTGTCGGATCGGTGATGGTGTTCACCAGCTGGCCGTTGACGTACCAGCGCAGACTATCCTTTTCCCAGACGAAGGCGTAGTCGTTGAAGGCCTTGTCGGTACCGCCCGGCACATCGACCAGCTTCTCGTTCTTGCCCTTGCCGTCGATATAGGCGTTGACCTGCACCTTGGAGGTGTCCTTGGTCAGGATCTCGAAATCGATCTCGTCCCAGGGCTGCTTGTCGGACGGGCCGATATAGGAGAAGAACGCCGCATTGAGGCCGGGACCGGTGTCGGTCTTCAGCCGCGCCTCATAGGTGCCATAACCGAAGCGCTGCTTGGTCTGGATCTCGCCGCAGGTAAATTCTCGATCTTTCAGTTGCTGCTTTTCGAAGCCAAGCGCCAGCACCCCGTCGGTCAGGCTGACCTGTCCCTTCGACCAGGTGCAATTCTGGTGGCTGCCGTTGTTCCAGCCGTCGGACACATACCAGCGCGACCGATCGAAGCTCTTGAAATCATCGACGAAAGAGGGGGCGGACTGGATATCCTGTGCATGGGCGGGAGCCGCCGGGAGGCTGCCAAGAGCGGACAGCAAGAGCGCGCCTATCAAACCCAACCGCCGCAGGCCCGTTTGCCGGGTCAGATGCGCGAAGGGCGATGCGTCAATTGCTGTCGTGGACGTGGTTTTCGGATCCGAATTCATACCAAACTCACCTTTGTGCTGTGTGTCCCCAACCCAAAGTCGACGTTTGAACCGCTTCCAAACGGGCCAACCTTGACCTCCTCTTTGACCCTCCCGAAGTCCCTTCCTGTCTCGCATCACATCTTTGCAGCAGTTCCCGCGCCTTCACGGTCACGCCCGGCGGGTGCCCGCAGGCCTGCCGAAGTCGACCGCGGCTGCCGAATCGGAGCTCCCGTTCTCGTCGAAAACCATATCCAGCGAATGACGAAGCTCTTTCATCATGCCGTTCTGGCGCGACAGCGCCGCGATGCGGCGCTCGCAATTCAGGATCGACTCTGTCAGCGCGCTGACTTCGGATGACCGCTTCTGCGAGGCCGAGCCGTTTTCCATGGCTTCGACGAGGAAGGCCGCGTTGGTCGCCGTCTTGCGGTAGCGGCTCTCCAGGCCGGTTCTCTCAGCCTCGATCTCGGCTGCGATCTGCTCGAACAGCTTCGCCAGCCGATCGAGGCGCGCAATGTCGGCCTGCCGGTCGCGGGCCGGATCCCTTGATCTGAAGCCGAATATCGAGGCCATGGGCTTAGATTCCTGTCATCGCCGGCTTGCCTGCCGGACACCTGGCCGATCCCCGCAACCGGGGCTGAAAAACTCGTACCGCGTCGTCCAACTCCGCTGACGGGAGAGACTTCGGACCAATCCGATCGGGGGCCAGTTCGGTTGGTCGTCCAATTTGCTGCACCGCAACATAGACTGCCATCGTCGGAGCGATGAGGCAACCTCCCATTTCGTAAACTCATAAATCCGATGGAAATGGTTTGCGCGGTGAGCTTGTTTGCTGGCGGGTAAACCGGGCATTCCCAGCGCCCTACCGCTCCTTGCCGGCACTGGTCCCGGCCATCAGGAAACGCAGCGGAGGCACATGCTTGTGCCCGGAGACAAGGCCAACGCGACGAAACAGCGCCGCGAGCTTGTCGGACGCCACGCCCTGGACGATGGGGACCAGGTTGGATTGACTTGCAAAGGCATAGGCGGCCGCCGAAGCCAGCCCGCGCTCGGCCTTCACGTCGAGGAAATTGCGCAGCCGATATTTGTCGCGCACATGCCGCTCGTGCCGCCGCAGCACCGCTTTGGAGCCTTCCGGCAGGCTGTCGATCGCCAGCAGGGCCAGATCCGCATCGGCCAAGCGCTTCAGGTCCTGCGTCTTGTGGCGGCCGCTGAGCGAATCAGCACGCACGATTGCGCCATAGCCGCAGGAGCGGATGACCTTGAACCTTGCCCCGTGGGCGACCGCGCGGGCGTAGAGTTCGTAATCCTCACCCAGCCGCAGGCTCTCGTCGTAGCGCAATCGGTGCCGGTCGAGGAAGGCACGGCTGATCACGGGCTTCAGGAAGCCAAGCTCGCCTCTTTGCACGCTACGCCGGGAGATGTTGCCCTCGACGAAGCGCTCGAAGTCGAGGAATTCCGGATCGGCGGCAAAATCCGGGGCGACGATTTTCGTCGCGTCGCTCGTCGCGTCGTCCCTGATGAGCATGATGTTGTCGGCCGCGAAATCCCAATCGGCGCCGGCAAACAGGGTGCGAAACCGGCCCTCCAGGAAGAAGTCATCGGCGTCCAGAATGCTGATGAACGGCGCTTTAGAACCAGCGATCGCGGCATTGCGGGCGAAAGAGGGGCCACGATTGACGTCGAGGCGCATAACCTTGAGCCGGCTATTGCCGTCGTCGGCGGAGCGGGCGACCTCAGCGGTATTGTCGGTGGAGCCGTCGTCGACGACGACGACCTCAGCCACCTCAGGTTCGCGCAACGCGGATGCGATGGCGACCGCGATCGTGCGCCCCGCATTTTTGGCCGCGATGATCACGCAGACCTCGGATTTCGTCATCGACATGGATTTGCCTCTTGCACAGGTTCCGATATGCCCTCGCCCTGTACGTATTTTGACACCGCCGCCATCACGGACTGGCCGGCCGCTCGAAGATGCGGCGGCTGATGTCCGCCGACGCCGCCCAGCCGGCTTCAGCGAGATAGCGGACCGGAGCCCTGCCGCACAATTCCCACAACACCGTTCGCCGCTGGGGCCATCGCAGCGACGACAGCCATGGCGCGACGACCATGTTGAGCAAATCCTCATTGCCGATGCGCGACAGGATCGGCTTGGCCCGCTCCGACAAAAGCGTGCCGGTGCCGCCCAGCAGCACATCGGCGGCGCGCAGGCCGAGCAGCAGCGTATCGTCCAGCCCCTGGCTTACCGCCGCATCGAGCACACGGCGCTGATCGGCCTCGTCGAGACGGTTGGCGCTGGCCCTGATGTCGCAGACATAGCCGGCGCAGGGTTCGCGGTTGAACAGGGCCTTGGCAACGCTGATGCAGGACAACATGAGCGTGTCGGCGGCCGAGGTGAATGGCACTTCGACGCCGGTGATCTCGACCAGCAGTTTGCGTCGCAAAAACCCGTCAGCGTCGCGCGGACTGGGCGAGCCCGGCTGCTGGAGGCGATGGTGGAGGTCGACGGTGGACGCTTTCGACCCATTGCCGCGAATCATGTGCTGCTCGCCGAGGAAACGAACCCACCAGACCGAGCGCGACTTGCCAGCGACCTCGTAGCCGATCGAGCGCAGCGCATCGCGTGCCCTGGAAAACCCGGCGGGGGAAACCAGGATGTCGACATCGCCGGAAGGCTTCATGAAATGGTCGTCATAAAGCAGATGCTGCTGGAACGGACCTTTGAGAAAGACGAAATCGATCTGCCTGTCGCACAGCGCCTGATGAATCTCCATCGAATCCATGAGGCAGGCGGCATTCATCGAAACCGTGCGTCGGCGATAGATGTCGAGCCACTGGAAGAGTTCGGCCGGCCTGTCGCCCGCCGGCGCACGCAACAGCGCCTTCAGAACGAAGGTGGCGACCTTGTTCAGCCTGACGATGTCGGCGATCGCGGCGGCGGAAAGGTTCGGCGGCGACACATCGCCGGCCGAGGCCGCCGGGTTGGTGAAATACAACCGCAGGCAGGCCTGCACATAGGCTATCTCGTCGGCGCAATCAGCTGCGCGCAGTCGTTCATAGGAACTTTCCGGCAAGGCCATTGAGCGCACAGTCTCCAAAAAGCGGTTCACGCGGCGCGTATGCTGCAAGTGCGAAGCAAAGCATCCTCAAAAACCTCGGCGCCGTAAAGCGTTTCCTTTCGCAGTGCGAAATTTTACAACCAGAGCGTTTGCCTCCCTTTCCCAAAAGCAGCGAGATATGCGATTGAAATACCAGCCCTATCGAGGCACTTTGGCCGACCATCAGGACGCTCGGCTAACAACAATTCCGTCTTTTTAGCGCCGCCTAAAAAAGCGCCAACCCTAACAACTTTTTATGCAAGCAAAATCAATTGCTTAAAGAATCGCCAACTGCGAGACCCAACTGCACCCGGTTTAAGCCCAATAGAGGCAGAATTTTGAGCAGTTCGCACACGCATGGTGACGCCCGCAACCCGTAATTGATTAACCAGAGGTAAATCAGGCTTGACTCATAAATGGTGCCATGCAGCTATTGCAGCGCAGCATGAAAGTGCTGACGGCACTCGACAGGCCGTTTCCAGTCCTCATTGGAGAGTAAAATGGAACAGAATGTTGAAAAGCATGAGTACGAAACGCCCAGCCTGACGGTACATGGTTCGATTGAAACCATCACCCAGGGTGGTGGCGGCAGCACGGCAATCGACGCGTCGTTTCCGGCGCACACCCCGATTGGCGATCTGACGTTCTCCTGAGACTAGCCTGGTTCTGGAGGAGTGACGTTGGGCCTCCAGGATTGAAGACCGTGAATGGAGCCGGGGATGAAAATCCCCGACTTTCCCTTGTGAACTGACGACGCGTAGACCGTGTGTTTCAAACGAGGTTTTGGATGAACTGGGACCCATCCGAGCGCGATAATGTGAGCGCCACGAAGGACGCCGTGGCTTGCGACTTCGGTGAAGGCCTCGCGCTCCTCAATCTTAAATCCAATATTTATTACAGCCTCAACGGCGTCGGCGCGTTCATCTGGGAGCTGATCCAGGAGCCGAAGTCGATCGCCGATATCCGGGGCGCCGTGCTTGCGCGATACAATGTCGACGCCGAGCGCTGCAAGGCCGACGTCGACGCCTTGCTGAAAGGCCTGGCCGAAAACGGACTTGCGAGGCTGCACCATGAGGCACTTGTCTAGGCCGGTTCCGCAAAAGGCCGTGGTTTCGCGGCAAAGACCTGCGGCGGAAAGACGTCCGAGGCCAGCGAACCGTCGACCCCGCAAGCTGGGCTTGGCCAGGGTTCTCTCCCTGAGCGGCTCGGAAGCACTCTTCCTTTGCCACTGCCTGCTGGTGGTCGCCACTGTGCGGCTGGGACTGACCTTGTTCTCGTACAATCGCGTTCGCGGCATGGTGACCCGGCTCAACGCCCACCAGTGCGCTAGCATGGGCGAGCTGCGGCTCGTCGCCTGGGGGGTTGCCGCGGCCGCACGGTTCGTGCCGCGCGCCTCTTGCCTTACCCAGGCGCTTTCGGGCCAATACATTCTCGCGCGCCAGGGCAATGCTTCCAACATCCGCATTGGCATCGAACGTGGCACGGGCGAGCAGTTGAAGGCGCATGCCTGGTTGGTCAGCGACAACCATGTCGTGCTTGGCGGCTCCATCGATGGTTTCGCGCATCTGGTCGACCACGGCAGCCGATGAGCGGCGTGGCCGGAATCCTGCTGCGACAAGGCCCCGCGCCAGCGGATGCGGCGGCCGACATCCAGCAGATGCTGGCCCGCATGCGCCATCGCGGCCCCGACGGAAATTCATGGTGGCTGGATGCCGGCGTAGCCCTTGGCCACGCCTGGCTCAACACCACGGATGAAGCCGGCCCCGGCCCGCTGACCATGGCCGGCGGCAAGCTCGCCATCACAGCCGATTGCCGGCTGGACAATCGCGACGAGCTGATGGCGCGTCTGGGCATGCGCGACAGGTCGGTTGCGGACGCGACGTTGCTGATGCGGGCCTATCTGCGCTGGGGCGAAGCCAGCCCAGTGCATCTGCAAGGCGATTTCGCCTTTGCAATCTGGGATGCCGAGCGGCAGCTGTTGTTTTGCGCGCGCGACCATTTCGGGGTCAAGCCATTCTACTACCACGCGGCGGACCGGCGCTTTGCCTTCGCCTCCGAGATCGGGCCGATGCTTGGCCTCGACGGGGTCGGTGCACGCATCAGCGAGCACCGTATTTCGGGGTTCCTGGCCGGACTGCCCGACGACCCGCAATCCACCGCCTACAGCGATATCTTCAGCCTGCCGGCGCGCCACAGCCTCACCGTCACCGCACAACAGGTGGTGCTGCGCCGATATTGGCAGATCGAGCCGTCGGCGCGACCGCTGCGGTCGAATGCGGCGGAGGAATTCGGCCATCTGTTCTCGCAATCGGTGCGCAACCGTATGCGCGGAAGCCAGTCGACCGGCGCGATGCTGAGCGGCGGCCTCGATTCCTCGTCGATCGCCTGTGTCGCCAGCCTGCAGAAAGCAGCCGATCGGGAACCGAAGCTGCCGACCTTCTCGCTGATTTTCGACAAGGGCTCGCCCATGGACGAGCGCCCCTTCATCGATGCCGTGCTCGATCAGCAGAAGACCGACCCGACGCTGATCCCTGTCGGCAATTACGCACCCTTTGCGGAATTCGAGCGGGTCCTTGAAGAGCAGGAAGGCACCTTCCTGGCGCCGGGCCTGACGCTCACCCGCGGCATCTACCGGACGGCGGGCGCCAAGGGCATCAAGGTGCTGCTCGACGGCCATGGCGGCGACGAGGTCGTTTCCCCGGGACATGGCCATCTGCACGAGCTTGCCAATGGCGGCAGGTGGCTGGACCTTTGGCGCGAGGTCCGCAGCGCCTCCAACACCTATGGCGACAGCACGTTTGGCCTCTATTTCCAGTTCCTGACCCTTTACGGACCAGCCTGGCGGATCGCCAAGGCGAGACAGATGGCGAATCGGGTTCTCAACAAGATACGCAAGCCCACGCAAATGCAGCGCGGCCGCAGCTGGCGCGACCTGGTCAATCCGGACCTGGCCAGGCGGACCGAACTTATCGACCGCTTCCATCGGGCCGGCTACATGCCGCCCGGCGTCCAGGCCAGCGACGCGCTCAGCCATCGCTGGATCCTGTCCAACGGCTACGTACCGCACTCGTTCGAGGTGCTCGACAAGGCGGCGGCCAATTTCGGCGTCGAACCGCGCTATCCCTTCTGGGACAAGCCGCTGGTCGAATTCTGCCTGGCGCTGCCGGGCGAGGAAAAACTCAGCCACGGCTTTGGCCGCTATGTGCTGCGCCGCGCCATGGAAGGCATCCTGCCGGCGGAAGTCCAGTGGCGGCGCACCAAGATCGATTTCACCGCCAATCTCGTCAACGGCATGGTGCGCAACCATCGCGACCTGCTGGAACAATTGCTGGTCTCGGATGCCGATCGCATCGCGCCCTATGTCAACCTGCCACAGGTGAGCGCCGCCTATGCGCGGCTGCTGCGTCAACCCGATCAGGCAGCGCCGCTCGATGTCCAGTATGTCTGGCGTTCGGCTTCACTGTCGCTTTGGCTGCGGCAGGTCCAGCACAGCGGGAGCCCCGCATGATGCCTCGCAACCAGCCGCTCGCCACCTACGTTGGCGATGCTCCTCCCCATGGCAGGATGGTGCAGGAGCGGCGTTACTACCGGGCCTATGGCCTGACCGTCGCGTCCGACGTGGCGTTGCCCGAACTAGAGCCGGCGGAACCGGCGGCGCCCGATATCCTGATCGCCATCGGCACGATCGACATGCCGAAGCCTTCGCCCGAGGCCGCGACGATCTTCCGCTTCGAGCCGGACCGGCAATATCTGGCGTGGCATGCCGTTGGCGCCTTCCTGATCAGCGATTTCAGCCGCATCGACATCGAGCCAGCGCCCGGCGTCGACGACGCGCTGCTCGCCTTCCCGTTGCTGGGACCGGTGTTGGCGCTGTTGCTGCACCAGCGTGGCCTGCTCGTCCTGCATGCCAGCGCCATTGCGGTGGCCGGCAAGGGCGCCATCTTCATGGGCGACAAGGGCGCGGGCAAATCGACAACGGCAAGCGCTCTGATCCAGGCCGGGCATGATCTGCTTACCGACGATGTCGTGGCGCTCGATCTCGCCAAACCGGACGCGCCGATGATCGTTCCGGGCTTTCCGCAGATCAAACTTGCCGCCGACGCCGCGGCCGCGATCTCGCTGGGGCAAGCGGAGGTACGGCCGCAGGTGCATCCGGCGATCGAGAAGATGCAACATCGCCTGCACGGCGCCTTCTCCGGCGGCACAGTGCCGGCGACCAGGATCTATGTCCTCGAGCGCGGCCAAAGAGCCGCGGTTACGGCCTTGCCCGGCATCGCCGCCTTGCCGGCGATCATCAAATTTTCCTACGTGACGCGGTTCGGCCGCGCGGCGCTGTCGGGCAATTTCGCGGCGCTGCATTTTCGCCAATGTTCAGCAATCGCTAACCATGTCGGCGTGTTCCGGCTGGAAGTTCCGGCCGGCCTCGACAGGATTGGCGAGGCCGTGGAGTTGGTCGAAACCGATCTGGCGGCCGGGAGTCTGGCAGCCAAGGATCTGGCGGCTGGCTGTCGGCAGCGGTGAGCGCAATCATGGCGAAGCCTTCAATCCTCCGTCTGTCGCTGTTTCGCGATGTCGCCGCGCTCGGCGCCGTCATTGCCCAGATTGGCGGCCGGCGAACCTGGACGGCGCTGCTGTTCCTGATCCTCGGCAGCCTGACGGAAGGCATTTCCATCCTGCTTTTGGTGCCGCTGCTGCACCTGGTCGGGCGCGCCGACCAGGATTTCGCGGTGCGGTTGCCGAACAATGATTTTGTGCGCTGGCTGGTGCCGGACGGAACGCTGCAGCTGACGACGGTGCTGTGCGCGCTGGTCGGGCTTGTTGCCGTGCAGGCCGCGTTCAACCGCTTCAAGTCGGTCTACATGGCCAGGCTTCTCTTTGATTTCATCAACCGCTTGCGCATGAACCTGTTCGAAAGCATCGGCAAGGCGCGCTGGGGCGTGTTCTCGCGCATGCGCAGCTCGGATCTCGACCATGCCCTGACCGGCGACATCGACCGCGTCCAGGGCGCCGCCTTCTCGCTGCTCATGCTGGTGCAGATATCAGTGCTTTTGGTAGGCTATCTCGTGATCTCGATGTTCATCTCGCCTGTCATGACGGCGTTTGCCATCGTCATCGGCATCGTGATGTTCATAGCGCTGCAGCCGTTTCGCGCGCGCGCCACCGCCTTTGGCCGGGTCCTGACGACCAATCGCCAGGATCAGTACCGCACGGTCTCGGAGTTCCTCGGTGGCATCAAGGTGGCCAAGAGCCTGAATGTCGAGGCCAGCTATTTCGCGCAGCTGCAGGCAACGCTCGAAAAGATGAAGGCCGACAACATCAACTATGTCAGCAACAGCTCGATCGGCACCGCCGTGTTCCAGGTGGCGAGCGTCGTCGGCTTGAGCCTGTTCATCTATGTGGCGCTGGTCCGCTTCAACCTGTCGCTGGCCGAGATTGTCGTGCTGCTGCTGGTTTTCATGCGCATCGCGCCGCGCTTCATGGACATGCAGACGCAGGCCCAGCAGGTGCTGATCAACCTGCCCGCCTATACGGCCATGCGCAGCCTGCAGGCCCGTTTCGACGCCGAGCGCGAGCCGGGCCATGCCGAATCGGAAGATTCGCAAAAGCTGTCGCTCGATACCGGACTGAACATTCGTGGCGTCTCCTTCGACTACGACGGCGCCGGCAAGGCGGTGGTGAGCGATATCACCTTCGGCCTTCCCTCGGGCAAGGTCACCGCCCTGATCGGGCCCTCGGGATCGGGCAAGAGCACGATCGCCGACATGCTGCTTGGCCTGCTCGAGCCGACCACCGGCAAGATCCTTGTCGACGGCGTCGAGATCGATGCCAGCAATCGCCGGCGCTGGCGCAACCAGGTCGCCTATGTGCCGCAGGACGTGTTCCTGCTGCATGACACGATCGCGGCGAACCTACGTCTTGCCGCGCCGCAAGCCAGCGACGACGATTTGTGGACGGCGCTGCGTGCCGCTCATGCCGGCGAATTCGTCGAACGGCTCGATCATCGGCTGGATACGGTGGTCGGTGACCGTGGCGTACGGCTCTCGGGCGGTGAACGCCAGCGCATCGCGCTGGCGCGTGCGCTGCTGCGCAAGCCGTCGCTGCTCATCCTCGACGAGGCGACCAGCGCACTCGACTGGCAGAACCAGTCACTGATAGCCCGGTCGATCGACGGATTGCGCGGCACGATGACCATACTGACCATTGCGCACCGGCCATCGATGATCGCCTTCGCCGACTGGGTGGTGGCGATGGAAGACGGCCGTGTCGTGGAAGTTGGGCAGTATCAACGGCTGAAGGCGAAGCCGGCGAGCCGGCTGTCCATGATGCTGTCGGGAGAACAGTCGGAAACCGAACCCGCCAATGTGGCCTGAAGCCAGGTCATATCCCCGTGGAAACTAGTGCAGGCTGCGCCGTGCATTGCCCAACTTCTCGCCTTCGGTCACGTCGGGCGCGCTCAGCTTTCTTTCAGCTTCGCGCGCCATGTCGGCCGGCGTCGGTGCGCTCCTGGCGATCATGGCATAGACGATGACGAAATAGCCGGCCTGGATGACCACGGCGCAGATGATGACACGCAGCAGTGTCGTGCCTATCGAAGCGCCGCCCAGCCAGGACCAGGCGACGACGATCGCAAGAGCGAAAATCATCCCAACGATGAATTTTGGAAGCGCCATACCCAACAGCCCATAATCCGGCTCGGGTATGTTTAACGATTGCCCCACCCGAGCGCCGTCCCTTGTGATGTGAGCTTGTTAAGGTCGCCCACTCTCGGCCGGTTGCTTCCAGCCTTTTCTACCTGTCGCTACTCTGACAGGTATAATTTGCAATTCTATTAAGGCGAGCAGTAGGCGGCAAGGGCAACCGCGGATATTTTTGATCGAGCTTTTGCGATCGACTCCGCCATGGTGCAATGCACGCAAGAGGATTTGATCCTATCTCCAGCGCTCGCGTGCCTATAGTAAAACTAGAAATATTGAGTAGTATTTTATCAGCTTTCTGCCCAGTATCGCGCACCACTAAAGCACTATCATGCTAGATCGAACGGCTCTTAGCGCTTCTCGCCTAAATATCGCCTCAAAGAGGCCCCGATTTTTGCGCTCCTGCCCGGTTATTGTCACAAATTTGCTAATTATCCTGAATTTTGTGCATAAGGAGCTCATTATTTAGTCAATTCATGACGTGACTATTTCAGCCGGCAGGGAAATTGTGTGTTGCGCTGCAGCATTTTTTTGATATCTTTGTGGTGAACCATTCGTTCAACGCATGGAGTTTCCGCATGAGGGATATTGCCAAGTCGGCCACGGCGGACTTTTCGCAGGCTGACACCGACTTTCCGCCGCCGATCGGCGGCCTCATCAAGCGCAGCTTCGATATTGCCGGTTCGCTGGCAGGATTGATCGCACTCAGCCCGCTGTTCATCATGATCGCGCTGCTGGTCAAATTTTCCGACGGCGGATCGATTTTCTACGGTCATCGGCGAATCGGGCGCGGCGGACGGATTTTCCCATGCCTGAAGTTCCGCACCATGGTTCCGGACGGCGACAAGGTGTTGGCGGCCTACCTTGCCACCAATCCGGACGCCAACGCGGAGTGGATAGCGACCCGCAAGCTGAAGAACGATCCGCGTGTCACCCGCGTCGGCGCGGTGTTGCGCAAGCTTAGCCTCGATGAACTGCCGCAGATCATCAACATCCTGCAGGGCGACATGAGCCTTGTCGGGCCTCGCCCGGTGGTGCGCGACGAGCTGGAAATCTACGGCAGTGCCGCCGTGTACTATCTGAAGTCGCGGCCCGGCCTGACCGGCCTGTGGCAGGTCAGCGGCCGCAACGACGTCTCCTACGACAGCCGTGTCGCCTTCGATCGCCACTATGTCGAGAATTGGTCGCTGTTCGGCGACGTGCGCATCATCATCAAGACCGTGCCGGCCGTCTGGATGTCACGCGGCTCTTACTGACCGGCTGCCGGCACCAGGCATCCGGCGGCAAGCTCATCGGGCGATGGGGCTAAAACGGATCGGAACGTTCAGTTGAAAACAGACATGTTCGAAGCCTTTGGCAGCGGCCCCTTTTCCGGCCGCTCCCGGCTCATGGCCACATGCCTTGCAGTGTCGCTCGCTTTCCTTCCCCGGATCGCCATATCAGGCGAGTACCAGCTCGGCTCGCAGGACAAGCTCACCATCCGCATCGCCGAATGGCAGACCGTGGAAGGCACTTTCCGTGACTGGTCGGCGGTGAACGGCGAATACACGGTCGGCCCGGGCGGAACGCTGTCGGTGCCTTTCGTCGGCGAGTTGCCGGCGGCCGGCAAGACCACGGCGGAAGTCGCTGCGGCGATCGGCCAGGCGCTGCAGCACAAGCTCGCTCTGTCGGACAAGCCCGAAGCCTCGGTCGAGATGGCGCAGTTCCGGCCGTTCTATATTTCGGGCGAAGTGCAGAACCCTGGCCAGTTTCCCTTTGTGCCGGATCTGACGGTGCTGAAGGCGATCAGTGTCGCCGGCGGCATCAGGCGCAACACCGACTACGGCCCCCAGCTCGGCAAGGACCTGGTCACCGCCAAGGGCAATTACGATATCTCCGACGACCAGCGCGTCCGGCTGATCGTCAGGCGCGCCCGCATCGATGCCGACCTGGCCGGCAAGACGAGCTTCGAAGCGCCGCAGGAGGTCGAGGGCGACCCAAGGCTGCCGACCATCGTCGCCGACGAGATGACGATCCTGACGGCTGACCAGAAGGCGCTGAAGCTGAAGCTCGAGGCGCTCGACGATCTCAAGGGCGTGCTGCAGGCCGAAATCGAATCGCTGCAAAAGAAAATCGTCAACCAGCAGAAGCAGGTCGACCTTGCGCAGCAGCAACTCGCCAGCATCGGTCCGCTGGCGCAGAAGGGCCTGGTCGCCAATTCGCGGCTGCTTGATTCGCAGCAGTCCGTCACCGACCTGCAGGGCAAGATCCTGGACTATGAGACAGCCATCCTCACCGCCAAGCAGTCGATCAGCAAGGCGACGCAGGACGCCATCGATGCCCAGAACACCTTGAGCTCCAGCCTCGCCGCCAGCCGCCAGCAAACCGAAGCCGACCTGAATGAGGCCGCGCTGAAGGTGAACATGCAGAAAGGCCTCATCGCCCAGGCCAGCGATCCCGCAACGACGGCCGCCATCACAAACGACCAGCAACCTACCCTCGTCTATTCGCTGGTGCGCAATGTCGACGGCAAGACCAGCGAGATCGCCGCCAAGGAAGACACGCCGGTGCTGCCCGGCGACGTGATCAAGGTTAAGCAGGCACCGCTGGCCAGCCAGTAGATCGCGCATCCCTCTGGGCGGTTCTTGGTTTCGCGGAAACGCAGAACCGCTCTGGTTGCGGCAATGGCCGAGTTAGATGGGACGCGGACATTTTCATAAGTCGGGAAAGTACGCCGCAAGCGCAGCCTCGCTAACACCGTCCGATCCTCGCCACCAGATTGCTGGATGGCCCCAATCATTGAAGTGCTGGCCCGTGTGCTCGCGCGCAAAATCAAGCGTAAACTCACCGAAATAACCTGCTCTGCCTCTTGGCTGAAGCACACCGCAAACGGCGAGGATTTCGATTAGAACGCGTCGCTCTGCCTTGAAAGACTTGAAAGTGCCTGCCAACGCCTTCTCAAGGCTGCTGGCGGTCGCGTCAGGCTCCATGGAACGCACTGTCTTCAGTATCTCATGCATTGTTTGTTTGTCGGCGCTCGTGGGATTTTGGAGTGCCTCCGCGCGAAAAAGAGATAGGTCGAGCCAAGCGTAGACTGGATTGTCGCGACCCACGCCACCCCATCTATGGCGCCCGAAATTCAATAAGTTTAAGTCGAATTTGGCGGGGTTTTGGAATTCGTAGAAACCGCACCAATCGCATCGACGCGCACCGGAAGGAACAATCGTGGCTGGCGTTGTGGCAATTTGGTGCTGAGGGAAGTTCGAGGCAAAGGCATAGCTGCCGAGTGCGGACCTCAAATCCAACCGCCGACTGCCAAGGCTTGCCAAGAAGGAATTGGACAGAGCTTTCAGGTCCGCCCGCTCGCGCTCCTCGATAAATTGGGAAACCACCTGATCGTGCGACAACTCGATAGGGTCGAACATGTATCCCATTCGCTTGGCATACGCGAAGTCGTCAGGGGATACGTACCTGTCTGAATCCCGTATCCAGCCGTCTTTCCAGAACGCCCCTAAGAGGATTTCCCTTGCGCCCGTTTGTCGTGCATTGCGCGCTCGTTGCCTGACGCTCGAAGATCGCACATAAGAAACTCAGGGGAAATGGCCGGATTGGGTCGAACACACGTCGAAGCGGATCATGCGATGCGCTGCCCTTGCGCCCGTTCTGGCTTCAGCCCGTGAAACGACAACTCACGACGGATCCGCGGCCGCCGGACGGCCGATATGCCGGGGCCAGGCGGCCTCGCCCCTTGCAGCATCCGCCGGCTCGAAAGCCGGCGACCAGCGGGTGCGGGTGACCGGCAGCCGCGCCAGCTTGAAGTAGCTGAAATACATCAGGAAGGAGCCCATGATGTAGGGATTGAGGATCTCGACCTCGACGAAGGAGCGGATGAGCAACAGCACCATCACGCCGAAGAGCACCACCGATTCGGCCTGCCATGCCTTGAAGATCACCGTCGCGACGTGGCCGTAGAGCGTGCGCAGCATGATCAGCGATACCATCACCGCGCCGGTGAAGCCGAGCTCGACGAGGGCCTCGACATAGGTGTTGTGGAAATGGAAGCCGGTGCGGGTGGTGATGTAGAATTCGTTCCACAGCCGCTCGGCTTCAGCAAAGCCCTGCACCCAATAGGCGGCATAGCCGACGCCGAGAATCGGCGAGCGCTGCGCGGCATTCCAGCCCTGTTCCCACAGATAGGTCCGCCCGGTGAGCGTCGAATCCTTGCCGAAGAGGCCAAGTACGAAGTCCATGAGCCCGAGATTGAGCGAAACAACGGCCACCACGACGACCAGACCGGCGCCGACCACGAAGATTACCCGGCGATAGCGCCGCGACAAAAGCTTGGTCATGGCAAGAAGTGCAATCAGCGCCAGCACCGCCGGTATCGAGGCCATCGAAGTGGCGGAGTGCGAGACGACCAGCACATAGGCCGACAACAGCACGACAGGCACCGTCAGTATGAAGCTCAGCCGGCCACGCCGCAGGAAAGCGAGGAACACCACGGCGAAATAAATGCCGAGCGAGCCGACAAAACCGATCTGGTTTTTGGAGGCAAAGGCGCCGACGAAGTTGTAGGTGCCGTCGAGCACGTCCTCGGAATAGGCCCCAACCTTGAGCGAATAGAGCAGGACGAAGAATATCCCGATCAGGGCGCCAAGCGTCAGCGTACGCACGCTGACGGTGCGCGCCGCGACATAGGCGCAGGCAATGTGGGAAAGGTACTGGACCGCGGTTCTGGAGGTGACGCCGGGTGCCTGCGACCAGAAGACGGAGAAGCAGATATAGGCCGCGAACAGCAGCGGCAGCCAGGCGCTGGACAGCTGCCGCAGGAAGCGCCGGTAGTCGACCAGGATCAGCGGAAGCCACACGGCGTAGTAGGCCAGGATCAGCACCTGGCCGAAAATCACCGAATAGGAGAACGCCCAGATCGAGACGGCCACGGCAAAGGCACCATAGACCGAGTTCTTCTCGGGATCGACCAGCAGGGACTTTGGAATCTTCATCTCAGAGTCCCGTCAACGCGACCCAACGCCGGCAAGCCAGGCCGGCCGCAAGCCGGCCGGCATATCCGTGAACAGGGGCGTGCAATAAGGGGCATCTCCATTGTGCAGTGCAATATAACCTATCGCACCGCATGCTCAATGGCAAATCCGGTCACCTTGTCTTACATTAGAGCAGTTCGCCGTTTTACGGAAACGGCAAACCGCTCTAACTCTTTGTTTTGACGCGATTCCGAACGGGAAACCGTTCACACTTTTCCTGGAATTGCTCTAGCGAACGGGGAGAGATCAGCCGGTAGCCCACCCAGCACGCCCGCTCGGATCAGGCGAAGAGAACACGCTACCACAGGGCTCCGCCAGTGATCTGTATGTTTTCCATGGTGATGCCTTTGGCGAGATCCGAGCACAGGAATACCGCCAGAGCGGCGATCTCCTGCGGCTGCAGCATGCGCTGCTGCGGATTGCCTTTGGCGATCTCGGCCATCGCTTCCTGGGCGCTGCGGCCCTTGCCCTCGCGCTCGACGACTTGCGCCACATTGCGGCGCATCAGTTCGGTCTCGACCCAGGTCGGGCTGATCATGACGCAGGTGACGCCGTGTGCGGCCCCTTCCAGAGCCACGCAGCGGGTGAGGCCGAGAAGTCCGGCCTTGGAGGCGCAATAGGCGGGGTTATCCTTCCAGCCGACGGAAGCGGCGGTCGAGCCGATGTTGACGATGCGCCCCCAGCCACGCTCGATCATGCCGGGAAGCACGGCACGGGTAGCGCGGAATGCGCCGGTCAGGTTGGTGTCTACGATCTTGTCCCATAGCGCATCGGAATGGCCGCAGACCGGCTGCTCGGCGGTGGTGCCGGCGGCGTTGACCAGTATGTCGGCAGCGCCGACGGCGGCTTCGGCTTCGGCCACGAAAAGGTTGGTGATCTCACTGTCGCGGACATCGAGATGAGCAGCGTGAACCCTCGTGCCGTGGGCCGCGAGAGCTGCGCGAACCCGCTCGATCTCGTCAGCGCCGGGATAGTAGGCGGCATCGGATTTGTCGGCCCCGGCGGGCGCGATGTAGGAGCCGACGGCGACATTGGCGCCGGCCTGCGCCAGGGCCGCCGCGATGGCGAAGCCCATGCCGGAAAACCCGCCGGTGACGATCGCGCTGCGGCCGGAAAGGTTTGTCATGTGGCCAGTCTCCGATGCCAACGTCCGACACGCTATTCATAGGCCGGTGCCGGCAAAGAACGCTACCTTGCCGGCGACGAGATTCACAAAATCAGTTCGCTAAAGTGGTTTGCCCAGCCATTCGCGATAGAAGCCTTCGAGATCGGGTTCGAAATCATGCACGATGGGATAGCCGGGTGCGGCCGCTTCGACCTCGTGCATGGTGCCGCATTGAGGGCAGATGAATTCGCGGATTTCCATCCACTGCGGATCGGGGATATCGCTGTTGGGATAGATCTCGCGCAACGCTTCCTCGGTGTTGCGCACGATGATCGCGGCCTTGAGCTTCCAGTTCTTGCGGTAGTCGCCGAAGGAGTGGCCGCATTCGCAGCGGGTGATCCGCTCGTCGCCGCTCTGGCAGATGAACAAATGATCCGAGACCGGCAGCAGGATCGGGTCCTTCCAGGCGACGCGGTCCTGATGGACGGCGACCATCTTGAAGAAGCGGTCATCATCCTTGTAGGCGCTCATGATGCGCTTTGTCTGCGGCCAGGGCAGCTGGCCCGCGGCCAGATCGGCAAGGACTTCCTTGCTGTACGAGGTCATGGCTTTGCTCCCGGCATGAAGATCGATTTGGCATCGACGTTCCAGAAATCACTCAATTCCTTGGTGAAGCGCGAGGACAGCTTGATCGCGCTGGTGTACATTTTCTTCACCTCGGGGGCGAAGTCGGCCTTCTCGACGCGACCGCGCTCGCCGGCGATCCAGTCCGAAACCGGGATCGCCTTGGCCAGGCGCTGCTTGCGTATCTCGGCACGGCGTTTAACCGTGGCGTCGATATCGGCAACCGGATAGCCCTCGGCATCGTCCTTCAGAATGATGCCGAAAACCTGGTCGGCCGCCTGGCGGGTGAGGAAACCGTTCTCGACATCCCAGGCCGTCTTGATCGGATCGCGCTCCAGCACGTCGCCGTAACCGCCGCCGCCATTGTAGAAATGGCTGAAGATGTCGCCGGATTTGTGCGGCGCGGTGATGTAAGGGCCTTCGACCACGACATGGTCGCCGCCGATATTCTTCTCATAGTCGGAGACGTCAGGGTCGATGCCGGGCGCATGCGCCAGCGGTTCGCCCTTGGCCGCCAGTTCGTGGATGTTGGAGTTGCGCACCGCGCGATGCTTCTGGCAGGTCGGCGCAGGATAACCGCCGCACATGCCGCCATTGTCGAACACTCTGGAAGAGTGCTCCGAAGTGTGGAGCCGCAGATGCGAGGTCTTGTTGATCAGCCAGGTCGAGACAAAAGAGCAGCCGCCGCGATATTTACCGGCGCCACCCGAATTCGGCACGATCGAGCGGCCGATATAGACCATAGGCATCGACTGTTCCCAGACCTCGATGTTGCCCATGTCGGATTCCGGATTCCAGCCGACATAGGCGGTGTCGAGGCCATCGGCGATGGCCAGCGCGCCGGAGCCGGCGGCGGCGCATTCAAAATGCGCCATGCCGAAGGGCGTGCCGTACTGGCTTTCGCCACCCATCTCGATCATCGGGCTGTTGACCTGGCCGACGAAAGCCTCCTCGACGAAACCGCGCGCCACGAAGCCGCGCGACAAAAGCCGCTGGAACACACCATAGGCCGGCAGCAGCAGCGCCCACGACGTGGCGGTGGCCACCATCTCGTTGTCGGGGTTGGTCCAGGTGCCATGCGGCAGTTTCAGCTCGGTCGCCATCCAGGCGCCGTCATTGACCAGCCCTTCGAAATTCATGTGCTGAGTCAAGGTGACGAACATGCCGCCATCCATGCCGGCCGGCGTGCAGTTCATCGAGTGGTATCCCCAGGGCTGCGTGCCCTCGAAGTCCATGGTGATCTTGCCGTCGGTGGTGATCTCCATCTCGATCGGGATGTTGTAGAGCCAGTCGGGATCGCCGAGCAGCTGGAAACCAGGCTTGCCCGCCGTGACGTGGCCATAGAAGGTGTGGCCGCGATAGATGCCGGGAACGGTGAGCTGGCGGGTGCGGGCGAGCTGGGCGCGGCGGCCCTCCTCGATGAATTCCTTCGATACCTTCATCCAGTAGTCGAGGCCGATCTCGGAGATCAGTTGCTGGACGCTTTCGCGCATGTCGATGCAGGAGGCGACCTTGGCTTTCTCGTCGAGCACCCAGTAGATCGGCATGCGCAGATTGCGCTCGCAGCGGATGACATAGTCGCGGCGGATCTCGTCATTCTCGCCGATCTTCTCGGCGCAGACGAACAGGCCTTCGGTGAAGCGCTCCTGTGCGAGGCAGACGTCGCCACCGGGCGTGATGCCGCCGGCTTCCAGCTCGTGGCAGACAGCGCCCGCCCAGCCGACCAGCGTGCCTTCATGGAAGATCGGCACCACGTCCATGACATCGGGCACCTGCACCGTGCCGATGAAGGCATCGTTGTTGGCGAAGATATCGCCTTCGCGGATCTTCGGGTTTTCCTCGTAATTGTTCTTGATCATCCACTTGATGAAGCGGCTCATCGTGTGGACATGCACCATGATGCCGTTGGAGAGCGCAATCGCATCGCCCTCGGGTGTGTAAATGGCGACCACCATCTCGCCGACCTCGCGCACGCCGGGCGAGGCCGAGATGCGACGCGCCATTTCGCGGGCCGAGACGCAATAGGCGCGCAGCTTGGTGTGCAGCGTCTCGAATTTCAGCGGGTCCTGGTTGCGCAGCGTGAGTTCCGTGATGCCGTCATAGCAGCCGGTCTCTTCCATCAGCCGCTCGGAATCGAGCAGTCTTTCGCGAAGGCGCAGGGCCGAAGCAGGTTTGTCCAACATGGCGGTCGCCCTCTCAAGCGTGGGTGTAGTGCAGCAGCGTCCATTCATCGACATGGACACGGTCCTGCGGATGAACGACGAGCGTGGTGGCCGGATGTTCGATGATGGCCGGGCCGATCACTTCATGGCCAGGCTGCAGCAGATCCATCTCGTAGAGATTGGCCTTGTGCCAGCGCCCGCCAATATAGGCTTCGCGCACGCCCTTGTGGGCGGCTGCCGGGTCGGACTTGCCGAGCGGGCGCTTGAGCAGCACCGGCTTGACCTTGTCGGCGGTGGCGATGAGGCCGAGCTCGGTGATGGTGAAGCCGGCCTCGCCATAGCGCGACACGCGATGGTTGACCTTGGCGTAGACCGCCTCGAACTCGTCGATAACCCTGCGCATGTCGTCGGCCGAATTGACCTCGGCAAGCGGCGCCATGACTTCGACGTCCTCGAGCTGGCCGGTGTAGCGCATCATCAGGAACGGCACGGTCTTGATCTTATCGCGCGCATGGCCGTCGGTGATCATCTCGTCGACCGCTGCCTTGGTCAGGTCGTTCCAGACTGTGGTGACCTTTTTGCCGAAGGCGAGCAGTTCGTCATCGCTTGCCCGCGCGCCGATGTCGTGCTGCGTCGACACCGAGTGGCGGCGCATGAAATCAGCGGTGGTGCAGCCGAAGGCCGAGAAGGCGGCGGCGAACTGGAAGGTGATGATGTCCTTGAAGCCGATGCCCCTGGAGCAGCCGGCGAGATGCAGCGGGCCGGAGCCGCCATAGGAGAGCAGCGTGAATTCCGAGGGGTGGATGCCCTGGCCGGAGATGACGCGGCGCAGTGCGTTGTTGGCGTCGGCCTCCAGCATCTCGATCATGCCTTCGGCAGCCTCCTCGACCCCAACGCCAAGGATGCTGGAGCACTTTTCCTCGAAGGCCTTGCGCGCCTTTTCGACCTGCAAGACGACCTTGCCGCCGAGGAAATAATACGGGTTGAGGCGGCCGAGAATGGCGTCGCAATCGGCGATGGTCGGTTCGGTGCCGCCCTTGGCGAAGCAGATCGGGCCGGGGTCGGAGCCAGCGCTTTCCGGTCCGAGCGAGACCTTCTTGGTCAGCGGGTCGACCTTGAGGATCATGCCGGCGCCGGCGCCAATCGTGTCGAGATGCAGCGTCGGCACGTTGAGCTTGAAACGGTCCATCAGCGGCTCGTTCTCGATCCGCGTCTGGCCGCGCGAGATGACGCCCATGTCGAAGGAAGTACCACCCATGTCTGAACAGATCAGCGAGTCGTTGCCGATCAGCTTGCCGACATAGGCCGCACCAAGGATGCCGCCTATCGGACCTGAGATCATGGTTTCATGCAAGCGCGGATGGTTGATCGAGGTCAAGCCGCCGAACGAGAGCAGCGTCTGCACGCCATATTTGAAGCCGTATTTCTTCGAGACGTCCTCGATACCCCTAAGCTGCTTGCGGCCGCGCGAGGTGGCGTAAGCCTCGATCAGCACCGAGTTCAGCCGCGACTGTTCGCGGATGACCGGGCGAACCTCGTGGCTGGTGTAGACGATGATGTCGGCGCCAGCCTTGGCGATCTCCTCGCGGCAGATCTCAGCAATGCGCTTTTCGTGCACCGGATTGACGTGCGAGAAGATCGTCATGATGCAGATCGCCTCGACCTTGTCGGCGATCAGTTTTTTTGCGGCGGCGGAAACCTCATGCTCGTAGAGCGGCAACACGATGTCGCCGAACTGGTCGATGCGCTCGGTGACGCCATGGGTGCGGCGGCGCGGCACCAGCGGATCGGGATGATGATGCGTCACCGCATGCAGCCGGTCGGCATAGGAATAATCGGCCCAGGCCTGCAGGCCGCGGCCCATCAGGATCATGTCCTCGAGGCCCTTGGTGGTGATCAGGCCGAGGCGACGGCCGGTGCGCGACAACAGCGTGTTGAGCATGCCGGTGCCGGAATAGAGCACGACGTTGACGCCGGAAAACAGGGACTCCAGCGAAATTCCCCAGGCATCCGCCGCGTCCTCGGCCGATGCGAGGAAGCCCTCGGCTTCGTTCTTCGGTGTGGTCGCCGACTTGCCGATCTTGAAGTGGCCGTCCTGATCGACAAGGATCGTGTCGGTCATGGTGCCGCCGGCGTCGATACCGATCACGATCGGATTGCCGATTATCGGGGCAGAGGGATTGGGTTGGGTCACGGTCGCCTCGGTATCTGGTCTAGGATGGAGCTAGGCTAGATTCGAGAGGCGGCCTTGCGCCATATGCCTAAAGACACAATGACGGTCGGGCCGGGATCGCCGAGAAGAGGGCATGCGCATGGGCACTATCTGGGCGCCGCTCGCCAGGGCGATCGCCGCCACCGGCACGGACAGGCATGTCGACTGCCTGATCGACCTGATCGGCGGGGACATCGAGCACGACCTCGTCACGGTGACGCGCTATTCGGCGACGCAGACGCCAGAATTCGTCAAACACCGGCGCTTCTCGGACGAGATGGTCCGGCTCTATCTCGACAACTACTATGTCTTCGACCCGTTCTACGCCTCATGGCGGCGGGAGCGCAGGCTCGGCATCATGCCGCTGAAGCGGCTCGACGACGACGAGGCCAAGCGCGGTCAGTACATTGCCGGCTTCCTGGCGCAGTCGGAAATCTGCGACGAGGTTGGCATCATGCTGGCCGATGGCGGCGACTGGTGCCTGGGCATTTTCCTCGATCGCTCGACCGCTTCATTCAAGGACAACGAGATCGCTCAATTGGAAGAACGGTTGCCGGTATTCGAAGCCTTGCACGCACTCGACATTACCGCGCGTGGAAACGAGTTCTCCCGCACCTCGGCGCCAACCGCCCCCGGCGCCTCGCCCCGGCAGGAACCGACCATCCCGATGAGCCTGTGGCCGGAACTGTCGCTGCGCGAGCGGGAACTGGTGCAACTGATCTTGGCCGGTCACCCGACTGCCAACATCGCCGAGCGGCTCGGCATCACCGTCGGCACGGTCAAGAACCACCGCCGGCGCATCTATGAGAAGCTCGACATCACCTCCGAGCGGGAACTTTTTTTGCAGTTTTTTCAGCACCGGGCGGACCGATAGCTGGGAGTTTAGAGTTCGTCCTCCCAATTGGCGCCGCCATAGAACACACGCAAAATCACCACCCGGTCGGGTTCCACAATGAAGGCAACGGTGACGCGGCGTTCAAATCCAATAATGCGAAGCCCCGACCGCAGGTCGTCCCGACGCGAGCCCCGCTCCGAGCCGTGATCGAGGCGTTCGCAGAATGCCCTTATTCGTTGATCGTAGCCGTCAGCCGTGATGGCGCTGCTGGCCCCCGCAATGGCGTGGTAAATCCAGTCGAGGTCGTCGGCGGCCTTGCGGGAATAAATGACAACCCGTTGCTTCACGCGTCCCCCTGCGAACGCGCCTGGTGGCGTTTGCGCGCCCGCTCGGCCATCTCTTCTACGGAAATGCCCGTGGGATCTGCCTTCCATCTGTCATAGGTCGGCACGACTTCCTCGCGTAGCCAGCGCTCTACGGCCGCGTCGCGCTCTTGCAGGGCACGAAGCCCGGCGCGGATCACTTCGCTGCTGGTCGCATAGGTTCCCGATTCAACGAGACGGTCGATGAAAGCTGCCTGTTCTGCCGGCAGGCTGAACGTGCGTTTTTCAGTGGCGGCCATGATTTCTCCTGTAAGGTTGGTGTGATTATATCATACCAACGCCTGGCTGCACCTGAAATCTGCACGCGGTTTTCGAACCTGGAAAGACTTACCGATCGTCTCAAAATTTCCACTTGCGGAACGCCGCCATCCCAGCTTAGTCTCGGCTCCGCACAAAAAATGAAATTTAATTCCATTTAAGTGCCGAACCTAGCAAGCCAGTGTCATGTCCAGAAAATCGCCTGGCACAATCTACTGAGAAAATATTTGATATATCATCTATCGGAATGGAACTAGCCTGAATGGTCCAGCAGACATCGATCCAGCCATCTGCGCCCTGGTTGCGGCTCGACGTCGATGATTCTGACTGGAACGCCGCCGAGGTTTCGAACCTCGTGCGCTGGTATCACCAGATGCTACTGATCCGTCGGTTCGAGGAAAAGGTGCTCGACCTTGCCAGTGCCGGGCTGGTGCACGGCCCGGCGCATGCGAGCATCGGACAGGAGGCGACGGCGGTCGGCGCCATGTCGATGGTCGGCACCGGTGACCGCATCAACGGCACGCATCGCGCCCATCACCAGGTGCTGGCGAAGCTGGTCAATGCTCAGACGCCAACCGGTTTTGATCCTCTCCACGACACCTTCAATCCGGACATGCAGGGTTCGGTGCGCGGCCTGATGGCAGAGATCATGGGTCTCAAGTTAGGCTATTGCGGCGGCCGTGGCGGCTCGATGCATATGCGCGACGACGCTTCCGGCATTCCGGGCACCAGCGCCATCATCGGCGGCAACCTGCCGCACGCGGCCGGCTATGCGCTGGCCGACAAGCTGCTCGGCACCGGCAACATCTCGGTCGCCTTCTTCGGCGACGGCACGATGATGGCGGGACCTGCCTATGAGGCGATGAACATTGCGGCCCTCTACCGGCTGCCGGTGATCTTCTTCGCCGAAAACAATTTTTATGCCGTCTCCACCCATGTCAACGAACAGACGCGCGAGACGCGGCTGGCGTCGCGCGGACCGATGCTGGGCTTTCGCGGCATCGAATGCGACGGCATGGATGTGGTGGCTGTCCATCACGCCATGCGCGAGGCGCGCCGGACGATCGAGGAAGATGGCGGCCCGGTGCTGGTCGAGGCGCTCTGCTACCGCTTCCTGCACCAGAGCGGCGCACGGCCGGGCAGCGAGTTCGGCTATCGCACGCGCGCCGAGGAAGACATTTGGAAGGCACGCGATCCGCTCACCACGATGGCGGCGCGGCTGAAGACGATGGGCGTTCTCGATGCCTCCGACCTCGCCACGCTCGACCAACGCGTCAGGGAGGTGGTCGACACCGCCGCCGATTCGCTGACCGAGATGAGCGGCAACGCGCTGCGCATTCCCGACTATCTTTGGCCGGACGCTGATGAAGTCGACAACCAGATTCGTGGCGACCTGTCGGAGCTGAGCGGCGAGCGCTTCCTCGAGATCGAGGACGTACCGCCGGCCGAGACCAGGCCGGTCAAGTTCATGGTTGCCGTGTCCGAAGTGATCGCGCGCGCCATGGAGCAGGACCCGCGCATCATCATCATGGGCGAGGATGTGCATCGTCTGCGCGGCGGCGTCTCGGGCGCCACCAAGGGCGCGCTGGAGCGCTGGCCCGAACGCGTGCTGGCCATGCCGATCGCCGAAAACGGTTTTGTCGGCGTGGCGCTGGGTGCGGCCCTGTGCGGCCTGCGGCCGATCGTCGAAATCATGTTCGGCGACTTTTGCCTTGTGGCCGCAGACCAGCTTTTCAACGCGGTCAGCAAGGTGCGCCACATGTTCGGCGGCAGCTTCCCGGTGCCGATCGTAGTGCGGGTGCGCGTCTCGCCGCACACTGGCTACGGCTCGCAGCATTCGGGCGATCCATCCGGCCTGTTCGCACTCTATCCCGGCTGGCGCATCGTCGCGCCAACGACACCCTTCGACTATATCGGCCTGATGAATTCGGCACTGAAATGTGACGACCCGGTCGTCATTATCGAGCATGTCGAATTGTTCCCGAGCGAAGGGCCCGCCCCGACCGAAGACCGCGACTATTGCGTGCGGCTGGGGAAGGCGAAAATCGTCAGAGCGGGCAGCGCCTGCACGCTGCTGACCAGCGCCAGCATGGTGTCCGTTGCCTGCCAGGTGACGGAGGAGACCGGCGTCGATGCCGAGATCATCGATTTGCGCAGCCTCGACCCGACCGGGCTCGACTGGAAGCTGGTGGAAGCCTCGATCCGCAAGACCAACCGGGTTGCCGTCGTGGAGCAGGTGCAGCGCGGGCTGTCGCTTGGCGGACGACTGACACAGGAGATTCAGGACCGCGTGTTCGACTATCTCGATCACGAGATCCTGCATGTGACGGGAAGCCTTTCGGCTCCCGTCGTATCGGCCCCGCTCAACCGCGCCGCACTGGGCGGCGCTGACAAGCTCAAGGCCGCGCTTCGATCGCTCACCGGTGTGGGTGGTCAGAGCTGACGCATTGCCACAACGATCCGACAAGAAAATGGGAGAACTGAAATGAATATCCTACCGAAAGCCAAGACCAGGGCGACGATGCTGGCGGCCGTGCTTATGGCCACCAGTGCCTTCTGGGCGCCGTCGACCTTCGCGCAGGACCAGAAGCCGCTGGTCATCGCGCGCAACATCGACCTCAACTCGCTCGATCCGCACCGGGCCTTCTGCGACACCTGCCAGATCTACAATTCCAGCGTCTATGAATCGCTGCTGACACTGGACAAGGACAACAAGCTGATCCCGTTGCTCGCTTCAAAGTGGGAAGGCAATGCCGACCAGACCAGCTTCACCTTCACGCTCGACCCGGCCGCCAAATTCTCGGACGGCTCGCCGGTCGAGGCCAAGGACGTGAAGTGGTCATGGGAGCGGCTGAAGAACCTCAAGGGCAGCGCCTCGTTCCTGATGGACAATGTCGCCTCGATCGAGACCCCGGACGCGCATACGGTCGTCGTCAAGATGGTGGCGCCGAGCTCGGAATTTCTCAACATCGCGGCCGCACCCTATACTGCCGTCGTCAACAGCAAGGTCGCTTCGGAAGCCGGCGCCAAGGCCGGCGCGGACGCCTCGACCACCGACAATGCCGAAGCCTGGTTCCTGGCGCATTCGGCCGGCAGCGCACCGTTCGTTTTGAAATCCTATGAGCCGAATTCGGAAGTGCGCCTGGTGCGCAACGACAAGTACTGGCGCACCGCGCCGGCGCTGAGCGAGATCGTCATCCGCCAGACCAAGGACGCGGTGGCACAGGCGCAGATGCTGCAGAGCGGCACCGCCGACATCGCCATGCAGATCGACCCGGACACCGCCAAGACGATGACCGGCAGCGATGTGAAGGTCGAGACGGTGCCGTCCTACAACTTCATCTATGTCGCCCTGTCGCCCGGCGCCAAGGCCAACAAGGTTCCGCTGACGCCTGACGTGCGCGAGGCGATCTCGCTAGCGCTTGACCGCCCCAGCATCCTCGACTTCACCATCGGCTCCGAGGGCCAGCTGATCAGCGCGCCGATCCCGCTCGGTTTCCCCGGCGGTTCGGGTTTCGAGGCGCAGCCTTATGATCTCGACAAGGCCAAGGCGCTGCTGGCCAAGGCCGGCCATGCCGACGGCTTCGAGATGGAAGCGGCCTTCCCCGGCATGAACGTCTACGGCGTCGATCTCTCGCTGTTGATGCAGAAGGTCCAGCAGGATCTCGCCAAGGTCAACATCAAGCTCGACCTGCAGCCGATCCCCTTCGCCAACTGGCGCGAGCGCGTCAATGGCGACGGCATCCCGATGACCGCGGTGTTCTACGCGCCGGACTATTACGGCACCTCGCAGTACGTCGATTATTTCGCCATGACCAAGGGCAGCCCATGGTCGCGGCGCGCCGGCGCCGAACGTGACCCATCGGTGATCAACCCGAAGGAAGCGGACATCTACAAGGCAGCGCTTGCAGCAAGCGGTGACGAGGCCGCCAAGCTGTGGCACCAGGTCGGCGAAGAGATGATCAAGGACAGGATCATCCTGCCGCTGGTCAGCCCGAACTTGATCCTGGCCTACAAGTCCGACGTCAAGGGGGTGCGCTACAGCGCCTGCTGCAACCTACCGCTGGCCGAACTCAGCCACTGAGCGAACAGATTGCGGGAGGCGGCCAACCGCCTCCCGTTCTCCCCGGGAAGACCGACAAATCCTGTTCTTCCAGCACTCAAATTAATATATGATATATCAATGAGCGGAGACTTCGCCATGCCTTCCCTGATCAACTCCAAGGACCAGTTGCTGCGCGAGCGCGCGGCCTCGGTCATTCCGGGCGGCATGTGGGGCCATATGGCCACGCGCTATCTCGGCTCGGCCTATCCGCAATTCTTCGAGCGCGCCGATGGCTGCCGAGTGTGGGATGTCGACGGGCGCGAATACATCGACCTGATGTGCAGCTGGGGCCCGAACATTCTTGGGCATCACCACCAGGCGGTCGAGGAAGCGGCGGCGCGGCAGCGTAGCCTCGGTGACGCCATGAATGGCCCCGGTGAAGTGCTGGTCGAACTGGCCGAGTTGCTGGTGGAAACCGTGGCGCATGCCGACTGGGCGATGCTACAGAAGAACGGCACCGACGCCACCACCGCTTGCGTGACGATCGCACGTGCCGGCACCGGCCGGCGCAAGGTGCTGGTGGCGCGCGGCTCCTATCACGGCGCTGTGCCGTGGTGCACGCCCTCGCTTGCCGGCGTCACCGCCGAGGATCGCGCCCATCTGATCCATTTCGACTATAATGACGTCGCCAGCCTGGAGGCCGCCGTCGAGCAGGCCGGCAATGATCTTGCCGCGGTCGTCGTCACCGCCTTCCGGCACGACATTGCCCGCGATCAGGAACTGCCGACCGCCGCCTTCGCCAAGCGGGCGCGCGAGCTCACCACAGCCGCCGACGCGGCACTGATCGTCGACGATGTGCGGGCCGGATTCCGCATCGACCTCGCCGGCAGCTGGGAGCCGCTCGGCGTGCGGCCCGACCTTTCTGCCTTCTCCAAGGCGATCGCCAATGGCTATCCGCTCGCCGCCATCACCGGCACGGATCGGTTCAGAGAAGCCGCGACCAAGGTCTATATGACGGGCTCGTTCTGGTATGGCGCCGTCGCCATGGCAGCTTCCATCGCCACCATCAAGACGCTGCGCGACACCAATGCGATCGCCAGCATGAATGCCGCCGGTGAGAGGTTGAGGACGGGCCTGGACGCGGCCGCGAAGAAGCGTGGCCTTTCGCTTCGCCAGACCGGCCCGGTGTCTATGCCGATGGTGCTGTTCGACGGCGACGCCGAGTTCAGGAAAGCAGACGCCTTCTGTTCGGCCGCCTTGCGCGAAGGCGCCTATTTCCACCCCCGGCACAACATGTTCCTGAGCGCCGCGCATACGGCGAAAGACGTTGATCTGGCGCTTCAGGCCGCCGATGCGGGCATGGCCGCAGCGGCGCAAGTGGCGTGAGCCAGCGCCTGTGCGTTTGGAGAGAAAAGATCGCTCAGCCGGCCGCCGAGACCAGGCGGCCGTTCTGCGCCGCGCGGCGCAATTCTTCCGAAGTGACCGAGCCGTCGTTCAGCCGCTCGAGCACCTTGACCAGCAGGCGGCCGCCTTCGATCATGTCCTGCTGGATGCCCTTGCGCACGCCATTCTCGTCGCGTGCCCGCAGTGCTTCGAGGATGTCGAGATGGCGGTGGCGGCCATCATAGGTCGGCCTGGCGTTTGGGTATTGATAGTTGACCAGCGGCCCGTTGCGCAGCCAGATGCCCTCGATGATGGCCAGCAGTTCCGGCATGCCCGCTGCCTGGTAGATCGAGTGGTGGAATTCCCAATTGTCGCGGACTGCTTCGAACCAGTGGCCATTGTCCTCGTCGGCGATCAGCTTTTCGTGCACCTCGGCCAGGCGGTCGATCTCACGCGGCTCGATGCGCGTCGTCGCCGCCGCGCCCGCCATGCCTTCGAGATGCAGACGTATGCTGCGCAGCTCAAGATACTGGGCGAGCGACAGCTGGGCGACGGTGATCGAGCGCCCCGCCTCCATCTCCAGGCCCTTTTCGCGCACCAGCTGCATCAGCGCTTCGCGCACCGGCGTTTCGGACACTTCGAGGCTGGCGGCGAGGTCGCGGATCTTGAAGCGATGGCCGGGCCAGAAGCGGCCTTCCATCATGGCGCGGCGCAGCTCTTCGTAGACGCGGGTCGTCAGATTGTCGCGCGCGATCGGCGCGATGGAAGCAGTCACATCCAGTCTCCGTCCTTGCAGGGGCGCAGGCGTCGCCTGAGTCGAGCGGGCTGTGTATATGATATCACGACCGACCTGACCATCGACATGAGACACGCAAAAATGAGCCGAAGCGTATGACCGCGTCGACGCCTTCCCTTCTGCTCGGCGCCATCGCCGACGATCTGACCGGCGGCACCGAGCTGGCGTCGATGCTGGTGGCGCGCGGCATTGCCACGGGATGCACCGTCGGGTTGGAGGCGCCGATCCCTTCTGGCAACCTTGCCCATGTGATCCTGCTCAAGACCCGCGTCATTGCCGCCGGCGATGCGGTGCGCCAGGTGATCGAGGCAGCCGACCGGCTGCTCGAAGCGGGCGCGCGGCAGATCTTCTTCAAATATTGCGCCACCTTCGATTCAACGCCGGCCGGCAATATCGGCCCTTGCGCGGAAGCGCTGCTCGAGCGGCTCGGCGGCGGCGTGACGCTGTTCACGCCGGCGCTGTGCGAGACTGGCCGCACCGTCTACCAGGGGCATATGTTCGGCGGTATGCAGTTGCTGGCCGAATCGCCCAAGCGTTTCGATCCGCTGACGCCGATGACCGATTCCAATCTGGTCCGCGTGCTGCAGGCGCAAAGCAAAGGCAGAGCCGGGCTGGTGCCCTGGCTCACCATCGATGCCGGCCCGGAAGCGATCCGCGACGCCGTGCGGGAGAAAGGCGCGCGCGGCGAGACCTTGCTTGTCACCGATACGCTGCGCGAGCGCGACCTGGCGGCGATCGCGCAAGCCGCCTTCGACCTTCCGCTGATGACCGGCAACTCCTCGATCGCCGCGCACCTGCCACCAGCCTGGCTGGCGCATGGGCTGGTGAACCGTGATGATCTCGTTGCGGCCAGCCTGCCGGCTGTGAGCGGCCCGGCAGCGGTGCTGGCCGGCAGTGTCGCCGACCGCACCATCGAACAGCTCGACCGCTTCGCGCAAAACAATCCGCTGTTGACCATCGACCTCACCAGTGCCTTCGCTGGTGCCGATGTCATGGCACAAGCACGGGCCTTTGCTGAGCAGCATTTGCCACACGCGATGATCGCGATCGCCACGACGGCGCCGCAGGCGACGGTCGAAGCGCTTCAGCAGGCGCATGGCCGCGACGCGGTTGCGGCAATGGCGGAAGGAATCCTGGCCGAGATTGCACAGATTCTGGTGCGCGATCTCGGCGTGCGGCGGCTGGTCGTCGCCGGCGGCGAGACCGCGGGCTCGGTGGTCAAGGCGCTCGGCATCACCCAGATAGCGATGGGCGCCTATGAAGGCCCCGGCCTGTCGCGCGCCATTGCCGACCTGCCCGGCCTGCCGAACGATCCGCTCGCGTTGATGCTCAAATCCGGAAAGCTCGGCGGCCCCGATATCTTCGCCGAGGTTCTGCAAGACATGACACGGGCAACCGCCATCGCGCCGGCAATCGACACATGGCCGCCGACAAAATCGACTACAGGGCCAACTCCAGGGAAAGCATCGTAATGGATACCGCACGCGCCAGTCTGATTACTGCGACCGAGACCCTGGACGCCAGCGGCATGAATGTCGGCACGACGGGTAACATCAGCGTGCGAACGGCGGAGGGCATGCTGATCACGCCGACGGGAATAGCCACCAGCAAGCTGCGACCGGAGCAGATGGTGGCGATGCGCCTCGACGGGTCCTGGGACGGCGCCTTCAAGCCATCGAGCGAATGGGAAATGCATGCCGAGATCTACAAGGCATTCCCGGAGGCCGGCGCCGTGGTGCATGCCCACCCCGACCATTGCGTGGCGCTGTCCTGCCTGCGCGAACCGCTGCCGCTGTTCCACTACATGGTGGCAGGCTTCGGCGGCGACGATGTGCGCTGTTCGGACTACGCGCTGTTTGCGTCGAGCGATCTGGCCAAGGTGACAGTGACGGCGCTCAAGGACCGTACCGCCTGCCTGCTCGCCAATCACGGCATGATCGCCTTTGGCGGCGATCTGGACACGGCACTGATCCGCACCATCAAGCTCGAAACCCTGGCACGGCAATATCTCCTGGCGCGCAGCGCCGGCACGCCGGTGCTGATCGAGGGCACCGAACTCGCCGCCATTCGCGGACGCTACAAGACCTATGGGCAGCAGAAGTAGCTGGCGGCCGGCAAGGAACCGGCCGGTCAGTCGACCTGCCGGTCATTCCACCTGCAAGTGCGAGACAAACTTCGAGTTCAGATAGCTCTCCAGCGCATCCGCGCCGCCTTCCGTGCCGTTGCCGGAATCGTTGATGCCGCCGAACGGCACCTCCGGCAGCGCCAGGCCATAATGGTTGATCGACACCATACCGCTGGCGATGCCCGACGACATTTTCGCCACGCTCGCGGCCGAGCGGGTGAAGCCATAGGCGGCAAGGCCGTAGTTCAACCGATTGGCCTCGGCGAGCGCCTCGTCCAGTCCGCTTACCGGCGTCATCAATGCCAGCGGCCCGAACGGCTCCTCGTTCATGGCACGGGCATCGGTGCCGACGTTCGACAGGATGGTTGGTTCGAAGAAATAGCCGGAGTTGCCGATGCGCTTGCCGCCGGTGACGAGTTCGGCGCCCTTCTGCACGGCGTCGTGAACCAGCTCCTCCATCGCCTGGACGCGGCGCGGATTGGCGAGCGGGCCCATGGTCGTGCCCTCGGCCATGCCATCGCCGACCTTGATCTGCCGGGTCGCCTCGGCGAAGCGGCCGACGAAATCATCATAGACAGCGTTGGCGACAAGGAAGCGCGTCGGCGCGACGCAGATCTGGCCGGCATTGCGGAATTTCGACGCCACCATCGAGCGCGCGGCGCGGTCGAGGTCGGCATCGGGCAGGACGATGACCGGCGCATGGCCGCCGAGCTCCATCGTCGCGCGTTTCATGTGCAGGCCGGCGAGCGAAGCCAGTTGCTTGCCGACCGGCGTCGAGCCGGTGAAGGAGATCTTGCGGATCACCGGATGCGGAATGAGGTAGGCCGAGATTTCCGACGGCGTGCCGTAGATCAGGTTCAAGACGCCATCGGGTAGTCCGGCATCGACGAAGGCACGCACCAGCTCCGCTGGTGAGGCCGGCGTTTCCTCCGGTCCCTTGATGATGATCGAGCAACCGGCGGCGAGCGCGGCCGACAATTTGCGCACCGCCTGGTTGAGCGGGAAATTCCACGGCGTGAAGGCGGCCACCGGGCCGACTGGCTCCTTGATCACAGACTGGCTGACCCCCTCGAGCCGCGCCGGCACGATGCGACCGTAGCTGCGCCGCGCCTCCTCGGCGAACCAGTCGATGATGTCGGCGGCGGCGAGCGCCTCCATGCGCGATTCGGCGATCGGCTTGCCTTGTTCGAGCGTCATCAGCATGGCGATGTGCTCGTTGCGCTCGCGCAGGATGTTGGCGGCCTTGCGCATAAGTTTGGAACGATCGAAAGGCGAGACGCCCCGCCAGGTCTCGAATCCTTTCGCGGCAGCGGCCAGCGCCTCATCAAGGTCGTCTATGCCGGCATGGGCGAGTGCACCGAGTCCAGCTTCGGTCGCAGGATTGACAATCGGCATGGTGCGTCCAGCCCGCGCGGGGCGCCACGAGCCGTCGATGTGCAGATGGACGTCGGGATACATTGCGGGCTCCGTGAAAGGTCAGGCGGGGACAGGCTCGGCGGCAGGCGTGTAAACGCTAATGGCGCCGGTGCCGATCAGTTGGTCGATGGTCTCGGGGCTATAGCCGAGGATATCGGTCAATATGGCGGCTGTGTCCTGTCCGAGCATGGGCGGCGCCGTGAAGCCGGCGGTCAGTTGCGCGGCAAGCCCTTGCGCCGGCCTCACCATGGCGACGGAACCGAGATGCGGATGCGGCAAGGTCTGGATGAGACCGCGCTCGCGCACATTCGGGCTGTCGAAGACTTCCGGTATCGATTTCACCGTGCCGGCCGGCACGCTGGCGGTCGCACAGGCGGCCATCCAGTGATCACGCGGCTTGGTCCGGAAGACCTCCACCAGTTCGGGAATCAGTGCCTCCCGATTTGTGGCGCGTGCCCCGGCCTTGATGAAGCGCGGATCTTTCGCCAGATGGGGCAGGTCAACCACCTGCTCGCACAATGCCGCGAATTGCCGGTCATTGCCAACGGCCAGCGCGAAGCCGCCGTCCGAGGCTTCAAAAATCTGATAGGGGACGACCGTCGGATGCGCATTGCCGTAGCGGGCGACCTCGCGGCCGGTGTTGAGGTAGCCGCTGCCGACATTGATCAAGAGGCTGAGCGCACAGTCGATCAGCGACAGGTCGAGGAACTGGCCCTTGCCGGTTGTCGTGCGCTCGTAAAGCGCGGCCAGTATCGATTGTGTCGCGACCATGCCGCAGACCACGTCGGTGATGGCGACGCCGACGCGCATGGGCTCGCCGTCACTCTCGCCGGTGATGGCCATCAGGCCGCTCTCGGCCTGCATGACGAAATCATAGCCGGGCCGGCCGGCATCGGGTCCGGTCTGGCCGTAACCGGAGATCGAGCAGTAGATCAGCCATGGATTGGAAGCGCTGAGTTCCCTGTAGCCGACGCCGAGGCGGTCGGCGGTGCCGGAACGGAAATTCTCGACGACAATGTCGGCCTTGGCCGCCAGTTCGCGCACGATCGCCAGGCCTTGCGGGCTCTTCATGTCGAGCGCGATGCTCTGCTTGCCGCGATTGGCGCAGAGATAGTAGGTCGAGACGCCCTTGTAGCTTGGCACCGACCAGGCGCGGGTGTCGTCGCCGCCATCGATGTTCTCGATCTTCCAGACTTCGGCGCCGAGATCGGCGAGGCTCATCGTCGCCCAAGGACCAGCCAGCACACGCGAGAGATCGAGAACCTTGATGCCTTCGAGCGGCAGGCGTGCACGACCCGCCGAGCTGGCATCATTGGTCTGGGCTTCAGTCACATCGCAATCCTTCGCGGGTAAATTCGGTGCCGGCCTGTCAGACGGTCCTGAAGGTGTTGACGGGCTCCGGGAAATGACAGGCGACCCGATGCGTACCACCCGCCGGATCGAGCGGCGGCTCGACAGAGGCACAAATGGCCTGCGCCTTGAAGCAGCGCGTGCGGAAGCGGCAGCCGGAGGGCGGATTGAGCGGGCTCGGCACGTCGCCGGTCAGCACGATCCGCTCGCGCTTGCGTTCCTTCTCGGGATTGGCGAGCGGCACCGCCGACAGAAGTGCCTGAGTGTAGGGGTGCAGCGCCCTGGAATAGAGCTCGGCCGCCGGTGCGATCTCGACGATCTTGCCGAGATACATCACCGCGACCTGATGCGAGATGTGGCGCACGACGGAGAGATCATGGGCGATGAACAGATAGGAGGTGCCGAAGGACTGCTGGATGTCCTTGAGCAAATTGAGCACGCCGGCTTGCACCGAGACGTCGAGCGCCGAGACCGGTTCGTCGAGGATGACCACTTGCGGGTTGAGCGCGAGCGCGCGGGCGATGACGACGCGTTGGCGCTGGCCTCCCGACAGTTCGTGCGGGTAGCGCTTGCCGTGCTCAGGATTGAGCCGCACCAGTTCGAGCAGTTCGGCGACGCGGGCGCGGCGGTCCGCCTTCGACATGTCGCTCATGCGCAGCGGCTCGGCGATGTTGTCGGCGATGCGCATGCGCGGATGCAGCGACCCGTAAGGGTCCTGGAAGACGAGCTGGATGTAGCGCCGCATCAGGCGCATGTCCTCGTGATTGAGCGCCAGAAGATTCTGGCCGCGGAACCAGCTTTCGCCGCTGGTCGGCTCGATCAGCCGCATCAGGCAGCGTCCGAGGGTCGACTTGCCGCAACCCGATTCACCGACCAGGCCCAGCGTTTCGCCCGGTGCCACGTCGAAGGAGACATCAGCGACGGCGCGCACATGGGCAACCGCGCGGTCGAAGACGAGGCCGCCGCGAACCGGAAAATCCTTGACCAGATGACGCACCGAAAGCGCTGCTTCCGGCTTGGCTTCGGCTTGAGTTTGCTCCGCTGCGCTCATGGGATCAGGCTTCCAGTCTCAAGGCTTGCCGCTGCCAGCGCAGCGCTGTGGAAGGGCGGCAAGGTCGTCGCGAAATGGCAGGCCGAGAACCGGCCACCGATATCGCGCAGCGGCGGGTCTTCGGTCCGGCAGCGCGCCTCGGCATGGATGCAGCGCGGATGGAAGGCGCAGCCGCCTGGCAAGCGGCCGAGTGCAGGCGGCGAGCCGTCGATCGAGAACAGCCGGTCACGACTTTCCTCGAGATTGGGGATCGAAGCGATGAGGCCGCGCGTGTAGGGATGGCGCGGATCGGCGAACAGTTGCGACACATCAGCCTGCTCGACCACACGGCCGGAATAGACGACCGCGACGCGGTCGGCATGGCCGGCGACGACGCCGAGATCATGGGTGATCAGCACCAGGCCAAGGCCGAGCCTCTCCTGCAGCGAGCGCAGCACGTTGAGGATCTGCGCCTGCACCGTGACGTCGAGCGCCGTGGTCGGCTCGTCGGCAATCAACAAATCGGGATCGTTGGCGACAGCCATGGCGATCACCGCGCGCTGGCGCATGCCGCCGGAGAATTCATGCGGGTACTGGCTGGCCCGACGTTCCGGCTGCGGGATCGACACCAGGTTCAGCAATTCTACCGCGCGCGCCATGGCCTGCTTGCGGGTCACGCGCTGGTGCAGCCTGACCGCCTCGGCGATCTGGGCGCCGACGGTCATCACCGGGTTCAGTGAGGACAGCGGATCCTGAAAGATCATGGTGATGCGCGCGCCCCTGATCTTGCGCATTTCGCGCGCCGGCTTGCCGACCAGTTCCTCGCCCTTGAAGCGCACCGAGCCGGTGACAACCGCATTCTTAGAGGTCAGGCCGAGAGCGGCAAGCATGCCGACCGATTTGCCCGAGCCGGATTCGCCGACGATGCCGACCACCTCGCCCTTGGCGACGTCGAGGTCGATGCCACGCACCGCTTCGAATTGGCTGCCGGCCTTGCGGAACCCGACCCGCAGGCCGCGTATGGACAGCAGCGGCTCGCGCTCGCCCGGCTTTTCGGCTGCGCCGGTGCGCATGGGAAGTACCTGTGCGCTCATCGTTAGTCCGACCTTGGATCGAGAATGTCGCGCAGGCCGTCGCCGATGAAGTTGAAGCCGAGCACGATGGTGAGGATGGCGACGCCGGGGCCGAAGGCGATCCACCACTGATAGAAATGCACGGCGCCATCGGAGATCATCGATCCCCATTCGGGCGTCGGTGGCGTGGCGCCGAGGCCGATGAAGCTCAGCGATGCGGCCAGCAGCACGACCTGGCCGAGATCCATGGTGGCGCTGATCAGCACCGGGGTCCAGCAGAGCGGCAATATGTGCGTGAACAGAACGCGGCGCGGCCGGGCGCCGGCGGCGATCGCTGCCTCGACATGTTCGCGCTCCTTCACCTCCAGCACCTGCGCGCGCATGAGACGGGCGTAGACCGGCCACCAGACCAGCACCATGGCGATGGCCGCATTGCCGAGCCCAGGCCCGAGCGAAGCGGCGACAGCCATGGCGAGCAGCATTGGCGGGAAGGATAGCGTGATGTCGACCAGACGCATGATCGCCGCACCCGTCAGGCCGCCGACAAAGCCGGAGATGGCGCCGAGCAACGAACCGATGATGACGGCCGAGACGACAACCAGAACCGCGATCGGCAGCGAATGCGCCGCGCCGTGCAAGGTGCGGGCCAGCACATCGCGGCCAAGCGCATCGCTGCCCAGCCAATGCGTCCAGCTCGGCGGCTGCAGGCGACGTGCGACCATTTCGAGCGGATCGAACTGCACGACCAGATTGGCGAACACGGTCATGAACAGCCAGAACAGGATGACGACCGTGCCGATGACAAGCGGCGCGGTCAGCCATTCGGGGATGGCGGCGGAACGGGATTTGGAAACCACCGCCGACATCAGCTCAACCTCACCCGCGGATTGGCCACGACATAGAGGATGTCGGTGATGAGGTTGGTGACCAGGAAGGCCAGGCCGCCGACGATGGTGACGCCGATGATCGCCGGGAAATCGAGCGCGCGCGCCGCCTCGACCGCGTAGGAGCCCATGCCCGGCCAGGAAAAGATGGTCTCGGTCAGCACCGCGCCGGTGATCAGGTAGGCGAAGGAATAGCCGATGACGGTCAAGGTCGGCACCATGGTGTTGCGCAGCGCATGCACGATGACGACACGGAACTCGCTTGCCCCCTTGGCGCGTGCGGTGAGCACGAATTCGCGGCTCATCACATCAAGCATGTTGGCGCGCACCAGCCGCGATATGGTTCCCGACACCGTCCAGCCAAGCACGAAGGCCGGCAGCAGCAGATGCCACAACGCGTCCTTGAAGACGGTGAGATTGCCGGCCAACAGCGAATCAATGGTGAGGAAACCGGTGATGCCGGGTGGCAGTGCCAGGCGAGCATCGACCCTGCCCGGCCCCGGAAGCCAGTGCAGCATGACCGAGAAGACGAACAGCAGGCCGAGCCCCGACCAGAACACCGGAAGCGACGAGCCAAACAGGGCGAACAGCCGCGCGCCGTGATCGATCAGGCTGTTGCGGAAATAGGCGGCCAACACGCCAAGCACGATGCCAAGCGTGGTGCCGAAGATCATCGCCGCAAAAACCAGTTCGAGCGTTGCCGGCAAGCGATAGAGGATGTCGGTGCCGACATTGCGCTTGGTGATGAACGACGTGCCGAGGTCGCCGCTCAGCAGATTGCCGAGATATATCATATAGCGCTCCGGCAGCGGACGATCGAGACCCCAGCGGGCCTTGGCGGCGGCGACCACTTCGGGGTTGCTCATCTGCTGCTCGGCGACGATCGCGGTCAGCGGATCGCCCTTGGTCACCGTGGTGATCAGGAAAGCGATGGTGACGATCCCGAGCACCAGGAACGGCATGGCGATAAGCCGGCGCAAAATATAGCGGGACACGTGGCTACCTTCACAAGGACGGGCTTCGTAAGATGGCACAAGGCGCTGGAAGATGCCATCGAGGGGACATATTGACAGGCTGCAAAAGCCGCTGTCAATATAAATGGAATTTAATTTCATTTTTGACTGCACCGCGCCGGAGAGACCGGCCCGACAGGTGGACACTCCGCCAGAAAGACCGCCAGCGTGCGCAAGCGAGCGACCAGAGACGAGACGGAGCTTGACGGCGAAGGCGCGCAGCTTTCGTCCTCGCTGGTGCGCGGGCTCGGCATCCTGCGCGCCTTCCGGCCGGGTGACGCCGCGCTCGGCAATCAGGACATCATCGCGCGCACCGGCCTGCCCAAGGCCACGGTTTCACGCATCACCTATACGCTGAGCGCGCTCGGCTACCTCCTCTACGACAAGGATCTCGGCCGCTACAGCCTGGGGCCTGCGACCGTGGCGCTCGGTTATTCGGCGCTCAGTTCCAGCGCCGTCGTCCACATTGCCCGGCCGCTGATGCAGCCGCTGGCCGACCTGACAGGCGCTGCCGTGGCGATCGGCACACGCGACAGCCTCAACATGGTCTATCTCGCCAATTGCCGGTCGGAGAGCCTGGTCACGCTGCGGCTCAATCCGGGCTCCTATTTGCCGATCTGGAAGACCTCGATGGGGCTGGCCTACGCGGCGGGACTTTCACAGGAGGAACGCACCGATCTCGTGCAAAGGCTGCAGGAAGCGGAACCCGACAAGGCAGCCATGATCATTGCAGCCATCGAGGATGCGATCGCGCAGCACGCACGGCTTGGCTATGTGACGTCGTTCGGCGCCTGGCACAGCTATATCCACGCGGTCGGCGTGCCGTTTCGCCCGCGCGACGGCTCGCCGCTGGTCGCCCTCACCTGTGGTGGCATCGGCGAGATCATCACCGAGCAACGCGCGCATGCCGAAATCGGTCCGGCGCTGGTGGCGATGGTCGAAGCCCTGCGCCAGCAGCTTGAGGGAAATCACGAATAGTCCAGGCGGACGGTCAGCGTCGACATCGTTCCGTTGTGCCGTCTCCCAGAGGTTCGTCACAGCAAGGCAGCGACTACAAATCCGCGTGAGCAGGCAACGAATGCGGCATGGTCGGCGTATGGTTGGCAATGCAGTGCATACGACAGGCAAATAGTCCTTCAGACAGTTCCACGGGCGTGACCTTTCGCTGTGATCTCGGCGTCAAAGGCAAGGACTTCCCGCATTTCTGGGAGCATACGGTCGGCAGTGGCCATGCGACGCTGGCGCTGCGTGCGGACTGGCAGGCGCAGATGCGCCGCGCGCATGACGAACTCGGCTTTCGCCATGTCCGTTTTCACGGCCTGCTCGATGACGATATGGGTACGCTCATCGATCAGGACGACCAGCCGCTCTATTCGTTCTTCAATGCCGACCAGATCTTCGATTTCCTGCTGTCGATCGGCATGCGGCCCTTTGTCGAGTTGAGCTTCATGCCGACGATGCTGTCGTCCAGCGGACAGATCATCTTCCACGACCGCGCCAATGTCAGTGCGCCGAAGGATTACGGACAGTGGGCGACCCTTATCTTCAAACTCGTTGGCCATTGGGTTGACCGCTACGGCCTGGAGGAGGTGCGCCAATGGTCCTTCGAGGTCTGGAACGAGCCCAATCTCCAAGCGTTCGGCAGCGGCAGGCAGGAAGACTATTTCAAGCTGTATACCTATACGGCGAAGGCCATCAAATCCGTCGACACGCAATTGCAGGTCGGCGGTCCGGCCACCGCGGCCAATGCCTGGATCGGCGAGTTCATCGCCTACTGCACCCAGAACAGCCTTCCAGCTGACTTTATCAGCACCCACCACTACCCAACCGATGCCTTTGGCCAACCTGGCGACGACACCGAAACCCAGCTTTCAGTAAGCACGCGAAGCGTGTTGCGCGAGCAGGCGCGCACCGCGCGCCAGCAAGCTGGAGACCGTCCGCTCTATTACACCGAATGGTGCACGTCTTCGAACCCGCGCGATCCCCTGCATGACGAGCCTTATGCCGCCGCCTTCATCGTCAAGACGGTGATGGAAGCAAGGGGGCTGGTTCAGGGCTATAGCTACTGGACGTTTTCGGATATTTTCGAGGAGAACTATTTTCCCTCCGTGCCGTTTCATGGCGGTTTTGGCCTGATGAACCTTCACGGCATCGCCAAACCGGCTTACCGTGCCTTTGAAATGTTGCACGGACTTGGAGCGGAAATCCTGCCTGTGGAAGGTAACCACCCGACTGTCGACAGCTGGTGCGTGCGTGACCGGAATTCGCTGACCGTGCTGATCTCCAATTTCGCCTTGCCGCGGCATCCAATCGCGGACGAGATCGTCCATATCGAACTCAAGAATGCGCCCATGCCCACCGCCGCAATCATCCGGCGGATCGATGCGGGAAATGCCAACGCCAAGGCGCTATGGGCGACGAAGGGAAAGCCTGATTATCTGAGCCCGGCAATGGTCGAGCAATTGCATGCGGCCTCGGCAATGCCGGAGCAGGAACAACCGGTCGCCTGGCGCGACCGGACCCTTGGATTCGATGTGACCGTGCCGCCGCTGGGAGTCGCGTCCATCAGGCTGGAGTTTGCATCGTTTGCCTAAAACAGAACCTGCCGCATTGTCCGATGACGAGCTTCTGGACCGCTACCAGCGCGCCGCCTTCGATTATTTCCTGGAGAATGTGAACCCCGACAACGGCCTGGTTGCCGATACATCGCGGCCGAATTCGCCGGCCAGCATCGCCGTCGTCGGCTTCGCCTTGTCCTGCTATCCGATCGGAGTCGAGCGCGGCTGGATGACGCGTGCGAGGGCGGTCAAGCTGACGCTTGCCGCGTTGCGCTTCTTCTCTGCCAGCCCGCAGGGCAGCGGTGAAGAGGTCACCGGCCACAAAGGCTTCTATTACCACTTCCTCGACATGCGGACTGGCCTGCGCGTCTGGCGCTGCGAACTGTCGATGGTGGACACAGCACTGCTGATCGCCGGCGTGCTGGTGGCAGCTTCCCATTTCTCGGGCGACGACGAGTCGGAAACCGAAATCCGCCAGCTGGCCGAGACGCTCTACCGGCGTGTCGACTGGCGATGGGCGCAAGGCAGCACTGCGACCTTGCGCCAGGGTTGGAAGCCGAAGAGCGGTTTCCTGCACTATGGCTGGGAAGGCTACAACGAGGCGACGATCCTCTACGTGCTGTCGATGGCCTCGCCCGACAGCCCGACCTCCGACGACAGTTACGATGCCTGGACGGCGACCTACCAATGGGAAAACATCTACGGCCATGACGTGCTCTATGGCGGGCCGCTGTTCATGCATCAGTTCTCGCATGCCTGGATCGATTTCGCCGGCATTCGCGACGCTTTCATGCGCGAGAAGAATTCCGACTATTTCGAAAACAGCCGGCGCTCGACCTACCTCCAACGCGACTATGCCCGCCACAACCCTTATGGGTTCGAAGGCTATGGCGAGAACCTTTGGGGGCTTTCGGCTGGCGACGGGCCGGGCGGCTTCCGCGCCAGCGTGGAGCGTCGGCGCCACCGCTTTTCCGGCTATGCCGCGCGCGGCGCACCGTTCGGGCCGGATGACGGGACGATCGCACCATGGTCCTATCCGGCGTCGTTGCCTTTCGCACCTGACATTTGCCTGGCCGCCTTGCGCCATCTCGGTGACCGCTATCCCGAGGTGATCGACAATTTCCGGCTGCCGAGCGGCTTCAATCCGACATTGGCCAACCGGCGACAATTCGGCCGCAACGGCTGGGTGTCGGAAGGTCATTACGGGCTGGACCAAGGCATTGTGGTGATGATGATCGAGAACCATCGCTCGCGCCTAATCTGGGAGCTGCTGCGCTCCAATCCGCACATCCGCCGCGGCCTGGGCAAAGCAGGCTTCACCGGCGGCTGGCTGGCGCAACCGGCAGGCTCCGCTTCAGGGGGCCGCGATGCCGCGTAAACGGTCAAAGGCCGCCGCCTTCCCCGTCGATCGCAACGACGTCGAACTGGTCCGGTGCGCGCATCCGCAGCACTGGAAAAACCCGACCCCCGACGGTCCCTACAATCTCGTCGTCATCGGCGCCGGGCCGGCCGGGCTGACCGCGGCGCGTGACGCCGCGCGCCTCGGCGCGAAAGTCGCGCTGATCGAACGCGGGCTGATCGGCGGTGCCTGCACAAATGTCGGCGGCGTCCCGTCGAAGTCGATCATCCGCACGGCCAGGCTCTATGCCGACATGCGCGATGCCGAGAGTTTCGGCGGTCACACGCCGGAGCGCCTTCATGTCGACTTCGAGCGGGCCATGATGCGGATGCGGCAGATCCGGCAGCGGATCAGCCGCGCCGATTCGGCCGCGGCCATCACCGCCGAAGGCATCGACCTTTATTTTGGCGAAGCGCGCTTTGCCGGACCGGATTGCGTGGTGGTCGCGGACAAGACACTGCATTTCAAGAAGGCATTGCTCGCGACGGGCGCGCATCCGAGCGGGCCCGCGATTCCGGGACTTGCCGAGGCCGGCTATCTCGATAATGAGAGCATGTTCAACCTCACAAAATGCCCCCCACGGCTGCTGGTCATCGGCGGCGGGCCGCTTGGCTGCGAGACGGCGCAGGCCTTCTGCCTGCTCGGCGCGAAGGTCATCCTGGCGCAGAACGATCCGATGTTCCTGCCTGGCGAGGAACGCGACGCGGCGCAGATCCTTTCGGACGCGCTGGCGCGCGAAGGCGTCGAGGTGCGCCTGAACACTGAAGTGGTGGCGGTACGGACGGAGCGCGGCAAGAAACTCGCCGACCTGCTGCGCGACGGCGATACGACGACGATTTCCGTCGACGAGATCATCACCGGTGTCGGCCGTTCGCCCAATGTCGACGATCTCGACCTGGAAAATGCCGGGGTGGCGTATGACGCCAACGGCATCAAGGTGGACGATCACCTGAGGACCACAAACCCGCACATCTACGCGGCGGGCGATGTGTGTCTCGAATACAAGTTCACCCATACCGCCGAGGCGACGGCGCGCATTGTTGTGCGCAATGCCCTGTTTCGCGGGCACGAAAAGCTCAGTGAGCTCGTCGTTCCCTGGTGCACCTATACCGATCCGGAGATCGCCCATGTCGGCCTCTATCCGATCGAGGCGCGTCGCAACGGCATCCCGGTCAAGACCTATACAGTGCTGATGCATGATGTCGCCCGTGCCGTGATGGACGGCGAGGAGGAGGGGTTCGTCAAGATCCATGTCCGGGAGGGATCCGACCGCATACTGGGGGCGACGGTCGTCGCCAGCCATGCCGGCGAGATGATCAATGCCGTGACGCTCGCCATCAAGTCGGGCATGGGATTGCATGCCTTGGCCGATGTCATCCATCCCTTCCCGACGCAGGCGCAAGGCATCAAGATGGCGGGCGATGCCTACAGGCAAACCCGGTTCACCTCCTTGCGCAGGCGACTTGCGGCGCGCTGGCTGGCTTGGTCCAGGCGATGATCTTTTCATCCGGATTCTGCCGGCACGAATTGTGACCGTCTCGCCAGGCGGGGCACATCCGACGACCCAGGGATCATCCAGCGCTTGACGAAAGCGCCATTCGTCTAAACAAGTCGAAGCTTATTTCCATGGCTTCGGGGGCCTCGTGAATGCCATCTGCGATTGAGCCTGCAACGCAGCGCCGTGGGCGCTCGCCTTGAGCCGCATTGGCGCGCGACCGGATATTACCATGCCGGCGCGCAGCAGCGAACAGCGTGCTGATCGTGTCCCACGAGCCGGCCTTTCCGCCAACCTCCGGCGCGGACCTTAGAAACTATCGCAATGCCGCGATCGCGGCCGGGTTCGGACCGGCCTGCCTGGTCTCGGTGCTGCCGCGGGCCAGCGCCGCGAAGCTGCCCGATCCGTTGATCCGCGCCGAGGCGCTATCGATCGAGGGCGAGGCCCGTACGGCTTCGATCGGGTGGTGGCGCATCAGGGCCGAGCATCGCATTTCGCGTGCAGCCCTGGCACGGCTCGAGGCTCTGGTTCGAGACTTTCGTCCGGACACCGTCGTGGTCGAGAGCATCGGCCTGTTCAAGCTGCTGCAGCCGTTGCGGCCGCTGGTGCGGCAGCTCATCCTCGACATGCACAATGTCGAGTCCGACCTGGCTCAACAAATAGGCCGCACTGAAGCGACCGGGCCGCGCCTTGCCGCGATCGCGGCATCTCTGGGCATCAGGCGTCTCGAAAGAAAGGCACTCGCCATTGTCGACAGGATCTGGGTCTGCTCGAACCAGGACCGCGACAAGCTGACGGGCCTTTCCCTGCGCAAGGTGCCGATCGATGTCGTTCCCAATGGAATTCCCAATGTCGAGGACATTCCGCAGACGCTGCCCACCGAAGCCGCGACCGACAGCGGCTTCCCGGTGATCCTGTTCATCGGCCATCTCGGCTATCCGCCAAACGTCGACGCCGCAGAGCGATTGGCCCATGCCATATTACCCCGTATCCGGCAGGCTTTGCCCGGCGCCAAGCTTGTTCTCGCCGGACGCGGCCCGAAGGCGACCGTGCGGGCACTGGCCGGATTGCCTGATGTGGAACTCGTCGAAAATCCCGAAAGCGTGGCGCCGCTGCTGTCCCGCGCCCATCTCAGCATCATCCCGCTCAGAGCGGGCGGCGGTACGCGCATCAAGATCCTGGAGGCGATGGCCTGGGGCGTGTCGGTGATCGCGACACCGCTGGCGGCCGAGGGCCTGGAGCTGGTCGAGAACGACGAGGTGCTCTTGTCGGCCACCGACGAAGGGCTTGCCGATGGGGCCATCGGGCTGTGTCACGACGCCCAGCGCCGGACACGACAGCGCATGCGCGCGCATCACGCCGTATGGGCAACGTTCGGCCCGCAAGCGATCCGCGATGCCATCCGTGCCGGGCTTGAACTGGAGAATGACGGCACATGACAATCTCCCGCCCCATGAGCCGCCGATGATCCCGCCAATCCTGCACCAGACATGGAAGACAGACAGCGTTCCCGCACGCTTCCAGGCATATGCCGACAGCTGGAAACGGCATAATCCGCACTGGACGGTGATGTTCTGGAGCGATCGGATGCTGCTCGAATTCGTGGCCGGGCACTATCCTGATTTCCTGCCGATGTTCTGCAGCTATACGAACGGCGTGCAGCGCTCTGATGCGGCCCGCTACATGCTGCTGCATCATTTTGGCGGGGTCTACGCCGACATTGACTGTGAATGCGTCGCACCCTTCGATTTGATCATGAATGAGAACCGTGTCGTGCTGTGCAAGGAGCCGGCCTCGCATGCGGCCGTCCAGACGGATTTCCGGGGTCTGCCCTATCTCCTGTTCAACGGGACAATGGCGAGCCCGCCCCAGCATCCCTTCTGGATGCATCTCTTGTCCATGATGCCCGGGCTCGCCGGCGCCAAGGATGTGCTCGACGCGACCGGCCCTTGCCTGCTGACCTCCGCGCAGCGCGGCTACAACGATCAGGCAGCCTTCGCCATTCATCCCTCGGGCCTGTTCGCACCGGTGACGTCGACCGGGAGCACGGAGCGCGAGGCCAGCGACGATACGACAGCGCTTTCGATCCATCACTGGGCGGGCACATGGTGGACCCCCGAGCCGCCACCGACATGGCTGACCAAACTTCGCAACAAAGCCTACCGGCTAAAATATCATCTGACGCGCGGCGCTCATCTGAGTAAAGCTGCGGCAAAAGCCAGCGTCGACAAGGCGGTTCTGTCGGCGCCGCCACCCCCTGGCCGCAACATCGCCATTCTGGTGCCGCTTCGCGACGCCGCGGACCTCATCCAGCCTTTTCTCGATGCGCTAGACGGGCTCGACTACCCCAAGGACAGGATCAAGCTGGTTTTCTGCGAAGGCGACAGCCTGGACGGCAGCTGGGAAAGGCTACACGCTGCAACAGCAGGATTAGCCGGCAAATATCGCGACATTGTGCTGTTGCAAAGACAGGTCGGCACCAGCTTCGACAGGGCAAAAAGGGCAAGGCCCAGAATGCAGCGCGCCAGGCGCGGCGCAATTGCCAAGGTACGAAATTACCTGATCGATCACGGATTGGACGCAGATGACGCCTGGGCGCTGTGGATCGATATCGACGTCTGGCGCTTTCCCGGCGATACGCTGAACCGGCTGATCGCCGCCGGACATCGCATCGCGGTACCCAACTGCGTCAAGATCGCCGGCCGCGGCAGCTTCGATCTCAACAACTTCATTATCAGGGGCCAGGGCAGGGATTACCGATACTTTCGCGAGATCCGCGGTGGTCTTCATCAGCCTCCGGCGACGACACCACATCGCTATCATCTCAGCGATGTCAGGCATCTCGACATTGTCGGCCTCGATGCGGTCGGAGGAACCATGCTGCTGGTCGATGCGGCGTTGCATCGCGGCGGCTTGCGCTTCCCCGAAATTCCCTACCGCGACCTGATCGAGACCGAAGCGTTTGGCTTGCTCGCCAACGATCTCGGCATCCGGCCGGTAGGCTTGCCGAAGCTGGAGATATTACACGTTCCGTGGTGAGGCAGCAGCCTGCCGGAGCTCTTCGCGCAGCGGCTCCAGATAGGTTTGCGGGCGCAGACGGTTCCAAACATAGTCCTGCCCGGTCAGATGCGAGGCCTGCGCGATCCAACGCGCCGGCGCCTGCGGAGCTGATGCCAGTCATCGACGATGATGACAGGCAGGCCTTCGTAGAGAGGATCGAGCGGCGAGGTCTTGGTCACGACGATGCAGCCGAGATATAGCAATTCCCATGTCCGATGACAGTCGAGGCCGTTTCCCACGGTCGAAACCACAAGCGGGTATTGCGAATACAGCTCCCAAATCCCGCGCTGCGACACTCGCTTTTTCAGGAAATCGACATGCGGGCATCCGTCCAGGGCCTCGAGCACCTCGCGACGTTGGCTCGAGCCCTTGCTGACGCTGAAATCGCAGAACACCCTGGGCTGACGACGATCCGCATTGCCTTGCCCGGCGCGCAAGGTCCGCAACTGCCGCACCATGCCGCTGGGCGCTATAAGCGAACGTGGCGTATGGAGGTCCAGTCCGATCGGGAACGGCTTGATCCTGGGATGACCGCCATCGCAATTCTGGCTGTACCAGCACACTAGATAGGGATTGGCGAGAAGCCGCTGCACGGTATCTTTTGCCAGATCCGACGGCACCGAACAATCGCCATCGGTGGTCATCAGGATGAAAGGAGCCTTGATCGTTGGCAGGGCTATCCTGGTGAACGTATCAAGGTCACAGTTTCGCTGAACCCTGGCCAAGCTGCTCAGCCGCACCCAGACTATGCCGTGCGCGCCGCTGTAGTGGTCACGGAAAAACGCCTCGCTTTGTGCCGATTCGGTCGGAGTACAGCGATACCAGTCGGGCCCGGCGAAATCGCAGAAATGCCCGATCCCTTGCGACCACAGCACGGGAGGAACGCTGAAGAACCTCAGCGCCTTGGAAAAGACAGCCTTTTTGCGTTTTGCCCACCAGCGCTTCATGCCCATCGGCAACGCTTAGCCCAGACGCCTCCGCGGCTGCAATGTCCTGCGGAGCCATTCGCACAGGTCACGCGAGAGTTCGCCTCAGTCGTGTAATTCTCGCGAAATCGGCGGGCCGACCGAAAATCCGGAGAACGTGACTTCGAAACCCTCGCGCTGCGGCGAGCAGCACATCATGCCGACATCGACCGTCTTCGAGATCGGGAAATAGGCAAGCCGTACCGGCTTCCAGTGGCCGTCGGAAGCATCGAGATACTGGACGCGGATCGCCTCGCCGTGGCGGGTCAGGCGGATGCTGACGCCATTGGGATCGGCATGGATGGCCACCAGCGACCAGTCCGATGTGTCGTTGGTGACGACGACGGAGAAATAGGCGAGGCCGTCCGTGTATTCGATGCCGGCCTTGACCCAGTGCGTTTCGCTCAGCCGGATCATCAGTCCAGCCTGGTCGTAGAGCACCTTGTAATCGCCTTTGACGGTGACTTCGGCGGTGAAGTCGCCCTCGACCGGCCGATGCAGGAAGTGGCCGTTGTCACGCCAGAAACCGTAGAAGGTCTCGCGCCAGAAATCGGTTTCCTTGCCGGTGCGCACGCGCACCGCATCGCCGTCGATGGCATGATGCGGCGGCGGGTTAAGCCAAGTCAGATCCTGCAATGCCATTGCCTCGTGCCGATTCCCCGGTGAAAGCTCGCCGGCCGATGAGCCGGCGCCCGATCATCCCGCAAATGTATAGGCGGTCTTCACCGTGGTGTAGAACTCGGCAGCGTAGCGGCCCTGCTCGCGCGGGCCGAAGCTCGAGCCCTTCCGGCCACCGAAGGGGACATGGAAATCGACGCCCGCCGTCGGCAGGTTGACCATCACCATGCCGGCTTCGGAATTGCGCTTGAAATGCGTGGCATGCTTCAGGCTCGATGTGCAGATGCCCGAGGTCAGCCCGAAAGGCGTGTCGTTGGCGACGGCGAGCGCCTCGTCATAATCCTTGACGCGGATGACGCTGGCGACAGGGCCAAAAATCTCCTCGCGCGAGCTGCGCATGGCATTGGTGGCCTCGGTGAGCAGCGCTGGGCTGAGGTAGAAGCCCGGCGTCTTGCGGTCGAGCCTTTCGCCGCCGAAGGCGAGCGTGGCGCCTTCCCTGACGCCGATGGCGATATAGTCCTCGTCCTGCTTCAGCTGGGTCGCGTCAACCACCGGGCCGATCTGGGTCTGGGTGTCGAGCGCATCGCCGATCACCAGCTTGCCCATGCGGTCCTTGAGCGCGTCGACGAAACGGTCATGAATACCTTCGGTCACGATCAGCCTGGACGACGCCGTGCAACGCTGGCCCGTCGAGAAGAAGGCGCCGTTGAGCGCGCAATCGACGGCGACCGCAAGATCGGCATCGTCGAGCACGACCAGCGGATTCTTGCCGCCCATTTCGAGCTGGAACTTGCGCATGTGCTCGACGCTTGCGGCAGCGACGCGTTTTCCCGTGCCGACCGAGCCGGTGAAAGAGATGGCGTTGACATCGGGACTGTCGAGCATCGCCTGGCCGACAACAGAGCCCTTGCCCATGACGAGGTTGAGCACGCCCTTGGGCAGGCCGGCGCGATGCAGGATGTCGACGATGGACCAGGCGCTCTCTGGAACGAGTTCCGCCGGCTTGAAGACGATGGTGTTACCATGCGCCAGCGCCGGCGCGATCTTCCAGGCCGGAATGGCGATCGGGAAATTCCACGGCGTGATGATGCCGACCACGCCGACCGCTTCGCGCGTGATCTCGACGCCGACGCCCGGCCGCACACTAGGCACGACTTCTCCCGACAGGCGCAATGTTTCGCCAGCAAAGAAATCGAATATCTGAGCGGCGCGGATGGTCTCGCCAATGCCTTCGGCCAGCGTCTTGCCTTCCTCGCGCGCGAGGTTCCGGCCAATTTCGTCCTTGCGCGCCATGATCTCGTCCGAGGCCTTCTTCAGCACCGCATGGCGTGCCAGCGGACCGGAGCGCGACCATGCCGGGAAGGCAGCCTTGGCCGCCGCGATCGCCTGCTTGGCCTGCTCCACGCCTGCCGAGGCATATTCGCCGACGACGTCGCCGGTGTCCGAGGGGTTGATGTTGCGGGACTCGGCGTCGCCGACCCATTCGCCATCGATGAGGTTTTTTCGAAACTGCGCCATGTCCTGGTCTTTCCTGCTGATTGGCCGCGCGGCGGCATCTGTCTAAATTGGTATTTGCCAGACAAATGCGTTGCGGGAAAGCAAACACTGGTCGAGCAGCCGCGACAAAAATCCTCGGGCCTACCCGTGTGCCAATCGTGCGACGGTGCCAGCGCCTGGTCGACAGCAACCCGGCTAATATTCGCGGGGCGCCGTTCAGGCCCAGACGAATTGCTCTAGACAGATATGTCCATAGCCTTGATTTGCCCGGTGCGGCGTGTCATGCGTCGTGCTGATGGCAGCTCTCGAAACGACGATTCAGCGCGCCGGCGCCACAGGCAACATCAAGGCCACTCGTGAAGACTGGCTGAAGCTGGCGCTTGAAACACTCATCTCGGATGGTGTCGAACGCGTCCGTGTGCTTACGCTTGGCCAGCAACTCGACGTCTCGCGCTCCAGCTTCTACTGGTATTTCAAGAGCCGGCAGGATCTGCTCGACCAATTGCTTGACTATTGGCGGCAGACCAACACGAGGTTCATCGTCGAACGCGCCAACCGGCCCTCCGCGACCGTCATCCGCGGCGTGATGAGCATTTTCGAATGCTGGGTCGACGAAAGACTGTTCGACCCCCGGCTGGACTTCGCGGTCCGGGCCTGGGCCCGCCGCTCCCCTGCCATCAGGCGCGCGCTCGACGATGCCGACGAAGAGCGCGTCAAAGCCATACGCGACATGTATATGCGCCATGGCTATGAGGAAGAAGACGCGTTCGTGCGCGCCCGCGTCCTCTATTTCATGCAGATCGGCTATTACTCGCTCGAGCTCAACGAACCGATGAGCACCCGCTTGGCCCAGGTCGCCTCGTATCTGCGCAGCTTCACCGGCCAGGAGCCTCCGGCAGAAGATGTCGAGGACTTCGCCCGCTACGTCGAGAAAACGCTTTCCGGCAAACGGTAGACGCGGCAATCGGCCGGATTAGCCTCACGGTTTTCCCAACAACATACGTTTGGCGCCCACACCGCAACCAGCAGGTCCGCCTCGTCTGGGTCAACTCTGCAACGTACTAGACACATATGTACAATGCCGTTAGGGTGCGCCGTCATGATCTGACGGAGTGCGGCAGAATGAAATCGCAATACAGGGCGATCGTTATCGGCGGCGGCGTGGTTGGGGCCTCGGTGCTCTATCATCTGGCGAAGTTCGGCTGGAGCGATGTCGCGCTGATCGAACGCGAGGTGCTGACCGCGGGGTCGAGCTGGCACGCGGCCGGCGGCTTTCATGCGCTCAATGCCGACCCCAACATCGCTGCGCTGCAGGCCTATACGATCGATCTGCTGTCGGAGGTCGAAGAGGAATCCGGCCAGAACATCGGCATGCACATGACCGGCGGGATCTCGGTTGCGTCGGCACCGGAGCGATGGGAATGGTTGAAGGCCTCCTACCGCATTTTTCAGACCATGGGCATAGACGATGTCCATCTGGTCGGCGTCGACGAGATCAAGCAGCGCTGCCCGATCCTCAACACCGACGGCATGCTGGGCGGCCTCTATGCCGCGCGCGAAGGCCATATCGACCCTTCGGGCGTCGTCCATGCTTATGCCAAGGCGGCACGGAAACGCGGTGCCGACATCATCGAGCACAATCACGTGCTGGAGCTCAACCGCCGCGCCGACGGCAGCTGGGACGTGGTCACCGAGAAGGGCACTGTGGTTGCCGAGCACGTCGTCAATGCCGGCGGCCTGTGGGCCAAGCAGGTCGGCCGCATGGCCGGCATCGACCTGCCCGTTTCGCCGATGGAGCATCATTATCTCGTCACCGAGGCGCTGCCCGAGATCCAGGCGCTCGACCGGGAACTGCCGCTGATCGTCGACCTCGAAGGCTTCACCTACATGCGCCAGGAGCAGAAGGGCCTGCTGCTCGGCATCTACGAGATCAACCACAAGCACTGGAACATGGACGGCGCGCCGTGGGACTACGGCATCGAACTGATCCAGGAAGACACTGATCGCATCGCCGACGAACTGGCGCTCGGCTTCAGCCGCTACCCCTGCCTGGAAACAGCCGGCATCAAGCGCTGGGTGAACGGCGCCTTCACCTTCTCGCCGGACGGCAATCCGCTGGTTGGCCCGGTGCGCGGCGTTCCCAATTACTGGGTGGCCTGCGGCGTCATGGCCGGCTTCCTGCAAGGCGGCGGCGTCGGCAAGTCGCTGGCCGAGTGGATGATCCATGGCGAGCCGGAGGCCAACGTCTACGGCATGGACATTGCCCGCTACGGCGACTTCGCCTCCAACCGCGAATACATCAAACAGACGACCGGGCAGTTCTATTCGCGCCGCTTCGTCATGAGTTACCCCAACGAGCAATTGCCGGCGGGGCGTCCGCTGAAGACCGGAGGCGCGCATGACGCCATGGATGCGGCCGGCGCCCGCTGGGGCAGTTCCTGGGGCATGGAAGTGCCGCTTTATTTCGCGCCGCAAGGTTTCGTCGAAACACCGACGCTGAAGCGCTCCAACGCCTTCGAGATCGTCGCCCAGGAATGCCGCAAGGTGCGCGAAGGCGTCGGCCTGCTCGATATATCAGCCTTCTCACGCTACGAGATCAGCGGGCCGCAGGCGGCAGCCTGGCTCGACGGGCTGCTTGCCTGTGCCTTGCCCAGGCCGGGCCGAGCAAAACTCGCGCCGATGCTGGGCGAGAACGGCAAGCTCAAGGGCGATCTCACCGTCTTCAACTGGGGCGATGGCTCCTGGTGGATCATGGGGTCCTATTATCTGCGGCAATGGCACATGCGCTGGTTCGAACAGCATCTCGCCGACGGCGTTGCCGTGCGCGACATTTCGGACGCGGTCGGCGGCTTTTCGCTCGCCGGCCCCAATGCGCGCCGTCTGCTCGAAAGGCTGACGCATCAGGATGTCTCGCACCAAGCCTTCGGCTTCCTCGCCTGCGGGACGCTGGATGTTGGCCTCGTGCGGGCCAAGGTCGGGCGGCTCTCGGTCATCGGTGAGCTCGGCTACGAGATCCATTGCCAGGCCAATGAGCATGCGGGCCTCCGCCGCGCGCTGCTTGCGGCAGGCAGCGACCTCGGCATTGCCGAATACGGTTTTGGCGCGGTCAATTCGCTGCGGCTCGAAAAGAGTTTTGGCATCTGGTCGCGCGAGTTCACGCAGGATTATACGCCTGATGAGACCGGCATGGACCGCTGGATCGCCTTGGACAAGGGTGACTTCATCGGCCGCGAGGCCGCTCTGAAAGAGCAAAAGGCCGGCTCGAGGCGAACGCTGGTGACGCTCGAAGTTAACGCCATGGATGCCGACGCCAGCGGCTACGAGCCTGTCTGGAGCAGAGGCAAGCTTGCCGGCTTCGTCACCTCCGGCGGTTATGGCCACACGGTCGGCAAAAGCCTTGCCATGGCGCTGGTCGATCGCGATGCGGCCGGTATCGATACCGAGTTGACAACCCATATCGTCGGCGTCGAAAGAGGTGCGCGCGTCATCGCTTCGTCGCCTTACGATCCAGCGGGCAAGGCGATGCGGGCATGACCCATCGAACCGGTGCCACCCCGCGGAAGACCATGCCATGACCCGACGCTATTCCGCACTGTCGTTGTTCAAGGAGGGCCTGGCCGGCCAAACCGGCTGGAAGCAGGCCTGGCGCTCGCCCGAGCCGAAGCCGGCCTATGACGCGATCGTCATCGGCGGCGGCGGCCATGGGCTGGCGACGGCCTATTACCTGGCCAGGAACCATGGCATCGCCAGGGTCGCCGTGCTGGAAAAAGGCTGGATCGGCGGCGGCAACACCGGCCGAAACACCACCGTGGTGCGCTCCAACTATTATTATCCGGAAAGCGTCGAACTCTACGGGCTGGCGCACCGGCTCTATGAGGGCCTGTCGAAGGATCTGAACTACAACGTCATGCTGTCGCAGCGCGGCATGGTCAATCTTTGCCATTCCACCGCCGAGATGGAAGTGGGCGCTCGCACCGTCAACGCGATGCAGATCAATGGCATCGATGCCGAGCTGTTCTCGCCCGAGGATGTGCGGCGCGTGGCGCCGATCTATAATTTCTCCCCGGATGCACGTTTCCCCGTCTTCGGCGGCATCTGGCAGGGCCGCGCCGGAACAGCGCGCCACGACGCGGTCGCCTGGGGGTATGCACGGGCGGCGAGCCGGCTTGGCGTCGACATCATCCAGAATTGCGAGATCACCGATTTCGTCATCGAGGGCGGTCGCTGCCGCGGTGTCCAGACGACGCGCGGCACGATCCGCGCGGACCGTATCGGCATGGCGGTAGCCGGACATTCCTCGGTGCTTGCCGCCAAGGCCGGCTTCCGGCTGCCGATCAATTCCTATGCGCTGCAGGCCTGCGTGTCCGAGCCGGTCAAGCCAATCCTCGATACGGTGGTGTTGTCACCCGGCACCGGCGTCTATGTCAGCCAGTCCGACAAGGGCGAGATCGTCATCGGCGGCGGGCTCGACCGCATCCCGTCCTATGCGCAGCGCGGCAATCTGCCGACGCTGGAGACGGTGATCGCCGGCCTGCTGGAAATGTTTCCGATCTTCGGCCAGTTGAAACTGATGCGGCAATGGGCGGGCATTGTCGATGTCGTGCCGGACTCCTCGCCGATCATCGGTCCCTCGCCGCTGCCCAACCTGTTCCTCAATTGCGGCTGGGGCACGGGTGGCTTCAAGGCCATTCCCGCCGGCGGCACGCTGCTGGCGAACCTGCTGGCGACCGGCAAGCACAACGACATCAGCCGTCCCTTTGATCTCGATCGCTTCGCCACCGGGCGGCTGATCGACGAAGCGGCCGGCTCCGGCATCGCGCACTGAGACAGAGAACCCGAGGCAATCATGCAGCTCTTCCCTTGCCCGTTCTGCGGCCCGCGCGACGAGACCGAATTCCACTATGGCGGTGATGCGGGCAATGCCAGGCCCGATGGAGCGGACGTGCCTATCGACCGCTGGGCCGGATATCTCTACCTGCGCGGCAATCCGAAGGGCAGCGCGCATGAAATCTGGGTCCACATGACTTGTGGTGAGTTCTTCGTCATGGAACGCGACACTGTCACGCACAAGGTGCTGTCCTCGGCAGCCCTTGGCGGGGAGCACGCCGCGTGACCGCCTCGCGTCTCACCACAGGCGGCAGCGCCATCGACCGCTCACGCCCGATCCGCTTCAACTTTGACGGCACGACTGTGCAGGGTTTTGCCGGCGATACCATTGCTTCGGCGCTGCTGGCCAACGATGTCGCGGTCGTCGGCCGCAGCTTCAAATACCACCGGCCGCGCGGCATCTGGGGTGCCGGCGTCGAGGAGCCGAACGCACTGGTCGATGTCGGCGGCCCACAGGCGACGCCGAACACGCGGGCCACGACCGAGCCCGCTCGCGACGGGCTGGTGGCGAAAAGCGTCAACGCCACGCCCAATGCGCTGGCCGACCGCAACGCCTTCCTCGATCGTTTCTCGCGCTTCATTCCGGCGGCGTTCTACTACAAGACCTTCATGTGGCCGGACTGGCATATGTTCGAGCCGCGCATCCGCGCCATGGCCGGGCTGGGCAAGGTCGACACCGACTGGACCTCGCCGGGTACGGCGGACCAGATCAACCATCATTGCGACGTGCTGGTGGTGGGCGCAGGGCCGGCCGGACTGGCGGCGGCCAGGATGGCGGCCGGCGCCGGCCTGTCCGTCACGCTGGTGGACGATCAGCGGAACCCGGGCGGATCGCTCGGCCACCGCGCTGGTGAGATCGACGGCAAGCCGGCGGCCGTCTGGATCGAGGAGACGGTTGCGGAGCTTGCCGCCGGTGGCCATCTGATCCTGCCTTCGACCACCGCCTTCGGCATTTACGACCACAATCTTGTCGGGCTGAACCAGCGTCATCTCGACCGCCGGCGCGACACGCTGTGGCGGGTCAGGCCACGCCAGATCGTGCTGGCGACCGGCGCCATCGAGCGGCCGCTGCCCTTCGCCAACAACGACCTGCCGGGCATCCTGTCGGCGGATGCAGCGCTTGCCTATCTCAGGCGCCATGCCGTGCTCGTCGGCCGCCGCATCGTCGTCGCGACCAACAATGATAGCGCCTATGAGGTTGCGAGCGCGCTCGCGGAGGCCGGAGCCGATGTCACGCTGGTCGATATCAGGCGTGACGGCACGCCCGACACGCCAGCCAAGGTGCGGCTTGTCAAAGGACGGGCGCTTGCCGCCGCCAACGGCAAACTGCGCGTCGGGGGCGTAACGCTGGATGACGGCACCAGGCTCGACGCCGATTGCGTGCTGGTCTCGGGCGGCTGTACACCGACCATTCATCTGTTCGGCCAGGCCAAGGGCAAGCTCACATGGAGCGAGGCGCGTGCTGCCTTCCTGCCGGGCGATCCTGTCGACGGCATTTCGGTCGCTGGCGCTGCGGCCGGCGCAGTCTCCTTGTCGGAGGTGTTTGCGGGCTCGGAGAAAGCTGTTGCATCGCTCGGCCAGACGAAGGCAGCCGTGCCGCGCAGCACCGGGCCCGAGGCGACGGGCGGCATGGCAGCGGCATGGCCGCTACCCGGCTCGAAGGGGCGCATCTGGATCGACTACCAGAACGACGTGACCGTGAAGGATATCGAACTGGCGGCCCGCGAAAACTTCGTCTCCGTCGAACATCTGAAGCGCTACACGACGCTTGGCATGGCGACCGACCAAGGCAAGACCTCCAACCTGCCCGGCCTGGCGCTGATGGCCGGGATTACCGGCCGCACGGTGCCGGAGGTCGGCACCACCACCTACCGCCCGCCCTTCACGCCGGTGCCATTGGCAAGCTTTGCCGGCGCGCGCGTCGGTGAACTGATGGCGCCGGTGCGGCGGCTGCCGCTGGAGAATGTGCACCGCTCCAGCGGCGCCGTGTTCCAGGAGTATGGCGGCTGGCTGCGGCCGGCTCACTATGGTGGTCGCGACGCCGATGCGGAACGCGCCATCCAGGACGAAGCGTTGCGCGCGCGCAAATCCGTCGCGCTGTTCGACGGTTCGACGCTGGGCAAGATAGAGGTGATCGGCCCGAAGGCCGCCGAATTCGTCGATTTCCTCTACTACAACACCATGTCGACGCTGAAACCGGGCCGCTGCCGGTACGGCTTCATGCTGTCGGAGAACGGCGTGGTCTTCGATGACGGCGTTCTGGTGCGATTGGACGAGCATCGCTTCGTCGTGTCGTGCTCGTCCTCGCATGTCACTGCTGTGCACGCCCGGTTGGAGGAATGGCGCCAGGATCGCTTCGGCCGCGATGCGGTATACATCCACAACGCAACGTCAGAGATGGCAACGCTGACCGTTTCCGGGCCGAATGCGCGGAAGCTGCTCGAAGCAGTTGGGCTCGGCCTGTCGCTCGACGATGCCGCCCTGCCACATATGACGGTGGGCCACGGCAGCTATGCCGGCAACGAAGTGCGCGTCACCCGCGTCAGTTTCACCGGTGACAGGAGTTACGAAATTTCGATCCGGGCGGATCGCGCCGAGCCGCTATGGGCGCAGCTGCGTCAGGCCGGCCAGGCTTTCGAAGCCGTTCTCATCGGACTCGAAGCGCTGATGATCCTGCGCGCCGAGAAAGGCTTTATCGTCATCGGCAAGGACACGGACGGCACGACGCTGCCGCATGATCTCGGCAGCGAAGGACCGCGTACCAAACGCCAGACCGAATATGTCGGCCGCCGCTCGCTGTTTACCGAGGAGGCTTCGCGAAACAACCGCATGCAGCTTGTCGGCCTGACGGTGCCGCAGGGCGAGGCGCCGTTGCCAACCGGGGCGCATGGCATAAAGCGGGAGAACGGCAAGCTGCACAGCCAGGGCTTTGTCACCTCGAGCTACCAGAGCCCGACGCTTGGCCGACCGATCGCTCTTGGCCTGATCGAGCGCGGCGCGACAAGGCATGGCGAGACGATCGAAATCCAGCATCTCGGCAAGGTGAGGAAGGCAATGATCGCCGCGCCTTGTGCCTTCGACCCCGCAGGAGACCGGCTCAATGCGTGACCTCGCGGAAAAATGGTCTGTCGCACCGGACTGGCAGAACGCCACAATCGATGTGCCGGGACTCAAGATAGGCTCGATCTCCGGGCTGCACCAACGTCTCGTCAGCGGCGACCTTACCGCGTGGGCCGAGGCATCCGGCTTCGATGGAACGGCGGTCGGGGCATTCGGCCCGGCCGAAGGCATACGCTACACGGTACGCCTGGCACGCGACCGGCTGCTTGCCGTGTCCACCACGCCGATCGGCATGGCGACGGGATGGTTCCCCCAAGGGTTTGCGGTGACGGAGATCAGCGCCGGGCTGCAGGTGTTCGAGGTCGAAGGCTCGGCACTTGACGCTTTCATCGCACGCGGGACGACGCTCGATCCCCGGCAGCCAAGCGCCAGTGCCGCGCTTTCCTTCGCCGGCATCAGCGCCATCGTCTATCGTCGTGAGCACAGGCTGCGGATCCATGTCGATCGCGGTCTCGCAGCCTATCTCTGGACGTGGATGGAGCAGGCTGCCGGCCATATCGCGGCCGGCAAATAGCCAGCACGTTCAGAGCGTGAACGACCAGAACAGGCAGGCCAGCGTCGCGGCGGCGAAGATCACGAAGAACAGGCTGCGCAACAGCACGTTGCGGCGCAGTTCGTTCATGACGAAATGACAGCCGACAATCGCTACGGCAAACAGGAACCGCCAGTTCAGCAATGCCAGAAGAGCGCTGCCCTGGCCGAAGGCCCATCGCGCGAGAAGGCCGCCGACAATGGTGGCAAACAGCACGATCACCGTCCAGAAGATCGCGTCGGCGGCATGGGTCAGCACGATGCTGGCCGCGCGGATCGGCAGGATCATCATCAGCAGCGCGCTGAGGAAGAAGACCGCAGCCAGCGGAATGAAGGTTCCGGCATCGGCGATGCCGTCGAGGCGCTTCACCCCGATCACGCCATAGGGATAGCCGTGCCGGGCCACCGCCAGACTTAGCGCCATGAGCAAGGCGGTCAGCACGGCGACAAGTGCGAAGGTCGTGAGGGCTTTGCTCATGGTGCTCCTGTCCCGGGCGAATCAGACAGGAACAGGTTTAACCGGTGGTCGTAAATTGCACGTAAGCGAGCGTGCCGCCCGCGCGAATTTCGATCAGCGAAATCCGCTGTCGGCCTGCTACTCGGCAGCGACCCTGCCTGCAGAACGATTGGCCAGCACGAAGCCGACCTCGTCGACCGCTTGCGCCGCACGCTTCAGGATGGCATCGGAGCGCAGCACGCCGTCGGTGAAATCCTTGTCGGTGGCATAGACGGCGGTCGGCAGCGTGAAGGCCTCGAAGAAGCCGAACAGCGGCCGCAACTGGTGCTCGACGATCAAGGCGTGGCGCTCGCCGCCGCCGGTGGCGGTCAGCAGGATGGGCTTGCCGCGCAGTGCTGCCGGATCGATCAGGTCGAAGAAGTGCTTGAACAGACCGGTATAGCTGCCCTTGTAAGTCGGCGAGCCGACCACCAGCACATCAGCCGCGAGTATCTCGGCCAGGATCGGTTGCGCCTGGCTGTCGAGGTCGCGCGCCCACCTTGCCGTACCCAGCGACGGGCCGACATCCTCAATGTCGTAGGTGCTTGCCGATAAGCCATGGCGCGCGGCGATGTCCCTGGTGACCAGCTCGACGAAGGCGCGCGTCTTTGACGGTCGGGTGATGTTGCCGGAGAAGCCGACGACTGTTGGGTTTGACATGGTGACTGGGCTCTCTTTGGTCATGATGGTCGAAATCTTGAAGGGCGGGCCACCCGCCCGCCGGTGTGAAATCAGCTCCAGGCGTGCAGCGGCGGGTTTTCGCCGTTGAGGAAGTATTTGCCGAGGATCGAGTACTTCCAGCGCACCGGGTCGTGCAGCGTGTGGGTGCGGGCGTTGCGCCAATGCCGGTCGAGATTGTGCTCGGCCAGCGTCGAGCGCGTGCCGGCCAGTTCGAACAGTTTGTTCGTCGCGGCGATGGCAACCTCCGTCGACAGGATCTTCGCCTCGGCGGTGACGATCTGCGCATGCGCCACCGTTTCGGCGGTCGGCTCAGCAACCGCCCGATCGATTGCCAGGCCGGCCTTTTCCAGCAGCGCCTGCGCGGCGTGCAGGCGCAGCGTCAGGTCTCCGACCGCCTGGATGGTGTAGGGATCGTCCCAGGCATTGTCGACGCCACTGTCGATCCAGGCGCGGCTTCTGGTCCTGACGAAGTGAACCGTCTCGTCGATCGCCGCCTGGGCAATGCCGGTGTCCACCGCCACCTGGATGATCTGGAAGATAGCGCCGTCGGCGGTCGGCTTGTCATAGCCCCTGTAGCCGGGCACCAGATGCGTCTTCGGCACCTTGACGTTGTCGATGATCACCGTGCCCGACAAAGTCGTGCGCTGGCCAAAGCTCGACCAGTCGTCGATGACGGTCAGGCCGGGCGCGCCACGGTCGGCGATCGCATACCAGGCACGGCCCTCGTCGTCGAGCGCCACGATCGGCACCAGATGGGCAAGCAGCGCACCGGACGAATAGAATTTACGGCCATTGACAACGACATGGTCGCCGGCATCGGTGAAGCGGGTCTCGAAATCGGCGGCGCGCTTGGAGCCGAACTCGGAAAAGGCATTGCCGAACCGCGTGCCTTTCAGCGCTTCGGCGAACAGCAGCTTCTGCTGTTCCGGGTCCGACACGGTGCGGATCGCGGCGATAACGCCGAGATGGTTCTGCGCGATCTGGCCGATCGAGGAATCCGCCGCCGAGATGATCTCGATCACCTTGGCCAGCGTCACGTAGGACACTTCCGGCCCGCCGAATGCCTTGGGCACATTGATCGACCACAGGCCGCTTTGCGAGAAGGCGTCGAGTTCGGCGACCGGCCAGATGCGCTCGCGGTCACGCTTGGAGGAGCCCTTGACGAATTCGGCGGCGAGCGCATGAGCGATCGCGATCGCTTCGGCGTCATCGCTGATGATGTGGGCCGGCGCCGACGGCCTTGCGACTGGCGGCACGGCGGCGGAAGCGTGGTCGGTCTTGACGGTCGAGACGGTCATTTCACTGCTCCTTGATATCTGATTTCAAGCGACGGCGTGGAGATGGGCTGATTTGGCAGCCGGCGATGGCTGTTGCCCGGTGGTCGATTGACCGAGATAGAAGGCGCGGACGTCCTCGCGCTGGCGAAGATCGGCAGCCGCGCCCGAGAGAACGGAAACGCCGTTTTCGAGCACCGTGGCGTGGTCGGCGTATTTGAGAGCCACCGCCGAGTTCTGTTCGGCGACCAGGATCGACAAGCCGGTCTCGCGGTTGAGCTTTCTCAGCGTCTGAAAGATGTCCTGAACGATGAGCGGGGCGAGCCCCATTGACGGCTCATCCAGGACCAGCAGGCGCGGCCGTGACATCAGTGCCCGGCCAATGGCGGTCATCTGCTGTTCGCCGCCGGAGGTCAGGCCGGACAGTGTCCGGCGCTTTTCCAGGAGACGGGGGAAGTAGCCATAGATGCGTTCGAGATCGGCATTGATCTCGGCCCGGCTGCCGCTGCGGCCGATGCCACCGGTGACCAGGTTCTCCTCGACGGTGAGGCTCTTGAAGCAATGGCGGCCTTCCAGCACCGGAACCAGGCCGGCGCGCACGAGGTCGCCGGGCTTGCGGCGCGACACATCGTTGCCGTCATAGCGGATGGTGCCGGCGTTGACCTGGCCGCGTTCGGCCGGCAACAGGTTGGAGACGGCCTTCAGCGTCGTGGTCTTTCCCGCGCCATTGGCACCGAGCAGCGCCAGGATTTCGCCGCGCCGGATCTCGAAGCTGACGCCGTGCAGCGCCGTGATGGCGTGGTTGTAGGTGGCATGGATCATGTCCACTGCAAGGATGACGTCATTGTCCGGCATGGGCTCTTCTTCCGCGGTTCCAGGAACCGTAAGGGCCGGGCGCCACGGAACCTTGTCCGTGGCGCCCGGCATTGGCTGATCAGTTGGTGGTCACGGCGTTGGCATCGTCGGCGGTGCGCAGCTTGATGCCCTTCTCCTTGGCATAGGCTTCAGCCGACTTCTCGATGATCGGCCGCAGCAGGGCCCAGTCCGGCGCGATCCAGTCGGAGACGACGTTCCACTTCTTGCCGTCCCACTGCTGGAAGGTCACGTAGCCTTCGCCCTCGTGATTGTCCCAGCTGACATTGATCGAGTGGAACAGGTCCTTGGCGCCGAGCGCCTCGACCTTGGCCGGATCGAGCTTGAGGTGTTCGAAGCCCCAGCGGACTTCGTCGCCGGTCAGCGTGCGATGACCGAATTTCTCCTGCGCGACACGGATCGCCTCGACATTCAAAATGCCGTTGACGATGCCGAGATTGTGGTAGACCGAGCCGATGCGCGACTTGTCTTCGAGGTTGCCCTTGCCGGCGCCGTAGACGGTCTTCACGATCTCTTGCACCACCGGATAGGAGTTGCCGGAAGCCTGGGTGGTGATGGCGGTGTAGCCCTTGGCGGCGTCACCGGCCGGGATGACATCCTCTTCCGAATTCGACCAGACATTGCCGACGATATGGTCGACGGGATAGCCGACCTTGACCGCCGTCTTCAGCGCCACCGGGTTCATCACGCCCCAGCCGCGCAGGACGACGAAATCCGGCTTGGCGCGGCGGATGGTCAGCCACTGCGACTGCTGCTCGTTGCCGGGATGCGGCACCTCGATCTGCTGCACGGTGAAGCCGTATTTCTGCGCCAGCAATTCATAGATTGGGATGGTCTCCTTGCCGTAAGGCGAGCCGTGATAGAGCACGACGATCTTCTTGCCCTTGAGCTTGTCAATGCCACCTTCCTTGGAGGCGATGTAGTTCACGATGCCTGATGTCTCGCTGTAGGGGTTGAGCAGCAGCGGGAAAACGTACGGAAAGACACGTCCGTCGGTGGAGTCGGTGCGGCCATGGTTGACCGTGATCAGCGGCACTTTGTCGGCGGTGATGCGGTCGATCATGGCATAGGCGATGCCGACCGAAAGCGGGTTCCAGGCGGCAGCACCGGCATGGCTCTTCTGTCGCTCGTAGCATTCGACGCCGCGCTCGACCTCATACTGGGTCTCGCATTCGTCCCAGGTCAGCTTGACGCCGTTAACGCCGCCATCGCGGATGTTGATGAGGTTGAGATAGTCGATGAAGCCGCCGAAGAAGCCGGTGCCGCCGGCCGCATAAGGCCCGACGCGATAGCTCTGCAGCGGGAAATACTGTTCGTCGGCGTGGGCGGCCGGCAAGGCCACCGACACGATCATCGCCGCGGACAGCGCCGCCGCCTTGATTGTGCTGAGGAAGGTCATGGCTAGGGTTACTCCGGTGTGAGCCGTCTTAGGTTCGGCCTCTGGTTCATTTTCAAATGCGATTCACTTTCAGATGCGCGGCTCAGGTCGACTGCCAGGCGAACAGGAGCCGTCTTCGGACCCTGTCCCACAGGGCCACAAGCCCGTCGGGTTCAAGGATCAGAAACAGGATGATGAGGGCGCCGAGCACAATGCGCTGGCTCATGTCGAGCACGCCTGAGTCAAAGACATCGCCAAGCAGGAAGCCGCCAAGGCGCGACAAAGCCAGCGGAAAGACGACGATGAGGGCGGCGCCGAAAAAGGCGCCACGGATCGAAGCGAGGCCGCCGATGATGATGATGAACAGGATCTGGAACGAGCGATCGAGATCGAAGCCGTCCGGCTCGACGGTTCTGAGATAGGCGAAGGCCCAGATGACGCCGGCGACGCCGATGATGAAGGAGGAGATGGCGAAGGCCAGAAGCTTGGTCTTCAATACGGGTATGCCGATGATGCGGGCGGCGGTTTCATTGTCGCGGATGGCAATGAAGTTGCGCCCGGTCTGCGACGAGACCAGCCGGTAAGCGAGGAAGGTCAGCGCCGTAACGATGGTCAGGGCGAAGAGATAGCGGCCCACGGCACCGTCGAAAGCGAAGCCTGCTATCGACAGCTTCGGCGCGTCGATGACGCCCGACGCGGAGTCGTTGGAGAACCAGCTGAACTTGGTCAGCGCCCATTGCACGAAGAACTGCGCGGCAAGCGTCGAGACCGCGAGATAGAAGCCCTTTAGCCGCAGGCTGGGCAGGCCGAAGACGATGCCGATCGCGGCGGCGACAATGCCGGCCAGGAAGATGCTGCCGATCAGCGGCAGGCCTTCGACGCGCAGGTTGAAATTGTAGGCGGCAAAGGCGCCGGCCGCCATGAAAGCAGCGCTGCCCAGCGAAACCTGGCCGGCATAGCCGGTGAGGATGTTCAAGCCGACGCCGGCGAGGCTGAGCGCCAGGAACGGCAGCAGGATGGCCTCGAACAGATAGCTCGAGCCGATGAGCGGCACGACGCCATAGGCGAAGGCGAGCAGCAGAAAGGGCACGATCCATTTCGGCAGCACCGGTGCGGAGGAAAAACTGCCTGTGATTGCGGTCATGGCTCAGACCCTTTCCACAAGCTTCTGGCCGAACAGGCCGGAAGGACGGATCAGGAGGAAGACCAGGGCGACGACATAGGCGAACCAGCTCTCGATGCCGCCGCCGAAATAGTCGCCGATATAGACCTCGGCGAGCTTCTCGCTGGCGCCGATCAAAAGCCCGCCGACAATGGCGCCGAGGATGGAATCGAAGCCGCCGAGCACCAGCACCGGCAGCGCCTTGAGCACCACCAGCGACAGCGAGAACTGCACCCCGAGGCGCGCGCCCCACAACAGCCCGGCTACCAGCGCGACGAGACCGGCCGCGGCCCAGACGGTGCCCCAGATCAACGGCAGCCTGAGGCCAACCGCGAGAGCGGCGAACTGATCGTCTGCGACGGCGCGGAAGGAGAGGCCGATGCGGGTGTAGCGGAAGAACAGTGACAACAGCAGAACCATGCCGGCGGCGACCACCGCCGCGAAAATGTCGAACTGGCTTATCAGCACGCCGCCGATCTCCAACGGCACGTCCTCGATGCCGAGATCGAGACCATGGACCTGCGTGCCCCAGATCAACTGGGCGGCGCCCTCGATGATGTAGGACAGGCCGAGCGTGGCCATGAACAATGTGATCGGCGGCTTGTTGGTCAGAGGCCGCAGCACGGTGCGCTCGATGGCGACACCCATCGTCACCATGATGGCGAAGGTGATGACCAGCGCCAACGCGAACGGAATGCCGCGCTCGACAAGGCTGACGAAGGTGAGCGCGGCGAACAGCAGCATCGCGCCCTGCGCGAAATTGAGCACGCCCGAGGTCTTGTAGATGAGCACGAAGCCGATCGCGACCAGCGAATACATGACGCCGGAGAGCAGGCCGCCGACGAGCACTTCGATGAAGAACTGGTAGTCGAAATCGGCGATCATATGCCTGCCCCATCCTCATTGTCGGAGGCAACGCCGAGATAGGCGTCGATGACACGCTGGTCGTTCCTGACTTCATCAGGCGTGGCGTCGGCGATCTTGCGGCCGTAGTCGAGAACGGCGATGCGATCGGACAGGCCCATGACGACGCCGACATCGTGCTCGATCAGCACGACGGTGGTGGCGAAACGGTCACGCGCGGCGCGCACGAAGTCAGCCATCTCGCTCTTCTCACCGGCGGTCATGCCGGCCATCGGTTCGTCGAGCAGCAGCAGGCGCGGCTCTGCAACCAGCGCGCGGGCCAGTTCGACCCGCTTCTGCAGCCCGTAGGGCAGCGTGCCAGCGAGACGGTCGCGGACAGCGGTGAGATCGAGGAATTCGAGGATCTGGTCGGCGCGGCTCTGCGAGTCGCGCTGCTCGCCACGCGAGCGACCAATGCCCAGCACCTGGCCGGCGAAATTGGAGCGGACCTTGTAGGCGAGGCCGGACGCGACATTGTCGAGGACGCTGAGGCCCTTGAACAGAGCAAGGTTCTGAAACGTCCTGGCGACGCCGAGATGCGCCAGCCGCTGCGTCGGCACCTGGGCATAGCTGACGCCATCGAGTTGGACATGGCCGCGGTCCGACCGATAGACGCCACTGATGACGTTGATGAGCGAGCTCTTGCCGGCACCGTTCGGGCCGATGATGGCGCGGATTTCGCCCGGGTAAACCGACAGGTCGATATCGGCGAGCGCGACGACACCGCCAAACGACAGGCCTATGCCGTGAAGCGAGAGCAGCGGAGTGGCGGCGGCCGTGGCAGCCCCCGTGGGTTCGGTGCTGCCTTCGGACTGCTGCTCACGGCGCAATGCCGACGGCAAGCCACGCGCAAAGACCTCCGGCGCATAGACCGCGGCCTCCATCATTCCAAGGGCATAGCTGGCCAACGGCATTCCAATCGTCCTCGATTGCTTCAGCAGGCGCACAAATCCCCGTTGCGGTTCGATCCCTCGAGCGCGCCGGATATCTTCATGGATGTGCTGGCCGGAAACTCTCCCGGCCAGCCAGTGGGATGGCTATTCCGCTGCCAGTGAAGCTGCCTGTTCGGCATCCTCCAGCTCGCGAACGAGCGGGATGACGTGCTTGCCGAAATATTCGACCTCTTCCTGGAAATGCAGGAAGCCGAGCAGGATGAGATCGGCGCCTGCACGCTTCAGATCGACGATGCGCTCCGCGACCTGCTTCGGCGTGCCGATCAGGTTGGAGCGGAAGCCGTCATTGTACTGGACCAGATCCTCGAAGGAGGATTTCGCCCAGTTGCCCTCGCCTTCGGGCGAAGCCTTGCCGGCATTCTTGACCTCGTGGCCAAAGGCGTTGACGGCCTCGGGATTGGCCTTGCCGATGATTTCGGCGAGCACCGCCTTGGCCTCTTCCTCGGTCTCGCGGACGATGGCGAAGGCGTTGACGCCGACCTTGACGGAATGGTTGTTGGCCTTGGCCTTGGACTTCAGGTCGTCGACCTGCTTGGCGATTTCGGCCGGCGTGTTGCCATTGGTGAAGTACCAGTCCGAAACGCGTGAAGCCATGTCGCGTGCCGCACGCGACGAACCGCCCTGGAAAACTTCAGGCACCTGCGGCGGCTTCGGCTTCAGCGAATATTCGTTGAAGCGGTAGAAATCGCCCCGGAAGGTGAAGCTGTCTTCGGTCCATATTCCGCGCAGTGCACGGATGAATTCCTCCGAGCGGCGGTAGCGCTCGTCATGGTCGAGCCAGTGCTCGCCGATGGCGTGGAACTCGCCACGGAACCAGCCGGAGACGAGGTTGATGGCGACGCGGCCATTGGTCAGATAGCTGATGGTGGCGAGCTGCTTGGCGGCGAGTGCCGGATTCCACGGGCCGGGCAGGATCGCCGCGATGACCTTGAGCGTCGTGGTGGCCGCCAGCAGATCGTGGCTGAACGCCACCGATTCATGCTGCTCGTCGGCGCCGTAGCCGGCGGTGAAGCGGATCTGGCTCAGCGCGTAGTCGAAGCCGGCTTTTTCGGCGATCTGCGCCAGCTTGCGGTTGTACTCTGCCGAATGGTTGGTGCGCTGCTCGATGTCGGAAATCACCAGGCCGCCCGAAACATTCGGCACCCAGTAGGCGAACTTGACCGCGTCGGTCTCTGCATGTGCCATGAACTGTCTCCCATTCAGGCCGTGTCGTTGATCGGTCCGGTCGACGCCGGATTTCCACAGTATTTATTATGTCTATTGATTATATATACAAAGTAGGATTTTCCGTTTTTGGCGCCCTCTTGGGTCGGAAATACCAATTTTGCCCGGCCAAGCCGGCTTTCGCCTGTCAGCGCCCGACCGGACTATGCGCGGCATTGGCGCCGATGGCCTCGGCCGGCAGGAGCGTTTCGAGCAATCTTGCGATTTCGCCAGCGACTGCCTGGGCATGGCGAGCGACCTCGGGCAGGCCCATGAGTTCGCCAAAGATCCCTCGCGCCAATGGGCCGGCGACGAAGAGGCTGGCGGCCGCCCGGCCATCCCGGCCGACAGCACGACTGTCGAGATTCGTCTCGATGCCTAGTCCGTATTGGTCGACCCTGATCAGCCCGGCCTCGGCCAGTGAGCGCAGCGCCGGATTGAGCTGAAGCGCCTGCCCATGGGCCGGTCCTGTCGTGTTGATCACGGCATCGAAGCGGGCGGTCTCGATCCGCGTCTGGCCGCGCCGTTGAAGGCTGACCGCGAGGCTGTCGCCCTCATCGTTCGACGCGACAAGCCTGGCGGCGATGGTGTCGAACGTGCCGGCGCTCTGGCGGCGGTCGAGCACGGAAGCGATCTGCGGCGCGATCCGGAAGCGATGCACGTCCCAGAACACGCGAAGCTGACGAACCAGCCTTGCCCGCTCCGGCGGCGCAAGGGCGGCCCACAGCAGCGGACCCTGCAGGCGCAACTGATCGAAAACCGACTGCCAGTTGACGTTGGCCTCGCGAGCCGCCGTCAGTGTCGCGCGAATGTTCTTCAGCAGGCCGAGCGCTGATGTGGCCGGCGCCGAAGCAAAATCGCCGAAGGGCTCGCCTCTGACATCGGGATGGCCGCGCGAGCGCAGTCCGCGACGCGACAGCGCCAGGATGCGGCCGCGATGGCCGCGACGATCAAGCTCGGCGACCATGTCGGCCGAGGTCAGCCCGGACCCGACGATCAGCACCGAGGCTTGCGGTCCGATGCCGGCAAGTGCCGAAGCGGCGTAGGGATCGGCGATGAAGCCTGGCGCTTCCGCCAGTGACTCCAGCGCATTGGGAATTCCAGGTTGAGGATGCGTCGCCGCCAGGATGACGATGTCGGCTGCGACAGGCCCGGCGGATGTCTGCACAATCCAACCAAGGCCATCACCGTCGCGCGTCACGCCTGTGGCAGCGCCTTCCACGTGACGAACCGCGCCTGAAGCAAGATAGGGAGCGAGGTGCTCGGCGACGTAGCGGCCGAAGACGCGCCGGCGCGGATAGATGTCGCCGTTTTGCCAGAGGGCGTCCGTGTCGCTCTCAATTTCTCCACTGGCAGCCAACCAGCGCGCAAAGTGCTGCGGGTCATCGGGCGCCATGCTCATCCTGATAGCCGGGACATTGACCCGGTGCGATGGCTCCTCGCTGGAATAGGCAAGGCCGCCGCCGAGCGCCGGGCGCAGCTCGATCACCGAAATCGACAGGCGCTCCGGCCGATGCGCCCGCGCCAGATGCCAGGCTACTGCAGCGCCGGTAAAGCCGCCGCCGATGATGGCGACGCGCAATCGGCGGGCCGGGGGCAGCGCGTTCACGAGGCGCTGGCGAGCGACTTCGGCCGGTGGTCGCCGGCGATGGTCTCGCCGAACGGTCCGGTGTTGACCGACATGCTGGCCGCTTTGACCGGATGATCCGTCGGCAGTTTCGGCAGCACCAGTTCGCCGAAACGATAGGCTTCTTCGAGATGCGGATAGCCGGACAGGATGAAGGTGTCGATGCCGAGGTGCCGGTATTCGTCGATCCGCTCCGCGACCGTATCGGGATCGCCGACAAGCGCTGTGCCCGCACCGCCGCGCACCAGACCGACGCCGGCCCACAGGTTGGGCGCGATTTCGAGCTTGTCGCGGCTGCCGCCATGCAGCGCGCTCATCCGCGCCTGGCCGACCGAATCCATGCGGGCGAAGACTTTCTGGGCCGAGGCGATCGTTGCGTCGTCGAGCCGGCTGATCAGGCTCTCCGCCGCGGCCCAGGCCTGTTCGGTGGTTTCGCGCGCGATGACATGCAGGCGAATGCCGAAGGAAAGTTTTCGGCCGGCCTTCTCGGCCAGTTCGCGCACGGCGTCCAACTTGCGCTCGACATCGGCTGGAGGCTCGCCCCAGGTCAGGTATTTGTCGATCTCCTGCGCCGCGACCACCGAGCCGGTATCCGACGAGCCGCCGAAATAGAGTGGCGGATAGGGCGTCTGCACCGGTGGAAACAACAGGCGGCCGTCCTCGATGTGGAAATGCTTGCCCTGGTGCTCGACCGTCTCGCCGCTCAGCACGCGCTTGTAGATCTGCAGGAATTCCTGCGTCACTTCGTAGCGCTCGGCATGCGAGAGGAAGATGCCGTCGCCCTTGTTCTCCAAGGGATCGCCGCCGGTGACGACATTGATCAACAGCCGGCCATTGGAGATGCGGTCGAGCGTGGCGGTCATCCGTGCGGCGAGTGTCGGCGACTGCAGGCCGGGCCGCACGGCGACGAGGAAGCGCAGCCGCTCGGTGAGCGGCGCCAGCGCCGAGGCGATCACCCAGGAATCCTCGCAGGCGCGGCCGGTCGGCAGCAGCACCCCATAATAGCCCAGCGTGTCGGCGGCCTTCGCCACTTGCGTCAGATAGGGCAGGTCGACGGCCCTGCCGCCTTCGGTCGTGCCGAGATAACGGCTGTCGCCATGCGTCGGCAGGAACCAGAGAACCTTGATGCGGTCGGGAACGTCCTTGGTCATGGCTGGCCTCCCGCAATGCGGCGGCGGCCTGTTCCTGACGGGGTTGAAAGCGGGCGCAGAAGGGCGGGCATGGCGGAGTCCTGTCCGGGGAAAACCAGATCGCCAGCGCACTTTGCTTATTCTATAAACTCTGTAGAGTTAGTTTATTCCAAATCCGCTGCCTAAATTGGAAAATCTCTCCGCAGGATGGCCGCAGCGGCCCCCACGTCACGTTCGGGGATGCCGAAGGTCCTCGGTCACGAGGCAGCCAGATCAAGTGGCTTTCACCTCGTTGAGCCGGCCTATCGAACACGCGGCATTCCAATATAATCTCATCACTTCTGGTGACCGAAGATGTGGATTTGCCATGGACCTGGACCCTTCGACGCTCAATCGGACGTTTCCGTTGCGCGATCAGATCTATCACCAGATCCGCAACCTGATCGTCGTCGGCCAAATGAAGCCGGGGGAAGTCATCAACGAGGTGGCCATCGCCGAAGCCCTCGGCGTCTCACGCACACCGGTGCGCGAAGCGGTCAAGCGCATCAGCGACGAGGGCCTGGTCAATATCCTGGCGCAGACCGGCACCTATGTCGCACCGATCAGCCGGGCCGATCTGGAAGAAGCCTATGTCATCCGCCGCGCCCTGGAGATGGAAAGCGCCAGGCGCGCGGCCGCCAAATTCACGCCGTCAGCCGGCGAACTTCTGGAGGCCAATATGGCGGCGCACCGGCTCGCCATATTGCGCGGCAGATATGCCACCGCGATCCAGCTCGACGACGTCTTCCACCGCACCATTGCCGAGATCTGCGGCCTGCCGAAAATCTGGCGCGCCGTCGACATCTCCAAGGCGCAGATGGATCGGGGCCGCTACCTCGTCATCCCGAAGCCCGGCTATGGCGAACAGACGATCGAGCAGCACGAAGCCATTCTCGACGCGCTGAAACGTCACGACGCCGAGGGCGCCGCACAAGCGATGGAACACCATCTCGAAACGTCTTTACGCAACACGCTCGAGGTCGCTGCTGATCTACTCGGCTGACAGCCGTGGGTGGGCAGACAACCTGTTGGTCAGGAGCTGCCGTGGGGCAATCGGCCCAGGTGAGCAGCAAATCGCGCCACCATCGCAAGTCCAATCTCATTGGGCCGCATCGCCGGCGCCCGATCCTGTATGGCGATGCCGGCGCGAGCGCCAAACAGCCGCTTGCCGTAGCAGATCAGGTTCTCGATACCTTGCATGACGAAGACCGCCGCCGGCAGCATTTTGGCATACTCGGCCTCGGCCGTTGTTTCGTCTCCGGATCGGAACGCCTCGAAGACACGAACGGCATGGTCGATGCAATCCGGTGCCAGGATCATGCCACGGCAGCCGATGCGGAAATTGTCGATCAGTTCGAGCCCGCCGCGCCCGTTGAAGACAGGAATCCGGCCTTCCGTGCGCTCGATCAGGCCGGCAATGTCGGTGACCGGGCCCTCGCCCTTGATCAGCCTGATGTTGGGGTGCTGCGTGACGAGGTCGCGGATTTCGTCGGAAGTCAGGCCACGGCCGAAAAAGACCGGCGCATTCTGGATCGCCACCGGCAGGCCGGTCGCTTCGGCGACACGGCCGAAGAAGCGGATGTATTCCGGCGCGCCGTAGGACCCGGCCGGCGGCGGCTGCAGGATCACCCAGTCGGCGCCAACGCTTTCGGCGTGACGCACCTGCGCGACCTGTTCGGCCACCGATGCGCCAAAGATGGTGAAGGCGAGCGGCACCTTGCCGGCGGTGTCCTCAGCCGTCCAGTCCATGATCGTCCGGCGCTCGGCCTCGGTCAGCTTGGCGACTTCCGTGGCGAGACCGAGGGCCGCCATACCGTGCACGCCGGTCGCCAGGCAGATTTCGACCTGCCTGCGCATCGCCACGCGGTCCAGCCGCTCGTTCTCGTCGAACAGGGCATAGAGAATGGCGTGGATGCCATGGAAATCATCGGGCTGGAAATTCGGCATCGTGGTCAGCCTCAGTGGCTTTCGGGCGGAATGGCGTGGCCACGGCTGCCGACGAGGAAGTCGAGATCGGCGCCGCGATCCGCCTGCAAGACATGCTCGGTGTAAAGGCCCTGGTAGCCGCCACGCATCGCCGGCTCCGGCGGCGTCCAGTGTGTCCGCCGCTCCGCCAGTTCCTCCTCGGAGACCTCGAGATGCAACCTCCGCGCCTCCACATCGAGTTCGATGATGTCGCCGCTGTGGACCAGCGCCAGCGGTCCGCCGATGGCGGCTTCGGGTGCGGCATGCAGCACGACCGTGCCGAAGGCGGTGCCGGACATGCGGGCGTCGGAGATGCGGATCATATCGCACACGCCCTGCTTCAGCAGCTTCTGCGGCAGTGCCATGTTGCCGACCTCGGCCATGCCGGGATAGCCTTTCGGGCCGCAATTCCTGAGCACCATGATCGAGCTCCCGTCGATGTCGAGGGCGGGATCGTCGATGCGGGCCTTGTAGTCGTCGATGTCCTCGAAGACCACGGCGCGGCCCCGATGCTTCATCAGGGCCGGCGTGGCGGCGGACGGTTTGATGATGGCGCCATCAGGCGCCAGATTGCCGCGCAGCACCGCGATGCCGCCGTGCGGCGTCAGCGCCTTGTCGCGCGGGCGGATCACCTCCGGATTGTAGTTCTGGGCGTCCGCGATGTTGTCGCGCAGGGTCCTGCCGGTCACCGTCAGCGCATCGAGATCGAGCATGTCGGCGATCTCTTTCATGACAGCCGGAATGCCGCCGGCGTAGCAGAAATCCTCCATCAGGAAGCGGCCCGACGGCATCAGGTCGAGGATGGTCGGTACGTCGCGGCCAAGGGCATCCCAATCGTCCAGCGTCAAATCCGTGCCGACGCGGCCGGCAATCGCCAAGAGATGCACCACCGCATTGGTCGAGCCGCCAATCGCGCCATTGACGCGGATGGCGTTGGCGAAGGCCGCCTTCGTCAGGATCGCCGACGGCCGCAAATCCTCATTGACCATCTCGACGATGCGCCGCCCGGTCATGCGGGCGATGCGGCTGCGGCGCGCGTCGACGGCGGGATAGGCGGCGTTGCCTGGCAACGCCAGGCCGAGCGCCTCGACCATCGAGGCCATGGTCGAGGCCGTGCCCATGGTCATGCAATGGCCGGGCGAGCGCGACATGGCGCTTTCGGCATTGGCGAAATCCTGTTCGCTCATCACACCGGCGCGCACATCCTCGGAGAATTTCCACACATCGGTACCCGAGCCGATCTCGCGGCCCTGGAAGCGGCCGTTGAGCATCGGTCCACCGGAGATGACGATCGCCGGCAGGTCGCAGGAGGCCGCACCCATGACCAGCGACGGCGTGGTCTTGTCGCAGCCGGCCATCAGCACGACACCGTCCATTGGATTGCCGCGTATCGCCTCCTCGACATCCATCGAGGCGAGATTGCGAAACAGCATTGCCGTCGGCCGCAGATTGGATTCGCCGCAGGAGAAGACCGGGAATTCCAGCGGCAGTCCGCCGGCTTCCAGCACACCGGCCTTGATGTGCTCGATCAGACCGCGAAAATGCACATGGCACGGCGTGAACTCGGAGAAAGTGTTGCAGATGCCGATCACCGGGCGGCCATCGAAGGCATCATCGGGCATGCCGTTGTTCTTCATCCAGCTGCGGTGGATGAAGGCGTCCTTGCCTTGGCCGCCGAACCAGTGCTGCGATCGTCTCTTGGTCATGGTTTTCTCAGCGCTCAGGCGGGATGTTGAAGCTGGCTGAGCCCGCCATCGACGACGAGCGTGGCTGCGTTCATGAACGGGCACTCGTCGGAAATCATGAACACCGCGGCAAGCGCGATCTCGCCGGCCGTGGCGATGCGGCCACCCGGATGCAGCGCCATGGTGTTGGCGCGCGCCGCCGCCGGATCAGGAAAACTGTTCCAGTAGTCGATCGCCTTCTGCGTCTCGACATAGCCAGGCGCCAGCGCATTCACGCGCACGCCCTGCCCCGCATATTCAAGCGCCAGCGATTTGGTCAGCCCAAGCAGCGCGTGCTTGGCGACGGGATAGGGGAAGGTGTGCGGGATGATGGTGAAGCTGTGCGTGGAAGCGATGTTGAGGATGGCGCCGCCGCTTGCGATCATGCCCGGCAGCACCGCCTTGCTGCAATTCCAGGCGCCCTTGACGTTGACGTCGAAATTGCGGTTCCACTCCTCCTCGGTCGCCTCGAGCGGCGTCGAGAACACGTTCATGCCGGCATTGTTGATCAACGCATTGATCGGGCCGATTTCAGCAGCAGCCCGCAGAACGGTAGCGGTGATCGCCGCGCCGTCGCTGATGTCGGCTGTCGCATGCCCGATAGACCCACGCTGTGCGGCGAGGCCGGCGACGGTCTTGTCCAACAACGCGCCGTCGCGGTCGACAAGGAACAGTTTCGCCCCCTCGGCCAGACAGGCCTCGGCGATGGCCAGCCCGATGCCTTGCGCGGCACCGGTCAGGAAGATGCGTTTGCCGGACAGGCGTTCAGCCAAATCAGTCACTCCAGTCGAAGACGGTCAGCGTCGGCCCAAAGCCGAAGAACGCAGATTGTCGAGCAACACCGCCAGGAGCAAAATAACTCCGCGCACGATGTACTGGTAGAAGGCCGGGATGTTAAGCAGGTTCATGGCGTTTTCGGCAATGCCCATGATCAGCACGCCGACGATGACGCCCGACATGGTGGCGCGGCCGCCGGCGAGCGAGACGCCGCCGAGCACGCAGGCCGAGATGACCGAGAGCTCGAGCCCGACGGCGGCATTAGGCTGGCCCGACGTGATGCGCGAGGCCAGCAGGATGCCGGCGATGCCGCAGACGACGCCCTGCAACGCGAAGATCCAGATGCGCGTCCGGTCGACATTGACGCCGGCCAGCCGCGAGGCCTCCGGATTGCCGCCGATGGCCAGCGTGTTCTTGCCGAAGACGGTGCGGTTCAAGATGAAGCCGAAGACGCAGAACAGCACGGCCAAAACCCAGACCGGCGTCGGGATGCCGAGCAATTTCGACAGCGCCAGCTGATAAAAATCCGGGCTGTTGATGCCAACCGCGCGGCCATCGGAGGCGATCAGCGCGAGGCCGCGCACGATCTGCATGGTGGCGAGCGTGGTGATCAGCGCATTGATGCGGAATTTGGCGATGACGACGCCGTTGATGAAGCCGACGAACCCGCCGCAAGCGATCGCCGCCAGGAGGCCGAGCAGGATCGATCCGGTGTAGTTCGACGCCATCACCGCGACCATACCGGCGAAGGCGACGATCGAGCCAACCGACAGGTCGAAGTCGCGCGCGGCGAGACAGAACATCATGGTACAGGCGACGATGCCGACGGTGACCACCGATTGCAGCAGGCCAAGCATGTTGCGATCAGTTAGGAAGTTCGGCACCAGCAGCGACACCAGAGCGAAGGCGACGATGAAGATTACGACGAGGCCCTGTTCGCCGAGTAGGATCTTCTTCAACTGATCGGTCATGGCAAATATCCTCAGGATGCGATCGCGTCGGGGGTTTTGGTGTCAGGAAGAGCGGCGGCCAGGATCGCCTTTTCGGCAAACTGGTCCCGCGAGAATTCGGCGCTGACGCGGCCGCCGCACATCACCAGGATGCGATCGCAGATGCCCATCACCTCCGGCAATTCGGACGAGACGACGACGATCGCCATGCCATCTTCGGCAAGCTGGTAGAGCAGTTCGTAAATTTCCGCTTTGGCGCCGACATCGATGCCGCGTGTCGGCTCGTCGATGATGAGCACTCGCACGCCCTGTTCCGACAGCCAGCGGCCAAGGATGACCTTCTGCTGGTTGCCACCGGACAGGTTGATGATGTCCTGTTTTCGCGACGGCGTGCGCACCTTGAGCTTCTTGATGAAGGTTTCCGCCGTGGCGATCTCGCTGGCGCGGTTCAGGACGCCGAAGCTGGTGTGGTGGCGCCGCGAGGAGATGTTGATGTTCTCCTCAATCGAGCGGCCCTGGATGATGCCGTCATGCTTGCGGTCTTCCGAACACAGCACGATGCCCGCCCGGATCGTGTCATGCGGATCGGCGGCGTGGACCAGCTTGCCATCGACAGTAACGGAGCCGCCGAAGCGCGGGTCGGCCCCGAACACCAGCCGCATCAGTTCGGAGCGCCCGGCACCGATCAGGCCGAAGAAGCCGACGATCTCGCCGGCCCTCGCCTCGAAGCTGGCCGGCGTCTTCAACTTTGCTCCGGACAGGCCTTCGGCCTTCAGTCTGATATCGCCCGCCTTGCGCGGGCGAAAACCCCAGATGTCGGAGATTTCGCGGCCGACCATTTCGGCGACGACCTGGTCACGGGTGACGCCTTTCAGCGATGTGTGATGCGCCGCGAGCTTGCCGTCGCGCAGCACCGTCAGGCTGTCGCAGAGGCGGAACACCTCGTCCAGTCGATGCGAGACATAGATGATGACCTTGCCCTCGCCGCGCAGGCGATCGATGAGCGCAAACAGGATTTCGCTTTCGCGCGACGACAGCGACGAGGTCGGTTCGTCCAGTGCGATGACGCGCGCGTCGAGCATGATCGCCTTGGCGATCTCGACCATCTGGCGCTCGCCGATGGAGAGCGTCTTGACCTTGCGGCTGATGTCGATGTCGATGCCGGCCGATTTCAACTTGGCGCCGACGTCTTCCAGCATCTGGCGGCCGGCGATGATGCCGGCACGGGCGGGAAAACGGCCGAGGCTGAGGTTTTCGGCAACGGTCAGTTCGGGGACGAGTTGCAGTTCCTGGTGGATGACGATGACGCCATTGTCGAAGGCATCGCGGGTCGATGAATAGGCCTGGACCTTGCCGTCGATGCGGATTTCGCCGTCATCGGCATGCTGGTCGCCCGACAGGATCTTGATCAGGGTGGATTTGCCGGCGCCGTTCTCGCCCATCAGGCCATGCACGGCGCCCTTGTCGACGCCGAAGGAGACGCCCGACAGCGCCTTGACGCCCGGATAGGCCTTGGTGATGCGGGAGAAGTCGAGAAAGGACACGGGCCGATCCTTCTTGAGCCATGCAAAACAGGCGGCGGGATGAGCCGCCGCCTGTTTGTACAGGGAGGATTATTCGATGCCGAGACCCTGGCGGACCTTCTGGTAGTCGTCGCGCTTGGCCAGCGCACCGGAGGTCAGGGTCAGCTTCGCCGGCTCCTTGTTGTTGGCGACCCAGTCGTACATGTTGAGTGCTGTCTCGTAGCCGTGACGCTTCGGCGAGATGATCACCGTGCCGACAAAGCCGGTGGCGGTCGGCTTCTTGAACTCGTTGATTGCCGAATCCGCGCCACCGATACCAACGCCGATCACGCTATCGGCGGGAATGCCGACGCTTTCGGAAGCACGAACGGCGCCCAGAACGGCTTCATCGTTGAGACCGAAGGAGACCCACTTCTTGATGTCGGCATGGGCGTTGAGAACGACCGTCGCGGCGTTGAGGGCAGCCTCCGTGTCGGTCTTGGCCTGCGGTGCATCAAAAATGTTCTCGGCCTTGAAGCCGTTCGCCTTCAGCACCGAGATGGCGCCTTCGACACGGTCGACGGCGGTCGGCAGCTGATCGTAGGAGACGCGGATGGCACCGACCTCGTCGGCCTTCCAGCCACGCGCCTTCATCTCGTCGACGATCGCCTGGCCGACGGCCTCGCCGATCTTGGTCGCCGAAATGCCCATATGCGGCACGTCTTCCAACGGCTTGCCATCGGCACCGACCAAACGGTCGTCGACGGTCATGACCTTGAGATTGTTGGCGGCGGCCTTGGCGACGATGCCGGGGCCAAGCTTCACGTCCGGCGTGCAGACGATGAAGCCTTGCGCGCCCTGGGCGCCGAGATTGTCGATCGCCGACATCAGCTTCTCACCGTCCTCGGCGCCGATCTTGACCAGGGTAAAACCCTTTTCCTTGGCGGCCTGGTCGGCGAACTTCCATTCGTCCTGGAACCAAGGCTCCTCGGGCTGTTTGACGATGAAACCGATCTTGGTGTCCTGAGCATATGCAGCAATGGTCGTGACGGACAGCACGGCAAGCGCGCCCGCGACGAGCGCGGTCTTCAAAAGTCGCATGATTACCTCCCAGCGATGGCCGGGCGCTCAGGCCCGGGTGCTGGAGTCTCTAATTGTTTTTATCATACTAGTCAATTGATCTGGTATGATAATTAAGATACATGCTCTGACCAAGGATCGCTGGCGCAAATCTTCCGCATCCGGTAAGGCCGGTCGGGTTGTGCGAGATCGGCGGTTTCGCCGCCTTGGAGGAGGGCTGAGGTGACCGAGACTTCTAAAAAGATACATGGCGATACGCCCATCCGCCGACCGCGCGTCATGCCCGACGTGATCAAGGCAATCGCCTCCGACATCTTTTCCGGACGTTATCCGGCCGGCTCCTCCCTGCCGACCGAAAACGAACTCGGCGTCGAATATGGCGTCAGCCGCACCGTCATCCGCGAGGCCCTCAAGGTGCTGGCCGCCAAGGGGCTTGTGCTGTCGCGGCCGCGCATCGGCACGGTTATATGTGAACAGGACAACTGGAACATCATCGATCCGCAAGTGCTGGCCTGGCACGCACCGCATGCGCTTGACGACAAGCTGTTCGACGCCATCCTCGAGACGCGCCGGGCGATCGAACCGCTGGTCGCCGAACTTGCCGCCACACGCGCGACGCTGCAGGAGATCGCCGATCTCGAAGCGGCATGGCGCGGCATGGCCAACGCCGGCGAGGATCTCGCCGCCTTCTCGCGCTCCGACATCGTCTTCCACCAGATCGTCTATGCCGCGAGCCACAACCCGATCTTCCGCCAGATCGGCAATCTGATCGACACCGGGCTCAAATTCTCCCTGGAAGCCACGGCGACGATATCGCCCGTGCGGCGCGCCGAAGCCGTGGCGGCACATCGCGAGGTGGTCGAGGCGCTGCGCATGCGGGACGCCGAGGCCGCGCGCGGTGCGGCCAACAAAATCCTCGACCTCGCGGCGCGTGACCTCGTCAGCGCCAAGAAACTCAAGAACAACTGAGACCTGCATGAAAATCACCGCGCTCACCACCTACATCGTCCCGCCGCGCTGGCTGTTCCTGAAGATCGAGACCGATGCCGGCGTCACCGGCTGGGGCGAGCCGGTGGTGGAAGGCCGGGCGCTGACCGTCGAGGCGGCGGTCAAGGAACTGGCCGATTATCTCATCGGCAAGGACCCTCGGCTGATCGAAGACCACTGGACGGTGATGCATCGCGGCGGTTTCTACCGTGGCGGGCCGATCCTGATGAGCGCCATTGCTGGCATCGACCAGGCGCTTTGGGACATCAAGGGCAAGGCGCTCGGCGTTCCCGTGCACGAACTGCTCGGCGGCAAATTGCGCGATACGATCAAGGTCTATTCCTGGATCGGTGGCGACCGGCCGGCGGAGGTGGCTGATGGCGCCAGGGAAGTGGTCGCGCGGGGTTTTCAGGCGCTGAAGATGAACGGCACCGAGGAGCTGCAGATCGTCGACAGCCACGACAGAATAGATGCCGCAGTGGAACGCGTCGCCATGGTGCGCGAGGCGGTCGGCCCCAATATCGGCATCGCCGTCGATTTCCATGGCCGCGTGCACCGGCCAATGGCGCGCATGCTGGTCAAGGAGTTGGAGCCCTACCGGCTGATGTTCATCGAGGAGCCGGTGCTCAGCGAAAACCGCGAGGCGCTGAAGGAGATCGCCGCGCTCGGCTCGACGCCGATCGCGCTTGGCGAGCGGCTCTACAGCCGCTGGGACTTCAAGTCGGTGTTCGAGCAAGGCGCCGTCGACATCATCCAGCCCGATCTGTCACATGCCGGCGGCATCACCGAATGCCGCAAGATCGCGGCGATGGCGGAAGCCTATGACATTGCGGTCGCGCCGCATTGCCCGCTCGGGCCGATCGCGCTGGCAGCCTGCCTGCAGCTCGATGCCGTCAGCTACAACTGCTTCATCCAGGAGCAGAGCCTCGGCATCCACTACAACGCCGCCAACGACCTGCTCGACTATGCCGCCAACAAGGACGTCTTCCGCTACGAGGACGGCTATGTCGCCATCCCCGATGGGCCGGGTCTCGGCGTCGAGATCGACGAAGAGTATGTGAAAGAACGCGCCAAGGAGGGCCACCGCTGGCGCAACCCGATCTGGCGCCACAAGGACGGCTCCTTCGCGGAATGGTGAGACAGGCTTCCGCCCTTGCCGGATTGCTGGCAATCTCTGCGCTCGGTTGGAGGAAAGAAGGTGAAGCTCAAGGTTCCCTATTTCGATAATATGGAAATCGAATTGTCCGATGACGACTACGACCCGGACGATCAGCCGGTTGTCGCCGCCCTCAATGCCTTCCTGATGCTCACATCCGACGATCGGCTAGGGGACACTCGACACGTCTATGCCTACTACCGCGATTTCCGGGAAGCTGTCGGTGGCGAGGACTGGATGGACGCCGAAATGGGGGTGCCCGAAAAGCCGGAGGATATCTGGTCGTTCGTTTACCCCCAGTGAGCTTGGCATCTGGCCCGCCGATGACGATGACGACAATCCCTATATTTATCTGGAAGCCAATTGCGGCTGGGAGGAAGACCACGGTCTGTTGCTGGTGTGGCGCAACGGCACAATGCTGACCAGGGTCAGCGGCTTCGATGGCCATCCAACCAATGTGGATGCCGGCGACGGTCGGCAAGAGATCGTCTATCAAGCGGTCGACCCGAGATACACGACACGGGCTGGCGAAAGCTAAGCCGCGCCACAGAAATGCCGATGACTCCTGATTGAAAGGCAGTGTCGAGGATCGGATCGAGTCTTACCGACGGCAAAGCATTCGGTGACTCGTAGGCCAAACAGGCGCCCGCGCCATATTGCGCAGCCATTGCGGAAATCCTGGATCAGAGCGAATGACGGCATTTCCGGAGATGACGAACCGCAAACGCGAGATCGCCAAAGGGCTGGTGCTTCTCGTCCTCGCCGGTTTGAGTTGCGGGCCTGCGCTCGGCGCTGCTCCAAGCAGCACAGGCCCCTCCGTGCCCGACGATGTCCGGGCCTTCATAGACCGCCGTGACGGATGCGATCACTTCCGTGGCGAGGATTCGCCCGACGCCGAACGCAGGGCGCAAATCGACGCGGCGTTGCGGGAGCTTTGCACCGGGACCGATGCAGAGCTGACCCGGCTGAAGCGCGCCTACGCCAGCAATCCAGACGTCCAGAGCCTGCTGGACGACTATGAGATCAATATCGAAACAGGAAACTAGGTCGGCAACAGCGCCCATGAGAGCAGAAACTTTCGCAGCATTGCTGATGGCCTGCATCACCACCGTACCTGCGCACGCGGACCTCGTTTCCGTGCTGGCGCCGGCACAGGCGGTGCAAGGTTGCGGCGACTTCCTGGCACAGATGGGCAAAAAGCCCGCCCATGTCATCTATCTCGGATGCAGCTCCATGCCTGACCGGCAAGGAAAGCCGCTTCAGGCGGTCTATCATGTAGCGGGCCGGTTTGCGGCCGCGGCCGAAGCCGACCTTGTCCGGCACACAGGACTGAACCGGCTCAAACGTTCCTGCTGTCAATGGGATGCGCCTGCCAGTCAGTTCCGCGACGGCAACGGCCGCGAATTCTCCATTACCATGGTCTCCGACGAAACCGTCGTCGCCCGCCGCAGCGAGTGGCGCCAGATCGGGACTTTCGAAATCATTGTCGAGACTTTCACCGAAGACATCTGAAGGCTGCGCCTGACGCGCTTTAGCTCGACAGGCTTTGCACGGGCTGTTTTTCGGCCAGATGAACCGGTACCGGATCGCTGCCATCCCTCCCACATTTTGCAAGAAGCGCCTCGGCGTAGAGTCTGATGAGCCCGGTGTGCCGCCTGCGCAAGAAATCAGCCTGATCGAGCCGCCAGTGCCGCTCGATGCCGGCCATGATGGCGGGATTGCTCCAGGTGGAATAACCACCCGCCGTGTAGACGGTGACCTCACCGGCGAACAGCCGTTCGCTAGTGACGAGGAAATCGACCCTGACATAATCGAGATCGCCGGCGATACGCGGAGCAATGGCGGCTGCCTGGCGAATGCATTCGGACAGGCGCGGGGTCACCGGAAGCGCCTGATCCTCCCGGGGATAATCGATGTCGCGGCCGGGCAAGGGATTGCCGGCGGGATCGAACATGCGCGACATCAGGAGCTTCTTGTCCTCGGCCCTGACAAAACAGACGACACCGCTGCACATGTGAACCTTGATTTCGGTGGCGATCTCGCCACCGGCGAGCGGCAGCATCTCCTCGACCAGTATTTCAGGCACGATCGGCCAATAGCCCCATTCGCTGTTGTAGCGTCCCTGGCGTTTGGCAAGCCACCCCCTCGCCTCACCCACAACGGTGGCGCGATCCGGCTGGCCGCCTGAAACGACGATGTTCATGTCGCAGCCATGGTTGGCCTTGACGATGACATCGCCCGCAAGCAGGGCGGCCGGTATCGTGTTGGGATCGCGGCCCCGCCACAGCGTCCTGGGCACCGGCAGATCGGGGCAGATGCTTCGGATGTAATCCTTCGAGGCAAGCTTGTCCGACAGCGTGACGAACAGCGGATTGTGGTCGATCAGCCGGCGCCAAAGCATGCACTCATTGTACCGCTGCGGTGCGGCGGGATTGGGCAGGTAGCGGAGTTTTCTCGCGAAGCGCGCGACAAGCAGCGGATGCCGAAGCGTGATGACGAGCCGCGCCACAGCCAGAACGATGCGATGTTTCAGCGAAAGCTCGGCGTTTGCCTTCAAGCTGGCCAATCGGGGCTGACGCTCCCCTAGCAAATCTATTCGCTTGATCACCGTCTTACCCCTGCCCAACCCGGCGCAAATAAGCACCGACGCGCCGTGCCGGCAAGTTGACACCGCATGCTGGTCAACAGCTTGCTATTTCGGACTGGACCGGCAACATCCGCAACGACTTCGTTCCAGAGGGGGATCATGAACGAGCAGCCTTCGGCCCTTGCCGGCCATTTGGATGCCGGACAGCGGCCGCCCCAGGATGCCCAGGCACAGCCGGCCCACGATGCCGCGGCCGCGCCGATCGTCCAATTCCGAGATGTCAGCAAGACCTATGACGGGCTGGGTAACGTCATTGACAGGCTCAACCTCGATATCGGGCGCGGCGAATTCCTGACGCTGCTCGGGCCCTCCGGTTCGGGCAAGACGACACTGCTGATGATGCTGGCCGGATTTGAGAACCCGACCGAGGGCGACCTGCTGCTTGACGGCCGGTCGCTCGACCACACCCCGGCCCACCGGCGCAATATGGGGATCGTGTTCCAAAGCTATGCGCTGTTTCCGCATATGAGCGTGCGTCGGAATATCGGCTATCCTCTGCTGCAGCGCGGCATGGCCAAGGCCGAGATCGCGCGGCGGGTCGACGAGGCGCTGCGCATGATCCATCTGGACGGCTTCGGCGAGCGGCTGCCGGCACAGCTTTCCGGCGGCCAGCAGCAACGCGTGGCGCTTGCCCGCGCGCTCGTCTTCAGGCCAGACATTGTCCTGATGGACGAGCCGCTGGGGGCGCTGGACAAGCAGTTGCGCGAAGAGATGCAGATCGAGATCAAGCATCTTCATGCGGCGCTCGGCGTGACGGTTCTCTATGTCACGCACGACCAGTCGGAGGCGCTGACCCTGTCGGACAGGATCGCGGTGCTGGACAAGGGCGTAATCCTGCAGGTCGGAACGCCTGAACAGATCTACGAAACGCCGAACTCCTCCTTCGTCGCCAACTTCATCGGCGAGATGAACAATTTTCCCGGCACGGTGCGCGAGGACGAGGGCGTCTGCATGGTTGAACTCGACTGCGGCGTCACCGTCCAGGCCACCAATGCGATCGCAGCGAAGCCGGGCATGCGCGTCAACGTCGCGGTGCGGCCAGAGCAGACAATTCTCAGCCAGCCGAAGGCGGATGACACGGGCGCGATACCGGCGACCGTGCGCTCGAAGATCTACCATGGCGATCATCTACGCTATGAAATCGAGGTCGACGGCTGCGCCGACATCATGGCAAGGACGACGGTCGCAGCACCCGAGCGGTTGTCGGTCGGCGCACGCGTCGCGTTGCGTTGGGCGGCGGGCAGCGCCCGCGTGCTGGATGCAAGGCAGGCGCGATGACGGCTGCCAGCCCAGCAGCGATGACCGATCTGCGTGCCGGCCTGCGCCGCGCCGAGCGGAGGCGCCAGGTGCGCGCCTTCGGGCTGGTGACGCCACTGCTTGCCTTCATGCTGGCAATCTTCGTGCTGCCGATCGCCTCGACGCTGCTGTTTTCGATTTCGAGCACGGAGATGAAAACGGCACTGCCGCGAACGACCGCGGCACTGGCCAACTGGAGCGGCGATGCCCTGCCCGATGAAACCACCTATGCCGCGCTCGCCGCCGATCTGGCGCAAGGCTACGCGGCAAAAACGGTCGCCGGCATCGCAACGCGACTCAATCAGGAGATACCGGGCTTGCGCAGCCTGGTGATGCAGACCGCGCGCAAAGCCGAAACGTTGCCCCCTCCTTACAGGGCAGCCTTCGCGGCGGTCGATCCGCGTTGGGAGGATGTCGCCACATGGCGGGCCATGAAGTCGGCCGCCGGGCCGCTTACGCCGCGCTATCTGCTGCAGGTGCTCGATCTCGAACGGGAATGGGATGGCAGCATCGTCAGCGTCGCGCCGGACCGCGCTGTCTACATCACCTATCTCACACGCACCTTCTGGATGAGCATCGTCGTCACGCTGCTGTGCGTCGCCATCGGCTATCCCCTGGCTTTTTATGCCGCGCACTGCCGACCGTTCGCCAGGCGCCTGGTGCTTGGCTCGGTGCTGCTGCCGTTCCTGGTTTCCGTACTGGTGCGAACGGCCGCCTGGATCGTCGTGCTGCAGAAGAACGGCATCGTCAACAGCCTGCTTGTCTGGCTTGGGATCGTCGACCAGCCGGTGCAACTCATCTTCGATCGCTTCGGCGTCTATGTCGTGATGGTGCATGTGCTGCTGCCATTCCTGGTGCTGCCGCTCTACAGCGTCATGAGAACCATTCCCGCGCTGCATATGCGCGCCGCCAGTTCGCTAGGCGCCACGCCGCTGTCGGCTTTCCTCAGCGTCTACCTGCCGCAATCGCTGCCCGGGCTCGGCGCCGGCGCGATGCTCGTCTTCATCCTGTCGCTTGGCTACTACACCACGCCGGCGCTGGTCGGCGGCCCCGGCGACCAGATGCTGAGTTCGCTGGTGACCGAGTTCGCGCTGGAGATCGGCAATTGGGGCATGGCCAGTGCCGCCGCCACATTGCTGCTTATCTCGACACTGGTCAGCTATCTCACCTTCTCCAGGCTGTTTCGCGCACGCGGTTTCCTGCCGTGAGCACGGTCATGACCTCCTCGCGTGCTTACCGCACCTGGCAGCAGCGGCTGGGCGGCGTCGCCTTGCGCATCCTCGTGGTGCTCGCATGCGCCTTCCTGGTCCTGCCAATCGTCGCCATCATCCCGATCTCGTTCAGCTCGGGCACATTCCTCAGCTATCCGCTGCCGGGATTGTCGCTGCGCTGGTACGAACAGGTGCTGCAGCTGTCGCCTTGGCTCACGGCGTTGAGGAACAGTTTGATCGTGGCGAGTGTTGCGACCATCATCGCCACGGTGCTGGGCACGACGGCCGCTTGCGGGCTGGCATTGGCGAGGTTTCCCGGGCGCGGGATCGTGATCGCCATCTTCCTGTCGCCGCTGATCGTTCCGCCCATCATCATCGCGCTCGGGGTCTATTTCCTCTATGCCCGTATTGGTCTGGCCGGAACATTCACCGGCCTGATCCTGGCGCATGCGGTGCTTGGGGCGCCGTTCGTGGTGATCACCGTCATGGCCACGCTGCATGGCTTCGACCGCCAGTTGCTGCGTGCCTCGCGGAGTTGCGGCGCAACGCCACTCACCACCTTCCGCATGATAACGCTGCCGATCATCGCACCGGGCGTGCTGTCGGGCGCGGTTTTTGCCTTCATCACCTCCTTCGACGAGGTGGTGGTTGCGCTGTTCATCGCCTCGCCGGCGCAATTCACGCTGCCGCGCCAACTCTTCGCCGGCCTGCGCGACCAGCTTGAACCGTCGATCGTGGCCGTCGCCACCTTGCTGATCGCCTGCACGCTGATTTTCCTGGGATTGTTCGAGATCCTGCGCCGCCACGCCTTGCGCGGTCTGGGCAAGGCCTGACGCGCCAGATTTTTGGGGTATCCTCCCAAAAATCGTCACGCAGCGTCGCGCGGCATACGCTACCAAGATAGGGGCGGGCGACCATGGAAGGTCCGCGAAATGGGGGATCTGATATGAAGGGTTTCGTCGGGAGTGTGTTGTTGGCAGCCGTGCTGAGCATCGCGCAGCAAGGCCTGGCACAGGCGCGGGATTTCACCGTGACGGCCTGGGGCGGCGCGGTTCAGGACGCCAAGCGCAACATCTACTTCACGCCCTTCGGCATGGAGAAAGGCATCAAGGTTCTCGACGACGTCTATGAAGGCGGCTGGGCGCCGTTCAAGGCGATGCAGGATACCGGCGTCGTGCCCTGGGATGTCGTCCAGGTCGAGACCGCCGAGCTGGTGCGCGGCTGCGAGGAAGGCATCTTCGCGCCGCTCGATTGGTCGAAGATCGGCGACAAGAAGGATTTCGTGCCCTACGCGGTTTCGCAATGCGGTGTCGGCACGACGGCCTGGTCGATCGTCATCGCCTACAACAAGGACAGCGTGAAAGAGGGCCCGGCAACGGTGCAGGACTTCTTCAATCTTCAGAAATGGCCAGGCAAGCGCGCCATGCGCCGGGGACCGAAGATCAACCTCGAATTTGCCCTGATGGCCGACGGCGTGGCACCCGCCGACGTCTACAAGGTGCTGTCGACGCCGCAAGGCATCGACCGCGCCTTCGCCAAGCTCGACACGATCAAACCGCAGATTCAGTGGTGGAAGGCCGGCGCGCAGCCGACGGAGTGGCTGGCATCAGGCGACGTCGCCTTGGCGCTCGCCTACAATGGCCGGGTTTCCGCGGCGCTGGACGAGGGCAAGCATTTCGGCATTGTCTGGCAAAATACCCAGTATGATGTCGACGCCTGGGCCATTCCCGCCAAGTCGCCCTACATCGAGCTCGCTCACCAATTCATCAAATATGCGTCCGACCCGAAACGGCAGGCCGATTTCACCAACATCTTCGCATACGGGACGACGATCAACGGCGCCGACAAATTCATCAAGCCCGAGCGCATCACGCTGCTGCCGGCCGGCGACAACCTCAAGACCGGCCTGCATATCGGCAGCGAAGAGGCCCGCGCCTTCTGGCTCGACCACCTGGAGGAGCTCAACGAGCGCTTCAACAGCTGGTCGGGGACTTCGGAGTAGGCGGGGAGGCGCTTGCGCGGTCGGCGAACAATTCGCCGGCTGCCTGTAGGTCCGTGTCTTTTTCAAAGGACGCTCAAGGTCAGAAGAACCTTCGGCGGGCGTCAGTACTGAAAGCTGAAGACTGTTTGGTGGAGCCAATCGGGATCGAACCGACGACCTCTTGAATGCCATTCAAGCGCTCTCCCAACTGAGCTATGGCCCCACTTCCGGCAGTCAGCCGGCGCCGTTTCCGGCGAAGAGATCAGCGCGGGTTGGAACACCGCGCCGTTAGTGCAGGCGGCTTCTAACCCCGCCTATCCCAGATATCAAGCCTGAACACCGGCTTTTTATTGCAACGTCGCGAAAGCCGGCAAACGCCTTTCGCCAAAGGCCGATCAGACCTCGTCGTCGTCGTCGCCAACGCCGATCATGTCGGCGACATCGTCGTCTTCTTCCTCTTCGTCGGCAAGGAAGGTGTCATCCTCGTCGTCGCCCAGGTCGACATCGTCTTCGTCGTCGCCGAGATCCGGCAGATCGTCACCCTTGACGTCCTCGTCGGCCTCTTCGAGCGACACGACCTCGACGCCTTCCTCTTCCTCGGCGTCCACTTCCTTCTCGGCAACTTCCTCTTCCTCTTCGATGGCGGCGATCTTGCCGTCCTCGAAATAGGAACGCGGATAGGTCTTGCCGGTGTAGGGCGAGACGATCGGGTCTTTGTTCAGGTCGTAGAATTTCCGGCCCGTTTCAGGGTCGACACGCTTTGTGCCAAGTTCGTTTTTTGCCACGTCGAGCCTCGTCAATAAAAGAGTGGTCCCCTTAACCACAGTTTGCAGCGCTGTCAAAGCGAAAAGCCGGCGTCACAAAACCAAGCACTGAAAGGCCTCGCGCCAAGTGACGACCATGGGGATGACCATTTCGCCCCGCCGTGATACGAGACCGCCGCAACAAATGAAAAGCGCCGGCGCGCCGGCAATCCGTCCAGGGAAATTCCATGTCTCACGCCGCCGCCCCCAAGCCGGCCACCGCCCGTAAATCATCCGCCCTTTCCGGCACGGCCCGCGTGCCGGGCGACAAGTCGATCTCCCACCGCTCCATGATGTTCGGCGGCCTCGCCTCGGGCGAAACCCGCGTCACCGGCCTGCTCGAAGGCGAGGACGTGATGCGCACGGCTGCCGCCATGAAGGCGATGGGCGCGCATATAGAGAAGCACGGCGCCGAGTGGGTGATCCGCGGCACCGGCAATGGCGCACTCTTGCAGCCGGAAGGCCCGCTCGATTTCGGCAATGCCGGCACCGGCTCGCGGCTCACCATGGGCCTTGTCGGCACCTATGACATGGAAACGACCTTTATCGGCGATGCCTCGCTTTCCGGCCGGCCGATGGGCCGCGTGCTCGAACCCTTGCGCCAGATGGGCGTGCAGGTGCTGAAGGCCACACCCGGCGATCGCATGCCGATCACGCTGCATGGCCCCAAGCACGCCGCCCCGATCACCTACCGCGTGCCGATGGCCTCGGCGCAGGTCAAATCGGCGGTGCTGCTCGCCGGCCTCAACACGCCGGGCATCACCACCGTCATCGAACCCGTGATGACGCGCGACCACACCGAAAAGATGCTGAAGGGCTTTGGTGCAAACCTCTCGGTCGAGACCGACGAACGCGGCGTGCGCCACATCTTCATCGAAGGCCAGGGCAAGCTGACCGGCCAGACGATCGCCGTACCCGGCGACCCGTCCTCGGCCGGCTTCCCACTGGTGGCGGCTCTCATCGTGCCGGGTTCCGACATCATCATCGAAAACGTGCTGATGAACCCCACGCGCACCGGGTTGCTCCTCACTTTGCAGGAAATGGGCGGCAAGATCGACATTTTGAACCCGCGCAACGCCGGCGGCGAGGATGTCGCCGATCTGCGGGTGCGTTACTCCGAACTCAAGGGCGTCGCCGTGCCGCCAGAGCGGGCGCCGTCGATGATCGACGAATATCCGGTGCTGGCTGTTGCCGCGAGCTTCGCCGAAGGCGAGACGCTGATGCAGGGGCTGGAAGAGCTGCGTGTGAAGGAATCAGACCGGCTGTCGGCGGTCGCCAACGGCCTAAAGCTCAACGGCGTCGATTGCACCGAGGGCGAAGCGTCGCTTGCCGTGCGCGGCAAACCAGGCGGCAAGGGCCTTGGCGGCCATCCCAATGGCCAGGACACGACGGTGCAGACCCATCTCGACCACCGCATCGCGATGAGCTTTCTGGTCATGGGGCTGGCAACGGAAAAGCCGGTGACCATCGATGACGCTGCCATGATCGCGACCAGTTTTCCGGAGTTCATGGGGCTGATGACGGGGCTGGGCGCGCAGATTTCTTGAACCTGGAATTGCCGTCAAATTTGGCTACGAACTCAATTGTTCTTTAAGGTCGGCCCTTCAAGGTCGTACGAACATTGGGGAGAGCCATGAGTATTCTTGCCTCGATTTTGCTTGCGGTCGTCGCAGGTGTCGTTTTGATCATCGCGAAGGCCATATCCGTGGCCAAGTTGATCAATGAGCGGAACTATTCACTCATACGCTTCGGCTTGATCGGGGGATCTTGGGTCGGGCTTACCATTGCGAGCATGGGTTCATCTTGCGGGCCGATAGGGTGTACGTACGGCCTGCACTTCGGTTGGGTGCTCGAACTTATAAAAATCAACATGCAACCAAAGGCGATATTTTTCGCAATGGGTGGCTATGCGATCCTCAGTGTATATTTTTTCGGCCATGTACTGGGTTGGGTATTCTACCTGTTTAGGACAATTGCGCGGCCAGTTTCGCGTTGAAAGGGCTTCCTCAAACCCCATAGTGGCATATTGCATTGAGGCCGGTTCTCGGCTTGTTGTCGTCAATGACTTCGACCTTCACCATCGCTATCGACGGACCCGCCGGCGCCGGCAAGGGCACGCTCGCCCGGCGGCTCGCCGACCACTACCGGCTGAACCTGCTCGACACCGGCCTCACCTATCGAGCGGTCGCCTACGCACTCATCCAGTACGCGTTGCCGCTCGACAATGTCTCCGCTGCCGAAACGGCTGCCCGCCAGGTCGATTTGGCCAAGCTCGACCGTACGGTGCTGTCCGCCCATGCCGTCGGCGAGGCGGCCTCGAAGATCGCGGTTTTCCCGACGGTGCGGCGCATCCTGGTCGAAAAGCAGCGCGACTTTGCCAGGACGCCGCCCGGCGCAGTGCTGGACGGTCGTGATATCGGCACCGTCGTCTGCCCCGAGGCCGACATCAAGCTCTATGTGACCGCCAGTGCGGAAGTGCGGGCAAGGCGCCGGCTGGCCGAGATCGAAAGCATCGGCGGCACCGCCAATTTCGCCGAAATTCTGGCCGACATCGTGCGCCGCGACGAGCGCGACATGGGCCGTGCCGACTCGCCGCTGATGCCGGCCGCCGACGCGCACTTGCTTGATACCAGCGAAATGGCTATAGAAGCCGCGTTTCTTGCGGCCATGGCGATCGTTGATGACGTGCTGGCCAGGAGAAACAAGGCCTGATCCGGGTTTTCTCCCGTGTTTCCGTTGCCGGAAGTGCAGAAAATACCCATATCGGGCACGAACCAGTCTGCCAGCATTCTTCATGCGCCGGAATTGCCGCCTAGAAAGCGGCCCAGGGCTTTTTTAGCCCGGAACGCCGGCAGGCCAACGCAACGCTAACCCACGGCGCCCGTCCCGCTTCTAGATGCGGGGCACTCCAGGAGAAAATATGTCAGCTGCAAATCCCACTCGCGACGATTTCGCGAGCCTGCTTGAAGAATCATTTACCGCCGGCCATTCCGGCGAAGGCCAGGTCGTGAAGGGCATCATCACCGCCATTGAAAAAGACATGGCGATCATCGACGTCGGCCTCAAGGTCGAAGGCCGCGTGCCGCTGAAGGAATTCGGCGTCAAGGGCAAGGACACCACCCTCAAGGTCGGTGACACCGTCGAGGTCTATGTCGAGCGCATCGAGAACGCGCTTGGCGAAGCGATGCTATCGCGTGAAAAGGCCCGCCGCGAAGAGAGCTGGGTCCGTCTCGAAGAGAAGTTCACCAAGGGTGAGCGCGTCGAAGGCGTCATCTTCAACCAGGTCAAGGGCGGCTTCACCGTCGACCTCGACGGCGCCGTGGCCTTCCTGCCGCGCAGCCAGGTCGATATCCGCCCGATCCGCGACGTCTCCCCGCTGATGCACAACCCGCAGCCCTTCGAGATCCTCAAGATGGATCGCCGCCGCGGCAACATCGTGGTGTCGCGCCGCACCGTGCTCGAGGAGAGCCGCGCCGAACAGCGTTCGGAAATCGTGCAGAACCTCGAAGAAGGCCAGGTTGTCGAAGGCGTCGTCAAGAACATCACCGACTACGGTGCGTTCGTCGACCTCGGCGGCATCGACGGTCTGCTGCATGTCACTGACATGGCATGGCGCCGCGTCAACCATCCGACCGAAATCCTAAACATCGGTCAGACGGTCAAGGTGCAGATCATCCGCATCAACCAGGAAACCCACCGCATCTCGCTCGGCATGAAGCAGCTCGAGAGCGATCCGTGGTCCGAGATCGGCACCAAGTTCCCGATCGGCAAGAAGATCAAGGGTACCGTCACCAACATCACCGACTACGGCGCGTTCGTCGAGCTGGAGCCGGGCATCGAAGGCCTCATCCACGTTTCGGAAATGTCGTGGACCAAGAAGAACGTGCATCCCGGCAAGATCCTGTCGACGACGCAGGAAGTCGACGTGGTGGTGCTCGAGGTCGATCCGGCCAAGCGCCGCATTTCGCTCGGCCTCAAGCAGACGCTGGAAAACCCATGGGAAGCCTTCGCGCGTACCCATCCGGTCGGCAGCCAGGTCGAGGGCGAGGTCAAGAACAAGACAGAGTTCGGCCTGTTCATCGGCCTGGAAGGCGACGTGGACGGCATGGTGCACCTTTCCGACCTCGACTGGACCCGTCCGGGCGAGCAGGTCATCGAAGAGTACAATCGCGGCGACATGGTCAAGGCGCAGGTGCTCGACGTCGACATCGACAAGGAGCGCATCTCGCTCGGCATCAAGCAGCTGGCCAAGGATACGGTCGGCGAAGCGGCCAACAGCGGCGAACTGCGCAAGAACGCCGTCGTCACCTGTGAAGTCATCGGCGTCAAGGATGGCGGTCTGGAAGTGCGGCTGGTCGAAAGCGGCATCGAGACCTTCATCAAGCGCTCCGACTTGAGCCGCGACCGCGACGAGCAGCGCCCCGAGCGCTTCACCGTCGGCCAGAAGGTCGACGCCCGCGTCATCGCCTTCGACAAGAAGACCCGCAAGCTGCAGGTCTCGATCAAGGCGCTGGAAATCGCCGAAGAGAAGGAAGCCGTTGCTCAGTATGGCTCGACCGACTCCGGCGCTTCGCTGGGCGACATCCTGGGTGCCGCGCTGAAGAAGCAGGGCAGCTAAGGCCGCCGCGCGCCCCGGCGCGCGACGTCACCTCATACAAAACCCCGCCGGAGCGATCCGGCGGGGTTTTTCTCTGTTTATGTCTTACGTCTGAAACTGAAGAATTGTGCCTATGACTCAGGCCCGGCCGTAAAGCGGCACCAGCGTACCGCTCATCGCCTGGTTGGCGGGCGAGGCGAGATAGGCGATGGCTTCGGCCGCGGCTTCGAGGCTGACCCATTTGGTGAAATCCGCATCAGGCATGTCGGCGCGGTTCGCCGGCGTGTCGAGCGTCGACGGCGCCACGGCATTGACCAGGATGCCCTTGGCTTTGAGCTCTTCCGCCATCGCCACCGTCATGGCGGCCACCGCCGCCTTGCTGGCCGTGTAGGCGACCATGCCGGCGCCGCGCCTGGGGTCGAGCCCGGCGCGCGCGGTGACATTGACAATGCGGCCTGCGGTGCCTGACGCCAGCATCGAGCGAACAGCCGCGCGGCTGCACAGGAAGGTGGTGCGGGCGTTGGTGTCCATCATCTCGGCAAAGGACGCCGATTCGATCTTTTCCACCGGCGCCATGGTAAAGCCGCCGGCGAGATGGATCGATCCCCACAAGGCAGGCACCTGAGCATAGAAGGCTTCAACTTTGGCGGAGTCCGACAGGTCGACATTGTGCGCCAGCTTGACGCTTGCATGCTCGGCGAAGGGAAAATGCTGCGGCGCCGCGGCGTGCGCGTTCGGGACGTGGCAGATCGCGCCCTGTTCCAGCAGCCGGCCAACAACCGCACCGCCGAGCGCGCCGGTTCCACCGGTCACAACGATATGCCTGCCTTCAAGTGTTTCCATCATCCTGGACCGATCCTGTCATTTTTTTATAATTATGTTGATTGCCGCGCCCGACGCGAAGCGTCGCGCCTTTCGCGCGATCACTCAATTGATATCTCGACATGGCAGCTGTTGCGTCTTTGCATGCGTCAGGCCGCATAAACGACTATGCCGGCAGCCACGCGGCTGTAGTCGTACAACAGGCTAGCCGGCGAAGGGACCGCTGCAGGCTGGGAAATCAACGCCAGCCTGGACGCTCAATCGACCGTGATTTCGATGACATGCGGCAACCCGGTTGCCCGGGCGCGCTTCAGTGCCTGTGGCAAGGCGCCGATATCGGCAAGCCGTTCGGCTGATATGCCGTAGGCTTCGGCCAGCTTGCAGAAGTCCGGCGGCGCCGGCGACACACCGACAGGTTCGACGCCGACATCGAGCATCGAGGTCTCGATCTCGCGATAGCCCCTGTTGTTCCAGACGACGAAGATGACTGGCGCGTCGGCATCAAGTGCCGCACCCAGCTCCGGCAGCGTGAACTGGAAGCCGCCGTCGCCGGTCAGGCAGACAACCGGCGCATCGGGCATGGCCAGTGCCGCCCCGATCGCCGCCGGTGGACCGTAGCCAAGCGCGCCGAAGCCGGTGGCGGCGTTGAACCAGCCGCCTGGCCGGTCGTGGTCGTAATAGAGATTGGCGGCATAGACCGGTTGCGTCGAGTCACCGACGATGATCGCACCCGGCAAGGCGTCGCGGATCATTTCCACGGCATGCACCTGCGCCACATAGGCCGGGCTCAACTCGGCAAACGCAGCCTTCCGCACCGAGGCGGCGCGCCCCTCGCCATCTGGCGCGGCTACATGAGCGGAGCCGATCGCGGCGAGCAGGGCTTCGATTGCTTCGGCGCAGTCGGCCTGGATGCCAACCGTCACCGGGCGGCGCGCGAGCTGGTCGGCGCCGATATCAATTCGGATCAGGTTGGAGGGCAGCACAAAACCGCCGTCACCATAGCCGTCATAGTCGGTCGGGCCGAATTCCGTGCCGGCGGCAATCACCAGATCGGCGTCGGCCATCAAAGCACGGACCGCCTTAAGGCTTGGGCTTGCCGGCACGCAGAGCGGGTGGCGATGCAGCAGGCCGCGCGCATTGGTGGTCTCGACGACCGGCGCGCCCAGCTTCTCGGCCAGGCGCCGCAACGGCGCCTCGGCGCGCTTGGCGCCGCCGCCGGCCAGGATGAGAGGGCGGCGAGCCGCGGCGATGAGTTTGACTGCACTCGCTATCGCCGCACCGTCGGGCGCGGGCGGGGCTGCATTGCTCAACAGAGCCGCGATGCCGTCCGCCGGCTTGACCATGACATCGGTCGGGATCTCGATATGCACCGGGCCGGGGCGTGACGATGAAAACAGGGCGAAGGCCTGTGCCAGCGCACCCGGCAATTCACCGGCCTCTGTGATCCTCTGCGACAACAGCGCCACTTTCTCCATCATGCCGCGCTGGTCCGGCAGCTCATGCAGGAAGCCAAGCCCCTTGCCCAGCGTCGCCGTGGCATTGACGCCGGAGATGACCAGCATCGGCACCGAATCGGCGCGCGCCTGGCCCATGGCGGTAATGGTGTTGGTCAGTCCCGGTCCGGTGATGACGAAAGCGACGCCCGGCCTGCCGCTGGCGCGGGCATAACCGTCGGCCATGAAGCCGGCGCCCTGTTCGTGGCGCGGCGTGACATGGCGGATTTTCGAGCGCGCCAGGCCACGATAAAGCTCGACCGTGTGCACGCCCGGAATGCCGAAGACGGTGTCGACGCCATGGGCTTCGAGTAGTGTGATCAGGGCTTCGCCGATGGTCGGCCCAGTGGTCGTCCCTGTATTCATCCCAGTGGTCATCATTGGCGCAGCACCGGGCGTGTCAGGCAGGTCGGGCCGCCCTCGCAAGCGATGCAGAGCGCGTCCGCCTCGAAGGTGGCGACCCTGCAGCCGGCGGCTTCCATGGCCTCGGCCGTCTTGGGAAAGCCGGCAACGGCGATCACCTTGTGCGGCGCGGTCGGCAGCACGTTGAGGCTCAAGCCGTTGGAGGCCATGAACTCACCGGCATCGCCCTCGACCAGCTTGATGCCGCGCGCGCGCAGCATCTGGTAGAAGGCGGCCGGCAGGAGCGGGGAATAGACCAGCGCCAGATCGTCGGCGAGCGGGCTGATCACCGACATCAGATGCAGGCAGGCTTCCTCGCCATGCCAGAGCGGCAGGTCAAAGCCAAAAACCGAAATGCCTTTCGGCGAGAGCAGGTTCGAAAGCTGCTGGATGCCGTCCTGGTTGGTGCGCACGCCACGGCCGACGGCAAGGGTTTTTGCATCGACCCAGACGCAGTCGCCGCCCTCCACCTGGCCGGGGCTCTCGACGCGGCCGAGAATGGGAATGCCCATCCTGATATAGGCCGCCTCATGCAGGCCGGGCTCGGGCCGGCGCAGCGCCTTGCCCATTGAGAGGATGATGGCGCCGTGGTCGGTCATCAGCGAGGGGTCGTGGGTGAAGACGGAATCGGCCAGCCCGTCATCGGCATCAGTCAGCCATTCGATCTCAGCGCCCGCAGCCGCGACCATGCCAGTCAGCTGTTCATGCTGGGCAGCGGCTTTTTGTGGGTCGAAACCCGGGCCATAGTGCCATTCCTGTGCCCTGGCGTGGCGCATGGCGCTCGACGCGGAGCGCATCAGCACGCGCTTGAGCGACCCTGCCATGGACTGCGAACCGTATGTTTTGCCCACTAATTTCTCCCGAAACATCGCTGCCGCCACTAACCACTACAGCAAGCTGTGATCAATGGTCCAAAAACCATGGTTGACGGAGGCAAGCGGAACGGTCCATCTTGAGAATGGGAACTCTGTCCAGTGACGGGTAATGGGTAAAAAAATCCAGCAGCGACGAGCTCGACCGCTCCGTGGAGCGTCGAGGGGATGATGGCTCAAGGCGCCGCACCCGCATTGAAACATACGGCGCAGGACGGCGCCGCCGAAGCCATCCATGTCGAGAACCTGCACAAGAAATTCGGCCAGTTGCATGTGCTGAAGGGCGTGTCGCTGTCGGCGCGCGACGGCGAGGTGATCGCCATCATTGGCGGCTCGGGCTCCGGCAAGTCGACGCTGCTGCGCTGCATCAACTGCCTCGAAAATCCGACCAGCGGCATCATCCGCGTCAATGGCGAAGAGATCAAACTGAAGGCGGACAGCCACGGCCACACCGTTCCCGCCGACCGCAGGCAGATCGAGCGCATCCGCTCCAAGCTCGGCATGGTGTTCCAGAACTTCAATTTGTGGAGCCACATGACGCTGATCGAGAACGTCATCGAGGTTCCGGTGCATGTGCTGGGTGTCAAGCGCGACGAGGCGATCGCCCAGGCCGAAAAGCTTCTCGTCCGCGTCGGGCTGGCCGAAAAGCGCGACGTCTATCCAGCCTATCTCTCGGGCGGCCAGCAGCAGCGCGCCGCTATCGCCCGGGCGCTCGCCATCAATCCACGCGTCATGCTGTTCGACGAGCCGACCTCGGCGCTCGACCCGGAGCTGGTCGGTGAGGTGCTGAAGGTCATCGGCGACCTGGCGCGCGAGGGCCGCACCATGGTGTTGGTCACCCATGAAATGAAATTCGCCCGCGAGGTCGCGACCCATGTCGTCTATCTCTACAACGGGCTGGTCGAGGAAGAAGGCCCGCCGGAACAGATCTTCGGCGCACCGAAATCCGAAAGGCTGAAGCAGTTCATCCGCAACATCGGCTAGGGACAGGCCGAGACGGAAGAAAACCGGGAACCAACAACAAACTGGGAGTTTTGAAATGAAGACTGTTCTGAAGACATTCGCCGCAGCGCTGCTGCTCGGCGTCGCCGCCTTGGGCGTGGCCAAGGCCGATCCGGTCAAGATCGGCGTTGCCGCCGAGCCCTATGCGCCCTTCACCTCGCCGGATGCGTCGGGCAAATGGGTCGGCTGGGAGATCGACTTCATCGACGCCGTGTGCGCTGAAGAGAAACTCGACTGCGTCATCACGCCGGTTGCCTGGGACGGCATCATCCCGGCGCTGACGACCAAGAAGATCGACCTCATCGTCTCGTCGATGTCGATCACCGCCGAACGCGAGAAGACGATCGACTTCTCGGACAAGTATTACAACACGCCGACGGCGATCATCGGACCGAAGGATCAGAAATTCGGCCCCGGGCCGGACGATCTCAAGGGCAAGGTCATCGGCGTCCAGGTCTCGACCGTGCATGCCGTCTACGCCAAGAAGCACTTCGGCGCCACGGCTTCCGAGATCAAGGAATACCAGACCCAGGACGAAGCCAACAACGATCTCGCCGCCGGCCGCCTCGATGCGGTGCAGGCCGATTCCATCGCGCTGGGCGAATTCCTCAAGTCCGACCAGGGCAAGGCCTGCTGCGACCTGAAAGGCATGGTGGCGCCGGACGACGAGGTGCTTGGACCGGGCGTGGGCGCCGGCGTGCGCAAGGAAGATACCGACCTGAAGGCAAAGATCAACGCCGGCATCAAGGCGATCCGGTCCAACGGCAAATATGACGAAATCTCGAAGAAGTACTTCGATTTCGACATTTACGGCGGCGGCGGCGCGCAGTCGAACTGATTAGCAAGCCTGGCTTGTGACCGCGCGGCGCATCGTGCGCCGTGCGGTTTCGCCTGAACCTGTCCACGCACGCTTTCGCTGACGAAAATGGCCAGCGGCTGACGCCAACAATCTGGGGGCAAAGCTGATCGACGCATTTCTTTCGGCCTCGGCGGCCGGCATTGTCGAGCTTCTCTCGCCCAATCCGCCGGGCTGGGGCAGTCAGCTTTTGGTCGGGCTGCTGCATTCGATCGAGATCGCGCTCGGCGCCACCTGCCTCGGCCTTTTGATCGGCACTGGCGGCGCTTTCGGCAAGCTTTATGGCGGCCCGGTGGTGCGCGACCTCCTGGCTGTCTATACCACGATCGTGCGCGCGGTGCCTGAACTGGTGCTGATCCTGCTGCTCTATTATGCCGGAACCGACCTGATCAACCAGGCGCTGACGGCGATGGGCTATCAGCGCGTCGACATCAGTGGCCTTGCCGCCGGCATCGCCGTGCTGGGCTTCGTCCAGGGTGCCTATTCGACGGAGGTGATACGCGGCGCGATCCTCGCCATTCCGCAAGGGCAAATCGAAGCTGCCCGTGCCTATGGAATGTCGCCGGGCCTGATGCTGCGGCGTATAACGCTGCCGGCAATGCTGCCTTTCGCCATACCAGGCCTTGCCAATCTCTGGCTGATCGCCACCAAGGACACCGCCCTGCTGGCGGTCGTCGGGTTCTACGAACTGGCGCTGGCAACGCGGCAGGCCGCGGGTGTCACCAAAGCCTATTTTACCTTCTTCTTTGCCGCGGCCGTGCTCTACCTGCTGCTGTCGCTGGTTTCCAATTTCCTCATCGGCCGCGTCGAGGCATGGTCGCGACGCGGCATGCCCTCGCTCAAGGAAGCGCGCTGATGGCCAACGAAGCGGCCATCATCAACGTTGTCGCGCGAACGTCGCTGTGGCTGCAGCCGCACCGTATCGTGCTGATCCTGATCGCGCTGGGGCTGGTTCTGGGTGCCATCTTCTTCATGCGCTGGGATTGGCTGCCGCAATATTACGAGATGGGTCTGCTCGGCATCTGGCGCTCACTATGGATCCTGGCCGTCACGTGCGTGCTGGGTTTCCTGCTCGCCGTGCCATTGGGGTTGGCGCAGGCCACCGGCTCCTTCTGGTTCGCGGCACCGGCCAAGGTCTTCTGCACGGTTATCCGGGGCACGCCGCTGCTGATCCAGCTATGGCTGCTCTATTACGGCCTGGGTTCGCTGTTTCCGCAATATCCGTGGATCCGTGAATCCTGGATGTGGCCGTATCTGCGGCAAGCCTGGCCCTACGGTGTGCTGGCATTGACCTTGTCCTTCGCCGGTTACGAGGGCGAGGTGATGCGCGGTGCCTTTGCCGGCGTGCCAAAGGGACAGCTGGAGGCAGCTCGTGCCTTTGGCATGAGCCGCTGGAAAATCTTCCGCCGCATCTGGCTGCCGCAGGCCTTCTATAGGGCGCTGCCGACGCTGACCGGCGAGACCGTGCTGCAGCTGAAATCGACACCGCTGGTGGCGACGATCAGCGTCATCGATATCTTCGCCGTCGCGGGCAAGGTGCGGCAGGACACCTACCTCACCTATGAACCCCTGCTGCTGCTGGCGCTGATCTACATGACGATCACCGGTATCCTGGTCTTCGCTTTCAGCAGGATCGAGGCGCGGATCCCCAACAAGATCGGCTAGCCCGTGCCGGGGCGGTAGCGGCGGACGCGTCCGCCGCTTTTCTTGCAGTCGCGGACGATTTTCAACACAAACACCGCCTCATCTGCTGCTAATCACAGTCCAGACAACGCAATCAGATTTCCGCAATCGCAGGACCACCATGATGCAACTCAGTCTCGACCAGGCAAGAGGACTGTGCCGGATGGCGGCACTCGGCGCCGGCGCCAATGAGGAGGCTGCACAATCGCTCACAGCGTCGATCATCGCAGCCGAGGCGGAAGGGCTTTCTACGGTGGGCCTGACGCATTTCATCGACTATCTCGAAGCGCTGGAAGCCGGCCGTATCGACGGCAATGCCGATCCGGTGATCACGAGGCCGGCGCTGGCCGTCTATCTCTCCGACGCACGCGGCGGGCTAGCGCATACCGGTTTTGACCGCACCATCGACGACCTGGCCAAGGCGGCAAAACTATTCGGCGTCGCCATCTTCTCGCAGAAGAACGCCTATACGTGCGGTGCGCTCGGCTATTTCACCGGACGCCTGGCCGCGCAGGGACTGGTGTCCTTCGCCGCCACCAACGGTCCGGCCGTGCTTGCCGGCTCGGGTTCGGTCAAGCCGGTCTATTGTACCAACCCGATGTCATTTGCCGCGCCTGCCGCCGACGGTGCGCCGCTGGTCATCGACCAGTCGTCGAGCGCCACCGCCTTCGTCAACATCCGCAAGGCGGCCGAGGACGGCAAGAAGATCCCGGAAGGCTGGGCGCTGGACGCGAGCGGCAATCCGACGACCGATCCCGCTGCGGCCATGAAGGGCGCCATGCTTGCCTTTGGCGGCCAGCGCGGCGCCAACATCGCGCTGATGGTCGAGGTGCTGGCGGCCGGCCTTTCAGGCGCCAACTGGTCGCTCGACGCGCCATGGTTCAGCGGCGGGCCGGACAGCCCGGGAACCGGCCTGTTCGTGCTTGCCGTCGAGCCCAAGCTGCTCGATCCCGATTTCGAACAGCGGATGAAGGACCAGCTCGACCGCCTGCGTCGCCGCTTCGGCGTGCATGTGCCCGGCCGTGCCCGGGCCGAGGCAGCCGAGAAGGCGCAGGCGCGCGGCATCACAGCACCCAAGGCGGTCGTGCAGCGTATTTCGGAATTCGCCGAGCGCTATTCGGCCTGAAGCAGCAGATCACAAATTTTTCCGCGCTTCGATGAACCTTCCGGCACTTGCCGACGACAAATAGCTGTCCGGGTCGGGTTTGCCCGGTCGGTGTCTTCTGTCGGATGCGTCAAGGGCTGGGCGGGCGTACTTGCTTCACGCCATGCTGATACCGTCTCAGGTCAGGCCGCCTCGTTGGACCCTGTTTTCGATATGAGCTTCACCCGGAAAACCTCGCTTCGGCGAGGTTTTCTGCGTTTCGTCCCACGCATACGATGAAACATGATTATGAAAGTTAACTTTTGTTAACTTGACTTGATGGAGGCCATCGGGCGTTTGCGAGGGGATGTCCACAAAACAGGAGCTACGATGTCCGTAACCACCGACGCTTCCCGCGGCAGACTGATCATTCCCGCACTTGGCCGCCTGTATTCGTCGCTGCATGACGCCGGCGAAACCGTGCTGCGCGTCGTCGCCGGCGCGTTTCTCACCATCCACGGCTCGCAGAAGATCACCAATCCTTTCGGCGCCGCCGAGATGGTCGAAGGCCTCGGTTTCTATCCCGGCGCGTTCTGGTCGGTGATGCTTGCTTGTACGGAATTCTTCGGCGGCATCTTCATCGCCATCGGCTTGTTGACGCGGCCGGCCGCCTTTGCAGGCCTGTTCGTGCTGCTGGTCACGGTCTGGTTCCACTGGGTGACTATGGGCCAGGGTTACTCCGGCGCGGAAAAATCGCTGCTGTGGGCCGCTATTCTGCTGTTCTTCGTCATTCGCGGCGGCAACCGGCAGTCAGTCGACGCCCGTCTCGGCAAGGCGTTCTGACAAGCCTCTGTTTAGACGCAATTCCCAAGGGAAAACCGCTTAACACTTTTCCTAGAATTGCTCTGCAAGAAGGGCGACGCGACGACGCGTCGCCCTTTGCCTTTGGCGCAAAACCGACTATGAAACGGCTTCAGCCAAGCCATCTGGAACGTGCGCCGGAGCCAGCCATGACCGAAATCCTGCAGACCCCGAAGCTCGTCGTCGTCTTTGGCGGCTCGGGCTTTGTCGGCCGCCATGTCGTGCGGGCGCTGGCCAAGCGTGGCTACCGCATCCGGGTCGCCTGCCGGCGGCCCGATCTTGCCGGCCATCTCCAGCCGCTCGGCAATGTCGGCGAGATCCAGCCGGTACAGGCCAATGTGCGCATGCGCTGGTCGGTCGACCGCGCCGTGCAGGGCGCTGACCACGTCGTCAACCTGGTCGCCATCCTGCATGAGACCGGCCGGCAGAAATTCTCCGCCGTCCACGAATTCGGTTCCCGCGCCATCGCCGAGGCCGCGCGCTCCGTTGGTGCCGGGCTGACCCATATTTCCGCGCTTGGCGCCGATCCAGACTCCGAATCGGACTACGCACGCACCAAGGCGCTTGGCGAAAAGGCCGTGCTGGAGACGATCGCCGATGCCGTCATCCTGCGGCCGTCGATCATTTTTGGCCCGGAGGACGAGTTCTTCAACCGCTTTGCCAACATGGCGCGCTATTCGCCAGTGCTGCCGCTGATCGGTGGCGGCCAGACCAAGTTCCAGCCGGTCTATGTCGGCGACGTCGCCGAAGCGGTGGCACGTTCGGTCGACGGCAAGATCAATGGCGGCCAGATCTACGAGCTTGGCGGTCCCAATGTGCTGACCTTCAAGCAGTGCATGGAAGAGCTGCTCACTGTCATCGAGCGCAAGCGCCTGCTGTTGCCGGTGCCGTGGTGGGTGGCCAACATCCAGGCCTCGATCCTCGGCCTGTTGCCCAATCCGCTGCTGACCAAGGACCAGGTGATGCAGCTGCGCGAGCACAACATCGTTTCGGAAGCCGCTGCCAAGGCCAACCGGACACTCACCGGGCTTGGTATCCAGCCGCAATCGATCGCGACGATCCTGCCCAGCTACCTCTGGCGCTTCCGCGCCGCCGGCCAGTTCCAACAGCGCAAACCCGCAGCATAAGCCCCAGGCGGCGGCTCTTGCCCGTCAACGATGGCGGGCAGTAACCTGCATGGGCAGCCCGCCTTGCGGCTGCGTGGTCAGTTTCTGCACCGGCCAGGGTTTCGTTTCGGCGGTCGTATCGAAGCGGAAGCGCGACAACAGGATAGCGAGCGCGATGATTGCCTCCTGCATGGCGAAGCTGGCGCCGATGCAGACGCGTGGGCCCGCACCGAACGGCAGATACTGGAAGCGGTCGATCTTTTCGCGGTTTCCCGGATGGAACCGCTCGGGCAGATAGGCATCCGGCCGGTCCCATAATTTCCTGTGGCGGTGTACAACCCAGGGCATGACCAGCACTGCCGCGTGCTTGGGGATATAAAGATCCTTCCACATCTCCGGCTCGATCGGCTCGCGGTTGATCGATGGCGCCGGCGGATAGAGCCGGAGCGCCTCGTCGAAGGCGGCGCGTGTCAGCGGCATGGCGTCGAGCCACTTGGTCGGATCGGTCTCGCGCGCCAGCACCTGGTCGATCTCCTGCTCGACCCGGTTGCGCTCCCAAGGCGATTCGGCGAGGCAGTACAGCGTCCAGCCCAGCGCGCGGGCCGTCGTCTCATGGCCGGCGCCGATGAAGGTGATGATGTTGTCCTCGACTTCGGCTCGCGTCAGGCCCTCCGGGCCTTCGGCCTTGAGCAGCAGCGTCAGGAAATCCTGCGGCACGGCATCGGGATCGCGCCTGAATTTCTCTTCTCGCATCTTGACCGTGTCAGTGACGATCTTGCGGAAATAGGCCATGGTCTTGCGGCCGCGAATGCGGGTGAGCCGCGGCAGCCAGTCCGGCGCGCGCAGCAGGTCGAGCGGATCGACGCGGCCCATGGTCTCGAACAGGCGGTCGATCTCGTTGGCGAAACTGCCCGGCTCGCCCGCGATCTCGCCGGAGAACAGCGTCTCGGCCAGAATGTCGTAGGTGAGCAAGGTCATGTCATGGGCGATATCGGACGTGCCGCCCGCCTCGTAGCGAGTGACGAACTCCAGCGTGCGTTTCAGCATCGGCTGGGCAAAGCCGAAGATGTGGCGCGGCGTAAACACCGGCGCCATCGCCTTGCGCGATCGCTTCCACACCTCGCCTTCGGCGGTCAGCAGGCCATCGCGCAGGATCGGCCGCAGGATTTTCTGGCGCACCGTCGCCATCTTGTAGTTTTTCGCATTGTCGACCAGCACATGGCGAATGAGGCCCGGATCATTGGCGACGATCAGATGTCCACCAACCCCGTTCGCCGAAACCCAGGGCTCGTTGTAGGTGTGCTCACCCCACAGTTCGAGCGGATTGCGGTAGACGATGCGGATCATCTCCAGCGTCGAAGGCGGCGTTGTACGCGGCTTCGGTGCGGGAGGAACAAAAGGGGCGGGCTGGATGTCCATGAAGTGCTCCGCTGCTCTCATGAATGTAGTGGCTGGCAATCCGGGCGTCCATGTGACCGAACGGCAGGCAAGTCACGGCACGAGGCGGACAGTCTGTTCATCCGATCGTGACCGTTGCGCCAGACGTCCAACCTTGTCCACCACAACACTCTGCCGTAGTGACAGTTACCAACAGATACCGCTGACACACAGGAGCCTCCCTTGAAGCATCAGTTGAACATCATCATCGGCAGCACGCGGCCTGGCCGGGCCGGACCGGTTTTCGCGGAATGGCTCGAAAAATTTGCGCGGGAGCACGGGAAATTCGAGCCGGTGCTGACCGACATTCACGCTTTCAACCTGCCGGTGCTGGACGAACCGCATCATCCCAGGCTCGGCAACTATCAGAACGACCATACCAAGGCCTGGTCAAAGGCGATCGGTGCCGGTGACGCGTTTGTGTTCGTTGCGCCGGAGTACAATTATTTCGCGGCCCCCGCGATCGTCAACGCGATCGACTATCTCGCGCGGGAATGGAAATACAAGCCGGCAGGCATCCTCAGCTATGGCGGCGTCTCCGGCGGACTGCGCGCGGCGCAGGCCTTGAAGCCGCTGCTGGCGGCGGTTGGCATCATGCCGATCCCCGAAGGCATTGCACTGCCGATGTATCAGACGCTTCTCGACAAGAGCGGCGCTTTCAACGCCAACGAGCTGGTTGCCAACGGGGCCAAGACCATGCTGGACGAGCTGTCGCGCTGGAGCGAGGCGTTGAAGCCGATGCGCGCTGCCTGAAAGAGCCGGGTTTTGGCCAAATGCCCGGCTTGCTCACGCCATAAAGAGGTGGAATTGTCGGCAAGCGACTGAGCCGGGGGCGGTTCGACGTGCGTTTGCTGCTTGCCTTGCTGCTGTTCTTGTCTGCCACCGCCACCGCGGTGGCGGAGCGGCGCGTGGCGCTGATCATGGCCGAAGACGACTACCGGCTGGTCAGGCCCTTGGCCAATCCCCTCCATGATGGCGAGGCGATGCAAGCGGCGTTGAAGGCGCTCGGCTTCGAGGTCGTTCTCGAAACCAACCGCGACCTCCGGCGCATGCGGCGCGCGCTCGACGATTTTCGCGAGGATGCCAAAGGGGCCGATGTCGCTTTGGTCTATTTCTCCGGCCATGGCGTGGAAATCTCGGGCGACAACCGGCTGCTGCCGGTCGATGCCGATGCCTCCTCGCTCGACGCGCTGGACAAGACCAGCCTACCGCTGGAAGAGGTGCGCGCTGCGGTCGCCGCCACCGCCAAGGTCGGGCTGATCGTGCTCGATGCCTGCCGCAGCGATCCGTTCGCGGGCGGCAACGGCGAGGGGCGCGGTGCGACCTCGCTGGCGAAGGATGTCGCTGACAAGGTCAAGCCAGGTCTCGGCCGCATCGGGAAGGCGGAAAACATCCTGTTCGCCTTTTCAGCCGCGCCCGGCGAGACAGCCGCTGACGGCACCGGCCAGAACTCGCCTTTCACCACGGCGCTGACCAAATATCTCGGTACGGACGGGCTCGAAATCCGCTCGGTGCTGACGCTGGTGCAGCAGGAGGTCTATGACCTATCGCGCGGCAAACAGCTGCCTTATGTCGAGAGCGGCCTGCCAAAACTGTTCTTTGCCGCCGCCGCCAAGCAACAGCTGCCGGAGCGCGAACGGCTGCTGCTGGCCATGGCCGATGTGACGCCGGACATGCGCGGCGAGGTCGA
>NZ_AXAL01000028.1 GCF_000472785.1 Mesorhizobium loti CJ3sym
CGCCCTTCGAATACGCACTCGGCGACCACCTCCGCAAAATCCAGCAGAAGGGTGCGACCTCGTTGTTCGGACGCGCATTCAAAATCTGCAACGCCTTCGCCGGCAGGACTGTCGCTTTCAGACCGACCGGACAGGACGGTGTCTTCGACGTCTACTTCCGCCACCAGAAAATCCAAACCATCGACCTCAACGCAATCAGCCGATAGCATGGCAAACTGTTCGCGATGTCTTCGCACACCTGTTCGCGATGTCTCCGGTCCAAACAGGGGGGAGATTGGCAGTTTCTGTGTCCGCGCTCTTCTTGCAACGTAAAAGATTGGCCACAGTCCTCGCGACATTCGATCTCCCCCCTTGAGGGGGAGATGTCCGGCAGGACAGAGGGGGGTGAGCGCCGTCATTTCGGCAACAACGCTCACTTCCCCTTCCACACCGGGTCGCGCTTTTCGGCAAAGGCCCGAAAACCTTCCATATTGTCCTCGGAGCCATAGAGCGCATCGACCGTCGCCAACTGGCGACGCGTCACCCTGTTCATGGCATCCTGGAAGGTGAGCGCTTCGGCCACCCGTGCCGTCTCCTTGATCGCGGCAAACACCAGCGGCGGGCCGCTGGCCAGCAGCCGGGCGATTTCCCAGACGCGGTCCTCGAGCTTTTCCTTGGGCAGCACCTCGTTGACCAGGCCCCAGCGATGCGCCTCGGCGACATCCATCCAGCGGCCAGTGAGCAGAAGGTCCATGGCGACGTGATAGGGGATGCGCTTCGTCAGCTTGATCGTCGCCGCATCGGCCAGCGTGCCGGCGCGGATTTCGGGCAGTGCGAAGGAGGAATGATCGGAAGCGAAGATGAGGTCGCAGGACAGCGCCAGCTCGAAGCCGCCGCCCACCGCCATGCCGTTGACGCAAGCAATGACCGGCTTGTTCAAGTCGCGCAGTTCCTGCAAGCCGGCAAAGCCGCCGACGCCGTAGTCGCCATCGACCGCATCGCCGCCGGCGGCCGCCTTCAGGTCCCAGCCGGCGCAGAAGAACTTGTCGCCCGCGGTCTTGACGATGGCGACACGCAATTCCGGGTCGTCGCGGAACGCCTTGAAGGTCTCGCCCATCAGCCGCGAGGTCTTGAGATCGATGGCGTTGGCCTTGGGCCGGTCGAGCGTGACCTCAAGGATGGTGCCCTCGCGGCGGGTCGAAATGACGTCAGACATTCTTGTTCTCTCCAAGCACGAGCAAGGCATCGGCGATCCAGGCGCCCTTGCCCTGCGCGCAGACGATCAGCGGATTGATGTCGAGTTCCTCGATCTCACCGGCATTCTTCTGCACAAAGGCGGCAATGCCTGATATCGCGTCGATGGCTGCTGCCACATCAGCCTTCGGCCGGCCGCGATAGCCGTCGAGCAATGGATAGAGCTTGAGCCCACGCAAGCCCGCCTCGATGTCTTCGCGGGTCGCCGGCAGCATCAGCGTGACGCTGTCGCGCAACAGTTCGACCAGCACGCCGCCGGTGCCCAGCGTCATGACAGCGCCGAACATCGGATCCCTGGTGAAGCCGACGATCAGTTCGGCAACGCCGTCGCGCACCATGCGCTCGACATAGAGGCCGGTGCCGAGCGGCAGCAGATCATGCGCCGCCGTGCTGACGGATTCGGCATCCCTGAGGTTGAGCCTGACGGCGCCAACCTCGGATTTGTGAGCGACGCCGAGCGCCTTCAGAGCGACGGGAAAGCCGAGCGCCATCGACGAGATGACGGCCTCGACCGCATTGCCGGCCCGCTCGCCCTTCGGCACGGGCAGTCCGGCCTTGATCAACCGTGCCTTGGCCTCGGCCTCATCAGGCGTAACGTGACCGCCGCCGGCAGCACCGGAAGCAGACGTGTCGATCGGCTGCGCCTGCGGTTCAGCCCAAGCCCAGCCGATGAAGGCGGCTGCGCCTGCGGCATCCATCGCCTCGGAAATGCCGAACAATGGCACCATGCCGCGCGCCATCAGTTCGGCGGTGTATTCCTCGGGCAGGTTTTCCGGCAGCGAGGAGACGATCGCGCCATGCGCCTTGTTGGTCTTCAGCGCCGATTCGAAGGCGCGCAGCGTCGCCCACCAGTCGGTGACCGAGCAACGGTCGGGACGAGGGAAGTCGAGCACCAGCATGTTGAGATCGAAACCGCCCGACACCATGGCGGTGAAGGTGGCAGTCATCGCCGGCTCGTTGTTCCAGATAAAGGTGTGGTAATCGAGCGGGTTGGCGACCGCGACCAGCGGCCCGAGCGTCGACTTGACGTGGGCGCGGTGTTTTTCCGTCAGGACCGGGAAGTTGACCCAGCGCCCTTCGGCACTGTCAGCCATCACGGAAGCCTCGCCGCCCGAACAGCTCATCGAGGAGAGCTTGTAGCCGGCCAGCGGGCCGGTGATGTGCAGCAGCTTCAGCGCCTCGATGAAAGAGGGGATGGAATCGACACGCGCGATGCCGAGGCGCTTCAGGAAAGCGCCCGAGGCGGCATCCGAGCCGGCCAGTGACGCGGTGTGCGAGACCGTCGCCTGCCGCGCCTGCTCGGAGCGGCCGACTTTCATGGCGATGATTGGCTTTTTCAGCTCGCGCGCCCTGGCGGCCAACCGTTCGAAGCCGGCTACGGAGTCAAAAGCCTCGATGTGCAGGCCGAGCGACGTGACCCGATCATCTTCGATCAGGCCGAGCGCCATTTCGGAGAGACCGGTCTGCGCCTGGTTGCCGGCAGTCATCAGGAAGGCGATCGGCAGGCCGCGCTTCTGCATCGTCATGTTGATGGCGATGTTGGACGACTGGGTGATGATGGCGACGCCCTTGCCGCCCTCGTCCAGCCTGATGCCGCCATGCTGGTCGGGCCACAGAAGGGCGCCGTCGGCATAGTTGATCAGGCCATAGCAGTTCGGCCCGATGATCGGCATCTGGCCGGCCGCCGCAACGAGCTCGGCCTGCAGCCGCTCGCCGTCGTCGTCATAAGCTTCGGTTTCGAGGAAGCCTGCGGCAAAGCAGACGGCGCCGCCGGCGCCGCGCTCGGCCAGCGCCTTGATGACCTCGATGGTCAGATGCCGGTTGACGCCGACAAAGGCTGCATCCGGCGCACCGGGCAGGTCCGCAACTGACCGGTAGGCCTTGCGTCCGGCGACCTCGTCCTTGGTCGGATGGACCGGCCAGATTTCGCCGGCAAAGCCCATCTTGATTGATTGCGCGACGACGGCAGCCGCTTGCACGCCACCGAAGACGGCGATCGATTTCGGGCGCAGGAGACGTTCGAGTTTATGCATGGTCATCTTTTCGTTTGAGCGCGGTGTCTGCCGGATCCAGACTTTGGCGCATCATGCTCTAAGCCCCGAACGGACGCAGCAGCGCCCGCGAAATAATATGTCGCTGAATCTCGGAAGTGCCTTCCCAGATGCGCTCGACGCGAGCGTCGCGCCAGATGCGCTCCAGCGGCAGGTCGTCCATCAGCCCCATGCCGCCATGGACCTGTATGGCCTCATCGGCGACGAAAGCGAGCATTTCGGTGGCCTTCAGCTTGGCCATGGCCATGTCCTGGTCAGTGACGGTACCCTGATCGTACTTCCAGCCGGCTTCGAACACCATCAGGTCGGCGGCCTTCAATTCGGTCGCCATGTCGGCGAGCTTGAACGACACTCCCTGGAACTTGCCGATCTGCTGGCCGAACTGCTGGCGCTGCGCGGAATACTCGATGGCGTGGCCCAGCGCCCGCTCGGCACGGCCGAGGCAGGTGGCGCCGACCTGAAGGCGCGTGGCGCCGAGCCAGGAGTTGGCGACCTCGAAACCCTTATGCACTTCGCCCAAAACCTGGGAGGCCGGCAGGCGGCAATCGTCGAATTCGAGGATGGCGTTGGTGTAGCCGCGATGCGAGACATTGCGGTAGCCGTCGCGCACCGTAAAACCCTTGGTGCCCTTGTCGACGAAGAAAGCGGTGATCTTTTTGCGCTTGCCGCGCGGCGAATCCTCTTCGCCTGATCCCATGAACACAATGGCGAAATCGGCTAGGTCGGCGTGGCTGATAAAATGCTTGGTGCCGTTGAGCACCCAATCATCGCCATCCTGCACCGCGGTCGCTTTCATGCCGCGCAAATCGGAGCCGGCGCCGGGCTCAGTCATCGCTAGGCAGTCCCACTTCTCGCCACGGATGCAAGGGAACAGGTACTTTTCGCGCTGTTCGGGTGTACCGGCGAGAAGGATGTTCGACGGGCGCGCCACGCAGGTCCAGTGCAGCGCGTAGTTGGCGCGGCCGAGCTCCTTTTCGTAGAGCAGCCAGGTCACCGTATCCAACCCCGCGCCGCCGACATCGGCCGGCATGTTGGCGGCATAGAGGCCGGCTTCGATCGCCTTGACCTTGATCTCCTCGATCAGGTCACGGCGCAGCACGCCAGTGCGCTCCACCTCGCGCTCGTGCGGATAGAGCTCGTTCTCGACGAAGGCGCGCGTCGTCTCGACGATGAGCTTCTGCTCTTCGGACAGACCGAAATCCATGGTCTCAGCCCTTCTTCTTTTTCTTTGGCTTTTCGGCCTTTTTCACCGGCTTGGAGGCCTTGGCCTTCTCGGCGGCCTTCGAGGCCGCCGGCTTCTTTGCCGCCAGCTTGGCGAGCTGCTTGGTATAGTCCTTGTGCAGGGCGCCGGCACCCCAGCCCTTGCCTTTGTTCTGTTTCGACAGCGCATCCATGATGGCGACCAGATTGTCGTCGCGGATCTTTTCCAGTTCGCGGATCGACAGACCGTGCGCCTGGTCGTCCGACTGGGTGGCGATCAGGTCGACCAGCTCGTCATTGAATTCCGGCACGTCCATCAGCTTGGTCCACGGCCATTTCAGGCACGGGCCGAACTGCGCCATGAAGTGGCGCATGCCGGCTTCGCCGCCGGCGACGCGATAGACCTGGAACATGCCCATCTGTGCCCAGCGCAGGCCAAAGCCATAGCGCATGATGTCGTCGAGCTCTTCGACGGTGCAGATGCCGTCCTTGATCAGCCACAGCGCCTCGCGCCATGCGGCTTCGAGCAGGCGATCGCCGACAAAGGCTTCGATCTCCTTGCGGATGACCACCGGCTTCATGCCGATCGAAGCGTAGATCTCCTTGGCGACCTCGATCGCCTCGGGAAAGGTCTGCTCACCGCCGACGATTTCGACCAGCGGCAGGAGATAGACCGGGTTGAACGGGTGGCCGACGACCAGCCGTTCGGGATGCTTCTTCATCGCCACCTGCATGTCGGTCGGCTTGATGCCTGATGTCGACGAGCCGACAATGGCATTGGCCGGCGCATGGGCGTCGATCTCGGCCAGCACTTTGTGCTTGAGGTCGAGCCGTTCCGGCACGCTTTCCTGGATGAAGTCGGCGTCCGCAACCGCCTCGGCGATGGTCTTGGCGAAGGTCAGCTTGCCCTCTTTCGGCAGGCCGCCGGGCACCATCTGCTTGTAGGCGCGGCGCGCGCCCTTCATCACTTCCGAGACCTTGCGTGACGCCTCGGGATCGGGATCGAAGATCGACACGTCGATGCCGTTCAAGAGCAGGCGCGCCACCCAGCCGGCGCCGATGACGCCGCCGCCAATGGCGGCTGCCTTGTTGATGATGCTCATGCTGAGGCTCCGGTTCTTGTCTTGGCTGTTTCGGGGTCGATGAGAGGCACGCGCTCGCCGGCGCGGATCACCGAGGGGTCGTAGGCCTTGCGGGCGAAGACTTCGAGCACGAAAGGCCGGAAGAACTCGATCGGCAGCGTCTCGTAGTCAGGGTCGAAGCTCGACTGGTCCCAGCGTTCGCAAAACTGGTCGCAATCGTCGAAATAGGCATGGCCGGCGAAGCGGTCACGGGCATGGCGGTTGCCGCCGAGATGGTGGGCGTAATAGAGGCGCTGGAAATCGCCATGCTTCTCCACCACCCAGGTGCATTGCTCGCGCACGAAGGGCTTCAGGATCGAAGCCGCGTATTCGTCGTGATTGTAGGGCGCATAGATGTCGCCGATGTCATGCAGCACGGCACAAGCGATCCAGTCGGTGTCGGCGCCGTCGCGCCAGGCGCGCGTCGCCGCCTGCAGCGAATGGCCGAGCCGGGTGATCTTGTAACCGGAAAGACCCTCGTCGAGCTGCACCAAGGCGTCGAGCAGCCGATCGCCGGTCTTGGCGGCATAATCGATTTCATGGGCGGTCAGGAACTCGTAATCGTCCTTGTCGCCATCCTTCATCGCGGTGAATTTGACGGTTGTCATGTCGACCTCCAGCGATTGAATTAAGCTGCTATCGGTGCCCGCTTGGTCAGGTTGAGCTTCTGGCGCACTTCCTTCGGTCCCAGGATCCTGGCGCCGAGATTGGTGACGATGCTGGCGGCGCGCTCGACGAGCTGCGCATTGGTGGCCAGCACGCCCTTGTCGAGCCAGAGATTGTCTTCGAGCCCGACGCGGACATTGCCGCCGGCCAGAACGGCAGCGGCTGCATAGGCCATCTGGTTGCGGCCGATGGCGAAAGCCGACCAGTTCCAGGTCGATGGCACATTGTTGACCATGGCCATGAAGGTGTTGAGGTCGTCAGGCGCGCCCCACGGCACGCCCATGCAGAGCTGCACCAGCGCGTCGGGGTTCAATACCTGTTCCTCGACCAGCTGCTTGGCGAACCAGAGATGGCCAGTATCGAAGGCCTCGATCTCGGGCTTGACGCCGAGCGCCGTCATCATGCCGCCCATGGCACGAAGCATGCCGGGCGTGTTGGTCATGACGTAGTCGGCCTCGGCGAAGTTCATGGTACCGCAGTCGAGCGTGCAGATTTCGGGCAGGCACTGACGCACATGCTCCATGCGGTTCGTGGCGCCACCCATGTCGGTGCCCTTTTCGTTGAGCGGCAGCGGTGCCTCCGGCGAACCGAACACCATGTCGCCGCCCATGCCGGCGGTCAGGTTCAGGATCACGTCGACATTTGCGTCACGGATGCGCTCGGTCACTTCGCGGTAGAGATGCACGTCGCGGCGAGGCTTGCCGGTTTCGGGATCGCGGACATGGCAGTGGACGATCGCAGCACCGGCCTTGGCGGCGTCGATGGCCGAATCGGCGATCTGCTTGGGCGAACGCGGCACATGCGGGCTGCGATCCTGCGAACCGCCGGATCCGGTCACGGCACAGGTAATGAAGACCTCACGGTTCATCGCAAGCGGCATGGAATTCTCCTCCCAATTCGAACAGAGGTACAACATTGCGCGACTTGCCGGGAACTGTTTTGCGTTTTACGAAGGAGGCATGATAAAAAACGAAAGAACGACAATCTTTCGCGCCGAGCAGTCGCCGCTCAAGGTTACCCTGCTGGTGTTTTCCGGGGCGTCCATCATGTGCGTGGCATGCACCGTTGATCCGCTGCGTGCCGCCAACCGTATCGCCGGCGAAACCCTGTTCGACTTCAAACTGGTTTCGGTGACAGGCGAGGCGCCGGTCACGACATGCGGCCTGCCGGTGGCGGTCAGTGGCCGGTTCGATGCGACCGAACCAACGGATGTCCTGATCGTGGTCGCGGGCTTTGGTACGCAGAACTATGCCACGTCAGCCTTGCTCGCCGGTTTGCGCCGTGCGGCGCGATCGGCCCGCGCCTGTGGCGGCGTCGAGGCAGGGACATGGCTGGTGGCGCGCGCCGGCTTGCTGGAAGGGCGCAGCGCCACCACCCATTGGGAGGACATGGAGGATTTTTCGTCGGCCTTTCCCGGTGTCGACGTGCGCCCCGATCGATACATCATCGATGGGCCGGTGTTCACCACGGGCGGGGCGTCGCCGACCCTGGATCTGATGTTGCACTTGATTCGCACCCGGCTCGGCATGGCCGTGGCGCTGGATGTGGCAAGCGCGTTCATCTACGATCAGGCGCGGGTGGCGACCGATGCGCAGCCGCTGGTCTCGCTTGGCCGGCTTGACGGCTACGACCCGCGCCTGGCGCAAGCCATTCGGCTGATGGAAGCGCATGTCGATCAGCCGCTGACCATCGAAGCCATCGCAAAGCGTGCCGGGGTGACGGCGCGGACACTGGAAAGCATCTTTCGCAAGTCGATCGGCGAGACGCCGGGCGCCTATTATCTCAGGCTGCGGCTGGGGGCCGCGCGCCGGCTGGTGGTCGACACGCGGATAGCGATGGCCGATATTGCCGGGCGGACGGGATTCTCGTCCGCCGCAGCATTTTCCAGAGCGTTTTCAAGAGCTTTTGGCGAAGCCCCAGTCAGGCTGCGCCGAGGATAATCATATCCAGGGGATTACGCGGCGTTCTGTCGATCGCTGCCGGCGTCGATCTGCGAGCGCATTTGCCTCACCAGCCGGACTTCGAATCGGCTGCTGACAGCGCGATCCCATTCGTTCGAGACCTTGGCGTCGTCGGTTTTCCTCGGCAGCGCCATCAGCCGGTCGATGATCGATCCGGTTTCGCCAGATGAGAGTAGGGCGTCGATTTCGCGTTCGTGCTGCATATCGGTTCGCCTCCTTCCTTTTCACCCGCCACAACGTCACTCTTATACGAGATACGTGACGGCAGTTTGAAGGCAGGAGCGAGGTCATTGCGGGGCGCGAAGGGGCAAAACCTTGTCGCCGGATGCGCCCTTTGGCGCAAAGAGTTCTGCGCGCCAAGATCCCGAATCAGGGGCGTCAGTCCAGCCGCTTCTCGAACAGCACAGTCGTAAAGCCGCTGTCCCATTCATCGTCGGGATAGCGGTCCTTTTCGACATAGCCGACCGCCTTGTAGACGCCCTGGGCGCGCTCGTTGAACGTATCGGTCTCCAGTCGCACCTGGCGGAAGCCGGCAGCGCGAATCGCTTGTTCGGCATGCGACAGCAGCCTGCTGCCGACGCCTTGGCCCTGATGGCGGGCCCTCACATGCACGGCCTCGATGAAATCGCCACGCCAGTGGATCAGGCCGGCAATTTCACCGGCGATCTCGGCCACTGTGAAATTCGGCCAGTATTCTTCGACATAGCGCCCGCCAATATCGGTCTCGACATAGCGCTGCGCCGATGCCTGGGTGATGTGTGGCAGCCAGGTGCCTTCGAACGTTTCCTGCAGCACCTGTTTGAGAGCCGCGACATAGCCCTGCCGCGCCTTGCGCACCGTGATCTGCCCGTTTGCCATCGTCTTTCTCCATCGCTTGGGAGAGCGGACTAGCAAAAGGCAATCACGGCGGCTTTCAGCCACATCAAGCAGCTGTCGGTCCAGCGTCAGGCTTCAGACGTAGCGGTTGACGATGTTTTCCAGCAACTCCTGGCGGCCGGAGCGCGGCTGCGGCTCGATCTTCTTCTTCACCACGCGCTCGGCGATGTCTTCCAGCGTGCGCTTGCCGGAAAGCATCGCCTTGGCCTCTGCGGTATTCCACCCGGCATAGCGCTCGGACAGCGGAGCCGAAAGCGCCTTGTCCTCGACCATGCGGGCCGCGGCCTTGAGGCCGCGTGCGCAAGAGTCCATGCCGCCGATGTGGCCGATCAGCAGGTCCTGCGGGTCGAGCGACTGGCGGCGCAGCTTGGCGTCGAAATTGGTGCCGCCGGTCTTGAAGCCACCGGCCTGCAGGACCTGGTAATAGGCGAGCGCCATTTCCGGCACGTTGTTGGGGAACTGGTCGGTGTCCCAGCCCGACTGGTAGTCGTTGCGGTTCATGTCGATGGAGCCAAAGACGCCGAGCGCATTGGCCAGCGCCAGTTCATGCTCGAAGGAATGGCCGGCGAGGATCGCATGGCCCTGCTCGATGTTGAGTTTTACTTCCTTCTCCAGGCCGAAGCGCTTGAGGAAACCGTAAACGGTGGCGACATCGTAGTCATACTGATGCTTTGTCGGCTCCTGCGGCTTCGGTTCGATCAGGATGGTGCCCTTGAAGCCGATCTTGTGCTTGTAGTCGACGACGAGGCTGAGGAAGCGGCCAGCCTGTTCCTGCTCGCGGCCAAGGTCAGTGTTGAGCAGCGTCTCATAACCCTCGCGCCCGCCCCACAGCACATAGTTCTCGCCCTTCAGCCGCTTGGTGACGTCGATGCAGCTTTTCACCGTTGCCGCCGCATAGGCAAAGACATCCGGATCGGGATTGGTGGCGGCACCCGACATGAAGCGGCGATTGGAGAACAGGTTCGCCGTGCCCCACAGAAGCTTGACGCCGGTCTGCTTCATTTTGGTGGCGAAATAGTCCGCGATCTCGTCGAGACGGGCCGCACTTTCGGAGAAATCCTTGCCCTCGGGCCGGACATCGGCATCGTGGAAGCAGAAATAGGGCGCGCCGAGCAGCGAGAACATCTCGAAGGCGACATCGGCCTTGAGTTTCGCCAGTTCCATCGTGTCGACGCCGCCAGCCTTGGGGAACCAGGGACGGTCGAAAGTCTGGCCGCCGAAGGGATCGCCGCCCGGCCAGGCGAAGGAATGCCAGTAGGCGACGGCAAAGCGCAGATGGTCTTCCAGCCGCTTACCGGCGACCACCTCATCGGGATTGTAGAAGCGATAGGCCAGCGGATTGGTCGAATCCGGCCCCTCATATTTGATCTTCTGGATGTCGCCGAAAAATCCGCTGCTCATGATTTCTATCCTCTCTCGAATAGTTCGCCCTGATTACCTCAGGCGTAATTGGTTTCGTTCTTGGGCTGGCCGAAAAAGCTGATGTCAAAACCAGCAAACACAGGAGACAGACCATGACCGACCTCAACAGAATTGCCGAGGGTTACATCACCGCCTGGAACGAAAGCGATGCCAGCCGCCGTGCCGAATTGCTCAAGGCCACCTTCACCGAAGACGTCAGCTATCGCGATCCGCTTATGCAGGGCGACGGCCACGATGGCGTCGCCGCGCTCATCGATGCTGTTCAAAATCGCTTTGCCGGCTTCCGGTTCTCGCTGAAGGGCATACCGGACGGCTTTGCCGACAAGATCCGCTTCTCGTGGAATCTCGGGCCGGAGGGCGTTGCGTCCGTCATCGAAGGCACCGATATCGGCGTTGTCGAGAATGGGCGACTCAAGAGCGTCACTGGGTTTCTGGACAAGGTGCCGGCGCAGTGAGGCTAACTTCGTAAAGGCGGCGCGAGGCCCCCCTCTCTGGCCTGCCGGCCATCTCCCCCTCAAGGGGGGAGATCGGATGTTGCGTCGGCTTTCGCCAATCTCCAGCGTTGCAGAAATGAGCGGGGCGCCCCAACTGCCAATCTCCCCCCTTGAGGCGGAGATGCCCGGCAGGGCAGAGAGGGGGGCCTCGCACATGCTCACGCTGTTACCACCCGGATCGCCGGATACAGGGCCCGATAGCGGTGATAGGCGTCAGCATACGCTCCACCAAGTCCAGCATCCGGTTCGATCGTGGCATCGGTCCTCGGTGCCGTGCAGACGCTGAGCGGATCGGCGCCAGTGGCCGCAATCAGCCCAAGCCTCGCCGCCCCAAACGCCGCGCCGAAATCGCCGTCGGCGGGAATGTCGACCGGCAGCTGAAGCGCGGTCGCGATCGCCTTCAGCCAGTAGCGCGAGCGTGAGCCGCCGCCGATCGCCGTGACGCGTGTCAAAGTCGTGCCTGCCGTCTTCAAGGCTTCGAGGCTGTCGCGGAAGGCGAAGGCGACGCCTTCGAGCACCGCTTGCGTCAGCACCGCGCGGCTCGATTCGTGCGCCAGCCCGGTGAAGGACCCGCGAATGGCGGAATCATTGTGCGGCGTGCGCTCGCCCGACAGATAGGGCAGGAAGGACACGCCGGTCGGCGCCTTCAGCGCGTCGCCCAGTTCCGATGTCAGCTCGCCAGCCCCCTTGCCGGTGATCTCGGACAGCCAGTTCAGCGAATCGGTCGCCGACAGGATGACACCCATCTGGTGCCAGGTGTTGGGCAGCGCATGGCAGAAGGTGTGAACAGCACTTGCCGGATTGGGCAGATAGGACGCGTTGGCGGCAAACAGCACGCCCGATGTGCCCAGCGAAACAAAGGCATGGCCGGCGCCGACCGTGCCCATGCCGCAGGCCGAAGCCGCATTGTCGCCGGCGCCGCCGGCGATCGGGATACCGGCGTCGATGCCCCATTTCGATGCCAGTTCGGCGCGCAGCCCGCCAGCCTTATGCGTGCCCTCGACCAGCGACGGCATCTGCTTTTCATCAAGTGATGTCGCCGCCAGCAATTCGGCGGACCAGCGGCGCTTGCCGACATCGAGCCAGGACGTGCCGGCCGAGTCGGACATTTCCGAAATGTGTTCGCCGGCCAGCCAAAGCCGCAGGAAATCCTTGGGCAGCAGCACCTTCGCCACTTTGGCGAAAACAGCGGGTTCGTTGTTTTTCACCCAGGCGAGCTTGGGTGCGGTGAAGCCGGGAAAGACAATGTTGCCCGTCAGCGCACGGAAGCGCGGATCGGCATCGAGTGCCGCCGCCTCGACATGGCTGCGCGTATCGTTCCACAGGATGCAGGGGCGCAAGACCTGGTCTGCGGCATCGAGCAGCGTGGCGCCATGCATGTGGCCGGAAAGGCCAATGCCTTTGACAGCGGCAAGTTCTTTTGGATGAGAAGCCTTGAGTTGCGCGATCGCGGTCTCGCAGGCGCTTATCCAGTCGCCTGGATCCTGCTCCGACCAGCCGGGGTGCGGGCGCGATACGTCGATCGAGGCATGGCCGGAGCCAATGACACTCTGTCCGGCGTCGATCAGCAGCGCCTTGACGCCCGATGTTCCAAGATCGAGGCCGAGATACATGGTTTCCTCCCCGTGCCATTAATTTTTTCGGATCTCGAAATAATCTGGCTTGGCCAGTTTTTAAGGCAAGATGAGCTTGCGGTCAATTCTCTGACAAATTGGCCGCGCGTCGCGAAAACAGCGCCGAGAGCGGGCTGTCCGGCCGCGCCGTCGAACGCTCGGCCGTGAGTGCCCTGGCGAGCGTGCCATCACCGGCTCGCAGTGCCGCTTCGATCAGCGTCAAGTCGATGACGTCGCGCTGTGCATGGCTGCCGCCGAAACGATGGGCTATGGCCCTGATCGGCCGGATCAAGCGCATGGCCTCGACGTAGTTGCCTTCACCGAAGGCCTGGATGGCAAGCGTCAAGGGATGGCCGACATCCCGGGTGAAGGCGGCATTGTCGTCGCTGCCGTGCATGGCCTCGCGCTGTGCGTCGAGCAAGGTCCGGGCCGGAGCGTCGAGCCCGGCGCCGACAAAGGCCATCATCGCATGCGCATCGTTGAAGGCATAGTTGCCGGCGCCAACCTTGGGCCAGTTGCCGGCGAGCGCCGTCCAGCGGTCACCGACATCGATGCCGCCGAGATAAAGCCGCCACAGGATCGCCGAGGCATCGACCATATTAAGCGCCATCGTTGATGGCGCGCCGTAGATCGGCCCGTCATAAAGCGCCAGCACCTGATCGGTCTCGCCGAGATCGTAGTGAAACAGCGCCAAATGCCACCAATTGTGCACCTGCAGGAAGCTCTCCTTTGTCCAGGCTTCTGGGTCGGCGCGCATCCAGGCAATGCCGTCCCTTTGCCGGCTTTGCATTTCCATGACATGCGCCACCGCGTGCTGCGCCCAGCCGTCGCGCGGCTCGATCTCGACCGCCGTACGGCCAAGTTTTTCGGCCAGTGCGTACTCGCCCATCTCTTCCAGCCCGAAGGCTTGCATGCCGAGCATGGCGTGGTAGCCCGGCATACCGCCCTGCCATAACGGCAAGGCGCGCGCGATGCGGTCGCGCAGCATGCGGGCATTGCCTGTGAAGAAGTCGATCTGGTGCCCGACCTGCAGCGCCACGGCGTCGAGCGGGGCGTCGATGGCGATGCCTTCAAGAATCCCAGCGGCTTCATGCCAGCGACCTCCGGCAAGGTGGCCGAGGGCCGAGACATGCGCCTCTTCGCGCGCCGTCGCGGCAAGCGGCAGGGCCGCCTCATGGCAGGCCCTGGCCACCGCCGTCGCGTCCCGCTCGGTGGCAAGGCCAAAGAGATAGCCCTTGAACACATGCGCCATGACGAAACCGGGATTTTCCGCGATGGCGCGATCGACGGAGCCGACGGGATCGCCGATGAAGCACTGTAATTGGCGTACCGCCTCGCTGTAGGGCGTGAACCCCGCTTCCGTCGCGCCTGAAAATGCCAGGCCGAATGCGTCCTTCATTGGCATGCAAAATCCTTTTGACCTGTCCTTTGTGGGCGCGGTGCCCCCGGTCCAAAGCGATCTTAATACATGGACCACGGACGCGCCAACCATGCGCTGCGCTGGTCTACTCCAGTAGTCTTCCCAGTTCATCAACCATGAAGATCAGACGGGCGGGGAGCTTGAAATCGCGAAACGAGAGCGACGCGGCTGGACCTGGACGGCGTCCTCACGGCCATCTTCTTCGCCGCAACGCGACGTCGTCGCGTGACATCGGCATCGATGTCAGCGGCACCGACACCGTCAGCCTCTTCGCCACCGGCGACTACACCACCAATCTCGGCGGCGACAAGCGCGCGTCCTCGAGGGCAATCTGGGCTTCAGCGTCAAATGGTGAGGCCCTCCGGGCCTCACCCGCGTCCACGTCACGACGTCAATTGCCCGAACGGATCGCCACCGTGGCGATGCCCGCGCCGACCAGCAACGTGCCGCCGGTGCGGTTGAAGATGCGGATCGCCCTGGGATTGCGCACGACGTTGCGGGCGCGTGCCGCGATCAGCGCGTAGCCGAAGGCATTGGCGAAGGCGAGCACCAGGAAGGTGGTCTCGAAGATCAGCATCTGCGTCCAGAAATTGGCATGCCGGTCGAGGAACTGCGGCAGGAAGGCGACGAAGAAGGTGATGCTTTTCGGGTTGAGCGCGGTGACCAGCCAGGCATGCGCCATCATCTTGGCCGAAGACACCACATCGGTGCGCGGTTCGGCCTTCAGCGCGCCGCCGGCGCGGAACAGCTTGACGCCGAGATAGATCAGATAGCCGGCGCCGATCAGTTTCAGGACGGTGAAGACACCAGCCGAAGCAGCCAGCAGCGCGCCGATGCCCAGCATCGACAAGGTCATGGCGGTGAAGTCGCCGAGCGCCACGCCAACCGCCATCGGCAAAGCGGTGCGCCAGCCCTGGCCCAGCGCATAGGACACGACCAGCAGGATGGTCGGACCCGGAATGATGAGGAGGATGGTCGACGCGGCTGCGAACGCGGCCCAGTTTTCGAAGGACATGTCTGTTCTCCCTTGGGTTAAGGAAAAGGATAAATCCTGAACCCCGGGAGAATGTAAAGAGGCCTGATTTTTGTTTTTAGGCAATTCCGGACGGACGACCGCGACGCACCTTTCCTGGAATTGCCGCGATATCAATTGCGCCAACGGCAAGTCGGCGTCAGTTCGCGCCGCCCAGCGTGCTCACGATATCGGCCAGGCAGACATCGGCACCGAGAACCAGTGCGGCCGCGACAGGCCCCTCGCTGATCGCCAGCTGGGTAGGAAAGGCCGGTGCCGGGATTGTGACCCGACCGAGGTCTTTTTATGCAGGAGCGCTCGGCTGATGGTCGTTCAGGACGGATTGATGCCGCCAGGCCACGCGGAAATGCAGGCAGTGCAAGGCGTTCACGCTTTATCAACCATGAATGATGAAAATGCCTTCTATTCGGCCGGACCGTGCTTCCCGCCGACAGCGTAGGGTTTGGGTATATGCGTGAGTTGCCGCAAGGTCTGACGCCGCCACGAAACGGCGACGCAATCGAAACCGATCATCATCTTTCCCGCCGCGCCATCCTGTCTGGGGCAGGCGCGCTGGCGCTGCTCAGCGCCGCCGGCTGCTCGACATCGGGCGATGGCGGCATGCCGGCCCTGGATCTCGACAATACGGTCACCGGTTCGGTGCCGCCGATGCGGCCCGCGATCAGCGTCGACAAGAACATCACCAGCGCCGATGTCATGTATGCGTCGCTGACCGACAACGGCTTCAACGTCCCGGAGGTGCCGTACCTGAAGGTCAAGCCGGAATTTCGCCGCCAGATCGTCGTCGACACGACCGGCGAGGCGCCCGGCACCATTGTCGTCCATCTCAAGGAGCGCATGCTCTATCTCGTCCAGCCGGGTGGCGATGCCATCCGCTACGGCGTCGGCATCGGCAAGGACGGCTTCCGCTGGTCGGGCCGCGCCAACATCCAGTATGGCCGGGAATGGCCGACCTGGACGCCGCCGCCGGAGATGATCCAGCGCAAGCCCGAATTGGTGAAGTGGCAAGGCGGCCAGCCCGGCGGCCTCACCAATCCGCTGGGCGCCCGTGCGCTTTACATCTACCAGGACGGCAAGGACACCGGCTACCGCATCCATGGCTCGCCCGAATGGTGGAGCATTGGCCAGGCGATGTCTTCGGGCTGCGTGCGCCTGATCAACCAGGACATCATCGACCTCTACAGCCGCGTTTCGAAGAAAAACCCCGTCGTCGTCATGTGATCGTGGCCGCAGCTTGCGGCCTCCAGACTCTCCCGTTGCACGATAGCGAAAGACAGGCCAAGGTGGCTTGAAAACCATCGCTCGGGAGACGTCAGGAATGGCCGGAACTTTTGTCATCGCGCAGGGCGGCGGCCCGACCGCCGTCATCAACCAGACGGTTGTCGGAGCGACGCTGGAGATCCGCAAACGGCATCCCGGCGCCAAGGTGCTGGGCTCCATCCACGGCGTGCGCGGCATTCGTGACGGCAATTATGTCGACCTCTCCGCCATCCCGGAAGACCGGCTGCGGTTGATCGCCGGAACGCCAAGCGCGGCACTCGGCTCGACCCGCGACAAGCCGGATGCCGCCTATTGCGATGTGATCCTCAACGGCCTGAAAAAGGCCGGCGCCGATGCCTTCATCTATATTGGCGGCAACGACACGTCGGGTACGCAGCAGATCCTGACCGACGCCGCCGGCGGCTCCATCGCCTTCGTTCATGCGCCAAAGACCATCGACAATGACCTCGAGGAAAACGACCACACGCCGGGCTTCATTTCAGCGGCCGAGTTCGTTGCCGGCGCCTTCCTGTCCGTTGATCTCGATTTTCGCGCTTTGCCCGGCATCTATGTCGGCATCGTCATGGGCCGGCATGCCGGCTTCCTGACCGCAGCGGCTGCCGCCTGGCAGCTCGATCCCGACAGCGGCCCGCACCTGGTCTACGTGCCGGAGCGGCCATTCTCGGCGGCCGGCTTCATCGATGATGTGCGCGCCACGCTCGACCGACACAAGCGCTGCATTGTCGCCGTGTCGGAAGGGGTGAGCACCGCCGACGGCAAGGCGCTGGTCGAAAGCCTGGTGCCGGCCGACAAGCTGGAACGTGACGCGCATGGCAACGTCAAACTGTCAGGCAGCGACCTGCCGGCCGCACTCGAGCGCGCGCTGGCCGAAGGGCTGCCGGGCAAACGCGCCCGCGTCGATGCGCTCGGCTACATGCCGCGTGGTTATATCGGCGCCATCAGCGCGGTCGATGCACAGGAGGCTTTCGATGCCGGTGCCTTCGCCGTCTCTGTCGCCGAACAGGGCGGCGGCTCGGTGGCGCTGCAATATGATGGCAGCAAAACCGTGCTGAAGAAGGTGCCGCTGAAGAATGTCGCCGGCAAGACCCGTCACATGCCCGACGATTTCATGAAGCCTGACGTCAACCAGTTGTCGGAGGCCGGCATGGCCTATCTCAAGCGGCTGGTGCCGGAAAAGTACAAGGTCGGGAAGCCGTTCGTCTAATGGAGTGGTTCAGCAAGAGCATCGTCGATGAACAGACGACGATGCTGACCGAGCCGTTCGTGCATGACTATCTGCGCGCCAACATCTGGCATCTGCGCGGCCGCGACGCCGACCTTCTGGTCGATACCGGCATGGGCATCTGTCCGTTGGCGCCGCAGATCGAGACACCGCAGGGCAAGCCACTGCTGGTGGTCGCCACCCATATCCATCTCGACCATGTCGGCTCGATGCACGAATTTCCATGGCGGGCCGGGCCAAGGCATAGCGCCGCGCAGTTCGAGATTATGGATGAGGCCGTGACGTACGCCTACATGTTCCATGATCTCGAAGGTGGCGTTTCGAAACTGCCCAAGCCGGGCTGGAACGCCGCCGACTACAAGATCCCATCGGCGCCGCTAACGCGGACGCTTGATGAGGGCGACGTGGTCGATCTCGGCGACCGGCAATTCCGCGTTCTGCATCTGCCCGGGCATTCACCGGATTCGATCGCACTGTTCGACGAGGCCGATGGCCTGTTCTTCAGCGGCGACGCCATTTATGACGACACGCTGATCGACAGCCTGCCGGATTCGGACCGCTCGGCCTATGTCAACACCATGCAGCGGCTGCTCGACCTGCCGATCCGGATCGGCCACGGCGGTCACGGGCCAAGCTACGACGGCAGGCGTATGCGTGAGATTGCAACGGCTTACCTCAGACAGGCCGGCAATATCTGAGCTTCGGCATGACTGTCGGCTGGTGGGAGAGGCCGGGTACCGGCAACATTACCAATCCTGCGCGAAGAATTAAATCTTTGTAATATAACCGAAAAAACCTAATTTGCCCGCATCCGCGTCCTAGATTCCGGTTCATCGACCTGAACGGCCGCCGCATGAAGCGAGACGGGCTGCCGTGAAGGCCGGTACGCCGAATAGGCCCCCCGAGGCCACGGCGCCGAACCCAATGTCTCGCACGGACAACGACCATGTCATCCCTCAAGATCATCCGCAGACATCGCGTCGCCGCATTGCTGGGCGCCGCCCTCATCATCTCTCCCTTCGTCGTCTCCTTTGCCCAAAGTGCCAGCAATGCAGGCGTGAGTAACGTCGTCGGTACGACCCAGACCCCTGTCGCCGGTATCACTGCCCCCAACGGCTCGTTTGCGCCGATCGTCGCGGCCGACAAGCCGGCGGTGGTGACGGTCACCACCATCATGAAGGCACAGCCGGCAAGCGCCGATGACGGGATGCCGCTCGGCAACTCGCCATTCGACCAGTATTTCCGCCAGTTCTTCGGCGACCAGGGCATGCCCGCTCCGCAGACGCCGCCGCCGCAACAGGCTCAACGCGCCGAGGCGCTCGGTTCCGGCTTCATTGTCGATGCCGATGGCACCATCGTCACCAACAATCACGTCGTCGACGGCGCCTCATCGATCAAGGTGACGCTCGATGACGGCACCGAACTTCCAGCCAAGCTTGTCGGCCGCGACGCCAAGAACGACCTTGCCGTGCTCAAGATCAAGGCCGACAAGTCCTTGCCGACGGTCAAATGGGGCGATTCCGACAGGCTGATGACCGGCGACCAGGTGCTGGCGATCGGCAATCCGTTCGGCATCGGCACCACGGTCACCGCCGGCATCGTTTCGGCGCGCGGCCGCGACCTGCACAGCGGGCCATTTGACGATTTCATCCAGATCGACGCACCGATCAACCATGGCAATTCCGGCGGCCCGCTGGTGGATGTGAACGGCAATGTCGTCGGCATCAACACGGCAATCTATTCGCCGAATGGCGGCAGCGTCGGCGTCGGCTTTGCCATTCCGTCCGATCAGGCGCAAAAGGTTGTCGCCAAGCTGATGAAGGACGGCTCCATTCAGTATGGCTATCTCGGCGTCGAGATCCAGCCGGTGACGGCTGACGTGGCAAGCGCCATAGGGCTCGATCATGCCGGCGGCGCGCTGGTTTCCAAGGTCAATGACAGTTCGCCCGCCGCCAGCGCCGGAGTCGAAACCGGCGACGTCATCACCAGCTTCGCCGGACAGGATGTGAAGGATCCCAAGGATCTGTCGCGGGCCGTTGCCGACGTCGCGCCCGGCGCCAAGGAATCGCTCGATGTCTGGCGCAAGGGCAAGGCGATGCAGATCTCCGTGGCTGTCGGGCAAAACAGCGACGATGTGAAGACGGCATCAACTGATAGTTCCGACACGCCGAGCACCGAACAGGGCTCGCGCGCGCCGGCGATCGGCCTTGGCCTGCTGGATATCACGCCCGACATTCGCCAGCAGATGAACCTTGCCGACAACGAGCACGGCGCGGTGGTTGCCCGCGTCAATCCCGACAAGGCGGCGGCAGCAGCCGGCATCCAGCCGGGCGATATCATCGCCGCCGTCAATCAAGTCCCGGTGAAAAGCGCCAGGCAGGTCACGCAGGCGATCGCGCAGGCCAGCAAGTCGGGCCGCAAGTCGGTGCTGCTGCTGGTTGAACGCGATGGCAGCCAGATCTATGTGGCCGTGCCGTTCGCCAACGGCTGAGAAGATAAAGCGCGGCTGCGGCCGGCCTGTTGCCAAGCGGCGACAGGCCGGCCGCAGTCATCAAAGTTTCAGCCGTCGGTGCTATTCCAGCGGACTGCCGCGAACCGCGTTAGTTGCGAGCGGCTATATCGGCGCGGATGAATATCGTCACCGATGCGTCCTGATGCAAAATGCGGTAGCCGCGCAACGCCTCGGCAATCCCGGGCGCATCATGCAGTGGCGGCATGGGATGCTGGTCCTTCAGGTTGAGCAGCACTGGCGGGCGCGGTCCTGATGTTCCGTCGTCGATGATGATGTCGGGCCGTTTCGCGGCAAGTTCGCCTGCGATCGATGCGGTGTATCTTTCCCTGAGGCCGGCCAGGTCCTGGCGTATCGCGGGATCCTGTTCCAGCCCCATCAATATGCCTGCGTCATTGACCATCCAGCCCGATTGCTGGCGTGCCACGAAACGGGCGCCGGTCATGCGGGTGAGCGGGTTGCTGAACTGCAGCTGCGACGCGATCGACATCATGGTCGGATGATCGACCGCGCGCACGATGGCAGCAGTTGCGGTATCAAGATCGCGGCGCGACTGGGTAAAGGCCAGGCCTTGTTGCAGTCCCGCCAAAAGCACGATCGAAAACAGACCGAGCGCGGCACCAGCCTTGGCCGTCAGCGGCAGGCTTAGCCATGGTTTCAGCCTGACGTATTGCAGCATCAGCGCCAGCACGCCGAGCGTCAGGAAGGGCAATGCCTGATAGGTCCAGCCTTTGCCCATGATGACGAAAGCCGGGACGTAGGCGGCCCCGGCCAGCAACATTATGCTCGCGTCGCGATTTGGCCGACCGGGAGAGGCCATGGCCAGCGTTGCGACCGCCATAGCCACGAACATCGTGACCTGCCACAGCATCAGCGCGTCGACCACCGGCATGCGCGTCGGCAGATAGACCTGGCGCAGCAAGGGCATGACGTCGGTGAAGAAAGGCTGCATGAAGACGGCAAGTGCAGCCAGGTAGACGACGGTGAGAGCAGCGCCGATCATATTCTCTGTCGTCAGCAGCGGATGCAGCGAGCGCCGTTGCAGCGCGATGACCAGGGCCGGCACCGCCAGGGCCAGAACGCTGTAGGGCGGTTTGATCATGACGAAGATACCGGCGCCGATGCCCGCGACGATCCGCTCGGCCACGCTGCCGGCGCGGAAATCGACAGTCCTGTCGCGGGCGGAAAACAACGCCAGCCACGGCAGCAGGACGATGACACCTATCTGTTCGCGCTGGCCGAAATCGATCGGGAACAGGAACAGCACGAAAAATACCGTGGCCGGCACGATCCAGAGATGTCGTTTCAGCGTTTCGTCCGCCCGTGCGGCAATGCGGGCTGAGAACCAGACCGATGCGATCGCCAGCGCGGCCACGCCGATGCTCACCCAGAGTTCGGCCGAAAGCCCGGTCAGGCGCTCAAGCAGCACGAAGGGCAGATAGAGCCAGACGGAAAAGGCCGGATTGACTTCGATGATGTCTACCGAGAGACGCGCGCCGTCAAGCACGCGCTCACCGATCACAAGCAGCCAGGACACGTCGACATTGCCGGGCATGACAAGCAACGAGACGATGACCGCGTAGGTGGCAATCAGTAGCGTCGCGGCCACCGGCAAGCCGAGCCGCACGGCGGATGCGGCCCTGACGGACCGCAAACCGACCGGTTCGTCGGAAGCAATGAATGGCGCGTCCATGCCTGCGGTCCTCACCACGAAAGCAGCAGTCAAGCAGGATATGTAGCAAACGGTGAGTTAAGGGCGTTCTAACTGGCAGTGAACGCAGCCTGAACCTCAGAGCTTGCGCAGCGCCACTTCCTCGATCAGGTGATCGGCGCCCTTGCGCAGGATCAAGTCGGCGCGGGCGCGCGTCGGCAGGATGTTTTCGCGCAAATTCTTCAGGTTGATGTTGGTCCAAAGTCCTTCGGCGATGGCGCGGGCCGAATCCTCGGAGAGCTGCGAATAGCGGTGGAAGAAGGAGTCCGGATTGCGGAAGGCCGTCTCGCGCAGCCGCATGAAGCGGGAAATGTACCAGTTGTGGATCAGCTTCTCGTCGGCATCGATATAGATGGCGAAGTCGAAGAAGTCTGACAGGAAAGGCACGATCTTGCCGTCATGCGGCAGCTTGCCCGGTTGCAGGACATTGATACCTTCAAAGATCAGGATATCGGGCCGGTCGATGGTGACGAACTCGCCGGGAATGACGTCATAGGTGAGATGCGAATAGACCGGCGCGCGAACATCGGGCAGCGCCGACTTGATGCCCGAAAGGAAGCGCAGCAGCGCGCCGACATCGTAGCTGTCGGGAAAACCCTTGCGTTCCATCAGGTTTTCGCGGCGCAGCACCTCATTGGGCAGCAGAAAACCGTCGGTGGTGATGAGATCGACCTTGGGGCTCGACGGCCAGCGCGCCAGAAGCTCCTTCAGCACGCGCGCCGTGGTCGATTTGCCGACCGCGACGGAACCGGCAATGCCGATGATGAACGGCGTCTTGACCACGTCGACGGCGTTGAAGAAGGCCTGGCGCTGCCGGAACAGAAGCTGGCTCGCCTCGACATGGGCCGACAGAAGCCGCGACAGCGATAGATAGATGCGCGAGACCTCCGCGAGGTCGATCGGGTCGTTGAGCGAACGCAGGCGGCGGAATTCGTCGTCGCTCAGCGTCAGCGGCGTGTCGGCACGGAATCGCGACCATTGCTCGGCCGAGAAGAAACGAAAGGGGGAATATTTCTCGGTTGGCGCGAGCTGATCCATCGAGATACCTGCCCTCCCTCGCGGTCAGCCCTTGGGCCGTGACGCCTTTTCGGCGATGCCCGAACGCCCGGTGCGGCTGTCGAGCTCCTTGAGCACGTCGCTCAACGGAACACCCGAGATGCCGAGAACGACAAGCCAATGATATATAAGATCGGCGCTTTCGGAAACGAGGCCCTGTTTATCGCCCTTGACGGCGGCAATCACCGTCTCGACCGCCTCTTCGCCCAACTTCTGCGCCGCCTTGTCGATGCCGCGCGCGAACAGTTTCGCTGTCCACGAGTCGGCGTCACCGGAATGGGCGCGTTCCCTGATGATTTTTTCCAGATCGGGCAGCGAAAACTCGGTCATGCCGCCGTTTAGGACCGATCTTTCGTGGAGTCCAGCCGCATCGGCAGGCCGGCCTCAGCCATATGCGCCTTGGCCTGGGCGATCGTGTAGGTGCCGAAATGGAAGATCGAGGCTGCCAGCACGGCGCCGGCATGGCCGTCACGAATGCCTTCAATCAGGTGATCCAGCGTGCCGACGCCGCCCGAAGCGATGACCGGCGCGCGCACCGCGTCTGCAATCGCGCGGGTCAGCGCTATGTCGTAGCCGGCCTTGGTGCCGTCCCGGTCCATCGAGGTCAAAAGGATCTCGCCGGCGCCGCGATCGACCATTTTGCGGGCGAATTCGACCGCGTCGATGCCGGTCTTCTCGCGCCCGCCATGGGTGAAGATCTCCCAACGGTCGACCTCGCCGGTGCCGGAGACCTTCTTGGCGTCGATGGCGACGACGATGCACTGGTTGCCGAACTTGTCGGCGGCTTCGGCGACGAAGTCCGGATTCTTCACCGCCGCGGTGTTGATCGACACCTTGTCGGCGCCGGCCAGCAACAATTTCCTGATGTCGGCGACCTGTCGCACGCCGCCGCCGACGGTCAGCGGCATGAAGCACTGTTCGGCGGTACGGGCGATGACATCGAAGATGGTTTCACGGTTGTCGGACGAAGCCGTGATGTCGAGGAAACAAAGCTCGTCGGCACCGGCTGCGTCATAGGCCTTGGCCGCCTCGACCGGGTCACCAGCGTCGATCAGATCGACGAAATTGACGCCCTTGACGACGCGGCCATCCTTGACGTCGAGACATGGAATGACGCGGGCTTTCAGCATCAGCCGCCCTCTATCGTGGCGATGAGATCGTTGAGCAGCTGGCCGACCAGCGGTGGAACGTCGGACTGGGCGTCGAAAGCCGGATCGTAAGCGGAAACGGTGATGCCGACGACCGGCAGCGCCAACGCCATGGCGCAAGCCGCGTCGCGAAACTGTTCGGGGTTCGGACCGCCCGACGTGACATAGCGGTTGGCCTGCAGGTCCTTCGGGTTGTGCACGTCGAGGTCGAGATGCATGTGCACACGCTTGGCGCCCACGGCCTGCAGCTTTTGCGTCGCTTGCCCCACGCCTGGACATTCCGTGCGGATGACCGGCAAGGTCTCAAGAAGTTTTTTCTCCGCCGGGTCGAGATCACGGGCGTTGACGAGCACGCAGCGCGAGGGATCGATCGGCCGGAAGCCGGGAATGGCTGACGCCATCGGGCGCCAGCACAGGCCAAGCACCGTCGCCAGCGCCATGCCGTCGAGAAAACCGTAGACCGAGGTCTCGGGCGTGTTGAGGTCGCCATGCTGGTCGGCCCAGATGATTGCATCGGCACCCTCGCCGGCAACCGCGCCGGCTGATGTCAGGCAGTTCCCGGCGAGCACAATGGGAAAGCGCCCTCTGTCGATGGCAATGCGGACCTCGCCGGAGACGGCGTTGCAGACGGCAAAGCCGGTGCCGATTTCGCGCTCCTGATCGTCGCCGACCCGGCCGATATCCTCCACCGTGACCTCGTGGCCGGCCATGGTCAGCGCATCGACGAGACCACCTGAGATCAGCGCGTCCGGGCCCTGGCCCATGCCGCCATGGTAATGGCCGCTGTCGTAGGAGGCGAGGATGATGGTGATCTTCACGATTTCGCCTCCGGCACCGGCCGGCCCTTCAGGATCGCCAGCGCCTCGGCCGGATCGATGCGGCCATCATAAAGCGCACGGCCCGAGATGGCGCCTTCGAGCTTTCGCGCGTCGGGCATGGTCATTCGCACAATGTCGGCGATCGAGGCGAGGCCGCCCGAAGCGATGACCGGAATCGAAACCGCGTCGGCGAGGTCGATGGTGGCATCCCAGTTGATGCCGGTCAGCACGCCGTCGCGATCGATGTCGGTGTAGATGATGGCGGCAACACCGGCGCCCTCGAACTTCCTGGCCAGTTCGACGACCCCGAGGCTCGACGCCTCGGCCCAGCCCTCGACAGCCACCTTGCCGCCCTTGGCGTCGATGCCGACAGCCACCTTGCCCGGGAAAGCCTTGCAGGCCTGCCTGACCAGGTCGGGATCGCGCACCGCCACCGTGCCAAGGATGACGCGGGCGAGGCCGCGGTCCAGCCAGTCCTCGATCTGCGCAATCGTGCGGATGCCGCCGCCGAGTTGCACCGGGTTCCTGGTCGCCTTGAGGATGGCGCCAACCGCGGCGCTGTTGACGCTCTGGCCCTTGAAGGCGCCGTTGAGGTCGACGACATGCAGCCACTCGAAGCCCTGGTCCTCGAAGGCCCGCGCCTGGGCGGCGGGATCATCATTGTAGATGGTCGCGGTCGCCATATCGCCGTGCTTCAGGCGCACGCATTTTCCGTCCTTGAGGTCGATGGCAGGAAACAGGATCATCCGTTCAGGCGCCTTCAACGATGACGAAATGGCCCGTCGAGGCGGCAAGCCGGAACTTCGAGGCATGCCGATATTCCGGCGAATGGTAACATTCGACCGCCCTGTCGTAGGAGTCGAACTCGACCAGCACATGGCGGTTGCCGGTCGGCCCTTCCGGGTTCTCATGGCGGCCGGCGCGCACCGCAAACTTCGCGCCATACTTCGCAAAGGCAACCGCATTGGCCTCGATGTATTGCTTGTAAGTCTCGGGATCGCGGACATCGACCATCGCCATCCAGTAGCCCTTCTTGCTCATGATTTAGGGCCTCCAGCGCAGGAAATTGGTGATCAGCGCCAGGCCGAGCGCCTGGCTCTTTTCGGGATGGAACTGCGTACCGACGAGATTGTCGCGGGCAACGGTGGCCGTCACCGGCCCGCCATAGTCGGTTTCAGCCAGAACCTCGTCAGCCTTCCTCGCATCAAGATGGTAGGAATGGACGAAATAGGCATGCAACCCGTTGGTCCCGGTGGGAATGCCGGCAAACAGCGGATGCTCGCGCCTGAGCTCGATCGTGTTCCAGCCGATCTGCGGGATCTTCAGCGCCGGATCGGCCGGTGTGATCTCCTTGACGTCGCCCGAAATCCAGCCAAAGCCGTTGGTGATTGTCTTTTCGAGGCCGCGTTCGGACATCAGCTGCATGCCGACGCAGATGCCGAGGAAAGGCCGGCCCTTGGCAATCGCGACGTCCTCGACCGCGTCCCACATGCCGTCGACGGCGCGCAAGCCGGCCGCGCAGTCGGCATAGGCGCCGACGCCGGGCAGGACGATGCGGTCGGCGCTGCGTACCCTTTCGGCATCGGCCGTCAGGTCGATCTCGGCCGATATGCCGGCTTCGCGCGCGGCGCGCTCGAAGGCCTTGGTGGCCGAGCGCAGATTGCCCGAGCCGTAATCGATGATGGCTACCCGCATCTCAGGGCCGTCCCGGGATGTGGTTCAGCCCCAGCGCCATGCCGGGCTGCGCCGGGCGAGCCATGGCGGTATCCCGAACGATGCGCGGCGCGGGCGGCGCTTCCTCCGCACGTCCCTCGGCCTCCAGCGCATAGCGTATGTCGGCGTCGTCGAGCCGGCCGGCCTGAACCACGCCCCATTCATGCCAGCCGCGGCGGCGAAGGGCCGCGATGCGCAACCCTTGGCCCTCCAGGCCGACATAGAGCGAAACCAGCAGCGACAGCAGTGAGCTAGCCAGGCCAAGACCAAGCCTTTGGCCGAGCATCGAAAGCGCGCCCATGACGATGAAGGCAAGTGCTGCTTCGATCCACAGCCGGTTCCAGGCAAGCCATAGCGGCGGCACCAGCAGGCCGAGCCAAGTGAAGCCATCGCGGACAAAGGCCGACGTGTCGACCTTTTCGCTGCGGCCGGGCGGTTCCATCACGACATAGGTGGCCATAAGCCTATCCCTTCAACGAACCCTTGGTGGAAGGAACCGCGTCAGGCTGGCGCGGGTCATGCTCGAGTGCCGCGCGCAGCGCGCGCGCCACCGCCTTGAAGCAGGTCTCGGCAATATGGTGGTTGTTGGCGCCATAATGGTTGGTGACGTGCAGCGTAATACCGGCATTCTGCGCCAGCGCCTGGAAGAATTCACGCACCAGTTCGGTGTCGAAGGTACCAATTTTCGGCGATGAGAAGGAAACGTTCCAGACCAGGAACGGCCGGCCAGACACATCGATCGCCGCGCGCGTCAGCGTCTCGTCCATGGCAAGGTCGATCGAGGCGTAGCGCATGATGCCGCGCCGTTCGCCCAGCGCCTTGGTCAATGCCTGGCCGAGCGCGATGCCGGTGTCCTCGACGGTGTGGTGATCGTCGATATGCAGGTCGCCCTTCGCCCTGACCATCATGTCGATCAGCGAATGGCGCGAAAGCTGGTCCAACATGTGGTCGAAGAAGCCGACACCCGTGGCGATATCGGATTTACCCGAACCGTCGACATGGACCGACACCGAAATGTCGGTTTCCTTGGTCTTGCGGCTGGCTTCGGCGGAACGGGGCGCCATCACTCTATCCTTGTCCCAGCGGTCACATGGTGACCGGTTCACAGGCTTCAAGCGCTTGCGGGCTTGAAAACGAAAGCCTTCTACCAGCATGGTCCGGCGATTGCCAGTTGCCTCTCATAGCGGTATCGGCCTTGCTGGAGAGGCGATTTGCAATCATCGGTCCCGTGCATACATATGGCCGATCAAAGTTACTCGTACCGCGCCAATCGCCTTTTGGGATCGCGCGAATCGGAGCCCAGGAATGTCTGATAATCTGACCATGCACGCCACGACCATCGTGACCGTGCGCAAGGGCAACAAGGTGGTGATTGCCGGCGACGGCCAGGTCAGCCTTGGCCAGACCATCATGAAGGGCAATGCCCGCAAGGTGCGTCGCATCGGCAAGGGCGGCAATGTGATTGCCGGTTTCGCCGGTGCCACGGCGGATGCCTTCACGCTGCTGGAACGCCTCGAAGCCAAGCTCGAACAATATCCCGACCAGCTGACGCGCGCCTGCGTCGAGCTTGCCAAGGACTGGCGCACGGACCGCTATCTGCGCCGGCTGGAAGCGATGATGCTGGTGGCCGACAAGTCGATCTCGCTGGCGCTGACCGGCACCGGCGACGTGCTCGAACCCGAATATGGCGTCATGGCCATCGGTTCGGGCGGCAATTATGCGCTGGCCGCTGCCCGCGCGCTGATGGACACCGACAAGGATGCCGAAGAGATCGCCCGCAAGGCGATGCAGATTGCGTCCGATATCTGCGTCTACACCAACAACAACTTTGTTGTCGAAACGCTCGATGCCGCCTGAAGAGGTGGCGCTCTATGATTTTCGGCCGGTGACTGAAAAAGACCTGCCGATGATCGCCGGCTGGCTGGCCGAGCCTCATGTCGCGGAATGGTGGGACGATCCGCAGACGGAAATCGCCGGCATTCGCGATCATATCGACTCGATTTCCGTCGAGCCGCTGATCGTCGAGCTCGACGGCAAGCCGATCGCCTATCTGCAGAGCTACGATCCGCATATGGAAGACGACCATCCCTATGCCGATCAGCCATTCGGCACGCTCGGCATCGATCTCACGATCGGCCGGCCGGAGCTGATCGGCATCGGCCATGGTTCGGCAATCGTGCGCCAGTTCGTCGAAGATCTGTTCGAAGAAGGCGTGCCGCGTGTCATCATCGATCCCGACCCCGCCAACATCAGGGCCATCCGCGCCTATGAAAAAGCCGGATTCCGGGCCATTGATCGCCGGCAATCCAGATATGGCGACGTCGTGCTGATGGCTATCGATGCCGAAGAAGGCGATGCCGAGGACGGCGGGGACGAGGGGCAACAGGCATGAACGCATCCGGCGAGGACAAGGATCTCTCGGCCTACGAAAACAGCTGGCGGATGGGGCTGCTCATCGTGCTTGGCCTGATCACAGTCCAGGCGGTGACGCTCTATCTCATGGGCCACCCACTGATCTGCACTTGCGGCTACGTCAAGCTCTGGCATGGCGTGGTGAACAGTTCGGAGAATTCCCAGCACATTTCCGACTGGTACACCTTCTCGCACATCATCCACGGCTTCCTGTTCTACGCGCTGGCGAGATTCCTGTTTCCGCGCTCGCCGATCGGCCTGAGATTGGCATTCGCCGTGCTCATCGAGGGCGGCTGGGAAATCCTGGAAAACAGCCCGTTCATCATCGAACGCTACCGGGCCGGCACCATCTCGCTCGACTATTACGGCGACAGCATCATCAATTCGGTGTCCGACACACTGGCCATGGTGCTGGGATTTGTGATGGCGCGAAGGCTACCTATATGGGTGATCGTCAGCCTCGCCATCCTCTTTGAACTCGGTACCGGCTATCTGATCCGGGACAATCTGACACTCAACGTGATCATGCTGCTGCATCCGTTCGAGGCCATCAAGCAGTGGCAAAGTGGAATTCAGTGATATGAGCACATTTCTTCCCCGCGAAATCGTTTCGGAACTCGACCGCTTCATCATCGGCCAGAAGGACGCCAAGCGCGCCGTGGCTATCGCCTTGCGCAATCGCTGGCGCCGCCAGCAACTGGAAGGCCAGATGCGCGAAGAGGTGATGCCGAAGAACATACTGATGATCGGGCCGACCGGCGTCGGCAAGACCGAGATTTCACGCCGCCTGGCGCGCCTGGCTGGCGCGCCTTTCATCAAGGTCGAGGCGACCAAGTTCACCGAGGTCGGCTATGTTGGCCGTGACGTCGAACAGATCATCCGCGACCTGGTCGAGATTGCCATCGGCCTGGTGCGCGAGAAAATGCGCGAGGACGTCAAGGCGCGCGCCCACCTCAACGCCGAGGAACGCGTGCTGGAAGCGCTGGTCGGCAAGACGGCGAGCCCGGCGACGCGCGATAGCTTCCGCAAGAAGCTGCGCGACGGCGAGCTCGACGACAAGGAAATCGAGATCGAAGTGGCCGACACCGGCAATGGCGGCATGCCGGGCTTCGAGATTCCCGGCATGCCGGGCGCCAATATCGGCGTGCTCAACATCAACGACATGCTGTCGAAGGCGATGGGCGGCAAGAAGACCAAGTCGCGCAAGACCACGGTCAAGGAATCCTATGCGCTGCTGGTCAGTGATGAGTCCGACAAGCTGCTCGACCAGGACGAGGTGGTGCGCCAGGCGCTCGATGCAACAGAGAATGACGGCATCGTCTTTCTCGACGAGATCGACAAGATCGCCGCCAGATCGGATATTTCCGGCGGGCCTTCGCGCGAAGGCGTGCAGCGTGACCTGCTGCCGCTGGTCGAGGGCACCACGGTGGCGACCAAATACGGGTCAGTGAAGACCGACCATATCCTGTTTATCGCCTCCGGCGCCTTCCATGTCTCAAAGCCGTCCGACCTTTTGCCGGAACTGCAGGGCCGCCTGCCGATCCGCGTCGAGTTGCGCGCGCTGGAAAAGGACGATTTCGTCCGCATCCTCACCGAGACGGAAGCCAGCCTGATCAAGCAGTATATCGCTCTGATGAAGACCGAGGGCGTCGACCTCACCTTCACTGACGACGCCATCGATTCGCTGGCCGGCATCGCCGTCGACCTCAATGCCAGCGTCGAGAATATTGGCGCCAGGCGGTTGCAGACAGTGATGGAGCGTGTGCTGGATGAGATTTCATATGACGCACCAGACCGCAACGGCACGTCGGTCACCATCGACGCCGCCTATGTGGAAAAGCATGTCGGCGACCTCTCGCGAAACACAGATTTGTCGCGATTCATCCTTTAAAGAACGGCGCCGGCAGTTCAGGCCACATTTTCCGGCAAAATGAATCATGTGTGGCCAGATGGTACCATCTGGCCACCTTTCGTCTTGCGAGGTGAAGGGGCGCTCTCGACTCAACCCTGAGCTTTACCTAGTTTGCGCGGCAATATCGGTGGGCGGCGGCGCATGAAAAAACTGATTTCGATCATTCTCGGCTTGATGCTGGCGGCGACGGTGTTCGCCACTGAGGCGGCGACATTGGTGCCGCCGGGAAACCGCAACGCCGAGCAGCCTGACATTCCCGGCGCCTCGAGCCGGCGCACGCAGGCGACCAACACCACCTTCCAGGCGAAGTATCGCAAGGTCTACGCCTTGCTGCAGAACGACCCTGATCTGCGCGCCAAGATCAAGAAGGCTGCTTCCGCCTACGGCATCGACCCTATGCACATCGTCGGCGCCATCGTCGGCGAGCACACCTACAATGTCGATGCCTATGACCGGCTGCAGACCTATTACGTCAAGGCGATCTCCTATCTCTCCAGCAAGCTGTCCTTCGCCTATGATGGCGAGGACATCACCGATTTCGTGCAGCGGCCCGAATTCAAGAAATGCGCCGCCATGTCGGACAGCTACGATCTGTGGGAATGCCGCGAGCAGGTGTGGAACCACGCATTTCGCGGCAAGAATGTTGGCGGCGAGGACTTCCCCGACGACCGTTTCGGCGCCACCTTCTTCCAGCCCTATTATGCCGGCCAGACTTTTGGCCTCGGCCAGTTGAACCCGCTCACCGCGCTGCAGATGAGCGATCTCGTTCACAAGGTGTCCGGCCTGCCGAAGCTCGACGTCGCTGACCCCAATTCGGTCTACAAGACCATCATGGATCCCGACCTGACGCTGCCTTATGTCGCCGCGACGATCAGGAAATCGATCGACGCCTACAAGAGCATTGCCGGCTTCGACATCTCGGGCAATCCGGGACTGACCGCCACGCTCTACAATGTCGGCAATCCGGAACAGCGCGCCTATGCGCTAAAGGCGGAAAACGACAAGCACCGCGCCGCAGGTGAACAGGCGAAGCTGCCGGAAGAGAATTATTATGGCTGGCTGGTCAACGACAAGCTGCCCGAGCTGAAGGCGCTTTTCTAACGGGCTGAGGTTTCAGGCCCGCCGCGAGCCGAAGTTGGAGCCGGCCCTTACCACAGGTTTGCGCCGCCCCTCATTGCCCTGCCGGGCATTTCTCCCCGTATAGTGACGGTGAGAAAGACGCTTTCATCAACGTTTTCGCCAATTTTCAGCGCCGCAAGATGAACGCCGGGGCCGCGACTGCCCCCTTCTCCCCGTTCACGGGGAGAAGATGCCGGCAGGCAGATGAGGGGCGGCGCAGACCTCGATAATTGGCGCGACGGCTCAGGCGGCCAGCAACGACTTCAGCTTCACGGCCTGCGATTCCAGCGCTTCCGGCGCCGGCCTGGCCTGCTTGCCGATCAGCATTTCGGCCAACCTGATGTCCCGGGCCACCGCATTGCCGGGACCGATGCCGCTGGCCGCCACCAGCCTGCCATCCCCGGCTAGATGGAAGAGGATGAAGGCGCCGTCACCAAGATCGCGGCGAACCGTGCTTTTCCCTTCGTCCGAAAGCCCAGCGATCTGCAGCGACAAGCCATATTGATCCGACCAGAACCACGGTACTGAAGCATGCGCCTCACCGGCGCCCAACATGTTCTTAGCCGCCAGCGCGCCTTGTTCCTGGGCGTTGCGCCAGGCCTCCAGCCGCACGCGGCGGCCGCCATAGACGGCAAGCGGGAACGAACAGCAGTCGCCGGCGGCAAAGATGTCGGGATCGCTGGTGCGGAGTTCCACGTCAACGGCAATGCCGTTGTCGATGGTCAGGCCGGCTTCGGCCGCTACCCCGGTCACCGGTATGGCGCCGATGCCGATGATGGCGAGATCGGCTGTGATTTCGCGCCCGCCGGCAAGCCCCACTCGCACTTGCCTGCCGTCGTCGGCGATTGACGCAATGCCTTCACCGCACACGATGTCGACGCCTTCGGCGATGTGCGCCTGATGGATGATTTCGGCGATCTCGACCGGGACGCCGCGCATCAGGATGCGCAGCTGTGCCTCGATGACGGTGACCGAAGCGCCGAGCTTGCGCGCAGCGGCAGCGAGCTCGAGGCCGATGAAGCCGCCGCCGATGACGGCAATGCGGTTGCCGGCACCGAGATGGGCACGAATGGCCAGCGCATCAGCGAAAGTGCGCAGATAGACGCAGCGCGCGCCAAGGCCAGGCATCGGCAGCTTGCGCGGGATCGAGCCTGTGGCCAGCAGAAGCTTGTCGTAAGGCAGCACCGAACCATCCGACAGGCGCACCGTATGCGCGGCGCGATCGATCGCCACGGCCTGGACGGAATGGATATGCCGGATCGATTTCCCGGCCAGCACCTCGTCGCTGGCGATAACCTTGATTTCCGGCGCGTCGCTGGCCATCGCCTCCTTGGACAGAGGCGGTCGCTCGTAAGGCAGATGCGGCTCGTCGCCGACCAGCGTCACCGGCCCGTCATAGCCGAGATCGCACAGCGCCAGTGCCGCCCGCCCGCCGCATTCGCCGGCGCCGATGATGACCATCCCGCGCGCCATGTCCGTCATCCGATCTGGACGAGGACTTTGCCGGCATCGACCTTGACCGGATAGGTTTTCAGGTTGACGCAGACCGGGGCGCCCCTGGCCGCGCCCGTCTTGTAGTTGAAGCGGCCATTGTGCTTGGGGCATTCGATGATGTCGTCCATCACCAGACCGTCGGCCAGATGCACCTTCTCATGCGTGCATAGACCATCGGTGGCGAAGTATTCGTCGTCCGGGGAACGGTAGATCGCGAAGGTGCGGCCGCCGTGGTCGAAGCGCATCACATCCTCTTCATCGATATCCGTGGCGTCGCACGCCTCGACCCAATCGCTCATAAATCCTCCCGGTAAAATCCTGTGCCCGGCCTGGGCTCTTGTCATTCCGCCGCCATCGCGGCGTAGTTGTGAAATTCCTCGCGGTACGGCCTGGCGGTCGGCGGCAGTTCGCGCCTGAGAAAGTAATCTTCGTTGCGCAGCTGGCGCAGGAAGGCCGGGATCATCTCGCGGTAACCGGCCAGGATCGATCGTGTCGGCACAGGCAAATCGTGCTTGATCAGCCCATGCAGTCTCGGCAGCGCGTGATAGGGCACCATCGGGAACATGTGATGCTCGACATGATAGTTCATGTTCCAGTAGATGAAGCGGCTGATCGGGTTCATGTAGACGGTACGGCTGTTCAGCCGATGGTCGATGACATTGTCGGCGAGGCCGCCATGCTGCAGCAGGCCGACCATGACATGGTGCCAGGCGCCATAGAGCCTGGGCAGGCCAACCAGCATCAAGGGCAGAAACGATCCGGAATACAGTGCCAGCGCGATGGTCGCGGCATAGATCGCCGTCCAGATGCGGGCAATGCGGATCGCCTTGCCCTGTTCCTGCTCGGGAATGAAGGTCTTTTCGGCGGCGCTTATGTTGCCGGCGGCGTTGCGCAGCATGTCTGACATCGCATGCCAGGCATCGAGCACGCCGACAAAGCCGAGCATGGCGCGAGCCAGGTCCGGCGGCCGCATGACCGAGATTTCCGGGTCGCGGCCGACGATGATGGTGTCGGTGTGATGGCGCGTGTGGCTCCAGCGCCAGGTCACCGGATTGCGCATGATCATGAAGCAGGCGATCTGATAGACCACATCGTTCATCCACTGCGTCCGGAACGCCGTGCCATGACCGCATTCATGCCAGCGTGAATCGGTCGACGAGCCGTAGAGCACGCCATAGACGAAGAAGAACGGCACGCACCCCCAGGTTCCCCAGAACCAGGCGCCGCCGGCGCCGCTGACGATGAGGGCGGCGAGCCAGATCGCGGTGTCGCGGATCGCCGGTCCGTCGGAGCGCTGCATCAGCTCCTTCATCTGCTTGCGAGGAATGTCGGTGTGATACCACTCGGCCGCCGACAGGCCGTTTTCCACGGCGAGCTTGGCGTCGCGGCCGATCAGGCTGTAGTCACGCCGGGACGGCGTTACGGTCATGATTGCCTCCCACGGCAGGGCATTCGCCCAGGCGAATACCGCTTAGTTCTTGGCTTCGAGCCTGAAAATACCGCCGACCAATGATAGACTCAATATCACAAAGATAGTTTCTATCATTTCCTATCAAAATGATGTAATCTTGTTCGGCAATTGAACGAGAGCGACTATGGCGAAACGGCCGACCATTACCGATCTGGCACGCGTCTCCGGGGTCAGTGTTGCCACGGTGGACCGCGTGCTCAACAGCCGCCTGCCGGTGCGCGAGGATACCGCGCGCCGCGTCTACGAAGCCGCGACCGAGATCGGCTACCACGCCGCTGGCCTGATCAAGCAGCGGATGCGCCATGAACTGCCGGAGTATCGGCTCGGCTTTCTGTTGTTGAGGGGCAATTATGTCTTCTACAGCGAGTTCGCCCGCGAGCTTGAACTGGCCATATCGCGATCGCCGCGCTTTCGCGGCGTCGCTATCATCGACTTTGCCGACTCGCTAGCGCCTGATGAAATCGTCGAGCGCGCGCGCAAACTGGCCACCAAATGCAGGGCCATCGCCCTGGTCGGGCCGGATCACCCGACACTGACGGTCGCTGTCGAGGAGATGAAGGCCAGGGGATTGCCGGTGTTTTCTCTGCTGTCTGACTTCGCCGCGGGTATTCGCGAAGGCTATGTCGGCCTCGACAATCGCAAGGTTGGCCGCAGCGCGGCCTGGATGATCTCGAAAGCGGCGAAACGGCCGGGAAAGGTCGCGCTGTTCGTCGGCAGCCACCGCTTTCACGGCCACGAACTGCGCGAGATCGGCTTTCGCTCCTTCTTCCGCGAACAGGCGCCGGACTTCACCTTGCTGGAAACGCTGGTCAATCTCGAGGCCAACCAGATCACCCAGGACACACTGCTCGAACTTCTCGGCCGCCACCCTGATCTGGTCGGCTGTTACGTCGCCGGCGGCGGCATGGAAGGCGCGGTCGCGGCGCTAAGGCAGGCCAGGCCAGCCGAGATGCCGGCGGTGGTCTGCAACGAGATCACGGCGGTCTCGCGTTCTGCTCTCGCCGACGGCATCCTGACCATGGTGATCTCGACGCCGCTGGCCGCACTTTGCCGCGAACTGCTGGACCTGATGGTGCATGCTATCGAGACGGGCGCGGCGAACGCACCGGGACAGACCTTCCTGCCGTTCGACATTTATCTGCCCGAAAATATCTAGCAACATTCTTTCTCCCTCGAACGCGAAGCCGAAGCGCGAAGCAGAGTTGAAAGTCGGACCACCCATATATTATGGTCCGCTAATGGGCATGGGCGGATTTGGGTACATCGCGTTTGGCAAGGATGAGCTCTATGCGCGTGGAGCGCTCTTCAGCGCCCTTCGCCTGCTGCATTTTGTGCCCAAGGCTAGAATTTCAGTCCTGACAGACCGGCCAAGCGTTTTCGACGGCTACCCAATCGAGGCGATCGAGCTCACCACCAAACAAATGACCGAGATGTCTTTTGGCGATCGCTACATGTTTGGCATCAAGGCTGCCGGCATTATCGCGCTGCTGCAGCGTTGCGATCGCCTGTTTTTCATGGATACCGACATCTACCCTGTCGGCAATATATCGAGATGCTTCGGCCAGATATCCCCTTCCCACTCCATTATGAGAAAATGCGAAGGGGCAAAGGCCGCCTATCGAGCAATCGCGGACAAAGGATTTCTGCTTGGAGGCCAGCGGCTGTCCGGACGTGAACCGATGTGGAACAGCGGCGTCATTGGCGTCGACCAATCCAATCTTCCGGCGCTGACTGACGCCTACCAGGCAATCGAGCAAATGATCGGCGTCGTTGAAGCGCACACGGCGGAGCAGTTCTGCATTGGTGTGGCGTTGTCACAACACGGCCGTTCCATAAGCGGACACTGGCTGCCGCTTCGGAACTACAACACCAGGGGTCGGAAGCTCTTCGCCAGGCAGCGCCTTGAAGCCTTTTTCGAGCGCGTCAACCATCTGCCCGTAAGCCAGCAGATAGAGTCTGCGGCAAAGTACCGGGTGTGGCGGGCGCCGCTGGACCTGTGGATGCAGCGGGACATCTGGCACTTCTAGCCCACAGGCACTGTCCTGTCGCTGATATCTCAGACGTGCCTTGCCTTGGGCCTGCCCTGACACAGCACACAGTCTCTCACCCGCTTCTCCGCATCGGCCAAAATCGCGCGTCCGGTTTTGGAATCGCCCTTGACGCATCGTGGCGAAATGGAATAAATATTTCACCAACTGTACATTTTGGTTCTTTCGTTCCGGAATATCTGTTTCACAAAGATGGTTTGACGTTCCAGCAAAAAAGGAACGCCGCGCGGAGCGAAACGCCGTCAGGGAGAGATTCCCCGGGGAGATCGGGGATTCCGGATAGATCGGTGCAACCGGACACCAAAAGTGGAGGAGAGATACAATGAAGAAACTGCTTTTGGGCGTCGCCTTCGCGGCGCTGATGAGTTCATCCGCCATGGCCGCCAAGATCGGCGTGTCGATGGCCAAGTTCGACGACAACTTCCTCACCGTGCTGCGCAACGGCATGATCGCCCAGGCCAAGGGCATAAGCGGCGTCGAGCTGCAGGTCGAAGACGCCCAGAACGATGTTGCCAAGCAACTCGACCAGATCAAGAACTTCGCGGCTTCGGGCGTCGACGCCATCATCGTCAACCCGGTCGACACCTCGGCCACGCAGGCGATGTCGGACGCCGCAGCAGCGGCCAAGATTCCGCTGGTCTACGTCAATCGCCAGCCGGTCAATGTCGACACACTGCCCGACAACCAGGCCTTTGTCGCCTCGAACGAGGCCGATTCCGGCACGCTCGAGACCAAGGAAGTCTGCCGCCTGTTCAAGGAAGCCGGCAAGAAGGAAGCCAATGTCTATGTCATCATGGGCGAGCTTTCCAACCAGGCCGCCGTACAGCGCACCAAGGACATCGACGACGTGATCGCCACGCCGGATTGCAGCTTCATCAAGATCATCGACAAGCAGACGTCGAACTGGAACCGCGACGAAGCGCAGAACCTGATGACCAACTGGCTGTCGACGGGCAAGAAGTTCGATGGCGTGATCGCCAACAATGACGAGAGCGCCATCGGCGCCATCCAGGCGATGAAGGCCGCCAACATCGACATGAAGGCTGTTGTCGTCGGCGGTGTCGACGCCACCCAGGACGCGTTGGTGGCAATGCAGGCAGGCGACCTCGACGCAACCGTGTTCCAGGACGCGGCCGGCCAGGGCGCGGGTGCTCTGGATGCGGCGCTGAAGCTGGCCAAGGGCGAGAAGGTCGACCACAAGGTCTACATCCCCTTCCAGCTCGTCACTCCTGCCAACATCGACAAGTTCCTGAAGAAGAACTGAGCCACGGACATACGGAGCGGCGCTCTCGCGCAAGGCAGTGCCGCTCCTCTTCCCTCAGCGCCTCCAGGTGCTGAGGAACGACGGTGGCTGACGGAGGATAGAAGATTGTCACAGACATCGCATGGCGTCGGCGGGGTCAGCTATGACGCGAAGAAGCGCACATGGCCGGCCGAATTCAACGTCTTCCTGGCGCTCGTCATTCTCGTCGTCATCTTCGAACTGATCGGCCGCATCTTTCTCGGCGACAGTTTCCTGTTCAACACGCGCAGCGATGTCGGCGGCCTCTTCAACGAGGCGCGGCTGCAGATCATCATCCTGCAGGTGTCGATCGTCGGCATCATCGCCATCGGCGTGACGCAAGTGATTATTTGCGGCGGCATCGACCTGTCTTCCGGCTCTATCGTCGGCGCGACAGCAATGATCGCCATGAGTTTCGCCCAGGTGGCAACGGTCAACGGCAACCCCAACCCCAAGGCGATGTTCCTGGCGCAAGGCTGGACCGACCTGCCGGTTCTCGTACCGGTGCTGGTGGCGATCGGCTGTGGGCTTCTGGCCGGCCTCGTCAATGGCTCGTTGATCGCCTACACGCGCATTCCGCCGTTCATCGCCACGCTCGGCATGATGGTGACCGCGCGCGGCATCGCCAAATGGTGGTCCAAGGGCCAGCCGATCTCGTTTCCGACTGACAGTTTCGCGGCAATCGGCAAGGGCCTGATGCCGGTCATCATCTTCCTGTCCCTGGCGGTTCTGTTCCAGTTGATCATGACCTACACAAAATACGGAAAGCACAGTTACGCCATCGGCTCCAACGAAGACGCCGCGCGCATGTCCGGCATCAAGATCGCCAACCACAAAATCCTCGTCTACGTCATCGCCGGCATACTCGCCGCGCTCGCCGCCGTGGTGCTGAGCTCCAAGAACCTGACCGCGCAGTCCGGCATGGGTGTGATGTACGAACTCGACGCCATCGCCATGGCGGTCATCGGCGGCGTCTCGCTGTCGGGTGGCCGTGGGTCGATCATCGGCACGGTCATCGGCTCGCTGATCTTCGGCGTCATCATCTCCGGCTTCACCTTCCTGCGCCTCGACGCCTACTACCAGGAGATGGTCAAGGGCGTGATCATTGTCGGCGCGGTCGTTCTCGACCAGTGGCGCCAACGCCTGCGGGCATTGAGGGCTTGACCATGTCAGACATCGTCCTGAAGACCGAAAACCTGACCAAGCGCTATGGCGGCGTACATGCGCTGGAAGGCGCGAATTTCGAGCTGCGCAAAGGCGAGCATGTGGCCATCATGGGCGACAATGGCGCCGGCAAGTCGACCTTCGTGCGCCAGATCACCGCTGTCGAGCAGCGCACCAGCGGCCAGATCTGGTTCGACGGCAAGGAAGTGAATTTTGCTGGGCCGATCGAGGCACGCACGGCGGGTATCGAGACCGTGTTCCAGAACCTGGCGCTGGCCGACGACCTCGACGTGCCGTCGAACCTGTTTCTTGGCCGCGAAAAGGTGCTGTTCAATCTCGGCCCGTTCTCGATCCTCGACCGCAAATACATGCGCAAGGCGACCGAGGCGGCACTGATCCGCACGGCGGTGAAAATCCCCAACCTCTCCAACACCATCCGCCACATGTCGGGCGGCCAGCGCCAATGCGTGGCGATTGCCAGGACCGCGACCTTCGCTTCCAAGCTCGTCATCATGGACGAACCAACGGCGGCGCTCGGCGTGCAGGAGACGGCGCAGGTCGAGAACATCATCCGCACGCTGAAGGACAATGGCGAATCGTTGATCCTGGTCAGCCACAACATGCGCCAGGTGTTCGACCTCTGCGATCGCATCGTTGTCTTCCGGCGTGGCCGCATCGTTGCCAATCTGCGCAAGGAGAACACCGACGGAAACGACATCGTCTCCTACATCACCGGCGCCAAGACCGGAGAGGCGGAACTCGCGGCATAAGGCCGGGCGCGGAGGCGATGGTCATCGCCTCCCTGTCGATCTTGTCTTGACCGGAAAATCACCCGCGCCCATGACCGGCGCCGACAGCTTCGAACCATCCTCAAAGGACACTCCATGACTCTCCGCTTCGCCCTCCTCGGTGCCGGCCGCATCGGCAAGGTCCACGCCCGCGCCGTCGGCTCCAACCCGCAGGCCAAACTGGTTGCCGTCGCCGACGCCTTCGAGAAAGCGGCGAAGGAACTGGCATCGGCCTATGGCGCCGAAGTGCGTACGATCGATGCCATCGAGAAATCCGAAGATATCGACGCCGTCGTCATCTGCACGCCGACCGACACCCACGCGGATCTGATCGAGCGTTTCGCCAAGGCCGGCAAGGCGATCTTCTGCGAGAAGCCGATCGACCTCAACGTCAAGCGTGTGGAAAAATGCCTGGCCGTGGTCGAGAAGACCAAGGCGACGCTGATGGTCGGCTTCAACCGGCGCTTCGATCCGCATTTCGCCGCCGTGCGCAAGGCCATCGACGATGGCGCCATCGGCACGGTCGAGATGGTGACCATCACCTCGCGCGATCCGGGCGCACCGCCGATCGACTACATCAAGCGCTCGGGCGGCATTTTTCGTGACATGACCATCCATGATTTCGACATGGCGCGCTTCCTGCTCGGCGAGGAGGTGGTTGCGGTCAGCGCGCATGCCTCGGTGCTGGTCGACAAGAAGATTGGTGCTGCCGGCGATTTCGACTCGGTCAGCGTCATCCTGGAAACGGCTTCCGGCAAGCAGGCCATCATCTCCAACTCGCGCCGCGCCACCTATGGCTATGACCAGCGCATCGAAGTGCATGGCTCGAAAGGCATGGTCGCGGCCGAGAACCAGCGGCCGGTGTCGATCGAAGTCGCGAACGAAAAGGGCTATACGCGCCCGCCACTGCACGACTTCTTCATGACGCGCTATCTCGATGCCTATGCTCTTGAGATCGCTGCCTTCATCACGGCGGCAACCTCTGGCAAGAAGGCTGCTCCGAGCGGCGCTGACGGCCTTGTGGCGCTGAAGCTGGCCGATGCGGCGCTGAAGTCGGCAACAACAGGCAAGACCGTCCGCCTCGACAAGTAAGAATTTGGGCCCAAGGCACAGGAGCACAGCGATGAGCGCATCAGCCGATCGCAATTTACAAACGCGCGCCATCGTCACCGGCGGCGCGCAAGGCATCGGCTTTGCCGTTGCCGAGGCGCTGGCCGACGAGGGCTGCCGGGCGCTGGCGCTTATCGGCCGCTCGCAAGAGAAGGGCGACAAGGCCGTTGCCCACTTCAAGACGCTGGGCGTCGACGCGATCTTCATCAGCGCCGATGTCTCAAAAGTGGCGGACTGCAAGCGCGCCGTCGCCACGGCGATCTCGCATTTCGGCACACTCAACGCGCTGGTCAACGCCGCCGCCACGTCGGCGCGCGGGTCGTTGGTCGAAACCTCGGAAGAGCTTTTCGACCAGATCTTCGACACCAACGTGCGCGGCCCGTTCTTCCTGATGCAGGGACTGGTCGCGCATCTCCTGGAGCGCAAGGCGCCGGGCTCGATCGTCAACGTCCTGTCGATGTCGGCGCATGCCGGCCAGTCCTTCCTGACGCCCTACTCGACCAGCAAGGGCGCGCTGATGACGCTGACCAAGAACGTCGCCAGCTCCTACCGGCGGAACCGCATCCGCTGCAATGCGGTGCTGCCCGGCTGGATGGACACGGAGGGCGAGGCGATCGTGCAGAAGAAGTGGCACGATGCGCCGGATGACTGGCTGGAAAAGGCCGAGGCCGCGCAACCGATGGGCCAGCTTGTGAAGCCGGCTCAGCTCGCCCGGCTGATCAGCTACATGATCAGCCCGCAGGCCGGCGTCATGACCGGATCGCTGGTTGACTATGACCAAAACATCGCCGGGGTGGTCGGCGAGTAGCCGAGCCCAGCGAAAACGCCCATCACTTCGTCATCCACGGGCGGAGGAGCGAAGCGACGCGGCGCAGACCCGAGGATCCTGCCGGGACTCGGGAGCGCCGCCACGGTGCAGATTTCTGCACCGCCGCATCCTTTGGCTAATGGCACGGAATGGATCCCAGGGTCTTCGCGACGGAGCTTCGCTCCTGCCTCGCCCTGGGATGACGAAATCGCGTGGGTTCGGCCCATTCCGAATGGGATGCCAACACCCCCGTGACAAACGCCTCCGCATCGACTATATGAGCCGCATGATCAACCTGTCCGCCACGTATTGGTACTTTAGGAGCTCGCTGGCGGCGGGAGGATTGCGCTCGATCTGAAGATTGCAGCAACAAGATCCGAACAGCCGCCAGACCTGGCGGCTTTTTTGTATCAGCCGGCAGGTCTCTTGAAACAGGAGCAGAAAGCCGTGTTGACCACCACAGACGACCTTCGGGTCATGGAAATCCGAGAACTGAGTACGCCGGACCAGGTGATGCGGGAGATACCGCGCACGCTGACGGCAACGCGCACCGTCAGCGCGTCACGCAATGCCATCCACGCCATCCTGAACGGGACCGATGACCGGCTGCTCGTCGTCGTCGGCCCGTGTTCGATCCACGATCCGGTCGCGGCCGTTGACTATGCCAGCCGTCTGGCGGCGCTGCGCGAGATCCTGTCCGACCGGCTCGAGATCGTGATGCGGGTGTATTTTGAAAAGCCGCGCACGACCGTGGGCTGGAAGGGCCTGATCAACGATCCCGACCTCGACGGCAGTTTCAACATCGACAAGGGACTGCGGATGGCGCGCAACGTGCTCTCGGCCGTCAACAATCTCGGCCTGCCGGCGGCAACCGAATTCCTCGACATGACGACGCCGCAATACATTGCCGACCTCGTCGCCTGGGGCGCCATTGGCGCGCGCACCACCGAGAGCCAGATCCATCGTGAACTCGCCTCGGGGCTCTCCTGCCCGGTCGGCTTCAAGAACGGTACCGACGGCAATCTGCGGATCGCCGCGGAGGCGGTGAAATCCGCCGCCCAGCCGCACCATTTCATGGCGGTAACCAAGGGAGGGCGCAGCGGCATCGCGACCACCACGGGCAATGAAGACTGCCACGTCATCCTGCGCGGCGGCGTTCAGCCCAACTACGACGCCGCAAGCGTCGAAGCCGCCTCTGTGGAACTCGCCCGTATCGGTGTGGCGCCCCGATTGATGATCGATGTCAGCCACGCCAACTCGGCCAAGAAGCCGGAGAACCAGCCCAAGGTCGCGGCGGATGTCGCCGGGCAGGTCGCGGCGGGCGACGAGCGCATCATTGGCCTCATGATCGAGAGCAATCTCGTCGCCGGCCGGCAAGACGTGGTGCCCGGCAAGCCGTTGGTCTACGGCCAGAGCATCACCGATGGCTGCATCGACTGGGCGACCACCGAAACCGTGCTGCACGGCCTTGCCGGTGCCGTCGAGTGGCGTCGGTCGGCACGCCGCGCCATGCTGGAGAACCGTCAGGGTGCCGCCTGATACAGTTGGCGATATAGGAGGGCGGCGCTAGGCTACGCCGCCCTCAATCCTTCCCATGCTGTAAACACGGCAACCGCAAAGAGCAGCAGTCCGGCCGCGCGGCCGGCAAGAGTGGTCGCCCGCGGATTGGCGATCAAAAGATTGCGGCTGCGGCCGGCTGTGATGGCGAGCCCACCATAGATCGCGGCCTGGGTCAGGACTGTCATCAGGCCCATGACAGTCGCCTGCATCCAGATCGGGCCGTAGTCCGGCTTCAGGAACTGCGGATAGACGGCAAGCACGAACAAGTATGCCTTGGGATTGATCAGGCAGGTTACCAGTCCTTGTCGAAACGCCTTCCATGCGGTGCGGCTGCCGGCGGGGCCGCCCTCGCCGACAGTGATGGAGCTCCGCATCAGCGTGATGCCGATGAAGGCCATGTAGGCGGCACCAGCGATCAGCAGCGGCTTGAACAGGATCGGCACGAAATGCATCAGCAGGCCGACGCCGATGGCACCGTTCAGCGTGTGCACCATGCCGCCGACCATGATGCCACCGGTCGCGGCCAGGCCCCTGTCGCGTCCGCCGGTCAGCGCATTGGCCAGCACGAACAGCATGTCCATGCCGGGAACAACGATGATGCCGAACAGCAGGATAAAGAAAAGCCAGAGATTTTCCGCGTAACCCATGTCAGTTGCCTGTCGCCTCGCTCCGCCAAGCCGCAGCGGAACCTGTTGATTTTCAATCCGGTAGGCGATCCTATAGGTTAGCCCAACTGACGAGGATGTGTCAGTTGTGATCGGCATCGGGTGAGAAAAATGCGCAAGGCGTCACGCCTGTTCGAGATCATCCAGATCCTGCGGCTGGCGCGCCAGCCGGTGACGGCGGCCATGATTGCCGAGCAGCTGGAGGTGACGGTGCGCTCGATCTATCGCGACATCGCAGCCCTGCAGGCGATGCGCGTGCCGATCGAAGGCGGGCGCGGCATCGGCTATATCCTGCGCCCCGGCTTCGACCTGCCGCCGCTGATGTTTTCGATCGAGGAGATGGAGGCGATCGTCCTGTCGCTGGCGCTGCTGGAGCGCACGGGGGACGACGAGCTCAAGCAGGCGGCCAAGCGGGTCAGCGCCAAGATCGCCGGTTCGGTGCCGCCGCCGCTACGCCAGACATTCGAAGCCAATGCGCTGCATGCCTGGGGTTTCGCCGCGCCGTCGGCCGGCTCGATCGACCTAGCGCTGGTGCGCCGCGCCATCCGTGACGAGGAGAAGCTCGACCTCTCCTATCGCGACGAAATGGGCCGCACCTCCGAGCGCCTCATCCGCCCGATCGCGCTGATCTACTATGCTGAAACCGCCAACATCGTCGCCTGGTGTGAGTTGCGCCAGGCGATCCGCAATTTCCGCAGCGACCGGATCGAGAATTGCCAGCCGACCGGGTTACGCTTCAAGGGCGAAGGCGATCGCCTGCGGCAGGTCTGGGTGAGCGGCTGGGAGACAAATGTTGCTGCGGTTGGTTGAGGGATATCACCGCACATCCACCCAGCGCTTTTCCGCGAACGATCTCGCCATGGCGTGCACGGTGCGCTCGATCTCCAGCCCCTGCGCAAACTCGATGAGCCGCGCCGGTCTGCCGGCGAGCCGCGTCAGCAATTCGTGGCACTCGATGATCTTGAGGTCGTTGAAGCCGAGATTGTGGCCGGGCGCCGGCAGGAAAGCGTCGTAGGGCCTGTGATGCGGCGCCATCAGGATGGTGCGATAGCCCTGCTCGGTCGGGCGATCTGCGGTGACATAGAGCTGGATTTCGTTCATCCGCTCCTGGTCGAACAGGATCGACCCCTTGGAGCCGAAAATCTGGATGGCGATGCGGCCCTTGCGGCCCCAGGCCGAGCGGTTGACCTGCAGCGTGCCGGCCATGCCGTTTTCCAGATGCATCAAGACGCTGGCGATATCATAGGTCTCGACCGCTCGGCGCCCGCCGCTAGCCACCTTGCGGTCGGCATAGGGCTTGGCCATGTCGCAGATGACGCTGGCGACGCGGCCGAACAGCGCCGAGACCAGTGACAGCGGGTGCACGGCGAAATCATCGAGCGCGCCATAGCCGGAAGCGGCCTCGTGCTTCCAGAAGAACAGCGCCTCGGGGTCGGCCATGAAATCCTCGTCCATCTCGATGCGCAGGTGGTTGACCTCGCCGATGATCTTCTCGTCGAGCAGCGCGCCGATGTGGCGGATGGCCGGGCTCTGGATGTAATTGTAGCCAAGCGCCGCGACCTTGCCGGACTTCTTTGCCGCCGCTGCCATCGCCTCGGCTTCGGCAAAGCTCGGCGCCATCGGCTTTTCGCACCACAGATGCTTGCCGGCCTCCAGAATCGCGATGGCCATTTCGGGATGGAACTGGTTGGGCGTGGTCAGCGAGACGATGTCGACCTCAGGATCGTTGACGACGGCGCGCCAGTCGCCTGAGGCCTTGGCGAAGCCGAACTCGCTTGCCTTGCGTTTTGCGAGCTCCTCATTGACCTCGCCGAGATGGACGAGCCGTGGCTTGGCCACATCCGGAAAGACGGCACCGACAGCGCTCCAGGCGATGGCGTGACACTTGCCCATGAAACCCGTGCCGATAAGACCGACGCCGACCATTTTTTCCTCCCAATGCCTCAAGCTATCGGTGGATGAATTAGTCCATTTTTTCCCGGAATGGAATGTCTGCCTCATTTTTATTGGTGTTCTTGCGCAGGCTCGCTATGATGGGGCACAGAGGATGCTTCACGCATGAGCTTGGACGGGCCGACGATGGACGAACGGGTACCTCGCGACTTCGAGACGCTTCGCGCCACGATCCTGGACCGGCGCGAAAGCCTGCCCAAGCGCATCGCCCAGATCGCCGCCTATGCGCTCGACAATCCCGACGATATCGCCTTCGGCACCGCCGCCAGCATCGCCGCCTCGGCCGGCGTGCAGCCTTCGACCCTAATCCGTTTTGCCCAGCAGCTTGGCTTCGACGGTTTCACCAGCCTGCAGCAGGTGTTCCGCGAGCGGCTGCGCGAGCGCAACTCGTCCTATGACGAGCGCTTGCAGGCGCTGCGCGCAAAGGCCGAGGGTGGCGCCGGCCACCGGGCGATCTTCGACGGCTTCGTCGCCGCCGCCAGCACCTCGCTCAACGACATTTCCCGCACCCTGGATGACGCGCATCTGGAAGATGCGATTGCGCTGCTGGCAAAGGCGCAGACCATCTATGTCTTGGCCAAGCGGCGCTCCTATCCGGTGGCGACCTACATCGCCTATGCCTTGGGCAAATTGAAGATCCGCAACCAGTTGATCGAATCGGCGGCCGGGCTGAACGCCGAGATGATCAGTTTCGCCACGCCGGCGGATGCCGTCATCGCCATCAGTTTCTCGCCCTATGCGCCGGCCACGATCGAGGAGGCGCGCACCATTTCGGAACAGGGCGTGCCGATCGTCGCCATCACCGACAGCGCGTTTTCGCCGCTGGCGCAGTTCGCTAAGGTCTGGTTCGAGGTTGCCGAGGCGGATTTCGCCGGCTTCCGTTCGCTGTCGGCAACGATGGCGCTGGCCATGGCGCTGACCGTCGGTGTCGGCGAGAAGCGGCGCGACGCAGGCCGCAAGCGCAAGGCCTGATCGGTCACACCAGAAAGGCACTTTTCAACCGGGGAATGCTCATTCCATATTGACTATGGATTGGAATTATTATTTCATATTGCCGGCGCCACGCTGCCGCTCGCGCGTGTTACCCAAACAATGTTGTCCATGACAACAAGACTGACGGGAGGTTCCAATGAGCGAAGCCGTGGACGCCAAACAGGCGCCGCTCGACGTCATCACCATCGGCCGCGCTTCCGTCGACCTCTATGGCCAGCAGATCGGCTCGCGGCTGGAAGACATCACCTCCTTCGCCAAGTCGGTCGGCGGCTGCCCGGCCAACATTTCGGTAGGCACGGCCAGGCTCGGCCTACGCTCGGCGCTGCTGACGCGCGTCGGCGATGAGCAGATGGGCCGCTTCATTCGTGAACAGCTGAAACGCGAAGGCGTCAACACCGACGGGTTGAAGACCGACAAGGAACGGTTGACGGCGCTGGTGCTGCTGTCGGTCGAAAGCGAAGGCGTTTCGCCGATGATCTTTTACCGCACCGACTGCGCCGACATGGCGCTGGCGCCGGAAGACATTGACGAGGCCTTCATCGCCTCGGCGCGCTCGATCGTCGTCACCGGCACGCATTTTTCCCGCCCCAACAGCGACGCCGCCCAACGCAAGGCGATCCGCATCATGAAGGCCAGGGGTGGCAAGGTGGTGTTCGACATCGACTATCGGCCCAATCTCTGGGGCCTTGCCGGCCATGCCGAAGGGTTCGAGCGCTATGTCAAATCGGACCGGGTTTCAGCCCAGTTGAAGACCGTGCTGCCTGATTGCGATCTCATCGTCGGCACCGAGGAAGAGATCATGATCGCGTCGGGTGCCGATGACTGCCTGAGCGCGCTGAAGACGATCCGCTCGCTGTCGTCGGCCACCATCGTCTTGAAACGCGGCGCCATGGGCTGCATCGTCTATGACGGACCGATCAGCGACGATCTCGAGGACGGTGTCGTCGGCAAGGGTTTCCCGATCGAGATCTACAATGTGCTGGGCGCAGGTGACGCCTTCATGTCCGGCTTCCTGCGCGGCTGGCTGGGTGGCGAAGACCATGCCACGGCGGCGACCTGGGCCAATGCCTGCGGCGCCTTTGCCGTGTCGCGGCTGCTCTGCGCACCGGAATATCCGACCTTCGAGGAGTTGCAGTTCTTCCTCAAGAACGGCAGCAAGCATCTCGCCCTGCGCAAGGACGAGGCGATCAACCACATCCATTGGGCGACGACGCGTCGGCGCGACATTCCCTCGATGATGGCGCTCGCCTGCGATCACCGTGTGCAACTCGAGGACGTCGCGGCCAAGACCGGCGCCGATCCGGCACGCATCCGCGATTTCAAGGTGCTGGCGGTCAAGGCGGCGGCGAAAGTCGCCGCAGGCCGTGATGGCTACGGCATGCTGATCGACGAGAAACATGGCCGCGAAGCGATGTTCGAATTCGCCAGGCATCCCTTTGCCTGGCTCGGGCGCCCGGTGGAACTGCCGGGCTCGCGGCCACTGCGTTTCGAATTCTCGCAGGATATCGGCTCGCAGCTTACCGAATGGCCTGTCGATCACTGCATCAAATGCCTGTGCTTCTACCATCCCGACGATCCGGCAGCACTGAAGGAAGAACAGCAGCAGAAGCTGCGCACGCTGTTCGAGGCGGCGCGGAAAGTCGGCCGGGAACTGCTCATCGAGATCATCGCCGGCAAGCACGGCAAGCTCGACGACACGACCATTCCGCGCGCGCTGGAGGAACTCTATGCGCTCGGCATCAAGCCCGACTGGTGGAAGCTCGAGCCGCAGGCGTCGAGCGCCGCATGGGCCAAGATCGAAGCGGTCATCCTGAAGCATGATCCGTGGTGCCGTGGCATCGTGCTGCTTGGCCTGGAAGCGCCGCAGGACGAGCTGGAGGCGGCTTTCGCCGCCACTGCCAAGGCGCCGATCGTCAAGGGGTTTGCCGTCGGCCGCACCATCTTCGTCCACGCGGCCGAAGAGTGGCTGGCCGGAAGGATGTCGGATGACGAGGCCGTCGTCGACATGGCCTCGCGCTTCGAACAGTTGACCGAGGCGTGGCTTGCCGCGCGTGGCCGTAAAGCAGCATAAAGGCGCGGCAGAGGACTGCGGAGGAAACCACCATGAGCAAGACAATCCGCCTGACGATGGCGCAGGCGTTGACCCGCTTCCTGTCCCGCCAGATGACCGAGATCGACGGCAAGACAGTGCCTATCTTCGGCGGTGTCTGGGCGATCTTCGGCCATGGCAATGTCGCCGGCATCGGCGAGGCGCTCTACCAGGTGCGCGACGAACTGCCGACGTTCCGCGCCCACAATGAACAGGCGATGGCACATGCGGCGATCGCCTACGCCAAGGCCAATTTCCGCCGCCGCTTCATGGCCGCGACCTCTTCGATCGGCCCCGGCGCGCTCAACATGGTGACGGCGGCAGCACTTGCGCATGTCAACCGGCTGCCTGTGCTGTTTCTGCCCGGCGATGTCTTCGCCAACCGCGTCCCCGACCCGGTGCTGCAGCAGGCCGAGGACTTTTCCGACGGCACGGCGACGGTCAATGACTGCTTCCGTCCGGTGTCGCGCTATTTCGACCGCATCACCCGGCCCGAGCAGATCATACCGGCACTGAGCCGTGCGATGGCTGTGCTGACCGATCCGGCCGAGTGCGGCCCGGTGACGCTGTCGCTCTGCCAGGACGTCCAGGCCGAGGCCTACGACTATCCCGAGAGTTTTTTCGCCGAACGCGTCTGGCACCAGCGCCGGCCACGCCCGGACCGCCACGAGCTTGCCGCAGCGGTGGCTGCGCTGAAGGGTGCGAAGAAGCCGCTGGTGATCGCCGGCGGCGGCGTTCTCTATTCGCAGGCCTCCGATGAGCTGGCCAAATTCGTCGAGGGCGCGGGCATTCCGGTTTGCGAAACGCAAGGCGGCAAATCCTCACTGCCCGACACGCATCCGCTCAACATGGCGGCGGTCGGCGTCACCGGCACTTCGGCCGCCAACCGGCTGGCGGAAGAGGCCGATGTCGTGCTGGCCATAGGCACGCGTTTGCAGGATTTCACCACCGGCTCATGGGCGCTGTTCAAGAATTCCGGCAAGACCATAATCGGCTTGAACGTGCAGCCTTTCGATGCCGGCAAGCATCGCGCACTGCCGCTGGTCGCGGACGCGGCCGAAGGGCTCACCGAACTTGGAGCTGCGCTGAAAGGCTGGAAAGCGCCGTCCGCCTGGACCGACAATTCGGCCACCGGCAAGAAGGCCTGGCAGGCCGATGCCGGCAAGGTGACGGCCTCGACCAACGCGGCCTTCCCCTCCGACGCGCAGGTGATCGGCGCGGTGCAGCGCGCGATGGGCTCCGGCGTGACACTGTTGCATGCCGCCGGCGGGCTGCCGGGCGAATTGCACAAGCTTTGGCAGGCCGGCGCGCCTGGCTCCTACCACGCCGAATACGGCTTCTCGACCATGGGCTACGAGATTGCCGGCGGACTCGGCACCAAGATGGCCAAGCCCGGCGAGGAGGTCGTCGTCATGATCGGCGACGGCTCCTATTTGATGCTGAATTCCGAGATCGCCACCTCGGTGATGCTTGGTTTGAAGCTTACCATCGTGCTGCTCGACAATCGTGGCTATGGCTGCATCAACCGGCTGCAGATGGCGACCGGCGGCGCCAACTTCAACAATCTCCTGAAGGACTCGCGTCACGAGATTCTGCCCGATATCGACTTTGCCGCCCATGCGGCGAGCCTGGGCGCGATTGCCGAAAAGGTGCCGTCGATCGCCGGGCTGGAAAATGCGCTGCAGAAGGCCAAGACAAACGACCGCACCACCGTTCTGGTCATCGACACCGATCCGCTGGTCTCCACCGACGCCGGCGGCACGTGGTGGGATGTGGCGGTGCCGGAAGTGTCGGCACGTCCGCAGGTGAACGCGGCGCGCAAGGCCTATGACGAGAAGCGGCAGATGCAAAGCGTTGGCGATTGACGCCAGCTGCCTTCTCCCCGTCCCTATACGGGGAGAAGGTGCCGGCAGGCGGATGAGGGGCAGCGCCAGCGGCCCAAAATGAACTGTTCTGATCTGGAGTGACGACTTGAAAGCCAAACTGGGCATGTCCCCCATCGCGTGGTGGAACGACGATCTTGCCGAACTCAGCGATGACGTGTCGCTGGAGGAATGCCTGCGCCAGTCGCGTTCGGCCGGGTTCACCGGCATGGAAATGGGCCGGCGCTTTCCCAACGACCCCAATGTCATGCTGCCGATCCTGAAAAAGGCCGATGTGACGCTGTGCGGCGGCTGGTTCTCGGGCACGCTGGTCGATGAAGACATGAGCAAGAACAAGGATCGCATCCAGCCGATGATCGACCTGTTCAAGGCGGTGAACGCGCCTTGCATCGTCTATGGCGAGGTTGGCCGCTCGATCCAGGGCGACCGTTCGAAGCCGCTCGCCACCAAGCCGAAACTCAACAGCGACGAGATGAAGGCCTATGCGAAGCGCCTGACCGAATTCGGCGAATGGTGCGCCGAACAAGGCATGCCGTTGTCCTATCACCACCACATGGCGGCGGTGGTCGAGACCGAGCCGGAACTCGATGCCTTCATGCGCCATTCCGGGGCCGGCATTCCGCTGCTGCTCGACGCCGGCCACCTGGCCTTTGCCGGCGGCGACGTGCTGCGCGCCATCGACAACCACCACAAGCGCATCAGCCACGTGCATGTGAAGGATGTGCGCATGGGTGTGATCGACGGGCTCGACCGCACGAAGCAATCTTTCCTCGACGCCGTGGCGCTCGGCGCCTTCACCGTGCCGGGCGACGGCTCGCTGGATTTCGGCGCCATCGTGCAGCGCTTCGCCGACCATGGCTATGAAGGCTGGTTCGTGGTCGAGGCCGAGCAGGACCCGAAGAAGAACCCGCCGCTGAAAATGGCTGAAGTCGGCCACAAGGAGCTGATGCGGGTGATGACAGCTGCCGGCTACACGGTGGAGACACAGGGCTTCCCGAATGCCTGACGCGATGGGTTCACGGCGGGGCAGGTTGCTGTAGATTGGCCCGATGAAAGATTCCGAGCACCCGTTCTTCCGCCCGCTGTGGCGTCGTGTCGCCGTCGTCGCGGTGTGTGTCATCTGGTCGATCATCGAGTTCGCCACCGGCACGCCGTTCTGGGGCGTCATCGCGCTGGGCTTTGCCGGCTATGGCGTCTGGCAGTTTTTTTATCTCTACAATCCGGTCGACGAGGTGAAGCCCCCGGTCGAGACCGAACCGAAGGAGTAACCCGATGTCGAAACTGCTCGTCAAAGCCGACAAGGGCCATGGCCGCGTTGCCCATGTGACGCCGAAGACCGCCGGCTGGACCTATGTCGGTTTCGACCTGCACCGGCTGCGGCCGGGCGAAAGCGCCTCAGGCAAAACGGACGATCGCGAAGTTTGCCTCGTGTTCGTCACCGGCAAGGGCAACGCCAAGGCCGGCGGCAAGGATCTAGGCCTGCTCGGCGAGCGCATGTCGCCCTTCGAGGGCAAGCCGTGGTCGGTCTATGTGCCCGAAGGATCGGATTGGTCGGTGACGGCAGATACCGATCTCGAACTCGCGGTCTGCTCGGCACCCGGTCTCGGTGGCGGCCTGCCGGTTCGGGTGATAGCACCGGACGATCTCGGCCAGGAGGTGCGCGGCAAGGGCACCAACACGCGCTACGTCACCAACATCCTGCCCGAAGGCAAGCCAGCCGATTCCTTGCTGGTGGTCGAGGTCATCACGCCTGGCGGCCACACGTCGAGCTATCCGCCGCACAAGCATGACCAGGACAATCTGCCAGCCGAATCCTATCTCGAGGAAACCTACTATCATCGCCTCAACCCGCCGCAGGGCTTCGCCTTCCAGCGCGTCTATACCGACGCAGACGGGAGCGGCCATCGCGCGCTCGACGAAGCCATGGCGATCGAGGATGGCGATGTCGTGCTGGTGCCCAAGGGTTATCACCCCTGCGCCGCCTGCCATGGTTATGATCTCTATTATCTCAACGTCATGGCCGGGCCGAAGCGGACGTGGAAATTCCACAATGCGCCAGAGCACGAATGGTTGATGAAGGCCTGACCGTTCTGCGTTTCCGGGTGAACTTATTGGTCCAGCTCGGGAAAATCGTCGGCTAAGGACTTCTCGGGGCGATTTGCCTTCGAAAACCCTCAGAAGCTTCGTCAATCCGTCATGGAAATCACCTATGGCAGCGAGGCTAGTGCATGTCGCCCAAAAGTGTGTAGCGGTTTTGGGGCAACGACATGCACCAAATGAAGACTTAAAGCGCGCATCGCGGCGCGCTTTAACGAGGACCTCCCATGCGTTATGCCATCTATTTCACCCCAAGGCAGGACGAACCGCTGGCGCGGATCGCCGCCAATTGGCTGGGCCGCGACCCGTTCGGCGCCGCGACGAAGCCGGTCGAGGCCGTGGCTGATCTGGCGGCAGCGGAGGTTGCCTTCCACACCGCTTCTGCCCGCCGCTATGGCTTCCACGCGACGCTGAAAGCGCCCTTCCGCCTGGCTGCCAACGAGACGGAGACCTCGCTGCGCGCCGCACTCGACCACTTTGCCGAGGCGACGCCGGTGGTGACGATCCCGCGTCTCGTCGTCAGCCAGATCGACAGCTTCTTCGCGCTGGTGCCGGAAGGCCCGCTGCCGCCGCTCAACCGCTTCGCCGACGAGGTCGTGCGCGACTTCGACCGCTTTCGCGCGCCGTTGAGCGATGCCGAGATCGAACGACGCAGCCCGGATTCGCTGAAGCCGGCCGAGTTTCGCAACCTCTGCCAATGGGGCTACCCCTATGTCTTTGAGACCTTCCGCTTCCACATGACGCTGTCCGGCCGGGCCGGGCCACAGGAAAGCCCTCGCCTGCGCGCAGCAATCGACAGCCTGTTCGCGGATATACTGCGGCAGCCGGTTCTGGTCGACGCGCTGACGCTGTTTGTCGAACCCGAGCCGGGTGCGCCGTTCATGGTGCTTTCCCAGCATGCGTTGGGACGCCGCCCCGCCAGAAAAATCGCCTGAACAAGCCCTGCCCCAAGTATCAAGGCCAAAGAATCAAAGACTGCCTGAAATGACCGCCGAGACCGTTCTTTCCAACGCCCGCATCGTGCTTGCCGACGAGATCGTCGAGGGGTCGCTGGTGCTGCGTGACGGCCTTATCGCCGGCATCGATGCAGGTGCTGGCCAAACCGGCAGGAACATGGCCGGCGAGGACATGGGCGGCGACTACATCATTCCCGGCCTGGTCGAACTGCACACCGACCATCTGGAGGGCCACTACGCGCCGCGGCCGAAAGTGCGCTGGAACCCGATCGCCGCCGTGCTTGCCCATGACGCGCAAGTGGCGACCGCCGGCATCACCACCGTACTCGACGCCTTGCGCGTCGGCATGGATGAGGACGCCGACCTGACATCGGACGACATCCGCAAGCTGGCCGACGCGATCGAGGACAGCGTGCAGCAGGATCGCCTGCGTGCCGACCACTTCCTGCATCTGCGCTGCGAGGTTTCGGCGCCGGACTGCCTCCAGGCTTTTGCCAATTTCGACGAGGACGAGCGGGTCAAGCTGGCATCGCTGATGGACCATGCGCCGGGACAGCGCCAGTTCGTCAATCTCGAAACCTATGCCTATTATTACCAGCGCAAGCTGAAGCTGACCGACCGTGACTTCAAGCTGTTCTGCGAGAAGCGGATGGGCGAATCGGCGCGCAATTCGGCACCCAACCGGGCGGTGATCGCGGCTGCCTGCCACGAGCGCGGCATCGTGCTGGCCAGCCATGACGACGCAACAATTGGCCATGTCGGCGAGGCGATCGAACAAGGCGTGCGCGTTGCCGAATTCCCGACCACGCAAGAGGCCGCCAGGGCCTCGAAAGAGGCCGGGCTCGGCGTTCTGATGGGCGCGCCCAATGTCATGCGCGGTTCCTCGCATTCGGGCAATGTTTCGGCCCGCACGCTGGCCAGCGATGGCCTGCTCGACATATTGTCATCCGACTACATTCCCTTCAGCCTTATCCAGTCCGCTTTCTTCCTCGGCGACGTGGTCGAAGGCATTTCGCTGCCGCAGGCGGTCGCGATGGTGTCGAAGAACCCGGCGGAAGCGGTTGGCCTCAACGACCGCGGCGTCATCGAGCAGGGCCGCCGCGCCGATCTGGTGCGCGTGCGCGTCGACGACCATGTTCCAGTGGTGCGCACCGTCTGGCGGCAGGGGCGCCGGGTCGCATGATGGTGTCGGCATCGATCGAGCGTGAATTGTCGGCTGAAGAGTTTCCGATTCGCCATGGCGTCTTTGTCGCCGTCGTGGGCCCCAGTGGCGCCGGCAAGGACACAGTAATTGACTATGCCCGCGCGCTTTTCGCTGATGAGACCCGGCTGGAGTTCGTCCGTCGCGTCATCACCAGGCCGAGCGATGCGGCGAGCGAGGACCACGACACGCTGGCCGACGCCGCCTTCATCGAAGCCGAGGCCGACGGCGCCTTTGCCATTTCCTGGGAAGCGCATGGCTTGCGCTATGGCCTTCCGGCCGATGTCGACTGGTCGGTCACCAATGGCCATGTCGCGGTCGCCAATGTATCGCGCGCGATTATTCCGGTGCTGCGCGAGCGCTATGCCAATCTGGCCATCGTCGAAATCACCGCCTCGCCTGATGTGCTGGCCGAACGGCTGGCGATGCGCGGCCGCGAGTCGCGCGGCGAAGTGCTGGCGCGGCTGGCACGTAGCGCCAATGTGACGCTGTCGGGCCCCGGCGTGACCTCGATCGACAACAGCGGCCCGCGCGAAGTGGCCGGCGAGCGCTTCGCCGAGCTGCTGCGCAAGGCCATGGCCTTCTCCGACATGTCGGGCCTGATCTGATTTAGCTAGGCGCGCATCTTCGAGCCTCGGCGTGTGCGGCTCGACTGGACCGAAGCACCGCTTCGCTGATGCTTCACTTGCTTTGCCACAGCTTCCGGAGCGCTATGTGGTGCTGAACGCACATGTGATTCTAGGCTACGTTTCCCGGGAAAGCCGCCCGGAGTATCCGGGGCGAACAAGACAGGACAGGAAGCCTCCATGCAGAGTCTGACACCCATTCTCTCGACGATCACGGCGGCGTTTCTCGCCTCTGTCGTCGAGGTCGTGGAAGCCTTCACCATCGTGCTTGCGGTCGGCGTGACGCGCAGCTGGCGCCCGGCACTGACAGGTGCGGCCCTGGCGCTGGCGGTGCTGGCGGCGCTGGTGCTGGCATTTGGCCCGCTGCTGGCGCTGATACCCATCACCACGCTGCAATTCGTCGTCGGGGTGCTGCTGATCCTGTTCGGCATGCGCTGGCTGCGAAAGGCCATCCTGCGCAGCGTCGGCGTCATCGCGCTGCATGACGAAGAGGCGGCCTTCGCCAAGGAGACAGCCGCCCTGAACCAGCAGGCCAATGATCGCCGCGCCGACTACCTCGCCGGACTGGCCTCGTTCAAAGCGGTGCTGCTGGAAGGCGTCGAGGTGGTGTTCATCGTGATTGCCGTCGGCGCCGCTCACGGGCAGACGCTGTACGCCGGCCTGGGCGCGCTGGCGGCCTTCATCCTGGTGATGCTCATCGGCCTGGTAATCCACCGGCCACTAGCGCGTGTGCCGGAGAATGCGCTGAAATTCGTGGTGGGGCTGATGCTCACCAGCTTCGGAATCTTCTGGACCGGTGAGGGCATCGGTGCCGACTGGCCGGGCGCCGATCTCGCTCTGCTCGCCATCTTCGCCATCGTGGCGCTGGCATCCTTTGCCATGGTGCGCTGGCTGCGCAGCACCTATCCCTTATCGGCCGGAGGGCTCGCCCGATGAACGCCATTCGTCTTGTTGCCAGGGAATTCTTCGGCATGTTCGTCGATGACGGCAATCTGGCGGTGCTCGCGCTGGTGCTGGTGGCCGCCATCGCGGCAGCGGTGAAGCTGCTTGCACTGCCGCCGCTCATCGGCGGGGCGCTGCTTCTGGTCGGCTGCCTCGCCATCCTGTTGCAAAGCGTTCGTCGCGCGGCAGGCGCGATCAAGCGGTAGCATCGACAAGCACCATCGGCCGACGTCGGAACCATGGACGTCGGATGTAAAACCTAAAATCATGGTACCGGTATCACGATAGTACAACTTCCTGCCTGAGCGATCGTAGACAGGCGAATAACATTATAATAGCATACCATTATAACTCGTAGAGGAACCGCTAAATCCCGGGTTTGCAAGGGATGGCAGCGGGCGAGACCGATCTGTTTCAAATCCTTGGGCGGCCAGCGCCCCGCACGAGCGATGTCGACACGAGGCGCCCAAAATGCATGGGAGGAAAACATGCGGACTTTCCTGAGAGGAGCCGGCGTTCTGCTGGTGCTGGCGCTGTCGGCGTTGATGCCGTCCATCGCGTCAGCCCAATCGGTCGAGGATATCATCTCGCGCGGCAAGCTGGTCGTCGCCATCGACACAACGACGCCGCCCTACGGATTTCTCGACGCCAATCTGAAGCCGACCGGTTTCGACATCGAGGTCGCCAACAAGATGGGCGAGGCGCTCGGCGTTCCCGTCGAATTCGTCACCGTCACCTCGCCCGGCCGTATCCCGGCGCTGCTGACCAAGCAGGTCGATGCGGTGATCTCGATCTTCTCGATCACGCCCGCGCGTGCCATCCAGATCGACTATTCGATCCCCTATGCCGGCCAGTCGGCGGTGGTGATCGCGCCGAAGAGCACCAGCATCAAGGGCGTCGCCGACCTGCTCGGCAAGAAGGTTGGCCTGACGCGCGGCACCGGCGAGGACGGGCTGCTGACCAAGGCCGCTGAAACCAATCCAGGCATCGAGATCCTGCGCTTCGACGACTATTCCTCGCTGCTACAGGCAATGGTGTCTGGCCAGATCGATGCCATGGGTGGCGGCGACTATGGCGAGATCTATTTGAAGAAGGCCCAGAATGGCGACGCCTTCGAGCAGAAATACGTGCTGAAAACCTTCTATTTCGGCATCGGCGTCGCCAAGGGCAACGACAATCTGCGCCAGTGGATCAACACCTGGCTGTTCACAATGAAGACCGACGGCACGCTGGACGCGCTGTCGATGAAATACCGGAACCAGCCACTGCCGGTGCTGCCTGTCTTCTGATCACGCATCCGGAGTCGGGCGGGGCCGGATCGGCCCCGCCTCCTTGACCTCGTGACGGAATGTCCATGCAAACCGCCCTGCAATTCGGCCCGATCCTGGTCCATCTCGACCTGCTGCTACGCGGGTTGGAGAAGACCATCCAGCTGGCGGCGCTGTCGATCCTGTTCGGCACCGCCATCGGCGTTCTCGGCGCCGTCGGCCGCAGTTTCGGGCCGCGTTTCCTGTCGTGGCCGATCGCCTGCTATGTCGAGCTGATCCGCAACACGCCGCTTTTGATCCAACTCTATTTCGTGTTCTTTTCGCTGCCGCTGTTCGGCTTCAAGCTGTCGAGCACCACGGCGGCCGTCGTCGCGCTCTCAATCCATCTCGGCGCCTATGCCACCGAGATATTGCGCGCCGGCATCGAGGCCATTCCGGAAGGGCAGATCGAGGCGGCCAAGTCGCTCGGCCTCAGCCGCTACCGCATCATCCGTCATGTCGTGCTGGTGCCGGCGGCGCGCGCGGTCTACCCGTCGCTATCGGCGCAGTTCATCCTGCAGATCATGGGCACCTCGATCGTCGGGGCTATCGCGGCCGAGGAACTGACGGCGGTTGCCAACAACCTCGTCATGCAGACCTTCCGGAGCTTCGAGGTCTACATCATCATCGCGGTCATCTATTTCGTGCTCGTGCAGGCCGCCAGCCTGCTGTTTGCCGGCATCGGCAAGCTCATGTTCCGCTGGAAGGTCTAAACCATGAGCCTGCGCGATTTCGGCCCCAATGAATTGATGTTCCTGCTCTTGGCGACGCGCTGGACGATCCTGCTGGCGCTCATCGCCTTTGCCGGCGGCGGCCTGATCGGCCTCGTGGTGGCGGCGATCCGGGTGGCGCCGGCGCGGCCGCTGCGCTGGCTGGCCGCCTTCTACACCCAGTTCTTCATGGGCACGCCGATCCTGATCCAGCTGTTCATGGCTTATTACGGATCTTCGTTCCTTGGCTACCGGCCGGACCCGTGGGTGGCTGCGGCGGTGACATTCTCGCTCAATGGCGGCGCCTTCTTCGGCGAGATTTTTCGTGGTGCCATCGAGGCGATCCCCAAGGGGCAGTGGGAAGCAGCGACCGCGCTCGGCTTCCGCTTTGTCAGGACGCTGCGGCTGGTGATCATCCCGCAGGCGGTACGGCTGATGCTGCCGCCAACCGTTGGCTTCATGGTCCAGATCGTCAAGACGACGTCCATCGCCTCGCTGATCGGGCTGACCGAGCTTGCCCGCGCCGCCACGCAGGTCAACACCGTCACCTTCCAGCCGGTGATGGTGTTCGGCACGGTGTCGATCATCTACTTCGCACTCTGCTGGCCGCTGTCGCTCTATGCCGGCCACCTCGAGCGTCGTTTCGCTACCGGAACGATGCGCAAGGCCGAGTCGCCGTTGGTCATGTCCGCTATCTGAGCGAGCCCATCAGCCCTTGAAGGCCGGCAGCGTCAGACCCTTGACGCCGACATCGAGCGCGAACAATCCGCCTGGATTCTGCTGGCCGATGAAGTGGCTGTTGGGGCGCTTAAGCACGGCAGACGTGACGTAGAGAATGTCGAGGTCCTTGCCGCCGAATTCACAGCAGGTTGGCAGGTCGGTCGGCAGCAGCACGGTCTGCATCAGCCGGCCATCGGCGTCGTAACGGCAGACCTTGCTGGTCACCGGGATGGTCACCCAGTAGCAGCCCTCGGCGTCCACCGTAGCGCCATCGGCGACGCCGCCGGTCACCGTCATGTCGATGAAGGTGCGGCGGTTCTCGATGTCGCCGGTAGCAGGATCGAAATCATAGGCCCACACCGCGCCGGCATGGCTGTCGGAGAAGTACATGGTTTTCGAATCCGGGCTCCAGGCGAGACCGTTGGAGCAGCCAATGCCGTCGATCATCTTGTGGACCGACAGATCGGGATCGAGCCTATAGAGCGCGCCGATGAATTCGATCGGCTTGCCTGGCACTTCGAACATCGAGCCCGACCAGAAGCGGCCCTGGCGATCCGGCTTGCCGTCGTTGAAGCGGGTTGCCGGCATATGGGATTCCGGGTCGACGATCGGCTCGAATTTGCCGGTCACCGGGTCGAAGAAGTGGAAACCGTTGGTCATGGTCAGCACCAGACCGCCTTTTTCGCGCAGGCCGAGGCAACCGAGATATTCCGGCGTGGCGAAGACTTCGTCCTTGCCGGTAGCGGGATCGTAGCGGTGGATCAGCTTCTTCCAGATGTCGATCCACCACAGCACGCCGGCTTGCGGGTCCCAAAGCGTGCCTTCGCCGAGTTCGGCCCTGGCGTCGACGACACAAGAGATTTCGACCATGGTCAGCTCTCCTTTCTGCGCAGCCTGCCGCCGAGGCCGGCGAAGGTTTCGCTGCCGATCGAGACGGTGAGCAAGATAACCGCGCCATAGACGATGAGCAGTGCCCCGCTCGACAGGTTCAGCGCCGGCAAAAGACCGGTCAGGATGGTCAGCACCATGGCGCCGGCGACGGTGCCGAGATAATGCCCGCTGCCGCCGAGGATGGAGGCGCCGCCGATCGCCACCGCGGCGATCGAGGTGAACAGATAGGCGTCGCCCATGCCGAGATAGGCCTGGCCGGAATAACCGGTCAAAAGCATGCCGGCGAAGGCGGCGGTCAGGCCCGAGATGACATAGGTCAGGATGGTGGTGCGCGCTGTCGGCACGCCAGAGAATTCCGCCACCGTGGCGCTGGTGCCGAGCGCATAGAGATGCCGGCCGAACGCCGCCTTGGAGAGCAGCAGCGTCGCAACGAGAGTCAGCGCCAGCCAGATCAGCGCGATGACCGGAAAGCCACCGATGCGCCCGACCGACAGGAACTGGATCAAGGCCGGCGCCGAGGGCGTCGGCGAGCCGCCGGTCAGCACCAGGATCAGGCCTTGCAGGATGACGTTGGTGGCTAGCGTCATGATGATCGGCGGCACGCCGAACTGGGCGACGCCGACACCGTTGATCAGGCCGATGAAGGCGCCACCGGCGAGCAGCAACGGCATGACCCAGACCAGCGGCAGGTCCTGGCCGCCGCACAGCAGCGCCATGATAATCGCTGCCGAATTGAGCACCCAGGGCACCGAGAGGTCGATGCCGCCGCCGATGATGACGAACGTCTGGCCGAGCGCGACAATGCCGACGAAGGCCGCCAGCACGACGGTCGAGCGCATGTTGGAGACCGAGAGGAAGCCCGGTGAGAACAAAGCCGTGACCAGGAGCAGCACGACCATGCCGGCATAGGCAAGCACGATGAGGCGATTGCGGGCGAGGAAAGCGCTCATTGGACGCGGTTCCTGGCGGCCTTTTCGGCAACGGAACTGGCCAGCACCGAAAGCAGCAGGATGACGCCGGACGCGACCGGCTGCCAGTAGCTCGACACATGCAGGACGAAGACGAGGTTGCCGATCAGCGTCAGCACGAAGGCGCCGATCAGCGTGCCGGCGAGATGGCCACGGCCGCCAAACAGGCTGACGCCGCCGATGACCGCCGCCGCCACTGAAGGCAAGATATAGTCCTTGCCGATGGTCGGCGACCCCGCGCCGGTCTGCGTCACCAGGAACAGCGCCGCGCCAGCGGCGAACAGACCGGAGAGGCCGTAGGTGACGAGATTGACTCTTGTGATCGAGACACCGGACAGGAAGGCCGATTTCTCGTTGGAGCCTGCCGCCTGGATGGTGATGCCGACGCGCGTCGCACGGAACCACCACCAGAACAGCAGCAAAGCCAGCAGCATCCAGACCGGGCTGGTCAAGCCAAAGAGCTGCGCAGAGGCGAAGCCGACCCACCAGACGGGGATGCTGCCGCCATCGGTCGGCAGGATGATCATGGCGACGCCGTTGAGGATCGACCAGGTGGCGAGCGTGACAAGGAAGGGCTGCAGCTTGAGCAGCGAGATCAGCAGGCCGTTGAGCGCGCCGATCAGGAAGCCGAGCGCCAGAATGATCAACGTCCAAAGTGCGGTCGTCGACGGATCGTCGGTGAAGCGTGTCGCCGCGATCACCGTGCCAAGGCTGATCATGCCGCCGATCGACAGATCGATGCCGCCGCGCACCAGCACGATGGTCTGGCCGGTCGCCGCAAGCATCAGCGTCATCGCCGCCGCCGTGTCGAGGTTGATCTCATCGAGCGTGAAGACGCCGGACTGCAAGCTGCCATAGATGGCAACGATAAGCGCCAGCATCAGACAGGCGACCAGGAACGGCGCACGGTCGAGCAAGCGGCCGCGCCAGTCGATACCCGGCCTGGCTTGTTTCTCTTCAGCTGGCCTTTGCGCCATCTCCAACGGTCTCTCCGCAGCTGACATCACCATGCCTCAGGCCACCCTGGTTTCAAGCATGGCGGCGCGCAAAATGCCTTCTTCGGAGATATGATCCCCTTCCAGCGCCGCCGCGATACCGCCGTTGCGCATCACCATCACGCGGTCGGCGACATGCACAAGTTCCGGCATGTCGCTGGAATGGAACAGGATCGCGTAGCCCTTGGCCGCGAGGTCGCGCATCAGCTGAAAGATCTCGCCCTTGGTGCCGACATCGACGCCGCGCGTCGGATCGTAGAGCAGGAGCACGCGTGCTTGCGTGAGCAGCATCTTGCCGAAGATCACCTTCTGCTGGTTGCCGCCCGACAAGGTGCCGGCAAGCTGCTCCGATGTGCCAGCCTTGATGCGCAGGAAATCGACCATCTCCTTGACCAGGGCGGCTTCCTTTTGCCGGCTCAGCAAGCCGTTTTCGGTAAAGCGCTTGATGACCGACAAGGTGAGGTTCTCGCGCACGCTCTTGGTCAGCAGCAGCCCCTGTCCGCGCCGATCCTCCGGCACCAGGGCGATGCCGTCCTTGCCGGTCAGCGCCTGGCGCGGATTGTTGATCAAGGTGGGCTTGCCCCACAGCTCTATGCTGCCGCTCGCCTTGCTGGCGCCGAACAGCGCCTGGAACAGTTCGCGCTGGCCGTGGCCCTGCAGGCCACCGACGCCGAGCACCTCGCCTTCACGCAGCGCGAAATCGACCTGGGAAAGCCGACTGCCGCTGGAGAAATTCTTGACCCTGAGCGCAATGCAATCGGTCGCGGTTGCCACGCGCTCGGGATAGAGACGGTCGAGATGCCGGCCTATCATCTGGGTGACGATCTCGTTGTCGGACACGGCATTGGCCTCGTGCGCGGCGACGGTGCTGCCATTGCGGAAAATGGTCAGCCGGTCGGCGATGGCGCGCACCTCGGCCATGCGGTGCGAGATGAAGATGACCAGCCTTCCCTCTGCCGCCAGTTGCCGGGTCAACTTCAGCAGCCATTCGGCTTCGCGCGCGGGCAGCGCCGAGGTCGCCTCGTCGAGGATCAGGATGCGCGGGTCCTTGGCCAGGCCCTTGGCGATCTCGACGATCTGCCGTTCGGCCAGCGTCAGCCGCCGCAACTCCTGATCGGGGCGCAGTGCCGGAAAATCATACTTCTCCAGCAGCGCCAGCGTCTTTCGGCGCATCTCGCCACGGTTGACGGTGCGCAACAGCGTCCTCGGCTCGTGGCGGAACCAGATGTTCTGTTCGACGCTGAGATCGGGGATCAACGAGAGTTCCTGGAAGACGGCGGCAATGCCCAACGCCTGGGCCGCATCCGGATTGGCGGGGCGATAATCCGTGCCGTCGACTAGGATCGACCCGCCATCATGTTTCACGGCACCTGACAGGATCTGGATGAAGGTGCTCTTGCCCGCGCCGTTCTCGCCAAGCAGCGCGTGCACCTCGCCGGCGCGGGCGCTGAATGTCGCCTCGCTCAGCGCGACGATGCCGCCATAGCGTTTGGACAGGCCTTTGACGGTGACGAGGTCCATGAATGCGCCTTCGAAAAGCTCTCCCGACATCCTGCGATGCCGGGAGACAGGGTCGTGGTCACGGATGTTACTTCGCCCCGGCGGCTTCCGCAGCGGTGATCTCGACCCAGTCGGGCGTGATCGGCAGCGTCAGGCCGGGCGCTTGATCCGGAAAGGCGTTTTCGCCGACCGCGATCTTGATCATCTTGGTGCCCGGATAAAGCTTGGACTCGAAGGGATCGGTGGTGACGAAGTCGCCCTTGACCGAGACGGATCGCTCTGCCGGCTTCTTGCCGGTGTCGAGAATGTCGACCGCCAGCTTGATCGCTTCCGAGGAGAGATAGGCCGGGTTGGAGCCAAGGATGCACTTGGCACCTTGCGTCTGGGCGCAAGTAACGGCGGCGACATTGTAGGAGAAGCCGACGACCGGGACGATCGGCCGCCCCGCATCCTTGATGGCCTGGATGGCGCCGGAGCCGTAGCCTTGCGTCATGATGCCGTCGATCTTTGGATTGGCGGCAAGCAGCGCCGCGACTCCCGACTGCTCCGGACCGAGCGCGTAATTGCCATTGTAGTAACCGACGACCTTGATGTCGGGGTATTTGGCCAGCACCTTTTCATAGCCACCCTGCAGCTGCGCCGAGATTGGTGCGCCGGCGAGGCCGCGATCGAGGATGATGTTGCCCTTGCCGCCCAGCTGCGTCGCCATCCACTCGGCCATGACTGAAGGGATGCGGTCCCAGTCGGAAGCCACTGCGAAAGCGCAGGGCTCGGTCACCACCTGGTCGAAGGAGATGACGACGATACCGGCGTCGCAGGCCTTCTTGATGGTCGGGTTCAAGGCCGAATCCGAACCGGCGTCGACGAGGATCGCGTCCGGCTTCTGGCGGATGATGTTGTTGAGCGAATTGATCTGCGCCTGGACGGTGTTCTCGACATTCTCGATCTTGAGGTCGACGCGGCCTTTCAGCGGACCCTTGTTGACCGATACGGTGGCGACACGCTCCATCTGCTGGCGCCAGTCATTGCCGACGAAATTGTTTGAGAGATAGATGGTGTAGGGCTTCTTGTCTTCGGCATGGCCGGCCTGCATGCCCACCGCCATCATGGCGGCTGCAAGCGCTGCGAGGCCGATGTTGCGGCTCAATGATTTCATGATTTTCTCCTCCCGTTTTTGTTCGAAACAGTGGCGCCAAATACGGCGCATTGCACGCGTCAGGTTCCCGAAGCCTCCTTGGGCGTAATCTCGACCCAGCTTGGCGACACCGGCAAGGAAAGGCCGGGCGCCAGGTCCGGGAATACGGTCTTGCCGAGTTCGATCTTCACCGCCGAGGAATTCGGGGCATATTTGGCATCGACCATATCCGTGGTCAGGCCGGGTGAGTTGAACAGCACTGTGGTGTCGGCCGGCTTCTTGCCGGTGTCGAGTATGTCGACCGCGAGCTTGATCGCCTCGGCCGACAACGACGGCGGATTGGCGCCCAGCCAGCATTTGGCGCCCTTGGTCTGCGCGCACGTCACGCCGGTGCCGTTGAAGGCGGCGGCGACGATCGGCACCAGTGGCCGGTCGGCGTTCTGCAGCGCCTTGATGGCGCCGGTGCCGTAGCCCTGCGAAAAGATGCCGTCGACTTCCGGATGGGCGGCAAGCAGGCTGGCGACGCCCTCCTGTTCGGGACCAGCGGCATAATTACCGTTGAAATAGCCGACGATCTCGATGCCGGGATATTTCTTCAGGACGGCGCCGAAATTCTTCTCGAACTGTTCGGAGATCGGCGCGCCGGCAAGGCCGCGATCCATCAGCACCTTGCCCTTGCCACCGAGGATGGAGGCCATCCATTCGGCCTGGTTGTTGGCCATGATGTCGAAATCCGAATGCATCTTGTAGGCGCATTCGGCCGACACGGTCTGGTCGAAACTGACGACGATGATGCCGGCGTCACAGGCCTTCTTGATGGTGGGATTGAGCGCTTCCGCCGACGACGCATCGATGAGGATCGCGGCCGGTTTCTGGCGGATGATGTTGTTCAGCGAATTGATCTGCGCCTGGACTGTGCCTTCGGCATTTTCGATCTTGAGATCGACGCGGCCTTTCAGCGGACCCTTGTTGACCGCCACATTGGCGACGCGTTCCATCTGCTGGCGCCAGTCATTGCCGACAAAATTGTTCGAGAGATAGATGGTGTAAGGCTTCTTCTCTTCGGTATGGCCAGGCATCGCACCCATCGAGACTGCGAACCCGGCAAGCGCCACGAAGCCGGCGCACAAGCTCCTTAATTTCATGGTCTTCCTCCCTAGTGTTTCCTGCCCAGCCGGTGATGGACTGCGCCATCTTGATCGGATGAAGACGGCAAATTGATACCGGTACCAATTACGAATGTCAATTTGACCAGACTTCCCCCAGGCTACGTCCGCGAGCCGAATTCGCCGGAGTTCCTCCCTTGCGACTTCTCCCATGGCCAGCACTTCAGTCTAGCTATCATGCTATTATAATTTTATGAGCCTGTCTATGCGACGTCGGCAGAAAATACCGCCTCCGACACGCTTCAGGACAGGTCGTTGGGCGCGTCATAGGTGATGCTGAAGATGTCGGCGGGGTGGCGGGCAACGGAGAATTCGATGCTGCGCTGGTCCGCCGACTGGTAGAGCATTTCCACGGTCAGCACCGGGCTGCCGAGCGTGATGCCAAGGTCGGCAGCAACGGCCTCGTCGGCGATTTCGGCACGCACCGTGACATGCGCCACATCGAGCCGCAGGCCGAGATGTTTTTGCACCGAACGGAAAATCAGCACGTCCGAAAAATCTTCCCGCTTCAGCCGGGCGCCGATGTCGGGCGGGAAATAGGTGGTGATCTGCGCCTTGCGCTGTTCGCCGATCGACAGCACGCTGCGCAAACAATAGCCCGCCTCGTCCTTGCCCATGCCGAAATGGCGCTGCAGCACGGGCGAAACCTCCTTGCGGTAGGATTTCACTGTCAGCATGGCGTCCTTGGTGAAGGCCGCCATGTCGGCGAAATTCTTGAACTTCCAGCTCAGATTGACCGACGGACTGCGTGCCGCGACTACGGCCGGCTTGGCCGAGCGTTTCCGGATCAGGCCGTCGGCCTCGAGATCGCGCAGCGCCTGGCGCACGGTGATCAGACTCACACCAAAATGCTCGGCAATGGTCGCTTCCTTCGGCAGCTCGCCGCCGACCGGGAAAGTGCCGTTGCCGATCGGTTCGCGCAAAATGTCGGCCAGCTGGCGATAGAGCGGGCCATTGGTGCGGCCGAGCGTGCGCCTGGGAAGACTGTCGATGGTGGGATGGTCCATGTGCCTCGCCGTGCCTCTTGTCGAAGCTTTTATAATAGCTTCCTTCGCCTGAGGCTAGGCAAGGCCGACGGCTATCAACCGTCTCAGACGAAGAGCCGAAGCGGGTGTTCGATCGCCGATTTCAGGGTCGCCAGCCAAGCGGAAGCGGTGGCCTCATCAACGCTTGCCGCATCCACCGTCAGCAGGCATTCGGCATGGTCACCCGCCATGTTGGGCGAGACGGTGAGGCGCATGGCGCGGCCGGGCAAGAGTGGCATCATCACTGGCCGGATGTCGCTTGTGGGCAGTATCCGCAGGGACAGAGCCGCCGGCTTCTCCGTTTCGTCACGGCCGTCGCTCAAAGTCGCAAGCCGCATTGCGCGCAGCGATGTCAGGGACATCTCTAGACTTGTGGCGAACACCGCTTGCCGGCCCGTCGATTCCAGCGCCACGGACGCTTCGGCACCGCTGGCGATCCCACAATTTTCGGCGAATGCCCGACCTGCCGCTCGCAGCAGGATATCCTCGATATCGAAGGTTTTCCCGGCCCCCTCCAGCGCCGCCAGCAACTCTTGCAATGCATTCAGGGCAACGGACGTGGCACAGGCTGCGACCCGCGACGCAGCGAGAGATGGCGCGGCGACAGGGGCGACGGTATCAGGCGAGGTCAAGGGGGCGGCAATCGGAACGAAGCCAAGCACATCAGTCGCCAGAGCGGCAACGCGCGCTCGCGTGCCAGGCGACGCGCATAGGGCGAGGCTGCGAGCCGCCGTGTCGGTGACGCCGCCATGTTCATTTCAGATACTCTGAGTTGACGCAGTTGGTGAGCCGACCCTCGGCGAGATAGGCGTGCACGACCTCGATCGATTTCAGCCGGAGGTCGCGCATCGATGCCGGGCTATAGAAGGCGGCGTGGGGCGTGACGATCAGGCGATTGGCAATCCACGACTCGTCGCGGCGCCATGCCGCCAGCAGCGGATGATCGAGATCGCCCGGTTCGTTCGGCAGCACGTCGAGCCCGGCGCCACCGACAGTGCCGCTGCGCATGGAAACCTCCAGCGCGTCGAGATCGACGATTGGGCCACGCGCGGTGTTGATCAGCACCAAGCCAGGCTTGGCGGCGGCGAAAGCAGCAGCGCCAAGCAAATTGCGGGTTTCCTCGCTCAGCGGCGTGTGGACGCTCACGACGTCCGCCCGCCCCATCAACTCGTCAAGCGAATGAACGCGCTCATAGCCGGTCGACAGGTCGACGCCGGACAGAAGATGCGGGTCGTAGAACACCACCTTCATGTCGAAGGCGGCGGCACGGCGTGCGGTGGCGAGCCCGATGCGGCCAAGCCCGACAATGCCGAAGGTGGCGCCCTTGTGCCGGCGCACCAGCGGCGCCTTGGAGAAATGCCAGCCTTCGGCGCCGTGGCCGGAGAGCTCGGCCCCATAAGCCGACGTCCCACGCGTCAGCGCCAGCATAAGGCCGATGGCGTGGTCGGCGACCTCGGTCGTGCCATAGTCCGGCACGTTGCAGGCCGGAATCTTGCGCGCGCCCCAGCCTGCTGTGTCGATGTTGTCGAAGCCAACACCCGAACGCACGGCGATACGCGCCTTTGGAAAGGCCGACGGAGCGGCAGCGACATTGTGGGTCGGCGAATAGTTGATGACGGCATCGACCGTTTCGCAGATCGCCGGATCGAGTGCTGCCGCTTTGTCGTTGGTCGATCCGGCGAGGATGAACTCGATATCGGCATAATGCTCGCGTTCGAGTTCGGCCTCGTCGGCGGCTTGCCAGTTGGCGCACAGGATCTTCATGCCAGCCCTTCGGATTTCATAATCTGGTGGTGGTTACTTCTTGATGCCGCCGATCCGCCCGCCCATCGGCACCACGGCGCCGACCGGCTGATCGATCGCGACAAGCGTGCCGGTGATGGGCGCTTCGATCTCGACCACGGCCTTGTCGGTCTCGATTTCGGCGATCAGTTCGCCCTCCTTGACCGGTTCGCCAACCGCCTTCAGCCATTTGATGACGGTGCCTTCGCTGACGGTGAGATCGCCGAACGGCATTGTTATCGCCTCGTCGTCGCTGGAAACGGCGGCAACGACTGATGCGGTGGGCTGTGGTTTGACCGGCGCAGGCGCAGGGTTAGCCGGCACAGCACTTTTCAGACCGACCGTGTACCAGTGATCCGGCACTGGCGGCTGGCCCGCAATGACGTCGCGCACGCCTTGCGCAATGCGGGCGCTGTCGACCAGCATGGCGCGCTCCAGCACCGGGGCGAAGGGATGCGAGGTCGGCGCGGTGTGCAGCCTTCCCGGCGGTGCGTCGAGTTCGTCGAAGGCGAGCTCATTGATGGCCTGGGCGATCTCGCCGCCAAGGCCGCACATCGCCCAGGCCTCGTCGACGATGAGCAGGCGATGAGTCTTGCGCACGCTGGCGACAATCGTCTGGATGTCCAGTGGCATGATGGTGCGCGGGTCGATGACCTCGACCTCGATGCCTTCGGCGGCCAGGACTTCGGCCGCTTCAAGCGTGCGCTGCACCATCTGGCCGGCGGCGACGATGGTGATGTCGGTGCCAGCCCGCGCAATGCGCGCGACGCCGAACGGCACATAATGTTCACCAACCGGAACCTCGCCCTTGGAGGCGAACAGCGCTTTGGGTTCCAGCATAATGACGGGATCGCCGGCCCTGAGCGCGGTCTTCATCAAGCCCTTGGCATCCGCCGGGGTCGATGGCACGCAAACGATGAGGCCAGGCATATGGGCGAAGACCGGATGATAGATGCCGCTGTGGTGCGGGCCGGAACTGCGCAGCGCACCGGCGCCAACACGCACCACCATCGGCGCGCTCATCCGGCCGCTGGTCATGTAGCGCAGCTTGGCCGCCTGTAAAAAGATCTGGCCGGCGGTTTCGAAAGCGAAGTCGGCGAACATCAGGTCGGCGACGGTGCGGGCGCCGGTGGCCGAGGCGCCGACGGCGGCGGCGGTAAAGCCCTGTTCGGAGATCGGCGTGTCGACCACGCGCTCGGCGCCGAATTCCTGCCACAGGTTTTTGGTGTGAGCAAAACTGCCGCCGCGTTCGCCGGTGCCTTCGCCGAAATAAAGGATCGCCGGGTTGGCGCGCATTTCCTCGGCGATGCCGTCGCGTACCGCTTCGAGCCAGCCTTGTGTGCGCGTCTCGCCGACGGCGCGCGGCTGCAGGGCTGCAGGCGGATTGATAGGGTCGGCAAAGACATGCAGGCGCACAGTGGCCGGATCTGGTTCCGGCGAGTTGCGGGCGAAGGTCAGCGCTGCCTCGACCACTTTCTCGATCCGCGCCTCTATTGCCGCGAGCGCTTCAGCATCGGCAATGCCGTAGTCCTCGACCAGCTTCTTGCGGAACATGTCGATCGGATCGCGCTTGATCCAGGTGTCGAGTTCTTCCTGCGTGCGGTAAGTGCCGATGACCGGATCGCCTTCGTGGTGGCCGACGGTGCGATAGGTCTTGGCCTCGATCAGCGTCGGACCCTTACCGGAACGGGCGCGCTCTGTCGCCTCTTTCATGGCCAGCCAGACGGCGAAGACATCATTGCCGTCCACCGCCACACCAGGCATGCCATAGGAGGCGGCCTTGGTCGCGATCTCGGGATTGAGCGTGATCGACTTGAGCGGCGTGGCGGTGGCGTAGAGGTTGTTCTCGCAGATAAAGACCGCCGGCGCCCGCTGCACGGCGGCGAAGTTGAGTGCCTCGTGGAAGCCGCCATGGTTGGCGGCGCCATCGCCGAAGAAGGTGACGCCGATATCGTCACGGCCCTGCTGACGCGCGCTCATGCCGATGCCGACGGCATGGCCGATGCCGGCGGCGACGATGCCGTTGGTGCCGAACAGGCCGACCGAGCGATCATAGAGATGCATGGTGCCGCCACGGCCGCCGCAAATGCCGTCGGCCTTGCCGAACAGCTCAGCCATCACCCGGCCGGGGTTGGCGCCCTTGGCTAAAGCGTGACCATGGCCGCGATGGGTCGAGGTGACCCAATCGGTTGGCCTGAGATGCGCGCAGACGCCGACCCCTGTCGCCTCCTCGCCGATATAGAGATGCAGGAAGCCGGGGGTTTCGCCTTTGCGGCAGGCGATCTGGGCGATGCTTTCGAAGCGGCGCAACAGCACCATGCGTTCGAACAGGTCGAGCAGAACCTGCCTGTCAGGCAGGTTTGGAGCGCCCTTGAAATCGTCGCGCGCCCGCGCTGCTGAAATTGCCACCGAGGCCTCCCTGAATCCATCTGGTGCCGGGCGACAGGTGCCGGCGGCGAGCTTGTTGGCCGCTCGCTTCGGCTCATCATAGATTATAATAGCATAATGTCTACTGGCTCTGAATGGAGCCCTTCACGCGCTAGATTTTCGTAATCCGCACGGTGGCGTCGGGCCGCTGGAACAGCTCCGGCCGCAGGCTGAGACCGAGCCCCGGCCCCTCGAGCGGCGCGACATGACCGTCCTTGACCGGCGGAATGTCGGCGACGATCTCGGTGTACCAGCCGGTGAAATAGGCGCGCACGGCCTCCTGGTAGTTGACGTTCGGCAAGGTCGCCGACAATGCGCAGCTGGCGGCATAGACGATCGGCCCGGTGCAATCATGCAAGGTGACCGGCAGTTCACTGGCCTCGGCCATGTTGGCAATCTTGCGTGCCTCGGAGAGCCCGCCGCACCAGGCGAGGTCGATCATGATGACACTAGCCGCGCGCTTGTCGATCAACTGCTTGAACATCTGCCGCGAGGCCAGCCGCTCACTGGCGGCGATCGGTATCGCGGCGTGACGGGCGACTTCGGCCATCGCGTCGAGTTCATTGTAGCGGATAGGCTCTTCCAGCCAGGCGACGTCATATGGCTTCAACGCCTCGGCGATGCGCAGCGCCGGCGGCAAGGTCCACAGGCCATGCAGCTCGACCATGATTTCCATGTCGCGGCCGACGGCGTCGCGGATTTTCTGGAACGGCTCCAGTGCCTTGTCGAGATCGGCAAGCGAAAGGCGGGTGCCGTTCGACGCTTCGGCGGCGATGTCGAACGGCCAGATCTTCATCGCGCCGATGCCTTCGGATTTGAGGCTTCTGGCGAGATCACCCGCATTGTAGCGCCAGGCGAGCAGGTCCTCGTAAGGGCCTTCGTTCGAATCACCAGCCTTGAGCGACCAGTCCTCGCCGCGCTCGAACAGGGCGTTTTTCTTCGTCGCGCGCACATGTTTGTAGCCGGCGCAGGTGTTGTAGATCGGCACGCTCTTGTGTGTGCGCCCGCCAAGCAGCCGCCAGACCGGCTCGCCGAGCGCCTGACCATAGATGTCCCACAGCGCGATGTTGACGGCAGAATTGCCGCGCACCTCGGCGCCGGAATCGCGTGCGCCGACATAGACGCTGCCGAGTGTGCGGTCGTGCAGCTCGATGTCGCGCGGATCCTTGCCCAGGAGATAGGACGCGACATTGTCGTGGATGTAGGCGGCGACCGGCCCGGGCGCCCAGAACGTCTCGCCCGTGCCGATGAGGCCGGCATCGGTGTGGACGCGCAGCCAGAAGAGGAACGGGAATTCCGCAAGCTGCAGCGTTTCGAGCGCGACGACTTTCATCTTTTCCTCCCGGCTGCGACGGACCCCGTGGCCCAGCGGACAATAGCACATCCTCGTTGACAGCCATTTATGGTACCGGTATCAAATGCGTCAAGATGGTCACCGGGGAGGGTGCTCGCTTGCCTGCCGAAAATCAAAACACGAAGTCCAGGAGAGCCTTGGTCACCGGTGCTGCGGGCGGCCTCGGCCGCGAGGTGGCGATCCAACTGGCCCGGCGCGGCTGTAGCGTCGCTATCACCGACATTAATGGCGACGGGCTTGCCGAAACCGCTCAACAGGTAAGAGAAACCGGCGCGGAAGCCGAGACCATCCTTGGCGATTTCACCTTGGAGGGCGCGCCGGAAGCGGCAGTGGAAAAAGTGGTCGCGCGCTGGGGCGGTATCGACATCCTCGTCAACAATGCCGGCTATGGCGTGATCGAACCGTTCCTTGACGCCACCTACAAGGCATGGACCCGCACACTGGCGCTCAATGTCACCGCGCTTGCCATGGCCAGCAAGGCGGCGGGCCGGGTGATGCGCGAGCAGCGTTCGGGACGCATCATCAACATCACTTCGCCCGGATCGCGCATGGCGCTGCCGGACTACACCGCCTACACGGCGAGCAAGGCCGGCGTCGATTCCATCACCCGCGCCGCTGCCGTGGCTTTGGCGCCCTATGGCGTGCTGGTCAACAGCCTGGCGCCGGGCATGATGGACACCGAGATGCAGCGCTCGACCGAAGCCGACCTCGCCCGCGCCAATGGCCGCAACGATTTGCAAGCCTTTCTCGACGAGCGCACGCGACGGATCCCGATTGGCCGCCGCGCCGAGATCGCGGAGGTCGCGGAGGCCGTCGTCTGGCTCTGCCTCGATTCGCCAAAATACATGACCGCCGAGCGCCTCAACATGTCGGGCGGGCTCGACAAGGACTGATCCCATGCTGCGAAACTCCCCTCCCGGCACCGCCGACATCGGCGCGCTCGAACGCAAGGCAACGCAGTTGCGGCGCCACATGCTGACCATGGCGCGCGGCCAGGGCCAGGGCTATATCGGCCAGGGCCTCGGCATCGCCGACACGCTTGCCGCGCTCTATTTCCACGAACTGCGCTACGACCCGCACAATCTGGCGTGGCCAGACCGCGACCGTTTCCTGCTCTCGACCGGGCACTATTCGATCGCGCTGTGGGCAGCGCTCGCCGAAGCCGGCATCCTTCCCGTCGAAGAGCTCGTCACCTATGGCGCCGACAACAGCCGGCTGGAAATGTCGACGCTCGACACCACGCCCGGCGTCGAAATGATCGGCGGCTCGCTCGGCCATGGGCTGGGGCAAGGTGTCGGCCAGGCGCTGGGCTTGCGCGTTGACAAATCCGACGCACGCGTCTTCGTCGAGCTTTCCGACGGCGAGATGCAGGAAGGCTCGACCTGGGAAGCGGCGATGTCGGCCAGCCATTTCAAACTCGACGGGCTGGTGGCGCTGATCGATTGCAACGGCATCCAGGCCGACGGCCCTGTCGTGCTCGACATGGAACCTGTTTCCGACAAATGGCGTGCCTTCGGCTGGCAGACATCGGAGATCGACGGCAATGACATGACCGCGATCGTCGGCGCGCTGGCGGCCGCAAGGAACCGCAACGGCAAGCCGAAGGCGATCGTGCTGCGCACGCTGCCCGGCAAGGGCGTGCCGCGCATCGAGACCTCCGAGAAGTCGCACTTCTTCCGTATCGATGTGGCGCTATGGGACGGCATCATTGCCGAGTTCGAGAAGACCGTGGGAGCAGCCCAATGAGCAGCTTGGCGACGGAGGCCGGCCGCACGCTGGCCATGGGCCAGGACGAAGCGGTCGGCGGCGGTCGGCAAAGTGTCGAGGCGCCCTTCGGCAAGTCGCTGGCGCGGCTTGGCCAGAGCCGCCCCGACATTGTAGGGCTGACCGCCGATCTCGGCAAATACACCGACATATTGCCGTTCCGCGATGCCTTTCCAGACCGCTTCTTCAATGTCGGCATGGCCGAGCAGAATCTGGTCGCGGTTGCCGCCGGGATGGCGCGCACCGGCAAGATGCCATTCGCCACCACCTATGGCGTGTTCGCGACGCGGCGCGCCTATGACTTCGTCGCCATCGCACTCGCCCACTCCAACCTCAACGTCAAGATCGTCGCCGGCCTCCCGGGTCTGACGACCGGCTATGGCGGCACGCACCAGGCGATCGAAGATCTGGCGCTGATGCGCATGATCCCCGGCCTGACCATCATCGACCCCTGTGACGCCACCGAGATCGAGGCGGCAACCGAAGCGATCGCGGAGCATCGGGGGCCGGTGTATATGCGCCTCTTGCGCGGCAGCGTGCCTGTCGTGTTCGAACCCGGCTATCGCTTCGAGATCGGCAAGGCGCGTCGGCTCCGCGAGGGTTCGGATATCGGCATCATCTCTACCGGGTTCATGACCGAGCGAGCACTGGATTCGGCGGATGCCTTGCGCAAACAAGGCATCTCCACTGGCGTGCTGCATGTGCCGACGATCAAGCCGTTCGATGCCAAGGCGGTGGCCGAATTTGCCAACTCAGTTGGCCGTATCGTCACGGCGGAAAACCATGTCGTGGTGGGTGGTTTGGCGAGCCTGGTCGTCGAGGCCTTGTTCGATGCCGGCATCGCGAAGACAGTGACACGCATCGGCCTCCCCGACCACTATATCGAATGCGGCGCGGTGCCGACCTTGCAGGCGAAATACGGCCTGACCACCGAGGCCGTCATCGCGACGATCGTTGCGCTGAGTTAGGGTTCCGCATGAAGATCACCGAGATCGAGACCTTTGCCGTCGGCGCCGGCTGGAAGAACTGGCTGTTCGTCAAGGTCCATACCGACAGCGGCATCCACGGCATCGGCGAAGGCACGCTGAACGGCTTCATCAGGACCACGGAAGCCGGCGTGCATGAGCTCAAGCACCTCGCCATCGGCCAGGATCCGCGCCGCATCAATGCGCTGGCCAAGCGCATGCTGGACAGCGTCTCACTCGATGGCGGCCACATCCACCGCACGGTCATCGCGGCCATCGAGGTCGCCTGCTGGGACATTCTGGGCAAAAGCCTCGGCGTGCCGATCCATCAGTTGCTGGGTGGTAAGGTGCGCGACAGCGTGCTCGGCTACGCCAATGGCTGGTACCGCACCGAGCGCACGCCGGAAGCCTTTCTGGAGGCCGCGAAGGTTGTGATGGCCAAAGGTTTCAAGGCGTTCAAGCTCGACCCGTTCGGCACCGCCCAAGGTTTTATCTCGCGCGAGGAACTGGACCTGTCCTACGCGATCTGCCGAAAGTTGCGTGACGACCTGCCCGGGGACACGCTGATCCTGATCGACGTGCACGCCCGTTTCACCGAGATCGCAGCGCTGCAGGCGGCGCAGAAATTCGCCGACCTCGACATCTACTGGTGGGAGGAGCCGACCTCGCGCGACCGGCAGGAGACCGTGCACGAGGTGGCGCATCGCTCGCCTATCCCGGTGGCGACCGGCGAGATGTACGACACGGTCGGCCAGTTCTACTCGTTGGCCGCCGGCGGCGGCGTCAACATCTTCCAGCCCGAGCCGATGTCGCTCGGCGGCATTGCGCCGTCGATGCAGGTGGCCAATCTGGCGTTTGCCCATGGCAGCCACATCGCACCGCACCAGAGTGGTGGACCGGTGGCGACGGCGGTCTGCCTGCAGCTTGCAGCGGCGGTGCCGAACTTCCTCATCCAAGAGCATTTCGACGCCTTCAACGACCCATGGACACGTGATCTCGTCACCTGGCATCCGACGGTCAATCCGGACAACGGTCATCTGTCACTGCCGGACGCGCCCGGGCTCGGCATCGATCTCAACATCGATGCGATTAGGGATCATCCCTACGATCCCAACGCCTATCTCAACGTCCACGCCGAAGGATGGGAGAAGCGACTTGGGCGGCGGGAGCAGAAGCCCTGATCACGCACTCTCCCGGTCGACGATTTCGAAGCCGAGGCTGGTGATGGTCGGCACCTTGGTGTCGCCGCCGAGCCTTGCCAGCAATTGCCGCACCGCGCGCCGACCCATTTCATAGCGATTGACCTTGACCGTGGTCAGCGGCGGATAGAGCTGTGCGGCGAGGTCGATGTCGCCATAGCCGGCAATCGCGATCCTGCCCGGCACTGCCCAGCGTCGGCGGTGGCATTCCTGCACGGCGCCGACGGCCAGCGTGTCGCTGGAAAAGAAGATGGCGTCGATATCCTTGTGCCTCGAGGTCAGCGTCACCAGCGCCTCGGCGCCACCTTGCGCGGTGATCGGCACCTCGACCTCCATGTCGGCATGGTTCTTGATGCCGAGTTCGGTGAGGGCCGCGTGATAGCCGGTGCGCCGCTGCTGCAAGCGGTCATTGCCGTGGATCGGCGTCGAGACGAAGCCGATGCGCTTGTAGCCCTTGGCGGCCAGATGCATGGTCATGGCATAGGCGGTCTCGAAGTTGGAGACGCCGACTACCATGTCGATCGGCTTGCGGCCCTTGATTTCGGATATTTCGACCACCGGCGCGCCGCTGTTCTTCAAAAGCGCTCGCGCCGTCTCGCTTTGCACGAAGCTCTGCAGGATCATGCCGACCGGACGCCAGCCGAGCAGGTTGCGGATGGCTTTCTCCTCGGCTTCCTGCGTGAACTCGCCCTGCACCAGCAGCATCGAATAGCCGCTCTCATGGCATTCGTCGGACATGCCTTGCACCTGTTCGGCGATGCCCGAATTGATCAGCGGCGGCACCACCGTGCCGATCATGCGGCCATTGCCGCGCATGCTGGAAGCCAGCCGATTGGGCACGAAACCGGCCTGCTCGATGGCCTCGAGCACCTTGGCCCGTGTCTCCGGCGAGACCATGTCGGGATTGGACAGCGCGCGCGACACCGTCATCGGCGCCACGCCGACGCGCTTGGCGATCTCGCGGACGCCAAGGCGTTGCGGCTTCTTCTCGCCCGCCGGCGGCTTGTCGGTCATCACCCTGCTCCGAGAGAACGCGATCCGGCAAAGCAATGTTCTGCAGACCGTGTCGTAAGCGCCATTCATAGCGGTTGCGGCCGAGGCTTTCCAGCTACGTGCCCCGGCTATGCACCGCCGGGAAATTTCCTCGTTGACAAGTTATAATATTATAATCTTAATGGTTGCGAGGAGCGTGCCAGGGTTGGCGCGGGTGCATGTGCCGGCCGCAAGAGCTGGCAACAGGCGCCGTCAGGGAGGTCAGGATGAACAGCGCGGCCGAGGTGAGCTCGCCGCCGCGGGACGCGCAATCGTTCCGACGGCGATTGATCGGCTTCATCGCCGTTGGCGAAGTCGGCGTGCTGGCAGCGATGGCCTTGCTGGTCGCCTTCTTCTGGCTGCTTGAGCCGGCCTTCCTGTCGGAGCGCAACATCCGCGCCATTCTCAACGTCGTGTCGTTTGTCGGCATCATCGCCATTGGCCAGACCATCCTGCTAGTCGCCGGCGAGTTCGACCTGTCGGTTGGCTCGGTCGCCGGCCTGTCCGCCGTGGTCGCCGGCAAGCTGATGACGGCGGCGGCCTTGCCGGTGACAGCAGCCATTCTCGGCGGCATCGGCGTCGGCGCCCTGATCGGTCTCCTCAACGGGCTGATCGTCGTCCGGCTCGGCATTCCTGCGTTTATCCAGACGCTCGGCATGCTGTTCATCGGCCAAGGGCTGATCCAGGTGGTGACGGGTGGCTATCCGGTCTACCCACTGCCGGATGCGATCAATGATATTGGCGGCACCGATCTCGTCTTCGGTCTCGGTTGGAGCTTTGCCTTCTTCATCATCGCCGCCATCATTGCCGACTTCGTGCTGCGGCGCACAGTGCTTGGGCGCAACATGTATGCCACCGGCGGCAACAAGGAGGTGGCGCACCTCGTCGGCATCAACACCAATGCCTACAAGATCGGCGCCTTCATCACCGTCGGCGCGCTGTCGGCGATCGCCGGCATGTTCGTCATGGCCGACCTCGGCAGCGGCGGCACCTCGATCGGCAGCGGCTGGGAACTGACCGTCATCGCCGGTGTCGTTGTCGGCGGTGTCAGCCTGTTCGGCGGCGCCGGCACGGTGGCCGGCGGCGTCGTCGGCATCCTTTTGCTGAAAATCGTGCAGAGCGGCCTCGTCGTCATCGGCGTCAACTCCAACTGGCAGCAGATCGCGGTCGGCGTGATCATGGTGATGGCCGTCGGCCTCGACATCGTGCGCCGCCGCTACTTCATCGCCGGGGCCTGAGACTCGCGAGAGAACAGTGATATTGCGCCGGCAAAAAGCCGGCGAACCAAGGGAGGTAAGGCATGAAAATCCATTTGAAAACGCGGCTGATCCGCTCCGCGTTGGCGGCGGCGGTGGTTGCAACATCGCTGGGCTCGGTTGGTCTTGCCAAGGCCGCCGACATTCACCTGCTCTGGGTGCAGGCCATGAAAGATCATCCCGTGCACCGGCTGATGCAGGCTGGCTTCCTCAACAAATGCAAGGAGCTTGGCTACACCTGCGAAGTCGTCGGCGACCCGAGTGCGACCAACTGGGATATTCCGGCGACGTTGCCCTTGGCTGAGGCCGCCCTTGCCCGCACCAAATATGACGCCATCGGTGTCTATGGGGTCGATCCAGCGATCTTTTCCTACATCACCAAGCTGGCTAAGGAAGGCTTCCCGATCGTTACCTGGCATGTCCTGCCGCCGGAAGGCACCGTCAAGGGCTTGAAGGCGGCGACGGGCGAAAACATTGCCGAAGTCGGCGCCAATGCCGCGATCGCCATCGGAGACAAACTGGGCGGCAAGGGCACGGTAGCGCTGACGCAGGGCGCCTCCAACGACACCGAGAACGCCATGTCGGACGCTTTCCGCAAGACCATCGCGGCGAAGTACCCCGGCATCAAGGTGCTCGACACGCAGATGGAGGGTTTTGAGCCTTCGGCGGCGGAAGCCAAGGCGGTGGCCATCCTGCAGGGCAATCCTGACGTGACCGCCGCCTTCGGCACGACCGGCAACAGTATCCAGACCTGGTCGGGTGCGGCGCGCAAGGCCGGACGCGACGTCGTCATCATCGGCATGGATTACATCAGGCAGAACCTCGATCTGGTGAAGTCCGGCGCCGCCTACGGCATCGTTGCGCAGCCGCTCTATGAAGAGAGCGCCAAGGTTGCCGAACTGCTGGGTGATCTCGCCCAGGGCAAGACCGTGCCCTACAGCAATCCGTTGCCGGCCAAGGTGATAACCGCCGCCGATCTTGCGCCCTACTACAAGATGCTCGACGGCGCCGGACAGTAACGACCGCACTGCCGGGTCCGCGTCCCGCTGGCCCGGCTCCTTTCCAAGGGATCATCGTGTCCGACATCACTCGACAGACGCTGTTTTCGGCCACCGCAATCGTCAAGAATTTTGGCGGCGTGCAGGCGTTGCGCGGCGTCGACTTCGATGTGATCCCGGGCGAGATCCACGCTTTGCTGGGCCAAAATGGCGCCGGTAAGTCGACGCTGGTCAAAATCCTCAATGGCGTGCATCCGGCCGGCTCCCACACCGGCACGATCCAGCTCGACGGCCAGTCCGTCAGTTTCGCCTCCCCCGCCGATGCGCGGTCGAGCGGCGTTGGTTACGTGCCGCAGGAAATCGAGGTGCTCGAACAGCTTTCGGTCGCCGAGAATGTCTTCGCCGGCCGCACCGGGCTGGGCGCCGGCATGCTGGTGTACCAACGGAAACTCGAGCAGCGCGCCGGCGAGATCTTTGCCGACCTCGGCATCGACATCAATCCCAGGGCCTATGTCGCGTCGCTGACCTCGGCGCAGCGCCATCTGGTGATGATCGCGCGTGCCATCGTCATGAAGCCTCGCGTCCTGATGCTGGACGAGCCAACCGCCTCGCTTTCCGGAACCGAGGTCGATGCACTGTTCAGCGTGCTGCGCCGACTCAAGGCGCAAGGCGTGGCGATGATCTACATCACCCACCGCTTGCCCGAAGTACTCGCCATCTGCGACCGTGCCACCGTGCTGCGTGACGGGCAGGTGGCGGTGCGCATCGCGCGCGAGGACTTCGATGCCGAGACCTTCATCTTCTCGATGTCGGGCCAGAGGTTGCAGCGGCTGTTTCCGGAACACGCGGCACCTGTCGGCACGCCAACCGCACTGGACGTTCGCCATCTCACTGTCGCTGGTCACAGCGGCGCAGTCCATGGCGCAAATGACATCAGCCTTTCCGTGGCTGCTGGCGAAATCGTCGGACTGGCGGGCCTGCTTGGCTCCGGCCGCAGCGAGATCCTGCATGGCATCTATGGCCGTGTGCCAGCCGAGGGCGCAATCCGCGTCAATGGTCAAAGCGTAGCGGTCAGGTCGCCAGCCGATGCTCGCGCGGCCGGCATCGCGTTGCTGACCGAGGACCGCAAACGCGACGGCCTGCTGTTCAACCTGCCGGTCGGCGCCAACATCACCATCGGCAATCTTGCGCCCTTGTCGCGGCACGGCATGGTGCGCGGCTGGCTGGAGCGCAGCTCGATCCTCGCCGCCATGCGCGCGCTCAACGTCAAGGCATCGTCGCCGCAGGCCGCGGTAACCCATCTGTCGGGCGGCAACCAACAGAAGCTGCTGTTTGCCCGCGTGCTGATGCGGGCGCCGAAAGTGCTGCTGCTCGACGAACCGACCAAGGGCGTCGACGCGGCAACCCGGCACGAAATCTACCGGCTCGTCGTCGAACTCGCCGAGAAAGGCGTGGCCTTGCTCATCGTCGCGTCGGAACTCGAAGAACTGATCGGCCTCTGCGACCGTTGCCTCGTCGTCGCCGATGGCCGCATCGTCGACGAATTCAACCGTGGCGAAGGCGGCGAGGATCGCGTGCTGCGCTCGGTGACATCAGCGCAGGCGGAACGCCACGCAATGGCTGCACAGGCCTCGTCATGATGTTCGCCGGCAAACGTATTTTTATCACGGGAGCCGCGACGGGCATCGGCCGGGCGACAGCGGAGTACCTTGCCGCCGAGGGAGCCAGGGTGTTCGGCGCCGGGCTGGACGGCAAAGAGGGAAAGATCCTCGCCGGGCGGTACGGCGAAAACCAGTTGATCTTCCGCGAGAGCGATCTCACCGTCGAAGCCGACGTCCAGGCGGCCATAGCCGCCGCGACAGAGCGCTTTGGCGGCCTCGACGCGGTCGTCAACTGCGCCGGCATTTACCCCACCGGCAAGCGGCTTGAAGAGGTTTCCGACGAGGACTGGGAAGGAACGATCGCCGTCAATCTGACGGCTATTTTCCGCGTCTGTCGGGCGACCTTGCCGCTGCTGCGCGCGGCCGGGGGCGGCTCTATCGTCAACATCGCTTCCGTCCATGCCGACGCCACGGTCCCGGGCGTGCCCGCCTACGCTGCTACGAAGGCTGCGGTTGTCGGCCTGTCGCGGCAGATGGCGCTCGACTATGCCGTCGACCGCATCCGCGTCAACGCCGTGCTGGTCGGCTCGGTCGCCACCCGGATGACGCTGGACGGGCTGGAAGCGGCCGGCGGCGCCGAAGCGCTGGGCCTGTCCTTCGAGCCCAACCGGATCGCCCGCATCGCCAACCCCTCGGAGATCGCTAGCGCCATCGGCTTCCTGATCTCGGATGCCTCGTCCTTCGTCACCGGCAGCGCCATGCAAGTGGATGGTGGCTTGTTGGCGCGGCTGCTTTAAAGTTCAAGCGCAAAAGGCATGAACGAGACGGTGCCGGCGGCACTTTCGCCTGGAGCCAGCACGATCACCCCCTCTTGCGGATCGTCCCATCCGCCTCGGTTGAACGCACCTGAGGCATTGGTTTGCGGCTCGACACAGAAGTATGGTTTGGTGGGATCGGCATAGAGCATCAAGTGCTTGAAGACGGGATCGGCCTTGATGCGCAGGCCTGCGCCGCGTGCTGGAAAGCGGATGGTCGCCTCGCCGCCCCACCCGCCATAATCATTGTTGCGCCAGCCGCCCGGCAAGGGTCGATCCCCGGCGAAGTCCAGTTCAGTCGGAAGCGTGATCGAATCGCCCGAGAGGCCGTCAGGCTCTTCAAGATAGAAGTGTCTGGCACAGAACTGCAGCGTCACATCCGGATCGCGGTCGAACCAGGGATGCAGGCCAAAGCCGAACGGCATGGCGACCGGCCCGATGTTGATCAGTGTCATGGTCACGCTGAGGCCCTCCTCGAAAACCACGAAGGTCTGCGTCGCGCGGTAGGAATAGGGCTCGTCTCCGCCAGCGATATCCAGTGACAGTGTCGCGCTGGCGGCTCCCGCCTCAGTCACAGTCCACGCGTGTTGCCAGCCGCTGCCGTGCACGTTGAATTTCTCGGGCGGATTGTTGGGCAGGACCCCCCAACGTTTTGCCGCGAAGTCGAACACGTTGCCGGCGATGCGGTTGGCGTAGGGCGTCATCGGGAACATGGCGACGCCCAGCACATTGCCGGCTCTGCGATTTTCGTCCGAGAGCCGGCGCATGAGATCGACGCCGCCCCAGCGCAGCGAACTGACGCTGCCGCCGATCTGCGGCACCAGCCCGACCTCAAACGCTCCGGCCTTCAGTATCACCGGTTCAGAAATTGCGCCCATAGCCTGCCATCCATCCACCGTCGACGCCAAGCATCTGGCCCGTCGTGTAGGTGTTGAGTGGATCGCAGAAGAACAGCACGGCCGCAACCGCTTCCTCGATGCTGCCGGCACGGGCGACCGGTGTATGGCTGAGCATCGCCTTGTCGCCCGAGACCATCGTTTCATCCTCGACCGCCCCGACGCCGACCGCATTGACCAGCACCTTTGGCCCGAACTCCATGGCCAGTGTGCGCATGCCTGCGAGAATCGAGGCATTCTCCATGGAAAAGCGCGGATGGCGGCGCATCGGCATGCCGGCGGTCGCCGACAGCAGGAAGACGATGCGCCCGCTGCCGCGCTCGGTCATGGTCACCGCGGCCTTGCGCGCATCGGCATAGAGCGATCTCGGATCTCCGGCCACATTTCCCGGTCGCAACGGGCAGGACATCAGCAGGATATCGGCGGCGCGTGCGTCGGAACCCTCGACGAGAACCCCGCCATTGGCCAGCAGCGCCGCGATCGCTGCCTCGGCGACCGGGTTGCTGTCGCCATCCAGCGCCACCGTTGCACGGTTGAGGTCGATTTCCATGGCCGCACTCACATCATATATCCCGCCGTCCAGCCGCCATCGACAGCCAAAATTTGGCCGTTGATATAGCTGGCAGCGGGCGAGGCCAGGAAAAGCACTGTCTCGGCGATCTCCTGCGGCTCAGCCGGCCGGCCGAGCGGCACATGGGCGAGGAATTCCTGGGTGCGGCCGGCGAACTTGCCGTCCTCGCCATAAAACAGCTTGGCCGTCAGCGCCGTCATCACCGAGCCCGGTGCGATGGCGTTGGTCAGAATACCCTTGGCTCCGAGTTCGATCGCCATCGAGCGCGTCAGATGGATGATGCCCGCCTTGGCGGCGACGAACGGGCTCTGCAGGCGCATGGCGGCAAGGCCGACCACAGAGGCGATGTTGACGACGCGGCCGCCCTTGCCGGCGCCGAGCATCGGGGCCAGTGCGGCGCGGCTCATGATGTAGAGGCCGTCGAGGTCGATGCCGGTGATGCGGTCCCATTCCTCGGGCGGGAACTCGTCGATGGTCACCCGATGCGCCAGCGTGTTGACGCCGGCATTGTTGACGAGAATGTCGAGGCGGCCGTAGCGCTGCATGATAGCGGCGATGGTACTATCGACCGATGCGGTATCACGGATGTCGGTGGCGCAGGCCATGGCATTGCTCAAACCGTCCGCGACCTGGCTCGCGCCTTCGCCGTTGATATCAGCGACGACGACCGCGGCACCATTGTCGGACAGGCGCCTGGCGATCGAGCTGCCGATCGCTCCTGCAGCCCCTGTAACCAGCGCTACCTTGCCTCGCAAATCGCAGCGCATGCCTCGTCCGCCCCCGAACCAATTCGGGTTATGCTATTATAATATTCTCAAGCCACGAACAAGCAATTGCGTCGCATCGAGGCGTTATTCCGCCGCCGCACCGACAATGTTTTTGCGGGCCGCATCGATCATCAGGCGTCGCGCCCGGAACGCACCCCATTGCTGGTCGACCAGCACGCCGATGAGGATGACGCCGCCCATCACCGCGAAGTTGAGGGAGGACGGAATGCCAAGCAGGTTGACGAGATTTTGCAGCTCCTGCAGCAGCACGGTGCCCAGCACGACGCCGATCAGCGAGCCCTCGCCGCCACGCAGCGAGAAGCCGCCGAGCACGGCAGCGGCGATGGCGTAGAGCTCGTAGAACTGGCCATGGCTGGCCGGCGAGATCGAGCGCGTATACATGGCGAAATAGATCGCCGACAGCGCCGTCAGCACGCCGCAGATGACATAGGCGGCCATGACGATGCGGCCGGTGCGGATGCCGGAATATTTCGCCGCCTCCTCATTCTTGCCGATCGCATAGAGATAGCGGCCGAACACCGAGCGGTGCAGCACCACCCACATGATAATGGCGATGACGATCAGCGCGATGAAGCTGTTGGGCACGCCATATGAGCGGCCGGCGGTGAGAAATTCCAGCTCCGGAAAATTCTGACCGAAAGCAAAGCCTGCGGTACCGTCGGCGGTGTAGAAGCGAGCGACGCCGCGATAGATCAAAAGGCCGCACAAAGTTACGACAAAGGGCTGCAGCTTGAGCCGTGTGATCAGCCAGCCATGCGCCAGACCGATGATGGCGCCGAGCACCAGGATGAGCACGAAGGCGACCGGCCATCCCATGCCACGCGTGGCGATGAAGTCGACGAACAGTGTTCCCAGCAACGCCACCACCGAGCCGACCGACAGTTCGATGCCGCCGGTGATGATGACGAAGGCCTGGCCGATCGACAGGATGCCGAAGAGGCCGATCAGGTTCGAGGTGTTGGCAAGGTTGATCGGTAACAGGAAGCGCGGATTGATGATCGCCACGATCGCCCCGACCACCAGGATCAGGATCAGCAGGCCGAGATCTTTCTTGCTCATCGTCTTCTCCCAATCCCTGCCTGGGCAGGTTGCGCGGTCTCGCGATACCTGCGCGAAAACTATTTCGGCTGCTTGCCCACTGCCAGCAGCAGCACATTTTCCTGGCTGAACTGGTCCTTGTCGAGAATGCCCGAGATCTGGCCCTCATGCATGACGGCGATGCGGTCGGACACGCCGATCACCTCTTCCATGTCGCTGGAGATCATCAGTACGGCGACGCCGGCATCGGCCAGCGCCCGCATCAGCCCGTAGATCTCCGCCTTGGCGCCGATGTCGATGCCGCGTGTCGGCTCGTCGAGGATCATCACCTTGGGGTTCATGGCCAGCCATTTGCCGAGCACGACCTTCTGCTGGTTGCCGCCCGACAGCGTGCCGGTACGCGTCTGCACCGAAGGCGCCTTGATGCCGAGGTTTTTCTTCTGCGTCTCGGCGGTGGCGGTCTCAGCACTGGCGGACACCAGGGAGCGCCTGGCATGCGCCGGCAGATTGGGCAGGGAAATGTTCTGCGCGATCGAGAGGTCGAGCAGGATGCCGGTCAGCTTGCGGTCTTCCGGCACCAGGAAAATGCCATGCGCGACGGCATCGGCGGCAGAACCGAGAACAAGTGGCTTGCCGTCGAGCTCGAGCGTGCCGCCAAGGCTGCCATCGATGCCGAAGAACACGCGTGCCAGTTCGGTGCGGCCGGAGCCGACCAGTCCGGCAAGGCCGAGGATTTCGCCGCGCCTGACGTCGAGGGAGACCGGCCGGCTCGGATAGGCTGGGGTGCGGATGACCTTGGCGGCGAGTGCAACGGCGCCGGGGGCACGCGCGGCCTCGGAGGCCTTTTCGCGCTCCTTCAGCATGCGACCGATCATCAGCTTGACCATCTGGTCATGATTGATGTCGCGCTTGCCCAGCGTGCCGGCCAGCATGCCGTCGCGCAGCACGACGACGCGGTCGGCGACGCGCTCGATCTCGTGCAGGCGGTGCGAAATGAAGATGACGCTGATGCTGTCGGCCTTCAACGCCTTGATGACGTCGAGCAATTTGTCGGTTTCGGCGAGCGGCAGGCTCGATGTCGGTTCGTCGAGGATCACCAGCCGCGCCTTGATCGACAGCGCCTTGGCGATCTCGACCATCTGCTGCTGGGCGAGCGACAGGTCGGCGACCTGCGTGTCGGGGGAGAAATTGGCGCCGACGCGCTTCAGCAGCGGCGCCACCATCTCCCGCAGCTTCGCGCGGTCGACGAGTTTCAGCGGTCCGGCACGCAGCGGTTCGCGGCCGAAGAAGATGTTGGCGGCGACATCGAGATTGTCGAACAGATTGAGTTCCTGGTGGACGAAGGCAATGCCCGAGCCCAGGCTGCCTTCGACGCTCAGCCCCTTATGGGCGGTGCCATCGACCGTGATGGTGCCGGTGTCCGGCGTGGTGACACCGCCGAGGATCTTCATCAGGGTCGATTTGCCGGCACCGTTCTCGCCGACGAGGCCGATGACCTCGCCCGGCCTGACGTCCATGGAAAAACCATCGAGCGCGACGACGCCCGGATAGGTCTTGCGCACGTTCTCAAGGCTGAGGAACGGGATTGAGGCTGTTATGGACGTGTCGGAATAATTCATCATGCCTGACAGCAGCCGGCGGACCAAAATGGCCGCTTTAGCAGACTGACGATCCCAGCGGGCTTCGTCAATGCGAGCAGCCGGCTCAAGCTACGTTGAGCCGGCTGAACTGTCTGTGATCTTACTTTGACATCGCCTTCAGATTGGCGGCGTAGGCGTCGACATCATCCTTGCCGATGATCTTGGTTGGGATGATGATCAGGTTGCCGGCCGGGATGCCCGACTTGTCGCCCTTGAGATAGGCGGCCATCAGCTTCATGCCCTGATAGGCCCATTCGAAGGGCTGCTGCACGACGGTGGCGGCAATGGTGCCTTCCTTGACGCCGCCCAGCGTGATCGGATCGTCATCGAAGCCGACAACCGTGATCGAGCCGAGCTTGCCGGCATCGCGCAGCGCTTCATAGATGCGCGGCGTGTTGTAGGAATAGAAGCCGACCATGCAGGTGACGTCGGGGCTGGCGACCAGCGCGTCCTCGACGTTCTTCTTGGCGCGGGCCTGGTCGATGTCGTCGCCACGCACGTCGTCGAGCGTGATCTTGGTGCCGGCGAGACCATCCTTGAAGCCCTGGATGCGCTCCTTGGCATTGTCGGCGCCGAGCAGGCCGACGAAGCCGAGGCACTTGCCGCCATTGGGCATGGCCTTCTTGGCGATATCGGCCGCCTGCTTGCCGGCGTCGACATTGGACGAGCCGATATAGGCGACACGCTTGGTCTGCGGGGCGTCAGAGTCGGTGGTGAACAGCGCCGTCTGCGAGGCGATCTTGTTCAGGCCATCGGTCGAGGTCTTGGGATCGACGGCCGAAACCATGATGCCCTTGACGCCGGCCGTCACCAGATCGTCCATCAGACGCTGCTGTATGGCGACCGAGGACTGCTCGGGGTATTTGAGCTCAAGCGTGTAGTCGGGCAGTTCGCCTTGCGCCTTCTTGACGCCGGCTTCGGCCGCTTTCCAGAAATCGGAAGCGCCGTTGACCACGAAGGCCAGCGTCGGCTTGTCGTCGGCGCGCGCGATTGCCGTGGCCGACAGGCCAAGCAGCAGCGCCGTGGCGGCTACGGATGCATTACGTATCAAGGATTTCATGTTCAACCTCCCGTTTTGGTCCAGCCGTTGGGCTGACCCGTCTTGCTCACTTAGAATTGCCTTGCTCATTTGAATTTGTGGTTTGCAGCTTGGACGCCCTCCTCCTCAGGGTTCCCGGCACTGAAAGAATGGCGTCGCTCCAGCCACGATCACGGACTTTAGAGACTCATCCCCGTTTCGTAAATAGTCCGATTTGTCTGACATATCACATATCTGCTATAAGGTTAGCGGAGGCAATACCCACTCGCCATCGGACCATTCACGAGCACTCCCGGATCCAGCGACCCGGACGCGGCGGATTGACGTTACAGCGCATTTTTGTATTAGTAAACAGTATTAGTTCCAAACCTGTATCCGGACACGTCCCTGCGGCTTCGCAGCCGATATGCCCGACGACCCCAAGCCTCGGCGTACGGCATCTCAGGCCGAAAAATCCGTGTATTCCTGGTATCCGGCGTGCAAGAGCAATGGACCGCGATGCTACTAATAGATATAAACTGTCCAGTGCTTTCTATAAATCGGCGCCGCCGCGTCATCTTGTCGACCCGGAAGGCTGCCGCTAGACAGGATTGGGGACACCAACGCAATGAGCGATACCAGGGATCCGGCCATCGAGACCGCGAAGCGCCGCAAGGCGCCGGCGAAGCCCAAGGGGCGGGTCACCATGACCGACATCGCCAGGGCCGCCGGCTGTTCGCAGGCGACCGTGTCCTTCGTGCTCAACAATTCGCCAGGGATAAAGCTGTCGCGGCAAACCCGCGAACGGGTGATCGAGGCCGCCCGTGCGCTTGGCTACAGTGCGCCCGCCTTCTCGGCACTGCAGAAGCCCGTTGCCACTTTCGGGAGCCCTGCCTTCGATGGACCCGCCTTTGATGGACCCGCCTTTGATGGACTCGACGGGGTGATCGGCTTTGCCGTCGACCAGCTTGCGACCAGCCCGGAGGCGGTGGTGGCCATCGAGGGCGCGCGCCAGGCCTCGTGGAATGCCGGCAACGTGCTGCTGGTGGCACAGACCATGGGCGACGCCGTGATGGAGCCGCGCGCCATACAGGCGTTGACCAGGCGGGGTATTTCGGCGCTGATCTACATGACCATCTTCACCCGCGAGATCACGGCGCCCGACTTCCTCTACAGCCTGGACATCCCGGTGATCCTGCTCAACTGCTACACGGCGGACTATGCCTTCCCCGCCGTCGTGCCTTCAGAGATCGCTGGCGGCCAGAGCTCGACCCGGCATCTCGTCAGCCACGGCCATCGCCGCATCGCCACCATCACCGGCGAGCCGTGGATGCAAGCCGCACAGGATCGGCTGAAGGGCTACCGCCGCGCGCTTGCCACCGCCGACATCCCGTTCGATCCGGACCTCGTGGTCGAGGGCGACTGGTCGGCAAGTGCCGGCTATGCCGCGACCGTCAAGCTGTTGGCGCTGAAAGACCGCCCGACCGCCATCTTCTGCCAGAACGACCGCACCGCGATCGGCTGCTACGAGGCGTTGAAGGAGGCCGGCCTGCACATCCCGCAGGACATCTCTGTGGTCGGCTATGACGACGAGGAAATCGCCCGGCATTTGTTTCCGCCGCTGACAACCTCGATCCTGCCGCATATGGCGATGGGCCAATGGGCGATCGAGCAGCTCGAGGCGCCGACGGCGCCAGGACGAGGGCGCTACCCCATCACCAAGCTGGAATGCCCGCTGGTGGAGCGGGAGAGTGTGCGCGCGGTGAAGGCCGGCTGACAGCTGCCGCCGACCGCTATCGCCCGCCTTAACGCCAGCGCTACCTGTCGATGTCGACGTCCCTGGTCTCCTGCCCGATCAGCAGCGCGATCAGCGTCAGGACGGCCATCGCCGAGAGATAGACGCCGACCCAGAACGGGCTGCCGCCGCCGACGCGCCACAGCGCCACCGCGATGAACGGCGCGACGGCGGCGCCAAGGATCGAGGACACGTTGTAGGAGATGCCCGAGCCAGTATAGCGCACGCTGGCCGGAAACAGTTCCGGCAGCAGCGCGCCCATCGGCCCGAAGGTCATGCCCATCAGCGTGAAGCCGATGATGAGCCAGGCCATGACACCGACCGTGCCGGCCGCGAGCATCGGAACCCACAGCAAGCCGAAGACGATGATGCCGAGCGTGATCGCGATCAGCGTCGTGCGCCGCCCCCACCGCTCCGCCCACGGACCGGAAACCAGGGTGAAGATGCCGAAGAACACCACGCCGATGATCATCATCAGCACGAAGGTCGTGTAGTCGTAACCGAGGCCCGGAACCGCGCCTGTGGGAGCAGCCCGGCCATAGCTCAGCGAGAAGGTCGTCATCAGGTAGAACAGCACGTAGGTCGCCAGCATGTAGAAAGTGCCGAGGATCAGTTGCCGCCAGTGCGTCTTCACCGCGGCCGCCAGCGGCACCTTTTTGACCTCGCCTTTGCGGACCGTGTTCTCGAAGGCAGCGCTTTCCACAAGGCTGAGGCGCACCCACAGGCCGATGACGACCATGACGACCGAGAACAGGAACGGGATGCGCCATCCCCACGCCAGGAAGGCGAGCGATGGCCGCGACGGATCGTCGGAAGGCAATGCAGCCGCGATGATCAGGAACAGCCCGTTGGCAATGATGAACCCGATGGGCGCGCCAAGCTGCGGAAACGTGCCATAGATCGCGCGCTTGCCCTTGGGCGCGTTCTCCGTCGCCACCAGCGCCGCGCCACTCCATTCGCCGCCAAGCGCGAAGCCCTGCGCCAGCCGCAGCACAACCAGCAGCGCCGGCGCAAACCAGCCAGCCACCGGATAGGTCGGCAAGAGGCCGATCAGGAACGTCGCGATGCCCATGGTGAGCAGCGCGCCGACCAGCGTGATCTTGCGGCCGCGCCTGTCGCCTAGATGGCCAAAGAAGATGGCGCCCAGCGGCCGCGCGATCATCGCCGCGCCGAACACGGCAAAGGAGGCGAGAAGCGCTGTCGTCTCATTGCCCGCCGGGAAGAACAGATGCGGGAACACCAGCACCGCCGCCGTGGCGTAGACATAGAAGTCGTAGAATTCGATGGTGGTGCCGATCAGGCTCGCCAGGATGACGCGGGAACGCGGATTGGCGGGAACGGCGTTGGCCGACGCTGCGGTAGCTGAGATGGACACTGGGACATACTCCGACGGGGCGCGGTTGCTGTTCGCAGCCCCTTTTGTGCTGTCGACGAGGCCGTGCCCGATCGGCCGCTGGCCTCATCAAGATCGATGGGGTCGAAATAGAGGGCATGCGCATTGTTGGCAATGTCGGACGGTCAACCAGACGCAGGGAAATTATCGGCCAAGGCTGTTGCGAGGGTCGCGAGCAGGCAGCCGGCCAGTATGCGGCCGGGCAATTGTCGTCCATAATCGGTCCATGACGCGTCCGGGCTTGCGCTGTGTGCAGGTAGTCGCGGCTTTGCTGGCCGCAAGCTGCCCGCGCGCGCAAGCCGGCGGGATCTTCGAGACCGGCGCCTACTCGTTCTCCGACGAACTCGGCGGCTTCAGGATCCTCTCGGCCACGGGCACCGGGACCCGCGCCGACCCGATCGTAGTGACCGAGGAACTGGACACCGCTGACCCGGTGACGCTGACCATCCGTGCCATCAGGCCGATCCAGCCCTTCGGATCGGCGGGCGACTACGCGACCGGCTTCCTGCCGCTGAAGATCGTGACCCGCAACAACAGCGGCGACGCCTGGATCGAATTCGGCTTCGAGCTGCAGGCGATCATGAACCGGCCGAGCGACTATGGCGACGGCCTGTCCTTCGACCAGGCGCAGCGCGAGGACGACATGATCAAGTCCGACAGCTTCGCCGAATTCAAACGCGATTTTGAGCCCTATGACCGGCTGCTGTTCAGCAAAGGCAAGGTCGACCCGCGCGAGAGTGCTTCGTTTTCGTTTTTGGTAACGGATTTTTCGCCGAAGGACAGGTTTTACCTGGTGGAGGAGCCGAGGCTGCCTTCGTCGTAGGGGAGTGGCGCGATGGCACCGTAGGACCGCCAGACCGGCATCTTCTGCCAGAACGACCGCACCGCGATCGGCTGCTACGAGGCGCTGAAGGAAGCCTGCACACTCCACAGGACATTTCCGTGGTCAGCTACGACGACGAGGAAATCGCCCGGCATTTGTTCCCGCCGCTGACGACCTCGATCCAGCCGCATATGGCGATGGGCCAATGGGCGATCGAGCAGCTCGAAGCGCCGGCGGCGCCTGGGGGGAAGGCATCCGATTACCAAGCTGGAGTGCCCGCTGGTGGAGCGGGAGAGTGTAAGGTCGGCGGACTAGCGAGAAACGAAAGCGATCGCTTTCTGGTATCGTAGAATTAGGCGGCGTCAAGTCCCTTCGGCGACAGAATTAAAGCTATCTGGGACTAACGGCCCATGCCGATATCAGCTAAGCACAAGCCCAATGGCGAATCATCGAATGAAATTGGGATGCGGGGCTTATAGATGAATGTCCGGCTAGCACCAACAGCAGTGATAGTTCAGCAAGGCAAGATCCTCGACTTTATCGACGGGCTCACGCAACGCAACGAGACGCCAGAAGAGTACGTGCGCCAGGAGATCGCAAAGTCTCTGGTGCGCGAATACGACTACCTGAAAGCTGAAATAGGTGTCGAGTTCACGCTGGCAGTTGGATCGAGAAAGCCTAGAGCCGACCTAGTTATTTTCAATCCCGGCGATCCGCACACCCAGGATCGAGCCCGGGTGATCATTGAATGCAAGTCCCAGAAAGTGAAGTCGTCTGACCGAACAGACGGCGTCGGCCAGCTTCAGAGTTATATGGCAGCCTGCCCCAACGCAATCTATGGAATGTGGACTAACGGGCTCGAACGCTTCTGTTATCGCCGCGTTGACAAAGACGGAAGCATCTCATTCGACGAGATACCCGATATTCCGAGCAAAGGCAGAGGCGAAGATGAGGTCGAGCGGCCCAAATTTGAGCAGCTAAAGGCTGCGTCATCGGATGCTCTGCTGTTCGCATTCCGCCGCTGCCACAACTACATCGCGGGCAATCAGGGACTTCAGAAGCCTGAGGCCTTTTTGGGAACTTCTCAAGATCATATTTTGCAAGATTCAGGACGAGCGCCATTCGGACGAAGTGGATTTTTTTGCCACGTCGAAGGAACGACACAACCTTAACGGTCAAATGAAGGTGAAGAAGCGGATTTCATCTTTGTTCGCGGAAGTTAAGAGTCAATACAGCACGATCTTTAAGTCAAATGAAGAGGTGGATCTGAACCCCGAGGTTCTAGCCTATATCGTCAGCCAACTTCAAATGTATTCACTTCTTGAAAGCGATATCGACGTAAAGGGGCGAGCGTACGAAGAAATCGTGGGCTCAAATCTGCGAGGTGATCGCGGCGAGTTCTTCACGCCACGTAATATCTGCCAGATGGCGGTAGCTATGTTGGACCCCGGCGAGAAGCAACTAATCATGGATCCCGCGTGCGGAACCGGCGGCTTCCTCATCACCGCCATGAACCACGTCATTGAAAAAATTCGGCATGCAGAAATTGCGAAGTGGGGCGGCAATATTGAGCGCGCCGAGGCAGCAACTCCTGCGCGAGTAAAGAGCTTTGCTGAAAAGTTCATAGTTGGGACCGACCTGAACCCAAATCTGGTAAAGGCGTCCAAGATGAATATGGTAATGAATAATGATGGCGCGGGCGGCCTTTATCAGGCTAACGCATTGCAATCGCCAGCAAGGTGGGAAGAAGCACTGCGTGCCCGTAACCTGATGGGATGCGTCGACATTCTGTTTACCAACCCGCCTTTCGGTTCAAAAATCCCTATCGACGACCCTGCCATTCTCGAATCTTACGATCTTGGCCATTCGTGGGCTTACGATGAGAAGGCCGACAAGTGGACGATGCGCGACGAAGTGCAGAAGTCGCAGCCGCCAGAAATCCTCTTCATTGAGCGATGTGTCCGACTACTGAAGCCGGGCACGGGGCGGTGCGCTATCGTCCTACCTGATGGCATCCTTGGATCGCCCGGCCTAGGCTACGTCCGCGAATGGATACTTAAAAACACGCGTGTTCTTAGTAGCATAGATCTACACCCAGATACCTTCCAACCGCATGTTTCAATTCAGACGAGCGTTCTCGTACTCCAGCGCAAGACACCGGAGGACATGGCAGTCGAAGAGGCAGCAGGACGCTTCAACAATTATCGAGTATTCATGGCTGTGGCCGACCACATTGGCCATGACAAGCGCGGTAACATTACCTACGTCCGCGACAGCGCAGGAAACGAAATTGTAGAAGAGATCGAAGAGCAGACTAAGGAGTATGAGGACGGCAAGCCCATCTACAGGCGACAACGAGCACAGAAGAAAGTCATAGACGACAACACTCTTCAGATCGCACAGGCGTTTCGGTTATGGCTGTCCGAGCAAGATTAGCCGCCCCGCGCGAGCCGCAAGACCGATGGCCTTGGCATACGGTCAATTCAGCTGCTCTGCCGGCCTCGTTGCTATTCAGCGGCCAACGCCGAATGGAAGGCGAGTCGTACCTGACAAACGGCTATGGGATACGAATTGCAATTGAAGCCAAGGCCCAAGGATGGAAGACATTTGGAGATATCGCCACAGTAAGTGCTCCACCTAGAATTAAGCAAATTATGGTATCGCCGGAGAACGGTGTGCCTTATTTAAATACTAGCCAGGTATTTGATCCAATTCCGTCCCCCAGAAAGTGGCTGGCGTTAGAAAAAACACATGCAGCTGAAAAACGGTTCGTGGCGGAAGGTACTATTCTGGTTATGGCATCTGCCACTGTCGGACGCAGTATTGTAGCGACAAAGCAACACGAGAACGCAATAATATCACATCACTTTATGCGCGTGAGCGCAAAGCGACCAGATCTCTCTGGATGGATATATGGCTTTCTTAGATCCCCGCAGGGTCAAGCGATGATGAGTAGCTCGCAGTATGCGAGTATCATTCGTCACATTGAACCTGCGCACCTTAATTCGCTTCCTATCCCCGAGGTTTCGGCAGACACAGCGAAAATCTTCGCAGAGCGAGTTCGCGCAATAGTTGATTGCCGCAACAGGGCTACTGAATTGAGCCGGCGAGCTGAAGATAAATATGAAGCAGCACTCGGTTTCGACAAGATCGAGGGTGCCGAAACCGGCTTCACAATCTGGACTTCTGAGATCGATAGATTTCGCCGGCGATTTGAAGCCGCTTATCATGCGCCCGATGTCCGCTCGCTCGTTGCCAGCTTCCGCCGCTGGGAGCCGCTCGGCACGCTAGTTAAACGGGTTTGGTGGCCCAATCGCTTCAAGCGCATATTTGGTGAAGGTGGCACTCCCTACATGAGTGCGGATGATGTGTTCACAACCAATCCGTATTATCTAAAGACGGTTCTGGTCGAGGGAAAGAAAGATCTCGAAGAATTTCTCGTTCAAAAGAATTGGATTATAATGGCGAGGTCAGGTCAAATCTATGGATTGAACGGTTCAGCAAAACTTGTTTCAGATTACCATCGATCATTTTTCCTATCTGATGATTTAATTCGCATTGCTCCCGACCCAACAAAGGCACGGGCCGGGTACTTGATCACGGCACTTACTCATCCAACACTAGGGCGACCTCTCGTCATCCGAGAAGCTTACGGCATGTCTATTCCGCATCTAGGGTCAGGACCTATTAAAGTTCTTGCGGAGACAGCAAACGGCTGATTCATTGGCGGTGCGAGGAGGCGCTGCAATGAGTGATTTGATCTGGCTGTCGGAGGCGCAGATGCGCCGGATCGAGCGGCATTTCCCGCTGTCTCACGGAGTGCCCAGGGTCGATGATCGGCGGATCGTCAGTGGCATCATCTTCGTGATCAGGAACGGCCTTCGGTGGCGCGACGCGCCCAGCGAGTATGGTCCCCACAAGACGATCTACAACCGCTTCA
>NZ_AXAL01000029.1 GCF_000472785.1 Mesorhizobium loti CJ3sym
GAACCATCAACCGACATGCCGGCCACCATGGTGCTCGAAGTTCCGGGCGGCGACATGATTGGATGGGTAGCGGCTCTGGTCGATGCCGGACCGACGGGGATGGTCGATCGCGACACTCTGGATTTCGCGCGCGATCGCCGCGAGATCGTCGTGGAAGGGCACGTCGTCGAATTGACCAGCCTGGAGGCGCAAGTCCTTGGTGAACTGATCGACCATGCGCCCGCGGTGGTCCGACGCGAGGACCTGATCGAACGCATCTGGCGACGCACCTATGTCGGCAGCAACGTCGTCGATACGGTCGTGCGGACGTTGCGCAAGAAGCTGGGGCCCAGGCGCGATTGCATCCAGACGGTCCCGAAGGCCGGCTATCGATACGTCACCGCGGCACGCCTGCCGCAAACCCGCGAGACCGCCGACGGCAGCGCCGGGCGTGCAGCTCATTCCTTGGCCGGCTCTTCGTAGATGCCGATGATCAGCAGCCATGCACCCGAAATGAGGAAGGCGAACAGGACGATGGTTCCAAGGGCCGCGATGTAGAGTCCTATGCCGCGTCCGAGAACCAGGAGAAACGCGCCGGCGACTTCGGCCAGGTAACACATCGTGCCACCCGCTAGTCGGGGCGCGGTCAGCCCGATGGTACTCATCCCCGACTTGATGGCGACGACATAACCTCTGACAAAGATGAATGTCGCGATGAGCCACAGCAAAAGCCATTCGAGGCCCAGTGCCGGAAGATACTGACCGCCCAGAAGCGCCAGGCTGCAGGCCATGAAAATCGCGCTGAAGCCCGACAGCATGTTGATGGCCCGGTTCTTGTGCGTCGTGTTGCGGACAATGCGTTCGGGATTGATCGAGATCGCCACGAAGATCAACCCGGCCAGCCCCGCCGCGCCGCCGCCCACCATGACGAAGAAATTGGTCCATTGATCCAACATGACTTGCCCCTCGGGTCCGAGCTTCAGCCGGCTCGATGGTAGGCTAGCATAGGTGGGTTCTCGAACTCCACGGGGCGAGACGGCTGAGCGGGAGGGCGTGGTTTAAGCGACATGTCCGGGATTCTTGTGGCATGGCGGTGCCCATCATTGGGAACGATCAAGACCTGTGGATCAGCATCGGCGGGTGATGCGCACCCTCCCGGGGAAGACCGATCGCCATGGCCAAGCGGAAGTCCTGATCGAGGCCAAATCCTGACTGGCGAGCACGATATGATCCGGAAGCTCAAGGATGGGAAATACTGGCGTTATTCGCAAGAAGGATGAGAAGACCGGGAAAAGGTGGGATCTGGGGACGTTTGAGCCGCAGGAAGCAGCGGAGAAGCATGAGCGCGAGGTGCGGTATTTCAAGCGGCATTGAGGCAGGAGTGGGTAGCTGCCCTACCTTAGCGGTTGAAATGGCAACAGACGACGCGCTGCAGGACCGCCCTAAAGACGGTGGCAAAACCAGTTCGAGGCGTCAGTAGATCTTGTACCTGGCAGCTATCCGAATTTCGACGGCGGAGTTAGCCGCCGAACAAGTGAGCCAACCTTCTGTGCAATCCATCAAAGAACGGTTCCATGAACCGCAATTTGAAGAGGTCCGCAAATGCAAGTATAGTCACAACGGCCAGCACGCCGCTCAACACCCACAAAGTCCTGGAAGAGTGAGCTTCTTCATTTTGTAGGATAAATGCATCGCCAACAACCCAAACTAGTGCCAGTAATAGCAAAATCTTCAACCCCGTCACCACCCGATATGCGAGCGCGCGCGCGGTCCGTTTCTTTTCTTCGGCGAGTTGAGCCCGGATTTCAGCTTTGGCCTCCGCAACGGCTACGTCAACGGCATTTCGCTCACGAAGGCGCGCGTGCTCCAACTCCTCCGCCTTGGTCTGCTCCATCCGTTGCACGATCGAAGCCTTGTCTTCCTCAGCCCGCCTTCGATCGTCAGCTAGCCTCGCCTCTTGTTGCTCGGTCATGCGTTTCTGCTCGGCTTCGGCCCGGCTCAATATCTCGGCCATATTGAGCTGACGCACGATGGCGGAGCTGCCGAAACTCTCGTCCTGGGCAATCCGCCGAGCGGCCTGGATGGTCAACGCGTTAGTGCCATTGCTTGAATAATCCTCCAACGAATCGGAAACGACTTGCTCTATGCCCTCGCGGAAATACTTGAACCATTCTGCGTCGGGCCGAACTGCCGCGAAGCAGTTGGTCAAAAGCTCGCGCCCCGCCTTCTCAGGCGGAATCGTCTGATCTTTCAGGAGCCAGGCGATGGTGGCCATCTGTCCGAGCGAGATGATTGGAGGGAAGTTGTTGTAACCAAGCATCCGTTCCTCGATGAGGAAGCGCCTCGACGCATAGGCGAGAAAGGTGTTGGGCGTCACAAAGACGAACCCGCAATCCGCGAGATCACGGGTTCTGTTGCCGCGCCGCAGGCGCATAATCAAGGCGAGAAAACCAGAGTCATTGGTGCGGTTCTTCTCGTTGTATAGGCGCCCGGACTTCCTTGCTTGGGTGGCGAGATAAGTGGAAAATCCCGCCTCGTCGATTTGAAAGCGAGCAGCATCGGCGGCGTTGGACTCCAGCTTTTCAGCTGGGAAAATATTAAACCGTGCCAACTGCTCGGGAAAGTTATTCTGTAGCATACGGAGGCTTGTTGTCGTAACCTCTCCGTCTGCGATTGCGGCAGCCGTCTCACCCTCCAGTTCCCCTCCCGTGTCTTTAACATACACGATAGTATTCAGAATGTTGGATACCTCAGCCTCGTTGCCAGAAAAGTATCGAATTTCCATCCCAAGATCTTGCAGGTAGCGCGTCAATTCCTCAGTGGCAACTTTCAGACTCTTGCCGGAACATCCCAACTGCCGGAGCAATACCGCCGTGTCATAAAACACCGTCACAGGTTTATCGAGGCTGAGCGAGCCGATTTCCGTGATTGACGAGATAAAGTCCTCGATCAGTACGCCCATGAAGATGTGGACGATTTTCTCAAAATGCTCAGGTGAGTCCGTGTTCAACTTGCGGATAAAAGCGGCGACAATCGCCATCTCGGCTGAGCTGGGATCAATCAGCGCACCTTTTATTTTTACAATAGCTGCAGCACCTTTATCAGTACGGACCCGCAGGAACGAAATAAGTGCCTGTCCCCATGTTCCCGATGGTGGGGGCTTCACCGTGAAGCCAACCGTCTCTGCGTAAGCTGCTAGCTCGGCAGTGATGTCATCAAACTCGGTCTCAATCTCCGACTTCACAACATCGAACTTGCTCTCGTGTGGCACGGCAAAGTGAGCTTTAACCTGTTGACGATATGTCACAAAACCTTGCTGAGCGAGTGCCTTGATAAGTTGGTCAATCGCGTACTGTGGGATGTCAAAACCGAAGTCCTGTTTGAGGTAAGTCTGGATGCCCTGGGCTGTGACTTGCTTCCCGGCAATCTTGTTCGTGTAGGGCGCGACGAACGGAATAAGGCAATCTAGCGCATCGCGTACTGGGTTTGCACTGATCTCCGTGCGCCTAAAAGCTGCCCACAGGAATGCGTATGCTTTCGCCTCCCTGTTAGCGCCCTTAAGCTCGAATAATTCATCAATTGTAGTTTTCGCTTCGGCGTCCACCCGGCAATCCCCCATGCCTACTTCCAGTAGTGTCGCGACACACGGGTGTGAAAGCAAGGGCCTACAAATGAGTCAGCCGAATGTACGCGCTAGGCAGTTTGTACTTGGCGCGATGCGCTTGCTGAACGGCCTCTCGGAGCGAACCATCGGCTAGGCCCATTAACCATTCGTTAACCATCCTCCCGCTAGCGTTTACCTCTCAGTAAGGATTCGCCAGCCGTGACCTTTGCCGCTCCCCTCGAGGCCAGATCCATTCGCTTTCGTGCCCGCTCTTTTGTCGCTTTCACACTGACCCCGGAAGCGCCCATGAAGGGGTGGCTGGAGGGGTTGGATCACTGGATCGGCAATTCGCCGGGGTATTTTGCCGGGCGGCCGGTGTTGCTGGATCTGAACGTCTTGAAGCCCGCCCCAAGCGAGATCGCGGCGCTGGTGGCGGAGCTTTTTACGCGCGGCATTCGCATCTATGCCATCGAGCTTGAAGGGGCTGTTCTCGGCCCCGAACTGCCGCCGGTGCTGGTCGGCGCCAAGGAGGCGACGACGGATGGGTTGCTGCCGGGCCGCAAGGCGCGGGACGAAAGCAAGCCGGAGGGCAAGGCGCCGGAGCGCGGCCTGGATGCGCGCGCGGATGCCGGTGCGAAGGGCAAGGCTGGCGCAAGCAAGACCGAGGACAGCGAGCCGCAGGTTTCGCATTACGATTCGGGCACGCTGATGATCAAGGCGCCGATCCGTTCCGGCCAGGCGATCATGCATCCGCATGGCGATGTCATCGTGCTGGGCTCGGTCGCGTCCGGTTCGGAGATCGTCGCGGCGGGCTCGATCCATGTCTACGGCACGCTGCGCGGGCGGGCTTCGGCGGGTGCGCTGGGCAACACCGGGGCGCGCATCTTCTGCCGCCGCAACGAGGCCGAGCTTCTGTCGGTCGACGGCTGGTACATCACCGCCGAGGAGATGGAAGGGGTGTCGCGCGGCAAGCCGGTGCAGGCCTTCCTCGACGGCGAGGGCCTGCGCGTCGAGACTTTGAGCTGAGCGACTGATTGAGACGAAGGCCGTCAGGGCGGCCGGGACAACAACCGACAACAACGACGGAGGCTTTTTTCATGGGCAAGGTAGTGGTGGTCACTTCGGGCAAGGGGGGCGTCGGCAAGACCACCTCGACGGCGGCACTGGGTGCGGCCGTGGCCAAGACCGGCAAGAAGGTGGCGCTCGTCGATTTCGACGTCGGCCTGAGGAATCTCGACCTGATCATGGGGGCGGAACGCCGCGTGGTGTTCGACCTCGTCAACGTCATCCAGGGCACTGCAAAACTGTCGCAGGCGCTGATCCGCGACAAGCGGGTCGACACGCTGTTCCTGCTGCCGGCCTCGCAGACGCGCGACAAGGACGCGCTGACGGAAGAGGGCGTCGGCGAAGTCATCGACAAGCTGCGCTCGGTGTTCGACTATGTGTTCTGCGACAGCCCGGCCGGCATCGAGCGCGGCGCGCAGCTCGCCATGCGCTTTGCCGACGAGGCGGTCATCGTCACCAATCCGGAAGTGTCGTCGGTGCGCGATTCCGACCGCATCATCGGCCTGCTCGATGCCCGCACCATGCGCGCCGAACAGGGCGAACAGATCGCCAAGCATGTGCTGGTCACCCGCTATGACGCGGCGCGGGCCGCGCGCGGCGAAATGCTCAGCATCGACGACGTGTTGGAGATCCTGTCGGTGCCGCTGCTCGGCATCATTCCGGAAAGCCAGGACGTGCTGCGCGCCTCCAACCTCGGTTCGCCGGTCACGCTGTCGGAGCCGCTCAATGCGGCCGCCAAGGCCTATCTCGATGCCGCAAGGCGGCTTGAAGGCGAGCAATTGCCCGTCATCGTGCCGTTCGAGCGCAAGGGCTTCCTCGATCGTCTGCTGGGAAGGAGGGCGGCATGAACCTGCTCGACATCTTCAAGCGGCGCTCCAGCGCGCCGGTGGCGCGCGAGCGGCTGCAAGTGCTGCTCGCCTATGAGCGCCGCAACCGCAACCAGCCCGACCTCGTCTCCATCCTGCGCGAGGAGATCATGGCCGTCATCGCCAAGCATGTGCAGATCGACCAGGATTACCTCCAGGTGTCGATGGACAGGGGCGAGACCATGTCGACGCTGGAGATCGATATCCAGATCCCCAACAAGAGCGCCGTGCCGCTGGCGATGGCGGGGTAGGATGGGAAGGTCGCGATCCTTCGCGCCCCCCTCTGTCCTGCCGGACGTTCGTCATTTGGAAAGCCAAGCAATTGGCTTTCCATCCGCTTCGCGGACCATTCCTCAACCCCCGCAAGGGGGGAGATTGGCCGTAATCGCGGCCTTCGCCAATCACCTATGTTGCAAGAACAGCTGAGGCGCCGAACCTGCCGATCTCCCCCCAAGTGGGGGAGATGTCCGGCAGGACAGAGGGGGGCGCTGTCCCGCCAGAATGCCCCTTATTGACACCGTTATAATTTAAGCTCTCACTAATGTTTGTTAAGCAAACGTTTGGGAGGCAATGATGCCGGGCATCGATCAAGCAGTGCAGGACCTGACGAAAGCCGCGAAGGACTATGGAACGGCGCGCCAGGACGAAGAGGCCGCGCAGGCCGCTGAAGAGGCCGCGCTGGCGGCGATGAAGGCGGCCAGCAATGCGGTGATGCGGGCCAAGGGCAAGGAAGCGACGGCCGCCGCCGGGCGCGAGTTCCACCGGGTCGAGCCGCTGTGGCGGGCCGCCAACACCAGGCGCAAGAAGGCGACGCTGGCGCGCATGGCGGCCGAAAAGAAATTCCGCGAGAAGATACGGAAATTCAACGAGGAAATGTGGAAGCTGATGGCGCACTGAGCGGCTGGTGCCGAAGGTGTGTCGTCGAAGCCGGGCGGCGCGACCTACGCGGTTGCGCCGGTGAGCCTCACTGCTGCGCCAGTGCGAAGGAACTGATGAAGTGCTTGACGCTGGCCGAGCTTTCCTGGCCGCGTGAAGCGGTGCACGATACGATGTAGACCCGCGTTCCGTCCGTCACCACCAGCATCGTGTCGATGACCTTGCCGTCGGCGAGTTCAACGTCGAAACGGCGGGCCATGTCGGGTCCGACCTTCAGGGGCGTCTGCTTGCGCACCTTTCCCGCATTGGCGATGGTGGTGGCGAAGAGATCGAGCACGGCTTTGGGGTCGGAGGCCGATGCGTAGGTCGTCAGGTCGACGGAGTATGAATAGCCCTTGGCGCTGAGTGCCGCTTCGACGTGTGGCGCGGGGCCGACGCGGCTCTGCGTCGTGTCCCTCTTGACCGTGGGGGTGCCGGGAAAATCGATGCGGTATCCGTCACCGGCCGGTTCGAAAGCGATCCACTTGGCCGCCGCTTGCGCCGACGCCACCGCGCCGAGAAGCACCAGTGCCGGTATCGCCAACCGAAAGAGCCTCATCGCTTTCCCCCCTGATGCACTGGGCCGAGCATACAGGCGGCCTGGCTGAGAAGCACGCGATTTGCGGCGTTGCTATGGTCTCGCCGGCCCTTGGGGTCTCTACAAGGGAGCGACGAAACCGGGTTCTGTGTGATGCCAGCGCCAGGCGCCCCCCTCTGCCCTGCCGGGCATCTCCCCCTCAAGGGGGGAGATCGGATGTCGCGAAGGCTTTCGCCAACCACCAACGTTGCAAAGAATGAGCTGTCGCCGAAGCAACCAATCTCCCCCCTCGAGGGGGAGATGTCCGGCAGGACAGAGGGGGGCGCTGTCCCGCCGACGTTGCCTTTTCATTTGCCCTCACACAGCCGCAAACACCACCGTCTGCGCCAACCCACCCCCTTGGCGGTTCTCCAGCGTCACCGTCCCGCCATAGCGCTCGATGATTTCCTTGGCGATGGCCAGCCCCAGGCCGGCGCCGGGGATGAATTGCTGGCGGCCGGGGTCGACGCGGAAGAAGGGTTCGAAGGCCTTGTTGATGAGGTCGGGGGGAATGCCCGGGCCGTTGTCGGAAATGGTCAGCACGGCACGCCTGTCGGCCAAGGCGAGATCGATGCTGCAGGCCTTGCCGTGGGTGGCGGCGTTGACGATCAAATTGCGCAGCGCGCGGCGCAGGCCGAGCGCGCCGGCGCGCACCGACACATTGTCCAGATGGCCGATCGAGACGGCATGGCCGAGCGAGACCATCTCGGCTTCGATATCCTCCACCATCTTGCGCAGGTCCAGCGTCTCGACGGCGTCCTGGTTGACCTCCTCGCGCACCAGGCGGATGGCGCTGTCGGCGATGCGGTCGAGCTCGTCGAGGTCGTGAAGCCATTTGTCGCGTTCTTCGTCGAGGAACTCGGCGCGCAGGCGCATGCGCGTCATCGGCGTGCGCAGATCATGGCCGGCGGCGGCCACCAGCCGCATGCGGCTTTCCATGGCGGTGCGCAGCCGCGACGAGAGCTGGTTCAGCGCATGCGCGGTGGCCTTCACCTCGGCCGAGCCCACTTCCGGCACCGCGGCCAGCACGCCGTCACTGCCGATCTTGGAGGCGGCGGCCTCCAGCATTTCCAGCGGCCGGATCAGCACCGAGGTGAAATAGACCGAGACGGCGGTGGCGCCGGCGACGATCAACGAGATCCAGCCGGCCAGAACAAGCCATTCGCGCCCGGGCGGCTTGAGGTGCGGCACGTCAGTGATCGCCCAGCGGTGATCGGGCATTTGCACCGAGGCGGTCTGGCCGGGTCCGTCGGGCTTCTCGCTGATGATCGCCAGAAGGTCGAAGCCGCGGCGCTGCAGGATGTCGTTGAGCATCGCCGTTTCCGCACGGGCGACCTTGCCGGGGGCCGGATGGTCGGTGAATTGCACCCGCAGCACGTCCGGAATGGGTCCCGGCAGCAGCCGCACCACCAGTTCCATCTGCTGGGCGATCCACGGCACGGTCAGCTCCGGCGGCGGCCCGCCGCCGCGCACGCTGATGACGGCGGCCGTCGCCAGGCCGACGACGCCGACGATCGAAAGGATCAGCAGCAGGATGAGGCGGCGGCGCAGCGAGTTCACGCCTGTGCCTCCACAGCCTCGACGCGCGCGGTCAGCTGGTAGCCGCCATTGCGCACCGTTTTGAACAGTGGCCCGTCGCCGGTGTCGGAGAATTTGCGGCGCAGCCGGCTCATCAGCACGTCGACAGAGCGTTCGAGCGGGTCGCGCTCGCGGCCTTGCGTCAGGTCAAGCAGCTGGTCTCGTGAGAGCAAGCGGCCGGGACGATCGAGGAACACCTGCAACAGGTCAAACTCGGCGCCGGTCAGATCGACAAGCTCGCCGCGTGCATCCATCACCTTGCGGGTGTCCGGCTCCAGCCGGTAGCTGGCGAAGCGATAAATGCGCGCGCGGGGCGCCGGCGCCTCCTCGGGGGTGGCGCGCCGCAGCACGGCGCGGATGCGGGCGGTGAGCTCGCGCGGGTTGAACGGCTTGCCGAGATAGTCGTCGGCGCCGAGCTCCAGCCCGATGATGCGGTCGACATCTTCCTTCAGCGCCGTCAGCAGGATGACGGGGACATGTGGCTTGCGGTCGCGCATGGCACGGCAGATGTCGAGGCCCGAGCCGTCCGGCAGCATGACGTCGAGCACGACGAGGTCGAACTGGCCGGCGGCGAGCTTCTGCTCGCATTCGCGCCGGTCGGCCGCCACCGAGACGCGAAAACCCTGGCCGTCGAGATAGCGGCCGAGCAGCGTCCTGATCTCGCGGTCGTCGTCAACGACGAGGATATGGGGTTGTGACTGCATGATGCGTGCCCTTTGCCTGACCGTGATTATAGGGAGCGCACGCCAAAGCGGCATGGAAAATTGCAACGCAATGTTTCCAACGGGCCGCCGGAAACGTTCGGAAACAAATTGCCGCTTTGCGGAAACCTTCGGCAACATGCCGACGCGAAGCAGACAAACACGCTTCCTATCCTCAGGGCTGTCCGATGCATGAGAGAAAGGAACACCGTCATGCGAAGCAGACTTCTTGCGCTCGGCCTGTTTTCCGTCGCCGCAATCCACCCCGCGTTGGCGGCACAGCCCGATGCCGGTCCCGGCGATGCGCCGCCGGTGATGGCCCTTCAGGATAGGCCGATTCCTGGTCCGCATGGACCGATGCGGCCTGGTCCGCAAGGTTGGGGTCCGCAAGCCTTCGGTCCGGAAGCCTTTGGCCTCCACCGCATGGGACCGCCGCCGGAATTCATGCTGGCTGCCCGGCTGGCAGTGCTCGAGACGCGCGTCGGCATCCGCAGCGAGCAACTCGACGCCTGGCGCGACTATACCAGCGCGCTGCAGGCCATGCTTGCGCCGCCGCTGCATGATCGCGGCCCCGGCGGCACGGGCGGCCCCGCTGGTCCTGGCGGGCCCGAGGCCAAGGGTCCGGATGCTGGTCCGGGCGGCAAGTCCGACCCCTTCGCCTTCCAGGAAAGGCTGGCCGACGAGGTTACCGCACGCGCCGCTTCGGCCGCCAAATTGAAGGACGCGATCGCCGAACTGCGCACCAAGCTTTCCCCCGAACAGCTCGAAATCCTCGCTTCGGCGGAACGCCCCCACGGACCACCCCCCGGTCCCTGGGGCGGCCCGCCGGAAGACGCAGCCCCACCCGGAGGTCCGCCCGATCAGGGCCGACAGCTTCCGCCACCCCAGCCCGGGAATGGCTGATAACTCCGAGCGGCTGCGCCGGCCGGCCCGGTACTCAACCCGTTCTCGGGCCGGCCGGTTTTCTCAGGGATGGCGGCTCGCCGCCATCCCAACGTTCCAACCATGCCCAATCCACAAATGGAAACACGACAATGTGGGAAGCCATGATGATGCTGCGGCTGATCGCATCGGTCACCCCAAAATTCTCGCTCGGCCGGCGCGCCGGCCATGCCGCCACGCTGCCGGCCTTGCCTGCCGATACGCTGAAGGGCGCGGTGCGCCTGAGCTTCGCCGCCTGGCGGCTGTCGCTGCCGGCTTCGCAGCAGCCTAACTGCCATGGACATCATGACCGCAAGATCGCGTAAGACCTATCTTGTCCTGGCGGGCGTGCTGGTCGTCCTGGTCGCTACGGCGGCGCTGGGCGCCTATGGCCGCGCGACAGTCGCCGCGCAGGTGGCGGCGCCGCGCGTCAGCCTGACGGTTGCCGTCGAAAAGGTGCGCTCGCAGGCCATCGCCTCGTCGATCAGCGCCACCGGCACCGTCGCTGCCTGGCAGGAAGCAACCATCGGCGCCGAGACATCGGGCCTCAAATTGACCGAAGTGCTGGTTGGCGAAGGCGACCATGTGCGCGCCGGCGACGTGGTGGCGCGGCTCGACGCCTCGGTGCTGAAGGCACAGCTGGCCGAGCAAAAGGCTGCGGTCGACCAGGCCCAGGCGACGCTGGACACCGCCGTCTCCGCCGCCGGCCGCGCCGACAGGCTGCTGGCCAGCAAGGCAATCAGCGCTGAGACGGCCGAGGAAAAGACCACCGCCGTCAAGACCGGCCGGGCCGGGGTCGCGCAGGCCGAGGCCGCCGCTGAGCGGCTGCAGGCAGAGCTCGACCAGGCGACCATCCGCGCCCCCTTCGACGGCATCGTCTCCAACCGGCCCGCGGTCGCCGGCTCGATCGTCCAGGCCGGCACAGAGCTGATGAAGATCATCCGCGACAGCAGGCTGGAGGTCGGCGTGCTTGTCCCGGAAAAGGACCTGCCGGCGATCTCGGTCGGGCAGGCGGCAAATGTTGTCGATGCGTCAGGCCGGACTTTCGCCGGCAGCGTCTCCTCGATCGCGCAGACGGTCAGTTCGACGACGCGGCTCGCCACCGTCTATGTCGGGCTGGGCGTTGGCTCGGGCCTGAAGCCCGGCATGTTCGCCCGCGTCTCGATTACCGGCGCCGCCTCGCAAAGGCTCAGCGTCGCCGAGGCAGCCCTTGTCTGGCAGGACGGCAAGCCTGTTGTCTTCGTCGTCGATGCCGCCGGCAAGGCCAGCGCGCGTGCGGTGAGGGTCGGCGGGCACCAGAATGGCCGCGTCGCCATCGAAGGCGGACTGTCGGAAGGCGACAGCGTCGTTGTCGCCGGCGCCGGTTTCCTCAGCGACGGTAATCTGGTGCGTATCGCGGATGCGCAAGCCGGCACTGATGCCGCCGGCAAGGTGGCGGAGGCGGCGCGATGAATGCCATTTCCTCCTGGTCGATCCGCAACCCGGTGCCGACCATTGTTTTGTTCCTGTCGCTGACCATCGCCGGCCTTTACGGCTTCATGCAACTGCGCACCAACAACATGCCGGACATCGACCTGCCGACGGTCACCGTCAACGTCTCGCAGCCGGGTGCGGCGCCCAGCGAAATGGAGGTGCAGGTGGCCCGCGTGGTCGAGAACGCCGTGGCGACGCTCGAAGGCGTCGACGACGTCTCGAGCTCGATCAGCGAGGGCTCCTCCGTCACCACGGTCGAGTTCACGCTGGGCACCGATCCCGAGACGGCGACCAACGATGTCCGCAACGCCGTGTCGGAAGTGCAGTCAAGCCTGCCGGCCGCGGCGCAGACGCCGGTCGTCGCCAAGATGAACGCATCAGGCAATTCGGTGCTGACCTATGTCGTCGAAGCGCCTTCAATGTCGCCGGACGCGCCGAGCTGGTACATCGACAATGATGTCGCCAAGGCGCTGCTCGGCGTCGACGGTGTCTCCAAGATCACCCGTTCGGGCGGCGTCGACCGGGTCATCCGCGTCGAGCTTGATCCGGACCGCCTTGCAGCACTCGGCATCAGCGCCGGCGATGTCAGCCAGACGCTCGCCTCCAACAACGTCAACCAGCCGGGTGGGCGCACCAGCGTCGGCGGCCAGGAGCAGTCGGTGCGCACACTGGCCAGTGCCGGAACCGTCGAGGCGCTGGCCGACACACGCATCGCGCTGAATGGCGCTGGCGGCGTCAAGCTCTCGGACCTCGGCCGCGTGGTCGACAGCTGGGAAAAGCCGCGCCAGGCCGCCTATCTCGACGGCCGGCAGGTCGTCGCCTTCAACGTCTACCGCTCGGTCGGATCGAGCGAGATCGACGTGGTCAAGTCTGCGCGATCTGCGATCGCGAGCATCAGCGCGAAGACCGACACCGCGAAATTCACCGAAGTCACCTCGTCGTCCGGCTTCGTGCAGGAAAGCTATGACGCCGCGTTCGAGGCGCTGTGGCTTGGCGCGCTGCTCGCCATCGGCGTCGTCTGGCTGTTCCTGCGCGACATCAGGGCGACTCTGGTGTCGGCGGTCGCCATGCCGCTGTCGCTGATCCCGACCTTCGCCGTCATGGCGGCGTTCGACATTTCGCTCAACAACATCACCTTGCTGGCGCTGTCATTGGTGGTCGGCATCCTAGTCGACGACGCCATCGTCGAGATCGAGAACATCGTGCGCCATATGCGCCAGACCGGCGCCAGCGCCTACCAGGCGGCAATCGAGGCCGCCGACGAGATCGGGCTGGCCGTGGTCGCCACCACGGCGACCATTGTCGCGGTGTTCCTCCCGGTCGCCTTCATGCCCGGCATTCCCGGAAAATTCTTCTTCTCCTTCGCCGTCGCGGTCTGCGTGTCGGTGCTGTTCTCGCTGCTGGTGGCGCGCATGCTGACGCCGCTGATGGGCGCCTATCTGGTGCGCGCCGGCGGCCATAGCGAGGACGACATGCCGGCCTGGGTGCCGACCTATCTTTGGCTGCTGCGCAAGGCGCTCGACCATCGCTGGATCACGCTCGTCGCCGGCATCGCCTTCTTCGCCGGTTCGCTCGGGCTGGCAACCAAACTGCCGACTGAATTCATGGCGGCGACCGATCGCGGCCGCTCGATGATTTCGGTCGAGCTGCAGCCGGGATCGACGATCGAACAGACGACCGCTGTCGTCCAGGACATCACAAGGCGCCTGAAGGACGAGCCGGCAGTGGACAGCATCTTCGCCACGATCGGCACTGCGGCCGCCTCGGGCGGCGGCCCGAACCGCGGCTCGACATCGGCTGAGGTGCGCAGCGCCAATGTCACCGTCAATTTGAAGCCGCGTGGCGCGCGCAGGGTGAGCCAGCAGCAGTTCGAGGCCGAGGCGTCACCGAAGCTCAACGCTATTCCAGGCGCCCGCATCCAGTTCGGCGCCGACGGCTTTGCCGGCGCCAAGGTGGCGATCACGCTGGTCGGCGACGACGGCGCGGCGCTTGAAAAGGCGAGCGATGCGCTGATCGACGGGATGAAGTCGGTGCCCGGCCTGATCAACCCGACCTCGACGGCGGCGACGACCAAGCCGGAGCTGATCGTGCGCCCCGACAGTGCCAGGGCGGCCGAACTCGGCGTCACGCCGACCGAGATCGCGGCAACGGTCAAGATCGCCACCATCGGCGACACCGACACCAGCCTGGCCAAGTTCAATCTAGGCGACCGCCAGGTGGCTGTCGTGGTGACCTTGCCCGACGGCGCCATCGACGATCCGGCGAAACTGGCCATGCTGCCGCTGATCGGCAGCAAGGGCACCGTGCCGCTGGGCGCCGTCGCCGATATCGGCTTCGATGCCGGGCCAAACAGCATCACAAGGGTCGGGCGCAGCCGCAGCGCCACGATAGAGGCGGATCTTTCCGGCATGACGCTCGGCCAGGCGACCACGGCCATCCATGCCTTGCCGGCGATGCGGAGCCTGCCCGCCGGCGTGCAGGAGCTGGCGCGGGGCGATGCCCAACGCATGCAGGAGCTGTTTTCCGGCTTTGCCACCGCGATCGCCGCCGGCATTTTGCTTATGTACCTGACGTTGGTGCTGCTTTTCCGCGGCTTCGTGCAGCCGGTGACCATCCTGGTCGCGCTGCCGCTTTCGATCGGCGGTGCGCTCGGCTTCATGCTGATTGCCGGCAAGGCGCTTGGCATATCGCCGCTGATCGGGATATTGATGCTGATGGGCATTGCGGCCAAGAACTCGATCTTGCTTGTCGAGTACGCCTTGGTCGCTCAGAAGGAGCGTGGCATGAGCCGCTTCGACGCACTGCTCGATGCTGCCCGCAAGCGGGCACGGCCCATCGTCATGACATCGATCGCCATGGGCGCCGGCATGCTGCCGATCGCACTCGGTATCGGCGCCGACGCCGAGACGCGGGCGCCGATGGCGATCGCGGTGATCGGCGGGCTCATCTCCTCGACCGTGCTCAGCCTCGTCTACGTTCCGGTCGTCTACACCTTCATGGACGACATCCAGCGCTTCCTTGGCCGGCATCTCGCCCGGCTCCTGGTGGAACGATCCGACCTCGACAGCCAGACGGCGACCGCAACTCCAGCGAAAGATCATCCAGGCCATGTCTATCCAGTCTAGCCCGTCTTCCCGCCGCCGGCTCGCACCCTGGGCAGCAGCGCTTGCTGCCACGGTTCTTCTGGCCGCCTGTTCGCAGGAGGGAAGCAAAGCTCCCGCCGGCATGGCCGGTGCAAGCAAGCCGCAAGTCGGCGTCGTCACGCTGCACCCGCAATCGGTGGCGATAACGGCCGAACTGCCGGGACGCACGTCAGCCTCGCTGACCGCCGATGTGCGCCCGCAGGTCAACGGCATCATCCAGGCGCGACTGTTCAAGGAAGGCAGCGAGGTGGTGGTCGGGCAGCCGCTCTACCTCATCGATCCAGCGAGCTACCAGGCATCCTATGACAGTGCGCAGGCAGCCCAGCAGAAGGCTGAAGCGGCGGTTCCGACCGCGCAGGCCAAGTTCGACCGCTATGCCGGCTTGTTGAAGCAGAACGTTGTTTCGAAACAGGATTATGACGATGCCGCGGCAACGCTGGCGCAGGCCAATGCGGATGTGGCGTCGGCCAAGGCCAGTGTCGAGACCGCACGCATCAATCTCAACTACACCAGCATCACCGCGCCGATCGCCGGCCGCATCGACAAGTCGTCGCTGACGCCAGGCGCCCTGGTCACCGCCAACCAGGACACCCTGCTCACCACCATCCGTTCGCTCGATCCGATCAATGTCGACGTCACGCAGTCGAGCACCAATCTGCTCAATCTGCGCCAGGCCATCAATGAGGGCCGGCTGAAGTTCAGCGGCCCCAATGTCAGCGTCAAGCTGAAGCTCGAGAACGGCACCATCTACACGCAGACCGGCAAGCTGGAATTCGCCGGCGCCAATGTCGACCAGACGACAGGCACTTTCGCACTCAGGGCCGAGTTCCCCAATCCCGACCGCCTGCTGTTGCCGGGCATGTATGTGCGGGCGCTGGTCGAGGAGGGCGTTGCCCAGAACAGTTTCCTGGTGCCGCAGCGCGGCGTGACCCGCAACACCAAGGGCGAGGCGACCGCCATGGTCATCAACGCGCAGGGCAAGGTCGAGACGCGTGTGCTGGCTGTCCGCAGCAGCGTCGGCAACAACTGGTTGGTGGATTCAGGTGTCGGCGACGGCGACCGCGTCATCGTCGAGGGCCTGCAACTGGTGCGGCCCGGCGGCGATGCGACGGGCGTCGAAGTGACGATCGACGAGACAACCGGCGAGGTCAAGGACCGCGCGCAGACCTCTTCGTCCGCATCTCCCACAGCGGTGGCCGACAGTGGCCAAAAATCGGCGCAAGGCGCCTCGGCCGGGAACTGAGCGATGTCAGCATTCTTCATCAACCGGCCGATCTTCGCCTGGGTGATCGCCATCGTGATCATGCTGGGCGGACTTTTGGCGCTCACCACGCTGCCGATCTCGCAATATCCGCAGATCGCGCCGACCACCGTCAACATCAGCGCCACCTATCCGGGCGCCGATGCGTCGACCGTCGAGAATTCGGTGACCAAGGTCATCGAGCAAGGCATGACCGGCATCGACAATCTCGACTACATGACGGCGACCTCGACCTCGACCGGCGCGGCCACGATCACGCTGACCTTCACCACCGCCGCCGATCCCGACACCGCCCAGGTGCAGACGCAGAACAAGCTGCAGCTGGTGCAGTCGCAGCTGCCGCAGGTGGTGCAGAGCAACGGCATCACCGTCTCCAAATCCTCGACCGGTTTCCTGATGGTCATCGGCTTCGTCTCCAGTGACGGCAAGATGAACTCGACCGATCTTGCCGACTATGTCGACAGCACCATCAACGACACGCTGAAGCGCGTCGAAGGCGTCGGCTCGACGCAGCTGTTCGGCTCCAGCTATGCCATGCGCATCTGGCTCGATCCCGACAAGCTCGCCAAATACACGCTGATGCCGAGTGACGTGGCTTCGGCGATCGAAGCGCAGAACACCCAGGTTTCGGCCGGCCAGCTCGGCGGCATGCCGCAACGCAAGGGCCAGCAGCTCAATGCCACGGTGACCGCCAAGAGCCGGCTGCAAACCGCCGAACAGTTCCGCAACATCATCCTGAAGAGCACGGTCGACGGCTCGCTGGTTCGCCTCAATGACGTCGCCACCGTTGAGCTCGGCGCCGAAAGCTATACGACGGCCGCCCGGTTCAATGGCCAGCCAGCGGCCGGCGTCGCGATCAATTTGGCGACCGGCGCCAACGCGATCAACACCGCGGAAGCGGTGCGCACGACGATCAACCGGCTGAGCTCAACGTTCCCGCAAGGCGTCGAGGTCGTCTACCCCTACGACACCTCGCCCTTCGTGCGGCTATCGATCGAGGAGGTGGTCAAGACGCTGGCCGAGGCGATCGTGCTGGTGTTCCTGGTGATGTTCATCTTCCTGCAGAATCTGCGGGCGACGATCATCCCGACCATTGCCGTGCCGGTGGTGCTGCTCGGCACATTCGGCGTGCTCTCCTTCTTCGGCTATTCGGTCAACACGCTGACCATGTTCGCCATGGTGCTGGCCATCGGCCTGCTGGTCGACGACGCCATCGTCGTGGTCGAAAATGTCGAGCGCGTCATGCAGGAGGAAGATCTGTCGCCGAAAGAGGCGACGCGAAAATCGATGAACGAGATCACCGGCGCGCTGGTCGGCATCGCCACCGTGCTGTCGGCGGTGTTCGTGCCGATGGCCTTCTTCGGCGGCTCGACCGGCATCATCTACCGGCAGTTCTCGGTGACCATCGTCTCGGCGATGGTGCTGTCGGTGCTGGTCGCCCTGGTGCTGACGCCGGCGCTGTGCGCCACCATCCTGCGGCGGCCCAAGGACCATGCGACGCAGACCGGCCCGTTCGGCTGGTTCAACCGCGTCTTCGACCGCGGCACGACGGCCTACCGCAACGGCTCGCACGGCATCATCAACCGGTCCTGGCGCTTTCTCGTCATCTTCCTCGCCATCGTCGTCGCCATGGGCTGGATGTTTGCCCGGCTGCCGAGCTCGTTCCTGCCGGAAGAGGACCAGGGCATCCTGATCACCAGCGTGTCGCTGCCCGTCGGCGCGACGCAGGACCGCACCGAGCGCGTGCTGGCTGAGGTGACCAACCACTATCTCAAGGACGAGAAGGACGCGGTCGCAGGGGTCTTCACCGCTTCCGGCTTCGGCTTCGGTGGCGCGGGCCAGAATGTCGGCATTGCGTTCGTGCCGATGAAGGAATTCAGCCAGCGCAAATCGCCAACCTTGTCGGCGCAAGCGGTTGCCCGCCGCGCCATGGGGGCCTTCCGAGAGATCAGGGATGCGCAGGTCTTCGCGCTTGCGCCACCCGCGATCCAGGGTTTTGGCAACACCAACGGCTTCGATTTCTACCTGCAGGACGTCAATGGCGCCGGCCATGATGCGCTGATCCAGACGCGAAACCAGCTTCTGGGCCTCGCGGCGCAGAGCAAGCTGCTCACCGCCACAAGGCCGAATGGCCAGGAGGACCAGCCGCAATTCTCTGTCGACATCGACCAGGAAAAGGCCAGCGCGCTTGGCGTCAGCCTCGCTGACATCAACAACACGCTGTCGAGCGCCTGGGGCAGCGACTATGTCAATGACTTCATCGATCGCGGGCGGGTGAAGCCGGTCTATATGCAGTCGGACGCGAACTTCCGCATGCAGCCGGAAGATCTCGACAAATGGCAGGTGCGCAATGCCAGCGGCGCCATGGTGCCGTTCTCGGCCTTCGCCTCCAGCCACTGGACATTCGGCTCGCCCCGGCTTGAACGCTACAATGGTTCGGCGGCGGTCGAGATCCAGGGTGCCGCGGCGCCCGGCGTGAGTTCGGGTGCGGCCATGGACGAGATCGACAGGCTGGTGGCGCAGTTGCCGCCCGGCTATTCCCACGAATGGACCGGGCTGTCGCATCAGGAGCGGCTTTCCGGCAACCAGGCGCTGTCGCTTTATGCGATTTCGGCGCTGGTCGTGTTCCTGTGCCTGGCGGCACTTTATGAGAGCTGGTCGATCCCGTTCGCGGTCATGCTGTCGGTGCCGATCGGCATCTTCGGCGCGTTGCTGGCGGCGACCATCTTCGGCCAGACCAACGACGTCTATTTCAAGGTCGGCCTGCTGACCACGATCGGCCTTGCCGCCAAGAACGCCATCCTCATCGTCGAGTTCGCCATCGAGCGGCAGGCGGCCGGCATGGGGCTGGTCGAGGCGACGCTGGAGGCGGCACGACAACGATTGCGACCGATCCTGATGACGTCGCTGGCCTTCATCCTTGGCGTCACGCCGCTCGCGATCGCCAGCGGCGCCGGTTCGGGCGCGCAGAACTCGGTCGGCATCGGCGTCATGGGCGGCATGATCGCGGCGACCGTGATCGGCGTGTTCCTGGTGCCGCTGCTGTTCGTCACCGTGCGCCGCATCTTCAAGGGCGGGGCGGCCGAACAGGATACTGGGCAGGATACCGGGCAGGGCACCGACGAGAAGCCGGCGACGGCCAACCAGCAATAAGGAAACTTCACATGACAGGTTTTGAACGTGGCCCGGTGGCCGCGGGGCGGCTCATTGTGCCCATGATTACGGCTGTTTTTCTCACCGGATGCGTCGTTGGTCCGGATTATCAAACGCCAATCCTGCCGATGCCGGCAAACTGGAGCGGGCAGAAGCCGACGAAATCCGCCCAGCCGGCGCAGCTGTCGCAATGGTGGCAGCGTCTGCGCGATCCCACGCTCAACACGCTGGTCGAGGAAGCGGTCGCCGGCAATCTCGATGTCGCCACCGCGAAAGCCAAGATCCGCGAGGCGCGCGCCAGCTACCGCCAGAGCGCCGGCACATTGCTGCCGTCCCTGGATGGTTCCGGGTCGGTGACGCGCAACAAGTCAGCGGAGACCACATCGGGGGCCAATTCGATCTACAGCGAGTACCAGTCCGGCTTCGACGCCAGTTGGGAACTCGATCTGTTCGGCGCCAACCGCAGGGGTGTCGAGGCGGCGCGCTACGGCGTGGATGGGTCGCAAGAGGAGTTGCGCTCGACGCTGCTGAGCCTGGTTGGCGATGTCGCGTCCTATTACACCCAGGCGCGCGGCTACCAGGCCCGCATCGCGCTCGCCCGGCGTTCGGCCGTGTCGCAGCGACAGACCGCCGAACTCACCCGCACCATGTTGCTGGCAGGGTCGGCGACGGCGGCCGATGTCGCCAAGGCGATGGGGCAGGCGGCCAGCACCGAGGCCGCGGTGCCGACGCTGGAAGCAAGCTATGCCGAGGCGGTGCATCGTCTCTCGGTGCTCACCGGTCGGCCGCCGGCCGCACTCGTCGAGCGGCTGAAGCGCGGCAAGCCGATACCGTCGCCGCGTTTGCCGATGCCGACCGGGATCCCCGCCGACATCCTGTTGTCGCGCCCGGATGTGCGCATGGCCGAGCGGCAATATGCGCAATACACCGCCAAGGTCGGCCAGGCCGAGGCGGCGCGCTATCCCTCGGTCAGCCTGACGGGAAATATCTCGACGGCGGCGCTCAATCTCGGCGATCTCGGCAAGAATTCGTCCATCGGCTGGTCCTTCGGGCCGTCGCTCAGCGTGCCGCTGTTCAATGCCGGGCAATTACAGGCGGCGGCCGATGTCGCCCGCGCCCAGCGCGACCAGTATTTCATCGCCTATCGCGCCTCGGTGCTGACCGCGCTCGAGGATGTGGAGAATGCGCTGGTGCTGATGGCGCAGGAGCGCATCCGGATCGGCAAGCTCGCCGCGTCGGCCAAATCCTATGGCGAGGCGGCAAGTCTCGAAGGCACGCTCTACAAGGCCGGCGAGACCAGCCTGCTCGATGTGCTCGACGCACAGCGCTCGCTCTACTCGGCCGAGGATTCACTGCTGCAAAGCCGCGTGCTGCTGGCGACCAACTACATCGCCCTCAACAAGGCGCTGGGCGGCGGCTGGGATGGCGCGGTCGACAGCAGCAAGCCCGAGATCGTCGACGTCAAGACCGGACCACGGCTGGCGAAGATGGCGGCGCAGTGATGAATGGCCGTCCAGCCTGTTCGCCGCCGACGATATCGTGCTGCGGGCAATCAAGTGGAGTACTCTCGCCAACTGCTCCGGCGAGAGACTTCAGGCGGTGAACATGCAGGGATTTTCTAAGGTCAGATTGACCATCTAGGCAGCGGCAACGACTTTCTCTATCTCCTGCGCCGAATGCCCGGTGAGGTCTTTTGCGATCTCGCCAATAAGCACCGCCGACAGTTTCTGATGGTAGTGCTTGCGCAGTTCCCCAAGCGTTCGGGGAGCGGCAATGACGATCAGATTGGCGATTTGACCGCCGAGCACTTGTCGGTTGAGAAGTTCGGCTGTTCCTGCCGCGAAGCTATCTTCGTCGATCTGACTGTTGTCCGGGTTGGCGGAGCTACTTTGATGACGCGCGCCGGACCCCTTGTTGTCATTCGAGACGTCTTCCACTTCCGACGCCGTCAACTTTGGATTGGCTTCGTCTCCTGAGTTGCGAAACAGATTGAGCTTTTCGCCGTCCGCTACTGCAACGGTCGCGCCTTTGGGAATATCCATAATGAGTCTCCAATTGCGCCAGTCGCTGACCAAATCCAATTGGTGGCCTGCTGACGTCAGGCTAAACGCCCCATGTTGGCATGGCGTTCCATGGACTTGCCTCCAACTTGTCCAGTTCGGCGCGCTATCACCATGGCGTTGCCGCTGCGCGACAACAGGCTGCCTGCCTGTTCCTGATGCCGATACGCGCGTGAAAAGCTGCCTTCCGCTTTGGCGATAGCGACCTGATCGCATCGCTGATATTGATGGCGCCCACGCACAGCACAGGCGCCGCCGATGACATCCGATACACAGAAGGCCGAAGCGGTCGGGCAGTTGCTCGATACGCCGGACCTTGCCAGCGCGCTGGAAAGCGAACAGTTCAAGAAATTCCTCGACCAGGTGCCGATCGCCATTGGCGTCTCGGACCTCAGTGCGAAGGAACGCGTCGTCTATGCCAACCCGGAATTCGAGAAACTGTCCGGCCTGAAGGCGGCCAGTCTTGCCAGGAAGCACTGGGCGGCACTTTCCGGCACCGGCCTGCACCAGCAGAAGGACCGGCCGTTGTCCGAGGCGGTGGTCGAGGGAACCGATTTCGTCGGCACGTTCCGGCTGGAGCGGGCGCAGGACACGCCGGCGATCGTGGACGCCTATTCCAACGTCATCGAGGACGACAATGGCAAGGTCTGCTTCCGGCTGGTGGCGCTGGTCGATGTCTCGGCCCATGGCGAGACCGAGGATGCAGGCTCCGTCGAGGAGCGCGTGCGCGAGAAGGATACGCTGCTGCGCGAATTGCAGCACCGGGTGAAGAACAATCTGCAGATGATCACTGCACTGATCCGGATGGAGACACGCAACGCGACCGCGCCGGACCAGAAGCGCTTCGAGAGGCTTGCCGGCCGCGTCGACGCGCTGGCGATCCTCTACCAGACGCTGTCGGGCGACGATCACAAGGACGAGGTCGATCTCGGCGTCTATCTCAGCCAGATCGCGTCAGCGGTGATGAACTCGCACGCGGTCGAGGGCATTCGCCTCGACATGAAGGTCGATACCTATCCGGTGTCGATCAACGTCGCCATGCCGACCGGGCTGGTGGTCAACGAGCTTTTGACCAATGCGCTCAAACATGCCTTCAAAGGGCGCGACGGCGGCACGATCACGCTGCACAGCATCGTTGACGGCGATGGCTGCCGTATTGTCGTCGCCGATGACGGCATCGGCTTGCCGGAAGGCGAGACCTGGCCCAAGCCCGGCAAGCTCGGCGCGCTGATCGCGCGCTCGCTGACCGAGAACGCCAAGGCGGAATTCGACGTGAATTCGAGCGCCAGCGAAGGCACGCGGGTTACCATCGTCTTCAAGCGCTCTGTTGCCGCTACCGCTTAGTCCGGGCAGGCGTGATCCCACGCCGATGCCGTGGATGGCAGGCAACATCGGCTCCGGATACTCCCATCATTTCGGCGCTTGCCCCAGCCGACTGTCTCGCGGTGCCTCACGACAGGCCTGCCCGGGGAGGCCATAGCTGCCAGCCATGCCGCCGGGTCGCGCGGATGCCCGGCAGGGCAGGGAGGAAGAAACCAAAGTGACATCGACGCCAATTGCCAGTCGCGAAGCGGCGCCCTTGCCGGTCGCGGCGCTGATGGGGGCCATGGTGTCGATCCAGATCGGCGCCACCTTCGCCAAGACGCTGTTTCCGGTGATCGGCGCGCAAGGCACGACGACGCTGCGGCTGGTCATCGGCGCGCTGATGCTGATCGCGGTGCTGCGGCCCTGGCAGATGCGCCCGTCGCGCGCCACCTTGCCGTGGCTGGTCGCCTATGGCGTGACGCTCTGCGCGCTCAACCTGCTGTTCTATGCGGCTCTTGCCAGGATCCCGCTCGGCGTCGCGGTGGCGCTCGAGTTTTCCGGGCCGCTGCTGGTGGCGACGCTGACCTCGCGGCGCGCCGGCGACTTTGCCTGGATCGCGCTTGCGGTGGCCGGCATCTTGTTGTTGTCGCCCTTCATCCATTCGCTGCAGCCGCTCGATCCGACCGGCGTGATGCTGGCGCTGGCGGCCGGCGGTTTCTGGGCGCTCTACATCGTGCTTGCGCAGAAAGCTGGCGCCGAACTTGGCACCCGCACCACCGCCTATGGCATGGCGATCGCCGCCGTGCTGGTGCTGCCCTTTGGCGTGGCGCAGGCGGGAACGGCGCTGCTGTCGCCGTCGATCCTGATCAGCGCGCTGCTCGTTGGCCTGTTTTCCAGCGCACTGCCGTTCTTTCTGGAGATGGTGGCGCTGACGCGCATGCCGGCCCGCATCTACGGCACGCTGACTTGCCTCGAACCGGGGCTCGGCGCGCTCGCCGGCTTCCTGTTCCTGCACGAGAGCCTGACCGCGCCGCAACTGGCCGGCATCGCGGCGGTCATTGTCGCGGCCGCAGGGACGGCGCTGACCTCCAAGCCGCCGGTGCCTTCGCCGGAGTAGGGGCGGCTGCGCCGCGTTAGTTAGTGCAGGCCTTGGCTGGATCCGGCTTCCATTCGGCGGCATCGAGCGGCTTGCCCTCCATGCAGATGGTCATTTTGCTGCCGATGGTGCCAGTCACGGTTCCATAGGTGTCGATGGCCGGTTTCGGCTTGGCAGAGGTGATCTGGTAAGTTTTGTCGCCGTCCTGCAAAATGATGCAGCCGGCTTCAGTGCCGGCTCTTGCACAACCCGATGCCTTGACCTGCTCGGCCTGTGCCACGCCGAGACCCTGGAACAATCCCAAGGCCAGAACGGCAAATGCCATCTTGCTTCGTGCATGCCTCATCGTACTTCCTCCCGCTGCCCGATAAGATACTTGCAGTCATACCACAGCCGCGCTTCAGGCGCGCTACGCAGCTCCGTCGGGGAACCGTTGGCCGGCAATCCGTGGAAGCGAATATGACTACGCCTCTTGGAGGACAATCGTCATTTGGCGGAGATCATTGGGTGTTGGGGGGCGGATTTCGTCATGTCGCGGTATACCGCTCGGGGGTTCGGCGTTGACGGCCGGCCTGCCCCGGATCGCCGCTCGGCAGTCGCAAATTCGCCGCTGTTGCCGGGAAATCTACGGCTTGCGGCGGTGTGGCGCGGGGGAGAAAGCCATGATGAGATTATCGATCATGGTGGGACTCGTTCTGGCAAGTTCCGCGGTGCGGGCAGGCGGCATACCCTATGCGTCCTCAGCCGATATCCCCGACTATGTCGCGACCATGACGGCCGAGGAGATGTGGGGAAAATCAACCGGGTCACAAACGCGGATCGTCACACAGCATGGCGGTTGGGTGCGTGTCGACGAACAGCAAGCGACCATCTATGGAAATCCGGCAAAGCAGACATCGATCGTCATCCGCCCACATCCAGAGGCCAGCTATTCATCCGTCCTGATCTACCGTGAGATACCCGCATCGTCGCTTGGGGTACGCGGAACAAGCCAGACCGGGCAAACAGAAATGCATGCCGGCGAGTCATGCACCGTGCGAAAATTCCTGCGCGGCGATCCGGACCGGATGAAGAACGGGCCGCAATGGCTGAGTTGCCTTACAGCCGACGGGATTGAGATCGGTGCGAGGGTGCTGGGTGACGGTGGTTCGCCGGAGGAGCAGGTGACGCTGGTCAGGCTCGAACGCCGGCCTGTTTCCACCGAGGAGGTTAGTCCACCCGCAGATCTGCTCGACGTCGCGCAATGGCTGCATTTCGACGACAAGTCGGCGCAAGATGCAACCGCCGTTGAACAGTCTCCGGACTATGCTCTCCACATGCATTCTGCAGATGCAACAAGGACAGTACGCCGGCACGATGCCTGGACCTATGATGAGAGATCGTACGCCGACGGGCGGCGATATCTCATCATCTGGAACGACCAGACGGGGCAGCAATTATCCTTCAATACGCTCAAGGGCGGCGCGTTCGAGCATCTCTCCATGCTGCAGAGATACCTGCCCGGACAAAGGATCATTCTTCCCGATGGTCGTGGTCTCGCCGGCGCACCGAAAAGCACCGGTAAAAACAGCAGCGTTATGGGCGAGCCATGCGCGTGGTTCGACATGACGCCGAACATGGAGGATGGGAGCCTTCACCACTGTCTCAGGCAGGACGGCATCCCGTTGAAAATCAGAACTGGCGGGTTGGGGCCGTCCGAAGAATTTGTCGCCGATGAGGTCCAGCGCCGGGACCTCAAGACCGAAGAGATCCTTCCACCCGCGGATGTATTGACGCGATCGAGCTGGGATTTTCCGGAGTAGGCTGGAGATCGCACTGGCGATGCGCTGCCAAACTCCCGTGAGAGAGGCTTGGCAACTCTCGCCCTCAGATCAGCTTTTCCAGCGTGATCGGCAAATCCCTGATCCGCTTGCCCGTCGCGTGGAACACCGCGTTGGCGATGGCCGGAGCGACACCGACAATCGCCAGTTCGCCCACACCCTTGCCGCCGAGCACCGAGGAGTGCAGGTCGGGGATGCCAACCGAGATCACCTCGATGTCGGGGATGTCGGCATTGGTCGGCACGAGGTAGTCGGCGAGGTTGTTATTGACGATGCGGCCGTGGCGGCGGTCCATGATGCCTTCCTCCAGCAGCGCCTGGCCGATGCCCATGATGATGCCGCCCTTCCACTGACTTTCGGCGAGTTTCGGATTGTAGAGCCGGCCCGAATCCAGCGCCGACACCACGCGCGACACACGCACCGTGCCGAAATCCTCGTCGACGCGCACCTCGATGAAATGCGCGCACCAGGAGTGACGGGAAAAGTCGCCTTCCGTGTGCGGCACCGACATGGCGATGGTGGTGTAGTTCTTGTAGCGGTCCTCGGCCGTCGAATTGGCCGGCATGGTGTCGCCGGTCGCCTCGATATGGTCGCGGCCGACGCTCTTCAGCAGTTCGGCGATCGAGATATCGGGGCCATCGCCGCGCGGCGAGGCGATGCGGCCGTTGGCGACGACCAGCGTGTTGGCCTGCAGCGCGTGGAAAGGCGAGCGCTGGTCGCTGATTGCCAAGCCCACCAATTGGTCGAGTGCCGAGGTCGCTGCCTTGTAGACCGCTCCCGTCATGACGCCGGCCAGCCGCGAGCCACCGGTGACGCCGGCGCGGGGAAAGCGGGAATCGCCCAGTTTCACCACGACATTGTCGGCCGGCACGCCGACCGTTTCGGCGGCGGTCTGCGCCAGGATGGTGTAGGTGCCCTGGCCCATGTCGATCGACGAGCTTTCGACCTCGACCGAGCCGTCGGCCAGTATGCGCACGATCGCCTCGCCGTAGGCGCGCCGCACCGGATAGGTGCCGGCGGCGACACCCCAGCCGATCAGCTGGTTGCCGTCGCGCATCGAGCGCGGTTGCGGCGTGCGCCTGGCCCAGCCGAAGCGTTCGGCGCCTGCGGCAAAAGCCTCGCGCAACTGCCTGGTCGACCAGGCTTTTTTGGCATGCGGGTCCTGCTCGGCATAGTTGCGCAGCCGGATCTCCAGCGGGTCGATGCCGACCTCATAGGCAAGCTCGTCGATGGCGCTTTCGATGCCGAAGGCCGAAGGGTTTTCGCCCGGCGCGCGCATGGCGCCCGGCACCACCGAATTCACCCGCACGACATTCTGTTTCGAGGAAAAATTCGGCGTCGCGTACATGATCGAGGTGACCGAGCCCAGCGGCTCGACCCACATGCCGTCCATGGAGGTTTCATTGACGCCGCGATGCACGATCGACTGGATCACGCCGTCATGGCCGGCGCCGATGGTCACCGTCTGCCGCGTCGCGGCACGGCCGCCATAGCCGGTAAAAGTCTGCGGCCGCGTCATCACCAGCCGCACCGGCCGGCCGAGCATCTTGGCCGCACTAGCGGCCACCGCGCCGTGGCTCAGCGCCAGCGCCTTGGAGCCGAAGCCGCCACCAATATAGGGCGAGACCAGCCGGACATTCTCGAACGGTATGTCGAACCATTCGGCATAGGTGCGGGCCATGCCGTCAAGCCATTGGCTGGGCTCCCAGACAGTGAGATGATCGCCTTCCCAGCGGGCGATCAGGCCATGCGGCTCCATCGGCGCCTGGTATTCGCGCGGCGTGTTGTAGGCGGCGCAGATGCGCACCGGCGCCGAGGCGAAGGCGGCGGGCGCGTCGCCCCATTCCTTGGTCATGGCGTCGATCGGAATGCCGTCGCCGGCCTTGCCGTCGCTGAGGTCGACGATTGCCGGCGTCTCGTCATAGCTGACCTTGAGGAGCGCGGCTGCGGCGACCGCCTGCTCGAAGGTGTCGGCGACGACAGCGGCGACATGCTGGCCCGAAAAGGTGATGTCGCGCGCCAGCGGGCAGTAGGTTTTGTGGAGCGGCGGCGTGCCGAACCAGTCGGAGGCGCCCTTGAGGCTGATGATGGTGTCCGGGGTGAGCACCTTGAGCACGCCCGGCGCCGCCCCGGCCGCTTTGGTGTCGATCGCGCGCACCTTGCCTGAGGCGATCGTGCTTTCGACCAGCACGGCATAAGCGAGCCCTTCAAGCTGCTGCTCGACGGCGTATCTGGCGGCACCGGTGATCTTGGCCGGGCCATCGACGCGCGACAGCCGGCCGCCAACGGCTTCAGCCAAGGCGCCGTCCGATGCGTCGCCATGTCTTCCGACGTGAACAGTGCTTGCGATGTGAACGGTCATGCCGTCTCTCCCAATTTGAGGATGGCGCGCGCGACAACGCGCGGAGCGAGCTCGATCTTGTAGTGGTTGGCGCCATGGTCGACGGCGCCTTCGACGGCGAGCCGGCTGGCGGCGCGAACGGTTTCCGGTTCCAGGACCTTGCCTTTCAGCGCCTCTTCCACGGCTCGTGCCCGCCATGGTTTTGTCGCGACACCGCCGAGCGCGACACGCAGGTCGCGGATGGTGCGGCCATCGGCTTCGAACTCGATGCCGACCGCGGCACTTGCGGCGGCGAATTCATAGGATTGCCGATCGCGGATCTTCAGATAGGTCGAGCGGTGGGCAGCGGCGGATGAGGGGATTTCAATCGAGGTGATCATCTCACCCGGTTCGATCGCGTGTTCCCTGTCGGGCGTGCTGCCGGGCAGCAGGAAGAAGTCGTCGACCAGGAGCTTGCGTTCGCCGAGATGAACTGTTGCGTCGAAGGCGACCAAAGCGGTGGCGAGGTCGCCGGGATACATGGCGATGCAGGCCTCGCTTGTGCCGAGCACGGCGTGGCCCCTGGTGACGCCGCCGATCGCCGAACAGCCGGAGCCAGGCTCGCGCTTGTTGCAGGCGGAAAAATTCGCGGGACCACGGAAATAGGGGCAGCGCGTGCGCTGCATCAGATTGCCGCCGATGGTCGCCATGTTGCGGATCTGCGCTGAGGCAGCCTGCCACAGCGCCTCGGAGATTGCGGGGAAGCGGCTCTTGATGTCGGCATGGTCCGCGATATGACCCATCTTGGCGAGAGCGCCGATGGTGGCGCCGCGCTCATTCACGTCGATCCGGTCCAGCCCCTTGAGGTGGGTGATGTCGACCAGCGTGTCGGGCTCGGCGACGCCGCATTTGGCGAGGTCGATCAGCGTGGTGCCGCCGGCCAGCAGCATGGTGCCGGGCAGGGCGGCTGCCTGACGTGCCGCATCAAGCGAGCTGGCGCGAAAATAGGAAAAATCCCTCATGACGCGACCTCCAGCGCTGCCTGGCGGACAGCGGCGACAATGTGCGGATAGGCGCCGCAGCGGCAGAGATTGCCGGCCATGTATTCGCGGATTTCTTCGTCCGAGCCGGCATGGCCTTCGCGGATGCAGGCCACCGCCGACATGATCTGGCCGGGAGTGCAATAGCCGCACTGGAAGGCGTCCTGCTCGAGGAAGGCAGCCTGCACGGGATGCAGTTCGCCCTCCCGTGCAAGCCCCTCTATGGTGGTGATGGTGCGGCCTTCGGTCTGGGCCGCCAGCGTCAGACAGGCCAGCACGCGCTCGCCGTCGACATGCACGGTGCAGGCGCCGCACTGGCCATGGTCACAGCCCTTCTTGGTGCCGGTCAGGCCGAGCCGGTCGCGCAAGGCATCGAGCAGCGTCACGCGGGGTTCGAGTTCCAGGTGATGATGGGTGCCGTTAATGTCGAGATGGACGGGGATTTTCGTCATGGGCGTCGGGCTCCAGTTGCTTGACGCTGGTGAAATTATTTCATGTTGGACAGGTGGAGGCCCACCTGTCCGTCCGGCGCTTTCGCTCCGGGCTTTCGTCACTTCTCACCCCAGCAGGTCCTCGATGCGGATCGGAAAGCGGCGAGGCCGCACGCCGGTTGCATGCCAGACGGCGTTGGCGACCGCGCCGGCCGTGCCGATGATGCCGATTTCGCCGACGCCCTTGATGCCGAGCGCGTTGACGTAAGGGTCGTCCTCATGGATCAGGATCGCCTCTACCGACGGCACGTCGGCATTCACCGGGACATGGTATTCGGCGAGATTGGCGTTCTGGATCCGGCCCGAGCGCCGGTCGGTGATGGCTTCCTCGTGCAGCGCGAAGGAGACGCCCCAGATCATGCCGCCATAATACTGGCTGCGCACCAGCCTGGGATTGATGACCCGCCCGGCGGCGAAGGCGCCGACCAGCCTGGTGACGCGGATCTGGCCGAAATCGGGATCGACCTTCACTTCGGCGAACACGGCGCCATGCGCGTGCTTGGCATAGGTCTCCTGGGACGCCGCGTCCGGAGCGCCCTTGCCATGGCCTTCGATCTCGGTGAGGCCCGCGCGGGTCAGTATCTCGGCATAGCTTTCGCTCCGGTTCTCATCGTCGCGGCGATACAGCCGCCCGCCGCGCGCCACAACGCCCTCATTGTCGGCGCCGAATAGTGGCGAGGCCTCGTTGCCGGTGGCGAGATCGGCAAGCCTGGCGATGACGGCCGCACCCGCGTTGTGGATCGCCATGCCGGCCGTCGCCGTGTGGCCGGAGCCGCCGGCTATGCCCGCATTGGGAAGGTCGGAGCTGCCGGCCCTGAAATCGACCTGGTCGATGTCGAGCCCCAGCCCGTCGGCGGCGATCTGCGCAAAAGCGGTCCAGGCGCCTTGCCCCATGTCCTGCGCGCCGGTCTCCATCAGGCCGCTGCCATCGGCCTTCAGCACCGCACGCGCTTCGGCCTGGAACATGATGGCCGGGAATGTCGCCGTGCCCACGCCCCAGCCGGTGAGGAAACCGTCGGCGTCGCGCATCAAGCGGGGCTGCAGCGGGCGGCTTGCCCAGCCGAATGCCTTCGCGGCCTGACTATAGCATTCGCGCAGTGCCTTGGAGGAAAACGGCTTGCCGGTCATCGGCTCGACCTCGGCATAGTTGCGCAGCCGGAATTCCAGCGGGTCCATGCCGCAGGCGTGAGCCGCCTCATCGATAGCGCTTTCCAGCGCGATCGAGCCGGTGGCTTCGCCGGGCGCGCGCATGAACAGAGGCGTCCCGGTGTCGAGCCGCACCGCCTCGTGCGAGGTGGTGATGGCCGGGCTGGCATAGAGCGTATGCGAGGCGTCCGCCGCCGGTTCGAAGAAATCGTCGAAGGTGCTCGACGCGGTCTTGGCGTGATGGTGGATCGCCGTCAGCCGCCCCTCGCCATCCATGCCCATGCGCAAGGTCTGGCGTGTCGGCGCACGGTGGCCGACCGGCCCGTACATCTGCTCGCGCCGCAGCACCAGCTTGACGGGGCGGCCAACGAGGCGCGCCGCCAGGACGCCCAGCACCTGCGGCCCGGAAATCATGCCTTTCGAACCGAAGCCGCCGCCGAGGAAGGGGCTGCGGATGTGGATGTTTTGCGGCGCGATGCCGAACAGTCCAGAGATGCGGCCCTGCGCCATGGCAAGGCCCTGGCTCGGTGTGTCGATCGACAGCTTGTCGCCATCCCAGGCGGCGACAATGGCATGCGGCTCCATGGCGTTGTGGTATTGGGCCGGCGTCTCGTAGGTGGCCTCGATCCGCGTCTTTGCTGATTTGAGGCCGGCCTCGACATCGCCCTTGTGCTGCACCGCCGGATTGCCGACGCCGACACCACGCGGCACGAAGCTTTCGGCGTCGTCGAGACCGACGCGTGCCGGCAACGCCTCATAGCGCGGCGAGAGCAGCGCCGCCCCTTCGGTCGCCGCTTCCAGCGTCTCGGCGATCACCACGGCGATGGTCTGGTTGGGGTAGCGAACCTCTTCGTTCTGCAGCAGGTCGAGCCGGAACATGAAGGGATGGTCCTTGGCGTCCGGGTCGGCGGCGAGCGCCGGCCGGTTCCTGGGCGTCATCACCTCGACCACGCCCTTGTGCGCCTTGGCCGCCTCGACATCGAGCGCGGCAACGCGACCACGCGCGATACTGGAGACAGCGAGCACGGCATAGAGCATGCCGGACGGATGGTTGTCGGCGGCATAGCGGGCGGCGCCGGTGACCTTGAGAAAGCCATCGCGGCGGGTCAGCGGCTGGCCGATGCTGGAGCCCTGCCTGGTATGGGCGGGTTGCTGGTTGAGGCTGAGTTCAAGCGTCATGGCGCGCTCCGGGAATGGAGGAAAAGGGGGAGGCAGGCAGGGCCGGCAGCCGCTCGGGCGTTCCCGCCTGCGCTGATGTCAGCGCCCTGACAACGATGCGGCGGGCAAGCTCGATCTTGAACGCATTGTCGCCAGAGGGGCTGGCATCGGCCAAGGCGGCATCGGCCGCGCCGGCGAAGGTCGCTTCATTGGCGTCGGCACCAAGCAGCACGGCTTCGGCCGCGCGCGCCCGCCACGGCTTGGCCGCGACGCCGCCCAGCGCCAGCCTTGCGGCGCGGATCTTGCCGCCGTCTACGACAAGTGCCGCGGCGGCCGAGACGACAGCGAAGGCATAGGAGGTGCGCTCGCGGATTTTCAGGTAGCGGGCATTGGCGGCGAAGGAGGCGGCCTCCGCCGGCAGGCGCACGGCGACGATCAGGTCGCCGGGCTCCAGCGCATTCTCCCGCTGCGGCGTCTCACCGGGAAGCAGGTGGAATTCCGCCAGCGTGACATGGCGCCGACCCTGCTTGCCCTCGATCTCGACGACGGCGTCAAGCGCCACCAGCGGCACGCAGAAGTCCGATGGATGGGTGGCGATGCAGGCATCGCTCCAGCCAAGCACGGCGTGCAGGCGGTTCTCGCCCCCAAGTGCCGCGCAGCCGGCGCCTGATACACGCTTGTTGCAGGCGCTGGCGGTGTCGTAGAAATAGCTGCAGCGCGTGCGCTGCAGCAGGTTGCCGCCGACAGTGGCAGCGTTGCGAAGCTGCGCCGAGGCGCCCGACAGCAGCGCTTCCGCCACCATCGGATAGGCCTTGGCGAATGCCGCGTCATGGGCGAGATCGGCGTTGCGGACCAGCGCGCCGATGCGCAGGCCGCCATCCTCCAGCCTTTCGATGCGGTTGAGTTCCGGCAGCCGCGAGATGTCGACGATGCGCTCGGGGCTGGTGATGCCGCCCTTCATCAAATCGAGCAGATTGGTGCCACCGGCCAGGTAGGCCGAACCCGGCTCGGCCGCCGCCGCGATGGCATCGGGAATGGTGGCGGGTCGGATGTAATCGAAGTCTCTCATGCCGCGGTCCTCCGGTCGGATTTGGCAAGTTGCTCCTGGGCTTCCAGGACGGCTTCGACGATGCCGCCATAGGCGGCGCAGCGGCATATGTTGCCGCTCAGCCCCTCGCGGATGCGTTCGGGATCGTCGCCGGCCTGGCCCTCGGAGATCAGGCCGAGCGTGCTCATGATCTGGCCGGGCGTGCAGAAACCGCACTGGAAGCCGTCATGGGCGATGAAGGCGGCCTGCACCGGATGCAGTTCTTCGCCACGGGCGACGCCTTCGATGGTCAGGACATTGGCGCCATCATGGCTGACCGCCAGCGCCAGGCAGGAATTGATGCGCTTGCCGTCGACCAGCACCGTGCAGGCGCCGCACTGGCCGCGGTCGCAGCCCTTCTTGGTGCCGGTGAGATCAAGCCGCTCGCGCAAGAGGTCGAGCAGGGTGACGCGTGGATCGACCTCCAGTTCGTGTCGGTGTCCGTTGATGGTGAGCGTGATGGGAAGGCTGGTCATGGGCGTCTGGCTCCAGTTTGCTTGACGCGGATGGGAAGTGAACTGGTGCCTTGCCGGAGAAGGGCAAGGTGACCTTATGGTCAGGTGCAGGCTGAGGTGACAGCGGATCTCCCGAGAGACGGGCGGGCAGGGGAGATGTCGGCTTGCAGGTTCGAAAGACGTGACATACCCGTTCCCCTTCTTATATGATAAAGGCACTCCACTAAAGCGGAGGTGCCTCCGTTTATTAGTTGGGGCTTGGCCTGGCCGGGTTCAAGTCCCATATTTCGTCCGTGGAGAAAAAATTGGCCGAAGCCGTCATCATCGAACAGAAGGCCGCGGAGGAAAAGCCGCTGCGTGCCGACGCACAGCGCAACCGCGACCGTCTGGTCGAGGTGGCGGCGGCGGTGTTTGCCGAGCGCGGCATCGATGCCTCGCTGGAGGAGATCGCGCGCCGCGCCGGTGTTGGCATCGGCACGCTCTACCGGCATTTCCCGACGCGCGAACACCTGGTCGAGGTGGTCTATCGCCGCGAGGCGGAGGCGCTGTGCGCCGCCGCCGGCGAACTTGCGTCAAGAAATCCCTCCGATGTCGCGCTGGAAGAATGGATGCGGCGCTTCGTCGACTATATCGCCACCAAGCGCGGCCTGGCGACCAGCCTGCGCATCCTGATCTCCACCAATTCGACACTGTTTTCCGACACGTCGGGGCGGGTGTCGCAAGCCTTGCGGCAATTGGTCGAGGCGGCGGTGGCCGACGGCACCATTCGCGACGATGTCGATGCCTCCGACGTGCTGCATGCGCTGTCGGGCATCTACTCCGCCCCCGACACGCCGGAATGGCGCGACCGCTCGCGGCGGCTGGTTAAGCTTTTGATGGATGGCTTGCGGTTCGGGGCAGGGAAGTAGCCAAGGCCTGATGGTCTGCGCGATCGGCTCCAGGCAAGCCCTGCAGGACGCGCCCACACACCGCGCTTGCATCCGAACGCGAGCGGTTGTTAAAATCCTCACATTTCAGGTGACCAACAGGCCCCACGCATGACTGCTCGCAAAGCGCAACGGACGGCACGGCTGATCGATCTGCTGTCGCAGCGGCGGGTTATCCATCTCAGCGAAGCGGCAGCGCTGCTCGGCGTCTCCGAGATGACGGTGCGGCGCGACATCGCCACCAATCAGGGGCAGATCGCCTATCTCGGAGGGCACATATTGGCGGCAGCCGAGATCGACACTGACACCCCTTACGAACTGGCGACCGCTGCCGACAGCCATGCCGCGGCGAAGCGCGAGGCCTGTGCGCACGCGGTGCGCAAGATACGGCCCGACGAGACGATCTTCGTCGACTGCGGCACGACGCTGATCCATCTGATCGACCTCATTCCCGACAATTATCAAATAACGGCAATATGTTACGCCATGAATGTCGCGGAGCGGCTGAGCCGCAAGCCAAATGTGACGATCATCATGCTGGGCGGGGTCTATCATCCGGCTTCGGCGTCCTTCTCGGGCACGCATGATTTCGACATCTTGAAGAGCGTCGGCATCAACGCCGCCTTCCTGTCGGCCGCCGGCGTCGACGCCAAGCGCGGCGCCACCTGCGAGCATTTCCACGAGGCGGTGGTGAAGCAGAAGGTGATGAGCGTGGCGCGAGAAAACTACCTGGTCATCGACTCGAGCAAGATCGGCAAACTCAAGCGCGCCTTCTTCTCCGGCATGGATGGCTTCGATGCGGTGATCACCGAACATGGGGAGGCCGGGCCGGGCTCGTTCTGATTGTTCTCGACGATTGGCGCAAACGCCCATCGATTCGTCATCCACGGGCGGAGCAAGGAGCGCAGCGACGCGGCGCAGACCCGAGGAGCCTGTGTGTCGGGACTCTGGCGCGCCGCAGGAGTGCAGAATTCTGTTCCGCCGTGTTCTTTGACCTATGTCGCGGCATGGATCCTCGGGTCTCCGCGACGGAGCTTCGCTCCTGCTTCGCCCGTGGATGATGAAGTTAGGGGAGCAGCCAAGCTTCATTTGACATTTGCTCAAGCTGATGGAAAAGTCACAAAAAAAGTAAGAGAAGTCTCAAAAGAGACTCTCGACGATCTGGGTAGGGGACGCGTCAAAGGGAGGAAGTGCGGGCGCCATGATCGAACAGGGTTCGATTGCGCTGATGTCCGAGACCCCCTTGCTGCGCGTCGAGGGCGTCAGCAAGCGGTTCGGCGGCGTTAATGCGCTGCGCGGCGTCAGCCTCGAAATCCTGTCGGGTGAAGTCCACGCGCTGCTTGGCGAAAACGGCGCCGGCAAATCGACGCTGATCAAGATCCTGAGCGGCGTGCATGTGCATGATGGCGGCTCGATCGAAATCGACGGCAAGCCTGTTTCGTTTGCGTCACCCGCCCAGTCGCGCGATGCAGGCGTGGCGGTCGTCTATCAGGATCTGAGCCTGGTCGAATCGCTTTCGGTCGCCGACAATCTGCTGCTGGGCCGAGAGCCGAGGACACGGCTTGGCTTCCTGAAAAAACGCCAGCTGGTGGCACAGGCCGAGGCGTTCCTCAAATCGCAGAACATTCCGCTCGATGCCCGCGCCATGGTCGGGTCGCTGCCCTTTGCCTATCGCCAGATGACCGAGATCGCCAAGGCGCTGATGGGCGACGTTCGCCTGCTCATCCTCGACGAACCAACCTCGGCGCTGACCGACGACGAGGAGAAGATCCTGTTCGAGGCGATCCGTGCGGTCGCGGCGCGTGGCGTCGGCGTGATCTACGTCACGCATCGCCTCAACGAGGTGTTCCGGATTTCGAACCGGGTGACCGTGTTCCGAGACGGGCAGAATGCCGGAACCTTCGTCACCGATCAAACCAATATGCGGCAATTGGTCGGCGCGATCGTCGGGCCGGATCATGCTGTGCTGAAGACGGACGGGGCGGCATCGGGACAAAGCGTGCCGTCGACTGGTTCGCCTGCAAAGCCGGTGCTCGAACTGGCTGATGTCAGCAATGACAGGCTCGATCGCGTCAACCTCGAATTGCGTGGCGGCGAGATTCATGGCCTTGCCGGGCTGATCGGCAGCGGGCGTACCGAAATCCTGCAGACCATCTTCGGCCTGCGGCCCTTCCAGTCTGGCGACGCCAGCCTTGAGGGCGTGTCGCTGAAGGGCACGGACCCGGCAGCGGCAATACGGCAGGGCATCGCGCTGGTGCCGGAGGACCGGCATGTCCAGGGGTTGGTCCTCGAACATTCGATCGAGCGCAATTTGACCTTGCCGCGCTTGCCGACTTTCTCTCGCCTTGGCTGGCTGCAGCGTCATGCGGCGAGCGAGCACGCCGATGCGGCGATGCGCAGGCTGGCCGTCAAGGCGCCGGGCGCATCGACCCTGGTGAAGAACTTGTCCGGCGGCAACCAGCAGAAGGTGGTGTTCGGCAAATGGAACGAGCCGCGGCCGCGCGTGCTGCTGCTCGACGAGCCAACGGTCGGCGTCGATGTCGGCGCGCGCGAGGAAATCTACGGCGTCATTCGTGCGGCGGCGACCGCTGGCAGTGGTGTGCTGCTGGTGTCGTCTGATCTCTCCGAGTTGCTGCAGCTCTGCGACCGCATTTCGATCGTCGTCGATGGCCGCATCATCAGGACGATTGCCAGACTGGATCTCGGCAGCGCCGAGGATCTTCATCATCTCATCCAAATTTCGCAGCCATCGGAAGAGCACGCGGCATGACTGAAACCCAGAGCCCGGCAAAAGCCGCCGTCAACCAGCCTGGCGGACGCCTGGCATTGCTGCATCTCTTGCAAGGCGAGCGTCCCTACATGCTCTACGTCGCCTTCGCGATCATGCTGGTCGTGTTCAGCCTGGCATCGCCCTGGTTCCTGTCGATCGACAATTTTCTCAACATCGGCCGGCAGACGACGCTGGTCTCGATCATTGCCGTGGGCATGACATTCGTCATCATCTCCCGGCAGATCGACCTGTCGGTCGCCTCGACGCTGGCGCTTTCAGGCATGAGCGCGTCGCTGGCCATGGCTTTTGTCGCCAACAACTGGGTTGTTGGCGCCGTGGCGGGGCTGGGCACCGGTGCGCTGATCGGGCTCATCAACGGTGTCTTGACCACGCGGCTCGAAATCCCGTCCTTCCTGGTGACATTGGGCACGCTGAGCGGTGCGCGCGGGCTGGCCCTGATGGTCACCAACACCAAGCCGGTCATCATCACCAACGAATATTATTTCGCGATCTTCGGCGAAGGCTCGGTGCTCGGCATTCCCGCACCGATCCTGTGGACGCTTGGCGTCACCATCGCCGGCATATTGCTGCTGCATTACAGCGTCTACGGGCGGCGGGTCTATGCGGCGGGCGGCAATCCGACGGCAGCACTTTATTCCGGCGTCCATATCAAGCAGGTCACGACGCTGGCCTTCGTTTTGACCGGGACACTCGCCGGGCTGGCATCGCTGATCCTGTCGGCGCGCTCGCACGCGGCGCGGCCCGACGTCGTGCAAGGCATGGAGCTCGACGTCATCGCCTCGGTGATCCTCGGCGGCTGCAGCCTGTTTGGCGGGCGCGGCTTCGTGCTCGGCACGCTGCTTGGCAGCCTGATCATCGGCACGCTCAACAACGGGCTGGTGCTGCTCGGCGTCAGCTCGTCGCTGCAACTCGTCATCAAGGGAGCAATCATCATCGCCGCGGTCGCGTTCACGAGGAGGTAAGGCGCGCACCCACGGATATCAGCAGAAGACCGCCGGCTCCAAACGGCAAACGAACATTCAAAAACCAACGGAGGAAAGTCATGAAACATTCGGCACGAATCCTATTCGGCACATTGAGCCTCGCCGCCAGCGCCTTTGCGCTGTCGACGTCCCTCGGTCTGGCGCAAACGCCGGACACCTGCGTTACCGGCGTCGACCTGGCGACGCTTGGCCCCAAGGGAATTGTGGGGCAGGGCCCGCACGGCGAAAAGGCAGCTTCGCCCGACGAGCTGAAACTGACCGACGACGAAGCCGCCAAGGTCAAGGCCGGCAAGTTCAAGGTCGGCATTTCCATGCAGACGGTGAACCTCGACTGGTCGCAGCTGCAAGTGGCGGGCATCAGCGAAACGCTGGCCAAATATGGCGTCACCGTCACCGGCGTGGCGTCGGCTGAATATCAGGTCGACAAGCAGATCGCCGATATCGAAAACACCATCCAGCAGCACCCCGACGGCATCATCTCCATCCCGGTCGACTTCACCGCGACGGCGCCGACCTACAAGAAGGTGGGCGAGGCCGGCATCAAGCTGGTGTTCATGGACTCTATCCCGGTCGGCCTCTCATCGCCAAAGGATTTTGCCTCGATGATCTCGGCCGACAGCCAGGGCAATGGCCAGATCGCGGCGACGATCCTGGCGTCCTGCATGCCCAAGGGCGGCACGATCGGCCTGGTCAATTTCGGCGTCGACTATTTCAGCACCAATGAGCGCACCAAGGGCGTCAGCGAGTGGATGAAGAAGAACCGGCCCGACATCGTCATGAAGCAGGTCGACTTCACCGATCCCTCGAAAGTGTCGCAGATTGCTGGCGACTTCCTCACCGGTAATCCCGATGTGAAGGGCCTATACGCGGTGTGGGATCAGCCGGCGCTCGACACGCTGTCCTCGATGCGCGCGCAAGGCATCGACATTCCAATCACCACGGTCGATCTCGGCCTGCAATCGGCGATCGAGATCGCCAAGGGCGGCCCGCTCAAGGCAACCGGTTCGCAGCGTCCCTATGACCAGGGCGTCGCCGAGGCGCTAGCGATGATGAAGGCGCTGATCGGGCAACCCACGCCCGCCTGGGTCGGCGTGCAGTCGCTGCCGGTGGTGCAATCCAACGTGCTGGAATCCTACAAGACCGTCTTCCACAAGGACCCGCCGGCCGAACTGGTCGACGCCTGCAATGCGGCGAAGCCGAAGTGCAATTGATTTGATGACATGGCCACGGGCACAGCAATTTGTGCCCGTGGCTGCCTGGCACGAGAGGCGCGTTCGGCCACGTCAGACCGGCGTCAGGCGCGCACCGGCTGGCGGCGGAGTTCGGCATCCACCGGGGCCACCAATGTGGCGCGTCAACAGGCGTAAATTTGGTCCCGATGCCGCATCAGGACGCCACAAGGCTCGCACAAGCGCCGGGGGCCACAGTGAAGCCGCACATCGTGCAGGCGGCGTGGAGGCTGAACCGGCCGTAACCACCGCGTGGCAAAAGGCTTGAGGGCTTGAAAAGCGCGGCAGTTCAAATTGAGGCCTTTGACGAACCGAATCTGATCATTGGCAAGGCGCCCATCGTGCGTGCGGTCTTCGAGGGGCGAGATATCTCGCCCTTGTGGAACGAGCTGTTCGGGCGCGTTTCGGCCGATATCACCGATGCGGCGGCGTTTCTCGATGTGTCGATCCTGCTTCACGCCATAGGCGAGGAAGAAAAGGCCGCGCTCAGCCAGAAGGCGGCACTCGATATCAGCCGCAAATACCGCATCCGCAACGGTCGCGGCACGGGGCCGAACGTGCTTGTTTTCATGACCGCCGGCGACTTCATGGCCAACACGCCGATCGAATTCCTGCTCGAGACATCCGACGCGAACATCCTGCTTCACTATGTCGACGCCGACACCGCTGACCTCAAGGACATTCCAGCGCACGATGTCGCGTTCGTGGCGGTCGGCGAGTCGGCTGAAAATCTGGCGGTGCTGGCGAACCTCGACCGGCTGCTGCGCGACTGGACCGGCCCGATCATGAACAACGCGCCGCGCCAGATCATGGGACTGTCCAGGGACGGCGTCGCGGACGCGCTCAAGGACGAGCCTTCGATCCTTGCCCCGGCCGCCGCGCGCGTTGATCGAGCCGTGGTCGAGAGCCTTGCTCGCGGGGACATCGAGGTCGGCGCGATCCTTGGGGCGAATTCGTTTCCGGTGATCGTGCGCCCGCTCGGCACGCATGCCGGCAAGGGAATGGAGAAGATCGCCACGCGCCTGGAGCTTTCGGCCTACCTGGAAGCGCACGCCGAGACCGAATTCTACGTCACGCCCTTCATCGACTACAGCGGCACGGACGGCAAATTCCGCAAGCAGCGTGTCGCTTTCATCAATGGGCGCCCCTATGCCAGCCATCTCGCGGTTTCCGAGCACTGGATGGTCCATTATCTCAACGCCGGCATGACCCAGCACGAAGACAGGCGTGCCGAGGAAGCGCTGTGGATGGCCAATTTCGACAGCGATTTCGCGGTGCGCCACGCGCGATCCTTCGATGCGCTTCATCGGCGTCTGGGGCTGGATTATTTCGCCATCGATTGCGCCGAACTCGCCGACGGCCGCCTGCTGGTATTCGAGGCGGATGTGGCGATGATCGTCCATTCCATGGATTGGGAGAGCATCTTTCCCTACAAGAAAAGCGCCATGCACAAGCTTTTCGCGGCGTTTGAAAACGCGCTGGAGCGGCGCGTGGCGCGCATGCTGCCGACGCCGACGACCGCATGCGCCCACACGGGAAAGCCGGCCGTCTACCAGCGAACCCATGACGACTGCCTGGTTTGCGCCCTGGCGATGCTGACTTGCCGAACCTACGAGGAGATCGAGGCCACCGCGCGAGGCTGCGATCCGGCCTATCCGTTCGGCGGGCCGATGAGCCATTCGATCATGCGAGGCGTTGCCAACAAATGCGGTTTCGTTCTCCTGAGCAGCATCTACATGCTGTGGGCCAAACCGGCGATCATCGGCGTGGTTTCGCCGACCGTTCCCAACACCGGCCACGCCGTCTTCTGGGACGGCGAGAAGATCATCGATCCGGGCTTCTGCGAACGCGTCGATCGTGCCTATGTCGACCGGTGCGGGTTGGAATTCACGCAGCGGGCGAGCGATCTCGAACCGCTGATAAGCCATGACGTCCAGATCTCCTACCTGGCCGGTGCCGTAACGTCCAATGAACCGCTTTGATCGCGAGCAGTTCGCCTTCGCCCTGATTTCGGAGACCATCATGCCTGCAAATCAGCGCGGGACCCTGCCGGTGCCGGCCGGTCCGGACCAGCAAACGGGCAGCCATGAGCACCGTTCCCCGGCGTCCGTTTCCTTCCTGCTCGGTACGGGTGGCGACAGGCGCATCTGGTTGGATGCGATCACCCGGCGCAACCGCTACGGAACGCGCACGACCCCGGCTGATGACGAGATCTCATTTTCGTCGACAACGGCAAGCAACATCTCGCGCGAGGGTTTTCAGGCGGCCGGGGTCGAGGCAGCGCGCCTTATCAACATGGCGTCGCCTTCGCCTGTCGCATCCGCGCAATGGTTCGCCGACATTCGCGACAGGATTGCCGGTAATCTTGGTTGTGCGGGAACTGACGTCGTTCTGGCCGCTTCCGGAACGGATGCGGAGCTTCTCGCGCTCTGCATGATTGCCGGCGTCTCGAGGCGTTCCCTGACCAATGTGCTTGTCGCGCCGGACGAAACGGGCAATGGCGTGCCACGCGCGGCGGCGGGATGTCACTACTCGGATTTGACGGCACTCGGCAGCGTCGTCGAGGCAGGTGCGCCGCTTGAAGGCCTGGCGCCGGACCGCATCGACGTGCGCACCATCGCCATCCGCACCGAGACGGGCGGGCCTCGCCGCCACCATGACATCGATGCCGATATCATCACCACCGTCGAGCTCGAATTGAAGCGCGATCGCGATGTGCTCGTCCACGTGCTCGATGCTTCGAAAACCGGCCTCCCGGCGGTGACCCGGCAGGCCGCGCGCCATGTCGCGGCCCTTGCGCCCGGGCGGGTGCATGTCGTCGTCGATGCCTGCCAGTTCCGCGGCTCGATTTCGCGGCTGCGCCAAGACCTGGCGGATGGTTTCATTGTGGCCCTGACCGGATCCAAGTTCATTGCCGGCCCGCCTTTTTCGGGCGCGCTCCTCATACCCGAGGCCATGGCCGAGGCGCTTGCCGCCAGGTCCGCCATTCCGGCAGGGCTGGCGGACTACACGGCGGCGCAGGACTGGCCGGTGGCCCTTCGCCAGCGCATGGGCTTCTCGTTCAAGTCGGAAATGAACCTTGGACTGGGTTTGCGCTGGGTTGCCGCGCTCGCCCATCTCGACCGCTATGCCGCGATCGATGAATTCCGGCAAGGCCTGCTGAAGGAAGAGTTCGTCCGCCTGGCGCTGTCTCGCATCGGCGCCGTCAAAGGCATCTCCCTGCATCCTGATGACGAAGGCGATCATCTCGGCGCCAGCGCCATGGTGCCGTTGACCGTCACCGACGGTGCCGGAGATTTCGCTTCGTTCGAGGTATGCCAGGCTGTCCAGCACTCGATGCGCGGCCTCAGTGGCGGGCCGATCTGCCATATCGGGCAAGCCGTGCGCCTGGGCCCGCGCACGGTGCTGCGCCTTGCCGCCTCCGCCGCCGATGTGGTCGGCGTTTCGGCGCGCATGGCGGCCGGCCAGTCGCTGCAGCAGGCGTTTGGTCCGATCGAATCCAGGCTCGACGTCTTCTTCCAGAAATTGGCTGTTGTCCTGCAACAGCCACGGGAAGCCTGATGCCGCTGCCTGTCGAGCAGAATGATGCGGGCGAGACCAGCCTTGATCCTGCGGACTGGGATGAGTTCCGCGCGGTCGCGCACGGCCTGCTGGATGACATGATCACCCACATCGAGACGATCCGGCAAAGGCCGGTATGGCAGAGGCCAAGCGATGAAGCGCGTGCCCGGTTTGACCGACCGCTGCCGCACCGACCCCGCGACCTCGGCGATGTCGTCGATGACGTGCGCACGCACATCATGCCGTTCGCGACCGGCAATCTGCATCCCTCGTTCATGGGCTGGGTTCATGGCGCGGGCACGCCGATCGGCATGGTGGCCGAAATTGTCGCCGGCGGCCTGAACATGAATTGCGGCGGCCGCGACCATGCCGGTCTCGTGGTCGAACAGCAGATAGCGCGCTGGATGAGCGAGGTGCTCGGCTACCCCGATGGCGCTAGCGGCCTGTTCCTCACCGGCTCGTCGATGGCAAACTTCGTCGCGTTGACGATCGCCAGAACCGAAGCCATGGGCCAGTCGGTCCGGGAAACCGGCCTGCGCGGCACTGACCGTCAGCTTGTCGCCTACACGTCAACCGAGGCGCATTCCTGCATCGCGCAGGCCATGCAGCTGTCCGGCATCGGCTCGGCGAACCTGCGCACCATCGTGGTCGACGCTGCCGGAAGGATGCTGCCTGGCGCGTTGCGCGCCGCCATCGACCAGGATCGCGTCAGCGGATTCCTGCCGTTTCTCGTCGTCGGAACCGCGGGAACGGTGAACACCGGCGCCATCGATCCGCTGGCTGAAATCGCCGAAATCGCATCGAGGGAAGGTCTCTGGTTTCATGTCGACGGCGCGATCGGTGCACTTGCCATGCTGTCCGATACGCTGCAGGGGCTTTTCAAGGGCATCGAAAAGTCGGCATCGGTGGCGCTCGATTTTCACAAATGGGGCCAGGTTCCTTATGATGCCGGGTTCCTGCTCGTGCGCGACGGCGATGCCCAGAAGCGGACATTCGCGCAGCCGGCCGCCTATCTGCAGCGTGCCGATCGCGGGCTTGCCGCCGGCGAAACCTGGCCTTGCGATCTTGGCCCGGACCTGTCGCGCGGGTGCCGCGCCTTGAAGACTTGGATGACGATCGAAGCGCTGGGAGCGGACCGTATCGGCGGCTCGATCGCCCACACATGCAGGCTCGCCGGCCATCTCGCCGAACGCCTGGAACGCCATTCGTCCTTTGAGTTGAAAGCGCCCGTGGCGCTCAACATCGTCTGTTTCGGCATTCGCGGGGCGGATTCCGAGTTTGTCCGCAAACTGGTGCTGGACCTTCAGGACTCCGGCCTGGCCGCGCCTTCGTGGACAACTCTCAACGGTGAACTGGTCGTGCGCTGCGCAATCGTCAACCACCGCACGACGGTGGCTGACATCGATGCGTTCATCGATACGCTCGACCAGTATCTGGCCGGTTCGAGCGGCTAGCCCTTCGTTTCCACCAGGATCACCAGCGATTCCGGCACCACGCCATCGTGCGTCATGGCATCCGCTGCCGCCTTGCTCTGCATCAGCGCCGCCATCTTGTCCATGTCCGGAACGTCCATCATCACGGCCACCCGTTTCGGGTTCTGCGGATCGACGAAGGTGCGGATGTTGGTGATCCCCAGCGAGCCGAAAAGCTCCTTGCGCTTGGGTGAACTGAGCCAGTGCTTGGTGTCTTTCGAGATGTTGTGATGGCCGATTACGGTTGGCATGGCATCCCTCCCCAAGGTGACGCCGGCGGCCGAAATCGCCCGCCTGTTGCTGCGATCCACCTGTGCGGCCAGTGAGCGCCGTTTCCATCGGGCTGTCAATTAGCTGTTGCTGATGGATGCTGTGGTATCGGGCAAAGTGCAAAGCCAGGTCGTCAGATATCGCCACGTCCGTGGGAAGCGTCTAAAGCTCCAGGCAGACCTTGCCGAAATGCTTTTGCGCTCCGTAATGCCTGAAGGCGGCTGCTATGTCGCGCAGCGGGAAACGGCGGTCGACGACCGGCTTGAGGTGATTGACCTCGATCGCCCGGATCATGTCCTCCTGGTCCGCCCGGCTGCCGATGGAAATGCCGCTGATGCGGATCTGGTTTGAAAACAGCGCCGGGATGAAGACCTCAGCCGCAAAGCCGGTCAGCACGCCGATCAGGGCGATGTGACCACCTGTGCGACAAGCGGTTATCGACTGCGCCAGCGTGGCGGGGCCGCCGACCTCGATGACGTGGTCGACGCCGCGTCCGTCGGTCAACTCCCTGGCGGCACGACCCCAGTCCGGCACGGCCTTGTAGTTGATGGTTGCATCGGCGCCGAGCCGACCGAGCCTCTCCAGCTTCTCTTCGCTGGATGAGGTGGCGATGACCCGTGCGCCGGCGGCCTTGGCGAATTGCAGCGCAAACAGCGACACGCTGCCGGTGCCAAGCACCAATACCGTGTCGCCGGGCTTAACCTTGCCGCAGACAACCAGGCCTCGCCAGGCGGTGACGGCGGTGCAGGTCAGGGTTGCGGCTTCGATATGCGTATAGCCGTCCGGAGCCTTGGTGAAGGCATGCGCGGGCATGCAGACATATTCGCTGGCCACGCCGTCAAAGCTGTCGCCCGGCACATCGCGCCTGGTGGTGGGCGTCATGTCGCCATCCAGCCAGAAGGGGTAGAAAACGCTGACGACATGGTCGCCGGGCTTCAGCGCCTCGACGCCGCTGCCCACGGCGATCACCTCGCCGGCGCCATCGGACAACGGGACTCGGCCATCGGCGAGCGGCGTCTTGCCCTGCACGGCGAAATCGTCGCGCATGTTCAACGAGCAGGCGCGGATCCTGACCAGCACGTCACCCGGGCCCGGCTTCGGCGGATATTCCTCGACCAGTTCGAGCCTCTCCAAGCCACCCGGCGCTCTCAGCCTGACGAGCTTCATTGTCTTCTCCGATGTGTGATGTGGTCAGGACGGCTTGGATCTATCGGACCGGTCGGCCTGAGATCACCCTCAGCCAAGGTGCGAGATGAAATGCACTCATCAGGAGATACATGGCCGGCATCCCGGTTAAGGACGGGCCGGTGAGCGGCAAGGCGCCCATGCACATCATGGATGCATCACTGCCCTGAAGGCAGGAGAGCAGCGCCATCACCGCGAAAGTCGGGGCGGCGGCGAGACACAGCCAGTCTGCGATGCCGAGGGCGGGAGTTCCCGTATTGTCGGAGGTGGTGCCGCCGGCGCTTGTGTGGATGTCGCTCATGGTCTTTTCCCCTGATGGCCATGCCAGTCTTGGAGCGTCGCGTGTGGGAGCCCCGGACCTGCGGTCCGACCTCCCCACAAGGGGGAGGTGGGCAGATTGCGATGCGCCCCGCCAGTCCCAGCTACTCGCCCTTGTCCCGGAACGCGGCTTCCCCGGCGGCGGAGACTTCGGCCCATTTCTTGTCGGCTCCGGCTTCGTAATTGTCGTGCCAGTTCCACCAGCTGTAGAGCGGCGTCTGCGGATAGCCTTCAGGCGAGTCCTCCCAGATCTCCTGGCGGCCGAGCGGGGTGGCGTCGAGATAGCTCCAGACGGTGCCCATCGCCTCGTCGCCGCGGCTGTTGATGAAATACGTGCGGAAGATGCGGTCGCCGTCATGGATGAAGACGTTGTGGCCGTGCCACTCGTCGACGCCGAAATCCTTGTCGAAGCTGTCGGTGATTGTGTACCAGGGCATCTCCCAGCCCATCCGCGCCTTCAGCCTGACAATGTCGGCCTGCGGCGCGCGAGACGCGTAGGCAAGCGTGGTGTTGCGGGCGTTGAGATGAGCGAGGTGGCCGACCTGGTCGGCGCCGAGCGAACAGCCGCGGCAGGCATGTTCGGGCCAGCCATAGACGCCCGGCTCGAAGAAAGCGCGGTAGACGATCAGCTGGCGGCGGCCTTCGAACAAATCGAGCAGGCTCGCCTTGCCATTGGGGCCTTCAAACTCATAGGCCTTGTCCACTTCCACCCACGGCATGCGGCGGCGCTCGGCGGCGAGCGCATCCTTGGCGCGCAGCGTCGCCTTCTCCTTCACCAGCATCTTCTCGTGCGCTGCCTGCCATTCCTGCTGTGAAACGACCGGAGGGGTCTTTATCGTCAAGTGCTTGGTCATTGGTCTTCTCCTTTGCCAGTCATTGGGTTGCTGGTGATGGGGCCGTTGCGGCCTGCTGCTTCGCGGGGATCCAGGGTAGGGCGGTGAAACGGGGCGGGGTGCGTTACTTCAGCGACGGGATTTGAATCGGCCGGCCCGGCGCAGCAGGGATGGCGCATCCGCTGGGCAGGTTCGGCTGTATTGTGGGACGGCGTGTCGGTGGGCATCTCAGGTCTCCTTGGCTTGCCGCTTCGGTGATGCGGCTTGCTGCTTGGCGGTGGTGACTTAAGTTAGGGCGGTCAGGCCGAGGGGTGGGAGTTACAAGTGTGACGGGATTTGAATGGACTCGCTGATCACGGCGGCAGCACTGGCGCTGGCGGCAGGCGATCCGCTCGGCGCGCTCGACCGCGTTGCGCTGCGCGAGGATGCGCCGGCGCTGGCGCTGCGCGGCATTGCCATGGCGCAGCTTGGCGACTTCGACCGCGCCAAGCTGCTCTTGCGGCGGGCGGCCCGGGCGTTCAGCCCGAAAGAGGCTGTCGCGCGGGCCAGATGCGTCGTCGCCGAGGCCGAGATCGCGCTGGTCTCGCGTGATCTGGGCTGGCCGGCCAAGGCGCTCGACGCGGCGCGCACGACGCTGGAAAAGCATGGCGACCGGCTGAACGCGGCGCATGCCGGCCATCTCAAGGTGCGGCGCCTGCTGTTGATCGGCCGCCTCGACGAAGCCGAGCATGTGCTGGCCGGGCTCGACCCGACGCCGCTGCCGCCGGCTGCACGGGCCGCGCATGAACTTGCTGTCGCCGGCATCTCCATGCGGCGGCTCAGAACCCGGCCGGCGCGCGCGGCACTCGAATGGGCCCGCCACGCCGCCCGGCAGGCCGGCATTCCGGGCCTCATGGCGGAGGTCGACAGCGCATCTCTGGCGCTGGAAACACCGGCGGCACGGCTGATCAGCCAAGGCACGGAGCGGCCATTGCTGCTCGAAGAGGTCGAGGCGCTGCAGGCGTCGCCGGCGGTTGTCGTCGATGCCTTTCGCTATGCCGTGCGCGCCGGGGACAGAACCGTCTCGCTGGCAAGCCGCCCGGTGCTGTTTGCGCTGGCGCGTGCGCTTGCCGAGGCCTGGCCAGGGGATGTGTCGCGTGAAGAGCTCGTGGCGCGGGCCTTTGGCGGCAAGCATGCCGATGAATCGCACCGCGCCCGCCTGCGCGTCGAGATCGGCCGGCTGCGCGCCGAGCTTGGTGCGCTGGCCGACATCAGCGCCACCAAGCGCGGTTTCACGCTGGCGCCGCGCCAAGCGCGCGCGATGCTGGTGCTGGCACGGCCGATCGAGGAACGGCACGCGGCGGTGCTTGCCTTGCTTGCCGACGGCGAAGCCTGGTCGAGCTCGGCCCTGGCGCTGGCGCTCGGCACCGGCCAGCGCAGCGTACAGCGGGCGCTCGAGCTGTTGGCCGAGGCCGGCAAGGTGCAGTCTTTCGGCCATGGCCGCGCGCGCCGCTGGATGACGCCGCCAATGGCCGGATTCACGACCACCTTGTTACTCCCGGCATCGCTGCCAAGCGGCTAGGAAGGGAAAACGACCACTATCGAGGACAAACACATGAAGCATTCAGCGGCCGAAATCCTGCGCGAATACGGACCCTTTCCCGGTGTGGAGCGAATACATGGGGTGAGCTTTGACGGCGAGCACGTCTGGTTTGCCTCGGGCGAAAAACTCAATGCCTTCGATCCGCAAAGCGGGCAGACGCTGCGTTCGATCGATGTCGCCGCCCATGCCGGCACCGCCTTTGACGGCCAGCATTTCTTCCAGCTCGCCAATGATCGCATCCAGAAGATCGATCCCGATACCGGCGCGGTGCTCTCCACCATCCCGGCGCCCGGCGGCGGCCGCGACTCCGGGCTGACCTGGGCCGAAGGCACGCTTTGGGTGGGGCAGTACCGCGAGCGCAAGATCCACCAGATCGATCCCGAGACCGGAGAAATCCTGCGCACCATCGAATCCAACCGCTTCGTCACCGGGGTGACCTGGGTGGATGGCGAGCTGTGGCACGCCACCTGGGAAGGCGACGAGAGCGACCTGCGCCGCGTCGATCCAAAAACCGGCAAGGTTCTGGAAAAGCTCAACATGCCTGATGGCATCGGCGTCTCGGGGATGGAGTCCGATGGCGGCGACCGCCTGTACTGCGGCAGCACATCCGATGGTGTGGTGCGGGCAGTGCGCCGGCCGAAATGAGCCGGGTCTTTTGACGCAGACATCAGGTCGAGCCTCGCGAATTTGTCCGCCGCGACTGGTCGTCGCCCAAGGTCGTGCCTAGATAGGCTGCGATGGGCGACCGCCCGGACATCTCTTCGCAAAGGACCTGACATGCCAGAACAGATCACGCTGAACGACGGCGCCACCATTCCCCAGCTTGGCCTTGGCGTGTGGCAGGTCGACCATGACATAACCGCCGATGTGGTGGGTTGGGCGATCAAGGCCGGCTACCGGCTGATCGACACCGCCGAGGGTTATCAGAACGAGGAAGGGGTCGGCGAGGCGATCCGCGCTGCCGATGTGCCGAGAAGCGAACTGTTCATCACCTCGAAGCTGCGCAATGGCGCTCACCAGCGCGATGCGGCCCTGCGCGCTTTCGACAACACGATGAAGAAGCTCGGCATCGAGCAGCTCGATCTGTTCCTCATCCACTGGCCGGTGCCCAGCCAGGACAAATATGTCGAAGCCTGGAAGACGTTGGTGGAGCTGCAGAAGGGTGGCCGCATCAGGTCGATCGGCGTCTCGAATTTCAACAGCGATCATCTGGAGCGGATCATCGGCGAGACCGGCGTGACGCCCGTCGTCAACCAGATCGAACTGCATCCGCGCTTCCAGCAGCGCGCACTCAGGGAGTTTCATGCCGGGCACAACATCCACACCGAAAGCTGGAGCCCGCTGGGCAGCGGCAAGCTGCTCGGCGACCCGACGATTGCAGGCATTGCCAAAAAATACGGCAAATCCGCCGCGCAGACCATGATCCGCTGGCACCTCCAGGAAGGGCTGATCGTCATTCCAAAATCGATCCAGCAAGACCGCATCGCGGCCAATTTCGACGTCTTCGATTTTGAACTGGACGCGCAGGACCTGAAGACGATCGCAGGCATGGATTTGGCTGACGGACGCGGCGGCCCGAACCCGGCCACGGCTTCGTTTTTGTTTTGAGTTAGTCCGGCAGATCGACCAGCACGGCGCCGCCTTCCAAGCGCGCCGAATAGCTCTTGAGATTGATGCAGGGCGGCAGACGTTTGGCTGCGCCGGTGCGATAGTCGAAGGCGCCGCCGTGCTTGGGGCATTCGACCTCGTAGTCCATCACCAGCCCGTCGGCGAGATGGACCGCCTCATGGGTGCACAGCCCGTCGGTGCAGAACACTTCGTCGTCGGGCGAGCGGAAGATGGCGTAGGTCCGGCCGCCATGATCGAAACGGAGCGCGCCTTCCTGTTCGATGTCGTCGAGGCCGCAGGCCTTGATCCAACTGGACATGTTTCTCACCCTAAATTCGATCGCGAACGGCGGCCGGAGCGGCTGAAACCGCTCCGGAGGCCCCAGTCTCGACTCTAGTTCTTGCTAAGATAGTCGGTAGCGTTGGCTGGCGTGACCAGTTCGAACGGCACATAGACGACACGGTCGACCTTCTCGCCCTTGGCGAGGGCGAGTGCCGCATCGACACCGCCGCCGCCCTGGCCCTTGGCGTTCTGGAACACGGTCACAGCCAGGTCGCCCGCCTTCATCGCCTGCAGGCCATCCTGGGTGGCGTCGATGCCGCCGACGACAACGTTCTTCATGTCGATGGCATTGGCCTTCAGCGCCAGGATGGCACCGATGGCGGATTCGTCGTTGTTGGCGATGACAGCATCCGGGGCAGGGCCTGCCGTCAACCAGTTTGTCATCAGGTTCTGCGCATTGTCGCGTGCCCATTCGGACGACTGCTTGTCGGTGACCTTGATGAAGTTGCACATGTCGGTGGCGAAGATCTGTTCGACATCCTTGGTCCGCTGCAGTGCGGCCTGGTGAACAAGGCTGCCCATGACGATGTAGGCCGTGGCGCCAGCGGATTTGCCCTTCGCGCGCAAGAGCTTACACACTTCGAATGCCTCTATCGTGCCGGATTCCGTTTCGTTGGAGCCAACATAGACTTGGCTTGCCGGCAGATTCTTCATGTCGGACGGTTCGAGGTTGACGAAGACCAGCGGAATGCCGGCCTTGGCGGCTTCCTCGCTGATCGTCTTCGACGCGTTGGTGTCGACCAGCGTGACGATGATGGCATCGACGCCGCTTGCGATGAAGTTCTTGACCTGGTCGAGTTGCTTGGCGACGTCGTTCTGCGCATCCTCGACCTGGATGCCGGCGCCTTTTTCCTTGGCGCGGTCCTGCATGCTGTGCATCAGCAGCGTCTGGAAATTGTTGTCGAAGTTGACGATGCTGACGCCGATCTTGGCGGCGAAGGCTGATGTCGACATCAATGTGGCCAGCGCCGTCGAAATGAGAAGTTTCTTCACGGTTTCCTCCCTTGGATGGAGTGCCGGTTCACTCCTCCCTTGATTACCGGCCCTTGCGGGATGGCTGGATGGATGGCTGGCGCCATCCGTGTGGCTGTCTGGTCGGGCTATCAGTTGGCGGCGTTGGCACGCGCCTTCTTCTTCTCGTAGCGAGCCTGCATGCGGGCCTCACCTTCCTTGCTGCCGTCGTGGAAAGTGCCCAACCATCGGTCGAACGGGATGAGCCCGTCGCCGTAGTTCACCTCGAAATATTTGTGGTGGAGGTAGTGGATGTAGGCGTGGCTATCGACGCTGGTGTCTTCGCCGAGTTCGACCTTGTCGAAGCCGACGTGGCCGGGAATGGCGCCGAAGCCGGCATAGTGGAGTTGATAGAGCGCCAGCAGTGGGTTCGACGGGATGACCAGGTGCCAGAATGCAACGCCGAGATAGCCGAACTGCTCGACAGGATGCATCGCCAGCGACGACCATGGCGACGGGTTGACCGAATTGTGGTGCACCGAGTGCACCCATTTGTAGAGTGGCGGCCAGTGGATCGCCCGGTGCAGCAGGAAGAAATGCGTCTCGTGGATAATCGGCACCACCAGCGCCAGGCAGAACAGGTATACGGGGTGCTCCGCGACCGTCAGCCACGGCACGTAGCCATTGGCGTAGGCATAGAGGATCGCCACCTCGATCGCTGTCCAGATCGGCATTCCTGTGCCGAAGGTGCGCAGCATGTTGTCGAGATTCTGGTTCTGGAAGAAGAACGCCTTGCTCTTTTGCTCCGACGGCCATTTGCCGTTGTATTTGAACCGGTTGCCCTGGCTTCTCAAGATGTAGAGTCGGATCTCGAAAGCGCCGAAGAACAGAAGCAATGCCGCGCAGTTGACGAGGAACAGCCGTAGGATCCAGCCCCAGCCAATCGTCTTCATCACCTCGACATCGGGCAGCACGAAGTGCCACCAGGCCACCGCCGAGAGCGCGAAGAGGAGATTGTAGGGCAGGAAATAGTGCGGCAGCCATTTCAGGAACGCCAGCGGTCGCGGCGGGAAGGTAAAAAGCGGCGCGGTGCCGGCAGGCTCGTTCGGAGCCCAGTCGCCGCGCTTGTTGCGTGTTCCGTATTTCAGATCGTCCATGGCGGTCTCACGAGGGCTTGGTTTCACAAAGACTGGGAAAGAGTGAGGAAGCGGTCATGGGCGGCATCGTCCATGTCCACCTGGTGCCTGGCCTCGGGGTAAAGGCCATCGGCCACGTCGCGGCCGAACGCGCGGAAGGCGGCGATGCGCTTTTCCTGCAGTTCGGCTTCCAGCGTGACGAAGTCGGCGTAGCGCCTGGCGTGGCGTGGATAGTGGCCGGTATGAGTGCCGAGCACGTCAGAGGAAAACAGATACTGCGTGTCGCAGGCGCTGCCGCAACCCATGCCCATGGTGATCAGCGGCGTCGAGCGGGTGATGTGCTCGGCAAGCCTGACCGGCACCACTTCGACCTCGATGCAGGCCGCGCCAGCGTTTTCCAAATCCTTGGCGGCGCGCAGCACTTTGATGGCCTCTTCGGCTGACCTGCCGATGGCGCGGAAATTCGTCCAAGTGGCGCGGTTCGGCACCAGGCCGACATGTCCGGTGACGGGAATGCCTTCGGCCGCCATGGCTTCGATGAAGCGCGGCGAATGCGACGAATAGACCGCATCGGCGCCGCGCTTTATCATTGCGAAGCCGAGCCGCACCGCCTCATCAGGCGAGGCGACCGCGCCATGCGGCATGCCGACGGAGAGGAAGGCGAACGGCGCCGCCTGGCGGATCAATTCGAGATTGTGGTCGGGTTCGCAGGACAGGATGACGATGTCGCTGGCGACGTCGGCGCCGGCCTCGGCCGGCGTGTCGACATGCAATTGCAGCCATTTGCGGATGCCCTTGGTGCTCTGGAGGTCTTGTACTGTCAGCCGTCTCGTCACCGGTGATCCTCCCATTTGCGAGAGGCGTAGCATCGCGGGCGGCAGATGGCCGCTTGTTCCTTGATCAAATCAGATCAAAGGTTCTCAGCGGTAAAGGTGATGAAGCGGATCGGCGGGTTTTCGATCGGCAGGTCGTGCAGGCCAAGCCGAGCCAGGATGAGGTCGATGGCGCGGCGCGCCTGCGCTTCCGGCGCCTGGTCGAGCACGACGTCCATGGTCCCCGCGCGCAGGGCTACGCTGCTGCGCTCGGTCAGTTCATGGCCGACGAAGAAAATTTCGTGGCGGCGTGAACGGCGTTCCAGCACCTCGTTCAATGAGCCATTGCCACCCCCGGCATTGTAGAAGCCGGCGAGATCCGGGCGCTGGCCCAGCACATCGACGAGAAGGTCAGCGCTGCGGTGGCCCTCGTCATGACCGAACAGCACCTCGACAAAGGCGAGGTCGGCGCGCGGATGTTCTGCAAGATAATCGGAAAAGCCGCGGATGCGGTCGCGGTGCACCTGGTAGATCTGGCTGTGGCAGAGCGCGACGATGCTGCCGCTGCCCGTCTGCATGCGGCTCATCAATTGCGCGGCCATGCGGCCGGCGGCGTAATTGTCGATGCCGACATAGTCGGCCTTCGAGCCGGCGATGCGGGTCACCACCTGGACCGTTGGAACGCCTTGCGCCTCGACTTCGGCGAGCGCGGCGCGGATTAATGGATCGTCCGGCACCGCCAGGATAAGCCCGCCACGGCGCATGCCGGGTTCGCGGATGCGCCGGGCGACGGCGGAAGCGTCGCCTTCGTCGAGAAAGGTCCGGTGCACAGCGACAGTGCGGTCGAGCGTGGCCGCGATGCGCTCGAAGGCGCGGGACAGTCGGGAGAAAAAAGTCGAGTCCGGCCGCACCAGGATGACCTCGATGCGGATGATGCCGCGATGCGCCTCGGGCAGCCGGCGCGGATAGTCGAGCGAGCGCGCGGCGGCAACCACCTTCTCCACCGTCTCGGGCCGAACACCGCCCCGGCCGTTGAGCACGCGCTCGACCGTCGCGGTGCCGACACCGGCACGGCGGGCGATGGCGGCGAAGGTTGGTTTGGCGATGGCGTCCTCCCTGATGCGATTTGATCAGGGAGTTATCATACTTTTGCTGGGAAAGCTCAGATCCCCGACCCATCCAATTGCTGCGCATCCTCGCCTTCCCAAGGCGCCGGCAGCGCGCCGCCGCGGCTGAGGTTGGCCGAGGGCAGGGGCATCCAGCACTTCAGCTCCGGGTCGGCATATTCGACGACGCGGCCGGGCGAGGAATCCGACGCGCGCCAGCCTTCGCCGGCGAACTGGTCGCCGCGCGCCCAATAGGCAAGGTCGACTTCAGCGGGCCCTTGTTCGGACGGGCGCACCGTGACCAGGATGCGGCTGCCGTCCTTCGGCGCCGTCGACATGTGGCGCCACCGTTCGGGCTCGTCCATCGTATTTCCTCCTGCCTTGGTGCGAGATGAAGTGTCGCCTCGCCATCAGGGGCGGTCAACCCAAACTTTACGCAACTCATACGGTTTCGATCGGCAGTCAAATGTCTCAATCCGCCTTGATCAAAAATGTCGGATGGCATCGATTGCTTTCGTCCTAGGTCTGGCGATGTTCGCCAGGGAGAGGAGAGGCATACATGCGTGACAAGGTCGAGCCGGTGCCGGCTGGGGGCGAAATGAAACTGTATTTCAGCCGCAATCCCAATCCGCGCCTGGCGGTCGCGGTGGCGCGTTACCTCAAGGCGCGGGTGACCTTCGAATTCGCGTCACCGTTCGCGCCGGGGCAAGCGGAGCGGTTCCGGCCGCTCAATCCCAACCTTTCCATCCCGATACTGACGTGGCCGGGCGGCAGCCTGTGGGAGGCCGACGCCATCGCCTGCCGGCTGTCGCGCGACGTCGGATCGGATTTCTGGCGCACCGGCGATGACGAGCCCGACATGATCCGCTGGTTGAGCTGGGGCAAGGAGAATTTTGCCAGGGCCTGCGACATGGTGCATTTCGAGCGCGGCACCAAGCAGCGTTATCATCTGGGCCCGATCGATCATCAGCTGGTCGAGGAGGGGTTGAAATTGTTTCACAAAACGGCGGCGATCCTGGAGGCAGCGCTTGGCGACCGGCAATGGCTGGTGGGGAGTTCGGTTTCCTACGCCGACTTCCGCATGGCGACGTTTTTGGCTTTCAACGATGTCGGCGGCCTGCCGATCGGCGATTATCCCGCGCTCGCCGGCTGGTACCGCCGGCTCGAAGCCATCGAGGCCTGGCGTGATCCGTTCGAGGGGCTCGACGCGCCCGAACTGCCGCCGGTAAAATCCACCTGAGGCGCTGCGCAAAAAGCGCGCTGCGCCAATGACACGACCCGATCGGCTTGGGCTTACTTGGCTGGAACTTATTGGGCCTGCGCGAGCTGTTGCTCGACCAGGCCGAGTTCCCTGACGTAGAAACCCTCGAAGTTTGAGGAATAATGCTGCTCGCGAAAGATATCGCGGGCGGTGATGAAGGCGTCGCGGGCGGCGAGCAGGGTCGCCTTGTCGTGCGTCCTGGTGCCGATGGCGAGCAGGATCTCGCCGCGCACCGAATGGGTCTTGCCCCAGATGACGGGCGACTTGTCGCGCTTCAGTTCGGTGAGCGCCAGGTCCATCTGCTCCAGCGCCTTGCGGTAGAGCAGCACACTGTCTTCGGCATCGCCCATGAAACGGTAGGCGCGGCCTATATTGTAGGTGAGGGTCGCCCAGGTGAAGGGATCGCGCGCCCGGGTGATCACCTCCTGCGCCTTGTCGAACGCGTCAATCGACTGCTTGAAGTAATCGGAGCCCTTGCCGCGCTGGCCAAGCGACAGAAGGGCCGCGCCAAGATTGTTTTGGGTGGACGCCCAATCGACGGGCTGCTTGTCGCGCGTGCGAACCTCGAGGACGTCGTTGAAAGCCGCAACCGACGCTTCGAGCATCTCGGTACCGTCCTGCAGATCGCCGAGCTGGCGCATCGAAACGGCAAGATTGGCCTCGGCCATCGCCCATTGCACCGGCACTTTTTCACGGGTCCACACCGTGAGCGCGCCATGGAACGCTTCGATCGCCTGGGTCAGGTTTTTCTTCGCGTCACCGCCATCGGCCATGGCGGAGAGTTCATTGCCGATGTTGTTCTGCAGCCCTGCCCATGCATCGGGATCGAGCTGTTTGGTGTAGATCTTCAAGGCCTGCCGGAACGCCTCTATCGCCTTTTTGTAATAGGTCATACCACCGGCGCGCTGGGCCATCAGGTCATAGGCATTGCCGAGATTGATCTGCACGGTTGCCCATTCCTGCGGATAGCGCTTGCGGCTGAACACCTTGAGCGCGTCTTCATAGACGCCAATCGCCTGCTCGATGCGCGCCGTGCCGTTCTCGCGCTCGGCCAGTGCGGTGAGCGTGATGCCTTCGTTGATGGCGACGCCGGCAGGGCCGCCGAAAACGGTGACGCCGGGCAGGAGCTTGGCCGCTTCGTAGACATCGACGGCCTGCGAAAGGGCCGCGTTCTCGCCCTTGACCATGCCCTGGTCGGTCAAGGCATCGGCCTCCAAGACCTTGTAGAGGAAGGCGGCTTTCGGATCCCAGCGCTCCGTTTGCCTGAAGGCGTCCTCGTAACGCTCGGCGGCGGTGCGATAGTCGAAGTTGAGGATCGCGGTACGGGCATGGTCGGCGAAGGTGCCGGCCAGTTCAAGCCGCCTCTGCCTGATGTCAGCCTCTGCCTCGTCGAGCTCTTTGCTGATCTCCTCGGCACGGGCGCTGGCCTTGGCGCGGAAGGTCAGCGCCAGATTGATCGCGCCCTCCGATTGTGCGCGGTCGGCAAGGCCGGAAAGCCGAATCAATTCCGGGTCTTGCCGGGTTTCGCTGTCGTGCCGGGCGAGGATTTCGCGCAGTTTTTGCGCGCCCGCCGCGAGTTGCGCCTGCAATTCCCCGGGTCCGGCTGAGGTGTCGACCTCCAAGGCGCCGAGCATGCCGTAGAGTTGGTCCAGCGGCACTTCGTTCTGAGCCGCCACCGTCTCGACCATCGTGCGCTGCTCGGCCGGTGTCGCGGCGATGGTCAGCAGGAGCTTGCGCCGCGCCGAACGGATCGAGGCCTCGTCGCTGCCGGTCTCTTCCGGCGCCTGGCCGAAATAGAGCAGGCGCCGCAGGCTGGCATTGGTCCATGGCAGCTGCCGGCCGCCGGTCTTCACATAGACCTCCTCGGCAACCATGGTCATGACATCGCCGAAGGCGAAGCCGCCGGCGGCGAGGTGTTTCAGCAGGGCCGCGGCGTAGGGGCTGTTGCCGCCGGACTCGCCGTCGAGCGCCGCGTGGCCGGGCTCGGCGGCAAAGCCGATGACCTGGCCCAGGCTTTGCGGCGCGCCGGATGCGTCCGCGAGGGGTGCCGCGCCCTTGACGGGATCAAGGCCGGTGGCGGCCACGGGCGAGGCGCCGGACGGGGCGGCAACCATTGCACCCGGCGGAAACGGATTCGAGCGGCAGGCATCGAGCAGCACGATCGCTATGGGAACGCTGGCCTTGAGCTGTGCCAGCAAAGCGGAGACGGGCACCAGCCGGTTGGTTGGATCCGTCAGCGAGGAGGCATCCGCCTCGACCGGCACCAGATAGTTTTCGCCGGCGGCCTCGATGCCGTGACCGGAATAGTAGAGCAGGGCGACGTCGGCGCCGGCCGCGTCCTCGACGAAATGCTTGAGGCCGCGCGCCAGGCGAGAGCCATCGCCATCGGGGATGGAACTGACCTCGAAACCGAGGCTGGTCAAAAGCTGGGCGACGGCGCGCGCGTCATTGGTCGGATTGGCAAGTGCTGGCAGGGACAAATAGTGGGATTCGCCGATGACCAGTGCCACGCCACGCAACGGTTTGGCGTCATCGGCCCGTGCCGGCCATGCCAGCATCACGGCCTGCAGCGCCAGCAACACTGCGGCGAAAACGGTGACGCGATGCCAATCCGCCATGCACAACCCCGATAGACCCAGCTCCATGCTAACCGGCATAAAGTGGCGGCTCAATGAAGAATCGGGGGTCTGCCGACTGGCGGAGAGAACTGACGACCGGCGTATACACAAAGGGAACTTGAAGACGCCGGCCGCCATTTGGGGCGTTGGGGTGCATCACATTGGGGCGCGATGCAGGGTCAGGCTAAGCGGATGGCCGGCATCTTCAATCGGAACGCCGGCCCATGGTGAACAAGTGGTTACTATCCACAGGCCAGATTACGGCGACCACCCCAGCAGGGGCTAAAGCCGGACGGCGCGTCTCCCTGTTGCCGACATCTGTGTGCAATGCAGCGCGCCCGGCTATCGGTGCTCGACGGGGAGCATCCGGGTTGGTAAGCCCCAAGCCGCGCAGGAGACCTTTTTGAGTCGAGACATGACCGTTGCGATCGAGATGGGACACACCACGGCGGGCGCCCCAGCCAACCTCGATCTCGAGGAACTGCTGGCGACCCGCCTTCTGGTGCAGGGCAATTCGGGCTCCGGCAAGTCGCATCTGTTGCGCAGGCTGCTGGAGCAGAGCGCGCCCTGGGTGCAGCAGACCATCATCGATCCCGAAGGCGACTTCGTTTCGCTGGGCGACCGCTACGGCCATCTGGTGATCGATGCCGAGGAGCACACCGAGCGCGGCCTGCAGGCGGCCGGCGAGCGGGCCCGCATCCACCGTGTCTCCACCGTACTCAACCTCGAAGGGCTCGATGCCGAGAACCAGATGCGGCGGGCCGCCGCTTTCCTCGGCGGGCTGTTCGAGGTCGCCCGCGACCATTGGTATCCGATGCTGGTGGTGGTGGACGAGGCGCAGCTGTTCGCGCCGGCGGTGGCCGGCGAGGTTTCCGACGAGGCGCGCAAGCTCTCGCTCGGCGCCATGACCAATCTGATGTGCCGTGGCCGCAAGCGGGGGCTGGCCGGCATTATCGCCACGCAGCGACTGGCCAAGCTTGCCAAGAATGTCGCGGCGGAAGCTTCCAATTTTCTCATGGGCCGCACCTTTCTCGACATCGACATGGCGCGCGCCGCCGATCTGCTCGGCATGGAGCGGCGCCAGGCGGAAGCTTTTCGCGATCTGGAGCGCGGGCAGTTCATGGCGCTGGGACCAGCACTTTCGCGCCGGCCGCTCGGCTTGCGCATCGGCCCGACCGACACCAGCCCGCGCAACGGCACGCCGCGGCTGATGGCGATGCCGGAATCAGCACTTGAGGACGCACGCGCGATCATCTTGGCGGCACCGCCGCCCGAGACGATGCGCGCGCCGCGCCGTGTGGCGTCGCCGGACCTGCTCGACCAGTTGATGGCGGCGAAGTCGGCGGCGCTGGAAATCCGTCCCGAACCGGCGGAGCCGCAAATCAGCGCCGCGGATCTGGCCGAGCGGCATGAGCGGGTGGACCGCGTGCTGCGCGCCATCCTGGCGCAGCCTGACGCCGGTTTCCGCGTCATCGGCGTGCTCTACCAGGAATTCGTGGTGCGCTGCCGCATCGAGGGCCTCGCCTCGGTGGTGCCGGACCTGGCCGAATTCCGCCGCATGTTGACGCGCGCCCGCGCCGGTCTCGGCTCCGAGACGACGCAGGATGATGCGTGGCGGGACGTTTCCGTGCGCGCCTCGCTGCTGCCCGACGACATGCAGGGCGTGTTCATGATGATCGCGCGGGCGGCCAAGGAAGGCTGGCCTTGCCCGAGCGACGCAGCGATCGCGCGCGCCTATGGCTCGCACTCGCTGCGCCGTGCGCGGCGACTGCTGACCTATATCGAGGAGCAGGGCCTGATCGTGTGCCAACTCGACGGCACGGGAAGGCGCACCGTGACGCTGGTCGAACTGGCCTGGGCCACCGCACCCGGCGACCCCAACGCCGAGGAGGTGGAGCAGGGGAGCCTGGCGCTTTGAGAGGAATATGATGATGGCAGCTCCCGGCGGATCACAGAGGCAGCCCGGCGGCAATGCCGCCCAGGTGCGCATCATGGGGACGCCGAGATCCGGCACAAATCTCGCCAAACACCTGATCGAAACCCATCTTGGCGTGCGTGCCGTCTTCGACCAGGGTTTCTGGAAGCATGGGGTCTTTCCGGCCTTGATGAACGGACGCGACCTCGGCTATGGCGACTTGCCCATCATCGTGATGAGCAAGGATCCCATTACCCAGCTTCTGTCATGGTTCCGCTTCACAAGGAACGGCAGCCTTTTCCGGCCGGCCAGACATCTCGGACCGTTCCTGAACGGACCTTTCGAAATCAAGCAGGATTTTACGCGGCCCCAGATGGAGTACAGGTTCCGCACGCCTGCCGATTACTGGAACCAGTTCTACTTTGCCATGGAAGCCCTGCGCCGCACCGGCTCGCCGGTGCTTTTCGTCTGCTATGAGCAGTTCGTTTCGACGCCGGCGCTCTGCCTCGCTTCGATTTCGCGTTTTCTCGACCTGTCCCCGCCTTTCGACGCCGGCGCCACAGTGACCATTCCACGGTACGCGATCGGCGCCAGCAATGACATCGACCGGCCCGCAGACCCGGCCGCCAGGCAAGGTCCGTTCGATCCCGCGCGCGCCGATCTGGCATCGGCGCTGGCCAGGATCGGATGGCGCAATGCGCGCCGCATTCTGCGCACCATCGACGATGACGTGCTTGATGCAACGGGGCGGACCGGATTTCGCAAAACGTGCCGGAAAGCGATCGGTCCCGCGGCGATAGCGAGGTCGTTCGTCGGCTTCTGGTGAGGTGCGTCGCGGCCCCACGCCGCCAGAAAGTTCGAGCTGATCCGCATAGGTCACTTCCGCTCCGACGACCACGGAAAATTCACGTAGCGATCGCGCGTGTCGTAGCAGATGTTGCCGTACATTTTGAGATAGCTGTTCCTGCGAGCCGGATCGGCATAAACGGGCGCCGGATTTGCAAGATCTGCCTCATACTGGGCGATGTTGCCGCTGGTAAGCGCAATGGGCAGGATGTCCATGGCTTGCGGTATGCTCTTCCCGTCCAGCCAGTCGGCGGCGAACTGGCCCATGGCGTAGCCGAAGACGGGTGACGACAGGGAAATGCTGGCCTTGTATGGGCTGTCGCCTTTCTTGATTTCGGCCACCGCCTCCGGCTCGCCATCAATGCCGCCAAGAAACTGGTCAGGCCGGTCCTTTCCAGCCGCGCGAAGCGCCTGCAAAGCACCCAACACCACCGCGTCGCCGCCCAGCACAACGTCGATTTTCGGGTTTGCCAGCAGGATCGTCTTCATGGTCTCGAAGCCGCCTTCCTTGGTCACCGGACTGGGCGCGATGTCGGCCACGATCGTCACACCGGGCATTGCGTTGAGGCCGTCCCGCATGGCTTCGAACCGGGGCGCCAGAAACTCCATCGAGTCCTGCGTCAGCAGCACTACATTCGCCTTGCCACCCAGCCTGGCGTCGATGTGGGCGATGGCTGCGTCGGTGAGCACCTTGCCCGTCGCGTATTGTGGGGCGTTGAGCAGCAAGGTGGCCGGTGGCGGAACAATGGTGCCGACGAACGCTCCCGACCAGATCGTTTTCTGAAGGTCGTGGCTGATCGCCGCGGGATCGGACGAGGTGGCGACCAGGCCACCGACCTTGCCCCCAAGCAGGGATTGTATCTGCTCGATGGCCTTGGCCGTATCGTTCTGGATCAGAAGCCTGCGATATTCCAGCCCGCGATCCCTGGCCGCCATGGCCAGGCCATGATCGACACCTTGCAGGAAATCGCGATCGTTTTCCTGAACGTAGGCCAGCACCTTGTTGAGCCCCGGTGGCGGCGTGCACGCCGGCGCATGCGGATCGAAGGCGGGAAAGACAGTGCGTTGCGTGATGCCCGGCTGGCCATCCTGCGCGCTGGCAAGGTCAAGGCCACAGATCGACAGGACCAGCATGAAGAGAAAAAAGCGCAATGACGCCGGCCAGCCTCTCCCGATATCCTTTCCATCGAAAGGCATCCAAAATCCTCCCCGTTTCCGCCAGAGATAAAGCAGGGAGGGGCTCTTTCCGCAAGCGGTCGCTTGAACTGGCGAGAAGGAGCGTTTTTCGCGGTATCCGACGTCCTATGCCGCCCGGTCGCCCTTGCGGGGTTTGGTCGAAAATACCAGGCGGGCAGCCGTGCCGGGATGACGCTGCTGATACTCTATCTTTGCACCCAGGCTGATGCTCATGGCGTTGACGATCCTGCTGCCGACACCGGTGCCCTTGGCGGGCGCGCCTTCGGCGCGGCCAACCCCATCGTCCTCCACGACCAGTTCCGCCTGCTCATTTGCCAGCTTTTTGAGATGAACCCGGACTTCTCCAACCGCGTCGGGATAGGCGTATTTGAACGCATTGGTGACAAGCTCGGTGACCACGACGCCAAGGTTGATGCTGATGTCGGTTTCGAGCTCGATCGGGTCGATGCCGTAGGACAGGTTGACGCCATGAACCTGGCTGCGCAGCGAGGTGCGCAGATGGTCGAGGAGACCGCTCAAATATTCGTCGAGCGCGACCGAACGCACGGCCCCCGCGCCGTAGAGGCGCTTGTGCACGAGTGAGATTGCGAAGATGCGATCTTGCGTTTCCGCCAGGGCATCCTTGGCGGCGGGATCGTCGAGCGCCTTCGACTGGAGTTTGACCAGCGACGAGACAAGGGCGAGGCTGTTGGCAACCCGGTGATTGACCTCGGACAACAGCACTTCGGCACGGTCGCGGGCATGCGCAAGGTCGACGGTGCGGGTGGCTACGCGCTGTTCGAGGTCGCGGTTGAGCGTGTTGACCTCGTCACGGGTGACGCGAAGCTCCCTGGTGTAGCGTCCCACGCCATAGGCCGCGCCGCTGACCACGGCCACGATGACGAGTGCACCGATGGCCGACACGAGCCTGAGCAAGGCGGTATTGGCGCGTTGTTCGGCAACGCCCGATGTCAGCCTGTCGTCGGCCCTGACGATGATGCCGGAGAAGAACACATTGGCTTCGTCGGTCAGCGCCTTGCCTTTGTTGGTGCGAAAGATGGCCAGCACGTCCTCGTCGCGCTGATCGCGCTTGAGGGTTATCGTCTGGTCCATTTCGTCGAATTTGCTGGAGATGATCGTGGACAGGCGCTGCAAGGTTGCGTCGGAGTCCGAAGACGCCGGCAGAAGGGTCTCCAGCGCGAGCAGGCGCCGCTCGGCTTGAGCCTTGGCCGATTGATAGGGCGCAAGATAGATCTCGTTTCCCGTAATGATGAAGCCCCGCTGACTGGCCTCTGCTGTCTGCAAGGCATTTCGCAGCTCGACCGCCGCTATGCGTGTGTCGCGTGCCGCGATCGCATCGTCGAAATAGGATTGCGCCCGCTCGCCGAGCCAGAAGTTCATGGCAACGATGGCTGTCAGGGCCAAAAACCCGATCAGCAAGGCGGCGGAGGTGAAGCGAACAAGGCTACGACTGGACAGGGGCATGGGATACTCCTGCCCGATTTCAGTGCGTCGCGCCATATTGTAGTGAAGGCTAATAAGTCGGGATGTTGAGACTCCGGTCGAACTCGCCTGGCCACCGCACTCGGCGACCCCAACGCCGAGGAGTTGGAGCAGGGGAGCCTTGGTGCTGGCGAAGCGGCAAGATGCCTTTGCCGCCTCGAAACAAACTACTTCACCTTTCGCCCCAGCCCCATGGATTTGGCGAGTTTCGAGCGGGTGGCGGAATAATTCGGCGCCACCATCGGGTAGCTGGACGGCAGGTTCCATTTCTTTCGATACTCGTCCGGCGTCAGGCCATAGTTGGACTCGAGGTGCCGCTTCAGCGATTTGAAACGCTTGCCGTCCTCCAGGCAGATGATGAAATCGGGCGTGACGGATTTTTTCACGGGCACCGCATATCTGATCTCGTCGGGTCCGCCATCGGCAACGCCATCCGAAATATTCCGGATCGAAGCGTGGATTTTTCCGATGAAGTCAGGAAGCTCGGCAGCGGGAATGGGGTTGTTCGAGACATAGGACGAGACAATGTCGGCGGTTATGGAAATGACCGGATCGATATGCTTGCCGTTTCCGACGTATGCGCCGGCGCCGTCGATGACTTCATCAGGCGTTTCTTCGAAAATCCCCCCGGCCCGAACGATGGTTGGTCTGACATAAGGCTTCTTCAAAGGCTTCTCCTTGACGAGCATGGTCTGGTGGTTACATCTGTCGGGTCATAGTTGTGGGAAAATTTCACACGTGTCAACTGGCGTGAACCAAGATGATTTGGCCAAGTCGAAGCGTCGGTTCCCCGTCGGGGGGCTGGAACCGGAATTGACGCGACAGAAGCCCGCCGATGTCGCTTCTCCATCCCGTGCCCTTGTGGAAGCATTTCCCACGCGCTATTTTCGGCAGGGATTTCCGAGGGATGAATGATCGATTTCGCGATTGGCGAGTGAAGGACGACGATGAGCAGATCGGCGGGACAATATCTGGATACCGCGGGCGTGCAGAACGCGTTGAACCGGGTTCTTCGCCCGTTGGTGCGGTTGGCCATCAAGTGCGGGGTGACGTTTCCAGCCTTCGTCGATCTGCTGCGCCAGCTCTACGTCAATGTGGCCGAGCATGAATTCGCGTTGCCCGACAAGCAGCAGACCGACTCCAGGGTCAGTCTGCTGACGGGCGTGCACAGGAAGGAAGTCAGCCGGCTGAGAGGGGCGGGCGCACCGGTGCGGGTGGTGCCCGATTCCGTTTCCAGGACGAGCGCCATCGTCGCGCGCTGGCTTGCCGATCCGCTGTTCGTCGACGCCAAGGGCACGCCCCTGCCGCTGGCGCGCACGAGCGAGGCGGGAGAGCCATCCTTTGCCGGCCTTGTGGAATCGGTGACCCGCGATCTCAGGCCGCGTGCCGTTCTGGACGACTGGCTCGACCGAAAGCTGGTTGAAATCGACAGCAAGGACCGGATCGTTCTGATGGAAGGGGCCATGGTGCCGCGCGGCGACGGCGAGGTCCGGCTTTATTATTTTGCCCGAAATCTCGGCGACCATGCGGCCGCCTCGGTCGAGAACGTTCTGGCCGACGCTCCGCCCTTCCTGGAGCGTGCCGTCCACTATGACGGCATCTCCGAGGACCTGGCCAGATCGCTCGAGGCCTACAGCCGGGAGATCGCGGTCGAAACGCTGCTGCGCCTCAACAAATACGCCAACCAGGCCATTCAAAGCGATCCGGGCGGGACCAGCCGGTGGAACTGGGGTGTCTATATCCTCACCGCCGACGGCACGTCGCTGGTTGCCGAGGAGCAGCCCGAGAATAAGGATGCCGGCGGAGAGACGGCATGAGCGGAAGGCCGACGAGACGGGGTTTCCTGACGCTCGCAGCCGCCATGCCGGCGATGTTTTTCAGCATCGTGGCAAGGGCGGGCGAAGCGTCGAAAGACCAGGGCATTGGCGGTACCGGCTGGACGGCGGGCACCGACAGCGACCAGGGCATTGGCGGCACCGGCATCGTGGGAACGATACAGCGTTTCGGCAGCATTTTCGTCAACGGCGTGCGGGTTCAGTACCAGGCTGACGTGCCGGTCTGGATCGACGGCGTGCGCGTTGCCGCCAACAGGCTGAAGATCGGGCATGTCGTGCGCGTCGCGGTGGTCCAGGAGGCCGATCGCGTGGTGACCTCCTCGATCCATGTCACCAGCGAGGTGGTGGGGCCGGTCGAGCGCAAGACCGCCGGTTCGATACGGGTGCTGGGACAGCAGGTCGACATCAGCCAGCTTGCGGAGGCAGTGAAGGTTAACACGGGCGATATCGTGGCCGTGCATGGCATTCGCCGGCCCGACGGGACAATCGTCGCCAGCCTGATGGAGGTGAGGGTGCATGAGCAGCCCTATCTGGTTCGCGGCCTGGCGGTGGTGAGATCGGGGGCGTTGCTGGTCGGACGGCTCAAGATCGGGACCGGACCGTCGCCGCTGGCAAATCGCCGCGTTCAGTTGACCCTCGCCAAGGCCGTCGGCGGATACAAGGTTGTGCATCTGGAAGCGGAAGCGCCGGTTCCGCAGGCCCATGTCGCTGATGTTCTCTACGAGACGTTTGTGCAGCGCCGTGGACGCAGGCTGGAGTCAGGCCTGGGCATCGCCATGGACAACCTGGACAGCGATGTGAAATCGACCGGTGCCGTCCGGGCTTTTATCGAGGTCGGGTTTGATCGCGCGGGCAACATCGTATCGGCGTCGCGCGGGCAGGGCGCCGGCGAGCCGTCACCAAACCAGCGTGGTATGCCGCCGGGTTCGACTCCCGGGGGGCCGGGTGGACCGGGTGGACCTGGAGGACCTGGAGGACCTGGAGGACCAGGGGGGCCGGCAGGACCGGGCGGTGGCCCTGGCGGGCCGGGTGGGCCTTAAAGCCGTTCATTATTTCCCCGAAGCCGCCCATAACGTCGTCATCCCTGGGCGAAGCAGGAGCGCAGCTCCGTCGCGGAGACCCTGGGATCCATTCCGTGACCTTAACCGTGGAGTGCAGCGGTGCAGAATTCTGCACCGTAGCAGCGCTTGCGAGTCCCGGCATGGATCCTGGGGTCTGCGCCGCGTCGCTTTGCTCCTTGCTCCGTCCCAGGATGACGAAGCGATGGAGGTAGCAACGTTATGGCGGAAGCGATAATCCGGCCGGTCCGTCCTTTGCGATGGACGGAACCGGCCGGTGCAGCCGTACCGGGGCTCGTTGTAGGGGGTGAGCTTTTTTCGCGTACGGCTGCTTTCCGCGGACCATGCGGGGGGCGGACGGTCCGCTGAAATCCAATGAAATGTCTTGGTCTCTTGTCCTCGGATGTCGCTGACGGGACTCAATATGTGGGAAAATAGCCCACAAGTCAATCACGTACTCTTGACGTGGGTAAATTTCCCACATACATGAAATCAGCATCCCGGGAAAGCGTACACGAAGCTCCGGGGCCTCAATCGGAACAAGGGCAGCGAAATCTGAAATGAATGCGGCTTTGGCCGCCACGGATTTCTTTTGCCTCCGGACTGATTTGATTTCGGTGCAGCAACGTCGAAGGTAAACCATTGAAGACATTGTATATTGATGCTTCCTTGCCATTTCGCTGGGGGCCGCATCCGCCTGTCGGCATCCCGCGCGTCGAAACAGCGCTCATTCGCCAGGCGCTGCGATGGAAGGCCTCGCCGGTCGGCTTCTTCATCGTCGACAAAAGGGGGCAAGGTCAAAGGCTCGATGAAGCGGAACTTCGCTACCTCCGGCGGCTCGTCGACGGTGATCTGCCGCAACCGATTGGAGATGAGGGAAGCTCGTACCTGGCGCGGCTGTGGAAAGTGCTGTCGATCATGCGGGAGGCACCCTTTGCCTGCGGACGCGAGTTCGATCGCGTGGCGGCGGGCTTCCTCTCGGGCTGCGAGAAGCGACGCGGGGTCAAGTTTCAGCTGTCCAAGACGGCCATCCGGCTCTTCAAGATCGCGAAGTCGGCGCTCCGCCCAAGCCGGCTCGACACCGGAGATCCGCTGAAGGACGAAAACGCGTTGTGCTTTTTGTCCAGCGCAAGCGTGCACGAACTCGCCGCCAGGAAGCTCAGGGCAAAAGCCAGATGCGGCATCTTCACCTTGATGCACGACCTCATTCCGATGGACTTCCCGCAATTCGTCGGTCCGCATCACGCGCGCGGTTTCGTCCGCAACACGGCATGGCAGCTGGAAAATGCCCACTTGCTCGTCTGCGTGTCGAAATACACCGCCGACAGGGTGAAATGCCATGCAAAGGCCTCCGGGCTTCGCCTGATACCGCACGTGGCCGTGGCATCGCCCGGCGCCTTCCTGCGGGAAGGCGTCGCGGATCGCGGCATGTCCACCGAGCGGCACAAACGCGACCGCAAATTCGTCCTCTATTGCTCGACGATCGAGATCCGGAAAAACCACATCCTGCTGCTCAAGGTCTGGCACCGGCTTTTGCCTCTCCTAAGAGACCAACTGCCGACGCTTGTGCTGTGCGGCCGATGGGGCTGGATGTATGAGGAGCTTACCGCCTTCATGGCTGAGCATCCGGAGCTTGCCGGGCATGTCCAGTTCCGCTCCAACCTCAGCGACCAGGAGCTCGCGGAGCTCTACCGGGACGCTGAATTCAGCGTCTACCCGTCCGCGGTCGAAGGCTGGGGCCTGGGCGCTGCCGAGTGTCTCGATTTCGGCCTGCCGGTCCTGATTTCGGACGCGCCGTCGCTGACGGAGGCGACGCAAGGCCTGATGCCGACGCTTCCCGCGCACGACGTCGAAGCCTGGTGCGCCGCGGTCACCAAAGCCTGCACCGATCCGGTCTGGCTCGCCGAATTGCGCCACACCATCGCAACGCGATACCGCCCGATCCGCGAGCGGGCGTTTTTCGCGACCATCGTAGACCATGTCGCGGCAATCGACCCTGTCGCTGAGGTTGCCCCTGTCGCGGAAGCCAACCCGGCCGCCGGAGCCGACCCTGTCGCAGGGATCACTTCAGACGATCTCGTGCCCAGGATTTACGGGCCGCATCCGGTGGTGGCCGGGCAGGTCAGGCAGCCCGGCGTATTGGCAGCCGACGTTTTTCGGAGGGCATGATGGGAAGCATTGTGGATATGTCGACGCTCAGTGGCGCGCGCGTGCAGCCTGGCATGGATGCCGTGCGGGTGATGGGAACGCCGCGCTCCGGCACCAATCTGGCGAAGTATCTTCTCGAACGCTATCTCGGGGTACCGGTCGTCTTCGACCACGGCTTCTGGAAACACGGCATCTTTCCGGCGCTGATGAACGGGCGCGACATCGACCATGGAGGTATGCCCATCGTCGTCCTGAGCAAGGATCCCGTCAGCCAGATCCTGTCGTGGTTCCGTCTGGCGAGGAACGACACGATTTTCAAGCCGAACGGCAATCTCGGCTCGTTTCTCAAGCAGCCATTCGACGTCAGGCAGGATTTCACCGCGCCCAAGCGCATGGAATACAGGTTCCATTCGCCAGCCGACTACTGGAACCAGTTCTATTTCGCCATGGATGCGCTTCACCGCTCCGGCGCTCCGGTGCATTTCGTGCGCTATGAGGCGCTTGTTTCAGAACCGGCCCTGTCGCTGCACATGCTCTCGCATTTCCTCGGCCGTGTCAGGCCTTTCGATGTCCGCTGCCAGGTCGAAGTTCCCAGGCAAACGCTCGACGCGAGCAATGACATCGACCAGGCCGCTGGCCTCAGCGATGAAAAGATCTTCGATCCCGCGCGCGCCGAACTGGCATCGGCGCTGGCCAGGATCGGATGGCGCAACGCCAACACCATCCTGCGCGCCGTCGACGACGATGTGCTCGATGCCACGGGCCGGGCCGGGTTTCGCCAGACGTGCCGCGAAGCGGTTGGCGCCAAGGCCCTGCTGCGGTCGCTGGTCGGGTTCTGGTGAGGGCACCGGCGAAGGCCGGTCAGCCTGCCGCCGCGATGCCGGCGTGGTGGCTGCCCAAGTGCCAGAAGGGCAGAGGGAACCGTCCGCGCTGCACCTCGACAACCCGGAAACCGGCCGCACGGATCAGGTGCAGCGGATCGCGATTGAGCTGGCAGCCGCCGGCGAGCGATCCCCAGAGCCGGTTCAGGCGGTCCTGCCACAAGCGGCAGTGCGGCCGTTGGGCCTGGCCATGCTCGATGAAGATCAGCTGGCCCGTAGGTTTGAGGATGCGCCGGATTTCGCTCAGCGCGGCTTGAGGGTCCGGAATGGTGCAGAAGGCATAGGTGACGACCACCGTGTCGGCGCAGCCATCGGCCAGCGGCAGGCTTTCGCCGCCGGCCCGGATGCATTCGACCGGGAAGGGCAAGGTGCTGCTCTTCGGCGCGGCGAGGCCAAGCATGGTGCCGTCGGGATCGACGCCGATCAATTGCTTGACCCTCGCGGCATCGTAGTAGGGAAGGTTGAGGCCCGAGCCGAAGCCGACCTCGACGACGACACCTTCCGCCAGCGGGATGATGCGTCTGCGCATCCGGGCGAAGGCGCCGGCCGAACAGCCGGCGTGGACGAGGTAGGGGGCGACGCAGCGCGCGTACCAGGAGAGACAGGTCTGGCACATGGCTCAGCCTCCATGCCCGGCGGCAGGGGCCTCGCCGGCAAGCGGTTCTGCTGTGCGATGGCTTGATGTATTGACCGGTGACATTTCTCGCTCCAAGGGAGTTGATCGGGCCGGATCGGCTCGACTTCGCGGGGATGGATAGAAGGCCGGCGTCCCCTCAACGTCCTCTCGAAACCCTTGCGCGGCCGCGTGCGGATCGATGGAGCTGATACAACTCAGACTTCTGGGTTTTCCCGAGTTCCGGCTGGACGGTCGGCCGGTCGAGCTTGCCCTGCGCAAAGCGGCAGCACTCGTCATCTATCTCGCCGAAGCCGGCGGATCGGTGGCGCGCGACGTCGCTGCCACGCTGCTGTGGCCCGAAGCCGACGCCGAAGCCGCTCGTGCCCGCCTGCGGCGCACGCTCTACAAGATCCGCGTCGCGTTCGGCGAGGAGGTCATATCAGCCAGCACGGCATCGCTCAGCCTGCGCCCGGCGCTCTCCGTCGAGGTCGACGCAGGCGCCTTCGAACATGCCTGCGATGCGGGTCTTCTCAACGAGGCCGCCGGCCTCTACACCGGCGACTATCTCGCCGGCTTCTCGCTGCCGGATTGTCCCGAATTCGAGGAATGGGTGTTCTTCCGCCGCGAGGCCTTGCGCAGCCGCCTGGTGCAGGCGCTGGAGCGGCTGGTCGAAGCCAGGATCGCCGGGGGCGATGCGCGCGGCGCTGTAGTCCACGCCACGCGCCTGGCCGCACTCGACCCCTTGAGCGAAAGCGCGCACCGCCACCTGATCCGCGCCCATCTGGCGGCGGGTGACCGGGCGGCGGCCGAGCGCCAGGGCGAAACCTCTGCGCGGCTGCTGCGCGACGAACTCGGCGTGGCGCCGGACCCTGCCACGCTGGCTCTGCTGCGCGCGAGCGATGCCGAGGTGCCGAGAACCCGCTATGTCGCGGTGGACGGCATCCATATCGCCTACCAGACCATAGGCAGCGGCCCGGCCGATATCGTGCTGGTTCCCGGCTTCATCTCGCATGTCGAGCGCATCTGGGAAGACAGGAGCTGCCGCGCCTGGCTCAATGCTGTGTCGCGGCTCGGCCGGCTGATCCTGTTCGATCGGCGCGGCATGGGCCTGTCCGACCGCGTTGGCGCCCGCCCGACCGTCGAGGCCACCGCGCGCGACATTCTGGCGGTGATGGACGCCGCCGGCAGCCGCCGCGCGGTGCTGGTCGGCGCCTCGGAGGGCGGGCCTGGCTGCATCCGCTTTGCCGTCGACCACCCCGACCGCCTGACCGGCCTTGTCCTGTGGGGCTCGCTGGCCAAGGGCAGCCACGCGCCCGACTACCCCTTCGCGCTCACATCGGCGCAATACGACCTCTGGCAACAGCGCCTGCTCGCCGGTTGGGGCGGCCCGGCGGAAATCGAAACTTTTGCACCCAGCGTCGCCGCCGACCGCCAGGCACGCGCCTGGTGGGCCGGCCTGCTGAGAGCCGCCTCCAGCCCCGGTGCGGTGGCAGGCCTGCTGCAGGCACTGCGCGACACCGATGTCCGCCCGCTGCTGTCAAAAGTCTCGGCCAGGACGATTGTGTTGCACAGCACCGGCGATCGCGCCGTGCGCGTCGAGGCCGGGCAGTATCTGGCCGCGAGGATAGCAGGGGCGCGGTTTGTCGAGGTGGAGGGGGAGGATCACTGGTTCTGGGTGGGCGAGCAGGGCGTGTTGCTGGAGACGATCGCGGCGATGACGAGCGGACGGTGAGGCAGGCCGCTCGCCCGCTTGTCGGCCAGAGCCGGCGTTGGTCATGGCGAGCTTGCGGGGAAGCCGTGCTCGTCAATCACACGTCGTCGCGTTCCTCAGTGCCTCCGCTCGGGAAGCCTGTGGCAATGCCGCGATCCGCCGAACGGAAGCGTAGAACCTTGGAGAATCGCCTGAGCACAAATCATACAGCCGAAGGAACGCCGGAACCTGTTCGCCATAGACGGACGTCGCGGCGAGCTTTGCGTTGTTGATGGGGCTGTTGAACCAGGCGTCGTATCCGCGATATCCGGCCCAGCGGCTGTCGCGCATTTGCCGGTAGCGCACCCGCAGCCTGTCGATCGCGGCTGTTTTGGCGGCAGCCATCTGCTGCGCGGTGCGGGGGCTGCCATAGATCTGCGTCAGCTCGTCCCGGGTTTTCGCGATCAGTCCGAGAAAGTCGGCACTGCGTTTGCGATCGGCTTCGTAACTGCGCAATCCGGCGCGATTGCCGGTGGCGCGCAGCCATTTCCTCACCCCGCTTGTTTCGACGGCGACCGCGAAAGCCTCGTTGAACGCGGAGTCGCCGTTCACATAGATTTCCTGATGCGCCAGTTCATGGAAGATGAGGCCTGCGAGATACATGGCGTCCTGACGCAGCATGGTGCTGAGCAGCGGGTCGCTGAACCAGCCCAGCGTGGAATAGGCGGTGACGCCCGAGATGTAGACGTCCAGCCCTTGTCGCTGCAGTTCGGCAGCACTTTCAACCGCGGAGTTCTGGGAGAAGTAACCCCGGTACGGAACGCAGCCGAAGACCGGAAAGCACCATGTTATCGGCGTGAGCGAGAACCGCGGCGCGGCAAAAACGGCCAAGGTCACGTTGTCTCTACCGATGTCGACATAGCTGCGGTAGCTGCTGTTATCGGGCAGCGCCAGCTCATCCGTGGCAAAGCGACGTATGGCGCTCGCCGACGTCAGCTTCGTGCGCAATGCCACAGGCGTCGAAGGATCGTGGATGAGCCTTCCGACATTTTTCCGCGCGGCCAAGATCTGTACATGGCCCTCCAGCGCCTGCGCATAGTAGGAAACGCTGGTGCACCCGGCCACGCCGGACGCCATGACCACAGCGGCAAGCAATCGAAAAAAGCGCTTCACAGCTTGCCCACCGCCTGCTCGTCGTCCACAGCGCGAATGCCCATTTGACCTCGTGTCAGGCGCACCGATTTTCGTCAAGACCTGGCGGGGGCAGACTTTCGAATTGGCAGGACTGGCAAGGCGACCATTCGAAACCTTCGCGCCGGGCCGCCGACCGCCTGGCGTGCGCCTGGTGGGCCGGCCTGCTCAGGGCCGCCTCCAGCCCCCGGCGCGGTGGCAGGCTTGCTGCAGTATGTTCAGCCTGGCAACCGCCGCAACGCGGGGCGCGGTGGCGGGTCACGCCTGGCCGTCCTGTCGAGATAGCCGGTCAAATGCGTGACGAGTTCCCTGGCGTCGTCCTCGGCGCCGTGGATGAAGCTCGATTTCCGGCGACGCAGATATGGCAGGCCCAACACATAGATCCCGGGAACGTCGGCAACACCGCGATCGTGCCTGAGCTCGCCCTTGCGATCGAAGACCGGCAAGTCCAGCCATGAAAAGTTCGGCCGAAAACCGGTGGCCCATAGCACCGTGCGAATGTCTTCGCCAAGTTCAAGCTCCAGTTGTGGCGGCTCGCCGATTGCGGTGGGGGCAAAGCGCTCGATGGGACCGATGCCGGACGGTGCATTCGCCTCCGCCCATTCGTCGATCGACGCAAGCAGCCGGTTCATCTTCAGGTCGGCAAGCGCGCACACATTGCGCAGCGATCCGGAAAACTGGGCCACGGAGCCGCGAAGGCCCATCAGTCGCCCCACCACTTTCACGCCCTGTCGCTGCAAGACATTGAGGTCGAGCGTGGCGCGCTCGGGTGTGCCGACAAGCTGCGGCGATGGCACTCTTCGGGCGCGGTCGGGGTCATCCGCGTCTTCGACGCGCTGGTCGAGCACGCCGGTCGCGAGCATCCACCATTGGATATCGCGACCTCGATAGACGCGCGGTAGCCGAACGTGTTCTCCGACCGCCAGCGTCACAGGCCGGCCGCTCAGCTGGATCTCCTGCGCCAACTGCAGGCCTGTCGCCGATGCGCCGACCACCAACACGCCGCCGGGAGCAAGCTGACGCGGATTGCGGTAGGTATGGGCCGACAGCTGTTCGATCGTGGCCGGCATCGCCTCGGCCAATTTCGGTATGACCGGCTTGCTGAAGGCGCCCGTCGCCAGCACGACGGTCTGGCAAAGCCAGTCGCCGTTTGGCACCTCCACCCGAAAGCCATGGGAGCTCGGCGCAACTCTGTTGACAGGGGTGTTCTTCAAAACCGGTGCGGAGATGTATGTGGCATAGCGGGAAATGAAATCAGCAAGCTGGCCGGCGCTCATGTAGCCGTCCCGGTCGTCGCCTTGGTATGGATAGCCGGGCAGCCTCGCCATCCAGTTGGGCGTGAGCAGGCGCAGCGAATCCCAGCGCTCCGTGCGCCAGCTGTTCGCGATCTCACCTCGTTCCAGAACAACATGGCTAAGCGAGCGCTGGCCGAGCAGATAGCTCAGCGCCAGGCCTGAGTGACCGGCACCGATGACGACGACGTCAACGGTGCCGGCGATCCCGCGCGATGTTCTTTCGCTCATCAGCACTTTTTCGACGTAACCGTGACATCGGTCGGGTTGGCGATAACGTCAAAGACGGCCGAACGTTTTTGCGACTGCGCGACGAGTGCGGCTATATCCTCCGCGCTAGCGTCGGCGTCGATATCGTAGTGCACCTTGATCCCGTCGAACCCGTTGCGCACATCCGGATCGATGCCGAGGATACCCTGGATATTCATGCCGGCCTCAAGTGTCGCCTTGACCGAGTGGAGCTGAATGTTGCGGTTTTGCGCGACAGCCGCGATGCCAGCCGTCAGGCAGCCAGCCAGGCCGACCAGCACAAACTCCACCGGCGTCGCCCCCTTGTCTTCCGATGCGAAGATTTCGGGGTGGTCGGACTCGAACTTGTAGGTCTGGCGATGCTTCTGTTCCTGCCCCAGGCCGAAGAATCCGTCGACCGTGGTCCGATTGTGAGTTCCTTTCACCCACTCGCTCGTTGCCCGCCACTTGAAGCGGGCGGCGTCCGGGGCGTCCTTCAAAGCCTCGCGGGCGCCAAGCAGAGCGGCTACATTGACGCCGTTGGTGGCGGTTTGCGTGTGTTTGGTCATGGGTCGTACTCCTGTTTATGGGGGACAGATTCAGATCTTGCAGCGCCCGGACTGTCTTCTCACGGGCGTGTTGTAGGCAGCATGGGAGGCAGCGTGGAATCGTCCGATACCATGCCGGGCTTTTCCTGCAGGCCGAGGCCAGGGTTCGGCCTCGATGGGCGCTGGGCTTCGTTCAGGGGTTCTTGCCCCAAGTGTTCGACGAAAGCCTTTTACGGCGGTGCGCGACCGGCCAGCCGATGTCCTTTTGAATTTCCATCGGCAGGCTGTTCAGAACCCGTTCGGATTTTCGCGCTTCACGGGCGTTTTTGAAGGCCGCCCCGTAGCGGGCGAGCGTTTCAAACAGTGACATGGTCTTCTCCTGTAGAGCGTTGGGCCGCCGCGAAAACATGCGGCTGCCGTTCGACGGAATGTTAAATGCTCCACATTTGTATCTGGAAGGTTGCACGAAAACCGTCGTTCCGTAACAATGTCCAGGATGTTGAAAACAGTTTCGGATGGCCGGCGCAAACCATTGTCAGGGCCCGGTTTTACTGTCGCCAACGGCTTTGGCGGGGACGATGACGCGTGAGGATGCTGCTCCACACCATCGACGGTGACGTGCGGAAGGGCGGGTGAGGAGACGTGCGCACCAACGCTACAGTGCTTCAGGACGACGGCGGCGCAATCCGGGATAGGGCGATGGCAAGGCGCGGGTGAGGGCGCGAAGATGTTTGCGGGGATGAAGTAAAGCCGCGCCGAGAGATGATTGCCGCCATTGCCTGCACCCTGTCAGGCCGGCAGCGTTCCCGGCTCAGCCTATCCCTACCGCTCCTCCACAATCCGCAGATAAGCCGCCGTCACGAACAGCACGATCAGCCCGAACAGGATCCGTCTCGCTCCTTCCGGCATCTGCAGGATCGTCAGCAGCGTCGTCAGCACGGTCAGGATGAGGGCGCCGATGATGGTGCCGGTGTAGCCGCCGCGGCCGCCGAAGATGGAGGTGCCGCCGATGACGGCGGCGGCGACCGAGGGCAGGACGAGGGGTTCGGCGAGCGAGAGCGATGGGGCCTTGATCAGGCCGATATAGAGCAGGCCGGTGATGCCGGCGAGCACGCTGGAAGTGATATAGAGCGCGGTGATGACCTGCCAGTATTGCACGCCCGACAGGCGCGTTGCGCGCTCATTGTCGCCTACGGCGTAGAGCAGGCGGCCGAAGCCGGTGCGGGCGAGCGTGAAGACGATGAGTGCGGCCAGCGGTACGAACAGCAGCAGGGCGTTGGGGAAGCCTGAGGTGACGCCGGTGCCGAGCCAGGCGAGGAAGTCGGGGATCTTGGCGCCCGACGCGATCACCGTGCGCTGGTAGACCTGCAGGCAGCCGGTGCCGATCAGGCTGGTGCCCAGCGTCATGATCAGCGGGTGGACGCGGAAGACGCCGACGCCGATGCCGTTGACGAGGCCGATCAGCACCGCCGGCATCATTGCCAGCAGGAAGGCCACCGCCGGGTCCTGGTTGACCACTTGGGTGGCCATGATGAAGGCGCTCATCGTCGCCACCGTGCCGACCGAGAGATCGATGCCGCCGGTCAGCATGGTCATGGTCTGGCAGCCGGCGAGGATCGCCAGCGGAATGGCGAATTTGATGGTGTTGCCAATCCAGCGCTCGTTGACGATGCCGGGGCGCAGGATCTGCAGGATCACCACCAGGATGATGAGCAGGATGATCAGCGGGACCGAAGGGCGATCGGCCATGAAGCGCTTTACGCGGCGGCCGAGGGGGATGGGGGCGGGGGTGATCGCGGTGGTGCTCATGGGGTGGCTCGCGATAGGGTTGGCGCGACGCATCTTTCCCTTCTCCCCTTGTGGGAGAAGGTGGATCGGCGCGATAGCGCCGAGACGGATGAGGGGTGCTCCAGCGGAGTGAGGCGTTGGCGTTCGCTGGAACACCCCTCATCCGTCTTGCCGCTGCGCGGCAATCCACCTTCCCCCACAAGGGGGGAAGGAAGAATGGCACGTTGATGCCTCCCGATCACTGCCGCCCCCGCATCGTAATAAACGCGCCGAACATCACCACCGCCACCATGATCAGGCCTTCGATGATGGCGGTGACGTTGGGGTCGATGGCGAGCAGCGTCAGATCCGTGCGCACCAGGCGCAGCACGAAGACGGCGACGATGGGGCCGAGGAGGCCGCCCTTGCCGCCGCCGAGCGCCACGCCGCCCAGCACGACTGCCGCGACGCTGGCCAGCAGATAGGGGCCGGGGATGGGGGCGCCGATGCCGGTGCTGAGCGTCAGCGCCAGCCCGCCAAAGGCGGCGAACAGGCCAGACAGCGCGTAGGCGATGATGCGGGTGCGCTTGACCGGCACGCCTGAGCGGAACGCCGCCAGTTCGCTGGAGCCGATGGCGTAGATGGAGAGGCCGAGGCGTGAGCGCCTGAGCGGTATCCAGATGATGCAGAGGCAGACGATCAGCACCAGCAACGCCTTGGGCAGCCAGGCGTCGATGGCGTCGGGCAGGCCGGGGATCGGCACGGTGCCCGAGATCAGCGCCTTCAGCCATTCGGCCGCACCGCCGCCCGGCGCGTCGAGCACAAGCAAGGCAGCGCCCTGCAGCACGAACAGCATGGCCAGCGTCACGACGATGTCGGGCACGCGGGTGACGACGATCAAAAGGCCATTGAGCGCGCCAAGGGCAAAACCCATGGCGAGCACGAAGGGCACCACGAACAGCGCGTATTCCTCGGAAGCGCCGGCCATCATCGAGGCGGCGGTGACGCTGGTCAGCGCCATCATGGCGGCGACGGAGAGGTCGATGCCGCCGGCGATGACCACCACCGTCTGCGCGGCGACGGCGAAGGCGTATGGTAAAACAGCCCGCGCGAGAGAGCCGAAATCATTGCTGCCATAGGCCGGCTGGATGATCCTGGTGGCGATGAACAGCACGATGAGGAGGGCGAACAGGCCAACGACCCAGCCCTGGCGGCGCAGGAAGTGGTTCATGGCGTCGCTCCCGGCGCATCGGAAGCGTTGGCCGTGGGGTCGGCCAGAATACCGATATCGGCCTTGGCGCCGCGCGGCAGGCCGTAGGCGGCGCGCATCAGCGCCGGTTCGTCGGCCTCCTCGACCGGAAAGATGTCGACCAGTCTGCCGCCGAAGATGACGATGACGCGGTCGCAGACGCGCTGCACCTCTTCCAGTTCCGAGGTGTAGAACAGCACCGACTTGCCGTGGCCGGCGAGTTCGCGCAGCAGTTTATAGATCTCCTGCTTGGTGCCGACATCGATGCCGCGCGTCGGGTCGAAGCACAGGATGGTGCGGGCGTCGGCAGCGATCCAGCGGGCGATGGTGACCTTCTGTTGGTTGCCGCCGGACAGGCGCTGCACCTCGCCTTGCGCGCGGGTGTCGATCTGCAGCCGCGCGATGGCGCTAAGCACTGTCGCGCGCTCGCGGCGCATGGGAATAGGGCCCCAGTTGCGCAGCGCGGCACTGAAGGGCAGCGCGATGTTTTCACGGACCGAGCGCTGCATGGCGAGCGCCTCGGAACGGTCGCCCGGCACATAGGCAATGCCGGCGCGGATCGCGTCGATCGGGTGCGAGAATTTCACCGGCTGGCCGTCGACCTCGATCGTACCGCCGGACGGCTTGATCGAACCGGCAAGGGCGGCGAACAGCTCATCCTGGCCCTGGCCTTCGAGCGCCACGACACCGGCGACCTCGCCGTCGGCGAGATCGAAGGAGACGTCGCTGAGCTTGGTGCCGACGCGCAAGTTGCGCACGGCGATGCGTGGCCGGGCAGGGGCAGGCGCCGTCTTCTCGGCAGCACTGCGGGCGGCGACATGGGTCTTGACGATGCGGGTGCCGAGCATCAGCTCGACGATCTTTTCCTCGACGCCGGGCACGATGTCGACGACGCCGACGGTCTCGCCGTCGCGCAGCACGGTGGCGCGGTCGCACAGGGCCGCGATTTCAACGAAACGGTGCGAGATGAAGATCACGGCGCGGCCGGCATCGCCCTGGCGGCGCACCACTTCCAGCACCTTTTCGGCGAGGTTGGCGGGCAGGGCGGCGGTCATCTCGTCGAGCAGCAACACGTCGGGCTCGACGGCCAGCGCGCGCGCCAGGTCGAGCACGCGCAGCACGGCCAGCGGGATGTCGCGCGCGGTGTCGCGGATATCGAGGTCCGGTATGCCGAGCTCGCGCACCCAGGCGCGGAACGGCTCGACCGGCGTGCCGGTAAGCCGAAGATTAGACAGAATGTCGAGATCGGGGATCAGCGACGGCTCCTGGTAGACGGGCAGCAGTCCGGCGCGGCGCGCGGCGGCGGGCGAGCGGATGTCGCGCGCCTCGCCCCGGATCAGGATGCGGCCGGCGTTCGCGGTAATCGCGCCGGTCAGGATCTTCACCAGCGTCGACTTGCCGGCACCATTGGCGCCCATCAGGGCGTGAACCTCGCCGGGCAGGACGGAGAGCGACGCGTTGCGCAGGGCGGCAACCGCGCCGTAGTTTTTGGCGACGCCTGACGCGTCGAGGAGGGGGCTGGTGGTCAAATCGGGTTGTTCTCGATTCGTGAGGCAGGGTTATCGCGTGTGGAGAGGCCCCCTCATCCGGCCGCTTCGCGTCCACCTTCTCCCCGTGGGGGAGAAGAGGCTAGCGCTTGTGCCGGCTCCTCTCCCCTTGGGGAGAGGTCGGATTGCCCCGAATTGCCCTTTGCAATTCGGTTGGCAATCCGGGTGAGGGGGCCTTTGCCGTATGTGATATCCCCACCCTTCCAAGGCAGGGATATCAGAGACTTACTCGCCCGGACCCTTACTCGCCCGGACCCTTGCAGGCCACGATCTGGTCCTTCGTGTACGTCGTCCAGCCGGGGATCGAGATCGAGACCGGCCATTCGGGGCTGAGCGATGGGTCGGCGGCGGCCTTCAGCTTGGCCTTGCCTTCGTCGGTGGCGTTGTCCCACAGCTGCGGGTCGACCAGCACGGTCTGCTGGGCCGGCTTCTTGCCGTCGAGGATCTGCAGTGCCAGCGTCACGCCGGCACCGCCGATCGAGCCGGGGTTGGTGACGGCAGCGCCGACGAGGCCCTTGACCGAGCTCAACTGGCCGACGAAGCCGGCATTGTCGGCGCCGACCACCGGCACCAGCGGCGCCTGCGATTCCGTCAGCGCGTCGACGATGACGTTGTCGATGCCTGACGTCCAGACGCCGTTGAACGGCGTGCCGGTGGCCAGGAACGACAGCATCTGCTGCTTGGCCTGGTCCTGCTGCCAGCCGGTGAAGACTTCCTGCGCGACCTTCACATTGGGGAATTCGGCGAGCGCCTTCTTGAAGCCTTTGTCGCGATCCGAGTCGGCGGACGCACCGGCCGCACCGCGCATGTAGAACACTTCGCCCTTGCCGCCCATCTGGCCGAACAGCCATTTGGCGCCGAGATAGGCATACTGTTCCTGGTTGTTGGAGATGATGTAGGCCGACGGTTCGGTGACCGCCTGGTCGACAGCAACGACGACGATGCCGGCCTTGGTGGCTTCTTCGAGGCCCGCCTTGATGCCGGCCGGATCGGCGGGGTTGACGACGATGGCGTCGACCTTGGCGCTGATCAAATTACGAATGTCTTCGAGCTGGCCGGCGGCATCGGTGTTGCGGTGGGCGATGTTGAGTTTTGTCACTTCGCCGGAAGCCAGCGCCTGCGCCTTCATGGCGCACACCATCTCCTCGCGCCAGCCATTGCCCTGGACGGTGTTGGAGATGCCGATCGTGTATTTGCCGGCGGCGGCCGAGACGCCCACCGAGGCCAGCAAGGCGGCACCCGCAAGCAGCGGGACCATGGTCAGTATTTTCTTCATTTCAGACTTCCTCCACATTGTTTTTCAGTTTCAGTTCCAAGTCGTTGAACCGTGTCGCTCAGAAAGAGATTCAGGCGGCTCAACTCGTTGTCCTCCGCATGTCGTTGCCGACATGCTTTCCCTGGGCATGTCGTTGCCCCAAAACCGCTGGGCACTTTTGGGCGACATGCTCTTCTCCTCACTTGACGAAGGGACGCAGCACGTCGCGAGCAAGCAGGAAACCGCGCTTGACCTGATCGTCGCTGCCTTCAAATCGCCTGTCCTCGTGTTCGATGATGACCGGTCCATCATAGCCGGCGCGGTAGAGGCCGGAGAAGAAGCCGCTCCAGTCGACGTCGCCCAGTCCCGGCATGCGCGGCACCTGCCAGCCTATACCCGCCGAGAGGATTCCGCGCTCGTAAAGTCCATCACGATCAATCATCAGGTCCTTGGCGTGGACATGCAGCATGTAGGGGCCGAATTCCCTGATGAAGCGGGCTTGGTCGATCATCTGCCAGACCAGATGCGAGGGGTCGAAATTCATGCCGACCTCGCCGCCCCAGGCTTCCAGGATGCGGCGCCAGACAACAGGCGAATAGGCGATGTTGTGCCCGCCCGGCCATTCGTCGTAGCTGAAGATCATCGGGCAATTTTCGAAGGCCAGCTTCACCCCGTGGCCGCGCGCATAAGCGACGATCTCGGGCCAGATTTTCAGCGCGTCCTGCCAGTTGACGTCAGGGGTTTTCGAGGCATCGCCGCCGCAGAAGGTGTTGACGACGGAAACGCCCATATTGGCGGCCAGCGCGATCACCTTCTTCAGATGGGTGATGACCGCCTCGCGGTGTGCTGCGTCGGGATGCAGCGGGTTGGGATAATAGCCGAGGCCGGAGACGGTCAGTTTCTTTTCCGCCAGCGAGGCCACGATTTCCTTGGCCTGTGCGGGCGAGGTGGAACCCGCGTCGATATGGCTCGTACCGGCATAGCGGCGGGTCGCGCCGGATGTTTTCGGCCAGCAGGCGATTTCCAACGCCTCGAAGCCAACAGAGCTTGCCCAGCTGGCGACATCGGCAAGCGGCGTCTCCGCGAACGGCGCGGTGAGCAGTCCAAGTTTCATCATGCCTCCCTAAAGCGTTTCATCGTTTCACGCTGAACCGCTCTATCCCTTTGTTTTTGCGCAATTCCGGACGGAAAACCGTTTCACACTTTTCCTGGAATTGCTTTTGTCGTGGCTTCACGATCAACTCTTATAATGCCGATTGTTTGGATCGCTTCAACCTCGCGACCTCATCTTGTTCCAGACTGTGCCGGACAGCCGCCATCGGATCGTCCGAAAGCAGTTCGCCGAGCGCCGATGTGATGGCCGCGCGAAAAACCTCGTTCGCTGCAAGGCCGGGATCGAAAATCGTGTCGATGGCTAGGATGGCCGAAGCCAGCGCCCGCGCATCGTGGCCGGTCGCGTCGGCTATCCAGGCCATCTTGCCGGCATAGGGGTCGGACACCGGCCAACGTTTGCCGAAACGCGACGAGGCCTGGATGAGGTAGGCCATCCAGCCGGCGACCGGCACCGACAGCAGGCCGATACTTCCGCCCTGGCCCAACCGGTCGCGGATCGGATTGAGCAGGCGCTGGACGATCTTCTGCGAGCCATCGGTGGCGATCTGGTGGTTGCGGTGGCGGATCGCTGTGTTCCTCAGACGACCAAGGCTCTGTTCGACATAGGCGAGAGGCAGGACACCGGGCACCGGCATCAATGTCGGCTGCGTTTCCTCGATCAGCATGCGCCTGATGAAGGCCGACAGCAGCGGGTCGGCGATGGCATCGGATGTGTGCTCCAGCCCGGCCAGCACGCCCAGCGTGGCGAGCGTTGTCTGGGCGCCGTTCAGCACCCGCATCTTGAGATGCTCGAACGGTGTGACGTCGTCGACGAAGGTGGCGCCGACCAGGTCCCAGCGCGGCATGCGGCCGGCGAATTTCTGCTCGATCACCCATTGCCGGAACGGCTCGCCGACGGCAACGGCACCATCGCGGTAGCCGAACCATTGCTCGACGCTGTCAAGGTCATCTTGCGTCACCGCCGGCGCGATGCGGTCGACCATGGCGCAGGGAAAGGCGGCATTGGCCGCGATCCAGTCGGCGAGACCGTTGCCGCGCCGTTCGGCAAAACTCCGCACGACATTTTGCAAGATGACGCCGTTGGTCGGGATGTTGTCGCAGGAGAGCAGCGTCATCGACCGGCCATGCGTGGCGCGGCGCAGCTCCAAGGCCCGCGCGATAATGCCGGGGACGCTGCACGGCGCCTCGGGATTGGCGAGGTCATGGACGATGTCGGGATGGTCGAGGTCAAGGTCACCGCTCGACGGGATATGGCAGTAGCCTTTTTCGGTCACCGTCATCGTCACCAAGTCTATGTCGGGTGAGGCGAGCACCTCGAGCGCCGGTTCCGCACTCTCCTGACTGTCGACCACTTTGACGATGCTGCCGATGACGCGGGCTTCGATATGGCTGTTTTCGCGGATCAGCCTTGTGTAGAGGCCGCTCTGCCGGCCAAGCGTCCCGGCAAGGCTGGGAGGGCGGATGTTTATGCCGACCACACCCCAGCGGTCGAACTGCAGTGACAGCAGATCGTCGGTGTATTCGGCCTGGTGGCTGCGATGGAACGCGCCGACACCGAGATGCGCCATGCCCGGTTGAAGTGCCGTGCGGTTATAGGCCGGCTTCTGCACGCCAGCGGGGAGCCGCACCAGCAGTTCCGGCCCGAGTGTTTCCAGCGAAGTCGAACCAGCGTTCACCGGTTCGCTCCCATCACCGACTGTTCCTGATCGATCACGGCGCCGGTCATCGGCCCGGCCGCATCGGAAAGCAGGAAGACGGCAAGGTTGGCGATGTCGTTTGGCGTCAGTAGCCTGCCGAACGGTTGCGCGGCGTTGGCGGTGTCCAGCCAGCCAGGGCCATGGCCCAGCGTCTCGGCCTGCATCACGCGCTCGGCCGGCGTGTCGGTCCAGCCGACATTGATGCCGTTGACGCGGATGCGGTCGAAGCGGTGGGCGTTGGCGGCGTTCTTGGTCAGCGTCGCCAGCGCGCCCTTGGTGGCGGAATAGACGGCGAGTTCGGGCGAGCCGCAATGGGCGTTGATCGACAGGATGTTGACGATGGCGCCGGGTTGTCCGCGTTTCCTCATGTCGGCAATCGCCGCCTGCATCAGGAAGAAGGGCGCCCGCGCGTTGACGGCGAACAGCGACGCCCAGTCGTCGAGGCTGGCATCGACGAAAGAGGCGCGGTCGGTCAGCCCGGCGGCGTTGACGAGGCCGTCGATGCGACCGAAGCGCTCGATGCAGGCCTGCGCCAACAAGGCAGGGGTTTGCGGGACTGCAAGGTCGGCGGCGACGAAGATGGTCGGCGTTCCCAAATGCGAAAGCTCCGCCGCCACGGCGTCGCCGCGCGTCCTGTTGCGGCCGGTGACCACAAGGCCAGCCGTGCCGGAGCGCGCCAAGGTCTCGGCGATGGCGCGGCCGATGCCTTGCGTCGAGCCGGTGACCAGAACCACCTTGCCGTCGAGCCTGATCTCCATTCCTCCTCCCGGAACAAAGTTTCTATTTTTCGAAATATGGAACGACAATTCCCGATAGTCAATTGTGCCAGCAACACCTCATGCGCCGCGCTTTGCCGCGACTCCTTGGACCAGCGCCATGCCGACCGCCAGCGAAGCGGCGAGCGAGCGGAAGCCGCCGAAGTCCGATTCCACCACTTCCAGCCAGCTGTCCGACAAAGGGATCAGCGGGCTGAACGTGCTGTCGGTGAGGGTGACGATGCGGGCCTTGCGCTCATGCGCCACGGCGACGAGGTCAGGCGTGATCGAATTGTAGGGGCTGAAGGACACCGCCAGCACGGTGTCGCGTGCGCCGATGCAGCCGACCTGGTCGAGTGCGGACGAGCCGACATTGTCGACCAGCACGTTGCGCACGCCCTGCTGCGAAAGTGTCAGCGACAGGTAGGCGGTGACGGGGAAGGCACGCTTGGAGCCGATGACATAGATCAGGTCCGCGTCCGCCAGCAGTGCCACCATCGTCTCGAAGCTCTCGACATCGAAGCCGGCCTCTATGCGGCCGAGCGAGGCCTGCGAGGCGCCGACCATGCCATGCAGGAAATGCGTGGCGGCGTTGGGCTCGGCCTCGGTGCGCGGCTCGCCGCGCCCGTCCGGCCACGATCCCTTGATGTGCTCCTTGAACAGGCCCTGGAAATCCGAAAAGCCGGAATAGCCGAAGATCTGCGCAAAGCGCACCAGCGTCGAGGGTTGCACGCCGGCCTGTGCCGCCACCTGCGCGATGGTGCCGAGCGCGACATCGCTCGGATGCTGCCACAGGAAGATCGCGACCTGGCGCAGCCGCTTGGGGAAATGCACGGTGCCGGATGACAGCACCGCGCGCAGTTCCTCATAGGTCCGCGGCTGGATATAGCCCAGCGCCGCCAGCGAGCGCCCGCGCTTGCGCGTCGCCGCCTCGTCGGCGCTGGATCGTCCGGATGATTTGCTTGCCCCACTCATGAGCCTCAGGCTAGCGTGGCACAATTGTATTACAATATGAAATTTGGAAATCTTGTTCGAAAGTGGTAGCCGCGTCCTGACACTGACATCGGCGCATGGTTAGAGGAGAAAACATGGTCTATGCAACATCGGACGGGTCGGCGGGGAAGCGGCTGAGGGTCGGCATGGTTGGCGGCGGCCGCAATGCCTTCATCGGCGCCGTGCATCGCCTCGCCATGCGCCTTGACGACCAGATCGCGCTGGTCGCCGGCGCGCTGTCCTCCGATCCGGAGAATGCCGCGGCTTCCGCCGCCGAGATCGGCATCGCACCAGAACGCAGCTATGCCGATTATCATGCGATGGCGCTGGCTGAAGCCGCGCGGCCGGACGGCATCGAGGCGGTGGTCATCGTCACGCCCAACCATCTCCATGCGCCGATCGCGACCGCCTTCCTTAAGGCCGGCATCGACGTGATCTGCGACAAGCCGCTGTCGACGACGCTGGCCGATGCGCAAGCATTGGTCGCGCTGGCCAAGGCGAAGAAGCGCCGCTTCGTCGTCACCCTCAACAACACCGGCTACGCCATGGTGCGGCAGGCGCGCGAAATGGTGGCGGCGGGCGCGCTTGGGCGGATCGTGTCGGTGCATGGCGCCTATATCCAGGACTGGCTGACCAAACCGATCGACGCCGAGGGCCAGAAGCAGGCGGAATGGCGCACCGATCCGGCCAGGGCAGGGCAGTCGGCGGTGCTGGCCGATATCGGCGTGCATGCCTTCAATCTGGCGAGCTACATTTCGGGCCGCGAGGCCGAGGCGGTGTCGGCCGACCTGTTCACCGCCGTGCCTGGGCGGCGGCTCGACGACAATGCGCATGTGCTGGTGCGCTGGACAGGCGGGGCGCGCGGCACGATCCTGGCCAGCCAGACCTCGCCCGGCCACTACAACGATCTGTCCGTGCGCCTCTATGGCGACAAGGCCGGCCTCGAATGGTCGGGCGGCCGGCCGGAGGAACTGCGCTTTTCGCCCTATGGCGAGGAAACCCGCACGCTGGTGCGCGGCGGCCATGGTTCGACGGCGGAAGCCCAGCGCGTGTCGCGCATGCCGGCGGCGCATCCCGAAGGCTACATCGAGGCCTTCGCCAATTTCTACCGCGACGCCGCCGACATCATCCGCGCGCATCGGTCCGGCGGCGTGGTCGATCCGGAACGCGCGGCACAGGTGCCGGATGTGGTCGATGGCGCGCGGGGGGTGAAGTTTGTCGCGGCGGCGGTGGAGTCGAACGCCGCAGGTGCGGCGTGGACGGCGGCGCGGTTTGCGGGATGAGCCGATCTCCCCCCACGAGGAGGGAGATCACTTAATATCCAGCTCATCCGCCAAATCCCGCAGCATGGACCGTTGCCCCACAAGGATCTTGGCCTCTGCCTCGGCCAAGGTGAACCAGCCGGCCCTGTCGACTTCCGGAAATTCCTTCATCGACCCGGAGCGTGGCGGCCACTCCATGGTGAAGGTGTTGCTCTTGATCGCGGCGACATCGATCTCGGCTCTGGCTTCCACCGACCAGGCGACGACGATCTTGCCGCCCGGCTGTTTGTAGTCGCCGAGGCGCGCGAAAGGGCCGTGGACCGTGACGCCGAGTTCTTCCCCGGTCTCGCGCTGCGCGGCCGCCAGTTCGTCCTCGCCTTCTTCGACAAGGCCCTTCGGGATCGACCAGGCGCCATCGTCCTTCTTTGCCCAGAACGGGCCGCCGGGATGAACCAGAAGCACCCTGATTTCCCTGTCGCTTCGACGATAAATCAGCAAGCCCGCACTGCGTTTTGCCATTTTTGCATGTCCATCTGCGGCTTTGATGCGAAGTCGACCGCATCTGATTCTTCAGGGATAACAAGCGCTGATCTTGCACCAAAAAATTGCGACGCTATGTCTGATGCATCTGCATTGCACCTCACCGCAGAGTTCGGCATTCTGATAGAATCGTTTTGGGGCGGCGTCGAAAGCCAGTTGGGGCGTCCGAATGCAACTCAGTCTGATCGGCTACTACAGCGACTTCGTGGTCTATCCTCTGGTGATTGCCATATTGGGGGTAGCCGGGCTGATCGAAGCCGGCGAAGAGGGTTCGCCGGGCTGGATCGGCACCGTGCTTGTCTGTCTCGGCCTGTGGACGTTGATCGAATATGCGCTCCACCGCTACGTCCTTCACCACGTTCCCTACATCAAGGATCTGCACGACCGTCACCATATCGAGGAGCGCAGCCCAGTGGGCACGCCGACCTGGCTTAGCCTGGGCGTGCATGCGCTGATCGCAGTATCCGTTTGGCTGATCTCGGATTTCGCGATCGCGAGTGCGGTTGGCTGCGGCCTGATGCTGGGATATCTCTGGTACGTCAGCGTCCACCACATGATCCACCACTGGCACCCCAGCCATCCCAGCTATCTCTACACGCTCAAGCGCCGCCACGCCGTGCACCACCATATCGACGACGACGCCAATTTCGGCGTGACGTCGATATTCTGGGACCGGGTTTTCCGCACGGCGCGGCTTTGAGGGACTGTTTGGAAATTCTACTCCGGCGGCCATCTAGCGGCGTTTTCTGCGCTTCCGGTGCTCACGGACCCAAATGTCCGCTGCGCTCCGGTTCTCGAAACCACCACTATATGGCTCGCCAGAGCGAATTTCGAAACAAGTCCGTGAGGGCGTGCTGCGGTCGTTCAGCGCCGCTTGCCGCGGCCGACGGGAAACTTGGCGCCGCGCGGCCCGCTCACCACCGGCGTGTTGTGCTGGTTTTCGTCGGACAGTTTGCGCCAGCGGGCCAGGCGTTCGGGATCGAGCGTGCCGGCCTTGATGGCAGCCTGCACCGCGCAGCCCGGTTCGTGCACATGCGTGCAGTCGCGGAATTTGCAGAGCGGGGCAAGCTCGGTGATCTCGGCAAAAAGCGTGTCGATGCCATAGCCGACATCGCTGACCTGCAAAGTGCGCATGCCCGGCGTGTCGATTACCCAGCCGCCGCCGGCAACGGCATGCAGCGAGCGTGCCGTGGTGGTGTGGCGCCCCTTGGCGTCGTGTTCGCGAATAGCGCCGGTCTGTTGCGGCGATTGCTGGCCTGACCCCGCCAGCGTGTTGACCAGCGTCGATTTGCCCACGCCGGAGGAACCGATCAGCGCCACCGTCTGCCCCACGCCGCACCAGGCGGCGAGTGCTGTCGCGGCATCGGCTATGCGTGGGTTCAGCATAACCACAGCCAGCCCGCGCTGCAGTGCGGCAGCCTGCTTCTGGTATGTCTCGGCGTCTTCAGCCGTATCGGCCTTGGTCAGCAGGATAACCGGTGTCGTGCCGGCTTCGTTGGCCAGCGCCAGATAGCGCTCGAGCCGGGCGATGTTGAAGTCGGCATTGCAGGAGGTGACGATGAACAGCGTGTCGACATTGGCCGCGGCCAGCTGCGGCACCCGGCCGCCCTGGGTGCGGCGTTCCAGCACTGTCTTTCGGGTCAGGCGGCGTTTCACAAGCTGATCATGCGGCTCGACCAGCACCCAATCGCCGACGGCGTAGTCACCAGTGTTGGCATTCGGCGGCAATGTCAGGTCGATCTGGCCGGACTGGGACAGGCCACTCAGGCGATCGCGATGCACCATGGCAATGCGCGTCGGGATCAGGCCCGCGTCATCGGGCTCAAGCTGATCGCCGAAGAAATCCGACCAGCCAAGGCTGGCGAGGGAGGATGATCGGGCGCCGAGGACCGTCATGGCTTTGACCAAGGGTGTGGCGTCGCAGACATGGACAATGTCCCTGACAATAAGTGTGAGGTGAGGCCTCTCGGCACGGACAGGCGATCAGCCCAAGCCGCTGTATGGGCGGCACGGCGGGGTTTGGCAAGCATTTGCGGCTGCATGCGGCAGGGATGGCCGGTTTGCTTGTAGCCAAGCGTTATGTGTGGTTCCCTCGAGGCGGGGTTACATGAATGGGGGTTGATTATGCGGCTTCTTGCGATCGCCGGCTTGCTGGTGCTTTGCTCTCTCTCATCGGCCTATGCCGACGACATGGCGTCAGCGGAGAAGTTGTGCCGCGCGATTGAGGCTGGCGGCGGCACGGATTGCCAGATATCGGAAGAGGATCACACCGTCAGCGCGACCATCCCGGGCAATGCCCCGCATGTCAAAGGGCTGTGTTTTGTGATTTCGCACGAAACGGGAAACTCCGGCACATTCTTCACGGAGGCAGAATGGTTCCTGCTGTTGTCAACGCCAGAGATCCAGACCGTGGTTGCCCGGTGCAGCCTGCCGAGCGAGTGAAGCCGCATCATGGATGCGGCTCTTTGGCGAGACTTCGCCTCTCCTCGGTTAAACTCAACGCCATAGCGCGCGACGCCGATCTAGGCTCCTGATCTCCATGCTTCGCCTTCACGCCGGACTGGGCTATGCCGTTTTGGATTGAACGAACCAGCCCTACAACTCCTTCTCCGCCAATTCCCTGAATTCGTCGGGCACCGAGCGTGCCGCTTCCAGCGCCACCGTGCCGTAGCCGACCGCCTGTTTGCCGAAGCGTTCGCGGATCTTGTCGATGGCGCGGTCGGCGCCGAAGCGGGCGAGGCCTTTCTGGCTGCCGGGCCGGTGTTTCTCGTCGGCGAGGCCAAGCGGCAGGTCGAACTGCAGCGCGGCACTTTCCTCAAGATGTGACACCGAGATAGCCAGCAGCGAGATGGTTCTCTCATGCGGGTTATCGCCAAGCACGCCGCGCACGAGGTCTTGCGCGATTTCGGCCAGCATGGTGGTCGCCGAGATCGGCTGGTCAAGCGTGATGGAACGTGTGACGGCACTGAGATCGGCAAAGCGAACGCGCACCGTCACCGTGCGGCCTGGCCGCGCCTTGGCGCGCAGACGGCTGGCGACGCGGTCGGCCAGATGCAGCAGCGTCGGCACGATGACATCAGCCACGGCGGGTTTCTGGCCAAGCGCCGATTGCGCACCGGCCGAATGCGCCCGGCGCTTGGTCTCCAGTTTGCGCGGGTCGCGGTTCCACGACAGCGCCGACAGCTTTTCGCCGGCGGCCGGGCCAAGCAGACGGGTCAGCGCGCCACTGGGTGTCCTGGCCAACTGGCCGATGGTCTCGATGCCGATTTCGGCCAGCCTTGCCGTTGTTGCAGGACCGACGCCCCACATCAGTCCGACGGGCAGATCGTGCAGGAAGGCAAGCTCGGTGCCGGGTTCGACCACCACCAGCCCGTCGGGCTTGGCGACCTGCGAGGCGATCTTGGCCAGATGCTTGGTGCGGGCAACGCCGATCGAGATCGGCAGGCCGAGTTCGGCCCGCACGCGGCGGCGGATGGTCGTGGCGATCTCTTCCGGTGACCCGAACAGATGCGTGCAGCCGGCGACATCGGCGAAGGCCTCATCGATGGAAATGCGCTCGACCACCGGCGTGAAATCGTCGAGCACCTTGATCGCCGCGTCGCCCAGCCGCTGGTAGTGGCTGAAGTTGCCGCCGACGAAGATCAGCTGCGGGCAAAGCTCGCGCGCCTTGCGCCCCGGCATGCCGCCGCGCACGCCGAAGGCACGTGCTTCATAGGAGGCCGCCAGCACCACACCGCCGCCGACGGCGATCGGTTTGCCGCGAAGCGACGGGTCGAGCAGCTGCTCGACCGAGGCATAGAAGGCGTCGAGATCGGCATGCAGGATGGTGGCTGTCGTTTCCATCCCGACCGCACAGTCGCAGTTGCTGATAGATGGGAACGAATAGAGAACAAATGGTGAAGATTGTCAAGCAGGCGCAGTTGCCTGAACAATATGCTCCACCCGCAGCGCGGCCTTCATCCGTTCCAGCGCCGGCTCGCCGCCGGCGGCCAGTTGGTCGGCGATGCGCGCGAGCTTGTCGTCCGCCTTGCGGTGCTTGCTGCCCCAGGCGCCGAGCGTGGCCAGCACCGGCAACAGGTCGATGCCGGCCTCGGTCAGCCGGTAGATCGCCTTCAGCCCGTGGCTCGGATCGTCGCTGCGGGTGAGGATGCCTTCGTCCCGCAGCGTCTGCAGGCGCTCGGCCAGCGTGCGCGAGGAGATGCCTTCGTCGGACTGCAGGAATTCGCGAAAATGTTTTTTCCCGGCGAAGACCAGGTCGCGGATGATGAGCAGCGTCCAGCGGTCGCCGAGCAGTTCCAGCGACAGGCTGATCGGGCAGCCGGATCTTTCGCGTGTCGACATCTCTACGGTTCCGTTTTTAAGTCACTTTACTATTGACATCGTTTTTGCCTTGCGTCAACAGTTCCAAAAGTAAACCAATTTTCCCTGACCAAAGAACCAGGAAGACCCCATGAAAAAGTTGATCCTTCAGATGCAGATGTCGGTCGACGGCTTTGTCGGCGCTAGTGAGGACCATGCCTGGCAGCTCTGGGAGTGGGGCGACGACATCGGCTGGGACGAGGAACTGAAGCGGGATTTCAACGCCGTCTTCGCCGGCATCGACACTATCCTGCTCAGCCGCAAGATGGCGCAGGAGGGCTATCAGAACCATTGGGGCAATGCGGCGAAGAAATATCCGAGCGATCCGTTCTATGCCTTCGCGCAGCGCATCGTCGACGCGACGAAAGTGGTGCTAAGCGACAGGCTGAAAACCTCGCAATGGGAGCGAACGACGGTGGTCAGCGGCGACCTGCCGCGCGAGGTCGCCGCGCTGAAGGCGGGCGAGGGCGCTGACATGGTCGTCTTCGGCGGTGCCGGCTTTGCCTCGGCGCTGATCGCCGCCGGGCTGGTCGACGAATTCCAGCTGTTCATCAACCCGGCGGTGCTGGGCGCGGGACGCCGGATCTTCGACCAGGGTGGTTTTGGCAAACTGTGGCTGCTGGGCTCGAAAGCCTATGCCTGCGGCATGGTGGTCAACCGTTACGCGCCGGCGGGGTGAGGAGAGAAAATCCTGGTCTGACGTATCCTTTTTCTCGGCCCGTTCGTCCTTGGCTTTGGAAGGTCGCAGTCCGCGATCCGCAACCCTGGGAGAACGTCATGGCGAGCATCGAGAGCGAGGCGAACAGGAACCACTACGCGGCGATCACCGCCAATGCCGGCAAAATGACCAGCCTGCAGGCGATCTCCGACTTCAACGATATCAGCTGGACGACGCTGACCGGCGAACCCGGCGGCGTCGACTATATCGAGGTGGATGCCGGTGGTGTTCGAGCGCTGTGGATCGTGCCGAAGGGCGCCGACGAGCGGCGCGTGCTGTTTTATGCGCATGGCGGCGGCTTCTTCGGCGGCTCGATCTACACCCACCGCAAGCTGGTCGGCCATGTGGCCAAGGCCGTCGGTTGCCGGGCCTTGCTCTATAACTATCCGCTGGCGCACCAGGCGAAGCACCCGGCCCAGACCGAGGCGGCGATGGCGGCGTGGAACTGGCTCATCGACCAGGGTTTTGACGCCAAAGCGATCGCGCTTGCCGGCGATTCCTGCGGCGCGGTGCTGACCTATGGCGTCCTGCAACGGCTGCGCGCGCAGGGCCGGCAGCTGCCAGCCGCCACGCTGATCATCTCCGGCTGGTTCGACATGGCGCTGACCGGCGCCAGCTACGAGACCAACCGCGAGAAGGACCCGGCCTTCGCCAAGGAGTCCGTCGACTGGCTGGTGACCAACTTCATCGGCGACCGCGACCGGCTAGATCCGGAGGTCAGCGCGCTCTATGCCGATTTGAGCGGCTTTCCGCCCGTCTTCCTGCAGGCCGGCGGCGACGAGACGCTGGTCGACGAAAGCCGCATGTTCGCCGAGCGCGCCAGACAGGCTGGGGTCGAGACGCGGCTCGACGTCTTCGACGGCATGCTGCACTCCTTCCAGATGATGGCCGGCCGGGCGCCGGAAGCCGACGACGCGATCGGCCGCCTTGCCGCCTGGGTGCGGCCGAAGCTGGGGCTGCCGGATGCCGGCGGCAAAATTGCCGACAACAGGGCGGCCTGACCTTGCGCTGGTTCTTCGGGTCGAGCTTCGTGCTTGTGGATGTGCAGCACTTGCGCGATGCTGCGGTGACGCTTGAACAGTTCACCGTTTCACGGAAACGGCGAACTGCTCTAGCTGTGGAGCCTCAACAGGTTGTCCTCGGTCCAGCCGAGGCGGCTGATTGGTGTTAGTGACTTTAGGCTGCCGTGCGGACGATGCCAATTGTATCTGTGAAGCCAGACTGGAAGCTCGGCTGCACGGCTATCTGAGGTCGGATAGGCGACGGCATAAGCCCACTCCCGCAGGGCGGTCTGAATGAAGCGTTCGGCCTTGCCGTTGGTTTTTGGCGTATATGGCTTTGTGCGCACGTGCTTGAGCCCGAGCTTGCGGCAGGCTCTGGCGAAGGCCTTCGACCTGTAGCA
>NZ_AXAL01000030.1 GCF_000472785.1 Mesorhizobium loti CJ3sym
GCCTTCGCCGGCAGGACTGTCGCTTTCAGACCGACCGGACAGGACGGTGTCTTCGACGTCTACTTCCGCCACCAGAAAATCCAAACCATCGACCTCAACGCAATCAGCCGATAGCATGGCAAACTGTTCGCGATGTCTTCGCACACCTGTTCGCGATGTCTCCGGTCCAAACACCCCCTTGAGGGGGAGATGCCCGGCAGGGCAGAGAGGGGTGCCTCGCGCCAACTTCTCCGATTGCCTACCCCACAAACCCGACCTTCTTGTGCGACCCATCGCAAAACGGCTTGTTGGCCGAGTGGCCGCAGCGGCAGAGGAAGGTGCGTTGCGTGCGATCGACGGTGTGGCCGGTGCCGGTGACGATCTCGACATTGCCTTCGAGCTTGAGTGCGCCGTTGGTGGTCGGCGTCACTTTCAGCGGGCCATTGCGCGCTTCAAGCGCCGGCGTGTCCTTCAATGGCGGCTCGCCGGTGGCGGTGAAGCCGGCCTTGATATGGCTGTTGTCGCAGAACGGCTTGTTCTGCGAGGCGCCGCAACGGCAGAGCGTGGCGCGATGGAAGGTCTCGTCGCCCAGGACGATCTCGGCGTGCACGGCCAACGGGCCGTTTTCACGGACGCGCACGGTGTTGACCGCCGGCGGCTGTTCCTGCGGCCCGCCATCCTTCCTGATGTAAGTGATGGCGCCCGAGGGGCAATTTTCGGCCAGTGCGACGATCTTTTCGACGCCGGCCGCCTCGGGATGGATCCACTCTCCCGGTGCGTTGGGCACGAAGACATGCGGGTCGCCGAGCACGCAATTGCGTGAGTGGATGCAGCGCTTGCCGGAAAACCCGACGTCGATCTTGTCGCTTTCGACCATGGCGGCCATCGCCGTACTCCTGTTGCCTGGAGCACGTCGCGCCTTCGCAGACCCGTCGTGCCTTGGGTGTTTGGGCAAGCTATGGCTCGAACAGGAAAACCGTCAAGCTGGCAAACCGGTCAGGGGACGAGATTGATCTCCTCGGTCTCGCCGCCGCTGCAGGTGTAGCAGCAATCCTCGCATTTTTCCTTATTGCCGGGGCCGACGCCCCAATAGGTGCCTTCGTCGCCATCGACCCAGGCGCCGTAGCAGATCGATTCGCCCTCGTTGCAGGAGATCGGCAACGACTTGGTCTCGCCATCGTCGAGGTAGAAGTCCTTGCCGTTGCCCGGCCAGACATAGTCGCGGTCCTGGCTGTAGAGCTCGAGGCGCATGGCGTTGGGATGGCTGTTCTTGATGGTAAAGCTGACGTCGCCGGCATGGGCGGCCGGCGCAAACAGGACGGCAAGCGAAAACGCGGCGGCAAGCCGGCGCGCGGATGTGAAAGACATGGAAACCCCCGATGAAGAATCGGCCCCCACGGCCGATGAAGGGATCATGCCATGACGCGGGCCGGCGCTAAAGGGATGATGGCGGCAAATCCCTGATTTAATCGGCCGCCGGATCTCAAGACTTTCACCCTATCGTTGCCAGAAGGGCAGCTTGGCGATTTCTTCTTCGACCTGCCGCATGGTCAGTCCGATATCGTCGATCAGATGCGGATTGGCTTCCGAGATTCGCTTGAGGTCCCAGCGAAAGCGTGCTCGCGCGCGTGAGGCGGCGATGGTGCTTCGCAGGGCCGCAAGGCTATAGCGCCTGGGCGACGCCTGCTCCCCGGGCGCGCATCGCAGCACGGCCTGGCGCGAGGCCAAAGCAAGACAATTGGTCATGACAACCTCCATGTGGTTTGGGGAGCCAGCTCTGCGAACTGGGGACCCCGGATTTGAAAGAGGCTGAATTCTGCAGAATGCGGACAGCGCCGTAATTAAGGCCTGCCAAATAGTTCTCAAAAGTTCCAAACGGGCTCTAACTCTTTGTTTTGGCGCAACTCCTTGGGAAAGCGCGGAGCGCTTTTCGGGAAAACCGCCTCACACTTTTCCCGGGTTTGCTTTATAGATGCGTCCCATGCAGGGATCGCGCTTTGCCTTTGGTCCGTTCGTGCTTGATCCGGGTGCGGGAACGCTGCTTCGGAACGACGATCCCGTTGCCGTCGGCTATCGCGGCCTGAAGCTGCTCGCGGCGCTGGCCGCGCGCCCCGGTGAAATCCTGGGGAAGGCCGAGCTGATGGATGCGGCGTGGCCGGGCACGGCCGTCGAGGAAGGCAACCTCACTGTCCAGATCGCGCAGCTGCGCAAACTGCTTGGTCCGCCTGCCGACGGCGGCGATTGGATATCGACGGTTCCGCGTGTCGGCTACCGCTTCACCGGGACGATCCAACAGCTCGATGGCGCGAAGCGAAAACCCTTGCCGCTGCCCGACAAGCCGTCGATCGCGGTGCTGCCTTTCGTCAACCTCAGCAACGATCCCGAACAGGCCTCATTTGCTGATGGGTTGACCGAAGACCTGATCACCGACCTGTCAAGAATCTCCGGCCTGTTCGTCATCGCCCGCAATTCGACCTTTGCCTACAGGGGCAAGGCAATGGACGTGCGCGAGATCGCAGGCGAGCTCGGCGTGCGCTATCTGCTGGAGGGCAGTGCGCGGCGCGCCGGGGGCCGTGTGCGCATCAACGCCCAGCTGGTCGACGCGGCGAGCGGGGAGCATCTGTGGGCCGAACGCTTCGATCGCAGCCTGGACGATATCTTTGCCGTTCAGGACGAGGTGACGGCCAAGATCGTGGAGGCGTTGCTCGGCAGGCTGCGCGCGCCGCCGCCGCGCAACCGGCCCAAAAACATCGAGGCCTACGATCTCTGCGTGCGGGCGCGCAAGCTGATCGACGATTCGCCGCAGATGGCGCAGGAAGCGCATCTGATGCTGACGCGCGCGGTTGCGCTCGATCCAGACTACGCCGAGCCCTACCGATGGCTTGCCATGAACCACTGGATGGGACGGGTGCATTGGGGCGGACCCACCGAAGCGGATCGCAGCGTTGCCCTGGAAATGGCGCGCAAAGCCGTGTCGATTGATCCCAACGATGCCGGCTGCCGCTGGATCCTGGCCTATCTGCTCACCTATGAGCGCAGCTTCACCGAGGCGGATGCGGAATTCGCCAAGGCGATCGAACTCGATCCGAACGAAGCCGATACCTGGGCATCACTCTCCGACATCACGGTCCTGGCCGGGCGGATCGAGGAGGGCCTTGAGCACATACGCAAGGCATTCCGGCTGAACCCGTTTCCGGCAAGCTGGTACTATCTGACGCTCGGCCAGGCGCAATATGCGGCGCGCCACTACGAGGCCGCCATCGAGACACTGCACCGGGACGAGACCTATCGCACCACCTCGCGCCGCTTCCTGGCGGCAAGCTTGGCCCAGCTCGGCCAGCTCGACGAGGCGCGCGCCGAGGTCGAGCTGTTCCTCGTCGGAAGCCCGCATTTCACGATCCACCACTGGGCCACGACCGAGCCATTCCGCGACGACGCGACGCTCGAGCATTTCGTCGATGGCTTCCGCAAGGCCGGCCTGCCCGAGTGACGGCCAATCAGGGCACCAGGTCGATCGTCTCGGTCGTGTGCTCCACGCAGATGAAGCAGCAGGTGTCGCAGGGCTGGTCGTTGTCGGGCCCGACACCGGCGGAGATGCTGTCATTGCCGTTGACCCAGGCACCGTAGCAGATGCGCTCTCCCGAATTGCAGGACAGCGGCACCGATTTCTGCGAATTCGGATCGATCAGGAACACCTGGTCATTGCCTGGCCAGACCGTCTCGCGGTCGCGGCTGAACAATTCGACGGCGACTGCCTGCTTGCGCAGGTTCTTGACGAAGAACGCCATGTCGGCGGCCTCGGCCGAGCTGGTGCAGACCAAAGCCGCAAGCACGACCATGCGAAACAGCGTCACCGCGAACCCTCCCGAATCATCCCGGCAGAATCGCACGCCTGCCGGGAACTAGGAAGGTGTGGCTCACCAGTCTAGGAAGGTGCGAGGCCAGAGATCTCCCGCCCCAGCCGCACCGTTTCCCGCACCAGAAGGCCGAGATCGTCGCGCCTTGTGCGATGGTTGGCGATCGCCACGCGCAGCCAGTGTTCGCCGTGAAGCGTGGTGTCGGAGAGGGCGGCAATGCCCTGTTCCTGCAGCCGCAGCATGATCTCGGTATTGAGCGCCTTGAGAGCCTCGCCCGTGACGCCGGGCTGGTAGCGGAAGCAGACGATGTTGATGGTTGGCGGTGTCGCCAGCTCCAGCAGCGGCGAGGCCTCGATCAATCCGGCGAGATAGACGGCCTGTGCAATGTTCTGGTCGATCAGGCGGCCGAACTTTTCGACGCCATGCTCTTTCAGTGCCATCCACACTTTCAGCGCGCGAAAACCGCGCGACGTTTGCAGGCCGTAATCGTGCAGCCATTCGCCCGAGGCAAGGCCGCGCGGCATCGATTCCAGATATTCCGGCGTCACCGCGAAGGTGCGGCGATGCGCAATGGCATCCCTGACCAGGGCACAGCCGACCTCGAACGGCGCGTGCAGCCATTTGTGCGGATCGAGCGCGACCGAATCGGCCCATTCGATACCGGCAACGCGATGCGCGTTCTCAGGCGCGATCGCGATCAGCGCGCCGATGCAGCCATCGACATGGAACCACAGGTCTTCCTCATGCGCGAGCTTGGCCAGTGCGCGTAGATCGTCTATCGCGCCGGTGTTCACCGTGCCGGCATTGCCGATGATGCAGGCCGGCTTGAAGCCAGCCGCGCGATCCTCCGAAATCGCCGCGCGCAAGGCCGATATATCGATACGCAGGCCGGCATCCGTCGGAATCCGCCGTAGCGCCTGGTTGCCGAGGCCGAGCGCTTCCATGGCCTTGCGGTGGCAGGAGTGGACTTGGTCCGAGCCATAGAAGCGCAGCGGCTTTTCGATGGCGGCAACGCCGTGCTCGCGCACGTCGATGCCGGCCTTTGTGTTGCGCGCCACGGTCAGGCCGATGATGTTGGCCATCGAGCCGCCGCTGACCAGCGTGCCGGAGGCGGAAGCGGGAAAGCCCAGCATCTCCTTGCACCAGTTCACCACCTGGCCGTCCATCAGCCCGGCGGCGTGGTTGCCGCCACCGAGATTGGAGCCCTGGATCGCCGCCAGGAAATCGCCGAGCGCGCCGGTGAAATTGCTCGACCCCATATACCAGGCCCAGAAGCGCGGATGGATGTTGCCCATTGGATAGGACATCACGGTGCGGGCTACCTCGCTGTAGACAGCGGCCAACGGCGCGGGGAAGCGCGGCAAGGGTGCGGCGAAGGACCCTCTCACATCCGCCGGCATCTCCCGCCAGACCGGACGGTCCCTGATATCGCTGAGATAACCGACGGCATCATCGATGACCTGGTGCGACAGCGCCTGCACAGCGGCCCAGTCGGCAGGGTCGAGCGTTTCCTCGACCACCATGCCGAGGCTTTCCGGTGCGATATCCATGACATCCTCCCGTCAGGCAGCCGGGAACTGGCAGCCGGGCGTCGAGCGCGACAGCGCCATCTCGTCGGCATCCATCTCGGCCTCGATGCCGTCGAACAGCGGCGTCGTCATGTAACGCTCGCCGGTGTCGGGCAGCATGCACAGGATCACCGATCCGGCCGGCGCCTTCTCAGCGACCTGCCGCGCCACGGCGAAGCTGGCGCCGCCGGAAATGCCGGTGAAGATGCCTTCCTTCTGCGCCAGCGCCTTGGCCCATTTGATGCCTTCGGGCCCGGCAATCGGCATCACCTCGTCATAGAGGCTGGCGTCGATCGCTTCCTGCAGCACATTGGGGATGAAGTCCGGTGTCCAGCCCTGGACCGGATGCGGCTCGAAGGCCGGATGGCTGGCTGCAGGGGCGCCATGCGCACCGCGCTGCTGTGCCTTGCCGCTGCCGATCAGCTGGGCATTGGCCGGTTCGCAGAGCACGATGCGGGTCTCCGGCCGTTCGCGGCGCAGCACACGCGCCACGCCGACGACGGTGCCGCCGGTGCCATAGCCGGTGACGAAGCAGTCGAGCCGCGAGCCGGCGAAATCATTGATGATCTCGCGCGCCGTTGTCGCTTCGTGGATGGCCGCATTGGCCGCGGTCTCGAACTGGCGGGCGAGGAACCAGCCATTGGCCTCAGCCAGCTCAACCGCCTTCTTGTACATGCCAAAACCCTTTTCGGCGCGCGGCGTCAGCACCACCTTGGCGCCCAGCATGCGCATCAGCTTGCGGCGCTCGACCGAAAAGCTGTCGGCCATGGTGACGACCAGCGGATAGCCCTTCTGCGCACAGACCATGGCAAGCCCAATGCCGGTGTTGCCGCTGGTTGCCTCGACCACGGTCTGGCCGGGCGTCAGCGCGCCACTGCGCTCACCCTCCTCGATGATGTTGAGCGCCAGCCGGTCCTTCACCGAGGCGGCCGGATTGAAGAACTCGGCCTTGACGTAGATCGTCGCATGGGTCGGCCCGAGATTGTTGATGCGGATCACCGGCGTGTCGCCGACCGTGTCCAGGATGCTGTCGAACAGGCGGCCGCGCCCGGCGGTGGTTCTGATTTTCTGCTGATGCAACATGGAAGAACTCCTCGTCTGTCGTCGTTGTCGTCACAAGCCGGTTACAAGCCGGCGGGTTGGGCGGCGAGGTTTCGAGACCTTGCCGCGCTAGGACTGACATGCCGGCACTGCGGCAATTGTGGTATCCGGCGCGGAAATTCGCCGCCGGATGCGCCGTGTCGTGTTTGGTGATAGAGCAAAGGCCAACAGGCCAGCGTGGGAGCAGGCGTGGAAACGGACGTGGAATCCGCACCATCGAGGCCGGACGGCGACATGCCGCGCCTGTCCGTGCGCCTGCTCGGACCGCTGAAAATCCTGCGTGACGACGTGCCGATTGCGTTGCCGGCATCGCGCAAGCTGCGTGCACTCCTGGCCTATCTGGCGCTGGCGCCGTACGCCGTGGGGCGCAGCCGCCTGTGCGAGCTCTTGTGGGATGTGCCCAACGACCCCCGCGGCGAACTGCGCTGGTGCCTGAGCAAATTGCGCGGCGCCCTCGACACGCCGGACCGGCGCCGTGTCCGCACCCAAGGCGATACGGTCGCACTCGATCTCGACGGCTGCCTTGTCGATGCGCTGGAGATCAGCCGCGCCGCCGCGCAAGGGATCGGCACGCTTGACGTTGAGCGGCTGCGAACGCTGGCAGGGTTTTTTGCCGGCGATCTGCTCGACGGGCTGGTGCTCGAGCGCAGCCCGCTTTTCGACAGCTGGCTGATTGCCCAGCGCCGCCGTTTTCACGCGTGCCACGCCGCCGTGCTGGAACAGCTTGCCGTAAACCATCCGCCGGGCTCGCCCGAAATGTCCACGCATCTCGACAGATGGATCGAGCTGGCGCCATTCGACATGCGCGCGCATCTGGCCTTGCTGTCCAATCTGGCAGCGCACGGTGCCATCGGCGCGGCCGAGACGCATCTGGCTTCCGCGGCACGCCTGTTTCAATCGGAAGCGCTGGATTTCGCCCCGCTCCGCGCGGCCTGGCAGGCAATCCGTGACCAACAATCCGGCACCTCGCTCAAGGCACAACCGGCCTGCCTGTCCGCATTGCCGCAATTGGTGACCACATCGGATGATGCCGGCGCGGTCGAGCCAAGCCAGGCGTCGCTGGCGGTGATGCCGTTTGTCGAGGAAGCCGGCGAAGGCACACGCGGCGGGCTCGCCGACGGCTTCACCCACGACATCATCACTCGTCTTGCCAAGCTCCGCGATTTCTTCGTCATCGCGCGCGGATCGGTGTTTGCGTTGGCGCGGATGAATATCGCACCGGAAGAGGCTGGCCGCAGGCTGAACGTCGACTATGTCGCCACCGGCACGGTGCGCAGCACGGCCGGCCGCCTGATCGTCAGCGTCGAACTGATCGAGGTGCGCACGGCCAGGATCGTCTGGGCCGAGACCTTCGAGCGGAGGCCTGACGACATCTTTGCCGTGCTCGACGATATCGGCAACTCCATCGTCTCGTCGATCTCAGCGGAGATCGAAACGGTGGAGCGCAACCGCGCCATGCTGAAGGCCCCCAATTCGCTCAATGCCTGGGAGGCCTACCATCGCGGCCTCTGGCATATGTACCGCTTCACCCAGGCAGAAAACGAACAGGCGCAGCATTTTTTCGCCACGGCCTTGCGGCTCGACCCGACCTTTGCCCGCGCCTATGCCGGCCTGTCCTTCACCCATTGGCAGAATGCCTTCCAGCGCTGGGGCGACCGCGACCGCGAAAGCGCGCTGGCCTATGAGAGCGCCGGCCACAGCCTGCTGGTCGACGACCACAATCCGGCCGCGCACTGGGCGATGGGCCGGGCGCTGTGGCTGCGCGGCGAGCAGGACGGCTCGCTGCTGGAGCTGGAACGGGCTGTCGATCTCAGCCCGAATTTCGCGCTTGGCCACTATGCGCTGTCCTTCGTCCACTCTCAGTCGGGCGACCCGCAGGCAGCGATAAGCTCCTCAGACCATTCGCGCCATTTGAGCCCCTTCGACCCGCTGCTGTTCGGCATGCTGGGGGCGCGCGCCATGTCGCATGTCCGGCTCGGCCAGTTCGACGAAGCGGCCGACTGGGCGCTGAAGGCGGCGGCACGGCCAAACGCCCACACCATCATCCTGGCGATCGCTGCGCACTGCCTGGCACTGGCCGGCCGGCTCGACGAGGCGCGCGGCTTTGCCGCCGCCATCCGCAAGACATTGCCTGATTATCGCGCCGACGATTTCATCGGCACCTTCCGCTTCGAACCCGATGCCGAGGCGCTGTTCCGGCAAGGCGCCAGGCGGATCGGGTTGGCCTGATTTCGCGCTTAAACTCCAGCGTTAACGAAGTCGGAAGGAGTTGCTTAACGGTTCACCTCTATGTGACGTCCGGGGGGTCCATGGCAAAGTGAGTATGATGAGCGACAGCCCCGACAAGCGCAGCGAATGGCGTGCCATTCTTCATGTACAGGCCCGCGTCGCCGTCCTGTTCGTTCCCGTCGTTGCCAGCCTGCTGATCATCGCAGCACTTGCCGGCAACGACCGCAAATCCGTTCCCGACGTCGACCGGACGGTCACCGGGTCGGTGCGATAAGTCATCAAGACGGCACCCGGCACCAGTGGTCGAGCCTTCACCGGCGGAACTCCGCGCGCAGTCCAACATTGTCTTCCAGGACAGAATCTGGAGGATATGATGACCAGAGCTTTCGACATCAACGACAACAGTAAAGAAAATCCCAAGCGCCCGCCGCAGCCCGAGACCGGCGACGATCTGAAAAAGAAGAAGGTCGATGGCAAAGCCTTCCAGGTGAATAAGAACAGCGTCGACAATCCGACGCCCACGCCAGTGAAACCAAAGCGGGACTGATCGAAAAAGATGGCCTGCGCCCGTCGATTGGCAAGCGCCTAAGAGCCGGTGCTTTCCGGTAGCATGCGCCTGAGCACGTCGTCCTTGCGGATGAAATGATGCCACAGCGCCGCGGCCGCATGCACTCCGGCCAGGATGAGGATCGAATTGGCGCAGAGGCTGTGCAGCTCCCTGATGGTTCTGGCCGTGTCGCGATCCGGCGAAACCGGCGCCGGGATGGTGAAAAGGCCAAAGAAGCTCAAGGCGTCACCCCGGTACCAGGTCAGCAGGATGCCAAGAACCGGAATGGCCACCAGCAGGGCGTAAAGCAAGAGGTGCGCGACCTTGGCCGCCCATCGTTCAAGCTGTGACATTTCCGTCGGCAGCCCGGGTGTGCCCAGCGTCAGGCGAAGGCCGACCCGGATGACGACCAACGTGAACAGCAATAGACCGAACGAAATATGCAGCCACCAGACCAGCGCCCGTCCCGGATCGCCTCGCGGAAAAAGCTCTTCAACGTACGTCAAGCCATAAAGGCCGATGACCAGCAGAAACACCGCCCAATGAAGGGCCTTCTGCGCGCTTGTATAAATGGGGGTCATCCGAGCCATCCTGTTTTGAATGGTTCTAAACTAGCCGCCATCATGTCAAAGCTTTGTTCGGAAACGATCCTTTTTTGAAGCTGACAGTCGGCACCGGAAGGCACCATGCGTCAGCCAAACAGAAGTCCGGACGAACCGGGCTTCTTAATCGGGTCTCCTAGTGCACCTCAATAAAAGCGCGGGATCGGACCGTTCTGCGGCGTGGTGCGGTCGCCGAGGTCGAGAAAAACCTCGTCGACATAGCACCAGCCCCAGCCTTCCGGCGGGTCATAGCCCTCGATGATGGGATGGCTGGTGGCGTGGAAATGTTTTGTCGCGTGGCGGTTGGGCGAGTCGTCGCAGCAGCCGACATGGCCGCAAGTGCGGCAGAGCCGCAGATGCACCCACCACGAGCCGCTCTTCAGGCATTCCTCGCAGCCGAGCGCGCTCGGCGTCACGTCCTTGATCCCAGCCGCGTGTTTGCATTCATCCGCCATCACACTCTCCTGGACTATCTCTTTGTTGAAGTATGATCTTGCCCAGAAAACCGGGGCCCACTTTTCGGGATCATACTTTGAAGCGACGTGGCGTGGCTGCCGTCCTGCGCAAGATAAGCATGCAGTGCCGCGACCACCTGGGCGCCCTCGCCGACGGCCGCCGCAACGCGTTTGACCGAGCCGCAGCGCACGTCGCCGATGGCGAACACGCCGCTGCGGCTGGTTTCCATAAGGCCGTGATCCGCTCCCAGCTCCGACCCGGTGCGCACGAACCCCTTCGCGTCCAGCGCCACATTGCAGTGCGCCAGCCAGTCGGTGTTCGGATCGGCACCGATGAACAGGAAGAGATGGCGGATCGGGCGGGTCGTTTCTTCGCCGCTGACGCGGTTGCGCCAGCGGACCGTGGCAAGATTGCCCTTCTCGCCCTCCAGCGCCTGGATTTCGGTTTGGGTCAGCACCTCTATGTTCGGTTGCGCCCTGATGCGCTCAACGAGGTAGCGCGACATGGTTGCATCGAGGCTGCCGCCGCGCGCCAGCAGCGCCACCTTGCGTGCGTGGCTGGCGAGGTAGACCGCGGCCTGGCCGGCTGAATTGCCGGCGCCGACCAGCGCCACTTCCTGCCCCGCGCAAAGCCGCCCTTCGATGGGCGACGCCCAATAATGCACCGACGTTCCCTCGAACTGCGACAGGTTGGCGACATCGAGACGCCGATAGCGCGCGCCACTGGCGATCACCACGCTGCGCGTGCGCACCGTCTCGCCGTCGCCGACATCGAGCAAGTAGCGGGCGCCTGAATTGTCTGTCGCCGCGCTCAACAGCTTCGCCTCGTCCGGGATCACCATTTCGACGCCGAATTTCTGCGCCTGGTTGTAGGCGCGCGCCATCAGCGCCATGCCGGTAATGCCTGTGGGGAAGCCGAGATAGTTTTCGATACGGGCCGACGCGCCCGCCTGTCCGCCGAAGGCCCGGCAATCGAGCACGATGGTCGACAGCCCTTCCGAGGCCGCATAGACGGCTGCCGCCAGTCCGGCGGGGCCAGCGCCGACAATGGCGACGTCATACAGCGTGTCGGCATCGATCGGCCTGAGCAGGCCGATGCAGCGGGCGAGGTCCTTCTCGCTCGGGTTCATCAGCAGCCTGCCGTTCGGGCACAGCACGACCGGCAGATGGTGAGGATCGACGTCGAAGCGTTCGACCAGGGTTTTCGCGCAAGGGTCGCTGCCGGAATCGAGCACACGGTGCGGCTGGCCGCTGCGGGCCAGAAACCCTTGCAGCCGCAGCACGTCGCCATTGCCTGATGGTCCGATGATGATCGGCCCGCTGGTGGCGCTTTCCAGGAGCCCGACACGGCGCAGGATCAGCGCCCGCATGATGCGCTCGCCGAGATTGGCCTCCTGCACCATCAGGTCGCGCACGCGCTGCGAAGGGATGACGAAGGCCTCGACCGGCTCGGCCGCCTCGGCATTGACCAGCGAGGGTCGAGCCGAAAGCTGCGCCAGTTCACCGACGAAGCTGCCCGGGCCATGGGTGACGATCGTGTCGCGCCGGCCGAGGCCACCATCCTGGGTTATATCCACCGTGCCCGACAGGACGACGATCAGCCCGGGCGCGACATCGCCGGCCTTGATGATGTGCTCGCCGGCGGCATAGGCGCTGGCCTCGCCGAAACGGCGCATGTGGTCGAGGTCTGCTTCGGTCAGCGTCGGAAAGGCCTGGTCGCGACGGGCGCCTAAGATTGCGGTGCTGGATTGAGACATGGTTGCGAGCGTAGCGAAGTGGCCGTCCGGTTTGAAGCGGTTTGTTCAGTGCCTAGCCGCGAGGAGAGGTTGGCGGTGGCAAGGCGGCGGTCCGTTCCTCGCTGCGGCCATCGCTCTTGGAAAAGTCTGGAAAGCTTGGATTGGAGTTGATCTCGTAGACCTGCAGCCGGCCCTGACGGAAGCCGTAATCGACGCGCCCGAAATCGAGGCCGCCGATGCGAAAGACATTGGCAAGGTGGTCGGCATGCGGATTGCGGCGGATGAAATCGAGTTCCTCCTCGGCCTCGGCGGGGCCGATCGCGGCGGAGTTTCTTTTTGACGACCCATTGCTCGCTGCGCATCAAATGCTGCGGCACAATGGCGCCGCCAACATAGAAGGCGCCATATTTGCGATAAAAACCCTTCTCGTCAGGTTCGCCGACATAGCCCACGGCGATCCGTCCCTTCAGGGCCCTGCCATTGCGCCGCATCTGCGCTATCGCGTCGTCAAACTCCGCGTCGGATCGCAGAATGCCTGTCTCGGGTCCGCCATATCCGTCCTCGGCGCGCAGGAAAGCCAGATACTTCGTTGGTTTCGCCCCGGTATCAAGGCGCTGGACGGCGAAGTCGTTGATGCCTTGCATATTGAGCTTGTGGAGCAGCGGGACCCGCTCGAGAGCGTACAGCGGGTGGTTCAAAATGCGGATTTCAGGCGCTTGCGCTTGCAGTCTCAAGGCCACCGTCGATGCGCAGTCCAGTTCATAGCGCGACAGCCGATCGAAGTCGGTTTAGATGTGATGGGCGAGCGGTGTCGCCCGTTCGAAAAACATCTCCTCATAGGTGATGTAGGACAACAGTCCGTTTGCTTCGGCCCCGAGAGCATGGATCAACCGCTGGATTGTCGTGCTGAACCGGGCGGTGACGACATAGACGATCATTCGAAAGCTTCTCTCCTTCGGGACCCTCGACAGAGTATTGTCCTATATAGCCCGACTGGTAGAAATTACGTTGGCGCTGCAGGGCGGTTCGTTGCTAACTGAAACAGGTCCGAGACGTCTTGTAACCGCGCTCTTATGGCGAGTGAAACCCGGCATGCCGCAGTTCAATTTGGCGTTCTACTGCTTCCCAAAGAAGGAAGCCATCGAGGATTTCCGGGCCGCGGCCACGTTGATCGAGGCGCGCGCGAAAGACATCAAGGTCAGTGTCATGTCGACGGCATCGGTGCTGACGACCTTGCGAACGCCAACGATTGCCATCAGGCCGACCCTCTCCATCGAGCTGGATCGGCTTAAATGGCTGAGGCCGCTGCGCGGAACGCGCCTCGTCCATCAACGCATGGGCAAGATCGAGGAAGTATCCGCACTCGAAACCGCGGGGCTTCCTGTGCCCAGGTGGACGGAAATCGTGCCAGGGACAAAACTCGATCCCGCAGCGTGGGGTCCGTACGTGGTTGTAAAACCTTCGCGTGGCAAACGCGGAGCATTCGTGCGCATAACCAAAACCGGGCGGGTGCGCTACACCGCCCCATCCGACTATCCGCAAGATCACCCGGGCAGACGCGCGGCGATGATCGCCCAGCAATACATCCATACCGGTCCATGGCCCACGGCCTATCGAGTGCTCACCTATCTCGGCAAGCCTCTGGCCGCGATCCAGTATGAGGGCAGGCGCGACCTCAATCCATTGAGTGGTTCCGATGGGTTTCGGGCGGCTCCTGGGGCATCGATCATAGCTTCGGCCAAGGGATGCACGATTGCGCTCACGACGGACCAGGACGTGCTTGAGCTTGCCGTTCGCGCGCATGCCGTTTTCCCGACCATTCCGTCACTCGGCGTGGACATCCTGCGCGACGCCGAGACGGGCGAACTTTTCCTTCTCGAACTCAATCCGTCCGGCAACAGCTGGATGCTGTGCGGAACGGCCGGGCGCAACATACAAAAGCAGTTCGGCCTCAACTTCTATGAACAGTTCGGCGCGCTCGATATCATTGCGGAGACGTCGATCGAGGCCACGCGCAGACTGGCTGTCTGACGGCGATTCCTAAAGAAAAAGCCCGGACGAACCGGGCTTTTTTCTTATGCGTCTGAACCATCTAACGGTCCGAAACGGGAATTTGGTGCCCAGAAGAGGACTCGAACCTCCACTCCTTGCGGAACACGGACCTGAACCGTGCGCGTCTACCAATTCCGCCATCTGGGCTGGTGCGGGCTCATGTAAGCGGGCAAGCGATTGCTGTCAACGCGCTTTTTGGACCATAACGCCGAAAGCTAGAATCACAGCTTTGGCAAAAGCGCATGGTCCGGCCGAGCCAACACCTCTGCTTGCCGGCTCAGGAACCGTCAGCCTTCCAGCACTTCCTTCGACGCCACGGTGGAATCGGCGTTGAGCTGGTAGATGACCGGCACGCCGGTGCCGAGTTCGAGCTTGACGATCTCCTCGCCCGACTTGCCGTCCAGCGCCATGATCAGCGCGCGCAGCGAGTTGCCGTGGGCGGCGACCAGCACGGTGCCGCCGCGCAGCACATGCGGCTGCAGATCGTGCAGATAGTAGGGCCAGACGCGGGCGCCGGTGTCCTTCAGGCTTTCGCCGGCGGGCGGCGGCACGTCGTAGGAGCGGCGCCAGACATGGACCTGCTCCTCGCCCCATTTCTGGCGGGCATCGTCCTTGTTGAGGCCGGAGAGGTCGCCATAGTCGCGCTCGTTGAGCGCCTGGTCGCGGATAGTTTTCAGGTCGCTCTGGCCGACCGCGTCGAGAATGTGCTGGCAGGTCTTTTGCGCCCGGATCAGCGCCGAGGTGAAGGCGATGTCGAACTTCAGGCCGCGCGCCTTGAGTTTCTGGCCGGCGGCCTTGGCCTCGGCATGGCCCTGCTCGGTCAGGTCGACATCGCGCCACCCGGTGAACAGGTTTTTCAAATTCCATTCGCTCTGGCCGTGACGCACGAGCACGAGAGTTCTCGACATGTCTGCTCCCTACAAGAGCAATTCCAGGAAAAGTGTGAAGCGGTTTTCCGTCCGGAATTGCGTTAAAACAAAGTGTGGATGGCACGCCTCAGCTCAGGCCGAGCACGTCCCGCATCGAATACAGTCCTGGCTTCTTGCCACGCGCCCACAGTGCCGCCTTGACGGCGCCGCGAGCGAAGATGGCGCGGTCTTCGGCATGGTGGGACAGCGTGATGCGCTCGCCGGTGCCGGCCAGGATCACTGAGTGGTCGCCGACCACCGAGCCACCACGCAGCGTGGCAAAGCCGATCGAGCCGGTCTTTCGCACACCCGTGTGGCCGTCGCGTGAACGCACATCATTGCCGGCCAGCGCGATGCCGCGCCCGGTGGCGGCGGCCTCGCCCAGCAGAAGTGCTGTGCCCGACGGCGCGTCGACCTTGTGCTTGTGGTGCATTTCGAGGATCTCGATGTCGAAATCGTCGGCATCAAGCGCGCGTGCCGCCTGTTCAACCAGCACCGCCAGAAGATTGACGCCAAGGCTCATATTGCCCGACTTGACGATCGTCGCGTGGCGGGCGGCGGCCGCGATCTTCGCATTGTCGTCGGCCGAACAGCCGGTCGTGCCGATGACATGGACGATGCGCGCCTGCGCAGCGTAGCCGGCGAATTCGACCGTCGAGGCCGGCGTAGTGAAGTCGAGCACGCCGTCGGCCTTGGCGAAGACCGGCAGCGGATCACTGCCGATCGCCACGTCGATGCGGCCGACGCCGGCGACTTCGCCTGCATCCTTGCCCAGATGAGGCGAATCCGCGCGCTCGACCGCGCCGATGACACGGGCGCCCGGAATGCTGTGGATGGCGCGGATCAGCGTCTGGCCCATGCGGCCGGCAGCGCCAACCACCACCAGGCCCATATCGCCTGCTTCGCTCATGTGCTCCTCACCGCAATCTTTTTCGCGCGCGTGGCCCGGACCGGAGTTTGGATCGGCTTGCTGTCATCGACAAGCCCCAGCCCCTTCTTGCCCTGGATGCGGTGGAAGCGGGAATAGATGCTGTCCGGGTCGGCCATCAGCGTCGCATGGGTGCCTTCCTCGACCAACCGTCCCTCTTCCAGCACGATGATGTGGTCGGCATTGACCACCGTCGACAGCCGATGCGCTATGACGATGGTGGTGCGGCCTTGCATGACATGGGTCAGCGCCTCCTGGACGCGGGCCTCCGCCTCGTTGTCGAGCGCCGAGGTCGCCTCGTCGAGCAGCAGGATCGGTGCCTGGCGGACGATGGCGCGGGCGATCGAGACACGCTGGCGCTGGCCGCCGGAAAGCGTCGAGCCGCCTTCGCCGACCGGCGTATCGTAACCTTGCGGCTGCTGGCGGATGAACTCGTCGGCTGCCGCCTGTTTCGCCGCCTCATCGATCTCGGCGTCCGTGGCCGACAGCCGGCCGTAGCGGATGTTGTCGCGGATCGTGCCCTCGAACAGATAGGGCGCCTGCGCCACATAGGCGATCGACTGCCGCAGCGAATGCTTGGTCACCTTCGAGATGTCCTGGCCATCGACCTCGATGCTGCCCCGGTCGACGTCGTAGAAGCGCTGCAAGAGCGCCACCAGCGTCGATTTGCCGGCGCCCGACGCACCGACGATCGCCGTCACCTTGCCGGCGGCGGCAGTAAAGCTCAGATCCCTCAGCACCGGCATGTCGGCGCTGTAGCCGAACGTCACATTGTCGAAGCGCACCTCGCCGGTGGTGATCCTGGCCTCGACAGCATCGGGCGCGTCGCCCTGTTTCGGCTCCAGGTCGAGCAACTCGTAGATCATGCGCGCGTTGACCAGGGCACGTTCCATGCCCACCTGTGTGCGCGCCAGGCGTCTTGCGGGGTCGTAGGCCATGATCAGCGCGGTGATGAAGGAAAACACCGCGCCCGGTGGTTGCCCAAGTACCAGCGCCCGGTAGCCCGAATAGGCAAGCACGGAGGTAATGGCGAGACCGCCCAGAATCTCGGAAATCGGCGACAGCCGCTCCGATACGCGGGCAATCTTGTTGTTACGCTGCTCGGCCGTGTCCGCCATGATGCCGATGCGGCGCGCCAGCTCGGCCTCCAAGGTGAAGGCCTTGACGATGGCGATGCCTTGCGTGGCCTCCTGCACGGACCCGTTCAGCCGCGAATTGATCAGCACGGATTCCCGGTTGATACGCCGCAGTCGGCGGGTGATGTAGACGACGGCCCAGATCAGCGGCGGCCCGATCAGCAGCGAGCTGAGCGACAACACCGGATCCTGGTAGATCATGACGCCGACGAGAGCGACCAGCGTGACCGCGTCGCGGCTGATGGAGGTCAGTGTCAGCGACAGCAGATCGCGAACGCCGCCGACATTCTCGCTGACCTGTGCCGCCAGCCGACCGGAACGCGTGTCGTTGAAGAAGTTGACGCCGAGCTTCATCAAATGGTCGAAGGCGCGCTTCTGGTAGCGCGCGACCAGATTGTTGCCGATACTGGCCAACGCGACTGCCTGGCCGTAACCGGCGAAGCCGCGCAGCAGCGAGGCTCCCATGAAACCGGCGCAGATCAACCAGAGCATATCGCCGCGCCGTTCGTAGAAGATCTGGTTGATCATCGGGGCCATGATCCATGCCGTGAAGGCAGTGGTCCCGGAAACAATCAGCAAGCAGATGACGGCAACGACATAGGTCCAGCGATACTCATCGCCGTTTTCAGCGAGGATGCGGCGGAGCACCGCTGTGACCTCGCCGGGCCGGACTTTTGGCTTGTTTGGGACTTGAAGTGTCAAATCGGGAGCGCTTTGTGGTTTTCCGCCTCGTGGGACCGGGCTGCAAATTCGGCACCCCTCTTAACGCCCTGCGGCCGGCTTGCCTATGCCCGCACCTGATTAACTTCGTCGCGGGTTCAAGCCTGCCATCGCCGGCCCGCCGTCTGGACGCCGAACAGCGACGGGTTTCGGGCATAGGCGGCAAGGCCGAGAAGTGCCGCCAGCGGATGGGTGATGACATAGACCGGCATGGTGCGCATCAGCGCGCTGTGCGGCGCCTTGTCCTCGAAGGCGGCGCGGAAATTGCCTTCTTTCAGCGCCGGCACGATCTTTTGCGCGATGCCGCCTGTGAGGAAGACACCGCCACGGCTCATGAACACCAAAGCGAGATCGCCGGCGGTGCGCCCCAGGCATGTAACGAAGGTCTCCAGCGCTTCCTGCGCAACCGGATCGGTCTTGGCCAGTGCCGCACCGGTGATTTCGGCCGGCGTGATGAAGGGCGACGGCTTGCCGTCCGCCTTGGCCACTGCCCGGTAAACGTTGACGAGGCCGCGCCCGCACAGGATCTGCTCGCCGGAAATGCGGCCCTCGAGCTTCTCGATATGCGGGAAAACCTCGAAATCGCGCGGGGTGCGCGGGCCGATGTCCATATGGCCGCCTTCGCCGGGCACCGGTATCCAGTGGCGCAGCGCATAGACCAGCCCGGCGACGCCGAGCCCGGTACCGGGGCCCAGAACGACGCGGCCGGCATTGGGCTCCGGGGTGCCGCCACCGATCTTTTCCATGTGCTCTTCGCCAAGCGCCACCACGGCCAGCGCCTGCGCCTCGAAATCGTTGAGCACGACGATGTCGCTCAAGCCCAGATTGGCGAACATCTGCCTGGGCTTGACGACCCATGGACAGTTGGTGAGCTCGATCTCGTCGCCATCGACCGGCCCGGCCACGGCCAGCACCGCCGAATTGGGGCGCACCGAGGAACGGTCGAGCACGGCCGCCTGGATCGCTTCGTCGATGGTGTTGTAGTTGGCGGTCTGGACGATTGTCGGCTCGCCGGCCTCGGAATTGGCGTCGAGCACGATCGAAAAGCGTGCATTGGTGCCGCCAATGTCGCCGATCAGGATCGGAAACCGCAGCAAAGTGTCGTTATCGCCTGTGCTTGGCATGCTCTCGTCCGTCCCCGATGGCATCTCGCCATTCTTCCGTTGACTAACGCATGGGTTTGAAAAGGGAAACGGTTTTCGAACCCGGTGATGCGCACAGACAGCTTCTGCGGCCAAACGGCCACTATTTCGTAAAAAGCCATTCGTTAAACCGATTGAGTTGGCCGATAATGACTGACTTCAGTTCGTCGGCGGCCGGGGCCGTGGCACCGGCGCACCCATCCTGGGGGTTGCCGTGAAAGCGTTCGCCGCGTTTGGCAGCTCAGCCGCGCCGCTCACGGTGGCGGCGGGCTGCGAAGGGGCCTCGGGCTCGGGTGCCGCCGCCACCACCGGCATGGCACCGCCATGATAGGTCGCGGCCTCGGCCGAGGCCGGCCCCGGTGCGTCGAGCACGGCGCGGCATTCCTTGGGCAGGTTGGCCATGGTCATCAGGTCACGTGCTTTCGGTGCATCCGGGTTCTTGTTGGGGCGCCACGGTTCTTCCGTGAACCACCAGGCCAGCGGCTTGCCGCAACCGTCATCATCCGGCGTCGCTTCCTGCGCCTTGCAATTGGGCGAGCCCGGCTGGCAGCCGATGCGCATGTGGAAATGATAGTCGTGGCCCCAGAACGGCCTGATCTTGCGCAGCCAGGTGCGGTCGCCCTTGACGGTCTCGCATAGCTTTTTCTTGATGCCGGGATTGACCAGGATGCGCTCGACCTGCGGATAGCTCGCCGCCCGTTTGAGCAACGCCGTGTGCTGCGGCGTCCACAGCGCGTCTTTCACCAGATGGGTCTTTTCGTCGACCATCAAGGTGGCGCTCATGCTTTCGCGCTGCGCCCGGGTCATTGTGCGGTCAGGCATCGGCGTCAGCCAGATGTCGGCGTCGAGGCCGATCTGGTGCGAGGCATGGCCCGTCGTCATCGGGCCGCCGCGCGGCTGCGCGATATCGCCAATCAGAAGGCCAGGCCAGCCGTCGGCGACCGCGTCGCGCGACAGCTTTTCGATCAAGGCGATCATGGCCGGATGACCCCAGCGGCGGTTGCGCGAAGGCCGCATCACCTGCCAGGTCGGGCCGTCCATGGGGATGGCGACGCCGCCGGCAAAACAGCCCTTGGAGTAGAAGCCGATCGATTGCGCGGCGGTCGCGGTCGGCAGTGCCTCAGCACCGAACAGGTCCTTTGCCCGTTCCTCGGCAGCCGCCGGCTGCACGGCCAGCGCGGTAAGGGCGAGCATGCCAAGTGCGGTCGCCAACAGTGACGATCTGCCTGGAGATGGACGTATCGCTGAGTTCATGAAACCGGATCCCCACCGCAATCCCAAGGCCGAATCATAGCACGCAACGCAAGATGCTTCGATCGTCAGCGCTTCATCGGGCTGCGCGCCTCGCCATCGCGCCAGTCACCGCTTGCCCACATATGATCGAAGGCGGAGCGGTAGTCCGGAAAGCGAAAGCGATAGCCCGCCGCCTTGATCGCCGCATTGGCGACACGCTTGTTCTCGCCATAGAAGGACCGCGCCATGGGCGAAAGTTGGGCGGTGTCGAAGGGAATTTCGGGCGGCGCCTCGACGCCCATCAGCGACGCGGCATAGGCGACGACATCCTGCGGCGGCGCCGGCTCATCGTCGGTGACGTTGAAGATGCCCCCTGTATTGTGTTCGATCAGCTGCCACAAAGCGCCGGCGATATCGTCGCAATGGATGCGGTTGAACACCTGGCCGGGCTTAACCAACCGCCTCGCCGTGCCGTTCACCAGATTGACCAGCCCATTGCGGCCCGGGCCGTAGATGCCCGACAGGCGCAGGATCGCCACCGGCCGGCCGATCTCCTCACCGAGCTTCAGCCACGCCTGCTCAGCCTCAACCCGCATGACGGAGCGCTTCGACTCAGGCCGGCACGCGGCCGTTTCGTCGACCCAGGCGCCGCCGTGGTCACCATAGACACCGACGGTCGAGAGATAGCCGATCCATTCCAGCGCCGGCATTTGGGCGATCGCTTCCCGGGCGGCATTCAGCACGGGATCCCCCGCTTCTTCCGGAGCTATCGAAATCACAATATGCGTCGTCTTTTTCAATGCATCGCCGATTTCGTCCGTCAACGTGCCGTCAAACAGCAGCGGTGCGATACCGGCCTGGCGCAGCGCGGCGAATTTTTCTTCGGAACGCGTCGTGCCCAGGATTGCACCGGCATCCCTGTTGGCGCGAGCAAAAGCCTTGCCCGAATATCCGGCGCCGAAGATGAAGATCTGCTTTCCGCTCATTCATGTGTCCTGTTTGGCCGCGCCAGGCGCCATTCTTCGCGCACCGCCGCATCGTTCTCGGTCGTCAGGCCGGTGGCGGCCCGCTCGGAATATTCGGCATCCGGCACAAGCCGCGCCAGCGCCCAAATTGCCGCGCCCCGCACTAGTGGCGAAGCGTCGGTCAGCAAGGCTCGTACGGTACCGGCAAGCTCGACATTGTCGGAATTGCCGGCAGCGATCAGCACATTGCGGACGAAACGGTCGCGGCCGATGCGCTTGATCGGCGAGCCGGAGAAGAAGGTGCGGAAAGCCGCCTCGTCCAGTTGCAGCAAGTCGGCGAGCGCCGGCTCGCGCAGATCGTCGCGCGCGGCGAGCTTCGCCTCCGAAGCAGCCTGGGCGAACTTGTTCCACGGACAAGCGGCCAGACAATCGTCGCAGCCATAGATGCGATTGCCGATCTTTTCCCGGAATTCATGCGGGATCGGTCCCTTGTTCTCGATGGTCAGGTACGAAATACAGCGCCGCGCATCGAGCCGGTAGGGCGCCGGGAACGCATCGGTCGGACAGGCGTCGAGGCAGGCACGGCAGGAGCCGCAATGATCGATCTCTTTGCTGTCGGGCTCAAGTTCGGCCGTGGTGAAGATGGTTCCGAGGAACAGCCAGGAACCATGTTCGCGGCTGACCAGATTGGTATGCTTTCCTTGCCAGCCGAGCCCCGCTGCTTCCGCCAGCGGTTTTTCCATGACCGGTGCCGTGTCGACGAAGACCTTCACGTCGCCGCCGGCGCGCGCCACGATCTTGCCGGCGATCTCCTTAAGCCGTCCCTTCATCACCTCGTGATAGTCGCGGTTTCGCGCATAGACCGAGATCGCGCCGCGGTCGCGCCTGGCCAGCAGATCACGCGGATCATGGTCTGGGCCGTAATTCATCGCCAGCACGATGATCGAGCGGACTTCAGGCCAGAGCATGGACGGCTCACTGCGCCGGGCAATCGTCTCGGCGATCCAGTCCATCGAGCCATGAAAACCGTCGGCGACGAATTCGGCAAGGCGCGCCGGCGCCAGCGGGATCGCATCGGGAGAGGTGACGGCAATGGCATCGAAGCCGGCGCGATGCGCCTCCGCGTCGATCAGCGCGCGCAGTTTTGCGGCGTCAGAAGTCGAGGTCCGCATAATGCGACACCGGCGACAGGCCACGCACGCGGTCGGTCAAAAGCGGCCGGAAGGAGGGGCGCGACTTCACCCGCGTGTACCATTCGCGCGCTGCAGGGTGTTCGCGCCAGTCGATCTCGCCGAGATAATCGAGCACCGACAGCGTCGCGGCGGCCGCGAGATCGGCATAGGTGACCCTCGAGCCAGCCAGCCAATGGCGGGTGCCGGCCAGCCAGTTGGTGTATTTCATGTGCTGGCGGATGTTGGCGCGCGCGGCACGGATGGCGCCTGAATCGGGCGAGCCACCGCCCGCCGTTTCCGGCATGACCGGCTTCAGCACGCGCTCGCGCACCAGATGCCTTGTGACTTCGCTCTCGGCCTTGTTCAAATACCAGTCGATCAGCCGGCGGATTTCGGCGCGCTGCATCGGATCCTCGGCGAACAGCCGCTTGTCACGCTTGAGCACACCACGCGTCTCATCGAGATATTCGGAGATGACCGTCGCGCCGACGATCGGCACATCGCCTTCGGCGAGCAGGATGGGCAAGGTGCCGGCCGGGTTCAGCGCCAAAAACTCCTTGCGCCGCGTCCACGGCTTTTCCTCGATCAGCGCCAGCTCCTCGCCATACTCGCCAAAGGCGAGGCGGACGAAGCGGCAGGTGGCGAACATGGGATGATGGAAAAGCGTCAGCATGGTTCCGCGATGATAAAGCGCACTGGCGAATCGCCGGGCGCACCGGTAAGTCTTGGCCGCCCGGTTAGCGGGCCGTCAGGGGTGTTGCGACCTATAGGGGCAGTTCAACGCCATGACAAGCAAGCCGTTCTGTTAGCCGTCGCGCAAAAGCCGAGGTAGCCATGGAAAGCCAGACCATCGTCGAAGCCGTGCTGCTCGGCCTGCTGGAGGGGCTGACCGAGTTCATCCCGGTGTCCTCGACGGGCCATATCCTGCTCGCCGGCCATTTCCTCGGCTTCCATTCGACCGGCAAGGCCTTCGAAATCCTGATCCAGCTCGGCGCCATCCTGGCGATCCTGAGTGTCTATTTCCGCCGCCTGTGGCAGATGCTGCTGGACCTGCCGCATGACCGGCTGACGCGGCATTTCGTCATCGGCATCCTCATCGCCTTCCTGCCGGCGGCGATCATCGGCGCGCTGGCGCATGATTTCATCAAGACGGTGCTGTTCGAATCGCCAAGGCTGATCTGCATCATGCTGATCATCGGCGGCGTCATCCTGCTGGCGGTTGACCGCATGAACCTCAAGCCCGTCTACCGCGACGTCGAGCGCTTCCCGACCAGGCTCTACCTGCAGATCGGGCTTTTCCAGTGCCTGTCGCTGATCCCCGGCACGTCGCGCTCCGGCTCGACCATCGTCGGCGCGCTGCTCTTGGGCGTCGACAAGCGGGCTGCGGCCGAGTTTTCCTTCTTCCTCGCCATCCCGACCATGGTCGGCGCTTTCGCCTTCGACCTGTTCAAGAACCGCAACGTGCTGACATCGGCCGATCTGCCGATCATCGCCATCGGCTTCGTCGCCGCCTTCATCACAGCCTTGGTGGTCGTGCGCTACCTGCTCGATTACGTCTCGCGCAACGGCTACTCGCTGTTCGGCTGGTGGCGGCTGGTGGTGGGGATTGTGGGTCTGGTGGCGTTGATGATTTGGGGGTGAGGAGTGTTCCGCGTCCACCTCGACTTCGTCATCCACGGGCGGAGCAAGGAGCGTAGTGACGCGGCGCAGACCCGAGGATGACGAAACGAGGAGGGGCTGCCCCCTCTAATTCCGCCCATAAAACGCGTTCGGGACATGCACCGGCCAGCGCCAGGGCAGCACCGCGACCATGTCGAAACGCATCGAGAGCTTGCCATAGTCCGGCTGGCGCGACAGCCAGATGTCGGCGGAGGCCTCGATGCGGCGCTCCGATTCATGGCCGATCGCCTCCATGGCCTCCATCAGCGTGCGGCGCGCCTTGACCTCGACGAACAGCACCAGGTCGCCGCGCCGGGCGATCAGGTCGATCTCGCCGAAGCGCGTGCGATGGCGGCGCGCGAGGATTCGGTAGCCCTTGAGCATCAGCGCGGCGGCCGCCAGCCATTCGCCGCGATGACCGCGCCGATAGGCCTTTTGGCGGCTGGCGCTCGGGCGCTCAGCCACCTTCACCTTCTCCTGAGTTTTGTTTGACCATGATCTCTCGACAAACGAAACCGTTTGTCCGGGAAAACCGGTTTCCACTTTTCGGGATCATGGTCTGTCTCTGAGCTCCAGCAGCCGCCGGTAGAGCGCCTGCTTCTGGCCGCCGGTCATTTTCGCTGCTTCCGCCGCCGCCTTGGAGGCCGGCATTTCGGCGGCGAGTGACAACAGCAGCCGGTCGATGTCAGCGGGTTCGTCCGCCTTGGCCTCGGCTGGACCGACGCAGACGACGATCTCGCCCTTCGGCGTGTCGGCCGCCGCATAGTGGTCGGCCAGCGCCTGCAGCGTGCCGATCCGCATTTCCTCGAAGGTCTTGGTCAATTCGCGGCCGATGGCAGCTTTGCGCTCGCCGCCGAGCGCTTCGACCATGGCGCTGAGCGACTCGGCCAGCCGGCGCGGCGATTCAAAGAAGATCAGCGTCGCCGGCACGGCTTTCAGTGCTTCCAGCCGCGTCAGCCGCTGCCCTGTCTTCACCGGCAAAAATCCGGCGAACAGGAAGGCGTCGGACGGCAGGCCGGACGCCGTCAGCGCGGCAAGCGGCGCAGATGGGCCGGGGATCGGCACGACGCGAATGCCGTGGTCAATCGCCTCGCCGACCAGCCGGTAGCCGGGATCGGACACCAGCGGCGTGCCGGCATCGGAAATCAGCGCCACGCTCTGGCCGGCCTGGAGGGCCGATATCAGCTTCGGCCCGGCCTCGCCGGCATTGTGCTCGTGATAGGCCGTGGTGCGGCGGCGAATGCCGTAGCGGTCGAGCAGCACGCGCGACACCCTTGTGTCCTCGCAAGCGACGATGTCGGCCGCCGCCAGCGTTTCCAGCGCACGCAGCGTGATGTCGGCCAGATTGCCGATCGGGGTGGCCACCAGATAGAGCGCCGGTTCGAGCGGCCGCGCCGTTATCTCGGTCTGGCCGACCACATAGCTGCGCTTGCTCGTTTCGCCCGTCACTGATCGAGTCTCCATTCAGCCCTGTTTGGCACGGCTATCGCAGGCTTGCAAAAGCTCACTCCGATTGGCCGAAAAGCCGCATTTCAAGATGCGGTTCTCCAATCTTGGCGGATGCGAGCCTATCGTGCACTTTAATCAGCCGTTTGAGCAGGCGGTTGTAGGTGAGGTGGACGACCCTGCCGTCGGCCAGGTCAAACTCGACGCTTGCCCATCGCTTGATCGGAGCTCGTCCTGTCGGCGGCCCCAGCCTTCGTATCTGGACACCGAGCCTCACGTTGCAATCGGCCATCCGGAGATAAATCCCGGGCACCGTTCCCAAGACGCGCCACAGCCGCGCGACATGCTCCATCGGCATCGAGGACAGGACCATCATATGGGCGGGTTCGAGCTCAGCCCAGATGAAGTCACCCTCCGGCTGCGGCATGCCCGACAGGGTGCCTCGGCAATAGGCCGGCACCGCGCCGCTCACAAGCATCCGGAAAGCGGTTGCGGTGCTGTGCGCCAGGCTCTGCTTCGACGCCCAATCCGCTTCGGAAAACGCCACCTGCGCGAGAATGTCACCCTCGTCGTAACCTACCGACATCCTGTGCAGCGTCACCCCGCCATAAACCGCATGCTGGCCATCAACGACCAGCCGATGCAAGGGGTGCGGACCACGGTAGTTGGGCAGCAACGCCGGATGAAGATTGAGCCCGCCCATGCGAAAGCCGGCAAGCGCATCCTGTGGGACCAACCTCGGAAAGGCATAGGAGATCAGCACATCGGCTTCGATGCCGGACAATTGGCGCCGAAGCACGTCCCAATCATATGGCTTGCCAAATTCGATCAGCCTGGTCGGAATGTTGCCCAGATATCGTTTGAGCAAAAGCCTGCGCTGCAGCCTTCGTCTGATATTGCCGACACTGAAACCCTTTGGCCGGCGTCGGAAGCCAGGCACGACAATAGCGCCTATTCGGTTGCCAGACTGTACCCATCCGGCCAGCAGCGGAGCCGTATATCTATCGATGTTCAGCAAGAAAACGGCCGTAACCGGTCCGTTCTGGCTGACATCACCGTCTGCGTGGACACTGATACCGGTCGACGCAGGGGGAGGCTGCTCCATCCTATCGAGCCCTTCGCCATCGTTGCGCTACGCACAGGAATAGCAGTGCAGCGGTTGCCTCCAGCTGGCAACCGGAAAAGCTTTTCCGTGTCTTCGTGGGCATTCGCCACCGGATACTCCGGCCCGTGGACCCTCTCCTGGCGACTTGACAAGATTAGACGACGCAAGGAATCTCAGTCATCGAGGAAAGCGGGAGTATGCCATGAAGAGAACCTGCGAAAAGCCTGTGCTGGTCAAGAGAGAGCGGCTATCGGCTGTCGTTGCCTTGGGGTCACCTCCGTCCAAGTCGCCGCCTTGATGCGATATCGGCCTGGTGTGATACCGAAAGCCCGCTGGTTCCGTCCGGCGGGCTTTTGTTTGCGGAGCCGAACATCGGTGCCGTGGCGGGAGTGACGGTCGCGATGTGAAATTCCCGCCATTCCTTTGCCACAGTGGGGAACGAAACCGGCATTGGCAGATTTAGCCCCTGATTCCTAAACGGAGGACAGGATGGACAGCCTGACGATACAGGACGCTTTCGAGCCCTATTATGCCGGCCGCAATCGCGTTGCCGCATCCAGGGACAAGCGGCTGACTGCCAGGACCGACGCCAACCTGACTAGGCGGGCCACAAGCGCCCTGTCGACCGCCTTGCCGACGAACGCCAAGCTTTCCGACAACGAACCCGACAGCACGACGGAGCACTGACCGGACGATGCCCAATCGCTTCGATATCTTCATCACCCGTCTTGAAACAAAAACCGCCAGGGAAGGCGTGCCGCCACATGCGATGAACGACCAGCACAGCGTTCGCCGCGAAAAGGCCGATGCCAAACCGGCTCGAAACGGAACGGCACATGCCGAGAAGGATCGCGGCAAGCGCCGTTTCAAGCACGACGCCTGACCCTTCGACGGACTGAGACCGTTCTGCCTTCGTCATCGTGGCGGAGCAGGAACGAAGGTTACCCCAGATACCGTGAAACGCGCGCCTTCAGAAGGCTAATCAATTCCAGGTCCATGAAGTCGTACTCGTCCGGTATGTCGAGACAAATGACGCGCGCCTTTTCCAAGCTCGCCTTGAATTTCTTCTGCAGCTTGGTGCGATGCGCCTTTTCCATGACGAAGATGATGTCGGCCCACGCCACCAGCTGATGGGTCAGCGGCGTATCCGCATCATGATTTGTCCCCGCCGACGCGACTTCGATATCCTGGCGCTTGGAGAACACCTGCTCGGCGGTCGGGCTGCGCAAGCGGTTCTGGCTGCAGACGAAGAGGATTTTCTTCATGAGGTTAGCGCGCCAAATCCGCGACCACGGCGTCGAGCACGATCATGCCGGCCGGCGTGGCGCGCAGCCTTGCGTTGCCGATCGGCGCCACCAGCCCCTCGCCCTGCAGCATCGACAGCCGCGCGCTCGACAGGCCGCGGCCGGAAAACGCCTCGTAGCGCTGGAGGTCAATGCCCTCGGCGAGTCTGAGCCCCATCAGCAGGAATTCGTCGGCCTCTTCCGAGCGCGTCAGGATCTCGCCGCCGGTGATGCCATGGCCCTTGGCCTCGACGAGGTTGGCCCAGGTTTCCGGCATCCGCTCGGCGATCGTCACCGTGCGGCGGCCATTCTCTACGAAGCGGCCATGCGCGCCGGGGCCGACGCCGACATATTCGCCATAGCGCCAATAGGTCAGATTGTGGCGACTTTCAGCACCCGGCCGGGCATGGTTGGAAATCTCATAAGCCGGCAAACCATGTGCCGTTGTGATCTGCTGCGTCAGTGCATAGAGGTCGGCGGCGTGGTCGTTGTCAGGGATGATGAACTTTTTTGCCGAGTGCAGCGCGTGGAACGGCGTGCCTTCCTCGATGGTCAGTTGGTAGAGCGACAGATGATCGGCAGCGTGCCCGATCGCCTGTTCGAGCTCGGAAGCCCAGGCTTCCGGCGTCTGGCCAGGTCGGGCGTAGATCAGGTCGAAGGACAGCCGCGGAAAGATCTCGCGTGCCAGCCCGATCGCGTGCAGCGCTTCCTCGACATTGTGCAGGCGGCCAAGGAAGCGCAAATCCTTGTCATTCAACGCCTGCACGCCAAGCGAGACGCGGTTGACGCCTGCTGCTCTATAACCACGAAACCGTTCGGCCTCGACCGAGGACGGGTTGGCCTCCAGCGTCACCTCGATGCCGTCAGGCACCGTCCAGTTCTTGGCCACCGCGTCCAGGACCCTGGCCACGGTTTCCGGCTTCATCAGCGATGGCGTGCCGCCGCCGAGGAAAACGCTGGTCACCTCGCGCGGGCCGGTGCGCTGGCGCATCGTCGCCAGTTCGGCCTCGAAGGCGGCGGCAAAGCGCTCCTGGTCGACCGGCTGGTGGCGGACATGGCTGTTGAAGTCGCAATACGGGCATTTGGCCGCGCAGAACGGCCAATGGATATAGACGCCGAAGCCGGGGCTGCGATCCAGCGGCATGGTGATGCCGGATCCAGTCATGCCTCGCCCAATCTCGGCAAATTCAACCGCGCTTGGGCGAATTTCTGGAAGGCGCGGGCGCGGTGCGACAGGGCGGTCGCCTGGCCGGGCTTCCAGCCGTGTTTCTCCTCGGCACTCATCTCGCCGAATGTTTTCTCGAAGCCATCGGGCAAAAACACCGGATCGTAGCCGAAACCGAGCTCGCCGCGCGGCGGCCAGACCAGCGTACCTTCGGCCTCGCCGCGATAATATTCTGCCTCGCCGTCGGGGAAAGCGAGGCAGATGACGGCGACAAAGCGGCCCCTGCGCTGTTCGGCCGAGGCGGCGCCGACTTCCTGCAGCGCCACTTCGGTGCGCTGCATGGCCATGGCGAAATCTCTGCTGCCGTCCGGGGTTTCGGCCCAGTTGGCGGCGTAGACGCCGGGCGCCCCGTCGAGAGCGTCGACGCAGAGGCCCGAATCATCCGACAGCGCCGGCAGGCCGGTTGCCTTCGCGGCGGCCAGCGCCTTGATGTAGGCATTCTCCTCGAAGGTGGTGCCGGTTTCGTCCGGCTCGGGCAGGCCATAGTCCTTGGCCGACTTCGCCTCGAAGCCGAACGGCCCCATCAAATCGGCGAATTCGCGCAGCTTGCCGGCATTGTGGCTGGCGACGACGATCTTCTTGCCATCTAGAGAATGCATCAAAGGCCCCAGATCCTTGGCTCGGCGAATTCGATCGAATTGCCCGAGGGGTCGCGTATATAGATCGAACAGCCGCCCTGCGGCCATTCGAATTCGCTTTCGATGGCGATTCTTTTCGCCTCCAGATGCGCTTTCCAGCCGGCGAGCTCTTCAGCGGTTGCCGCAAAGCAGAGATGGCCTTCACCGACCGTGCCATGCGGCGGCACCGGCAGCCGGGCGTCCGGCGCAGGAGGTATTTTGGTCGCCTCGGCGTTGAAGATGAGCAGAACGCCGGGGCCACAGCGAAAGAAGAGATGGCGTCCATCGACCTTGCCGAGGAGGGTAAGGCCGAGGATGTCGACATAAAATTCTTCCGCCGCCGTCAGATCGGTGACGTACAGGGCCGATTCCAGGATGGCGGAGGGTTTCACCAGAAAACCAATGGCCTAAGCCACCGCCATCTGCTGCAAACTCACCAGCCTCTGGATGCCTTTCTTGGCAAGGCCCATCAGTTCCCCGAACTGCCCTTCCGAAAAAGGCTCGCCCTCGGCGGTGCCCTGGATCTCGACGATGCCGCCCTTGCCGGTCATGACGAAATTGGCGTCGGTGCCGGCCGAGGAATCCTCGAGATAGTCGAGGTCGATGACCGGCTGGCCGTCATGAATGCCGCAGGAAATCGCCGCGACATGGTCTTTCAACACCTTGGCGACACTGGCCATCTGGCGGGCTTCCATCCAGCGCAGGCAATCATACAGCGCCACCCAGCCGCCGGTGATCGACGCGGTGCGGGTGCCGCCATCGGCCTGGATGACGTCGCAGTCGACGGTGATCTGCTGTTCGCCCAGCGCCTGCAGATCGACCACGGCGCGCAGCGAGCGACCGATGAGGCGCTGGATCTCCAGCGTGCGGCCGCCCTGCTTGCCGGCGGAGGCCTCGCGGCGCATGCGCTCGCCGGTCGAGCGCGGCAGCATGCCATATTCGGCCGTCACCCAGCCCTTGCCGGAATTGCGCATCCAGCCCGGCACCTTCTCCTCGAGGCTGGCGGTGCACAGGACATGCGTGTCGCCGAACTTCACCAGGCACGAACCTTCGGCATGTTTGGAGACGCTGCGCTCGAAGGAGATGGCGCGCATTTCGTCGAATTGGCGTTTGGAGGGGCGCATTCAGGCTCTTTCCCGTAATTTTTTTGAATCGTGGCCGGCTTGTAGCCCCACCAAGCCCATGGCGCAAAGGAAAATGGCCGGGCGATCCGACACAGACACCGGGTGATCTGACACAGACACCGGGTTGCGCCGGCCGGGCTGAAGTCTATATCCTTGGGGCGGAGGTTTTTGGCCGTATGACCAAGGCAGTCGATCCCAGTTCGCAGTCGCCAGCTCTGCAATCGCTCGACATGCGTTCCCGCGACATCTTCCGGCGCATCGTCGATTCCTATCTCAGGGATGGCGAACCCGTGGGCTCACGCAGTCTGTCGCGCATCCTGCCGTCCTCGCTGTCGCCGGCCACCATCCGCAACGTGATGAGCGACCTAGAGCATCTCGGCCTGATCTACGCGCCGCACATCTCGGCCGGCCGGCTGCCGACGCAGGCCGGGTTGCGCTTCTTCGTCGACGCCTTCATGGAACTTGGCGACCTCTCCGACGAGGAACGCCGCACCATCGAGGCGCAGGTGCGGGCCTCCGGCTCGGGTGCGACGCTGGAGCATATGCTGACCGAGGCCAGCCAGATGCTGTCTGGCATGTCGCGCGGCGCCGGCCTCGTGCTGGCCGCCAAGAACGAGGTGGCGCTGAAGCATATCGAATTCATCCAGCTGGAACCGACCAAGGCACTGGCCGTGCTGGTGTCGCAGAATGGCGACGTCGAGAACCGCGTCGTCGAACTGCCGGCCGGCATCACCGTCTCGCAGCTGCATGAGGCTTCGAACTTCCTCAACGCCCATATCAGGGGCCGCACGCTGGCCGAGGCGCGCATCGAGATCGCCCGCATCAAGGAGGAGACCAGGGCTGCCCTCGACACGCTGTCGCAGGACCTGGTCGAAAAGGGGCTGGCGGTGTGGGCGGGCGCCGACAGCGGCCTGCCGGCACGGCTCATCGTGCGCGGGCGCGCCAATCTGCTGGAAAACGTCACCGCCCAGGCCGATATCGAACTGCTGCGGCATTTGTTCGAGGACATGGAGACGCAGGACGGGCTGATCCAGCTGCTTGATCTGGCCGAAGAGGGATCAGGCGTGCGCATCTTCATCGGCTCGGAAAACAAGCTGTTTTCGCTGTCGGGCTCGTCGCTGGTGGTCGCGCCCTATCGCGACAAGGATGCCCGTGTCGTCGGCGCGCTCGGCGTCATCGGTCCCACCCGGCTGAATTACGCGCGCATCGTGCCGATGGTCGATTACACGGCGCAACTGATTTCCCGCATGCTTCGTTGAGTTGATCTAACCGAGGAGACGACGATGGCATTGGAAGAACTCAAGGCCCGGATCAGCCTGCTGCTGGAGGAAATGGTCAACCAGCCCGAAGACGTGCGCGAGGTGCAGGAGCAACTGCGCGAGAAACTGCGCGAAATGCGCGCCATGGGCCTGCCGTTGCCGGCCGATCTCGTCGAACTGGAAAGCCGCCTCGACAGCGATCTCGACGCCACGGAGGCCTGAGCGGCAACTACTAGTTAGACGTGTAGCGCGGAACAACCGGCGATGCCGGTCGTTGCTCTGGCCACAGCCATATTTCGTTGCTGGACACGCTTGGAGGAATTCCATGATCCGAATTGCCTCGGTAACGGTCATCCCCATCAGCATCTTGATCGCCAGCTGTGCCTTCGCGGCCGACCAGCCGGTGCTGAAGGGTCTGGCCGCCTTCGGCGACTGGCGCGCCGACAAGCCCGGCGTGCGCCGGCTGATCAAGCCGGAAGACCTGCCGAAGCCCTATGTCACCAAATCCGCTTCGAACAGCGCCGGTCTTGCCGACATGCCGGCGGACGCCAAGCCGCAATTGCCGCCTGGCTTCTCGGCCGAGTTGATCGCGTCGGGCATCGACAATCCGCGCGTCGTGCGCGTGGCACCCAATGGCGACCTGTTCGTCGCCGACAGCGAAGCCAACCAGATCCGCGTCTATCGCCTGGCAAACGGCAGCGCGAAACCCGTTGAGAACGGCATCTTTGCCGGCAATCTCAACCAGCCCTATGGCATTGCCTTCTATCCCCAGGGCGACGACCCGCAATGGGTCTATGTCGCCAACAGCGACAGCATCGTGCGCTTTGCCTACCGCAAGGGCGACCTGAAGGCATCAGGCGAGCCGCAAACGATCGTCGACAACATTCCCTCGAACCATCATTGGACGCGCGACATCGTCTTCTCGCCGGATGGCAAGACGCTCTATCTGTCGGTCGGCTCGGGCTCGAACGTCGCCGAGGATATGGGCAAGGCGCCGGATGGCGGCCTCGACGCGTGGGTCAAGTCGAAGCCGCTGGGTGCGACATGGGGCTCCGAGGACGGCCGCGCCGATGTGCTGGCCTTCGATCCGGACGGCAAGAATGGCCGCATCGTCGCCACCGGCCTGCGCAATTGTTCGGGCATGACCGTCCAGCCGGCGACCGGCGCGCTGTGGTGCGTCGTCAACGAGCGCGACGCGCTCGGCGACAATGTGCCGTCCGAATACGCCACGTCGGTCAGGCAAGGCGCTTTCTACGGTTGGCCCTGGTATTATATCGGCGACAATGAGGATCCGCGCCACAAGGGCGAGCGCCCGGATCTCGCCGGCAAGGCAACCATTCCCGACGTGCTGATGCAGGCGCATTCGGCGCCGCTCAACATCGCCTTCTACGACGGCAAGGATTTTCCGGCCAACACGGGTTTTCCCAAGGAATACAAGGGCGATGCCTTTGTCGCCCTGCACGGTTCGTGGAACCGCGGCAACAGGACCGGCTACAAGGTGGTACGTTTGCTGTTCAAGGAAGGCAAGCCGACTGGTGAATACGAGGACTTCATGACCGGCTTCGTCGTCTCCAATGGCGAGGTGTGGGGCCGACCGGTGGGCGTGGCGGTGGCCAATGATGGCGCGCTGATCCTGACCGAGGACGGCAACGGCACCATCTGGCGGGTGACTTATAATGGCGGGCGGTCCTGAGTCGTTCCTAAGGAGTCTTGTCTCGGACGGCGCAGACCCCCTCACCCGGATTGCCGAAACCGAATTGCAGGGCAATTCGGGGCAATCCGACCTCTCCCCGGTGGGGAGAGGAGCCGTTCAGCGCTGACGCCTTCTCTCTTCTCCCCCACGGGGAGAAGGTGGCCGCGAAGCGGCCGGATGAGGGGGCCTCGTAAGGCGAGGCCCCCAATGTCTGGTGCAATAAGATTCCGGCCTTAGGAAATTCAACCGTGGCTCGACCCATGCGATAAAGCGGTCCCATCCGAGACCCCTATCCATGACCCTCACCGGCTTCCTCGCCTACAGTGCCGCCCTCGGCATCGCCGCCGCCATTCCCGGCCCCGGCGTCACCGCGCTGGTCGCGCGGGCGCTCGGCTCCGGCTTCCGCTCGTCGCTGGCCATGTCCTTCGGCCTCATGCTGGGCGATCTCACCTATCTGACCGCCGTGGTGCTTGGCCTTGCCTTCGTCGCGCAGACCTTCGGCATGGTTTTCCTGGCCATCAAATGGGCAGGGGTCGCCTATCTCGCCTTCCTCGGCTGGCGCTTCTGGACCGCCGGCATCACGCCCGAAACCATCGAAGCCTGGAAGGGCAAGGCTGGATTTGTTTCGAGTTTCGTCGCAGGCCTCACCGTCACGCTTGGCAATCCGAAGACGATGATCTTCTATCTCGCCATCACGCCGACCATCGTCGACCTGAAGACGATCACGCTGGCCGACTACGGTATTCTCGTCGCGCTGACGCTGGTCGTGCTGTTCATCGTGCTGGTGCCTTATTTGGCGCTGGCCGCCAAGGCGCGCTGGTTCCTGAAATCGCCGCGCGCGCTGAAGGTGCTGAACCGCACCGCGGCCGGCCTCATGCTTGGCGCAGCGGCAGCGATCGCCGCCCGCCAATAGGGTCCTTTCGGCCAAAATATTCCAGATATCGACCTTCCCGGAAAACCCTTTTCCGGGGCGATGACGTTTTAGACACAGGCCCCACTCGGATATTTCCCGTCGTCGGTCTATCTTGCACGATCGAAGGCCCTATCTTGCCGCCACTTGCCTGAAATCCTGGGAGCGAAACCAATGAACAAGCCCGTCACCTCCGCCCGCGTCCCTGGCCGCGGCCGCATCTACAATTCCATCACCGACACGATCGGCGACACGCCGCTGGTCCGGCTCGACAAGTTCGCCAAGGAGAAGGGGATCGTCGCCAAGCTCGTGGCCAAGCTCGAATTCTTCAATCCGATCGCCTCGGTCAAGGACCGCATCGGCGTGGCGATGATCGAGGCGCTGGAGGCGGCCGGCAAGATTTCGCCCGGCAAGACGACACTGGTCGAGCCGACCTCGGGCAATACCGGCATCGCGCTCGCCTTCGCCGCCGCCGCCAAGGGCTACAAGCTGATCCTGACCATGCCGGAAACGATGTCGGTCGAGCGCCGCAAGATGCTGGCGCTGCTCGGCGCCGAACTGGTGCTGACCGAAGGCCCGAAAGGCATGAAGGGCGCCATCGCCAAGGCCGACGAGCTGGCCGCGACGATCCCCAACGCCATCATCCCGCAGCAATTCGAAAACCCCGCCAATCCGGAAATCCACCGTACGACGACGGCCGAGGAAATCTGGAACGACACGCAGGGTGAGGTCGACATCCTTGTCGCCGGCATCGGCACCGGCGGCACCATCACCGGCGTCGGACAGGTGCTGAAGAAGCGCAAGCCCTCGGTGCAGATCATCGCCGTCGAGCCGGAAGCCTCGCCGGTGCTGTCGGGCGGCCAGCCCGGCCCGCACAAGATCCAGGGCATCGGCGCCGGCTTTGCGCCAAAGATCCTCGACACCACGATCTATGACGAGATCGTCAAAGTCTCGAACGAGGATTCGGTCGCCAATGCGCGTCTCGTCGCCCGCCTCGAAGGCGTGCCGGTCGGCATCTCGTCAGGTGCCGCGCTACAAGCGGCGATCGTCGTCGGCTCGCGGCCGGAGAACAAGGGCAAGACCCTGGTGGTGATCGTCCCCTCCTTCGCCGAGCGTTATCTGTCGACGATCCTGTTTGAAGGGCTCGGCGCGTAGCTCGGCGCTGCTGCTGGCCCTTTGAAAAACCGCCGGTGGCGCCCGCCACCGGCTTGAGCAGCGCATCGCTTCCGGTTCATATCCCTGTCGGCCCGCTCTGTTCGGGCCGGGGGAGAATTTCATGTACAAGCTCTACACCCGTCCGGGCAGCGGCGGCTTCGTCGTCGAAGCGGCGCTGGCGCTGGCGAACGCACCATTCGAGCAGATCGACGTGCCGAAATCCGACCGGCCCGATCCGGCCTTCCTCGACATCAGCCCGCTGAACCAGGTGCCGGTGCTGACCTTGCCGGACGGAAGCTCGATGACCGAATCGGCGGCGATCTGCATCCTGCTTGCCGAGCGCCATCCCGATGCCGGCCTGGCGCCGGCGGTCGACGCGCCGGCCCGTGCCGAGTTCCTGCGCTGGATGGCCTTCATGTCGTCGGTGCTCTACCCGGCGGTGCTGCGGCTGTATTACGCCCATCGCTACACCGCCGACGCCGACGGCACCAAAGCCGTCCAACAGGCGGCAATCGCCGAGATGGACCGTGGCTTCGCCGTTCTCGATACCGCCCTGCAAGGCCGTGACTGGCTGGTGGGCGAGGCAATGTCCCTGGCCGACATCTATCTCGTCATGCTGGTGGCCTGGCATCCCGACATCGATCGCGCACGCCCGGCATGGCCTGATATCGAACGTCTATGGGCCCGGTTGCGCGACCATCCCCTGATGAAGACCCTCAACACGTCGCACGAGATGTGGCCCGGCTGAGCAGGCGAGGCTCAATTTCGCAGCATTGCCCTTTTGCCCTGCAGGAACCGGCGCACCACCGGATCGCGCTCGAGGCCGATCGCGCGGTCATAGGCATCGCTTGCCTGTGGCACCTGGCCCAGCCTGGCCAGGAGACCGGCCCGCGCCGCCCAATAGGGCTGATACTCGTTGAGCCGCTTGTCGTCGCCCAGCACATAAAGCGCCGCCAGCCCCGCCACGGCGCCCTCAGTCTCGGCGAGCGCCACCGCGCGGTTGATCGCCACCACCGGCGATCCGGCGATCGAAAACAGCGCGTCGTAGAGTTCGCGGATCGCAACCCAGTCGGTACGGCCGGTCAGCCGGCGCGCTGCATGGGCCGACTGTACGGCCGCCTCGAGCTGGTAGCGGCCGATGGCGCCGCACGCCGCGGCGTGGGACAGAAGCGCCTCTGCCTCATCGATAAGGGCGCGATCCCACAGCGCGCAATCCTGCTCCGCCAGCGGCACGAAGTCGCCATCGGCGCTGCGCCGGGCGGTGCGGCGCGCCTCGGCAAACAGCATCAGCGCCAGCAGGCCAAGCGCTTCCGGCTCTTGCGGCATCAGCGTGGCCACCAGGCGGCCAAGCCAGATGCCTTCGGTGGCGAGGTTGCGCGCCCTAGTCTCCGTGCCGGCCGGATCCGACCAGCCTTCGGCGAAGGCGGCATAGATCGCCTCCAGCACGGCATCCAGCCGTTCGCCGAGTTCGGCCCGCTCCGGCACGCGGAACGGAATGCCGGTTTCGCGGATACGGGTCTTGGCGCGCACCAGGCGCTGGCCCATCGTTGCCGGTGAGACCAGGAAGGCGGAGGCGATCGTGGCGGCATCGAAGCCCAGCACGGCCTGCAGGATCAGCGGCGCCCGCACACCAGGTTCGATCGCCGGATGCGCGCAGGCAAACATCAGCCGCAACCGTTCGTCGGGCAGGTCTTCGTCGGTCATGCGCGCCTCCATCTCTTCGGCGATCAGCTTGAGATGATCACGGGCCGCCTCCCGGGTGAGCCGCCGGCGAACCGAATCCACACGGCGCCGCCGCGCCACTGCAAACAACCAGGCTTCCGGCTTTTCAGGCACGCCGGTTCGCGGCCAGCGTTCGAGCGCCGCGGCAAAGGCATCGGCCAGCGCATCCTCGGCGGCGACCACGTCACGCGTGCGCGCCGCGAGCCAGGCGACCAGCTTGCCATAACTCTGCCGGGCGGCGGCCTCGGCGGCCGCCCGGGCGATCTCCGGGCGACTGTCCATTACGTCGTCATTTCTGGGGCATGTAGTCGGCCAATTCCCAGATCGGGCGCAGCTCGACAGTGCCGGTGCTGGCCGCCGGACAGCGCGCCGCCCATTCGATGGCGGTGTCGATGTCAGCCGCCTCGATCATGTAGAAGCCGGCAAGCTGCTCCTTGGTGTCGGCATAGGGGCCGTCGATCACATGGGTCTTACCGTCGGCGATCCGCACCGAGGTGGTCGCCTGGGTCGGGCGCAGTCGCTCGCCAGCCAGCCATACGCCGGATTTCTTCAACGCTTCGGTATAGGCGGTATAGGCCGCGCTCATCTGCTGGAGCTGGTCGACCGGCGTTTTCGCCAGCGCGGCTTCGTCGCCATTGATCAAAAGTATGTATCGCATGGGTGTTCTCCCGTGGTTTGGAAGGCCGCGTCCTTGCGGGGCCAGACGTATGTCGCGCGGCAGTGGCCGATTTCGACAGGCCGCGAAAAAATCTTTCAACCTTGATCGGGCATGGTGCAAGCCATCACCGCATGCACATCGACCGTCCGCAAAGAGCCTAAACGGCCACGACTCGATCCAGCCCGCCAAATGCCGGGACCAAACATCTAGCCAAGGAGCCGTCCTCTCAGCGCGGCCGATGGAATGTCGCAACTGTCTTTCCGGCCGAACAAAGCATAGCGATTTTTGGCGATGCGATTGTACAGCCAGTTGCGGAGCGGGCGTGGCAGCAGCAACAGCACCTTGGCCGCGCGCCATGGCCAGCCGAGTTCCGACATGACGGCGACAAAGCTGTCGAGGTGGGTGAAGCCGGTACCGTCGATGAGGACGAGATTGGTTTGGTAGGAGTCCGTGCGCAGTCCATGCTTCCTGAACAGCGCCTCGCCGAGGGGCGATTGCGCGGTGGCGAAGCGGAAGCGGCCTTGGCGGTCGAGCCTGACCACCATGCGCGCGAAGCCGGAGCAGAGCACGCAGACGCCGTCGAAGACAATCAGCGGATGGTTTGCATCGAAGGGTTCAGAGGGACGGTTTGGCTCGGTCACGCGGGCCTCGGCTGCTCATGTCCTGGGACACTAAGCCAGCCGGAGGCGGGATCAAAGACGTGGCGATGTCGCACGCCGCCTGTCGGCGAGCGCGGGGCGCTCGGAACGGTAGGCGGTGGCGCGGGTCTCGGTGCCCGGCCTGCAGATACGGCTGTTGTGGCGGTTCTCGAACGTCATGGTCAGTGCGCACCCAGCGAGGTGCCGCGACGGGCGCAAGCCGGACCCGGGCCGCGCATGTAATAACGCTCCGGCCGATAGGTCGGCGCGATGAATTCGCGGATGGCGGCGGCATAGCCGATGAGGTGCGTAAGGAAGTTCATTTACCCTGTCCCTGTCCCGATTTTCGGATGTCCCTTCCGATTGCGGGCATCATAGCGTCGAGGCGTGAATAGTCGGTGAACACGATGTTAATATCTGGTCGAAAAGGCCGTGGTTCGTGGCCGGAATGCGGCTGATTCGGGGTCTTTCCGTGCAGTTCGTCGGCATTGCGCCCAATGTGACTTTTGCATCACATATGTTTCGTTTGAATGTCGCCTGCGCGCGGTTGTGTTTCAATTTTTGCCTCGCCCGTAAAATTTCCATTCTGGCCGCCGCGACGCGGGAACTTACCTTTGCGTCCCCAACGTCGTGCGATCACGGAACTGGAACGGGGCCTGTCCGTTCTCACCTTCATCTTATGGCCGAAGGGAAATTGCCATGGCGCCGCGTCCTGCCTGGAAGGGCTATCTGAAGCTGTCGCTGGTCACCTGTGCCGTCGAACTGACCAATGTCGTCACCCATACCGAAAAGGTCTCGTTCAGGGTGCTGAACCGCAAGACCGGCAACACGGTCAAGCGCATCTATGTCGATGCCGAGACCGGCAAGCCGCTAGGCGATGGCGACGAGATAAAGGGCTATGAACTCGACGACGGCGATTTCGTCCATATCGATGAAGACGAGATCGAGGCAGTGCAGATCGAATCCTCGCACACGATGAGCCTTGACGGTTTCATCGACAAAGCCTCGATCCAGCAGATCTATCTCGATACGCCCTACTACGTCGCGCCGGCCGACAAGGTGTCGGAGGAGGCTTTCGCCGTCATCCGCGATGCCATGGCCGGCAAGAAGATGGCCGGGCTGGCGCGTATCGTGCTCTACAACCGGGAACGTCCGGTGGTCATCGAGCCGCTCGGCAAGGGCATGGTGCTGACGACGCTGCGCTACGACAACACGGTGCGCCAGCCGGACAGCGTGTTCGGCGAGATCAAAGCGGTGAAGACCGACCAGGAGATGACGGATCTCGCCGAACTGATCATCGACAAGAAGAAAGCGAAATTCGACCCCTCGAAATTCGACGACAAATATGAGGACGCCCTGCTCGAACTGATCCGCGCCAAGAAGGCCGGTCACAAGGTACCGGCGGCCAAGGCGGCGCCGAAGCCCTCCAATGTCGTCAATTTGTTCGACGCGCTGAAGAAGAGCCTGTCGTCGGATTCAGGCTCACCGAAAACGTCGGCCGCGAAAGCCAAGCCGGCAGCCAAACGCGGCAAGTCGAAAGCGGCTGCACCCAAGCGCAAATCGGCTTGAGGACACCACGCCATGGCAAGCCTCGAGCCGTATCACGCCAAGCGCGATTTCAAGAAGACGTCGGAGCCGGCCGGCAAGGTTGTCCGCGGCACGAAAGCCGGCGGCATCTTCGTCATCCAGAAACATGCCGCGACAAGGCTGCACTACGATTTTCGCCTCGAGCATGACGGCGTGCTGTGGAGCTGGGCGGTGACGCGCGGCCCCAGCCTCGATCCGCACGAAAAACGGCTCGCCGTGCATGTCGAGGACCATCCGATCGACTATGCCGCCTTCGAGGGCACGATCCCCAAGGGCGAATATGGCGGCGGTTCAGTGATCGTCTGGGACGAGGGCACATGGATGCCCGAAATTGACCCGGCCAAGGCGATGAAGAAGGGCCATATCAGCTTCGAGCTCAAGGGCCAGAAGCTGCATGGGCTGTGGCACCTGGTGCGGCTGAAGCCGAGGGCGGGCGAGAAACGCGACAACTGGCTGCTGATCAAGTCGGACGATGCCGCCGCACGCCCCGGCGGCGACATTCTGAAGGAGGCGCCGGAATCGGTGAAGTCCGGCCTGACGATCGAGGAGGTCGGCGAGGGCAAGGCGGCCAAGGGCGAGAAGCCAAAGGTCTGGCATTCCAACAAGCCGGCTGCCGCCAAGGCGAAGGATACGAGCCGCAAACTCGGCTTCATCGAACCGCAACTTGCGACGCTGGAGCGGGATGCACCCGGCGGCAAGGATTGGCTGCACGAGGTGAAATTCGATGGCTATCGCATGCAGGCGCAGATCGCCGGCACGGATGTGCGGCTCCTGACCCGCACCGGCCTCGACTGGACGGAGAAATTCGGCGGCGAAATCGCGGCCGAACTGGCAGGGCTGAAATGCAGCGACGCCATCATCGATGGCGAGATCGTCGTGCTGGCCGATAGCGGTGTTTCTTCCTTCGCGTTGCTGCAGCAGGATCTGTCGGCGAAGCGGACTAACCGCTTCATCTACTACGTCTTTGATATCATGCGCCTCGACGGCAAGGATTTGCGCACCGAGCCCCTGGTCGAGCGCAAGCAGACCTTGCAGGAGCTGCTCGGCAAGCAGCCGGACAATCCAGCGGTGCGTTTCTCCGACCACTTTTCCGAACCCGGCAAGATCATGCTGGAACATGCCTGCCGCATGGGGCTGGAAGGCGTCGTCTCCAAACGTGCCGACGCGCCCTATCGCAGCGGGCGCGGCCCGACATGGGTGAAGTCGAAATGCACGGCACGCCAGGAATTCGTCATCGGCGGCTATCTGCTGTCGGACAAGACCGGGCGCGGGCTGCGCTCGCTGCTGGTCGGCTTTCATGAAGACGGCAAACTGCACTACGCCGGCCGCGTCGGCACCGGCTTCTCCACCAAGGGTGCGAATGAGCTGAAGAAGAAGCTAGATGCGCTGAAGGCGCAGGATTCGCCTTTCGACGCGGCCGTGCCGAGGGGCAAGGGACTGGTTTGGGTCAAGCCGGAGCTTGTCGGCGAAGTGGAGTTTCGCAGCTGGACCTCCGACCGTATAATACGCCATGCCTCGTTCCAGGGATTGCGCGAGGACAAGCCGGCGGAGGACGTTGTGCAGGAAAAGCCGAAGGCAGCGACAAGCAAGGCCAAGCCGGCGTCAGGCGGCACCGGCAAATCCGCCGGTGCGATGACGACGGTCAAACTCTCCCACCCCGACAAGCTGCTGTGGCCCGAGGAGAAAATCTCCAAGCAGGGCCTGCTCGACCATTACGAGCAGGTTTGGCCGCGCATGGAGCAGTTCGTCGTCAACCGGCCGCTCAGCCTGGTGCGGGCGCCGGACGGCGTCGGCGGACCGCGCTTTTTCCAGAAACACGCCTCGGCCGGCATGAGCGACAAGATCGCGCGCATGAAGGATCCGACAGATGGCGAGGAGATCCTGTTCATCCGGGATTTCGACGGCGTTGCGGCACTAGTCCAGTACGGCGTGGTCGAGATCCACATCTGGGGCTGCACGATCGACAAGCTGGAGCAGCCGGACCAGATCATCTTCGATCTCGATCCCGACGAAGGCGTCGAGGTGAAAGCAGTGCGCGAGGCGGCGCTCGACATCAGGAGCAAGCTCGACGAACTGTCGCTGCCGAACTTCGTCAAGACATCGGGCGGCAAAGGCTATCATGTGCTGGTGCCGCTTAAGCCGTCGGCGGATTGGGAGGCGGTGAAAACCTTCACCCATGATTTCGCCAAGGCGCTCGAACAAGGTGCCCCTGACCGCTACACGGCGACGCTGTCGAAGAAGGCGCGCACCGGAAAAATCTTCGTCGACTATCTGCGCAATGGCAGGGGCTCGACGACGGTCGCGCCCTATTCGTCTCGCGCCAAGAAGGGCGCGACGGTATCGATGCCGGTTACCTGGGCCGAGATCGAGGCCGGGCTGGCGCCGAATGCTTTTCCAATCGGCGACAAGACGACGCTGGCGAAGTTGGCGGAAGCCGATCCGTGGAAGGGGTTTTTCCACCAGGGGAAGATGTTGAAGCGGGGGTAGTTCACCGCGCCAATTGGCAGCGTTGCGATCCTTCACGCCCCCTCTCTGGGCTGCCGGCCATCTCCCCCTCCAGCGCTTTCGCCAACTATCAACGCTGTAAGGCGAGCGAGACGATGAAGCAGCCAATCTCCCCCTTGAGGGGAGATGCCCGGCAGGGCAGAGAGGGGCGCTGTCCCGCCGACGTCTCCGCAATCCATCAGCCCAAAAACACCCTCTCGAACGCCTGTTTCCCCGGCGGCGAAAACACCACCGCGCGGCTGTCTTTTTCCCGCCTTGCCCATTTCTCCAACAGGATCTTGTCGAGGATGGCGGCGCCCAGCGTGCCGGCGAGGTGCGAACGGCGCACGCTCCAGTCGAGACAGGCGCGGCATACCGGGCGGCGCGGCTTGGCGCCAACATCGATGCCTATGGCCGCGAAATGCGATACCGCCGACGGTCCGAGCCTGATCTCCTTGTCGTCACGCAGCAGGATGTCTTTCTCGACCAGCCGGTCGAGCATCGTCACCGCCTGCTCCCCGGCAAGGTGATCGTAGCAGACGCGGGCGACGCGCATGGCGCCGTCGCGCGGACCCGGCCGCACACGCTTGGGGCCAACGGCTTCCGCGACACCGGTGATGGCCTCGATCATGCCCGCCACCTGGGGTCCGGCGAGGCCGTAGTAGCGATGCCTACCCTGGCTCGCCAGGGTCAGCAGCCCGCCTTCCATCAGCTTCGACAGATGTGAGCTTGCGGTCGGCAGCGAGACTCCGGCTTCCAGCGCCAGTTCGCTTGCCGTCAGCGCCGTGCCGCCCATCAGCGCGTTCAGCATGTTGGCGCGGGCCGGGTCGCCGACCAGGCTGGCGATACGGGCGATGTCAGGTCCTTCACGCATAGTTCGTTCCTCATCGAAGCATTCTTGTCAGATAAGCACTATTCTCCGACCAGATCAAGGAGACGACGATGACCGCACGAACCACCTTCACCCCGTTCCCCGGCCGCCAATCCTTCCCGTTCATTAGCTGGGTCCGCTCGCGACTGCTGGCCCGCTGGTATGACCGTTACCTGCAACGCCGTGACCTCTCGGAGATCGACGACCACCTGCTGCGCGACCTCGGCCTGACACCGGAGGACGTGCGCCGCGAATGCGCAAAGTCCTTCTGGCGGGCATGACCCGCAAGGGAATTGCCTAGCAGATCGGGCGGCACAATGTTTCGACGCCGCTCGAACTATGGACGCGAAATCACACCCTTCAAGGAGACGACCATGACCATCACCTGCTTCATCCGCTATGAGATCGACCCGTTCGGCAAGGCTGCCTTCGAAGAGTATGCCCGCAACTGGGGCCAGGCCATTCCGCGCTGCGGCGCCGATTTGATCGGCTATTATGCGCCGCATGAAGGCTCGGCGACGACAGCCTATGCCGCCTACAACATCGAAAGCCTGGCGGCCTACGAAGCCTATCGGGCCCGGCTTGCCGCCGATCCCGCCGGCAAGGCAAACTATGAGTTCGCCAAGCGTGAACGCTTCATCCTCAAGGAGGACCGCATGTTTCTAAGGCACGTCTCGGGACCACACGCGAAACTGGTGCTGCCGTGATCGCCGTCATCTTCGAGGTGCAGCCCGCGGAGGGCCGGCGCGATGCGTATCTCGGCATCGCCGCCGAGCTGCGGCCGCTGCTCGACGGCATCGACGGGTTCATCTCGATCGAGCGCTTCCAGAGCCTGGCCGACACCAACCGCATCCTGTCGCTGTCATTCTGGCGCGACGAGGAAGCGGTGAAGGCCTGGCGCACCACCGAGGAACACCGGCAAGCGCAGCAAGCCGGTCGCGGCGGTATCTTTGCCGGCTATCGACTGCGCATCGCGCATGTGGTGCGGGATTATGGGCTGACGGAAAGGGATGAGGCGCCGGCGGATAGCCGGGCGGTGAATGGATGACAGCGTGGCGCCAGCCCCCTCATCCGGCCGCTACGCGGCCACCTTCTCCCCGAGGGGAGAAGAGGCTGGCGCTGGCGCTCGTAGTCTCCTCTCCCCTCGGGGAGAGGTCAGCCGAGCGAAGCGGAGGCTGGGTGAGGGGGCTTGGCCCTCAAGCATTCCCGATCAGCACGCCGGCCGCGAACACCAGTGCACCGCCCAGCACCACCTGGAAGGCGGCGCGCAGGAACGGGGTCTGCATGTAGCGGTTCTGGACGAAGGCGATGGCCCATAATTCGAAGAACACCACCACCGCTGCAACACCCGTCGCCGTCCAGAAGCTCGGGATGAGATAGGGCAGCGCGTGGCCGAGGCCGCCCAATGTCGTCATAATGCCGACGGTCAAGCCGCGCTTGATCGGTGAGCCGCGGCCCGACAGTTTGCCATCGTCGGACGCGACTTCGGTGAAGCCCATCGAAATGCCGGCGCCGATCGAGGCGGCGAGACCGACCAGCAGCGTCTGCCAGGTGTCGTGCGTGGCAAAGGCGGCGGCGAAGATCGGCGCCAGCGTCGAGACCGAGCCGTCCATCAATCCGGCGAGACCCGGCTGGACATAAGTGAGGATGAACTGGCGCTGCTCGGCGCTGGCTTCCTCATCCTTGACCGCGCCCGGCACATGCTTCTGCTCCAGCCGCTGCGCCGATGTCTCGTGGCTCTGCTCGGCCGCCGCCAGATCATCAAGAAGCTTCCTGGTCGAGGCATCGGTGGTGCGCTTGGCCGCCTCGACATAGAAGAGATAGGCGCGCCGCTCCATCGCCTCGGCCTGGCGGCGCACATGCTCGATACCGAGCGGCCTCACCAGCCAGTCGGGCTTGCGTTCATAATAACCCTTCACATGTTCACGCCGGATCAGCGGAATGCGCTCGCCGAACCGCTTGCGGAAGAGCTCGATCAGCGCGTCGCGATGGCCGTCCTCTTCCTCGGCCATCTCCTCGAACACTTTTGCCGATTGCGGAAAACTTTCCGCCAGCCCGTCGGCATAGGCGCGGTAGATGCGCCCGTCATCTTCCTCGGATGAAATGGCCAGCGCCAGGATCTCCTGTTCGGAAAGCGTCTCGAAGGGGCGGCGGCCGAAGCCGAAAACACGGGAAAGCATGAGGAAATCACCCTAGTTTAGAATAATTCTAAAGTAGGGATTTGCAGACCTTTGGTCAATTGCGCGCTTGGGTCGCGGTCAAGAATTGTTGAAGCCCAGCGCATTCCGCACCCCTTCATTATCAGTGAAGGTTCACCTATATATTTGTCCAAGCCAAAAGGAACCCAGAGATGACGGCAAAACAGCCCCCGCACCCCTATGACCCCAAGCCCGTTCTCGATCTCATCGCCAGCATCGAGGCTGACCTGCAACGCCTGAAAGGCCTGGTCGAGCAGCAGGTCGAAAAATTCGACCCCGCCAATCCGCACAACAAGGCGCAGGACGGCAAGCTGACGGAGGAAGGTGTCGAGTGCTGCTACCGCATGTTCGACGAGGGCAAGTCGCGCTATTCGGTCGCCCAGCAGATGAAGATCTCCTTTGCCGCCGCCAGCCATCGGTTCAACAACTGGCGCAAGCTGGGCGGGTCGAAGAGGCAAAGGACGTTGCTTGGCTAAATTTGCGATAGGTTAGCGGGACAGCACCCCCCTCTGGCCTGCCGGCCATCTCCCCCGCAAGGGGGAGATCGGACTTCATTTTTTGCCTTCGCCAATCTCTACGCCGCAAGAAAGGCGGCTGCCTCGAAACTGCCAATCTCCCCCCTTGCGGGGGAGATGTTCGGCAGGACAGAGGGGTGTGCCGGCCGCAACGCTAGCGACACTTGGCACCTCATCACAATCGCCAAACTTTGTAACCATCACATCTTTTCGTTGGCATCGCGCAGCCCTTTGCGTGCACCATGGCCGGATCACATCGCCACAGGATCCACCATGACCACCCCTCCCGGCATCGCTGACATCCACGCCGCCGCCGCGCGGCTTTCGGGCCTGATCCTCGAAACTCCCCTGATCGAATCGGCTGAGCTGAACAAGCGTTTCGGCGGGCGCATCCTGTTCAAGCCGGAAACGCTGCAGCGCACCGGCTCGTTCAAGTTCCGTGGTGCCTACAACAAGCTGTCGTCGCTGAGCGAGGCGGAGCGCAGCCGGGGCGTCGTCGCGTTTTCCTCAGGCAATCATGCGCAAGGGGTGGCCGCTTCGGCCGCCATGTTCGGCGTCAAGGCGGTCATCGCCATGCCGGCGGACGCGCCCGCGATGAAGATCGGCAATGTCCGCAAAATGGGCGCCGAGGTGGTGCCGTTCGACCGTTTTCGCGACGACCGCATGACCGTGGTTCGCCCCTACATCGAAAGCGGCATGATATTGGTGCCGCCCTTCGACGATCCGGCCATCATTGCCGGCCAGGGCACGATCGGCCTCGAGCTGATGCGGCAGGCGAAAGCACTCGGCGTCAACCTCGACGCGGTCGTCATTCCCTGCGGCGGCGGCGGCCTGACCAGCGGCATTTCCGTCGCGGTCAAGGATGCCTCGCCAGGCACCGCGGTCTGGGCCGTGGAGCCCGAGCATTTCGACGACACGCGCCGCTCGCTGGCCGCCGGTGCCCGGGTTTCCAACGAACCGGGTTACAGCTCGATCTGCGACGCGATCCTGACCGCCGAGCCGGGCGCCATTACCTTCGAGATCAACCGCAGGAACCTTGCCGGCGCCATCGCCGTGTCCGACCAAGCGACCGCGCAGGCGATGCGCGATGCCATGGCCTATCTGAAGCTGGTGGTCGAGCCGGGCGGCTGCGTCGCGCTTGCGGCGCTGTCATCGGGCGAGATCGAGCTGTCAGGCAGATGCGTCGCCGTGGTGCTGTCGGGCGGCAATGTCGATTTCGGCACCTATGCCGAGATCATGGCGGCTGTGTGATCGCTTGAGACACTCGCGCGCCTCTGGGATGCGCGGGTGACCAGCGAACTACCGGGCGCATCTCCTGGGTTTTGTCTTCTCCGCCATGCCCACTATCGGCGCAGTTCGACAGGGCTGCCATCTGCCGCGCGGGAGATGCGGGCTATTCGGTGCCGTTTTACGATTCGGCTGTCGTCATCGGTGATGATCGTTTGTTGAGACCGGAGACAGCATGAAAAGAACCTACGAAAAGCCAAGGCTGATCAAGCGCGAAAAGCTCTCGGCCGTGACGGCGGGGTGCACGCCCTCCAACCCGTGTGAGCCGTAGACGCGGGCTGCTGTAGCGCGGCTTTCCTGCCGTGCCAGAGGTTTCTTGAACCGGCTCCGCGCGGCGCCGGTCAGTCGAGTGTTCGCCTGAAGCGCACCAGCGCAACCCCGGCAAACAGCGCCACGAACACCACCAGCCAGCCGATCTCGGTTGCAACTGCCGGCAACTCCGCGCCCTTCAGCATGACAGCGCGGGTGATGCGCAGGAAATGCGTCAGCGGGAAGATTTCGCCGAAGGTCTGGGCCCAATCCGGCATGCCGCGATAGGGGAACATGAAGCCCGACAGCATGATCGACGGCAGGAAGAAGAAGAAGGTCAGCTGCAAAGCCTGCATCTGCGTCCGCGCGATCGTCGATATCGTATAGCCGAGCAGCACCAATGACAGCACGAACACCAGCACCGCCGACAAGAGCAGCGACATCGACCCGGTGAAGGGGATGGCGAACAGAAGTTTCGACGCCGCCAGCACCACCACCACCTGCACGGCGCCGACCGCCAGATAGGGCAGCACCTTGCCCATCATGATCTCGAGCGGGCTCGACGGCATGGCGAGCAGGTTCTCCATCGTGCCGCGCTCGGTCTCGCGCGTCAGCGCGATCGAGGTCATCATCACCATGGTCATCTGCAGGATGACGCCGAGCAGGCCAGGGACGATGTTGTATTGCGAGATGCCTTCGGGATTGTAGCGCCGATGCACCACGACATCGAGCTGGCCCCTGGCCGCCTCGGCCGCCGCCTCCTGCATGCCCTGGGCCCTGAGCAGCGCCTGGCTGGCGACGGTGCCGAGCGTGGAGATGGCACCGCTGGCCACCGCCGGATCGGTGGCGTCGGCCTCGATCAGGATCTGCGGATTTTCGCCGCTCTCCACCCGCCTGGCGAAATCGGCGGGGATGGTGACGACGAAGGCGACGTCGCCGCGCGATATCAGGAACTCGGCCTCGGCGGCACTTTGCGCGACATGGTCGAAGCGGTAATAGCCGGTGGTCTGCAGCGCCGCGACAATGGCGCGGGTGTAGGGATCGCTGCTGGTCGCCACCAGCGCCGCCGGCAGGCTCTTCGGATCGTTGTTGATGGCGTAGCCGAACAGCACCAGCTGGATCAGCGGCACGCCCAGCATCATGGCGAAGGTGATGCGGTCGCGCCGCATCTGGATGAATTCCTTGATCAGCAGCGCGCCGAGCCTGGCGAAAGAAAAGATGCCGTTCATGCCATATTGTCCTTCGAACCCGACATGAACTGGATGAAGACGTCCTCCAGGCTGGTTTCGCCCGGCGCCACCGTGACGCCCTTGTGCTCCTTCTCGACGTCGGCAAGGGCTGCTTCGAGCTTCTTCCTGTCGGAACCGACGACATGCAGCGTCGCGCCGAACGGCGCCACCTGGTCGACGCCGGGGCGGCCCTGCAGCTCTTCGGCCACCTTGGCGAGTTGCGGACCCTGCAGCACGAAGGTGGTCAGGCCGGCATTCTTCACCACCTCGGCGACGGTGCCGGTGGCCAGCATCTTGCCGTAGGAGATGTAGCTGATGCGGTGGCAGCGCTCGGCTTCGTCCATGTAGTGGGTGGAGACCAGCACGGTCAGCCCGCCGCTGGCGAGACGGTGGATCTCGTCCCAGAATTCGCGCCGCGCCTTCGGATCGACACCGGCTGTCGGCTCGTCGAGCAGCAGCAGTTTCGGCTTGTGCATGATGCATGCGGCGAGCGCCAGCCGCTGCTTCCAGCCACCCGACAATGTGCCGGCCAACTGGTTGCGGCGTGACGTCAGGCCGAGTTCATCGAGCGTCCTGGCGACATACTCCTCGACCGGTTTCAGCCGGTAGAGCCGCGCCACGAATTGCAGGTTCTCGCCAATCGTCAGATCCTCGTAGAACGAGAATTTCTGCGTCATGTAGCCGACTTCGCGCTTGATCATCAGCGAGTCGGTGCGGATGTTGAAGCCCAGCACCGTGCCTTCGCCCTCGTCCGGGGTCAGCAGGCCGCACATGATGCGGATGGTGGTGGTCTTGCCCGAACCGTTGGGGCCAAGGAAGCCAACGATCTCGCCTTCGGCGACCGACATCGTCACGTGGTCGACGACCGTCTTGTCGCCGAACCGCTTGACCAGGCCATGAACGTCGATGGCGTTCATTTTGCCGTTTCCGCAAGATCGACGTCGACGATCTGGCCGGGCTGCAATGGGCCGGCGTCGCCCTCCGGCCGCGCCTCGACGAGATAGACCAGCTTCTGCCGGTTCTCCAGGGAATAGATCACCGGCGGGGTGAATTCCGGGTCGGGCGAGACATAGCTGACGCGCGCTTTCACGTCAGGGCCGCAACCATCGCAATGGACGCTGAGCAGGCTGCCGACCTTGACCGAGGAGAAGGCGGCCTCGGGTATGTAGACGCTGAGCTTCACCGCGCCGTCGGGCAGCATCGAGATGACCGGCGCGGTCGGGCCGGCGGTGTCGCCGGGATTGCGGATGACGTCGTTGACGCGGCCGGGCGAGGGTGCCGCCAGCACCCGTTTCGACAATCGCCATTGCGCTTGCTCCAGTGTGGACTGCGCCTGCTTGACCTGGTTGTCGGCGGCCTTGATCGTCTCGGGTCGCGCCGGCAGGCCGCCGACGGCGAGATTGGCCTCGGCCTGGCCGACCTGGGCTTCTGCCGTCTCCAGCGTTGCCGAGGCGGTGTCGTAGTCGGCCTGCGTGCCGGCGCCACGCTTGAACAGATCGGCGGCGCGGTCGTATTTGCGCTTGGCGTCGGCGGCCTGGGCTCTCGCCATGTCGACCTCGGCCTTCAGCACCGCGATCTCTTCCGGCCGCTTGCCGACCTGCAGGTCGGCAAGCTGCGCCTGCGCCTGTGCAAGACCGGCTTCGGCTTGCGCCACCGCGATCCTGGCATCGGCATTTTCCAGCGTCACCACGGTCGTGCCCGGCGTAACGCGGTCGCCGCGCTTCACGGTGACCGTCTCGACCTGCGCCACCTCGATGGGCGCCAGCAGCACATAGTCGCCCTCGACATAGCCGACAGCCAGGGGAGACGCGGGGGCGCAGGCGCCGAAGAGTTGAGCGGCAAGCGGCAAGGCGCAGAGGAAACTCATTGTTTTGATCCGATTCGGGGTTTTGATCCCATCCGGGAGGCCAGTATGGCGCTGAGGTTGTCTGATACAGCGGACACCACCTTGGCCGCCTCGGCGGCGCCGATGTCGTGCCAGCCCATGCGGCGCATCACCGCCTCGCGGCCGATGCGGAAGTAGATGACCTGGCCGATCAGCGTGAATACGGTGAGCCGGGTTCGTTCGCTTTCGGCCGGCTCGCCGGTCGCCTGTTCCCAGATCTGGCAAAGCCGGCGATGCGTCGGCTCGAAGACGCCGTCATAGATGCGGTCGAGCGCCGCCGTCGGATGCGACAGTTCGCGCAATACGAATTGCACGATCTCGCCAGCCTGCGGGCTGGCCACGACGAAGCTGACCATCCGCTCCAGCACCGCGAAGAGTTGCGCTCGTGCCGCCTCCGGGCTCCCCGATTCCGCAGGAGCTTGGACTTTGCCGAACGCCTGGCCGGCGCCAAATGCTTGGCCAGCGATTGTCTGGATGGTCTCGACGATAAAGTCGGCGGCAGCAGCGCGGAGGCCTTCCTTGCCGCCGAAATGATAGGCGATCGAGCCGATATTGGCTTGCGCTTCGGCCGCGATCTGGCGGGTCGAGGTGCCGTCGAAACCCTGCCGGCCGAACAGTTTCAGGGCCGCGCGCACAAGGGCCGCGCGGGTCAGGTCGGCGGGAGATGATTCGCGACGTGACGCTTCAGGGGTGGTTGGCTTGATCATTTCAGACTTTTAATCAAACGATTGATTAAAGTCAACTTGTGCGCCGAGCCGCCTTGCCATCTCGGGCGCCAACCGCTTTAGTGCGCGGCCATGGGCAAGGAAGTCGAGCGCAAGTTCCTGGTTTCCAGCACCGCTTGGCGGGATCTGGTCGAGGCGGATATCCGCATTCTCCAGTTCTATCTCGCCACCGCACCCGGCCGAACCGTCCGCATCCGCATCAGCGACGGCGCTTCCGCCAAGCTGACACTCAAGTTCGGCAGCAGCGCGCGAGAGCGTGACGAATTCGAATACCCGATCCCCTTGGCGGAGGCCGTGGAGATGCTGGATTTCGCCATTGGGCGTGTCATCGAGAAGACACGTCATCATGTTAGGCATCGCGGCTATCTCTACGAAGTCGACGTCTTTGGCGGTGCGCTCGCGGGACTTGTGGTGGCCGAACTCGAGACGCCGGACGACGTGCCGGAGGAAATGCTTCCAGACTGGCTCGGCCGGGAAGTGACCGGCGAGCAGAAATTCTACAACGCGTCGCTCGCCCTCGGGGGGATTCCGGAGATCGCCGCATGAGCTTTCGCATCGACCCGCGCCTGCCGCTGACCGGCGAGGTCAGGCGCATCCTTGCCGAGGAAATCGGCAGGGCGCTGCTGCATCTGGATGCGGCGCGCGGTCGGCCGGACCAGGGGCTGCACAAATGCCGCAAGCGGCTGAAAAGCGCGCGTGCCTTGCTGCGGCTGGTTCATTCCGGTGACGAAACATTCTGCACGACGGAAAATCAGTGCTATCGCAACGTGGCGGCGCTGCTTGCCGGCCCCCGCGAAGCGACGGCGCTGATCGAGACCATCGACCGGCTCGCGGCCGACTTTCCCAAGGAGAGCGCCGATGGCGGGCTCGATGCCGTGCGCGACAGGCTGATCGCTCGCCAGCACGACCTGCATGAAGGCGCCGGCCTCCAAGCCGCGATCGGCGCGGCGGTCGCCGCTTGCGAAGACGGCATGAAGCGGATCGAAAGCCTGGCCTTGCCCGACCAGCCGGAACAGGCCGCCGACGTGCTTGCCGAAGGCGCCCGCGTCACTCTGCGCCGTGCCAAAAAGGCGCTGGACAGAGCCAGTACACGCGGCGAAGCCGACGATTTCCACGATTTGCGCAAGGCGGCCAAGACGCATGGCATGCACCTGTCGCTGCTGGGCAGGCTGTGGCCGACGCCGATCAAGGCGCGGCGCAAGGCGGTCGATGCATTGGGCGAGCGGCTTGGCGAATTGCATGATCTGTTCGTCCTGCGCGCCCTGGTCGAGGCTGACGGCGAGCCGCTTGGGCCGCGCGAGGACACAAAGCTTCTCGGCAAGCTGCTCAAACGCTCGGAAAAGAGCTTGCGGAAATCCTGCCTTGCCGAAGCCGCCGAGCTGTTCGGCGACAGCCCCAAGCACTCGACGAAGAAGCTCGCCCGCAAGGCGCGCGACGATCTTGCCGGCGCTCCGCCGCTGGAGGACACGAGCGCCGCGGCCAGCTGACGCGTCTGGCGCCCTGGCGCCTGTATATGGTAATCGCCAGATGGCATGACCCAGCCCGGCGACACGCTCCTGGACCGACTTGGCCGCTGGCTTGCCGGCCGGCTGCAGGAAGAATCCTCCGGCTATGAGCCCTATACCCCGTCCGATGCCGAGACGCTGCGCCGCACGCTGGAGCCGGGCGACATCCTGCTGATCGAGGGCAACCAGAAGATTTCGGCGGTGATCAAGTACCTCACCCAGTCGACCTGGTCGCACGCAGCCTTCTATGTCGGCGATGCCTTGCCCGAGCCGCAAGATGGAACGGAGCGGCTGCGGCTCATCGAGGTCACGATGGGCGAAGGCTGTGTCGCCGTACCCTTGTCGCGCTACCGCACCTACAACACCCGCATCTGCCGGGCGAGCGGGCTGGCGCCGGAGGACCGCGACAAGGTCGTCGCCTTCATGATCGGCAAGCTTGGCCTGAAATACGACCTCAAGAACATTTTCGACATGCTGCGCTATTTCCTGCCGACGCCGCCGGTGCCGGTGCGCTGGCGCCGCCGCATGCTGGCCTTCGGTTCCGGCGACCCGACGCGGGCCATCTGCTCCTCGCTCATTGCCGAGGCCTATGGCCAGATCCACTACCCGATCCTGCCCGAGATCACCCGAGCCCCCGGCCGCGCCTCGGCGCAGTCGACCTATATGCGCAAGGAAATCCTGCACATTCGCCACCACTCGCTCTACACGCCGCGCGATTTCGACCTGTCGCCGTTTTTCCGCATCGTCAAGCCGACGCTGGAATATGGTTTCGACTACCGGCAGATGGTCTGGGACGACAAGGCAAGCACAGACGCCGAAGCCGCAAAGGCTGGAGCAATCGCCTCAGACACGTGATGGCTTCGGCCTGGGTCAGGACATGCCCCTATAGCGCGGCCATCCGGCCGAGGTGCAGGCGTTTCACATCGCGGCCTACATCATGCCGAAACCGCAACAGCGCCTTGGTTTTCGGCTATGTGTTCGACCCAGACATGGACCGGTTCGTCCCGGCCGCGGATGCTCACCGGTCCATGATCGCGCGCATTCAACTGTGTCTTGGGCGATTCCGCCTTCGCGGCCTCAATCAGTCGTGACCCAAAGCAAATATTCGCCTTAAGCTCACGGCAGAGCGCCTGCAGACGGCTGGCGACGTTGACGGTGTCGCCCACCACCGCGAAGGACAGATTGCGCTCGCTGCCGACCGCGCCGAGGACGACTGCGCCATATTGGACACCGATTCGAACGTCCAGCGGCGGATATCCCTTGGAAACCCGCTGCACATTCCAGTCTTCGAGAGTGGCGATCATCGCTTCCGCGCACTGGATGGCGCGAGTCGCGTCGTCATGGCTGGCTTGCGGAACCCCGAATGTCGCCATGATGCAATCGCCGATATAGTTATCGACGGTGCCATGGTGGTCGAAAACGACCTGCTCCATGCGACGGTGGAACTGACGCAGAAGTTCGAACACTGCTTCGGCCGGATGATCCTCGGAATAGTGTGTGAAGCCGACGATGTCGGCGAACAGCACCGCGATATCCTGCCGGCGGACCGGGCCGAAGGGCTCGTCATCCGTGGCGAGCTGGTCGACGACGTTGGGCGAAAAATGCCGGGCGAGATTGGCGCGGGCGCGCTCTGCCTTGACATAGTCTTCCGACAGACGTCGGGAACGAGAGACGACCAGCGCCATGATCGCGCCGATAATCAGCACAACCAACACGTTGGTCGCCTGTGCGAATGTATCGACGAAATTGGGGTTGAGATAGAGGTTCAGTCGCTCCTTCACCGGCAGCGAATAGAGGTTCGTCGCCGGAATGACGGTTCCCGGATGAAAAATCACCCACCCCACCCCCATCGCCCACATCAAGGCCGCGAGCGCGCCGAGATAGAGCGCCAATCGTGTCGAAAGGGTCAGCGCGCCAAGGCATACGAAAATCAGCAGGAATTTGAAGCTGCCCTCGCGCAGTTGCATCGCGGCCGGCGCGACCTCCAGGGAAAACGGGTTGGGCGTTACCAGCAGAATGGTCAACAGAATGATGTCCAGCGTACCGACGAGGTAACCGATCCACCATGGCGCCGTACGACGGCGCGCAAAGAGAAACTGGATCAGGCCGACGAGCTGGAACAGCACGAGGCCCGCCAGCACGAAGAGCAGTGCGGCATCCCAGCGGCTGATCAATGCAAAGAAGCAGAAGATCACGGCGAGCGATGTCGTACGCGCCCAGAACTGCAATGCAGCCCCCTGGCGTTCTGCGCGCTCCCGCAGATTTTTCAGGCGCGAATAGCGGCGACGTTCAAGTGTTGGTGCGGTCGGCATAGGATCACTTCGATTTCACGGGGGTGAGTCACGCATTCGGCAAACCCGCCCTCTACAGTCTGGCAAATCAGTGTGCGAATTCTATCATGAATGTTGGTGCCGGATCTGTTCTATCCCAACGCGCCTTATGGGCGCGGTCGGCATCGCTGGTCCGGGCGGCAAGCTGGTGGCGAATGGTGGCGGTCGGCGCCGCCGGAGCGGTGAGTCGCTGGGGCCCGCGCGAGGACACAAAGCTGCTTGGCAAGCTCTTGAAGCGTTCGGAAAAGAGCTTGAGGAAGTCATGTCTTGCCGAGGCGGCCGAACTGTTCGGCGATAGCCCCAAACACTCGACGAAGAAGCTCGCCCGCAAGGCGCGTGATGATCTTGCCGGCTCCGGTGATGACGCCGGCACGCCTGTCGTAGCCGGATAATCAGAGCAGTCCAGCCTTGCGAACCGCGTCGGCGTAAGAGCGGCTGACCGGAAGCAGCGCATCGTCGACAAGCCGCAGGAACGGCTTGCCGTCCTTGCGCCGGCTGCCGGCGACGGCATCCAGCGCCACCCAATGTGAGCGGTGGATCTGCACGCCGTTGACGTCGCCGACCTCGCGGATGGCGTCGGCCAACCGCATCAGCACCAGCGATGTCCCTCTGTCGGTGTGCACCTCGACATAGTGGTCCTGCATGGAGAGGTAGAGAAGTTTTCCGCGGGCCGCATGCGGCAGACGATCAACCAGCGGCGGCCGCGTCGGCTGCGGTGCTTGCGGCGGCAATGACGGTGGGGTGACCGCAGCTGGCCGCGCGGCTACGGGCGGCTCGACCTGTGTCCCGGCCACGCCCTGGGCGTTTCTGCCGATGGCGACCAGGAACGAGATCGCGACAGCGATCAGCCCGCAGTTGATGAACAGCCCGCCAATGGCGGCGGCCGACGGAAAAGGACCGCCAAACAGCGCTCGGTTGAACAGCACGACGATGGCCGTCACAGGGACACCGGAGACGATGCCTGCAACGATGCTGCGGACCGGCCGCGAGCCGCCAGCGCCGAACACGGCAGCAAGCGTCAGCCGCATTGTGAGATAGCCTGCCGTGAATGTAGCCAGCGCCAGTGCCAGCCAATAGGCAAAGCGCGGCAAGGCATCGAGTTGTTCGAAGGTGCCGAAGGGACCGGTGACGCCGAGGATCGCCGACACCGCCAGAAGCGCGCCCCAGAAGCGTGGCGAGAACAGCAATGCCTGCATTTCGCGAAGCGTGGAATGCAACAGGGTGCTCTTCACGTAGCCATTCGTCCCTTGCCGAAGACGCAGTTGATGCAGCGCCGGCGGCTCCGCATGGTGCCGTTGAACCGCAACGCCAAGCGATACCGCGCTTGTCGAAAGCCTTCAACCGCAGACGGAGTTCCGCAATGTCTCTCCCCCTTATCCAGGCAATTCGGACAACCCTGCCTTTCCGCAGGACTGCCACGCTTTTGTCTGCCGCCGGCTTCTTGCTGACGTCAAGCCGCATCGCGCTGGCAGCGGACACCGCTGCCGATGGCGGCAGCCATATGCCCGGCATGGCCGATATCCTTTCGCATACGCCGCTCTGGGTCTGGCCGTTGATCCTCTATGGCCTGTTCATCGGCTGGAGCCGCACCCGGGATCGCGTCGTCTCGCCTTCGCGCCTTCTCGTCCTGCCGGTCCTCATCAGCGGCCTGGCGCTCTACAATCTCGTCGCCACCGGCATTTCGGCGACCGGACTGCTCGGCTTCGCCTGCGGCGCCGTGGCCGGCGCCTTTGCCGGCACGGCCATGGCGCGGCGCCGGCCGGCCAGACTGCTGCCCGACGGCAGGCTGGCGCTGCAGGGCGACTGGCTGCCGCTGGTGCTGATCATCGCGATCATCGTCGTCCGCTATGCAAAGGGCATCGCGCTGGGGATAGATCCGACGCTGGCGCAGGAAACCGGTTTCGTGCTGGCAAGCGCGGTGCTGTCGGGTTTCTTTGCCGCCATGATGATTGCGCGCTCGATCGGTATCCTTCCGCCGGGATTTCTCAGGCAGCCTGCCTGAAGAATCCCCCGGTCACGCCGGCTGCGGGCGCTTCTCTCTCGACGACTCGCGGCCATCCTTCAACCGCGCGCCGGCATCGCGCGGGTGCGGGCCGATCGGCATGATCGCGGGGAACGGCGTCGCGCCAAAGGCAAACGTAAACTTGTAGCCGGTGAGCCCCTCCTCCGGCGTGGTGTGCTGGTCGTGATGGGCAAGCAGTTTCACGCGATCGGCCAGTTCCTCGGCCTCGCGCCGCACCATCTCCGCCGTTTCCGGCCGCATGCGCCTGGAGAAGCTGACGAAGGTCGCTTCCTTGTCGATATGGGTGATGGCCCAGCCGATGAAATTCTTGTTGGTCATCTCGAACAGCGGCCGCAGCGGTCCTTCGAAATTCCACTGGATCGGCGTTTCGACCAGCAATCTTGCCGAAAGGCCACGCCCGATTTCGATCAGGCCGAGCTCCTCGAGGTCGCGCAGATAAAGGAACATCGAAGCTTCGCTCAGGCCTTGTGAGCGCATCACGCCTTCCGGCGTGAATTTTTCCGACAGCATGACGAAGATGAACAGCAGCGCCGGCCGGCCGGCGAGCCTGCGCTCGATCTCGGGTGCGATGTGGTTGACCGGCCCCGGCCCGCGGTTCATGGAGCCGAGCACGTTTTCCAGCTCGACGCCGGCAGCCGCGCAAATCTTCACCAGCCGGTCGAGCTTGCAGTTGCGCTCGTGGAAGATGCGCTTCACCGTCGGCTCGGAAACGCCCATGCGTTCGGCAAGCTCGCGATAGGTGACGCCCTTCGCCTTCAGCGTCCGCTTCAGCGCCTCGAAGATCAGACCGTTCATGGGATGCACCTCTTGCCGGCAGTTTCGTATCGATATTCGATACTAGCGGCAATCAGGCTTTCGCAAAAGTATCGAAAATCCTAGCTGTCCGCCTGTCATCACAGGAGAACAGCCATGAACCGCCTCATCATCCCAGCCTTTATCGCCACCATCGGTATCGCTGCCATATCGGCTGCCCAGGCCGACGAGCTCTGGCGCGCCACGGGGCTCGAACAGCCGGAATCGGCGCTGTTCGACGCCACCAACAATCGCATCATCGTCTCCAACATCGTTGGCAATCCGGGCGATGCCGACGGCAACGGCTATTTGTCGGTGCTGTCGATGGACGGCAAGACGGTGACCCAGCACTGGACCGACGGCATGGACGCGCCCAAGGGCATGGCGATATCGGGCGGCAAGCTCTATGTCGCCGACATCACCAAGGTCCGCGTTGTCGACTTGGCCAGCGGCAGACTGGTCACCAGCATCACGGTGCCGAATGCCGTGTTCCTCAACGACATGACCTCGGGCGACACAGGCAAGGTCTATGTCACCGACATGCTGGCCGATACCATCTACCGCATCGACGGCGACCAGCCGGAGCTGTTCGTAAAAGACCCGTTGCTCGCTTCACCCAATGGCGTCTTCGCCGATGGCGACCGCTTGATCGTCGCCTCCTGGGGCAAGGGCATCAAGCCCGACTTCAGCACGGCGGAGCCGGGCGGGCTGCTGTCGGTCGACCTCGCCAGCAAGGTGGTTTCACCGCTACCGGGCGCGCAGAAATTCGCCGACCTCGACGGCGTCATCGCGCTTGGCGACACCATCTACGCCACCGCCTACATGACCGGCACGCTTTACCGATACAAGGCCGGCGGCGCGCCGGAAGCGGTGGTGCATTTCAAGCCGGGCAGCGCCGACATCGGCACCGACGGCAAGTCGATCCTCTACGTGCCACTGATGAACGAGGGCGAGGTGGCGGCATTGAAGCTCGATTGAGCGCTGTTCCTGGCGGGCCCTCCCTCTGGAAGGTCCGCTCCGGACCGGCGTATGGTGCGGCGGTCTACAGCCAAGGAGGATTGCCATGGAAGACCGGAAGATTCGCATCGCTCTGGATCGCCACTGGGCCGCCTCCGACGCCGATGATTTCGAAGCCGAGCACGACATCTACCGGGAGGATGCGGTGCTCGACTATCCGCAATCGGGTGAGCGCATCCGAGGGCGGCGCAACATCCAGTCTTCGCGTGCCGCTCAGCCGAACCGCAAGCGCTTCACGGTGCGGCGGATCACGGGTGCCGGCGATCTCTGGGTCACCGAATATGTGCTGAGCTATGACGGGCGGCCGTCCTACACGGTCAGCATCATGGAATTCCTCGACGGCAAGGTGTCCCGCGAGACCCAGTATTTCGGCGATCCGTTCAAGCCGGGGCCATCGCGCGCGAAATGGGTCGAGCGGATACCGTGAGCCCGGCCTCCATCGTGGTCGCTAACTTGGAATAGCCACGCGCCGGCCGCAGGTATTGCCGCCCAACTTCCGTCGATTGCCAGGCCTATCAGCGTTGGCTACGATGTAGCGGGGGCTACCAATGCGATCCGGACATGCGCTTCTTGCCGCTCTTGCCTCGGTGCTGATGCTTGGCGCGGCGCCCGCGCTTTGCGCCGAGCTGCACGGCGTGGCGCTGGTCATCGGCGAGAGCGACTACGACAGCGAGGCGCTTCACGACCTGACGAACCCCAAGAGTGATGCGAGGGCGATGGACGAGCTGCTGGGCAATCTCGGCTTCGATGTCCACCGCGCGCTGAACGACAACCGGGCCGACCTTGAAAACGACATCCAGCGCTTCGTGCGCGATGCCAGGGATGCCGATGTGGCGCTGGTCTACTATTCGGGCCATGGCGTCGAGGCGGGCGGTGCCGACTATCTGGTACCGACCGATGCCGATATCTCGACACCGGAGAAAGCCGGCGAGAGCCTGGTGCCGGTGCAAGACCTGCTCGAAGAACTGGCCAAAACCGTGCCGGTGACGATCACGCTGCTCGATGCCTGCCGCACCAATGCGTTTCCGGCAGGGACGGCCATCAAGCTGCCCGGCAGCACACAGATCATCGACGTCGCGACCACCGGGCTCGGCGAGGTGCGCGGCGCAACGCCTATCGCCAAGCCCGGCGTCTCCAAGGACAGCCTCGGCATGGTGATCGGCTTTGCCGCATCGCCCGGAGAGGCGGCGCTCGACGGGCAAGCGGGCGGCAACTCGCCCTACGCGGCGGCGTTGCTCAAGCATTTTGGCGCCGGCGACTATCCGTTCGACGAGTTGATGACGCTGGTGCGGCAGGAGGTCTACCTCAAGACCGATGGCCGGCAACTGCCATGGACGAATTCGTCACTGCGGCGGGTGCTGAGCTTCGGTGCTCCGGCGCCCGCCGGCGACAAGGACCAGGAGGCCATTCGCCAAGGCAGGCGGCGGTTGCTGCTCAGCATCGCCGACACGCCGGACGATCTGCGCCGCGAAGTGGAAGCCGCCGCGACCAAGGCAGCCGTGCCGATGGACGCCATTTACGGCTTGTTGCAGGCGCTGGGCCAAAAAGTGCCGAACGACCCGGCCGAGCTCGATCAGTTGCTGAAAGCACAGACCGATACGATCAAGAAGGCAATGGCCGAACACACGGCGCTGACCGGCGCTGACCCTGAAATAGTCCGGCTTTCCGGTCTTGCCCAGCAGGCGCTCGACGAGGGGGCGCTCGACCTCAGCGTCGGGTTCTGGGAACAGGCCAAGGGCCGGTATCTCGTTATCAGCAAAAGCCTCGACGAAGCTGAGGCGGATCTCAAGACCCGGCGGCTCGAGGGTGGCGCGGTGATCGCCAAGACGGCGCAGGGATACGCCCTCAAGGGCGATTATCCGGCGGCCGCGGAGAACTATCGGCTGGCCTTCGATCAGGTCGCGAAATGGGACAGGGCCATCGCAGCGGCCTACAAGGGCGGCGAGGCCGATGCGCTTGAGACCCAGGGCGACCAGAAGGGCGACAACGACGCCCTGAAACAGGCGATCGCAGCCTATGGCGATGCGTTGGACCTGTTGCCGCGCAGCAGCGACCGACTGGGCTGGGCGCAGTTGCAGGATGGCCTTGGCTATGCGCTGGAAAGGCTCGGCGAACGCGAGAGCAGCACCGATAGCCTGAACGCCTCCGTCAAGGCATTCCGCGCCGCCCTGAAGGAGCGCACCCGCAAGCGTGTGCCGTTTGACTGGGCGGTGACACAGGGCAATCTGGGCATTACGTTCGCAATGCTTGGCGATCGCGAAGCCGGAACTGACAGCTACAAGGCTGCGGTTGCTGCTTTTGGCGCCGCACTGGAGGTTGAGACACGCGACCGGGCGCCGCTGGAATGGGCCACGACGCAAAGCAATCTGGGCAATGTACTCACACAGCTTGGCCAGCGCGAGAGCAACACCGATACCCTGAACGCCGCCGTCACGGCGTTCCGTGCCGTGCTCGAGGTAGCGACCCGGGATCGGATGCCTTTCCAGTGGGCCGGGGCCCAGTACAATCTCGGTGTCTCCCTCAAGATGCTTGGTATGGGCGAGACTGGCACAGACAAATTGACGGCCTCCGTCAAGGCTTACCGCGCCGCGCTGGAGGTCATGACCCGAGACCGCCAGCCGCTCACCTGGGCCATGATTCAGAACGGCCTGGGCACTGCGCTCGTGGCGTTGGGCGTGCGCGAAAGTGGCAACGAGACTCTGAACGCCGCAGTCACCGCCATCCGCGCCGCGCTGCAGGAATGGACCCGAGATCGGGTGCCCCTCGACTGGGCCCTGGCGCAGAACGATCTCGGTACTGCGCTCGCAAGGCTGGGCGAGCGCGAGAGCGGCACCGAAAGCCTGAACGCCGCCATCGCAGCCTTTCGCGCCGCGCTGGAAGAATCGACGCGCGACCGGGCGCCGTACGACTGGGCCATTTTGCAGCACAATCTAGGCGATGCGCTCGCCACGCTCGGCGAGCGTCAGAACGGAAAACCAGGTGCTGACGACTGGCGGGCGGCAATCGCTGCCTGGCGGGCCTCGGCGGAGATCCAGAACAGAGAGGCCCATCCGGTCTGGTGGGCGAATCTGCAAAACTCGATCGGCTATCAGCTCGTGCTGCTGGGCGAGCGCGAGAACGATTTGACGCAGTTCGAGGCGGCCATCCCGATCCTGAGGGCCGGGCTCGCGGTGCAGGAAACGGCTGAACCCACGGAAGTCCCCTATATGCAGGACAGCCTCTGTCACGCTTTGCTCGGGCTGGGCAGCCGCACGAGCGACCGGGACAGCCTGATGGAAGCGAAATCGCTTTGCGAAGCAGCCATCGCAGGAAAGGCGGCCACCGGTATCAGTGCCGGTGACACGCCGGCCAATCTTGCTGCGGTCAATGTTGCCCTGGCGAAGTCGAATTAGCGTGACCGCCCGCCATCCGATTGCCCGTGCGGAGCTGCCTGACGAGACGGCGGCTCTCGCCCGTTATCTCATCGGCAAGCTGGTGGCGCGCGAATTGCCTGAGGGCGTTGTCAGCGGCCGCATTGTCGAGACCGAGGCCTATATCGTCGGCGATGCGGCCGGGCATGGCTACCGGGGGATGACGGAGCGCAACCGTTCGCTGTTCCTCGAACGCGGCCACGCCTATGTCTACATCTCCTACGGCATCTCGATGATGCTGAACGTGTCGAGCGAGGCGCAAGGGATCGGCACCGGCGTTCTGATCCGGGCGTTGGAGCCTGTCGAAGGCATCGAGATCATGCGGCTCAACCGCGGCGTCGGGCGTTTGCGCGACCTGGCGCGCGGACCGGGACGTCTGGCGGCGGCGCTGCGCATCGATCGTTCGCTAGACGGGCTCGACCTCTGCTGCAAAGGCCCGCTATGGCTGGCGAATGATGAGCATGAGCCCGGCGACATCGGGCAAGGCATCAGGATCGGCATTACGAAGGATGCGGACCGGCCGCTGCGCTTTTATTTGAGGGGCAACCCGTTCGTCAGCGGTCCAAGGTCGCTCAACCGATAAGAAGAAGGGGATAGCGCCGTTGAAAATCCTGAAATCCTTGATGACATCGGCATGCTTGCTGTCGATGGTTCTGGTGCTGGCAGGCTGTGGTGGGCACCTGATCAACAGATTGATCTGACGGCAAGCCCCGGCGAGTCAGGCGCTGTCTGGATCGTCGCCGACCATCTTGCGCCGTTGCAGCAGCCGCGCCACCAGCCAGCACAGCATCGCCCAGGCAAAGCCGGCGCACCAGCCGGCCAGCACGTCCGACGGCCAGTGGACACCGAGATAGATGCGGCTGACGCCGACCAGCACCGTTGTCAACACGGCGAGCGACAGGACATAGATCTTGGTCGCCCGGCCATGCAGGAAGCGTGCCGCCAGCGAACCGAGCGTGAGGTAGGTCACCGCCGACAGCATGGCGTGGCCGCTCGGGAACGACAGCGAGGTTTCGTTGACCAGATGCGAGACGAGTTCCGGGCGTGGCCGGTCGACACCGACTTTCAACAGGCTCGACAGCACCTGCCCGCCCGCCACGGCCACGAAGATGAGAAGTGCGGTTCCCGGCCTGCGGATCAGCAGCAGGTAGATGATCGTCGCCGTCGTGATCAGCACCAGGACGCTGGCGCTGCCGAGGCTGGTGATGTCGCGCATCGCGCCTTCCAGCCATGGCGGACCGATCGGGATCCCGGGCTGGCCAACCTGTCTGAAGGCGAGCAGAATTTCGGTGTCGAAGGCGTGCGGCGTGGTGGCCCGCGCCACTTCCATCAGTTCCTCGAAACCCCATAGACAGCCGGCGATGATCAACCCGGCCAGCAGCACCGGAAATTCGATGCGGTTGAACAAGCTGTTGGGGTCGTTCTTCATCGGCTACGAGTCCGTTACATCCGCCCCTGCAGATAGGGTCCGAGCGTGATCAGCGCCACCGCGGCTATTGCCAGTACGATGCCGCTCGCCTGCAACGCGTTGACGCGCTCGCCGAAGAAGACCAGCGCCACGACATTGACCGAGACCAGCTGGATGACCGCCGACAGGCTGAACGAGACAGACATGCCGAATTCACGGATCAGCCGCAGCATGATCAAATTGCCCAGTGAATAGAGCGCCAGCGTCAAAAGGATCTTGCCCAGGCTCGGTGCCAGCCCCCATTGCTTGGCCGCGGTCGCCGCCAGAAGGAAGATCACCGTCGAAAGGCCAAGCTGCAGCAGTCCCGAAAAACTCAACTTCGCGTCCCTCTCGAAGCGGCTTGCGCCAAATGTGCCGCGGCCCTTGTTTCCGAAGCGCGCCGAGACGTCAAGCGACGTCGTCCTAATGGCGGACTTGGCAACGACAGGGCCGAGGCTCAATGTGCAGAGATCGCCCGGCTGTCGATAAAAGGGCGGTCGGGGGGCCATGATTCGTATTCTGCAGACCTTGGCGCGGCGCTGGAGCGAGCTTTCGCTCGCCCTGCAGTTCGTCATTGCCGGCGGCTTTGGCCTGCTGGCCGTGATGCTGGTGGTGGGCTCCTGGGTGACGATGCAGATCAAGGACGGCGTCATCCGCAACTCGGCCGCCACGACGGCGCTCTATGTCGACAGCGTGATTGCGCCATTGCTGCCCGATCTGCGCAAGAGCGAGGAGCTCAGCGAATCCGTCAAGCAGGCGCTCGACGAGACGCTTGGCCAGGGTGCGCTCGGCAAGCGCCTGGTGTCGTTCAGGCTGTGGCGTCGCGACGGCACCGTGCTCTACGCCAAGGATACGGCCTTGATCGGGCGCCGCTTCGACCTGACCGACAATCTGCGTTCCGCCTTCCAGGGCAACGTCGCCGCCCAGTTCGATACGTTCGATAAAAACGAAAGCCAGGAACAGGCTGTCGGCGCGCCGTTGCTGGAGATCTACAATCCCGTGCGCGAACCCTGGTCCGGCGAGGTGGTGGCCGTCACCGAGTTCTACGAGATCGCCGGCGATTTCGAAGCCACGCTGGCTTCCGCTTTGCTGTCGAGCTGGCTGATCGTGGCCGGCACCAGCTTGACGGCTTTCCTGCTGCTGTCGGGCATCGTCTTGCGCGGCAGCCGCACCATCGACGATCAGCGCGGGGCGCTGCGCCGCCAGGTGTCGGAGCTGCAGGGCCTGGTGACGCAGAACAACGCCTTGCGGCAGCGTGCGCAGCGGGCGTCCCGCCGTGCCACCGCGCTCAATGAGAGATATCTGCGCCGGATCGGCGCCGACCTTCATGACGGCCCGGCCCAACTCGTGGCGCTGGCGGCGCTGCGGCTGGACAGCCCGGTGTTTTCAGGAGGCGCGGGGCCAAATGAAAGCCGCGATGCCGAGATCGCCATGATCCGCAGGGCGTTGGACGATTCGATGCGCGAGATACGCGGCATCTGCAATGGCCTCGTTCTGCCGCAGATCGAAACGGCTGCCGTTGCCGAGATCCTGCGCCTGGCGGTCAACGAGCACGAACGCAGGACCGGAACCTCGGTGGCGCTGGCGGCGGCTGGCCCGCTGCCCGAAACCGGCGCATCCGAGAAGATCAGCATCTATCGTTTCGTGCAGGAAGGTCTCAACAACGCGTACCGCCACGGGAAGGGGAGGAACCAAGCTGTAAACGCCGGGATGAAAGGAGCCCGGCTGTTCGTTGACGTATCGGATGGCGGACAGGGATTCGATCCGGAAAAAGAAGAAGGCCTTGGGCTGGCAGGCTTGAGGGGGCGGATCGAAAGCATTGGCGGCCAATTCGAAATCATGACCGGGCCTCAGGGCACGCGATTGATGATCAGTTTATCGGTCGAGGAGCAAGCATGATTGGCGCCATCCGTATCGCCGTCGTCGATGACCACCCGCTGTTTCGGGAGGGCGTGATACGCAGCCTGTCCGAAATCGGCGGCTTCGAGATGGTCGGCGAGGGGGCGACGGGACAGGACGCGGAACGCATCGTCTCGACGGCGCGACCCGACATTCTCCTACTCGATATCTCGATGCCTGGTGGCGGTTTAGCCTCCGTGGCAAACATACTTGCCGGCGATCCCGATCAGAAGATCGTCATGCTGACCGTTTCGGAAGCCAATGCCGATGTGACCCGGGCGCTCAATGCCGGGGTGCGCGGCTACGTGCTCAAAGGTGTTGGATCGCGGACGCTGGCCGAAATCCTGCACAATGTGGCTGGCGGCGAGAGCTATGTGTCGCCAACACTCTCGGCCAGGCTCCTGTCCGACCTGCATTCCCTGCAGCCGGCAAACGGCATGAGCGACCGCATGCGCCAGCTAACCGGCCGTGAGGCCGAAATCCTGCGCCTTGTGGCTGAAGGGTTGAGCAACAAGGAAGTGGCGTTGCGTCTCAAGCTTCAGGAAAAGACAGTCAAGCACCATATGACCGGTGTCCTGTCGAAGCTCAATGTGCGCAATCGCACCGAGGCCGCACTGCTGATGCGCGAGGCGCGCGACCGCAGCGAGCTGCATCCGCGATAAAGTTCGGCCGCCAAAAGCTTGCTGGCATTGGCAATGTCGAGGTGACGCGAAAAGTCACCCCCGCCGGGGCGCGGCGGAGGTGACGTGTGATGCGGGCCGTTGCCTGTTGGCTCGCCTCACAAAGACTGCAGGCGGCTGAAGTCTGCCGGCGTCGCCGGTCTTTCGACAATCGTGCGGCCCAGCGCATCCTTCATTTCAAAACGGCCGTTCTCGATCTCCTCCTTGGTGCCGTCGACATGTTCGACCTCGATCTTGTTGCCGTCTGCTTCGACCTTGTCGCCGGTCGCCGCATTGACGTGATGGCCGTTGTCGTCGTTGCCGTCGTCGTTCTGCCCCTTGCCGGGTCCGGAGTTATTGGTGCCGCCGTGATCGTCACCGGCGCCATCGTTGTTGCCGTGCCCGGAGTTGCCACCATCGTCGCCGCCGCCGCCGTTTCCGCTGCCGCTGTTGCCGCCACTTCCGCCGCTACCACTATTGCCGCCCCCATCGCCTCCGCCTCCGCCGTCGCCATTCCCGCCGCCGCCATGTCCGCCATCCTTGGCATAAGCGCTTGCGGCGACTACGCCGGCCGCCGAGCCATGAAGCGCCAGTTGATAAGGGGCGATGGTCAACGCCAATGCCGATGCTGCTCTCAGTACCAGCCAACGGGTCGTGATCGATTTGCGCATCTCGGTTCCTTTCAATCATGCCGGCGGATCTCGAACCGGCGTTGCAGGTGTCGAGACCATCGCTGATCGAACGAGCTGTTGTAACCGGCCCACGACCGATGCGCCGCCAGCCAAGACTTATGAAGGACTGACCTCGGACCTAAGGCCCAGCGGAACCTCTAACCAAAACATCTTTGCCGGTGAGGCATCGTCAGCGACGGACAGACATGTCAGCGACGGACAGACATGCAAGATTGTGGTTGTCACGAAAATGTGATCGGCAGGCTTTAGGGGTCGAAAGGTCACATGCTCCAGCCAACTCCAGAGCCAGAGGCCTTCATGACCGAACATCGCTCCCCCGACGCCCGCTTCCGCACCAGCCAGCTCGAGGAAAACGAAGGACCGGCCGTCAACCCCACCGACAACCGAACCACGGGCGAGATCATCACCGCCAGGTTCTCGCGTCGGGGTTTTCTTAAGGGATCGCTCGCCGTCTCGGCCATTGCCGCAACCGTCAGCCCGCTGGCCATGATCGCCGCTGGCGACGCCCGTGCCGCCGAAAGCTCCGCCTTCAAATTCGACGAGCTCGAGGCCGGCATCGACGACAAGCACCATGTCGCGCCAGGCTATGACGCCGACTTGCTGTTGCGCTGGGGCGATCCGCTGTTTGCCGATTCGCCGGAGTTCGACCCGACCAAACAGTCGGCGCGGGCACAGGCCAGGCAGTTCGGCTACAACAACGACTATGTCGGTTACATCGAGATCGACGGCTCGGCCGAGCACGGCCTGCTGGTGGTCAATCACGAATACACCAACCCGCATCTGATGTTCCCGGGCATCGTCACGATCGTCGAGAAGGACGGCAAGAAGAAGCCCGAACTCGCGCTGCTGAGCAAAGAGCAGGTCGATGTCGAAATGGCAGCGCATGGCGGCACCATCGTCGAGATCCGCAAAGTGTCGGGCAAATGGCAAGTGGTGCGCGACGGCAAGCTCAACCGCCGCATCACCTCGACCACCGAAATGGCGCTGTCGGGCCCGGTCGCCGGCCACGACCGCGTCAAGACCAATGCCGACCCGTCCGGCACCAAGGTGTTCGGCACCATGAACAACTGCGCCGGCGGCGTCACCCCATGGGGCACCTATGTCATGGCCGAGGAGAACATCCACGGCTACTTCTCCGGCGAACTGCCGGAAGGCCACAAGGAAGCCGCCAACTACAAGCGGCTCGGCATTCCGGAAGGCGCCTATGAATGGGGTGCGCATTACGACCGCTTCAACCTAGCCAGGGAGCCGAACGAACCCAACCGGTTCGGCTGGATCGTCGAGGTCGACGTCAACGATCCGACCTCGACGCCGAGGAAGCGCACCGCCATGGGCCGCTTCAAGCATGAGGGCGCCGAATCGATCGTCGCCAGGGATGGCCGCGTCGTCTTCTATCTCGGCGACGACGAGCGCTTCGACTATGTCTACAAATTCGTCACCACAGGCCGCTTCAACGCCAACGACCATGCCGCCAACAAGGACCTGCTCGACGACGGCACGCTGCATGTCGCCAAATTCGCCGAGGACGGCACGGTGGACTGGCTGCCGATCGTCTTTGGTCAAGGCCCGCTGACGGCGGAAAACGGCTTTGGCAGCCAGGCCGACGTGCTGATCGAAACGCGGCGTGCCGCCGATCTGCTCGGCGCCACCAAGATGGACCGGCCCGAGGACATCCAGCCCAATGGTGTCAACGGCAAGGTCTATGTCATGCTGACCAACAATTCCAAGCGCAAGGCCGACCAGGTCGACTCCGCCAACCCGCGCGCTGAAAATGCCTTTGGCCATATCATCGAGATCGCCGAGAACGATGGCGATTTCACCTCCGCCAAGGGCAAATGGGAAGTGCTGCTGAAATGCGGCGATCCGTCGGTGGCAGAAGTCGGCGCCACCTTCTCGACAGCGACGACGGCCAATGGCTGGTTCGGCATGCCCGACAATTGCGCGGTCGATTCGGCCGGTCGCCTCTGGGTCGCCACCGACGGCCAGGGTCCGAAGGCCACCGGCCGCACCGACGGCCTGTGGGCGGTGGATACGGAAGGTGCCGCGCGGGCGACGTCAAAACTGTTCTTCCGCGTGCCGATCGGCGCCGAAATGTGCGGCCCGCTGTTTGCGCCCGACGATCAGACCGCTTTCGTCGCCGTCCAGCATCCGGGCGACGGCGGCGAGGACTGGGAAGGTTTTGGCCGCCCGTCCTACTACGAGGATCTGTCGACGCGCTGGCCCGACTTCAAGCCGGATATGCCGGTGCGGCCGTCGGTCGTCGCCATCACCAAACAGGGCGGCGGCAAGATCGCGGTCTGATCGCGGCGTGCATGCGTAATCCTGAGGAGGGGCTTCGGCGATTCGACGCCCCTCCTTTGCACGAAATCATTCAAGCCTCGGGAAAGATTGGCCATTTACACGTGGCGCCCTAATTCCTCTTTCAGGAGGTCGCCATGCCGAAGTCCATCTATGACCGTGGCTTGCTCAAGCCTGACGACATCGCCAGACTGCAGCGTGTCTTTGACGAAGCCTGCCGACGACGCGAAGCGCACCCCGAATCGACAGAGGCGCGTGAGCTGGCTCTCACCCTGCTTGCGCTCCACAATGCCGGCATGGTCGACGAGGAGATGCTGATGGAGGCCGTCGGTTTTCGGCGGCTGGAGCCGAAATCGGCGTGATCTCCACCACCGCCGCCAGCCTTATGCAGCGCGCTGGACGACGGCGACATTGATCGGGGTCCGCAAGCTGAAGCCGATGGACTCATACAGCTTTATCGCACCGGCGTTGCTGGCATAGGCGTGCAGGTAGGGGATTTCGCCGCGTGCGAAAATCTGGTTGGTCACGAACACCGACAGCAACCGGCCAAGGCCGGCGCCGCGAAACTCGGGGTGCGCGCACACGCCGCTGAGTTCGCTGTAGCCAGGCTGCTTCATGCGCTCGCCGGCCATCGCCACCAGTCTGCCCTCGACCTTCACGCCCCAGAAGGCGCCAAGGCTCAAGGCCCCTGACGTGAACGGGCCAGGCTTGGTAAGCGACGCCAGCGCCAGCATTTCGGGGGCGTCGTCCTGTGTCAGGAGCTGCACGCGTTCGTCCGACACGGCCTGTGACGGCGCCTGCGCGACCATCTGGACGGCGTCTGCGGTCGAGGTGGCCGCGAGGTCAGGCGGAAGAGCAATGGTGTCGGCTTGCGCCATGATGACGCTTTCACCCGGACCAACAAGGTCACTGAGCGCCTGCAGGCTTGCGGCATCGTCGGTAGCGGTGGCGGCAAAGAGGGCGATGGACGGTGAATAGCGCCTGGCGAGCTTGCCGCCTTGCGCGAAGGCCTGATGCCGCGTCCGAAGCGCGCTCCAGACGGGCCGGTCGAGAACATGTTTCATTGCGCGGTAGCCTTTTTGACACGACGATCGAGCGGGGCCGCGGCCAGTCCCTCCTCGACGGCCGTGAGTTGATCGAGCAGCGGCCCCGAAAGGTCCCGGCACAGATCCGCGACGGCGTTTTCGATGCGCGGCCAGACATCCTGTTTGGCCACATCGACCAGGCGCTGACCCTTCGCTGTCAGCGAGACCATCCGCCGTCGCTGGTCACCCTGCGATTGAATGGTTTCGACCAGCCCCAGCTCGGCCAGAAGCGAGACGCTTCTCGTCACGCCAGGCTGTGTCAGCCCGAGCGATTGCGCCAGCTCGCCGACGGCCAGCGGTCCCAGCCTGTCGAGGGCGGCCAGCAAGGGATACTGGCTCGACTGAAGCGGAACCTCCAGCCCATCGAGCAGCTGTTGCGCATCGGCCTGCAACTGCTCGCCAATGCGCTTCAGCCTGCTGCCGAGGCAGAGATAGCCAAGCGATCTGATAACGTCTTCCATCATGGCGCCTCGCGTTAAATCATAATATGTTATATAACATGACATATAAAGACTTCAAGACAGCCGTGTGCGCAGAGCCACCAGATTTTATCGTCTCGATAAAATCAGCGTGACGCGCCGGATAGCTGTGAGGAACGGACAATCTGCCTGGCGATCGCCTTGCCCAGTATGCCGGCATTGGCGAAGCAGCCGCGAATGCTCGGCCGCATGCCGGTGAACCACAGACCGGGCAGTTTCGGATCGCCTTCGCCGCCATTGAAGAGCGGAACACCCTTGCTGTCGAGCACGCCGAGATTGCCGACCATGCGCTCCAGCCCGGTGCGGTAGCCCGTCGCGGCGATGACGATATCGGGATCGATCAGGCTGCCATTGGCCAGGATGACGCCGTCGCGGCTGAATTCCCGTATCGCCGGCACGACGGTGATCTTGCCCGATTTGATGGCGTCGACGGCGCCATCGTCGGCGGCGATCGCGGTGTAGTCCGAAGTCAGGCGGCTCGCACCACCGGCAGGTGCGGGGGGGAGGCCGAATTTGGTCAGGTCGCCGAAAACCAGCCGCTGCGTTGCCGCGATCACGGCATCGGCCATTCGCAGCGGCAAACGTGCCGTGAGCGGCGACAGCCTGTGCACGGCAATCTTGCCGATACGCTTGGGCAAGATAGCCGGGCCGCTGCGGGCCGACAGCCAGATGGCAGCGGTATCGACGCCCGCCAGATGATTGAGGGCGTCGAAGCCGGAATTGCCGGCGCCGACGACCAGCACCTTCTTACCGGCATAGGCCTTGGCGTCGCCAAAATCAGCCGAATGGATGATCTGTCCGGCAAACGCCTGCGTGCCCTTCCACAGCGGCGTGAAGGGCTCCTTGTCGCGGCCGGTGGCGACAATGACATGACGCGCCAGGCGCGAGCCCGCGCTGGTGCGCACGGCCCAATGGTCGCCCCTGAACACGATGGTCTCGACGGCAACCCCATACTCCACCGGCAGCCGGTTCGCCTCCTTGAAATCGTTCATATGGCGGATAACGATATTCCTGTGCGGAAAGGCAGGGGTATCCCCGGGATAGGCAAGGCCAGGCAGTGCCGAGAGATCTCGATGGGTGTTGAGATGCAGCTGCTGGTGCCGCCGATGCCAAGGCTCGGCCAGCCGGCTCTCCTTTTCCAGGATCGCCACCGGCACGCCGGCCTTCATCAAAGCCTGCGCGACAGCCAGTCCCGCGGCGCCGGCGCCAATGACGATCGCCGGCTCGACAGCCACCAACTGCTCCACCAACGGTCTGGTTGTCGTATCAGCCATTCACTCTCTAAGTCCCATTCAACCGCCGCGCATCCCGGCAAGGCTCGCAGCAGGTTGTAACCGTTTGATCGCGCGCAGACCCGAGGCCCTGCGCCGGGCCGCAGCTGCGCACCAGGGCATTCCGCCGCCCAGCGGCAACGACTCCCATCGCTGAAATGCGCCCAAACGACGACATGAAGCGGATTGCCCGCTTCTGTCCGAAACCATCCAGCCCTATATGGCATATCAGCGGCATCGGCGATAATAGGTCGCGGCAATGTGATTGATTCGAGCTGCGGGGGCTGGCGGATCTCGTTACCGACGCAGGAATTCGAAACCGGCAACCGTTTTCGGCTTCCCGCGAAAAATAAGACGCCGTGGCGCGTCTTGCGTGCCGGAAGGCATGTCGCGCCACAGACGGCACGCGGAATCTCGACCATGGCCTCCTTGCGGATCTATTTCGACAAAATCCTCGAGGGTGCCTCGCCCAAGGTCGAGCGCCAGGCGCTGACGCATGTCGAAAGGCTGGCGCTGGTGCGCCGCCATGGGGACTTCTCACTGGCCTATTCCACCGCCGTTCAGCAAAAGCTGTCCTATTTCGGCGACGCCGATGGCTACATCGCCTTTGGCACCAAGATGAAACATCATTTCGCGCTTGGCGACCCGGTGGCGGCACTGGGGAAGCGAGCCGACTACATCAGGCGCTTTGTCGACAGTGCCCGCAACCCGTGGTTCGTTCAGATCGGCGAAGAGACCGCGCGCGTGCTGGCCGGGCTCGGCTACAAGGTCAACCGGCTGGGCGTCGACACTCGCCTTGCCTTGCCCGAGCACGATTTTTCCGGCAAGCGCAACGAGACCGTGCGCTATTCCGAACGCTGGCTGCTCAAGAAGGGTTTTTCGTTCGAAGAAGACAAGCGGACGGTCTTCCTCGACGAGATCGCGCGGCTCTCCCAAAACTGGCGCGGAGACCGCATCGTCAAGCGCTGGGAGATGGGTTTTCTCAACCGTCCGTTTTACGAGCAACTCGGCACCGACATGCGCCGCTTTGTCCTGCATGGTCCCGATGGCGAGCTGATCGCGTTGCTCGATTTCGACCCGCTGTTTGCCGACGGCAAGGTCATTGGCTACACCACGGCCTTCAAGCGCAAGCATGTCGACGCCTCGCCGCATGCCGAGATCGGCCTGACCAAGTTCTCGGTCGACCGTTTTCGCGAGGAAGGCATACAGGTGGTCACGCTTGGCCTCTCGCCCATGCTCGACATCGGACCGAGCGGATTTCCCGAAAGCGATTTCTGGCGCAACACCTTCCAGCGCGCCTACGACTCGCCCTGGATCAACCGCCGCAGGTTCAATTTGCAGGGTCAGGCCGCGTTCAAGCGCCGTTTTCATGGCGTGGAGGAGCCGGTCTACATCGCCTTTCGCGAAGGGACTTATATCGAGATGCTGGGGCTGCTGAGGCTGGTCAAGGCGATTTAGATCTGCCGATATTCAGGTGAGGCCGGCCTGCAAATGGCTGATACCTGCGCTTCCCCGTTCTATTGCGTCGCAATAGAACTGTGCTCACGTACGAAAAGTACGCTCTGCTCCGGTTCTCGGTATCAACCATTTTCGACTCGGCCTGACCTGAATCTCAACAGATCTGGGCGGCGTCTCAGGCGCCTTTGCCGCGTCAGTTCCTTAGGCGATAACCAGTCCTGAAGATCCAGGCGACGATTGCTATGCAGACGGCCAGGAACACCAGCGTCATGCCGAGGCTGATGCCGACCGAGACGTCGGACTTGCCATAAAAACTCCAGCGGAAGCCGCTGATCAGATAGACGACCGGGTTGAACAGCGTGATCGTCTTCCAGATGCCGGGCAGCATGTTGATCGAATAGAAGCTGCCGCCGAGGAAGGTCAGCGGCGTGATGATCAACAGCGGCACCAGCTGCAGCTGCTCGAAGCTTTTCGCCCAGATGCCGATGATGAAGCCGAACAGGCTGAAGGTCACCGCCGTCAACACCAGGAAGGCGACCATCCAGAATGGATGCAGGATGGTGAGCGGCACGAACAGCGAGGCGGTGGCCAGGATGATCAGGCCGAGAATGATCGATTTGGTGGCGGCACCGCCGACATAGGCGATGACGATCTCCAGATAGGAGACCGGCGCCGACAAAAGCTCGTAGATCGAGCCGACAAATTTCGGGAAGTAGATGGCAAAGGACGCGTTGGAGATCGACTGCGTCAGCAGCGACAGCATGATTAGCCCTGGCACGATAAAGGCGCCGTAGCTGATGCCGTCGATCTCGGTGATGCGCGAGCCGATGGCCGAACCGAAGACGACGAAATACAGCGATGTCGAGATGACCGGCGAGACGATACTCTGCAGCACAGTGCGAAACGCACGCGCCATTTCCATCCGGTAGATCGCCCATACCGCGCGCAGGTTCATGCGTCTCTCCTCACCAAATTGACGAAGATCTCCTCGAGCGAGCTGTTTTGCGTGTCGATGTCGCGGAACTGGATGCCTGATGCCTCGAGGTCGCGGATCAGCGAGGCGACGCCCGGCCGCTCGGCCTGGTTGTCATAGGTGTAGGTCAGTTGCCCGCCATCCGCCGACAGCTCCAGCGCATAGCGCGAAAGGGCTTCCGGCATGGCTGTCAGCGGATTGCGCAGTTCCAGCACCAGCCGCTTGCGGCCGAGCTTGCGCATCAGTTCGGCCTTGTTCTCGACCAGGATGATCTCGCCGCGATTGATGACGCCGACGCGGTCGGCCATCGCCTCGGCTTCCTCGATATAATGGGTGGTTAGGATGATGGTGACGCCATCCTCGCGCAGCCTGCGCACCATTTCCCACATGTCCTGGCGCAGCTCTACGTCGACGCCGGCGGTCGGCTCGTCAAGGAACAGGATGCGCGGCTCATGCGACAGCGCCTTGGCGATCATCAGCCTTCGCTTCATGCCGCCCGACAGCGTGATCGCCTTGGCGTCCTTCTTGTCCCACAGCGACAGATCGCGCAGCACCTTCTCGACGAACGCCGGATTGGCCGGCTTGCCGAACAGGCCGCGGCTGTAGCTGACGGTCGCCCAGACGCTCTCGAAGGCGTCGATGGTCAGTTCCTGCGGCACCAGGCCAATCAGGCTGCGCGCGGCGCGGTAATCCTTGTTGATGTCGTGACCGTCGACCGTGACGGTGCCCGACGAGCGGTTGACGATGCCGCAGACGATCGAGATCAGCGTCGTCTTGCCGGCACCGTTCGGCCCGAGCAATGCGAAAATCTCGCCGCGCTGGATGTCGAGATTGACTTCCTTGAGCGCGGTGAAGCCGGTGGCATAGGTCTTGGAGACCCCGGAAATGGACAGAATGGAGGGCATGGCTGAAAACGGCTGCCTGAAAGAGGTCCCCTGATATAGGCCGAATGTCGTTGCATGCAACCGCAAGTCAATGGTGCTGCTGACAGCTCTCGACACCCGGTCCCGGGAGACCCTTGCGGGCCAGCTACCGAGGCAAGCTTTGCCCGTGCCCATGGGCAGGCTTGCCGCTAGCACAGCGTGAACACGGTGCGCCTGGTGCTGTCATCCCTAGCCCATGCCTGTTCGACATCAGCCAGCGGCACCGGCGTGGCGGCGATTTGAAGGCCGGCCGGCACGACAGCGCGCAGCAGATCGCCGGTGCAGCCGATGAAGCGGTCGTGTGGGACGCTGCCGATGCCGCTGCCCATCAGGGTAATCGCCGATGAACGCAGAACCGCGCCCGGCAAGGTGATATCAGAGCCACTGATGGCGCCGATCTGGACGAAGCGGACCGGTACAGCATCAGGGCTGGCCTTGGCGGCAGCGATCAGCAGGTGTTCGGCGCTTTTGCCCCAGAGATAGTCGATGACGACATCCACGCCCTCCCTGAACTGCCGCTTGAACCTTTCTTCCAGGGCCGCCCCGTCCTCGATCAGCGGGATGGTTACATCCGCCCCAAGGGCAGCAACCGCATCGAGTGCGGCGGCGTTGCGGGCGGTGGCGATAATCTTTTTCGCACCGAGATGCCTGGCGATCTGGACGGCGAGGCGGCCCGCCGTGCCGGTGGCACCGTTGACCAGCACGGTTTCGCCCGGCTTCAGCTTCGCCCGCTCGGTAAAGGCGGCCCATGACGACATGCCGGGATTGGCGATGGCGGCGGCGGTGATGTCGTCCAGCCCGTCGGGCAGCGCCACGCAATGCGCCTCGGGCACAACAGTCCGCTCCGCCATGCTGCCATTAGGCGCCCTGGGCAGGGCGAAATAGACCTTGCGGCCGTTGTCGAGCCGGCCGACGCCATCGATGCCGACGACGAAGGGGAACTGGCCGGACGCGCTGTAGTGCGAGCCTGAGGCCCGGCTCTTGACGACATGGCTGATGGCTGCGGCGGTGACTGTGACTAAGGTTTCGCCCGGCGCGGGAACCGGTTCGGGGAAATCGCTGTAGATGGGCGCCCGCCCGGCGCTCGAGACAATCGCGGCTTTCATGATGGTTTGCCTTCCTGGCTCTCATATTATGTGTATAATGCACATATAAGGAGTCCCGGCATGCCGTCAACAAAAAATGTGCAAAATACACATATCTCCGATCAGCTCCGGCAGATTCATGGGGCGGTGCTCGATATTGTCGGCGTGATGAACCGGCCGCAGCGCGACGAACTGCTGATCAAGGCGGCCGGCATTCCACTCGACCGGGCACTGTTCCCGCTGCTCGTCGGCATCGAGCGCTTCGGGCCGATCGGCGTCGTCGAGATGGCCGATCGCGTCGGGCGCGACTACACGACCGTCAGCCGCCAGGTCGCCAAGCTGGAGAGCCTTGGCCTGGTGCAACGCCAGGCCAGCGCCGCCGACCGGCGCGTGCGCGAGGCGGTGATCAGCCCGAAGGGCAAGGCGATGACCGACCTTGTCGATACGGCACGCGAAAAAATCGGCCGCGCCATTTTCGAGACCTGGGACGCGCATGACATCGAAGAACTCGTGCGTCTGATGCGCAAGTTCGCGGATGCGCTTGGCGCGGTGCCAGAGAGCCGTGAGTAAGCGCGACGTGCGACCGGTAAAATTGTCCTGTGGCGTTCAGCCTCGCGGCAGCACGCCGCTTTGACCACAGGTCGCGACAAGCCTATTCTCGTCACTATAAGAAGCAGCCGGAGCCCGCCATGGACCCGCTCATACTGTCGCGCATGCAGTTCGGCGCGAATATTTCGTTTCATATTCTGTTTCCAACGATCACCATTGCCCTTGGCTGGGTGCTGCTTTTCTTCAAGCTGCGCTACAACGCGACCAACGACTCCGCCTGGATGCGCGCCTATTTCACCTGGGTGAAGGTGTTCGCGCTGTCCTTCGCCATGGGCGTGGTTTCGGGCGTCACCATGAGCTTCCAGTTCGGCACCAACTGGCCGGGCTACATGGAAAAGGTCGGCAACATCGCCGGACCGCTTCTGGCCTACGAGATCCTCACCGCCTTCTTCCTCGAGGCTGCTTTCCTCGGCATCATGCTGTTCGGCTTTCGCCGCGTCTCCAACCGCGTCCACACGATGGCGACGGTGCTGGTCGCCGGCGGCACCACTCTGTCCGCCTTCTGGATCATCGCGCTCAATTCCTGGATGCAGACGCCGGCCGGTTTCGAGATGCGCGATGGCGTGGCGCATGCCGTCGACTGGTGGGCAATCGTCTTCAACCCGTCGATGCCATACCGGCTCGTCCACATGCTGCTCGCGTCAGGCCTGACAGTGTCGTTCCTCATCGCCGGCCTGTCGGCGCTGCGCTACCTCAAGGGCGACCGCTCGGAATCGATGTGGAAGGCGCTGCGCACCGGCGTCTTCACCGCGGCGGTTCTGATCCCCATCCAGATCTTTGCCGGCGACCAGCATGGGCTGAACACGCTGGAGCACCAGCCGCAGAAGATCGCCGCCATGGAGGCCAACTGGAACACCGGCCCCAACGTGCCGCTGGTGCTGTTCGCGCTGCCTGACGAGGCGGCCAAGGAGAACAGGTTCGAGATCGCCATTCCCGACGGCGCCAGCCTGGTGCTGCGGCACTCGGACAGCGGCGTGGTGCCGGGGCTGAACGACTTTCCGGGCAACCATCCGCCGGTCTTTCCATTGTTCTGGAGTTTCCGCATCATGGTCGGTACCGGCCTGCTGATGCTCGCCGTCTCCTGGTCGGCCGCCTTCTTCCTCAAGCGCCGGCACAGCCTGCCGAAGCCGCTCGCCATGCTAATGGTGCCGATGGCGCTGTCGGGCTGGCTGGCGACGCTGGCTGGCTGGTACACGACCGAGATCGGCCGCCAGCCCTGGCTGGTGACCGGCGTGCTGAAAACCGCCGACGCGGTTGGCCCGGTGGCCGGCAGCCATGTCGCGCTGACGCTTGCCATCTACCTCATTCTCTACGCGCTGTTGCTGATCGCCTATCTCGGCGTGCTGGTGCACCTGGCGCTGAAGGCAGCGAAGGATGGCGACACCTCGCCGTTGCCGGGGGTCATGAAGGCAGCGATGTCGCAACCGGCGGCTGGGGAGTAGGAAAATGACCTTCGACTGGCCAACCGCTCTCCCGCTGATCTTCGCCGGCCTGATGGAGCTTGCCATCTTGATCTACGTCATCCTCGACGGTTTCGATCTCGGAATCGGCATCCTGTTCTCGGTCGCCGAAGATACCGAGCAGGACACGATGATCGCGGCGATCGGCCCGTTCTGGGATGCCAACGAGACCTGGCTGGTGCTGGCCGTCGGCCTGCTGCTGGTCGCCTTTCCCCTGGCGCATGGCGTCATCCTGACCGCGCTCTACATTCCGGTGTTCGTGCTGCTGGTCGGGCTGATCCTGCGCGGCGTCGCCTTCGACTTCCGCGCCAAGGTGCCGAGCGGCAAGAAACACCGCTGGAACCGCATTTTCTTCCTCGGCTCGGTCATCGCTTCGCTGGCGCAAGGCTATATGCTGGGCGTCTATGTGCTCGGCCTCGATGTCGGAATTGGCGGCATGGCGTTCGGCGCGCTGGTGGCGTTCTGCCTGGCCGCGGCTTACGCGGCGATGGGCGCGGCCTGGGTGATCTACAAGACCGAAGGCGCGTTGCAGAAGAAGGCAGTGATCTGGCTGCGCACCGCGCTGGTGCTGACCGCGCTCGGCATGGCCGCGGTGTCGCTGGCGACGCCTTTTGCCAGCCCACGCATCTTCGCCAAATGGTTCGTCTGGCCGGAAATGCTCTACCTGTCGCCGCTGCCGATCCTGTCGGCGCTGCTGTTTTTCTGGCTGTGGCGGCAGACCTTCCATCTGCCCAAGCCCGACGATCGCCATGCGATCAGGCCGTTCCTGACGCTGGCGGCGATCTTCGCGCTCGGCTTCGCCGGTCTCGCCTGGTCGTTCTACCCGTTCGTGGTGCCCGACAAGCTGACCATCTGGCAGGCGGCCTCGGCGACGGAGAGCCTGGCGATCATCCTAGCCGGCACCGTGGTCGTGCTGCCGGTCATCATCTTCTATTCCTTCTATGCCTACCGCGTGTTCGGCGGCAAGGCGACGGACCTCACCTACGACTGAGCCGTCGCCGACCACCTCAGATCAACACCGCCTCAGATCAGCCCTGAGTCACGGGCGGCCGCCGTGGCCTCGCCGCGCGAAACGGCATCGAGCTTGCCCAGCACCGCTGAAACATGGTGGTCGACCGTCTTGGGCGAAATGGCGAGATGCTCGGCAATGCGCTTGTTGGACAGGCCGCGCTCGATCAGCTGCAGCACTTCCATCTGGCGCTGGGTCAGGCCAGCGCTGTTGGCACGGGTGGTGCGGCGCGGCCCCCTGGCAATGCGAATGACGCCGTTCTGCCGCATGAGGTCGCGCACATGGTTTGCGACGGGCCGGGCGCCAAGCGCCTCGAGAATCTCCAGCGCCTCCCGTTGTGCGGCCTCGTCGCCCTGGGCGAGTGCCAGCGCACGTTCGTAAGGGGCGTCGAGTTCCGCCCAGACAATGGCCGCGCCCCGCCAGTCTCCAGCCAGCAGCATCCGGTAGGGCGCGGCCATGCCTGATGTGTCGCCCGGATCGATATCGGGTGCCAGCAGCTGCCGCCAGCCGGCCAGTTCGGCGAACACCGCCCGTGTCGGCGACAGGCCCTCGGCAAAGCCGATCAGCCGCAGCGCCTCGTCCGTGTCCGCCTCGCCCAGCCAGGCCTGCTCGGCAATCACCGCCGCGTAGGGCAACAGGCGCTGCAGCTCGGCTCCCTTTTCCAGAAACTGCTTCATCTCGGCCAGCAGCGGCTCTGGCGATGGGTCACCGCGGCGAACCCTCAGCCGCGACAGCGCCACCAAGGCCGGATAGCGCACCAGGGCGGTCGCGCGGTCGTTGGCAATCACATCCAGTGCCTCGGCAGCCGCTTCATCCCAGCATCCCTGACGCAGCAACAACTGCGCCCGCACACCACGCATGTAATCACGCCACGTCGCCAGATCGTTGTCGACGCAATAGTCGATGCCGCGATCGAGGAAGGACTGAGCCTGGCTGTATTCGAGTTGATTCATGCCGCCACAGGCGCAATTGGTGAAGGCCCGCGCCGCGTGCTCCTGAAAATTGTGTTCCAGCGCGATTTCGAGGCTGCGAGCGAGATGCAGCCGACTTGAGTCCAGGTCCAACCACTGCTCGGCGGCGCCGACATTGTTTAGAGCGTGGCAAACGACTTCCGGCCTGTTCAACCGTTCGGCGAGCTCGATCGCCCTGGCTCCCAGCGACAAGGTTTCGTCCAGCCTTTCAGCCAGCATCGCCAATTGAGAAAGGTTCGAATAGGCCATGGCCAGCTCGGCACTGGCCGGTACGGTCTCCAGCAAGGTAACCGCTTGGGCGCCGAACATGTCTGCGGCCTGCCGGTCGCCCAGGAGATAGGCGAAGCGCGATAGCCATCTGAGGCTGTCGCCTTCCTTCAGCTTGTTGCCAAGCGCCTGTTGCAACACACGCGCCTGCTCCTGCGCCTTGATGGCCTCGTCTATGCGCGCAATCAAATGGCACTCGAAGGCATATTGCTCGTAAAGGCTGGCGCGCTCGTCCTCAGGCAAGGTATCGGCCTGGCGCAAGGCAACCTCGTAGTAGCCGGCGGCGTCGCGATGGGCGCCGACACGGGAAGCCTCGCGGGCGGCGACCGGTGCGAACGCGCGTACCGCCTCGAAATTGTGCGCTTCCACCGCATGGTGGACGAGGCGTGCGGTGGCGACACTGCTATTCTCAAGCAGCGCCGACAGCGCACGCTGGTTGAACAGTCTTCTGGAACTCGTCGTCAGCATCATTTCGATGGCGCGGCGTGCGATCTCGTGCCGGAAAGCGTAGCCGTCGCCCAGATCGTCCAGCAGCCCATTCGACACACATTCCGCGAGTTGCCCGGCCGCGGCCACGCCGCACAGGCCCTGCAAGGCCCAGGCGTCGGCGCGCCTGGGAAACACCGACACCGCATCGAGCATCGAGCGGGCGCCGGCCGACAGCCGTTCGGCCCGTGCAACGACGGCGTCGCGCACACTGGCAGGTGGCGTCATCTCATTGTCGGCGCACAATAGCTCGGTGACGAAGAAGGCGTTGCCGGCCGTTGCCCGGTAGATGGCATCGCCATCGCGGCCGGCGGCAATGGCAAGCGAGAGCACCGCTTCTTCGCTCAGCAGCGGCACATCGATCCGCACGATATTGCCGGCGGGAATTTCGCCGAGCGCACGGCGCACCCGCATCTGTCCTTCGCTGCGGTCGGTGCGCGCCGTCAAAAGCAGCAGGATGTGGGTGTTGGCGATGCGGCGGCCGAGAAAGCGGACGAAATCGAGCGTCGCGTCATCGGCCCAGTGCAGATCCTCGATCACCAGCAGCGTCGTACCCGACCTTGCCTCGAAAACCTCCATCGCATCGGAAAACAGCGGCAGCCTCTGTCCCTGCCTTGCATCGATTGCCTGCGGCATCGCCCATTGCGCCTCGCGGGCGAGGTCGTAGAGCGGCCCTAGCGGATCGGGGATCGACAGGTCCTCGCAGGCGCTGCGGAAGATGCGCGCATCTGGCCCGGCGCGGCCGGTAAAGGCTTCGACCAGCGCCGACTTGCCGGCCCCTGCCTCACCCGACAGCGCCACCACGCGGCCGCGGCCGCGGCTGGCTTCCGCCAAAAGTTCGTCCAGTTGCGCCAACTGCGCCTGCCGTTCCAGAAGCATCGTCATCGCTCAATTGGGGTCGGTTTTACCGCTGCGCTGGACATCCGCCACGACTGTCCAAGGCGCTTGCCCGAAAATGTGACCCTCCACACATTCCGGTGCCATTCTCCACATAACGCCGGCAATATAGGGAATCTTCCCACAAAACATAGGGAAAGGTTCCGATGTGCGCCCTCGACGAGCGTGATCAATGTCCAGCCGCGCTCAAATCGAGCGTGGATCAATGGAGAAGGGAAACCTGATATGCCTCGCTATGTTGTTGAACGTACATTTCCTGCCGGTCTCAGCGTGCCGATGAATGATGCCGGCGCCGACGCGCTGGCCGGCGTCATCATGCGCAATGCCGAGAAGGGCGTCACCTGGGTGCAGTCCTTCGTCTCGCCCGACAAGAAGCAGAGCTTCTGCATCTATGACGCGCCCTCGCCGGAAGCGATCCGCAGCACCGCGCAGAAGAATGCGCTGCCGGTCGACAAGATCACGGAGGTGCGGGTCCTTGACCCTTACTTTTACCGTTGATCCCGACAATGACCATGCAACTGCCCTTCGCAGCGGTGGCGGCTTGCCTGACAGCTCATTCGGCGAGGTGCTGGCGGATTCGAGACCAGTCGGAAGAGGCTCGTTACTGGGCCGGTTTTTCCGGTGGCTTGCCTCGTTGCTGTTCGCACCATTGCGCTCGAGCCGGCGCCGGTTGCCTCCGCAGGACGATTATCTGAGACGCGATATCGGCCTGCCGGAGCTCGAGGAGCTGCCACAGTACTGGGACTTCACCCGGAACCACTGAATACGCGCAGCCATCCGACGCCACAGCGGGAGCGGCGGCTCCCGTGCACCTTCACCAACGAGGAGAGAAAATGAACATCCATCTGTGGACCAAACACCTCATCAACCTGTCGATCCTGTCGATCGCGGCCACGGCCGCGAATGCTCACGATACGGGCAGGCTGGATGAGCAGGTGCGGGCAGCCAACAGCCGTTTCGAGAATGTGGCGATGGCCACCGCGGAAGGCTATTCGCCGATCCCTTGCGCCAGTGGCATCACCGGCGGCGCCATGGGCATCCACTATGTCAACCCGGCCTATCTGAAGGACGATGCGGTCGATCTCGCCAAGCCCGAAGCGGTCATGTACGAGCCGATGGCGGACGGCAAGCTGAAGCTGGTGGCTGTCGAGTACATCACCTCGAAAGGCCCGGCCTCGCTGGAGGGTCAGCTGTTCAACTTCAACAGCGCGCCCAACCGCTACGGTCTCGGCCCGTTCTATGAGCTGCATGTCTGGGCCTGGAAGAAGAACCCGACCGGCACCTTCGCCGACATGAACCCTGATGTGTCGTGCGACGCAATGAAGGCCGACGGCATGTAGCCGGCCTTCGCCCCGGGACTGGCCGGCATCCATAGCCCATCCAAGGCGGGGGCGGGCGGACATCGGCAGGTCCCGGGGGTCACTCACCCCCCAGCGAGCCGCGAAAGATCAATTGCTGGCCGACAGCACCAGCACTGGCTTGTCACTGTACAGCGCCGGAAACAGCTGCTTCAGGTTCGCCACCTTGGGCAGGTCGTTGTAGACGATGTAGGGATAGGTCGGGTTCAGCGTCAGAAAGTCCTGGTGATAGTTCTCGGCCGGGTAGAACGTCTTGCCGGTCTCGATCGTGGTGACGATCGGCGCGCCAAACAGCTTGGCTTTGTCGAGCTGGGCGATGTAGCTCTGCGCGATCTTTGCCTGCGCATCGTTTTCGGCAAAGACCGTCGAGCGGTACTGGGTGCCCGAGTCCGGCCCCTGGAAGTTGAGCTGCGTCGGGTTGTGGGCGACCGAGAAATAGACCTGCAGCAGCTGGCCATAGGTCACCTTCGACGGGTCATAGGTGATCTCGACGGATTCGGCATGGCCGGTGCGGCCGGTGCCGACGGTCTCGTAGACGGCGTCATCCTTGGCGCCGCCGGTGTAGCCGGAGACAGCCTTGCTGACGCCCTTGACGTGCTGGAACACGCCCTGCACGCCCCAGAAGCAGCCGCCGGCGAAGATTGCCTTTTCGCTGCCGCTGGCGGCCTTTTCGTCCATTGCCGGCGGCGGGATCACCACGGCGTCTTCCGCAGAGCGCGCTGGGGTCTGCCAGAAGGCGGCCGCCGCCACCGCTGCAAAACCGAGCACGGCCAGCGCGCCGCGGGTAAAGAACGGCCGTGTCTTTTCGATACCGGTCATGTTCTGATCTCCTGTTGTTGTTCCAATATATACGACGCGAGCCGAGAAGCAGTTCTCAATTTGCCGTGCGGCGCTGCCCCTCATCCGGCCCTTCGGGCCACCTTCTCCCCAAGGGGAGAAGAGGTTGGCGCCGGCTCTGACAGTCTCCTCTCCCCACCGGGGAGAGGTCAGCCGAGCGAAGCGGAGGCTGGGTGAGGGGGAGCCTGCCTGGCTTACTGCGCCGGCTTCATCGCATCCGCCGCGGGCTTCATCGCGTCGGCGGCCGGTTTCATGGCATCCGCCGCAGGCTTCATTGCGTCGGCGGCTGGCTTCATCGCATCCGCCGCAGGCTTCATGGCATCCGCTGCCGGCTTCATCGCATTGTCAGCTGGCTTCATGGCGTTGGTGGCCATCGGGTCGGCCGGCTTCATCGCATCGGTTGCCGGTTTCATGGCATCCGCCGCTGGCTTCATCGCATTGGCGGCGGGTTTCATGGCGTTGGTGGCGTCATCGGCGCGGGCGATGCCGCCGGCCAGCAGCATAGTCGAGCTCAGAGCGAGGGCGAGTGCGGGCAGCGTCAAGCGGGAAAAGGTAGTCATGATGGTCTCCTTGGGTTGTTGGGGTGACGGCGGATTGTTGGGGTGACGGCTCATGCCGTCGGTATTTCGCGACGCCGCTCGTGCGGCGTTGCGCAAATTCTTGTTGAGGCGAGTTTTCTAGTTCGTCGCGGCGGCGAGGATCGGCCCGCCGCCCGGTGATTGCACCAGCACGGCGGTGGTGAGACCACTGGGCGCGGCGGGCAGCGCATAGGCGGTGGCGTCGCCGGTCCAGCTGCCGAGTTTTGTCAGCCCATGCACGACGTTGGCGTGCGGCAGCGTGCGGCCGGTGTTTTCGCCACGCGCCACCGGCACCTGCACGACGCCCTTGGCATAGCGCACCAGCCAGACATCGGCCTTGCCGCCGGGTGCCGCGCCGGCGCCGATCGAGACCTTGCCGTCGCCAAGCGACAGCGAAGGACCGCCGGTCTTGGCCGTCGCCGCGATCAGATGCTCGATTTCGCCCGGTGCGGCACCGACGACATCGGCGTGGCCGTTGACCACCACCTGCGGCGTGAACGGCCCGTCATGGCCGAGCGGCGGCTCATAAGACACCTGGCGCTGGGTGAATTCCTGCTTGCCGAACGTGTCCTTCCAGCCGAGATAATCCCAGTAGGTGACGTTGAAGGACAGCGCCAGCACGCCCGGCTGGTCCTTGACCTTGATGAGATTGGCGTTGGCCGGCGGGCAGGACGAGCAGCCCTGGCTGGTGAACAGCTCGACCACGCTGAGCGGCTGCGCGGCCGCGGCACCGAGCGAGGCCGCGAGCGCGAGGGCTCCCAGGCTGGACAATGCGATCAGCTTGCTGCGTTTGGACATTGGCTGGCTCCCGTGGGTGACGGCGCCGATATGCGCCGCTCATGTCCCCACTTCGTTGCCGCCACGGGCTTCGTTACAGCGCTCACCGGTTTGTGATGAGGGGCGCCTCTTCCTTCTCCCCTTGTGGGAGAAGGTGTCGCCGAAGGCGACGGATGAGGGGTGTTCCAGGGAACACCAACGCCTCACTCCGCTGGAGCACCCCTCATCCGTCTCGGCGCTGCGCGCCGATCACCGCCAGGGGCGAGTCACTGGCCTGCCGGCCATCTCCCCCGCAAGGGGGAGGGCCGCGTCAACCTTACTGCGTCAGCGCTGTGTCCGAGGGCCGCTTGTTGAAGTCGCACTTGCCGGTGACGTTGTAGAAAAAGTCGGCATTTGCGGACGGAGTCGGCACCGTTGTGCCACCGTCTTCCCAGGCTTGATAGCTGGTGACGCCGCAAGGCACGATGGAGAAGATGTCGACCTTCGTCCCGGTCGCGGTCTCGATCAGGCTGTTCGCATCCACCCCGCTATAAAGTCGGTTGGAGGTGCTCGCATCGTCCGAGTTGAGGTATTGCGGGTTGCCCGATGGCACGTACATCTGAAGAGAGAGGCCACCCATCTGGCTGACATCGATTGCCGCGCCTGAGCCGTTGGCCGGATACATGGTGTCGACGCAGGTTGTCAGATATTTGTTACTGCCGCTGGTCTGCGTGATCGCACCGGCGGGGAGATTGTTGAAATTGTTCACCTTGGCGGTGGTGCAAACTTGCGACTGGACGAGCGTCTTGATGTCCGCGCCACCATTGTTGGTGATCGTGTACACGTTCGTGGTGCCGTAGCCCTTCGGATCCCCGAAGCCGTTATAGGCATACTCGATAGACATCAGCGCTTTGGCCGTCGTCGCTCCAAATTGGGTGCCGTAGAGCGTCATCGTCTTGTTCCACCAGCCCGACACCTTGGTGATCTTGAAGGTCGCATTGACCAGCGCCGGCGGCTTGCTGACCGCCGACGCGACGGCAACGGGCACGCTGTCGATCCTGGCGATCTTCATGAAAATGGTCGGCATGGAGAAACTTGCCGAGGCCTGGCCGGTGGCGGCGGCGGTGGTGGTACCAGCCACAAAACTGTTCAGCGTCGCAGTGCCCAGGCCACCATTGGCGGTGAAGGAATCCTGCAGCGCCGTTTGACGCTGCGCCAGCGTCGAGGTGGTGTCCATGGTGGTGATCGACAGCAGCGCGGCATCCAGCGCCTGCTGCTGGTTGGACCGGGTTTGGATCGCGCTGGTATAGTCGACCGAGAAGCCGATCGCGGATATAATCGGCACCAGCATGAGAAAGAACAATGGCACTATCGAGCCGCTGCGCGACTCCATGAACCTGACCGCAATCCCCCGCATTCTCAGCCCTTTCAACGTAATATCCGGCAGAGCTAACATACGAGTCTGAAATTATGCTCTAATGCGTTTGGTTAAATTTTATCGATATTCCCGCAATTCGGCCGAAATGGTCGGCACAGGCCGCCGCTTGCCGCAGCTTTCCGCCCCTGCTAAAGCGCGCGGATGAGCACGCCCCTCGACCACATCCGCAATTTCTCCATCGTCGCGCATATCGACCATGGCAAATCCACGCTTGCCGACCGGCTGATCCAGTCCACCGGCGGGCTGGAGCTACGCGACATGAAGGAGCAGGTGCTGGACTCGATGGACATCGAGCGCGAGCGCGGCATCACCATCAAGGCGCAGACGGTGCGGCTGAAGTACCGCGCCAACAATGGCGAGGACTATATCCTCAACCTGATCGACACGCCCGGCCATGTCGACTTCGCCTATGAAGTCTCGCGGTCGCTGGCCGCCTGCGAGGGCTCGCTGCTGGTCGTCGACGCCAGCCAAGGCGTCGAGGCGCAGACGCTGGCCAATGTCTACCAGGCGATCGACAACAACCACGAGATCGTCGTGGTGCTGAACAAGGTCGACCTGCCGGCCGCCGAGCCCGAGCGCATCCGCGAGCAGGTCGAGGAGGTGATCGGCATCGACGCTTCCAACGCCGTGCTGATCTCGGCCAAGACCGGGCTTGGCATTCCCGATGTGCTCGAAGCCATCGTCCACCAATTGCCGCCGCCGCGCGAGGGCGATGCCAACGCTCCCTTGAAGGCGATGCTGGTCGATAGCTGGTATGACGCCTATCTGGGCGTCATCGTTCTTGTGCGCGTCATCGACGGCGTTTTGAAAAAGGGCCAGACCATCCGCATGATGGGCACCGGCGCCAAGCACCTGGTCGAGCGCACCGGCGTGTTCACGCCCGCCCGCATCAATGTCGACGAGCTTGGCCCCGGCGAGTTCGGCTTCTTCACCGGCTCGATCAAGGAAGTGGCCGACACACGCGTCGGCGACACCATCACCGAGGACAAGCGCCAGACGGCAAAGGCCCTGCCCGGCTTCAAGCCGGCGCAGCCGGTGGTGTTCTGCGGCCTGTTCCCGGTCGATGCCGCCGATTTCGAGGATCTGCGCGCCGCCGTCGGCAAGCTGCGCCTCAACGACGCTTCTTTCTCTTATGAGATGGAAACCAGTGCAGCGCTCGGCTTCGGCTATCGCTGCGGCTTCCTTGGCTTGCTGCATCTGGAAATCATCCAGGAGCGGCTGGAGCGCGAGTTCAACCTCGACCTGATCGCGACCGCGCCCTCCGTCGTCTACCGGCTGCAGCTCAATGACGGCACGGAGAAGGAGCTGCACAACCCGGCCGACATGCCCGACGTGGTGAAGATCGCGTCGATCGAGGAGCCGTGGATCCGCGCCACCATCCTGACCCCCGACGACTATCTCGGCGGCATTCTCAAACTCTGCCAGGACCGGCGCGGCATCCAGGCCGACCTGTCCTATGTCGGCAAGCGCGCCATGCTGACCTACGATCTGCCGCTCAATGAAGTGGTCTTCGACTTCTATGACCGGCTGAAATCGATCTCCAAGGGCTACGCCTCCTTCGACTACCACCTCACCGACTACAAGGAAGGCGACCTGGTGAAAATGTCGATCCTGGTCAATGAGGAGCCGGTCGACGCGCTGTCCATGCTGGTGCACCGCACGGCGGCGGAAAAGCGCGGAAGGCAGATGGTCGAGAAGCTCAAGGAGCTGATCCCCAACCATCTGTTCAAGATCCCGGTCCAGGCCGCGATCGGCGGCAAGGTCATCGCCCGCGAAACCATCTCGGCGCTGCGCAAGGATGTGACCGCGAAGTGCTACGGCGGCGACGTCTCGCGCAAACGCAAGCTCTTGGACAAGCAGAAAGAAGGCAAGAAGCGGATGCGCCAGTTCGGCAAGGTCGATATCCCGCAGGAGGCGTTTATCCAGGCGCTGAAGATGGGGGATTGAGCGGTCCGGCCTTCGGCCGGACGCATCGACCCGGTGGGTCGATGCGAGCGCAAATCCGGGTGGGAGCTGCCGCAGGCAGCGGGTCCCACCCCGGGGGTTGCGGAAGTGCGGTGACTCGCACTTAAGGCATACCGCTGACTCCAGTGAAGCTCAAGAGTCATGTACGATCACGCAGCGGTGCTTGTTATTCTGCGGCCTGGGGGACGAAATTTGGATATATCTCATCTAGGCTCAGGACTCATTGATCAGAGCCAGAAGATTACGGTTGCAGCGATGCAGATCGCGGACATGAAGGTGTGGGCGCAGCGGTCATAGCGTGTGTGGATGCGCCGCCAGTCCTTGAGCCTGCCAAACATGTTCTCGATCTTATGGCGGCTTTTGTAGAGCAAGGTGTCGTGCGGGATCGGCAGATTGCGGTTGGCTTTGGACGGGATACAGGCGACTATGCCGCGCTTGGCCAGGGCCGTGCGGAACCAGTCGGCGTC
>NZ_AXAL01000031.1 GCF_000472785.1 Mesorhizobium loti CJ3sym
CGCGATCAGCTTGTGCCCGCAGGTCCGGCCGATCCCGAAGCGACGGCACAGCGCACTCACATTCGCACCCGGCGCCAGCGCCAGGCGCACAAATTCTTCCTTCTGGTTCATCACGCTCCTGGCCTCGAATGGCAACACGAACCTCCCCGCGCAAAGCGCACGAAACTGTTCGCGATGTCTTCGCACACCTGTTCGCGATGTCTCCGGTCCAAACAGGGGGAGATCGGATGTCACCTTGGCCTTCGCCAATCGTCGACGTTGAAAGAGGAGATGGGACCGCGAAGCTGCCAATCTCACCCCCAAGTGGGGGAGATGTCCGGCAGGACAGAGGGGGGGCCTCGCGCCGACCTGCAATCGTTATCCGCCCCGCAAAGGCCCCACCTGTCCCTCGAGCATCTCGAACCCCGCCGCCTCCGCACCCTGCGGCGTCACCACGCTTTCATCAAGGCACCATTCGAGCCATAGCCCGTCGACCAGCGCGATGAAATTGCGCGCCAGCGCCGGAGCATCGACTTGCCGGCCGCGCGGCACCGCGACCGCGGCGATGTCCTCGGCAAGCTCCGCCCGGTAGGCGTCGTAAAGTTCACGGTGCGCCGCCTTGAGCCGCGGGTTGACGGCGATCTCGCCCCACAGCGACAGCCAGATCAGCAGGTTCTCGCGGCTGAAATACTCCGGTGAAAAATTGGAATGCACCAGGGCGGCAAGGGCGGCCTGCGGCGACCAGTCTGACGTTTCGGCGCGGCGGCGTTTGGCTTCGGCGATCTGGTTGTTGACGCTGGCATAGAGCGAGGATTTGTAGACCTCGACCAGCAAGCCATCGAGGCTTTCGAAGTGATGGTTGATGAGGCCGCGCGAGACGCCAGCCTCCTTGCAGATGCGATCAATGGTGAAGGCGCCGATGCCGCCGACCGACAGGCAGCGCGTCGCCGCCTCGATCAGCATGGAGCGGCGCACGTCAGCCTGTTCGCGGCTGAAGCGCGGCGGAGCCTTCTTCGCGCCGCGCTTCCTTTTTGCACCGTCTGGTTGGGCTTCCGTCATGGACCCCAGCTAATCGATTATGCCCTTCCTGTCCATGAAAGCGCGTTCACGCCTTCTTCTTGAACAGCACCGGATTGGGGTGGCCGTCCGGATAGATAACCGGCTCGAAAGCGGTCTTGTGGATGGCGACCAGCGGCTGGTGGCAGAGGAAGACGAAGCCGCCAGACTGCTCCATCAAATCCTCCATGCGGTTGGACAAGGCGATGCGCTTGGCCTCGTCGCTTTCCGCCACCAATTGCTGGTAGCTGGTCTCAAACTCAGCACTATCGAAGCCGGACCAGTTGTAGGCGCCGATCTGGTCGGGGCGGAACCAGACCAGATTTTCTGACGGGTCGATGCCGCCGGCAAAGTCCATCAACGCCAGGTCGATGTTCTTGTAGCCATCGCCTTGCGTCTTGTCGCCGACGCCCCAGAAAGCGGCCTCGTCATAAGGCTGGATTTCGACGTTGATGCCGGCCTGTTCGAGACTGGCCTGGATGATCTGCGCGGTTGCGGTGCGAATGGAATCGTTCATCACCGTCAAGGTCAGCGACAGGTCGCCGACACCTGCTTCCTTGAGCAACGCGATCGACTTCTCATAGTCGGGCGCAGCGATCAGATTGGTGGCACGCGCGAATTTGGTGCTGGGCTGGACGACACCGGTCGAACGCTTGGTGAGGTCGTCATAGACGCCGGTGAGGATCTGTCCGACATCGACGCCATACTGCACCGCCTGGCGGACTTTCAGGTCCTTGAGCCGCGGGCTCAGCATGTTGATGGTCAGCCAGACATAGCGTGTCGACTGCGCCTCGATCAGGGTCGTGTCGGCGGGTGGGCTCGCCTTGACCGCTTTGGTCGCCGAAATGGCGATCTTGGTGTAGTCGAAGGCGTCGGCCTCATAGGCGAGCTGGGCTGCCTGATCGTCCGACACGACATAAATCTCGACCTTTGAGAAATCCGGCTTCGGACCCGGCCAGTCAGGATTGGCCGTCAGCGTCACCTTCTGCTTCTGCTGCCAGTCGCTGAAGAGATAGGGACCGCAGGTCGCCGGCGGCTGCGTGGTGAACTTGCCGCCGGCCTTCTCGGTGCCGGCGCGACTGATGATGTGGCCACCATAGTAAGGCAGGCTGGTGACGAAGATCGGCTGGTATGGTTCCTTGAGATGGATGATGCCGGACCTGGCATCGACGACCTCGACGCGGTCAAGCTTTTCGAACTGGTAGGCCCACGGCGATGCCAGCGCCTTGTCGGCGATGCGCTCGAACGAGAACTTCACGTCATCTGATGTGACCGCGCCGAAACCACCAGACCATTTCAGCCCGTCGATCAGCGTGAAGGCGATGGTCTTGGGGTCTTTCTGTTCGAGTTTTTCGGCGCCCCACAGCGACCAGGGCGAGCCTTTCCTGATGTCGCCGAAATGGTTGAGCGAGACGTAGATGCCGCGCATCATTACATCCTCGATGCCGCCATTCATGAAGGCTGGATCGAGGCACTGCAGATCACCCTCCATGCGGATACGCAACGTGTCGCCGGCAGCCGACCAGGCAAAGCCAGGCTTCATCGCCAGGCCGGCGCTCATCACCCCGGCCGCCTTCAGGAATGCACGTCTGTTGATGGACCATTCTGTCATGTCAATTTCCCCTTTGATTTATGGAAGCGCGTGAAAAGGCTTCCCGTTCTTGCCCGCCTGTCTCAAGCGGGAAATGGCAGCGCACCATCCGGTCGGCGCCCATCGGCCGATAGGCTGGCGCCTCGATCTTGCAACGGTCGCGCGCGATCGGGCAGCGCGTGTGGAACTCGCAGCCCGAAGGTCGCCGGAACACGCTCGGGATCTCGCCGGTGACGGCAGGGTTGTGGCTGCGGCGGCGCGGATCGGGGATCGGCTCTGACTGGATCAGCGTCGCCGTATAGGGATGCATCGGCGCGGAAAACACGTCCTGCGTCGGTCCGGTCTCGACCAGCCGGCCGAGATACATGATGGCCAGCCGGTCGCTGACATGGCGGATCATCGCCAGATTGTGGGTGACGATCATGGCAGCGAAGCCGAGCTCGCGCTTGAGCTCGCCGATGAGGTTGAGCACGTCACCCTGCACCGAGACATCGAGGCCGGCGGTCGGCTCGTCGGCGAGCAGCAGATGCGGCTTCATCGCCAGCGCCCGCGCGACACCGACGCGGCGCGCCTGGCCGCCCGAAAGCTCATGCGGAAAGCGGTCGACGAAGGACAAGGGCAAACCGACCAGCGCCAGCAGCGCCTTGGCGGCGGCGCGCCGGTCCGGCATCGGGATACCCTGGATGATCTGCGGCTCGGTCAGCAGCGCGCCGATGCGCAGGCGCGGGCTGAGCGAGGCGACCGGGTCCTGGAACATCATCGCCGAACGCCGGCGCATGGCGCGGAAATCGGCAGGCGTCGTAACATCCCTGCCCTCGAAAACGATGCGGCCGGCGGCGACTCGGATGAGGCCGAGGATGGTGCGCGCCAGCGTCGTCTTGCCCGAGCCAGATTCGCCGACCAGCCCGAGCGTCTCGCCTGGCATCAGCGACAGCGTCACGCCGTCGATGACGTTGAAGCCCGGCAACGGGAACGGATTGATCAGCCGGTTGAGCAGGCCACCCCTGGTGAAGCTCACGGAGAGGTCTTCGACGGCGAGCAGCGGGCTCATGGCGTCACCGCGTGGCAGCGCGCGACATGGGCGGCGGCGAGTTTCACCAGCGGCGGCGCGATTGCAGCGCATGGCGCGAAGGCGCGGTCGCAACGCGGTGCGTAAACGCATCCCGACGGCGGCTGGGTCAGGTTGGGCAAGGAGCCGGGAATGGTCGGCAGCCGGTCCAGCCGCTCATGGAAGCGGGCCGGATCGCAGGCGAGCAGCGCTTGGGTATAGGGGTGGCGCGCGTCGTGGAAGATGGCGTCGACCTCACCGCCTTCGACCACCTCGCCGGCATACATGACATAGACCCGGTCGCAGAGCTCGGCGATGACGCCGAGATGGTGCGAGACGACGATGATGATGCCGTTATATTCGCGACGCAGCTCGCGCAGCAGATGGATGATTTGCGCCTCCATGGTGACATCGAGCGCCGTCGTCGGCTCGTCGGCGATGAGCAGGCCGGGATCGGTCAACAGAGCAGCGGCGATGGCAACGCGCTGGCGCATGCCGCCGGAGAGTTCATGCGGATAGCTCTGCATGCGCCGTTCGGCGTCGGCGATGCCGACGCGGCCGAGCATGGCAGCGATGCGCGCCCGCTTCTGCGCCCGGCCAAGATCCTTGCGGTGGTGCTGGAAGTCGACGAGCTGGTCGCCGATGGTCAGCACCGGATTGAACGCCGTCATCGGATCCTGGCTGACCAGCGCGATCTCGTCACCGCGCAGCAGGCGCTGGCGGTGCGCGTCGAGCTTGGCCAGGTCGACACCGTTGTAACGGATCGACCCATCGACGCGGGCATTGGCCGGCAACAGATTGGCTAGAGCGGTGACCAGCGTGGACTTGCCGCAGCCGCTCTCGCCGACAATGCCGATGACCTCGCCGGGATGCGCCTCGATGTCGACATGGCGCAGCGCGTGCACCGCGCCATGCGGCGTCTCATAGCGGACGCTTAGATCGCTGGCGGCGAGCGAGCCGCTCATGCCGGCCTCCGCAACTGCAGGCGCGGGTCGAGATAGTCGCGCAGGCCCTCGCCGAGGAAGGTGAAGCCGAGCGTCGCCAGCACCAGCGGCAAGCCACCGAAAATGACCATGAAGGGCGCGGAACGGATCGAGGTGTAGCCATCATAGAGGATCGAGCCCCAGGACGGTGTCGGCGGCCGCACACCAAGGCCGAGGAAGCTCAGGCCGGCCTCGACCATGATGACGACCGGGATGTCCATCGACAAAAGGATGATCAGCGGTCCCACCACATTGGGCAGAAGATGGATGAAGATGATGCGCGCGGCACTGGCGTCGATCAGCCGCTCGGCCAGGATGTAATCACTGTTCTTCAGCGCCAGCGTCTGTGCCCGGATCAGCCGGGCATAGCTTGGAAACGAGGTCGCGGCGATGACGATGATCAGCGTGCCGGTGCCGGCGCCGAGCACGGTGATGATGGCGAGCGCGAACATGATCATCGGCAGCGAGTTCAGGCTGTCGAAGCTCAGCACCAGGATGGCGTCGAGCCAGCGCGGGCCGTAGCCGGCGATCAGGCCGAGCAGCAAGCCGATGGCGCCGGCAATCGCCACCGAAACCATGGCGATGGTGAGTGCGGTACGCGCACCATAGATGACGCGCGACAGGAGATCGCGGCCGAGATGATCGGTGCCGAACCAATGCTCCATCGATGGCGGCTGCAGCTTGTGCAGCACGTCGATCTTGACCGGCGAATAGGGCGCCAGAAACGGCGCGAAGATCGCGGTGACGAGGAAACCGGTGACCAGGATCAGCGCCACGCAGGTGAACGGATCGGCAAGCAGTGCGCGCAGCAGCGGAAACCGTTGTCGGTCCGGAACGGACAACGAGGCATCAGCCACGGAAGACATCGCGCACCCTCGGGTCGAGCCGCGCGATCAACAGATCGGCGGCAATGGTGATGGAGACATAGATGGCGGTCATAATCAGCACCGTGCCCATGACGACCGGATAGTTGCGGGTGTTGACGGCGTCGGTGATCAGCTTGCCGATGCCGGGCCGGGCAAACACCGCCTCGACGAAGACGGCGCTGGACAGGATGCTGCCAAGTCCGACAGCGACCAGCGAGATGGTCGGGATGATGGCGATGCGCAGCGCGTATTTCGAGACGATCTTCCACTCCGGCAAGCCAAACGAGCGTGCGGTGCGGATGTGCGGTTCGCCCATCACCTCCATCATCGAGGCACGCACCATGCGGGCGATGTAGCCGATCCAGCCAAGCGCGATGGCCGCGGCCGGCATCACCAGCGCCTTGGCCTGGCTGACGAAGTCCCCGGCCTCGCCGGCGCCGATGGCCGGCAACCAGCGTAGCGTGACGGCGAACAGCAGCAGCGAATAGATGGCGACGACGAAGGACGGCACGGCAATGACGCCGACCGAGAGCACGCCGATGACGGCATCGGCTGCCGTGCCGCGCCGCATCACCGACAGGCAACCGAGCGGCACGCCGATGAGGAGCGCGACGGTAAGCGCCGTCAGCCCAAGGATCAGCGTGTTCGGCAGCGCTTCCAGCACCAGGGTCGAGACGGGCCGGTTCGACCAGACGTCGTAGCCGAGATTGCCGGTCAGCGCGTTGCGGAAGAATTCGATGATCTGCCACCACACCGGCTGGTCGAGACCCATGCGCTCGATCAGCAGCCGCTTCAGTTCCGGCGTGGCGCGCGGACCCAGTGCCACGGTTGCTGGATCGCCGGGAACCAGGAAGACCGCTGCATACATGGCGATCATGACGAGGACGAGGATCAGGAGGCCGAGACCAATGCGCTTCACTGCATATGCGAGCATGGTCTGTCTCCCCTCTCCTCAGGCGAAATCGCGCCTGATGCGCCGGCTTGCCGAGGCGCTGTGGACAAGCGTGCCCCGTTCTCGCGCCTCGAGCCGCCAACTCAGGTTGAAATGCGTTTCGTCGGATGTCAGCTCAGTCACGGCGACTGCCTCAGTGTCGGCATCGCCGCTGGCAATCGCCCAGCGATATTCGGTGACCAGTTTCGCCGACAACGGATCGTCGGCACGGATGCTCATCGTATCGCTGTTGGCCGAAGACACAGTGATGGCGCGATCGTCATAGCGCCGGCGTCCATGGTCTGAACTCAGCGCGATGGTCTGCACGCTCGAGCCGACACCCTCGGTGACGATGCGGCGGTCGAAGCCCTCGTCCAGCGTCGTGGTCGGAACCGGCGGCGCGGTTTCGGCGGGCTCGAAGCGGACATCGCGGTCGCGGGGGGACGACGGGCGCACCGGCAGCATCACCGCGCTGTCGCCGGTTACGACCGACAGCGTCGACAAATGCGGCTGCGGCCACAGGATCGGCCAATGCTGGTTGGCCAGCGCCAGCCGGATCCGATGGCCCTTGGGTATGGTGCGGGCGAAATCGTTGAGCTTCAGCTTCACGCGAAACGGTGACCCTACTGGACACGGCGTCGGGTGCTCATGGCTGTCGCGATGGCTGAGGTTGAGCACACCATAGGTCATCAGCGCCGAAGTGCCGTCGGGATAGACATCGCAGAGCCGCACGGCGAGGTTGACATATGGCTGGTCGACGCTGACGAGCAGGTCGAGTTCGGGTGCGCCGAGCAAGGTCAGATCATCGCTCAGCACTGGCGTGTCGAAGCACAGCGCCATCCCGTCCTCGCGGCGCTGGTCGATGGGCATATCAGGACAGGAGCCGCCATAGCCGCCCCAGCGGCCGCAATCCCGGCCGGCGGTCGCCGGCGAGCAGACTGAAAGCGTCGCTCCCGGTGCGGGCTCGCTGCTCAACCCGCCGGCGTTCAGATGCAGTACACGGCGCTCGATGCGCGGCCACGGCCACTGATCCTCGGCGGCCCAACTGCCAGCATGATCCGGAAGGTAAAAAGGCTGCGGCCGCTCCTCGCCCGTCACCCAGACGCGGTAGAGCGGCTCGTTCATGATGCCGGTGTCTTCGCCGCGGAGCCAATGGCGCCACCAGCGCAGCGCCTCCTGCAGATAGCCGATCAGTGGTCCGGGCGCACCGCGACAGGGATAGGTATGCGACCACGGCCCAACAATGCCGAGCTTCGGCCCCGGCAGATGTTCGAGCAGGCGCGGGACGAAGTTGGAATAGCTGTCCTCCCAGCCGCAGACGGCCATGACGGCGCATTCGATCGCGGAATGATCCTCGCAGACGGACCCTTGCCGCCAGTACTCGTCGCGACGCTGATGCGCGAGCCACACTTCCGAAAGCGAGCTTGTCGCCGCAAGGCGGCTTTCCCACATGGCGCGCCAGGCATCGCCGACGATCTGCGGGTCGGGCGCCATCGCCTTCTTCACCAGCATGAAGTTCGACCACATCTCCTGCTCGGTCAGCAACGCGCCGCCCATATAATGGATGTCGTCGGCGTAGCGGTCGTCGGTGGCGCAGTTGGTGATGATGGCCTTCAGGGCCGGCGGCCGGCGCGCCGCGACCTGCAACGCGTTGAAGCCGCCCCAGGAAATGCCGGTCATGCCGACATTGCCGTTGCACCAGGGTTGGGCGGCGAGATGGGCGATGATCTCGCAGGCATCTTCCTGTTCGCGCGGCAGATATTCGTCGGCCAGATCGCCATCGGAATCGCCCGAGCCCCTGATATCGATGCGGGCGCAGGCGATGCCATGACCGGCAAGCCAGGGATGGATGTCGATGTCGCGGGCAACGGTGCCATCACGGCGGCGGTAAGGCACCATTTCGACGACCACGGGCACCTTGCCCTCGGTGCGCGGCCGCCACAGCGTCGCGGCAATACGGGTGCCGTCGGCCAGCCTGATCCACAGCGGATCGACGGTTTCGACGGCAAAGGGAAACTCGGTTCGTACCACGGCAGGTACCCGCAAATGCTCTTGTTGAACGTTCGTACAACAAGAGCATTTGCGGCGCAATCCCGCTTCGCTTTTTTGACGCTGAATATGATTTCGGGCGCTACCTCAGGCAACCCGGGTGCCTCAGGCAACCCGGGTGCCTCAGGCACCTGATACACAGGTCAAAAGATATCCCCTTCAACTGGACGAAAAGATCAGGCCTGTTCCAGGGCGAGACAAAAAAGCCGACACCTCCAGCAGAGGACTCCGGCCAAAAGGACCTCAAGCGGCAGAGGCACGGCAAGAAGCCAGCGAACCTCCAAAATGCTGTACTGATTATCTACTGCGGGACGGTGTTTTGGCGTCCGGCCATCCCTGCCCCGCCCGATGCCATTCCCGATGCCGATTTCAATCGAGCGCTTTGGTCATGTAGACCCGGCGCAGCCCCTTCTCCTCGCCCCGGTGCGTCTCGACATAACCAATGCGGGAATAGAGTGCGATGTTTTGCGTCATCTTCTCGTGCGTGTAGAGCCGGATCGATTTGTAGCCGGCGTCCCGCGCCGACTGCTCGGCGAACATCAACATCTTTCGGCCCAGGCCCGCCCCTTTTGCGGCGCGAATGACGGCAATGTTGTCCAGGAGCATGGCGTTCTCTTCGGGGATCAGCACGAGGACGCCTTTGATGATCCCGTCACTTTGCAGCACATGGACCCGCCGATCGCCGATCAGTGCGGCGTAGTCATCCAGCATTGGCCCGGGCTTTTGGCCAATGATGGGGATATAGTGAGAATAGGCGGCCTCGACGATCGCCTCGACAAAAGGCAGGTCGTCCTCGACAGCGATGCGGAGCCCATCGGTCACGTCACAGTCCTCATCGTGAATCGGTCAGGGAAAGGCTGCTCACGCCCGATATGGGGAGCCGTCAAGTTTTCGCTGAAGGTCGACAACAAACTTCGTCCCCCAACTCCGCGCTATTCGGCTGCCATGGCCGCGCGTTTCTCGGAACGCCGGCGAGAAATTTCATAGCAGATGGCGCAGGCGAGCGTCACGCTGATCAGGATCAGCGCCAGTGCATTGATGGTCGGCGTGATGCCGCTGCGCACCTTGGAGAACACATAGACGGTCAGCGTGTCGTAAGTTCCGCGCGTGAACAGCGTCGTGTTGAAATTCTCGATCGACTGAAAGAAAGCGATCGCCGCACCCGCGCCGATCGCCGGGTAGAGATGCGGCAGCAAGATGCGCCGTAGCACCTGCGCGTGGCTTGCCCCGAGGTCGAGCGCCGCCTCCTCCAGCTGCCGGTCAAAACTCTGCAGCCGGGCCAGCACCAGAAGCATGACAAAGGCGGCGATATAGGAGACCTGGCCGAGCACCGACAAATGCAGCCCGGCCGGAACCGAGAACTTGTTCCAGAACAGCAAGGTCGAGATACCGATCACGGCGCCGGGCGTCAGCACCGGCGCGACCATCAGGCCATAGAGGACCGAGCGTGCCGCGCCGGACAGGCTGTTGATCAGGATGGCGGCAGCGGTTCCGATGGGAATGGACAATCCGACGACGGCGAGCGCCACGAACAGCGTGTTGCGGAACGCGCCCCACAGGCGCCCGTCGTTCCACAGCTCGACGAACCAGCGATCGGTGAAGCCGACCCACGGATAGACGGACGGGAAGCGGGAATCGTTGAAGGCGGCACCGCCCATCACGACCAGCGGCAGCAGCATATAGAGCAGGAACACCACCATGTAGGCGTGGAACAGCCAATCGGATCGGCGCGCCTGGCTCATGACGGACTCATTTCGCGATGTCCGACAGCTTGACGCGGAACAGCCGCATCACCACCGAGACAAAGATCGTGCACAGCAGCAGCAGCATGAAGGCATAGGCCGAGCCGGTGTTCCAGTCCTGCGATTCGAACATCCATTGCTGGATGATCTCCGTGAACCACCGCGACGACGTGGATGCCAGCAGCGTCGGCACCAGGATCGAGCCGGCCGACAGCATGAACACCATCACCGACCCCGATGCGATGCCGGGCTTGGCGTGCGGCAGGATCACCCGCCAATGCGTTCGCCACCACGGCGACCCGAGATCTTCGGCGGCCTCGATCTGGTTGGTGTCGAGCGACTGGATGGCGTTGTAAAGCGGAAACAGCATGAACAGCACGTAGGTGTACACCAGGCCGATGATGACGCCGCGAAAGCCTGTAAGCCAGCGGATCGGCTGGTCGATGACACCGATACCGAGCAGCAGGATATTGAGCGGCCCCTTGAGCGCCAGGATGATGAACCAGGCAAACGACCGCAGCACCTCGCTGACCCACAACGGAACAAGGATGAGCAGGAACAGCGTCGGCAGCAGATTGCTGCGCGCCACCTTGGACAGATAGTAGGCGAGCGGATAGGCGATCACGAAGCAGAGAACCGTGACGACCGTGCTGTAGACGATCGTCCAGACGAACACCTGGATGTGGATCGGGCTGTGAAAGAAAGTCAGGTAGTTGTCGAAGCTGTAGAAATCCTTCGGCCCGCCAACTTCGGAAATCGGCAAATAGGGCCGGAACGAATTCTCGAACAGATAGAGGTCTGGCAACACCACCAGCGCCAGCAGCCAGAACGCCGTCAGCGCAGCGAACAGGATAGAAAGCACTGGTCCGTAGCGGCGCAGGAGATCGTTCATGGCGTGGCGTTCGCGGCCGGCGTCTCGTCGGCCAGAATAACGGCTCGCTCGGCGTCGAAGACCATGTGAAGCTTCTCGCCCGGCGACGGCACCGAGCCCTGGCCGTCGTTGCGGGCCTCGGCCACGAGAATGCCGCCATGCGCGTCGCGGGCCTGGATGCTGATGAAATTGCCCTCGAAGGCGACGTCGGCGATCTCGACGGCAATTGCGTTCTCGCCATTGACCGGCTTGGCTACGAGCCTGGCGTGCTCGGGCCTGACATAGAGCTTTGGATTGTGGGCAGTTCCCGCATCCGGCCCGATGGTCGCCTTGAACGTGCCGACGCTCGTCTCGAACTGCGCCATGTTGCTGGAGATGTTGCCGATCTTGCCGGCAAAGATGTTGTTTTCGCCGACGAACGACGCAACGAAGCCGTTGACCGGCTGGTTGTAGATGTCCTGCGGCGCGGACACTTGCTGCAGCCGGCCTTGCGACATCACGCCGACGCGGTCGGACATGGCCAACGCCTCGCCCTGGTCGTGGGTGATGTAGATGAAGGTCACGTTGGTGCGCTTCTGGATGGCGCGCAGCTCGGCACGCATGTGCTGCCTGAGTTTGAGGTCGAGCGCTGACAATGGCTCGTCGAGCAGCATCACCTTCGGCTCGACGGCAAGCGCACGCGCGATGGCGACGCGCTGCTTCTGCCCGCCCGAAAGCTGGCCGATCGTCTTGTCCGCGGCTCCCGGCAGGTCGACCAGGCGCAGCAGCTCTTCGGCCCTGTCGCGCCGCGCCTTCCTGTCGACGCCGCGTACTTCCAGCCCGAAGGCGATGTTTTCCCAGACCGGCATCAACGGAAACAGCGCGAGGTTCTGGAAGATCAGCGCGGTCGGCCGCTGGTTCGGGCGGATGTCGCGCATGTCCTGGCCACCGATGGTGATTTTCCCCTCGCTCGGCCTGATGAATCCGGAGACCATGCGAAGGATCGTCGTCTTGCCGCAGCCCGACGGACCCAGGAACGAGAAGAACTCACCCGGCTTTATGTGAACGGTTACGCGGTCGACGGCCCGAAAGGAACCGAAGTCCGCACATACGTTATCGAGATCGACGCCCGCGCTCATGCTGTGCGTAGTCTGCCCCAATTCAAGAGAAATATGCTAGTCCAGATTGCCGCAGTGCAGCAAAAAACCGCCGGACTCCGTCAGAATCCGGCGGTTTGTCGCGAACTGGCTAGGCCGCCTTGTACTTGTCGGCATACTCGCCGCGCAGCTTGATGAACCAGGCCTGCTGTTCCGGCCACCACCACAGCTTCTGCGTCGCGTCGCTCGGAAGCGCTGAGGTGTAGAACGCCTTCACCTCGGCGCTGGCCAGGTCGATCGCACCCTTGGCGACCGGGTTGGCCGAGAAAGCGGCAGCCCATCCTGCCGACCCTTCGGGCGTGGCGACCCATTTGGCGAATTCATGCGCCTGTTCGACGTTCTTGGCGTTGGACAGCAGGGCAAAACCCTGATTCCAGGCGAACGCGCCTTCCTTCGGCGCGATGTAGCCAAACCCGTCGGCACGCAGATTGTAGCCGGTGGAGTCCCAGTTGAGGCCGATCACCGCGCCGTTGGTGCGGTAGGCTGCCTGGGCTTCGTTTTCGCCCGACCAGAACTGGACGACATTCGACTTGGTCTTGACAGCCTCGGCGAGCGCGATGTCCCAAAGCTGCTTCATGGTGGCTTCGTCCTTGTAGCCGTCGAGCCATGGCTTCGGCAGCTTGCCTTCGCTATCGAGGTAGCGCCCCATGGCGGCCAGCGCCGAATGCGGGCGCAGGCAGACCTTGCCCACGAACTTCGGATCGAACAGGTCGCCAAGGCTTGCCTTGCCGTATTCGGTCGGCGCATCGGCCTTGGAATAGACGATCGCCTCGGTACCCCAGACGCTAAGCACGATCATGCGCTTGCCGCCGACCGTTGCCATCTCTCCCATCTTGCCGTCGGCCAGGCCGGGCAGATAGTTGTCGATATTCAGCTTGCTGACGTCCCAGCCCTGGGTGAGCCCGTTCGAAGCCCAGCCGCCGATGCGGTCGACGGTCGGCTCGGCGACATCGATCGCGCCGGTCTGCAGCGACAGCTTGGCCTGGGCAAACATTGCATCCTGGTCGGGCTGCTCGTTGAAGTTGACCTTGATCCCGGTCGCCTTTTCGAAGGCCGGGAAGACCTTGGCGGCGAGGTCGGGATAGCCCGCCCAGCCCATGAAATTCAACTCGCCGGATGAGGCGAGTGCTGCGCGCGAAATGAAAGCAGGAGCCGCGAGAGCGCCTGCGCCTACCGCCGTCACCTTCAACAAGGTGCGGCGGCTCACTGATGTGGTGAACCTGTTCAAGTCAATTCTCCCATTTTCCCAACGTTGATCGTTCACGTTTCGGCCGGCCGGCGTTTTCGGAAGCGGGATGTTCCCCTGAATTTTGTTTTCTTACCGGCACACCGAAACGATGCCGGGAGGCTTCCTTGCAAGCCGGCGCGGCTTGCCATCCGACAGTGTTAGGGCCTGCATTGTCCCAGGACACTGCCATTCTCAACAAAATGGCAGACCATTCGCCATCCGTCGAGTCGCTGAAATGTCGGCGACCGAGATACCCGCGCCGCGGATGTGGCCGGGGCCGTCATATGATCGTGACCGATTTGGTCTTGCATTGGCTGGCCAAGGCGATCACCCCCTTTTTCCGGCCGATGCCGGAGCGCCGATTGCGGCAGCCACAGCCTTCGTCGATGAAATGGCTGTCGGGCAAGCCGGCGAGCCGATCCAAAGATCGCGCCGCGCCAAGCATATCCCGTCAGCTCAGTTCGCTCTTCTGGTAGGCGGACTTGGCCAGCCACTCCGGGCAGATCTCGACGCCCCATCCAGGTTCGTCGGAGACGCAGACCTGCCCATCCTCGACGCCGTAGGGCGATTTCACGAAGAGGCCTTCCTGCCAGGGATAGTAGTCCGGACCCTCGATCGAGAATTCGAGATATTTGCCGGCGCCATCGATGGCACGCAGCAAGTGCATAGTGAACAACGTCACCAGCCCGAGATTGGCCGAGTGCGGCGTGACCGGCAGGCCGGCCGCCTTTGCCATCCTGCACACCCGCAAGGTACGGCTCATACCCCCAAGATAGAGGATATCCGGCTGGACGATGTCGACGGCGCGCATCTCGATCATGCGCCGCCAGGTAGCGATCTCGCAATCTTGCTCGCCGCCGGTGACGGCGACGTCCAATGCGTCCGCCACCTCCTTGGTCTGCTCGAGCTCCCAGTACAGGCACGGCTCCTCGAAATGCTCGATGCCGTTATCGGCAAGGATGGAGCCGACCTCGATCGCCCGCGCCGGCGAAAAGCCGCTGTTGGCGTCGACGAGAAGGGACGCCGACGTGCCAAGCGCCTTGCGGATCGTCGGCACGATCTGCTCCGTGCGGCCGGGCCATTCGTCGACATCGTGACCATACTCGGCCGCGACGCGAAACTTGAACGCATCGAAACCGAACTCGCCCTGCAGCTGCTTGAAACGCCTGGCTTCGGCGTCCGGCGTGATATCGCGCTTCATGGAGGAGGCATAGGCCCGCAGCTTGCCCGGCGTGCCGCCGAGAAGCTCGACCACTGGCTTGCCGGCCTGTTTGCCACGGCAATCCCAGATCGCCGTGTCGAGCCCGCCCAGCGCGCGCTTCATGTACGAGCCGGGGAATTTGTGCTCGCGCTCGATCACCTTGTCGGTGAGCGCATCGACATCGTCGAACTCGACGCCGAGCACCCACGGCGCGACCTGGCGGTGCAGCACCGCCGAAGTTATGTCGGAGTGGTAGGTCGATACCTGGCCAATGCCCTGACCACCGTCGGCGGTGGTTATGCGAACGAAACCGATGTCGCGGGTCGTGAAAGTCTCGATGCAGTCGATACGCATATGGCCAGTCCGGTCGATCTCGATACAGAGGTCTATCAACCTGACGGACCGCGCGTATAAGGTCCATTATCGAAAAATGCGCGAGCCGATATAGCTCGCCATCGATGGAGCGAGCGACATGGTCAAGCGGTCAGGGGGCGAATTGCTGTTTGCGATCGCCATCGATCGCAGCTCGACACGGTCGATCACCGCGCAGGTTTACAGCGCGGTGAAGCAGATGATCGTCTCAGGCGATCTGGCGGTCGGAAAGCGTCTGCCATCCAGCCGCACCTTTGCCAGGGAACTCGCCGTGTCGCGCACAACGGCGATCGCCGTGTTCGAACGGCTGGCGGCTGAAGGCCTGATCGTGTCGCACACGGGCTCGGGCTCGTTCGTGTCGGAGGTGGCGGAGGCCCAGCGCCCCCGCGCCACGGTTACGGTGGGCAACGAACGCGCGGCCACGACAAAGCTGGCGGACCTTATCGCCGAAGCTTCGCCGCGCTTCCTGCAGCGTCTGTCGCACCCGCAGAAGCCACGCGCCTTCGTCACCGGAATGCCGGCGTTCGACGCGTTTCCGCTGGCCATCTGGTCGCGGCTGTCGGCCAAGCACTGGCGCCAGCCGCGCGACCTGATCATGGGCTACTCCGACCCGAACGGCTTGCCGCAGCTTCGGCAGGCGATCGCCGAGCATCTGCGCGCCAGCCGCGGTGTGGTCTGCGAGGCCGAGCAAATCTTCATCGTCAACGGCGCACAGCAGGCATTCGACCTGATCGGCCGCGTGCTGCTCAATCGCGGCGATGCGGTGTGGTTCGAGAACCCCGGCGCGATCGGCGCGCGCAACTCGCTGATCGCCTGCGGCGCCACGATGGTTCCGGTTCCGGTCGATGCCGAAGGCCTGTCCGTGGAGGCGGGACTGAGCAAGGCGCCAGACTTCCGCCTGGCGTTCGTGACGCCGTCGCACCAGCACCCTTTGGGCGTGGAGATGAGCCTGCGGCGTAGAGCCCACCTGTTGCGCGCCGTCAACGATCGCGATGCCTGGATCATCGAGGACGACTATGATGGTGAATTCCGTTACGATGGCCGGCCGTTGCCGACGCTGAAGAGCGCCGACAATGCCGAGCGCGTGATCTATGTCGGCACGTTCTCCAAGTCGATGTTCCCGTCGCTGCGGCTCGGCTTCTATGTCGCCCCAAGGCCGCTGGTCGCGGTATTTCAGAGAGTTTCCGGTGCCTTCCTCCAAGGGGTCCCGTCGAGCGTCCAGGCGGTGATGGCGGCCTTCATCAATGAGGGACATTTCTCGACTCACCTTCGCCGCATGCGCGATATCTATCGGGAAAGGCATGAGGTTTTCCACGACGCGGCCGACCGGCTGCTCGGCGGCCTGCTCGACACCGCGCGGTCCAACGCCGGGTTTCACGTCGTCGCGCGGTTTGCCCAACCGGGGCACCAGGAAGATGCGGTGCAGACAGCAGCGGAAGCCGCCGGTGTCCTCGTCTCCACGATCGGACGATTTTGCATCGACCCCGTCGCCGATCAGGGTCTCGTGCTCGGCGTCAGCGCCATCGACCCGCGCAGCATCCGCAAGGGGGTCGAGTTGCTGGCCAGCGTGCTGGAGCAGTCATCGATCAGGCGTGGTCTTCAAGCACCATCGCAGCACCCTTCTCCGCCACCATGAACGTCGGCGCGTTGGTGTTGCCCGATGTCACTTGGGGGAATACCGAAGCGTCGATCACCCGCAGTCCCGACAGACCGTGGACCTTGAGGCGATGGTCGACGACCGAAGACTGCGGATCCGGGCCCATGCGGCAGGTGCAGGATGCGTGGAAAATGCTGCCCGAGCGGCGGCGAATGTCGTCGGACAGTTCCTCGTCGGTCGTCACTGCAACGCCGGGTTTGAGCTCTTCCTCGATCAGCTCCGCCATCGCCGGCTGCGCCGCGATTTTGCGTATCAGCCGCACACCCGCCAGCATTTCCGCCATATCCGCTGGGTGGGAGAGATAGTTGGGGTCGATGATCGGGGCGGCATCTGGATCGGCCGAGGCGATGCGAATGCTGCCTTGGCTCCTTGGCCGGCAGTGCGAAATACCGATGAAAAAGCCGGGGAACGGGTCGGGCAGGGTCAGGCGCCGGACGCCCGGTGTCGGTTTGCTGTAGCTGACCGGAGAGAAGTAGAGCTGGGTGTCGACATAGTCGCGCGCGGGATCTGAACGGACGAAGCCGCCGGCCTGGTTGACGCTGAGTGACAGCGGCCCGTCGCGGAACGCAAGATAACGCATGCCCAGCATCAGGCGGCCGGTCCACGACCGCAATTGACCGTTCAATGTCGGTTTGCGCGAGCGATAGAGATAATCGACACCGAGGTGGTCCTGCAGATGCTCGCCGACCGCCGGCAGATCGTGGACGACAGGGATGCCCAGCGTTCGAAGCATCTCGCCCGCGCCAACGCCCGAGCGCTGGATCAGGGTTGGCGAACCGACCGCCCCCGCCGAGAGGATCACCTCGCGACGTGCCCTGGCCGTGTGTTTCGTGGCGCCCGTGGAATAGTCGACGCCGATGACCTTGCGACCGTCGAAAACAAGCCTGGCAGCCACTGCGCCGGCCACAAGCTGGAGATTGTCGCGTTTCAATGCAGGGTGAAGGAATGCGGTCGCCGCGGACGCCCGCATGCCATTGCGTGTCGTGATCTGGTAGATGGCGACACCTTCCTGCTGACGGCCGTTGTAATCCGGCGTCGCTGCAAAGCCTGCCTGCTCTGCCGCGGCAAGAAAGCCGTGGCTCATGGGATGCACGCCGCCGGCCATGTCGATGACGTCAAGCGCCCCGTCGGTCCCGCGCTCGACGCTCGCCTTGCCATGAAATCTTTCGAACGATTTGAAGTGGGGCAGAACATCATCCCAGCCCCAGCCGGGGTTGCCGGCATCGCGCCAATCGTCGAAATCGCGCTGCTGTCCGCGCACGAAAACCATGGCGTTGATCGAACTCGAACCACCCAGCAGCTTGCCGCGCGGAAAGTAGATCCTGCGGCCGGCCAGGGCCTCCTGCGCGCCTGACCAGAACATCCAGTTGACGCGCGGATTGTAGAAGCTGTGGCCGTAGCCGATCGGCATGCGGACCATGAAGCGACGGTCACTACCGCCAGCTTCCAGCAAAAGCACGCGATGCTTTCCGGATTTCGTCAAACGGTCGGCGAGCAGGCAACCGGCGGTGCCGGCACCAACAATGATGAAGTCGAATTCCGCCAACGTCCGGTTGCTCCCTTGCAACCTCGGTCTACATCAGGAAAAGGCCGCGAAAAGTACCCATTGCGGCAAGACAGGCAGACCATTCCAGTCGCAGCGGCCGGAGAGATAGCGTCTGGGCTTGCGCCGAAGGCAGGTCAGCAGCGGCTCGACCACGCCTGAATCAGGATGACAGGCGCTATGCGTCAAGCTCGGCCACCTTGCGACGGAGATCGTCAATGTAGTCGTCGGTCCCTAGCACCTTGCCAGTTGCGGCCTTCAGGATTTCGGCTGGCGTCAGCGAGCGGCCGTGACGATGCACATTGTCGGCCAGCCACGTCCTCAGCGGCGCATAGTCGCCGGTCTCGAGCCCGCGCTCAATCCCAGGCACCTTGGTCGCCGCCTTGAAGAGCTGGGAGGACATGACGTTGCCCATCGTGTAGGTCGGGAAGGATCCGATCATGCCCGCCGACCAATGCACATCCTGCAAGACGCCCAGCGTGTCGGTCGGCACGTCAAGGCCAAGATAGCCGCGGATCTTGTCCGCCCAGATCGCTGGAAGGTCAGCGATGCGCAGGCTGCCGTCCATCAATCCGGCCTCGATCTCCGAACGCAGAATGATATGCAGGTCATAGGTGAGTTCGTCGGCCTCCACCCGGATCAGGCTAGGACGTGGCGCATTCACCGCCCGCCAGAAGTCGGCGACCGAGACGTCGGCGAGTTGGTCGGGAAACTCGGCTTGCAATGCCCCGAAATTCTGCTCCCAGAAGCGGCGGGAGCGGCCGACGCGGTTCTCCCACAGGCGGGACTGCGATTCATGCATGCCGAAGCTGGTGCCGCCGACCGCGTAGAGATTGACGAGGTCGGTCGTGAAGATCGAGCGGGTGAATGCGGGCGAAACGCCCTGCTCGTAGATGCCGTGGCCAGCTTCGTGCCAGACAGCAAAGAGGCCGCCTGGCAGCCAGTTCTCACGGAAGCGGCCAGTGATGCGTACGTCGCTACGCGTGAAGGAAATCTCGAAAGGATGAACCGTGTCGTCAAGCCGGCCGCGCTCGAAGTCGTACCCCATGCGGGCGGCCACTGCCTTGGAGAAGGCTTTCTGCCTTTCGATTGGATAGGTGCGCTCCAGAACATCGATGCGCGCAGGCGGCGCTTGCAGCGCAGCCTGAAGCAGCGGTCCGATCGCCAATTTCAGTTCGGCATACAAATCTTTGAGCTGCGCCCAGCTTATCTCGGGCTCGAAGGTGCTGCACGCCGCATCGTAGGGATGGTCGACATAGCCGACATGCTCGCAGATCTCGCGCTGCAGCGCGACGGTTCGCTCGAGCACCGGCGCGAAGGCCGCGAAATCGTTCTCGGCACGCGCCTTGATCCATGCCGCCTGGCCCTCGGTCCGCCGCTCTGCTGCTTCCTGGACCAGCCGTGCCGGGATGCGGCCGAGTGTGGCGATCGCGCCCGTCGCGTCATCGAGCGCACGCCTTCGAAGCTGCTCGTCGGGCATTCCCGTGAGTTCCAGGCGCGCGGCATCGAGCGCCTTGTGCATGGTATCGCCAGTAGCGATTTCGCGTGCGACCGTCGCCAGCGTGCCCAATTGCCTGCCGCGCGCCTCGGCAGCAAGCGAGGGCATCATGGTACGCGAATCCCAGACAAGCACGTTCACCGCGCACAAGATGTCGTTGACCTTGGCGACCTCGGCTTCGAATGCGGCGTAGCTCATCGGCGTCTCTTGGCCATTTGGGAAATTCGGTTCTTCAGCAGCTCATTGTGCAGCGATTGTCGCGGGCGTCGGTTTGCCGAAGTCAGTCAGGTGACAGGCGGCAAAGTGGGCCGGCCCCCGGTTGGACAGGTTCGGCCGCTCGGCAAAGCAACGCTCGAACGCGAACGGGCATCGCGTGTTGAACAGGCAGCCGGTGGGCAGGTCAAGCGGATTGGGGAGTTCACCGCGTGCCGCCGCCACCCGCGTTTGCCGCGCCGGATCGAGTTCGGGCGCGGCATCGAGCAGCGCCTTCGAATAGGGGTGGCGGGGTGTTGCAAACAGCGCTTCCGTTGGGCCGGTCTCGACCACTTTGCCCAGGTACATCACCGCGACGCGGTGTGAGATGTGGCGCACCAGTCTGAGGTCATGGGCGACGAAGACGACGGTAAGCTTCAGCCGCTCCTGGAGGTCCAGCAGGAGGTTGATGACCTGCGCCTGCACCGAGACGTCGAGCGCGGAGACCAGTTCGTCGGCGACCAGCACCTCCGGCTCGACGGCAAGAGCGCGTGCGATACCGATGCGCTGGCGCTGGCCGCCGGAGAACTCATGCGGATAGCGGTTGGCGGCGTCCGCCGGAAGGCGGACAAGGCCCAGCAGCTCGGTGATACGCGCCGGGATATCGGCCTTTGGCCGCATCGCATGCACGCTCAGCGCTTCGGACAGAACCTGTCGCACCGACATGCGCGGATTGAGCGAGGAGTAGGGATCCTGAAAGATCATCTGGACGCGGCGGTTGAAGGCGCGCCGTTCCGCCTGAGGCAGCAGACCGATATCCTTGCCGTCGAAACGCACCAGTCCTTCGTCCGGCTCGAGGAGCCGCACGAGACAACGCGCCAGCGTGGATTTTCCGCAGCCGGATTCGCCAACGATGCCGAGCGTCTCGCCACGATGCACTTCGAGATCGACATTGTTCAAAGCATGGACAGCGGCAGGCGGTCTGCCGGTGAGTATGTCGGACGCGGTCCGGGGAAGGCGAAACCGCTTGGAGACGCCTTCGACGGAGATCAGCGGCATGTCCCGCATCAGGCCGCCTCCGCCATCGCGGCCACGGTCTGATGGTGGAAGCAGGCGACCTCTCTGCCGGCGGCGAAGCTTTCGAGCGGCGGCCGCTCGGCGCGGCAGCGGTCCGTGGCGAAGGAACAGCGCGGATGAAAGGCGCAGCCGTCCGGCAAATCGATCAGGCCCGGTGGCATACCCTCGATCGATAAAAGCATGCTGCGCTCGGCGCCGATGCGCGGCACGGAACCAAGCAGCCCGCGCGTATAGGGATGGTGTGGCTCGGCGAACACCTGCGCCACCGTGCCGGTCTCGACGATGCGCCCGGCATACATCACCGCCATGCGGTCGCAGGTCGCCGCGACGACGCCGAGATCGTGGGTGACGAACACCACGCTCATGCCGAAACGGTCGCGCAGGTCGAGGATAAGCTTCAGAATCTGGTCCTGGATCGTCACGTCGAGCGCCGTCGTCGGCTCGTCGGCGAGCAGCAGTTTCGGCGAATTGGCCAGCGCAATCGCGATCATCACCCGCTGGCGCATGCCGCCGGAGAACTGGTGCGGGTATTCGTCGAGCCGCCGCTCGGCGGCCGGAATGCCGACGATGTTCATCAGTTCCAGCGCGCGTTGACGGCGGGCACGGCGGTCCAGGGTGGTGTGGGCGCTGAGATTTTCCTCGATCTGCAGGCGGACCGGCAGCACGGGGTTGAGCGCCGTCATCGGCTCTTGAAAAATCATCGCTATTTCGGCGCCGCGCACCTTGCGAAGGTCCGCCTCGCGCATCGCCATCAGGTCGCGGCCCTGCCATTCGACCTGACCGCTCACCTTGCCCGGTTCGCGCACCAGCCGCACGATCGAGCGCAGTGTCATGCTCTTGCCCGATCCGGACTCGCCGACCAGGCCGACAATCTCGCCCGGCGCGACATCGAGATTGATGCCATCAACGACGGTGGCCAGGCCTCGTGGCGTTGCGAAGGTGGTGGTGAGGCCGCGCACCTTGAGCCCACCGCCGGCTGTATTTCGATCTGGAGACGGCGCCGTCATCGGTTGACCCTCAGCAAATCGGCCAGCGCGTCGCCTGCAAGGCTGAAGCCGAGCCCGGTGATGACGATGGCAATGCCGGGGAATACGGACACCCACCATGCGGTGGTCATGAAATTCTTGCCGTCGGCGATCAGCACACCCCACTCAGCGGCCGGCGGCTGCGCGCCGAGGCCGAGATAGCCGAGGCTGGAGCCGAGCAAGATGGCGAGCGCCATGTCGGTCATCAAATAGACCACCGCCGGCGTTATCGCGTTAGGCAGCAGATGCCGGAAGATAATGCGCATGTGGCCGTAACCCATGCCACGTGCCGCGTCGGCGTAGTCGAGCCGGCGCTGGATCTTGACCTCGGCGGAGACCAGCCTTGCGTAGAACACCCAGTCGACGACGCCGACGGCGATGTACATGTTGCGGAGGCCGGGGCCGAGCACCGAGACGATGGCGATGACCAGCACGAGGAACGGGAAGGTGATGACCGCATCGACGACGCGGCCGAACACCGCCTCCACCCAGCCGCCCACATAGCCGACCAGGGCGCCGACGATGGTGCCGAAGATGAACGGTCCCGTTGTCGCGAACACCGCGATCTGCATGTCGATTCGATAGGCGTGGATGACACGCGAAAGCATGTCACGGCCGAAATTGTCGGTGCCGAAAGGGTGCGCCCAGCTCGGCCCATGCATGATGGCGTTGTAGTCGAAGGCGGTCGGATCGTAGGGCGCGAAGAGACTTGGAAAGAACGCCATGGCAAGGCTGGCGCCAAGCACGATGACTGCGCCTACCAGCGTGCCTGGCAATGCCCGGCGCCGTTTCGCCGGCGGGGCGATCTGGACGGCGCCCGCGCTCATCGGACCACTCGTGGGTCGAGCCACGCCTGGACGATGTCGGTCAGTAGGAAGGTGAATGACACGAGCAGCGCCAGTGCGATCGTCAGTCCCTGGATGACGGGATAGTCGCGGCCGTAGATGGCCTCGATCATCAGCCGCCCGGCACCAGGGATGGCGAATACCGTTTCTGTGATGACCGCACCGCCGAGCAACGTGCCGATCGACAGGCCAAACAGCGTAACCGTCGAAATCAGCGCATTGCGCAGGACATGGCGCGTCATGATCACCCTCGCGCGAAGGCCCTTGGCGCGGGCAAAGTCGACATAGTCGGCGCCAACCACCCCGATGATGGCGGCGCGCAGATTGCGCATGAGCACGGCGGAAAGGCTGAGCGCCAGCGTCGTGGCGGGAAGAAAGAGATGGTAGAGATCGTCAAGGAAGTTCTGGCCATAGCCCCCGACCGGAAACCAGCGCAATTTTGCGGCAAACACCGTCAGCAGCACCAGCCCGACATAGAAGACGGGCATGGACAGGCCGATTTGGAAGGTGCCGCGGATGATGGCGTCCGGTGCGCCGCCACGGTTGAGCGCCGCGACGAAGGACAGCGGCACCGCCACCAGCAGCGCGATCAGGGCGGCCATTCCGGTAAGCATCAATGTGACGGGGAGACGGCGCTCGATCAGTTCGATCACCGGCAGCTTCAGGCCGATCGAGTTGCCGAGATCGCCGGTGAAGACCGCTTTGGTGAAGTAGAGGAACTGCACCGGGATCGGTTGGTCGAGCCCTAGCTTGGCATTGATACGCTGGACGTCAGCGTCGATGGCGCGATCACCGAGCATCGCGCTGGCCGGATCGCCCGGCAAAAGCCGAACGAGGATGAAGGTGACCACCAGGATGAAGGCGATGGTCGGGATCGTTTGCAGAACTCGTCGGAAAATGAAGCCCAACAGCGGCAAGAGGTGATCCAGACCTTGTTCAATTTTAGCAGGATGGCGGCGAACGATCGGACGTTCACCGCCTTAGGCGATCAGCCTACTTTTGCAGCCATGCGGCACCAAAGATATTGTTGCCGAGCGGGATCTGCACGAAGCCTTGCACTTTCTTGCTCAACGCGACCGGATAAGGCGTTTCGTAGAGCGGGAGGATCGGCCCGCTGGCGTTGTATAGGTCCTGCATCTTGGCATATTGATCCGCGCGCTTGGCGGCGTCGATCTCTTTTTGCGAGGCTTCGAAAAGCTTGTCGGCCTCGTCGCTCTTCCAGCCGCTGTGCAGCGCGCCGATGGTCGGCGAATAGACGAAATACGAAGCGATCTCGTTCGGGTCGGCGATATCATCGGTCCACGCCGCTTCGCGCATCGTGAATGTGCCGTCGCGGTATTGCTGGGTGCGGCTCGGATTGTCGACCTGCTGCAGGTCGAGCTTGATGCCGATCTGCCCCCACATCTGCTGCACCGCCGTGGCGATGCCGATCTCGTCCTGGTTGCCGGCAAGCACGAGCAGGCTGGTTTCGAAGCCATTCTCGAAGCCGGCATCCTTCATCAACTGCTTGGCCTTGTCGAGATCGTAGGGATAGAGCGGCTTGTCACCCTTGTGCAGTGGCGTCGCCGAGGACATGAACGAAGTCATCTGTGACCCCACACCATGCGTCACCACCTGGATGATCGCCTCCTTGTTGGTCGCGTAGTTCATCGCCTGGCGGACTTTTTCGTTCGACAGCGGATTGTCCTTGTCGCCGATCTTCGGGCGCACGTTCATGGTGATGTATTCGACCCGGGTCGACGGGTAGAGTTTCATATCGATGCCGTCGGCCTGCTTTAATTCGTCGACCCGCGCATACGGGATGAATTCGGCGCCGTCGATCTCGCCCGACTGCAATTTCAGGATGCGGGTGGCATCATCGGGGATGACCTCGAAATCGATGCCGTCGAGATAGGGCAGCGGCTTGCCGTCCTCGCCCTTCGCCCAGTAGTTCTCGTTGCGGGTCAGCTTCATCGACTGGCCGTGGTCCCAGGATTGCAGGACGAACGGACCGGAACTGATCGGATGCGCCGAGAAGCTCTTCGCCTTTTCCTCGTCGGTTGTCCCTTCCGAGGCTTCGAACGCCTTCATCGGCAGGATCGCGGTGTTGAACACGGTGAGCGAGGCGAGGATCGCCGGATCGGTGTTCTTGAGCTTGATGATGACGGTGTGGTCGCCTTCGGTGGTGACGTCCTGGATCGAGCCGACCAGGAAATTCCAGATGCCTTTCTTCGGATCTGCGGCGCGCTTCAGCGACCACTGCACGTCGGCCGGGGTGATCGGCGATCCGTCGGAAAACTTGATGCCGTCGCGCAAGGTCAGCGTGACGGTGAGCCCGTCGCCGGACACCTTCCACTCCGTCGCCAGGCCCGGCTTCAGGCCCTTGCCGTCGTCGGTGGGCAGGATCAGCGTGTCGTAGAGATTGGACAGGACCCAGATGTCGACGTTTGCATCGTTGAGCACCGGATCGAGAAAGAGGCTGTCCGCATAGCGGCCGTATTTCAGGGTGCCGCCGCGTTCGACCGCAAGCGCGCTGTAGCTGGTTCCAACGAGAAGTGCCGCGCTCAGCGCGGCCTTGACGAGCGTGTTCATGACGGCTCCCGTATCTCCAGAGGAATTTTCAAGTGTTATTGTTGGCCATAACGTTTTCACGCAAGGCCCATCGTGTCAACGGGATTGTCCCAAGGAAAGCGGCACTCTGGCGCAACAACGCGCTTGTCACCCAAGAACGACCGGACTAAGCGTTATAGGTGAGTAATACACTTGAATTGGGACCTGAATGGAGTTCTCGGTCGATCGCGATCTGCCAGTTCCCCTGCGCACGCAGTTGCAGGGACTGATCGAATACGGCATCGCCTGCGGCGAATTGGTGCCGGGAGAGCTGCTTCCCTCGGTCAGGGAACTGGCCGAGCGCATCGGTGTTGCCCCAATGACGGTCAGCCAGGTCTATGGCGACCTCAAGGCTTCAGGCATGATCGAAACGCGTCCCGGTTCCGGCACGTTCGTCACCAGCAGCGGGCGTGCGAGGCTGGCCGCCCGCCCGGAGGCGATGGAACTGCACAGGCGGATCGACGCGCTGATTGATGCCGGAACGGCCGCAGGGATCCGGCCGGCCGAACTCGTCTCGCTGGTCAGCGCGCGCGCCTTCTATCGCGACAGCATAGGTGCCCGGACCAGGATCGTCATGATCGGACTGTTCACCGACGCCACCGCCAGCTATGCGCGCTTCATCGCCGCGCGCCTCGGAAATGGCGTGACCGTCGAGCCGCTGACGATCTCGGCCATCGAACGTGATCCTGCCGCCCGCGCGCGCGCCAATTCGGCCGATCTCGCCGTCACCTTCGTCAATCGTCAGCGCGAGGTGATGTCGCTGGTCACCAACACCAAGGTGGTGTCGATCAGCTTCATCCCTTCGGAAGAAACGCGAAAGGCGCTGGCCGCGCTGGATTCGCTGGCCCGCGTGGCCGTCATATCCAGGTTTCCGGACTTCCTGCCGATCATGAAGGCCGGCGTCCAGCGCTTCGCCCCCCATGTCGAGCATCTGACTGGTGCCACGCTCGAGACGCCGGACTTGGAGGCACTGCTCGGTGGCTCCGATGTCGTGGTGTTCGCCAGCGGCGCCGAGGATGTCCTGGCGAAATTGCAGGCGGGCGTCACCGCGTTCGAATATCGGCACGCCCCCGACACCGCCGAGATAGAGCGCGTGCTGGTGCCGCTGATCAATGCAACGGACGAGGAGAGGAAGGCATCGTGAAAATTTCCGAATGCAACTGGCGGCAGGTCGAACAGTATCTCGGCAAGGATGATCGCGCGGTTCTTCCGCTGGGCAGCACTGAACAACACGCGCAGCTGTCATTGTCGGTCGATTCGATCCTGTCCGAGCGCGTAGCGACGGAAGCGGCAGAGCCGCTCGGCATTCCGGTATTTCCGGTGGTCGCCTATGGGCTGACGCCCTATTTCATGGCCTATCCCGGTTCGATCAGCCTGCGCACCGAAACCTATATTCGCCTTGTCAGGGACATCCTCGACGGCATGCGCGCACAAGGGTTCCGTCGCATCCTCATCGTCAACGGCCATGGCGGCAACCAGCCGGCCGGCGCCCTGGCGATCGAATGGATGGCCGACAATCCCGATACCGCGATAAAATTCCACAATTGGTGGGCTGCCCCTGCCACGATGGGCAAGGTGCGGGAGATCGATCCGGTCGCCTCGCACGCCTCCTGGATGGAGAATTTCCCCTGGACCCGGCTGGCCGGCGTGAAACCGCCGACGCAGCAGAAGCCGATGATCGACCTTGCCCGTATGCGTCTGATGTCGCCCAAGGCGGTTCGCGACTATCTCGGCGACGGCAACTTCGGCGGATATTACGAGCGGCCGGACGAGGACATGCAGGCGATCTGGGACATCGCGGTCAGGGAGACGCGCGATCTGCTCGAAGGGCCATGGTCATGAATGAGACCGGACCGATCCTGATCTGGGGTGCCGGGGCGATCGGCGGCACGCTTGGTGCCGCATTCATCCGCGCCGGCCATGCCGTCACCTTCGTCGACAGCGATGCCGGCCATGTCGACGCGATAAACGCGAATGGCTTGCGTATAGACGGACCGATTTTCCAGGATACCGTCATGGCACCAGCCTTCCTGCCGGCCACCGTCACCGGCCGCTTCGAGCGGATTTTCCTGTGCGTCAAGGCACATCACACGCGCGTTGCCGCCGCAGCGCTGTTGCCTCATCTGGCCGATGGCGGCTGCGTGGTCTCGGCCCAGAACGGACTGAACGAACTCACCATCGCCGAAATCGTCGGCGAGCAGCGCACGGTCGGCTGCTTTGTCAATTTCGGCGCGGATTACCTGGAGCCGGGCGTCGTCCATTTCAGCGGCCATGGCGCGGTGGTCATCGGTGAACTCGACGGCAAGCGCACGCCGCGTATCGCGGGGCTTCACCTACTGATGCAGGATTTCGAGCCGAAGGCGGTGCTCACCGACAACATCTGGGGCTATCTCTGGGGCAAGATGATCTACGGCGCGCTGCTCTTCGCCACGGCGCTGACCGACGATTCCATCGCCGATGTGTTCGCCGACCGCCGCTATCGCCCGGTACTCGCGGCGGTGGGGCTGGAAGTCGGCGCCGTCGCCAAGGCGAATGGCGTCAGGGCAGAGGCATTCGACGGCTTCGACCCCGGCGCTTTCGCGCCCGGCTCATCCACCGCCGCCACCGACCGCTCCTTCGACGAGATGGTCGTGCACAACCGTCGGTCGGCGAAGTCTCACACCGGCATCTGGCGCGACCTCGCCATCCGCAAGCGCAAGACGGAAGTCGATGCGCAGATATTCCCGATCGTCGAGATCGGACAGAAGCTCGGCATGCCGACGCCGTTGACGGCGCGTACGGTCGAGATGATCCACGAAATCGAGGACGGCAAACGGCGCCTGGTTCTGAGCAATCTCGATGAACTGGCCGAAGCCATGCCGAGCACTCCGGCAGGCGCCAGATGAACATCGGCTTCGACAGGCGCACCGTCATCGTCACCGGCGCCGCACACGGCTTTGGCCGCGCGATCGCCAAGGCTTTCGCCGAACGCGGCGCGGCGGCTCATATCCTGGACGTCAACGAAGCCGGCCTTGCCGAAACGCGCCAGCTTTGCGGCGAAAACTGCCGCACTCATGTCGTCGATGTCGGCGACCGCGACGCAGTACAAGCAGTCGTCGGCGCGATTGAGGCCGATGCGGGCGCGGTGGATATTCTCGTCAACAACGCTGGCGGCGTGCGCAGTCAGGTCGGGCGACCGTTGGAAGAAATCTCCCAGGCCGACTGGCAGACGATTTTCGACGTCAATCTCTCGGGCGCCTTCTTCATGACGCAGGCCGTGGCGCCCGGCATGAAAAAGCAGCGCTATGGGCGTGTCATCAACATTTCCAGCGGCGCCGGGCTCGGCATCAGCCTCACAGGCATCCAGGCCTATGCCAGCGCCAAGGCTGGCCAGATCGGGCTGACGCGGCAGCTCGCGCATGAACTTGGCCCCTGGAACATCACCGTCAACAATGTCGCGCCGGGTTTCGTGCGCTCCAATCCCACCACCGAGCGGCAATGGGAGGCGATGGGCGAGGAAGGCCAGCAAAAGCTGCTGCAGAATATCGCGATGAAGCGGCTCGGCTCACCCGACGACATTGCCGCGATGGTGATGTTCTTCGCCTCCGATTTCGCCGGCTGGGTCAGCGGTCAGGTGATCAGCGTGGATGGCGGCAAGTGAGCGACGTCGAGGCCTACCTCGCCGCCCACGCCAGCGAAGCCCTGGAAGACTTGAAGGCGTTCTGCCGCATTCCGAGCGTCAGCACCGATCCGGCCTATCGCGACGGCATCCGTTCGGCGGCGAGCTTCGTCGCGAAACTGCTGACGCGGGCCGGATTCCCGACCGTCGAGATCGTCGAGACAGACGGCCATCCGGCCGTGTTCGGTGAAATTGTCGGCGACGCCGCGACGCCGACCATCCTCGTCTACGGCCACTACGATGTGCAGCCGCCGGATCCGGTCGAGAAATGGACCACGCCGCCCTTCGAGCCGACAGTGCGTGACAACCGCCTCTATGCGCGCGGCGTTTCGGACGACAAAGGTCCGGTGCTGATCCCGATCCTGGTCGTCGAGGCATTCCTGAAGACCGCCGGTCGCCTGCCGCTCAACATCAAGATGCTTGTCGAGGGCGAGGAGGAATCCGGCAGCCCGCATTTTTCGCCGCTGGTTGAAAAGATGCGCCAGCGCCTGGCCTGCGACCTCGTTGTCTCCGCCGATGGCGCCATGTGGCGCGCCGACCGGCCATCGATGACGGTGGCCAGCCGCGGCATGGTCGCGATCGACGTGGTGGTGACGGGCGCGGCGAAGGATCTTCATTCCGGCCGCCACGGCGGCAGTGCGCCAAATCCCATTCGCGCGCTCGCCGCCCTGCTGGCCAGCCTGCACGACAGCGATGGCGCCGTTACCGTGCCGGGCTTCATGGACGACGTCACGCCGCCCGATCCGGCCATTCTTGAAGCGATCGATGCCGCCAGCTTCGATACCGCCGCCTACTTCGCCGGGATTGGCGCTCCGGCGCCCGATCCACAGCCCTCCGGCCACGACCTTCTGGTTCGTCAATGGCTGGTACCGACACTTGAATTCAACGGCATATTCGGCGGTTATTCGGGACCGGGCACCAAGACGGTCATTCCTTCGTCGGCGGGCGCCAAGATCACGTGCCGCCTCGTCGCCGGACAGGAGCCCGGCAAGGTTGCCGATGCTATCCGGCACCATCTCGAAGCACAATTGCCAAAGGGTTATTCGCTCGACGTCCAACGCCACGGCCCTGGCACCAAGGCGTTCTCGATCGATCCCGACCTGCCTGCCCTTGCCATCGCCGAAACGCTGCTCGGCGAGATGATGGGAGCGAAATCGTTGCGGGTTGCCATGGGTGCAACGATCCCGATCGGCAGCGTCTTCAAGGAGCATCTCGGCGTCGGCACGATCTTCTTCTCGTTCTCGACCTCCGACGAGGACTACCATGCGCCGAACGAATTCTTCCGGCTCGAGAATTTCAAAATCGGCCAGATCGCCTGGGCACGGCTGTTTCAGCGCTTGGGCTTGTCGATGAGCGGAAAGTAACTGGGCTGCGTGCAGCGGGACCGGCTTCCGTGCAGCAAGTAGTGGCGTGCAGGCCCTTCGGCGACGTTCGATCCAGGCCATTGTGTGAAGAGTGGGCATTCACTAGTCTTCCCGTTAGGCTGGGAAATGCACGCATGGTACCGAAACTGAACCGCTGGAAGCGCTTCGCCGACTGGGACGAGCGGCCGTTGCGGCTGGACAAGTTCGCGGCAGAAGACCCCGCCAACGGCTTCTCCGCCTTCTCAAGCCCGGCCGATCCCAAACCTGGCATCGGCATCACCGGCGGGCGCGTCGTGTCCCTCGATGGGGTGCTTGAACACGACTACGACATGATCGACCGCTTCATTGCCCGCCACCACATCGACCCGGAGGTGGCGCCTGAAGCGATGGCTTTGGACTCGGCGACCGTCGCACGCTGGCTGGTCGACATGAATGTGCCGCGCGAAACGCTGGTGCGGCTCGCGCACGGCATGACACCCGCGAAACTTGCCGAGGTGGTGGCGCAGCTCAACGCGCTGGAGATCGCCTTCGCCTATTCGAAGATGCGGGCACGCAAGACGCCGGGCAACCAGGCGCATGTCACCAACGCCAAGGACGACCCGCTCCAGCTCGCCGCCGATGCCGCAACCGCCGTCGCCTTTGGCTTCGACGAGATCGAAACGACGATGCGCGTATCACGCAACGCCTGGTCCAACGCGGTGGCGTGTGCGGTGGGCGGTGCGGTCGGCCGCTGGGGGACGCTGTTCCAGTGCTCCAGCGAGGAAGCGGAGGAGCTGCGCATCGCCATGGCCGGCTTTACCTCCTACGCCGAAACCGTTTCCGTCTACGGAACCGAGAAATCGTTCACCGATGGCGACGACACGCCGTGGTCCAAGGCATTTCTGGCCGCCGCTTATGCCTCGCGCGGCGTCAAGATGCGCTGCACCTCGGGTGCCGGCTCCGAATTGCTGATGGGCTTCCATGAAGCAAAATCGCTGCTTTATCTGGAAGCGCGCTGCCTCTGCCTGCAGCGTGGCATGGGCGTGCAGGGCACGCAAAATGGTGGCATCGACGGAGCGCCCTTGACCGCGACGATACCGGGTGGCGTTCGCGAGCTGATGGCCGAGAACCTCATCGCCGTCTGGCTCGATCTCGAATGCGCGTCCGGCAATGACGCGCGCTCCACCGAATCCGAAATTCGTGTCGGCGCCAAGATCCTTCCCTATCTGATCGCCGGCTCGGATCTGATCTGTTCGGGAATGGGATCGATCCTGAAATACGACAATTCGTTCAACCCGTCGCTGATCAACGGCGAGGAATTGGAAGACTATCTGGTGCTGCAGCGGGATTTCGAGGCCGATGGCGGGTTGACGCCACTGCCCGAGTCACGCGCGATCGAGCTGCGCGAGCGGGCGGTGGAGGCGATCGCCGCCGTGTTCGAGGAGCTCGGCCTGTCCTCGCCGACCGAGGACATGAAGACCAGCGTGGTTTACGCCTCCGGCTCCGACGATACGCGCAGCCTGATGCCGCGCGACGTGTCGTTCATCAGCGAGGCCATCAAGGAGCGCGGCATCACTGTGATCGATGTGGTCAAGGCGCTGGCCAACCGCGGTTTCCGCGAAGAGGCCGAGAATCTGCTGAACGTGGTGAAGCTGCGCCTTTCGGGCGACTATCTCCAGACCTCGGCCATGATCCGCAACGGGCGGATCGTCAGCGCGGTGAACGATCCGAACGACTATCTCGGCCCCGGCTCTGGTTATCGCGTGTCCGAAGAGCGGCGCCTGCAGCTCAACGATATCCGCGACGTGCTGGATCAGAAGGAAGTGCTGCGCTCGGAAGCCCTGCACGAGAAGGACGAGGCAAGGCACATCCGCTATCGCAACCTTGGGCCAGCAGCCAACGGATCGGCGAAGGAAGATGTCGTCATCGGCATCAGCCCGGCCTTCGGGCTGAAGCTTTACCGAACGACGGCCGGACATCGGCTTTCCGAAGTCCTTGGCGCCATGCTGAATGCGATCCGCGCGCGTGGGCTCAAGGCGCGCGTCGTTCGCTTTCGCCATACGGCCGATACCTCCTTCCTCGGTCTGTCCGCCGCCCGGCTTGCCGGCAGCGGCATCGGCATCGGCATCCAGGCCAAGGGCACGGCCGTCATCCATCAGCGCGACCGCCAGCCGCACAACAATCTCGAACTGTTTTCCAATGCGCCGATCACCAGGCTCGAGCACTATCGTGCGCTCGGTGCCAATGCGGCGGCCTATGCGCTGGGCGAAATGCCGGAGCCCATCGTGGTGCCGCAGCGAGGCGAGGCCATGGGGTCGCGCTACCACGCCCGCGTCGCTCTCATCTACGCCATCGAAACCGGGTTGACCGAAGCAGGTGCTGCCCCCGAAGAAGTCGACATCACCCTGACGGGAGCGAAATCGTGACCCATACGCGCGCCGACTATCCGCTCGCCGAAACCCAGCCCGGCGCCGTGACCGGCAAGCACGGCAAGGCGCTTCCGGAGATCACGCTGGATGCGGTGCTTGCCGGCGAGGTGACGATGGAAGACCTTCGCATCACACCGCAGGCGCTGCAGGCCCAGGCCGACGTGGCCCGCGATGTCGGCCGGCCGACACTGGCCCTCAACTTCGAGCGCGGGGCCGAGCTGGTCGAGGTGCCGCAGGATTTCATCATGCAGGTCTACGAACTGCTGCGTCCCGGCCGCGCCAAGTCCAAGGAAGAATTGCTCGGGGCAGCCGCCACGATGCGCGACACCTACCAGGCCGAACGCATCGCCCGTTTCATCGAGGAGGCCGCCGAGACCTATGCGGCGCGCGGCCTTTTCACCTTCCGCTTCTGAAAGGACCGCATGGACTGGAAAAACGGATTCCGTTCGCTCTATTATCTCGGCGCGCCCGAGCCGGATGATCCGGTGCTGGTGCCGGCGCAAACCGCCATCCTGGTCATCGACGTTCAGAACACCTACCTGGAACGGCCGGATCGCGGGTCGCTTTCGCCGCACGAACAGCACCGCTACGATCTGTGGACGCCGTTCCACGAGCGCATGCACGGCACGGTCATACCGAACACGGCAAGATTGCTGGAGTTGGCTCGGGAAAATGGCATCGAATGCCTTTTTGCCCGCATCGCCTGCCACACCAAGGACGGGCGCGACCGCTCGCTCTCCCAGAAAATGCCGGGCTGGAACAATCTGCTGCTGCCCAAGAACGACGCGCCATCGCAGTTTGTTGCCGAGCTTCAGCCGGCCGGCGACGAAATCGTCGTGACCAAGACCACCGATTCCGCGCTGACGGGAACAAATCTGCGCCTCATCCTTCACAATCTCGGCATCAGGAATGTCATCTGCTGCGGCATCTTCACGGACCAGTGCGTGTCCTCGACGGTGCGCAGCCTGGCGGATGAGAGCTACGCCGTCATCGTGCTCGAGGATTGCTGCGCGGCGGCGACCGAAGAGCTTCATCGCAAGGAGCTCGAAATCATCAACATGATCTACTGCCACGTGATGTCGAGCGCCGAGCTATGCAAAATCATGGCCTTGGCAAAGTGACGCTGCGTCCGTAGTGTCATGGCTGCACGCGCAGGCCGGGACACATCGGCCGCCACGTGCGGGGAACTGCATACAGCTGTCACGAATGGAGAGGGCTTCATGGCCACAGAAACTGCACGCGGGACGATTGACGTCTCGAAGAGTAACAGCATCAACCTTTTGCACTCCAAGGCCGTGGGGCTCGCGGGAGTGCTTTTCCTGGCCGTCACCGGCGCGGCGCCAATGTCGGCGATGCTGGGCAACGTCCCGTTCGCGGCAGGCTACGGCATCGGCAAATACACGCCGGCCGCCTTCCTGATGGCAACGATCGTGCTGACCATCTTCTCGGTCGGCTATGCGGCGATGGCATCGCGCGTATCGTCCGTCGGCGGCTTCTACTCCTTCATCAGTCAGGGGCTCGGCCGTGAGGTCGGCATGTCGGCGGGCATTGGCTCGCTCGCCTGCTACTCGCTGTTCGAGGCCTCGCTCACCGGGCTGTTCGCATTTTTCGGCAATTTGTGGATCTCCCAGCACCTCGGCATCAACGTGCCATGGATCGTCCTTGCGCTCGGCATGATCGTGGTCATTGCCGCACTTGCCTATCGCGATGTAAAGGTGTCGGCACGGCTGCTCGGGATCGCCCTCATTCTTGAAGTGATCATGCTGGTGATCTTCTCGCTGGGTGTGCTCTTCGCCCATGGCGGGACGAATTTTTCCGGCGATTCGTTGAATATGTTCAAGGTGTTCACGCCTGTCGCCGAGCAGACAGTCGGAACCGTGGCCATCCCCGCGGGCGCGGCCGCCGTCGGCATCTTCATGGCGTTCTGGTCGTGGGTCGGCTTCGAGATGGCGCCGAACTATGCCGAGGAATCCCGCGATCCAAAGCGCATCATTCCACAGTCGCTGCTGATTTCGGTCATTGGCCTTGGCCTGTTCTACACCTTCGTCAGTTGGTGCGCGGTGGCGGCCTATCCTACCGAGGCCGACATGGTGGCCAAGGCCTTCTCCGACGGGGTGAACTTCTTCCTGACACCAGTTCAGAGTTTTGTCGGCGGCTGGGGCTACCAGTTGATGTCGCTTCTAATCCTGACCAGTTCCTTCGCCTGCGGCATGGCCTTCCACAACACCGCTTCCCGCTATTTGTACTCGCTGGCACGCGAAGGCGTCCTGCCCCAGGTGATCGCGGAGACGCATGACCACCACAAGAGCCCCCACAAGGCCTCGGCCCTGCAGTCGGTGCTGGCGGCGATATGGGTCCTGCTCTACGGTCTGGGCTACGGCTTCGACGATCCGTCGGGACAGGCCTGGCTTGGCGTCTATACGCTGTTTGCGGTGCTTGGCACGGGACTGTTGCTGGTGCTGCAGGCCGTTGTCTCGCTGGCGATCTACATGTGGTTCAAGAAGAACGGTGGCGGCGGCGTGCTGACGACAGTCATTGCGCCGTTAATCTCGCTGGTTGTCCAGCTTGTCCTCGTCTACACGCTGGTGGCCAATCTCGCGACGCTCGGCGGCACCAATGGCTTCGCCAGGAGCATTCCCTATGTCGGGCTTGCGATCCTTATCGTCGGCCTGATCTGGGGCTTCGTGTTGAAGTCTGCCAACCCCCAAGCGTACCAGAACATCGGTCACATGGTGAACGAAGGCTAGGACGCGTCCATCGCCCTGGAATCCTTTTCGGTAACGGGGACAGAGTATCACTCTGTCCCCGTCTCATTTTGGAGCTTCAAATCATGACCCAGTCTTTGAAGGGTCGGTCCGTTGTCGTTACCGGCGGATCGAAAGGCATCGGCAAGGGCATAGCGCGGGTGCTCGCGCTCTCGGGCGCCAAGGTCGCCATCATTGCGCGCCATCTCGACCAGGCTGAAGCCGCGGCCGCCGAGATCGGCCACCGAGCCTTCGGCGTGGTTGGCGATGTCACGTCGCTCGCCAGCATCGAGAACGCGTTTGCGACGGTGGCCGCGAGAAACGGTAGCATCGACGTGTTGTGCGCCAACGCCGGAATTTTCCCGCAGGCGCGGCTCGAAGACATGACCTCGGACCAATGGGACGAGGTTGTCGACACCAACCTCAAGGGCACCTTCCACGCGGTCAAGGCGGCGGTACCCTACCTTAAGACATCCGACCAGGGCCGCATCGTGCTGACGTCGTCGATCACCGGCCCGGTCACCGGCTTTCCCGGCTGGTCGCACTACGGCGCCACCAAGGCGGGGCAGCTCGGCTTCATGCGCACGGCCTGCATCGAGCTGGCGAAATACGGCATCACCGTCAACGCCGTCATGCCGGGCAACATCGTGACCGAGGGCCTAGCCGGCCTGGGCGAGGACTACCAGAAGACCATGGCTGCCTCTGTCCCTCTCAAGCGGCTCGGAACCGTGGAGGACATCGGCTACGCTGCACTCTACTTTGCGTCGAAGGAAGCTGGATACGTGACGGGGCAGACGATCATCGTCGATGGCGGTCAGATCCTGCCGGAGAGCCTTGAAGCACTGGCGTGATGACGGCAACCGTCTAGGAAAACTTGCTCAGATAGGCCTCGCACAGCCCGACCGTTCCCTCGGTGTAGGGCAGGCCCATCGACTTGGCAAGGTCCGTCTCCGCATGTGAGCCGATCCACGCAACCAGGAGCAGGCGGCGCAGCATCACGAAGGTCGGGATCTCATCCTCGTCCGCCTTGGGCAGGTCAAGCACCCGGCGATAGCCGATCGTCCACGACCGGATCAGATCGGCGGCCTGCGGCTCGTGCTCGTAGAAAGAGATGGGCGTCGCCGCGTCGTACATATACCAACCGAAGCCGCAATCGTCGAAGTCGATGACCTTCACCGTCTTGCCGTCGATCAAAAGGTTGGCGAGCCGCAGGTCGCAATGAATGAGGCCGAAGCGGTCATGGCCTTTGCCAAAGGCGTCGAGCCTGCGGCCGATCAGGTCCGCGGTGCGGCCAAAGAGTTTGGCTTTCGCGGCGTCGACACCCATCCCGTCACGCCAGCGTCCCCAATGGGGGTTTTCCTCGCCGAGGCTTGTCTCGAAATTCCACACATGGCGACTGAACCAGGAAGGGCGGCTCCATTGCTGGGCGTGGATGTGCATGCGGGCCGTCACCTCGCCAAGCACCTCGAAAGGTTCGGCGAGCGCTTCGCCTATGCCCGGCTCCGAACCGGTCTCCCATTGCGACAGCACGACATTGCGGGGTCGCGCCAATCTGGCATGGCCTACAAGCTGGATTTGCTCGCCGTCCTTGCCCGCCACCGGCACGGGGGTGGGCACGATCCCGGTCTGGCGCAAATCGGTCAGCCAGGCCAATTCGGACTGGATGGCCGTCCTTGAATGGTAGCCGTCGCGATGGATGCGCAGCGCCCAGCGCCGGCCGTCGCGCGCCGTAATCCTGTAGGTCGCGTTCTCCGACAGGTTGATCATCTCGACGGAAACGTCCGCCGGCACATCGTAGTTGGCGATGGCCGCCTCTGCCGTCTCCTGCAGGATGCCGAGCTGCTGATCATGGGTGAGCGCGTCGAAATCCGTCACTGTCCGCCCTGCCCCATCCCTGTGCCCTTGTCTTCTTCCCGCACCCGCGCGATCCCGGCAAGCCGAACCGCCAGCCCGCACTCGACGCCCGGCAGTTTCAACCAGGTTCGGGACATGTCAACTCGCCTTGCCCGCCTGGTGCAGCAGTTCTCGCGCGCGCGGCATTGCCGCGTCGAAGCGATCCATGATGTCCTGGCAGGTTTCGTGATCGAGAAGCACGCCAGGCTTCCACTGCAGCACCTGCTTGTCGAGCGACGAGAAGATCGCCCACACGCCGTGCTCATAGAGTGCGCGCGAGACGAAGACGGCGCCTTCCCTGTGATTGCTGAATTCCAGGCCGAGGATCACGCCTTTCTGGCGCACCCCGGTGAAGATATCGCCGTGACGAACCTGCATCTCACGCATGGCCTGCGCCATGAACTCGGTCACGGTGCCGACATTGGCCACCAGCTCAGGCCGCTGCAGCATCTCGATGACTTTGTGAGCAACCACACAGCCGAGTTCGGCCCCGCCGGTGGTCGAGATGTGGGCCGCCCCGTCCTCGTTGAGCCAGCCGCCGGCCCTGTCGTTCACCAGCGTCGCACTGATCGGATAGAGGCCGCCGGACAGGCCCTTTGCCGTCACCATGATATCCGGCTGGACGCCATAGGCCTGCCAGCCCCACATGCTGCCGGTCCGCATCAGGCCGGTCTGCACCTCGTCGGCGATGTACATCGCGCCATGCTTTTCGCACAGCGCCTTGCAGGCGCTGAGATAGCCGTCCTTCGGCATTGGGAAGCCGTACGTGGCGGGGATCGTCTCGATGATCAGCGCCGCGACGTCTTCGCCCTTCAGCGCCTGCTCCATGGCGTCGATATCGTTGAACGGAACCTGGATGAACATCTCCGGCTGGTCGGAAAGAAAGATCTTGGTGAAGCGCTCGTCGCCGGTCGCCACCGCAAGCCCCGAATGCCCGTGATAACCCTTGATGATCGACACGATCTTGCGCCGCTTGGTGGCATAGCGAGCGCTCTTGATGGCGATGTCCACCGCCTCGGCGCCGCCCGGCGCGAAGATCGCATATTTCATTCCTGGTGAGACATTGACGAGGGCTTCGGCCAGCGCCGTCCGCGCCACGGAGGGAAACCAGTGGTTGCCTATGTCGAAATAATCGAGCGCGCTCTTCAGCGTCTCGACCAGTTCCGGGTTGCGGTGACCGAGATTGTAGGTGCCGCCATTGAGGTGCAGGTCGATCAGGCGGCGGCCCGACATGTCGTAGAGGAAATAGCCTTCACGCCTGCCGATCACCAGATCGATCCCGGCTTTCTGCCAGAACCTGGTCTTGTCGGGATTCCAGAAACGGATTGCCTTGTCGAAAAAATCCTGCTTCGACTCGAACTTGAAGGGGCCGAAGTCGTACATGCCTGTCTTTTTCCCCAGAGGTTGATCGGCGCGCATCCAAGCGGGCGAGGCCCGTCCGACGGATGATGCAGGATTACGGGCCGGCGAGAAAGGGGGCTGAAAGATGATCCTGAAGGACAGGACCGCAATCGTCACCGGGGCAGGATCGGGCATCGGCAGGGCGGCAGCGCTGATCATCGCGCGCGAGGGTGCGGTGGTCGGCGTGGCGGACCGCAGCGCTGACGGCGCGAACGTGACCGTCGAACAGATTCTTGCTGCTGGTGGCCGGGCAAAGTCGCTTGTATTCGACCTGACCGACGACCAGGCGCTTGAAGCCGGCTTTCACGATTTCATCCACACTCAAGGCAGGATTGACATCCTCCACAATCATGCCGGCGCGCAGGTCGAGGGCGACCTGCTTGGTGTGAGTGTCAAAGGCTTCGACGCATCCTGGACGCTCAACGTGCGGGCTCACTTCCTCGGCGCCCGCATCGTCATGCCGTTCATGAAAAAGGCGGGTCGCGGGGTCATCCTCAACACGTCGTCGAGCTCCGGCGTGCTCTACGACCGCGAGATGATCGCCTATACGACGACCAAGCACGCGGTGATCGCGATGACCAGGCAGATGGCGGGCGACTATGGCCGCTTTGGCATTCGCGTCAACGCGCTTTGCCCCGGCTGGGTCGACACGCCCTTCAATGGCCCTTTCATCGCCCAGATGGGAGGCCGGGAAGCCATCGAAGCCTACATCCGTGAAAAAGTGCCGCTTGGTCGTTGGGCAAGCGTCGAGGAAATCGCGGAGGCAGTGCTGTTTCTTGTGTCCGACCGGTCCTCGTACATGACGGGCCAGATTCTGGTTATCGATGGAGGAGAGACGGTGATCTAGGCGTGGGCTTGCGGAAGTTCCCTCTTACACTGCGTGTTCCTGCTATCGGTGGAGATGGACCCTTGAGCGAGAATCGCGTCTCAATCGGTTCAAGATAAAAGAATTCCCCGTCACGGCCGAGTCGCGAAAGGCCGCGTTGTGACCGGCAGGTGTCACAGGCTTCCTACTCCGTTGTGCCAGCTTTTTTTCTGCGCCGATTGGTGTGCGACTGCGCGACGGCCATTTGCAACTCGGGTGGGATCTCCAACGGCGCATTCTCTGCCTCATGTGGGTTCTGCAGCCCCTGGACGTGGACGGTCGGAAATGGCAGTTCGATGCCCTGCTCCTTGAAGGCTTGGCGGATGCGTACATAGAATTTGCGTTTCATACCGAAGGCGCCTCCGGGTCTGGTCATGGCCTTGACCCTCAACACGATGCCGTACTCGCCGAATTCCTGTACGCCCTGCATCTTGATCGGGTCGAGCACCCAGTTTTTGAACTCGGGATCTTCCGCCAGTTCGAGACCGATCCGCTTGATCAGCTTGCGGGCGAAGTCGATATCGGTGTCATAGCCGACGGTGATGTTGAATTTGTCGATAACCCAGTCACGGCTCTGGTTCTGGACCGCCCCGAGTTCACCAAACGGTATTGTGAACAGCGGACCGCGATGGTGGCGCAGCTTCACCGAGCGCAGCGAGAAGCTTTCCACCGTACCTTTGTAATTGCCCGAGGAAATATATTCGCCGACACGAAACGCATCATCGAGCAGAAAAAACACGCCCGAAATGACGTCCTTGACGACGGTTTGTGCGCCAAAGCCCACTGCGACGCCGACGACGCCAGCGCCGGCGATCAGCGGGCCGATCTGGATACCCAAAGACGCGAGCATCATCAGCACCGCCATCACGATGATCAATGCGAGCAGCATGTTCTGGAGGATGGGCAAGAGCGTGTGCAGCCGTGCCTGCTGCGCATCGAGGATCGGAACGTCCTCCTCGCTGATCACAGGGTGCGGCATTTCGATGCCCAGCTTTCGTTCGATCAAGGCCTTGATGATCGACCAGCCGAAATCGGCTGCGAGGGCAATGACCACGACGTTGATCAAGCCGCGCAATATGAACGTCGTCGTCGGATCGCTGTCGCGCATGGATTGCATGTCCAGGCCCCAGACACGCGCGAGGAAGTAAGCCGCCGCCAGGATCAACATCATCCGGATTCCGCGATCGATGGCCGCGATCGTCACCGCCGGGATGGTAGGCCGGCCGACATCTTCCGAACCCGGCCGCAGGACGAAATTGACCCCGCGCTGCGTCAGCACGATTGCCAAAGGCAGGACGAATGCGGCCAAGGTAAACCAGAACCATGTGTACAGGCCGGCGATACGCTCCATAAACAGAGCGACGAAATAAGCCGTCAACAACCATGTTGCTGCCGTGTGACCGTGCCCATCGTCCCGCCGCATTCTTGGCCGGCGCCAAACGGCAAGCAGCCACAGAAACAGCAGCACGAAATCGGCGCCCAGAAACAGGACCATCATTCCGTCCCGATCGATGCCGAGACCGGGCAGGAGGATAAAAGCGGCTGCGAAGAAGGCGAAGACGCCGACGATCCGCGATAGCCAAAAGGACCAATGGTCGGCCGTCTCGTTGGTGATCGGCAAGGCACGAACCTCGACGGCGTTCTCGACACGCATGAAGGAAGGGACGAGCAAGGCTATGACGTACGTGCGCACACCCCATGTAACGACTGCCGCCATCAGAAATGTCAGCACAATCTCACGGATGAGCACTGGCCAGTCGAACAACATGAACGCGCCGGCGCTGCCCACCGCGAACGAGACAATCAGCAGGCTGGAATAAAGCAGCCGACCACCAATCTTCTTGGCCCGCCCGATGGGCGTATCCTTCGGTTGGGCGATGATCCAAAGACGAAATGGACGGGTGAGTTTGTACGTGGCCCAGGTCAGCGCCAGGCCGGCGGCGATGAAAATCGCAATCAGCAAAAATATGCCGGCTGGCCCCCTGCTGGACATATCCTCCATGGTCGCTTCCCGAACGCGCGCGAACTGGCCTGGCAGCGAGGGCAAGGTTCGCACGATCCGTTCGATATGATGCTTGATCCGATCGAGCGTCGAGGATGCCATCGTATTCATCTGGGCTGGTGCGGCCACGGCGCCGGACGATGCGTCGGCCGGCGAAGCGCCTGCCTCGGCAGGCGTTCCCGTTGACCCGGCGTCCTGTTTTCGTTGTTCGGCCACCCAGGCCTTCACTGACGGATCGTCGAGAAGCTCAAACAGCTGTTTGACCCTTTCAGGCGCGACGGTCGCTGGTGACTGCGCCTGTGCCGGACCAGCCAGCAAGAGGGCGATACCACAGACGAGCGGCCCGGCAATCAGGACAAACATCGCAGTCAGATATCCGAGACGTCGTGCCCGGCGTGCCAGATTCCTGGCTCCCAATCGTCGAATCATGCGTGGCATCGTGCTGTAACCTTCCGGTCAAATCGGCAAGCAACGACATCTATGTCCGTCGTTGCTACTAACTTCAACAAGCCAATGTTGTGGTACAAGGCGTCATCGGTGCAGGCTAGACCGTTGCGCCAGTTGCTTGGCGTTGTCTACTAGCCCTCAGGAGAGGTATTTCGACCTCGGCTCGGACCTCCGGGCGTTTCCATGAACCGGGCATAGGTGATTCTGGGCACAGAACGCCGGCACCAGGATCCCAGGCCATACACGAGGGGCATGAGCGCTTGCTATTCAGCCTGTCACCAAGCCTTTTTGCCTGCCTCTAATCCGCCCCGGCCTTGACAGAGCAGTGCTGCCATCCGATGCCGTCATCCGTTTTTGACATTCGCCGACTCTTGCCGGAGAAAACGAAAGCTCGATGGCCAACGATAATGCGAACGGCGGTACTGCTTCCGAAGCCCTTGCGTGGACCGCGTTGCGGAACGCCGCGTCGGATTGCGGCCGCGGCTCGCGCTCGATCGATCCGCAGTCCCTGCGCGCGCTCCCCGCAGGACGTAAGTGGACACATGAGATCGCCAAGGTGATCTTCGACGGCCTAATGGCCGGAGGCCTGTCGGTGCCGGCGCAATTGGCTTCCAGGTGGGGCAGGTTCGGCAGCTCCCTCACCGAGTTGATCATCGAACTCGGCAAGGTCTGGGACAATCCCGCAGCGGGTCGCCGCGTCCAGTATCAGCTTGAGCAAATGCTTCTCGATGCCGACGATCTTGCCGTGCCGCGCAGGCTGGCGCGGACACTTGGAGTTCGCGTCGACGCACGCAATCCGACCGCGATTGAACTCCCGGAAGGCATCGATCGAATTTATGCCTATCTGATGATGGACGGCCAGATCGAGGCTGTCTTGCAGTTTGGCGCGCTCGGGACAGTGACAAGGGATCATTGGATTGAGTTGATCCGGAATGTCGTGCCCGCTCAACGGCTTACAGACAGTACGGCAAGGCTTGCTGGACGATCAACCGTGCCGCAGGAGGGCGCCGGTGTCGACACGTTAAACACGCTTGCAGACGAGGCATTGTTGCCTACAGCCGAACGCCGGTCCGATCCGGACAGTCACTTCGGCAAGCTCGCCCAATTGGCCGCTGAAGCGCGGGAACTGGTCCGGTCGAGCGCCGAACCAGCACAGCCTCCTGCCGCGCCGCGCCGAGCACGGACCACGGACAGGAATGATCGCACGGCGTTCTGGAATAGCTATTTCGCGACCGAGGATCCGTGGAACTACGGCTCGTTCTATGAGCAGGAAAAATATGAGCGGCAGCTCGAAATCCTGCCTGCCGGTCCCATCGGACGGGCGCTTGAGCTGGCTTGCGCGGAGGGCCACTTCACGCGGCAGCTGGCGTCGCGTGTGAGCCATTTGACCGCAACCGACATCTCCGCCATAGCCATCGAGCGGGCCCGTGCGCGATGCAGTGATCGGCCTAACATTGAGTTCGGTGTGCTGGATTTCGCTGCAGACGCGCTGCCGGGTGAGATGGATCTGATTTTTTGTTCGGAAGTGCTCTACTATCTGGATGATCTCGCCGAGTTGCGGCGTATCAGCAGAAAATTCGCTGATGCGCTGGCGCCTGGCGGCAGTTTCATCAGCGCACACGCATTCGTCCTACGTGACAATGTTGAAAGGACGGGCTTCGACTGGAACACATTCGGTGCCCAAGCGATCTCGGAGACGCTGGCAGCGACCGAAGGCCTCGTTCTCGAGCAATCGATCCAGACCGAGCTCTATCGCATAGACCGCTTCCGCCGCCTGTCGCCGGACGATGTGGTGACGGAACCGGTGATCGATCATGTGCCAATCCGCGCGCCTATCGAAATCGGGGTCGCGCGAAATGTCATCTGGGGCGGGGCGCGGGCCTTGCGCCGCGACGTCGCGCGTAACGAGCGGCGCCAGCGTATCCCCGTCCTCATGTATCACGGCGTCGCCGATGAAGGTCCGGCCGCGCTCGCCCGTTTTCGGCTCACGCCAGCCGCATTCGCCAGCCAGATGGCATGGCTGCGCGCCAATGGCTTTCATGCGATTAATTCAGAGCAGCTGGAAGGGTGCATCGCCAACCGTCAACCTTTCGTTGGCCGCCCAGTGCTCATCACCTTCGATGACGGCTTCCATAACTTTGCCGACCATGCGTGGCCGACCTTGCGTGCCAACGACCTGACCGCGGAAGTGTTCCTGGTGACGGACCTGGCGGGTGAAAGTGCACGGTGGGACGCCCACAGCGGTCCGCCGACGCAGCTTTTGGGCGCGGGGACGGTGCGACGCCTCGCTGCCGAAGGTGCGTTCTTCGGAAGCCACATGGCGACGCATCGCGCGATCGATGGTCTGTCGAGTTCCGACCTGGCCGCCGAGCTCCTGCGCTCTCGTATGTTCATCGAACGGTGGACAGGTCGGCCAACCACGGCGTTCGCGGCACCCTTCTCTGTCACCGACCGACGGCTTGGCCGGCTGGCCAGGGAGTGCGGCTACCGGATCGGCTTCGGCGGCAGGCACGGGCCGGCCGACCTCGATTGCGATCCCATCGACCTTCCGCGCATCGAGATTCGCGGGGATCGCTCGCTCGATGACTTTGTTGCCATCGTCGAGGCCGTGCTCGAATGAACGATGAACTTGTCTATTGGGCGACTTGAGACACGGCTGACATCAGCTCCTGCGGGTTTGGCGCCCCAAACATGTATCGCCCACCCTCGGGAACCTCCGTGAAGCTCCAGCGAACGATCCCTTGCCGGTCCAGTAGGAACTGACCTACCAGTTGTCCGTGCCCCGTTGCCATCATCTGCTTGTCGGCTTCGGTCAGTTCGTAATGGTCGATCTTGTCGAGGATTTCGCCGGCCGCCATAGGATCCATAGGGCCGGGCAACTCGCCTGGCATGTCGACCCGCATATTTTTTGCCACTGCCATCGCGACCTTGTATGGCCAGTTCGTCTCGTTTTCTGTGAATTCGAGATTGGGCAGTCCAAAAGCACGATGTGAGGCGCGTTCGGGGTCGGAGGCCGCAAGCAGATTAGGCATCGGGTGGTAGCGGAAATAGAGACGCGCCCGTTCGATCGGCGTGTTGACCACCGTTAGGCTCCCCACGCCTCTTTCGCGCAGCTCCGGATCAAGCCGCGCCTGGGCGGCGATATGGCGCCGGCAAAACGCACAATGCAGACCTCGAAACAGGCCGACCAGCACCGGTTTTTGTCCGCGAAAGTCGTCAAGCGCGATCTTGCCTTCCTGGGTAATGGCGTCGAGTATCACGTTCGGCGCACGGTCGCCCGGTTGAAGCGGTACCAAGTCACTAGGCGCAGACATGTCCAACCTCCCGCCCGGCTAGTCGAGAAAAGGCAGCACCACAAGCGCTTCCGGGTCGAGCCCGTGCTGGGCGCATATATCCTGCGCCAAGGAAAAGTAGCGCTCGGCCTCGGCCAGATTGTCGAGGTCGAGATTAAGCGTTGCGAGACCATCATAGCACGGAAACAGCAATTGGGGCTCGCCCGTTTCGCGGGCGACATCCAGTGCTTCGTGGAAGAAGCCAACCGCCAGTTCCGGGCGGCCGTTGCACTGGTGGATCTGCCCAAGCACGATCAACGGCACCGGCAGGTGCTCGCGCTGGTCGAGCGCTCGGTCGATCTCGATGGCCTTCTCGGCAGCAGGCACGCCCTCCGTTGGACAGCGATCCGTGAAAGTACAACAAGCGACCGCCAGATTGGCGAGGAGGCGCGCCTGGAAACCCAAATCACCAATACGGCGCGCCACTTCAAGACCGCGCCGACAGACCTCCATCGCCCGTGCCGGATCGATGGTCGTGTAAAGCACACCGAGATTGGTGTAGCCGCGGCAGGCCGCGCCCAGTAGACCGGCGGCTTCGGCCAATTCAATGCTGCGCTCGACTTGACGCACGGCTTCACTGTTTCGCCCAAGGCGAGCCAGCGCAACAGCCTTGGTATTATGTGCCTCGGCAGTCACAAGAGTGGCGTCACCCCCCACCTCGGAGACCTGCTCCGTTGTCAGAGTACCTACGCAATCCAGCGCCGCGTCTGCCCATTTTGCCGCGAGAGCGTGATCTCCGCTCCGGAATGCCTGTCGGCCACGTTCTTGCCAGAGATGCGCCTGCTCGACCGGGGCATCCGCTCCATCCAGAAGCGCTGCCGCTTCGGCATAGCGGGATTCTGCGTTGTCCCGCTTGCCGACGTCCCAGAGCAGCCGACCGATCTTGCGCAGGACTCGCGCCGAAGCGACACGATCGGCTGACTCGCGATATGCCTGCAGCACCGTCTCGTAGTGCTGGTGCGCGATCTCGCGGCGGCCTGCGGGGCCGCTCAAATCGGCAATGCGCTCTGCAATTGCCAATTTGAGCGGTGTTTGCCCGATCGCGCCCAACGCGGTCAGTGCGCGCTCGTAGAAACGAAGGGCGTCGTCATTGGCGTATATTGTGCGAGCGCGATCGCCTGCCGCCTGCAGGTAATGCGCGCCCCGCTCCCGCTCGGCGCTCTGTGCGAAATGATGACCGAGCACGGTCAAATCCTCGAGCCGTTCCGGCTTGTCGCCAAGCAGGTGCTCCAAGGCGACACCGACCCGCCCATGGATGTCGGTCCGGCGTTGCAGGAGCAGATTCTGGTAGATCACGTCTTGCAGCAATGTTTGCGTAAAGCGGTACATCTGCGATGAGGCCGAACCTGATCCGGCAACTTCCTCGATGATCTCCGCATCGCAAAGCAGTTCGCAGCCGGCTTCCAGCCGGCCGGGGTCGGCTGTCACGGTTTTTAGAAGTGTGACATCGAAGCGCGGGCCGATGACCGCGGCTTCCTGGGCCAACCGGCGCACCTCCTGGGGCAGCCGGTCGACGCGAGCAAGCAACATTGCCTGGATGGTGGCGGGAATGCCGGTTGCGACGTCGCCTGCCACGGTCCGCCACCGCTGGCCCTCACGCATCAGTACACCGCGATCGATAAGGCCGCGAACGATCTCCTCTACAAAAAGCGGGTTGCCGCCCGCGCGCTCGAGGATCTGGTCGAGAAGCCCGCTTGCGGAGTTTACCCAACCCTCGCCGAAAAGCGCCGCCAGCAGACTGCGTCCGTCATCCCTGTTGAGCGGCGAAAGCCTGAGCGCTGTGTGACTGACCCGACTTGAATCGAGCTGGCCGTTGTCCGGCGCTGGACGATGCGTGACCAGCAACAGCAACCGCGTGCGCTCCAACCTGTCCATCACGAAACGCAGTGCCTCAAGCGACACGGCGTCGGCCCAGTGCAGGTCTTCGACGACAATCAACAGCGGCGACAACGCAAGCCGCCGTTCGATGATTGTGCGGACCGCGTAGAGAATTTGCCGCCGCAACTGCTCGGGCTCGACATGCTGCAAGGTGGCATCGGGGTCGCCAAGGCCAAGCACATGGTAGAGCAAAGGCATAAGCCGCTTCGCCTCCTCGCCCTGCAGGCCGAGATCGGTAAGCAAGCCTGCGAGCTTCCCCCGCATTTCGTCCCCATTGTCATGTTGCATCATCCCGGCGGCGCTGCGCACGACTGCGCCCAGGGCGCCGAATGATTGTTCGCCCAGCGGTGAGCACGTGGCCTGCCGCACCGCGACATTGCGATAACGATCCTCGTCGCCGACGCGGGCAACGAACTCCTTCACCAGCCGCGATTTTCCGATACCGGCTTCGCCGACGAGGCGGACAAGTTGGGCCGAGCCGCCGCACGCCTGGTCAAGGCTCGCCAGCATTCTGTTGAGCTCCGCATCCCGACCTATTATCGGCGCACTGAGGCCGAGCGCTTCGAGCCCACGCGCTGCACGCGGCGCCGCAAGCGGTGCATCCAATCGATGGACGAGCACACTGCCGGCCTTGCCGCGAAGGACGACATCGCCCAGCGATTCGTAAGAGAAGGCATGCCGGGTCAGCCTGTGCGTGAGCTCGCCCACCAGCACCTCGCCCGGTGCGGCCAGCGATTGCAGGCGTTGCGCCGTGTTCACCGTATCACCCGTCACCGAGTAGGATTTGGCGGTGCCGATGCCCAATCCGCCGGTGACGACCGCACCAGTGTTTATGCCGATGTGGAGTAACAGAGGCGTGCCGGAGTGGGGTGCGCTTTCGCCGAGCCGCGCCGTCCGGGCGATCATGTCGAGAGCAGCGCGAAGCGCGCGTTCTGGATCGTCCTCATGCGCGACAGGCGCGCCGAACAAAGCGAGCAGTGCATCGCCGATGAATTTGTCGACGAAACCACCAAAGTTTCGCACGGCCGCCGTCAATTCCTTGAATAATTCGTTCTGCAGCGCTTGCATGACCTCGGGGTCGAGTTGCTCGCTGAGTGTCGTGAAGCCGCAGAGGTCGGCGAACAGGACCGTTACCGTCCGTCGATCGGCATCAGAGACGGTGTGCGCCCCTTCTTCGCTTTCGATGTTCGCAAGCAGCGACGGCGTTCGAGAAGGCGGCACAATGGCCCGGCTTGGTGTCGGAGCAGGCCGTTCGACGGCCTTTGCGGGCGCACCGACGCTTGCCCCACATTTCGGGCAGAACTCGAAATCCGGTGCGCAGAGGTAGCCGCAACTGGCGCATGGCACGGGCTGGCGCCTGCCACACTTCGGACAGAAAGCGTAACCACCTTCAACCTCGAAACCGCAGCCTGAGCAGTCCATCGGACAGACCTCACCAGAGCATGATGCCGAAAAGTGTGAACCGGTTTTCGGACGACATCATGCTCTATCTCTTTGACTTAGAGACGGATTCAGACCTCAGATCGATTCGACCTGAAATCATCCGGCTCTAGGGGCCGTGACGGCGTGATCTTTCTACGCACTTCACGGCCAGGGCATTCACAGGATGAACCGATAGCCGTCGACCGGCAAGCGGCAGCGCAAATGGGCATCGAGCGATCAGTGTGGGTCCTGTGGCAAAGCGCTGCCGATTCGGGCGGCTGCATCGCCGTCGTTTGCAAAAGTTCCCTCTTACCCTCCGTCTTCCTGCTATCTTGGAGATGAGGAGACGGACCCATGAGCGAGAATCGTAAGCTAGCCGCGATCCTGGCTGCGGATGTGGTCGGATACAGCCGGCTCGCGAGCGCGGACGAAGATCGTACTTTGGCGAGATTGCGGGCACTGCGCAGCGACCTGATCGATCCGATAATCGCAGTCCACCGCGGACGGGTGATCAAGCGCACCGGGGATGGGGCGCTGGTTGAGTTCCGCAGTGTGGTGGATGCCGTGCGCTGCGCCGTTGAGATTCAGCACGGTATGGTTGAGCGCAATGCCGGCGTACCGCAGGACCGCCGCATCGAGTTCAGGATCGGCATCCATCTTGGGGATGTGGTCGAGGAAAGCGACGGCGACCTGATGGGCGACGGCGTCAACATCGCCTCGCGCTTGGAGGGCGTCGCAGCGCCCGGCGCCATATGCCTGTCCGAGGATGCTTATCGCCAGGTCAAGGCGAGGCTCGACCTCTCGGTCAGCGATCTCGGCAGCACACAGCTCAAGAACATCGCCGAGCCGATCCGGGTCTATTCGCTGCAAGTCGGCAGCGCCGGGACCAAGGCGGCCGCGACCCTGCAAACCGCGACGAGCCGGCCGGCCACGGCAGCGCCGAAACTGTCCATCGCCGTGCTGCCGTTTGCCAACATGAGCGGTGACGCCGAACAGGACTACTTCGCCGACGGCATCTCCGAAGACATCATCACGGCGCTGTCCAAACTGTCGCAGCTCTTCGTCATCGCCCGCAATTCGTCGTTCACCTTCAAGGGCCAGAACGTCCATGTGCAGGACGTAGGCACGAAGCTCGGCGTGCGGCATGTGCTCGAGGGCAGCGTACGCAAGTCGGGCAACAGGGTGCGCATCACCGCGCAGCTCATCGACGCAACCACGGGCGGTCATCGCTGGGCAGAGCGGTTCGATCGCGACCTCACCGACATATTCGCGGTGCAGGACGACGTGACGCAGCAGATCGTCAGTGCGCTGGCACTCAACCTGACTGAGGATGTCCGTCTGCGGCTGGCGCCCGAGCACCCTCGCAACACCGAGGCGTATGACTGTTTCCTGCGCGGCCGGGAGCTGTGGCACCGGCTGACGAAGGAGACGAACCTTGCGGCTCGCGAGCTCTTGCAACGCGCAACCGAACTGGACCCGAATTTTGCCACTGCCCACGCTTTCCTCGCCCTCACGCACGGCATCGATTACCTGAACAGGTGGGGTGCGTCGCCGCCGGAATCGATGGCGCAAGCCGAAGAGGCCGCGACGCGAGCGGTAATGCTGGATGACAACGATCCCTGGGCGCACTGGGCACTGGCGATAGCCAAGCTGTACACACGACGGCACGACGAGGCCGTCGATGAGGTCGAGCGCGCACTGGTCCTCAACCCGAACTTCGCCGAAGCGCATGTAAGTCGCGGCCAAACGCTGTACTATTTAGGCAGGCCCGAGGAGGCCCTCGAGAGTTTCGCCCGGGCACAGACATTGAACCCATACAGTCCGGACGTGCTTCTGCACTTCCAGGCATTGGCGTCGTTTCAACTGGGACGGTACGAAGAGGCCGTTGACCTCCTGCTGCAGCGCTTGGCTCGCAATGCGATCACCGACGTCTCGCGCGCGCTTCTGGCCGCCTGCTACGGCCATCTCGGCCGTTTGCCCGAGGCCCGCGCCGCATGGCAGGATCTGCTTCGCGTCAATGCCGACTATTCGCTGGAACACCGTCGCAAAGTCTTGCCCTATAAGAACCCTGCCGATTTCGACCTCATGGTCGAAGGGCTCCGCAAGGCCGGTGTGGTGCAATGACTGGGTAAGGCCATGCGGCCGGGTCAGACCTCAGAGGCCCGGCCGATCTTGCGCCACCGGGCGTTTTCGCGAACCAGCTTCAGGTCGTCGGTCGTCTCGGCAAATGTCCGCAAACGGTATTGCCGCAGCAGGTCGGGGAAGAGCGCCCCTTCCGGCAGGCCGGCAAGCTGCTCGCGGACCGAGATCTCTTCATCGATGACCCGCATGCCCCAGGCATTTTCCCGAACCTGCAGCTCCGCAGCCAGATCGCGCTCTTCCGGCGCGGTCTCATCTAGCGAAGCCAGCAGGATGGAGTGGAAAAGCGCTACATAGCCAATCTGTCTCAGGCCGCCCACAACCCGCACCCGCGGCAATATTGCTAGGACGAGGAACGTCAGGAAGAGGTTCGGCAGCAGCAGGCCGTCCAGCAGCGCCTGCTTGAGATGCTGCCGCTCGAACGGGATGGAAAGGCCATCCGGCCTGTCAGGCTCGATCAGGTGTCCGTTCGCGAGGACGAGCTTGCGCACGCGCTCCTCGCGGATGCCCCAGAAATAGTCCGTGGCATTGGGCAGGAATCTGCCGAAAGGGCCCGATGCGGCCACTTCCAAGGCAAGTTCGAGACGCTGGCGCCTTGCAGGCTCAAAGAGCAGGCTGGAAAGAAGGCTGCCGTCATCTTCTAGATGCCGCGCCATGGCAGAAGCGGCGAGCCGGTCGTCGATGAAAACCGGCCGGGCCATGCCGGAACGATCCCAATCGGCGACCAGATCCTCGTTGAGGGCTGTCAGCGCATCGGCGGCGGTTCCAAACACCTTGTCCTGGCTGGCAAGCAGAGTGCCCAGCCAGCGACTGGCATCCCTTTCGTCACCCACCGCTTCGAGCGCGCGCTTGTTGAGGGTCACGGGGCCGGCCGCGCATGCGCTTTTGCGGCACAGTTTGTGGCGCCCCATGCCAAACAGGTTGACCTTGTCGTCGCCGATATCGAGCCACCCCGGCCCCTCCCGGCCGATGGTCTCCATGGTCATCGTCGTTCCCATGAAGCAGAAGAAGGCCGACAGCCCGTTTTCGACCGCGCCGAGCCAGGCAAGCAGGAGGGCATCGAAGGTGATCCGGTCCATAAGAAGCAGGCAGTGCAGGCCGGACTGAATCACCGGTCTGTGCTCGAAGTCGTCGAGCGCCTTGCCGATCTCCTCAGGCAGCATGATCATACCGAGGCGTGGCTGCAGGACTTCGCGCAGGATCGAGCGGGCAGCGATCGCCGGGCCCGATGCAGGCCTTGCCACCGGCCGCCACAGATGGCGGGCGTAATCGGAAACCGGTGCATTCCAGTTCTGCTCGATGTCACGCACGACTTCCGGGCAGAGCCGCGACAGCACAGCCAGAATTTCTGCCGGAGGCGCAGGGGTTGGGTCAAAGACGGCGGTCATTGGTCCCGTCTAGCCGCTTGCGGTGCAAACGCCAAGGGAGACAGCGGATCTCAGAACCGCAGCCGGGCCATGCTCAGGAGGTCGTGGTACTGGCCGTCGGTAAAACCAGCCTTCACATGCCGGCCTTCGACCTCGAAGCCATGGCTTGCGTAGAGACGGATGGCCGGTTCGTTGTCGGCATAGACGGTCAGTTCGACCCGCTTCAGGGCGCGCCAGTTGTCGGCCACGTCAAGCAGCGCTCCAAGTATGGCAGAGCCGATGCCCTTGCCGACAAAGGCATCGTCAAGGCCGATATTGATCTCGCCGATATGCGAACGGCGCGGCGAACCCTGCACAACAAGGTTGCCATGGCCGACGACCTTGCCGTCCAACTCGGCAACGATCCAGGTGGTTTCCTGGCCGGACTTGGCGATGCGCCGCTCCACCTGCTCCACCATCTCGAAAGGCATCCTGAGCGTACCCCAGCGGAAGCCCGGCATGTTGAAGATGGCGCAAAGCGCCTCCGCATCGCTCGGCCTAACGGCGCGGAGCTGCGGCTGGATTTTGTCAGCGGAGGTCGTGCTGGTCATCGCGTTCCCGGCGAAGGCAATCGGCTCGGCACGATGCACCGGACGTCACCTGAAAATCCAGCTGTCTCTGCACCTTATTGTACCGGTTGCGAGCTGAAATGGCGGGAAGCGGCGTAGAGTTTGAAGATGCCGCTGACGGCGATCCAGCCGAAAAGGGCGAGCCAGCACAATGTTTTAGTCGCCGTCCAGTCGATCCGGTGCACCGCGGCGTCGGTGATGACCAGGCCAAGGATGGCAAGCAAGCCGACCAGAAATTGCGCCAGGCCGAGCACCAGCAGTTCCTCGCGGGGCGCACTTCTCCAGACGAGGTATGTGCCGCCGGCGCCGGCGAGGAAGATGGCGCTGTAGACCTGGCCGTGGAAGGGATCGACCGGCCATGGCCAGCTGCTGCTAACCACTTGGGGAAACAGCAACATGCCGACGCCGTAGAGCCCAAGGATCGCCGTTTCCGCCAACATGTAACCGCGCCATGCGCGGTTTAGGGTCACGCCTTTTGCCGAAGGGCGGGCCCTGGCCCACCACAGGAACAGCCCAGATACCGCGGCCGAGGCTAGATAGACCAGGAACCAGAGCCAGGTCGCTTTTCGTTCGAAGTTGAAATAGCCGAGATTGATCAACGAAACCGCCGACACGATAACGGTGAAGATGAAGGCCATGACAAGCACCAGCCTGCCGGGCGACCAGCGGTTCCAGAACAAGAGCGCAGCCATCACCGCCATTTCGGCAGTGTAGAAGCCGCCGAGGAAGCGGGCACTGAATGGCGTGACGGGCCAGGGCCAGCGCGGCTTGACCAGCGCCGGCGCGAAAAACAGGCTGGCGCCCACGATCAGGACGATGATGACCCCAGCGGAGAAAATGCGCAGGGCTGCTGGAAATGGCGGATTGTCGGACGTCTGCATGGAAAGGGCCCCAAAAGGTCAATACCCGTTGACCATCATAGTGCCGCTTGCGGTCCGATGGAAATCGAGCTGTCACCAGACTTGTCTATTCGAATGGCCGTACGATCCGTTTCGACGTAAAATGAATCACTCGGACCAAGGAGCGGTCCGGTCAACACGCCTCGGGAGGCGCATTTTCCGGAGCCTGCACGATGAACGAAGCTCAGGATCTGTTCTCGCTTCTGCGGCAATCGACCGATGTCGATCCACGGGCAATCGGCGCGATCCAGCGAACCATCGCGGAGGGCAATGACCGCGAACTTTGCCGGATCAATGCGCCAGCCTTCGCCAGCAAGCATGGCCTCGACGAGGAGAGCGCCATAAGCGCCTTTCTCCATGCGGCGCGGGTGGGCGTCTTCGACATTTCCTGGAATGTTCTTTGCCCCGGCTGTGGCGGCGTGCTCGACACCAACGCCACGCTGAAAACCATGCAGAAGGACGAATACACCTGCGCGCTGTGCGCCGAGGGCTATTCGCCGACCCTCGACGAGATGGTCGAGGTGACATTCACCGTCAATCCCCGCGTGCGCAGGATTGCCGCCCACAATCCACACGAATTGCCGTTGGTGGAATATTTCCGCCAGATCTACTGGGCGTCCGGCGTCGATCTGCCGGATGAGGATTTCGCGAAAACGATCGAAGAGTTCTCGCTGGAGGATATCGAGCTTGCGCCCGGTGAAAAGGCAGTTCTGCCCATACAGCTTCCGTCCGAATTCATCATCGTCTTCGAGCCAGTCACCCATTCAGCGCAGTTCATCGACGTGAAGGGCGATCCAACAAAGGAGCGCCGAAGCCTCTCTTTGGTCTTCGACCGCGACCATGTCCGGAACCAGACGCTGGAGATGCAACCCGGCCCGTTGCGCATTTCGCTGGAAAACAGGACCGACACCCGCGTGCTGCCGACGGTCTTCATCGCCGGCCAGGCATTGCATGATTTGCTCAGCAAGCGCCGGCCCTTCCTGACCGCCAAGCGCCTGCTCACCAACCAGACGTTTCGCGATCTCTATCGCACGGATACGCTCGACATCAACCAGCGCCTGAAGATCACCAGCCTGACCTTCCTGTTCACCGACCTGCGCGGATCGACCGCCCTTTACGAGCGGGTGGGCGACCTTTCGGCCTTCGATCTCGTGCGCGCGCATTTCCAGGTTCTGCACGAGATCGTCGCTGCGGAGGCAGGCGCGGTGGTGAAGACGATCGGTGATGCGGTGATGGCGACCTTCGCGACGCCTGACCGTGCGATTGCTGCGGCCCTCAGGATGCGCGATGCCATGCGTGCGCTCAATGACAAAAGCGGGCGCGAGGATCTTCTGCTCAAGATCGGAATCCATGCCGGCCCCTGCATCGCCGTTTCCATGAACGAGCGACAGGACTATTTCGGCCAGACGGTCAACATTGCTTCGCGGGTCCAGAACCTTGCAACCGCACAGGCGATCTTCGCCACTCGTGCGGTGGTCGAAGACAATCTCACCGCCGATCTTTTGCGCAGGAACGCGCTGACGCCCGAACCCCACGAGGTTTCGCTGCGCGGCATTGAGCGGGAGATAGCAGTATATATGATCCCTTGAGACTGGGACGTCTCCACCCTCAAACGCGCCTGCTGAGAAAATAACGATCGGCGGGCTCCGAAGTCGGCGGCGGGAGGCGTTGCAATTGCGGGTGATCGAGCGGTGTGCCGCTGACCGCGAAGCCGCCGACGCGAAGCAGGCGCGCAATCAGATCGGGAAGCCAGGTAGAGGTTATTGCGTCGCGATCGTCATAGCCTGTGCCGATGTCGGCATGAACAAGAGCGGCGTCGATGCCGATGAACCTGACCCCTGTCTCGCGTATTTCGCCGAGCACGAGGTTTTCAGCGTCGGGTATTGAGCTGGCATGTGCGCCGACTTCGCGGTCGAACACCACGATCCGGCGCCCGGGCAGGCGCTCGCGCAGATGGTGGAACGTCCGGCCATTGCCGAGGCCGAGCTCGAGCACGGGCCCCTCCATCTTCGCCACTTCGGGGCAGATTTGATTGAGAATGTCGCGCTGCGCGCTCATCCTGCTGATGAAATTATCGAGGCGACTCATATGCGTCTGTGTGTCCTGAACCTGCTCAAAAAAATAGGCAATGCCCGCGATAAGAACCGGTTCAAGGTGACCCGAAGGCGACCCGCCAAACTCCGATCGCGTCTCGCCACCTATAGAAGCGAACGATGAGCGCTGCAACAACCGGGCAGGCCGCCGGCAAGGACCATACGGGGGGGAGTCTGCGGCCCAGCGTGTGGCGGAAATAGCGATCTCACTTGTAGGGGTCCGCGGCGTCCCGCAACCCGTCGCCGAAGAAGTTGAACGCCATGATGACGAGAATGACGGGGAGCATCGGCAAAAGCAGCCATGGATAGAAGGCGATCACGCTGACGCTGCGTGCCTCGGTGAGCAGGATGCCCCAGCTGGTTGTCGGTGCCCTCAGGCCGAGCCCGAGGAAGCTCAGCGCCGTCTCGCCCAGGATCATGCCGGGTATGGAGATCGTCGCCGTTGCGATCAAATGCGACATAAAGCCGGGAATGAGGTGCCGCCCAATGATGCGGCTGCTGCTGGCGCCCATCAATTGTGCGGCCAGAACGTAATCCTCCTCGCGCAAGGCTAGAAGCTTTGAACGCACAGCCCGCGCCAGTCCGGTCCAGTGGATCAGACCGAGAATGACGGTGATGCCGAAATAGATCAGGATCGGGCTCCAGGTTATCGGCATGATCGCCGCCAGAGCCAACCACAGCGGAATGCTGGGGATCGATTGCAGAACTTCGATTATCCGTTGAACGATCAGGTCGAAGATACCGCCGTGATAGCCGGCCAGTCCGCCGATGACAATGCCGAGCACAAAGCTGAAACTGATGCCGACGAGGCCGATTGTCAGTGAGATGCGCGCGCCATAGATGATGCGCGAGAGCACATCGCGCCCCAGCCTGTCGGTGCCGGCGAGAAAGAGCTGGCCGTTTTCGGCAGGGCAGACAAAATGCCTGTCACCTTCGATCAGGCCCCAGAACCGGTAACTGTCGCCCTTGCAGAAGAAACGGATCCGCTGAACATCATCCTGTTTCTCGATGTAGTTTCGCTTGAGCGTGTCCATATCCAGCGTCATCTGGCGGCCATAGACGAACGGCCCGACGAGCTGGCCGTTGTGGAACAGGTGCACCCGCTGCGGCGGCGAATAGATGTAGTCCATGTTGCGCGTGTGCAGATTGTAGGGCGCCAGGAACTCGCAGATCAGTATCCCGAAATAAAGCGCTGCCAGGAATATGCCGGATACGACGGCAATCCGGTGCTTTCGGAATTTCCACCACATCAGCCGCAACTGCGACGCCTGATAGACCTTCGATTGCTCGGGCGTCATCGCCTCGACCGACTGCAGGTCAAAGGGCGCGGTGGAAACGTAGTGTTGCAGGGGAGCACCCGGAGCGGGCAGCGGCGATTGCGTGCTCATTTGGTGCTGCCGCCCTGCAAACGAATTCGTGGATCAAGCAGCGCCAGCGCCAGGTCGGAAATCAGGACACCGATGACCGTCAGGAAGGCGAGGAACATCAGGAACGACCCTGCCAGATACATGTCCTGGCTCTGCAGCGCCCTGATCAGCATCGGCCCGGTCGTTTCCAAAGACAGCACGATCGCGGTTATTTCGGCGCCGGAGATGATGGCCGGCAGGATAGAGCCGATGTCGGAGATGAAGAAATTCAGCGCCATGCGCAGCGGATATTTGACCAGCGCCTTGAAGGGATGAAGGCCTTTGGCGCGCGCGGTCACGACATATTGCTTGTGTAGCTCATCGAGCAGATTGGCGCGCAGCCGCCGGATCATGCTTGCCGTGCCCCCGGTGCCGATGATCAAGACCGGGATCCAGAGATGGGCGAGGATCGACTGCGCCTTGGCCCAGCTCATCGGCTCGCCGAGATATTGCTGGTCCATGAGATGGCCGATGGACGTGCCGAACCAGATGTTGGCGAAATACATCAGGATCAGCGCCAGCATGAAGTTCGGAATGGCAAGGCCGAGAAGGCCCAAGAACGTCAGGCCGTAGTCGCCCCAACTGTATTGATGCGTGGCGGAGTACATGCCGATCGGAAACGCGATAAGCCAGGTGACGATGATCGTGACGAAGGAAACCAGCACGGTCAGCCACATTCGGTCGCCGACGACGTCGCGAACCGGCAGCTCATATTCGAAGGAATAGCCGAAATCGCCGTGCAGCATTCCGCCGACCCAATAGAAGTAGCGAATGACCGGCGGCTGGTCGAAACCATATTCCTTGCGCATCATCTGGATGCGATCGGAATCCACCGCTTCGCCCTGGGCCCGAAGCTCGGCAACATAGCTGTCGAAATAGTCGCCCGGCGGAAGTTCGATGATCGTGAACACCAGCGCCGATATGACCAGCAGCGTTGGAACCATCACGGCGATGCGCCAGACAATATATCGAAGCACGCTCAGGTCTCTCCAAGCCAGAATGTATCCGGCATATAGACACCGAAATAGGCCGTCGGGTCGTAGCCGTAGAGCGCCTTGTCAGGCAGGTTGCGCAGCCGCGAGGACGCCAGAACCGGCTGATGCGTTGCATTCACCGTGCCGATCGAAAACACCTGATCGGTGTAGATCGACAGCATTGAATTCCAGATTTCGGCGCGCTCCGCGGCTTCGGTCGATGCGTTCCAGCGCTTGAGCAAAGCCATCAACTCGACCACAGGAGGAAGATCGGGCGCCTCACCGACCGTGCCATGAGACAAGTAGTGAGCACCCCAGAGCGGCCATTGCAGCTGGTCGTCGATGGTGGGGGCCAATTGGTACGGGTTCATGTCGGCGGTCGGCACGCCGTTGTCGATGCCCGACCACATCGACATCATGATCTCGCCGCCAAGCGCGCGGCTGCGGAAGATGTCTCGCTGCGAAGTCCGGATGAACAGGGCAATGCCGATCTTGCGCCAGTGATCGGTGATGAGTTCGAGCGCGTCGGTTTCCAGGGTGCTTTCGCCGGCCGTTTCCACGATGACCTGCGCCGGGCGTCCGTCGGGAAGTATCCGCAAGCCGTCATCGTCACGCGCCTGAAGCCCGACCTCGTCGAGCAGCGCATTGGCCTGGTCGGGATCATGGGTGACCCAGGCTTTCGCGAATTCCGGTCGGTAGAGCGGGCTCTCCGGCAGGACCGTATCGGCACTTTCCTGCGCCAATCCGTAGAACACAGCCATGTTGATCTCGCGCCTGTCCACAGCGAGCGAAAGCGCGCGGCGCACGCGCACGTCACGGAAGAGGCCACGCCACACCTGGTCGGCACAATTCAGATTGGGCAGCAGCGCCAGCCGCGAGCCCTGTGTCCGTTTCCACAGATGCATCTTCACCGGGTAGCGCTTCTCCGCGTCCTTCAGGAATGAGTAATCGGCGAAGTCAATTCCCATGCATTGCAGGTCGCTCTCGCCCGCACCGGTCTTGGCGGAAATGATCGCCGACGAACTGACATTCATGACAATCCGGTCAACATAGGGCAGTTGCCGGCCATTCTCGTCTATTCGATGAAAGAACGGGTTGCGCTCGAAGATGAACTGCTCAGCCGGCGGCTTGGTCCGGTTCTGCCAGGGATCGAGCGTCGGCAGCTCCGGGTTCTCCGGTCGATACTGCCGCGACATGCGGATATGCAGGAGCGTCCATTTCGGGGTCCGATACTCCTTCATCAGGCCGGCGAGCCGGAATGGATCCTGGTATTTCTTGTGGAACTGCTTGAGATAGGCGGCCGGCAGAACAAGCGATAGCGGCGAAGCAGCGGCGAGCTTGGGCAAGAAGTCGGGATTGGGCGCATCCCAACTATAGCGGACCGTCAACGGATCGACGATCTCGAAGCGTGGTGGTTTGCCGTCCGCCAGCAGCGCCGGGGCGAGCCCGCCTTCCGAAAGTTCATCGTTCAGCCAGACATCTTCCCAGCAATAGCGAAAATCTTCCGGCGTCAGCAGGCTACCGTCAGACCATTTATGTCCTTCCCGTATCTTGAAAGTGAAGACGCGATCATCCGCTATGTCGAAACTTTCGAGAATGTCTGCTTGCAAGTTAAGCTTTTCGTCGTAGCCGACCAGGCGAGCATACCCGTAGATCGTCATCATCCGGATATCTTTCTGGCTGCCGATGATCGTGCGCAGCGTGCCGCCATACTGGCCGGGCTGCCGGCCCATCGCAGCAAGGTTCAAGGCGCGCGGACTCTTGGGCAAGCGCTCGGCGAGTGCAGGCAGCGCCCTGGCCGTCAGCAGCGGCTGAAGAAATCCCGGCTCCAGATCGCCGGCGCGCACCGGGCTCGGCAGAAATGTCGAAGCCATGAGGCCAAGGACGGTGCGGCGGCTGATCAATGGCGCAGGTCTCCAACATCGGCCGAACGTCGAGCCAGCACGAGGTGGCCGCCGCCAAGGTCGAGCGGCGACAGCATATCCTCGTCGCCCTCGTCGCGGAATTGCGGTCCCCATGCGCTGGTGTCGGAAGCGCCGCTGTGCTTCAGCGTCTTGAAATCCATCGGCCTGTCGAGATCGGGGAAAGGCACTGCGGCGACCAGCGAACGCGTGTAGGGGTGGATCGGTTTCCTAAGCAGAATTTCGCGCGGCGCAAGCTCGACGATACGCCCGCCGCACATCACCGCGATGCGGTCCGCCATATAGTCCACCACCGCCAGGTTGTGGGATATGAACAAGTAGGTCAGGCCCAGTTCCTTCTGCAGGTCCTTCAGAAGGTTCAGGATCTGCGCCTGGACAGAGACATCGAGTGCCGAAACCGGCTCGTCGCAGATCAGGAGTTCAGGCCCCAGCGCCAATGCGCGCGCGATGCCGATACGCTGACGCTGCCCGCCGGAGAAACTGTGCGGATAACGCTTGATGAAGCGCGGATCGAGCCCGATTGCCTGCATCAGGCTCTTGACCGTGGCGAGTCGGGCCGCGGCATTGCCACGTTGATGGATTTCCAGCGGCTCACTCAAGATGTTCTCCACCGTCATGCGAGGTGAAAGCGACGAAACAGGATCCTGGAAGACCATCTGGATTTTCGCGCGCAGCATGCGCAGGGCGTCTCCCTCGGCTTCCAAGACGTCGATCGGTCCATCGCGGCCGTTGAAGATCACAGAGCCGCTGCTAGGGGTGACAGCCCGCATGAGGATCTTGCTGACGGTGGTTTTGCCGGAGCCGCTTTCGCCGACCAGACCCAGGCACTCGCCCCGCCTGATATCGAAGCTCACGCCGTCCACGGCGCGAACAGGGGTTTGATGACCGCCGCCGAACCATCCGGACTTGCGGATGGTGAAGGTCTTTGTCAGATCCCTGACCGACAGCAGGATGTCGTCCGGCCCCTTCGATGCCGGCGCCGTCTGCTTGCCGAGCAGGTTCCCGACATTGACCGGCACCTCGCGGAGCGCCTTTAGCCTTTCACCAGGCTTCAGGTCGAAATGCGGAACGGCTGCCATCAGACCCTTCAGGTAAGGGTGACCTGGCCGGCGGAATATCGCCTCGACAGGCCCCGCTTCCACGATCTCGCCATGGTAGATGACCACCACCTCGTCGGCGACATTGGCGACCACGCCGAGGTCGTGCGTGATCAGCAGCATTGCCATGTTCAGCTTGGTCTGAAGCCCGCGCAGCAATTGCAGGATTTGCGCCTGGATGGTGACGTCCAACGCTGTCGTCGGTTCGTCGGCGATCAACAAAGCGGGCCGGCAGATAAGAGCCATGGCGATCATGGCGCGCTGACGCAATCCTCCCGAAAGTTCAAACGGATACATGTCGTAGGCGCGCTTGGGATTGGGAAAGCCGACAAGGCTGAGCATTTCCTCGGTCTGTGCCTTGCGCTCCGGCCGAGCCATGGGCGTATGAATCTGCAGGGATTCGCTGACCTGGTTGCCGATCGTGTGCAGCGGCGACAGCGATGTCATCGGCTCCTGAAAAATCTTGCCAATGCGGCTGCCTCTCAACGCCCGGATTTCGGGGCCATCACGCGGCATCTGCAGGATATCCTGCGTCGTGCCGGGCTTTTCAGGATCGGAAAACAGGATACGGCCGCGAACATGGGCTGTGTTCGGCAAAATGCCCATCACTGCCTGGCTCAGAACCGATTTTCCGGAACCGGACTCGCCCACAAGGGCGGTAACCTTGCCGGGCAGGACGCGAAGACTTGCACGCCTGACGGCATGCAACGGTCCCCCGATAATGGCAAAAGAGATGCCAACATCCTCGATCCGCAGCAGATCAACGCCTGCATTCATTCTCACGCCAGCCCCACTCTGGAGGCCTGCCAGGTGGCAGGCCCAGAAAGCGAGACTAGCGCATTGCCAGCCTAGAGCAACTTGGATTCGAAACGATCCTCCCGGCGGAGCCGGCGACCGGACTGCATACCAGGGCGTTCGGATCGGATCGTGGCGGTTACTGGAGCTTCCTCCGGTCGCCCACCGACAGTCGCGCGGCATCGCGATGAAGCAGCATGACCTGCTCGGCTTCGGATCTTCGGTCGTGAGCCGGCTCCAGCGCGCCGTCTTCATCGAGTGCGAGAGCACCCGACAGATTGGGTGCAAGCACCGTCAGCTTCTGCTTGATGCCCGCCAGTTCCTCATTGCCGAGCGTCAACCAGCTGTTGGCGCCGCAATAGCTGGCGAAGTCCTTGCTGGCGAGAACGCTGTGCGGATATTTCTTGGTCAGGGTCTGGAGGCGCTGGACCTCGTTTACAGCCGAGCCGAAGACAGAGAATGTGAGCCGGTCGGTAAGCCCGACATTGCCGAACATGACATTGCCGACATGCAGGCCGATACCAAAGTTTATGTCGCCCAACCCCTGCTCCTTTCTGCGCAGATTGAGTTCCATCATGCGCGCGGTGGCCTTGTGCGCTGCCGCAAGAGCAGCCTGGCAGGCGATCTCGGACTGCGAGCGGTGTCTTTCGCAAGGGTACACGGCAATGAAGCCATCCCCCAGGAAACTCATGATCTGCCCGCCTCTGCGATTGAAAGGTGCAGCAATGGCATCGAAAAACTGGTTCAGCGTATCGATATAGATTTCGCGGCCGGAGGTTTCGGCAAGCCTAGTCGACCCGCGCATATCGCCCATGACCAGTGCGGCCCGGATTGTGTCGCCCTCGCCGCGCTTGATCTGGCCGTCCAGCACGCGCCTGCCGGCGTCGCCACCGAGATAAGTGGTCATCATGTTGTCGGCGAGCTTGGTGAGTACCGCCATCTTGGTTGCGATAGCGAGATGGTTCTGGATGCGCAGCAGCGCCGAAATCATGCTGTCGCTGAAGCCTGCAGCACTGTCGGTGGACCAGGACCCCAACATGCCCTGACTGGTGTTGCCGTTGAAGGGATGGACGAAAGCCATGTAATCGGTGACGCCCATAAGCTTGAGTTCATCGAAAACAGGAAACTCCGACGGCACCGACGCGTTGAACCGGCGCCGCAGATGGTCGAGCTTGTTGCTGAGCAGATGGTAGTATGGGCTGGTAAGGAATCTGTCGGACTGCACGCCGCCCTCCTTGCGGAAGCCTTCCATTTCCATGCCCTGGCCGCGAAGCCAGGTGAAGCCAAGCGCGTCATAAAGCGGATGCAGCATCGAAAAACTCAAATGCACCCGCTTCAGGGGCAGGCCGGCAGCGGCCAGCCGTTCACAAAAGCCTTTTACCAATGTTTCCAGGTCGTTGCCTGCCAGCGCCGATTGGGTCAGCCAATCGGCAACCTTATCCATAAGAATGGTGGAAATTTCTGCTTGCGCTGTGCTCATACTGTCTCGAAACCCGTCCATTGATCCGCCATAACTCAGTCCGCCAACGATCCAAAGATAAGCCCCGAAGTCAACGAGGCCGGCTTCGGCGGCAAAAGCGGCGAAGAATTTCTCGGATGACTGTCCTTGCAGCCAAGGACCAGGCGCAACTGCATTTATCATTATGTGGCGAGGCTGCCGGCGAAGTGCAATCACGATCCTGACATCGGGCAAAAAATTCGCCGGCTCAGACGCCGTCAGGCCTTCACCACCGTCTCTCTGGTCAGCCCGAGGCGGCCAAAGACATTGCGTGTGTCGACGATCAGAAGGGCGTGATCAGCGATCGCCTGATAGTCGATCGCGTCGTGGTCGGTTGCAACGACGACAGCATCGAAATCCTTCAAGGCCGCCTCGGTCAATTCCACCGAGCGGCGTCCCTTGATCGCCATATGCTCCCGCGTGGTCGGGATCTCGGTAACATGCGGATCGTGGAATTCCGCCTTGCCGCCCCATTCCTCGATGAGTTCAATGAGCCGCAGTGAGGGGCTTTCGCGGATGTCGGGCACATTCTTCTTATAGGCTAGCCCGATGATGAGAATGCGCGAGCGGCTGAGCGCTTTGCCGCAGCGCCGGTCCAGTGCCTTCGCCAGTTCATCGACCACATGACGCGGCATGGCTGTATTGATCTCTGCCGCCAGCTCGATGAAGCGGGTCGGCAGTTCGTATTCGCGCGCCTTCCACGTCAGGTAGAAGGGATCGATCGGAACGCAGTGCCCGCCAAGTCCGGGGCCAGGATAGAAAGGCATATAGCCGAAGGGCTTGGTCTTTGCGGCCTCGATCACCTCCCATATGTCGATGCCCATCGCACCGAGCACGACCTTCAACTCGTTGACGAGGGCTATATTGACCGAGCGGAAGATGTTTTCCGTCAGCTTGACCGCCTCGGCGGTCGCCGTGGTGGAAACCGGAACGACGGTCTCGACCACGTTCTGGTAGAAAGCCTGGACGAGCGTCGCCGCTTCAACGCCGTCGCCTGCCACGACCTTGGGGATCGTCGCGACTTCGAAGCTGCGATTGCCGGGATCCTCGCGTTCGGGCGAGAAGCCGAGGAAGAAGTCCGTCTTCGACTGCAAGCCGGTTTCTTCCAGTATGGGCTTGATCACGTCGTCGGTGGTGCCGGGATAGGTGGTCGATTCCAGCACGATCAGCTGGCCGAGACGCAGATGCTTGGCGATGGTGGCTGCCGTGTTCCTGACAAAGGAGAGGTCCGGCTCGCGGTGTTTGGTCAGCGGTGTCGGAACGCAGATGATGATGACATCACAGACGGCCAGCTCGGAAAAATCGGCGGTGGCGCGGAAACGTCCGCTCGCCACCTGGCCGGCAAGGGCCATCGACGTCACCGCCTCGATGTAGGATTGGCCCTTGTTCAGGCTCTCGACCTTCTGGGTTTCGATGTCGAAGCCGGAAACCGGAAAGCCGGCGCGCGCGATCGCAACCGACAGCGGCAACCCGACATAGCCCAGTCCGATCACGCCGACTTGCGCGGCGCGCGTCGAAATCCGGTTCAAAAGACGGTCATATGTGGATCGTGAGGCGTCCAAAAAACTACTTTCCCGTCAATTCGGACAGACTACCCGCGCCCATGGCGAGGCTCACCGGGTCCCCAAGAACCATGGCCGAGGCATATTGCCGAAAATCGATTTCCGCAAGCCGTCATTGGACCGGCGCCTTCGCCTTCAGGTTTGCGGCAGCCATCGCATAGCCGCCGTCGGCGCCATCGATGAAATGAACATGATCGGGCTGCAGCGGCGAGATGACGAGGCAGGTCATCAAGGCCGACTTCTGGCGGTGCAGGCCATAGCTGCAAATGCCCGCCTCTTCCGCCTGTTTCAGCCGGTTCTCGATCCGGTGTAAGACATCCGCGTCAACATCGATGGTCATCTTCAAGCCGTCGTCGAACTTGCGGAAATCCGAATTGCTGGCCACCTCGCGCTTGTAGACCTTCGGATCGAAACGACCGATGGTCCAGCCAAATCTATCGGCGACCGCCGTAAGCGTCATCAGGAACATCACCCACAGCTTCGCCAGCCACCGTCGCCCTGGCGGCGCCGTGGCCCGCGCCTCGACATCGAGGCCAGCGGGCATGAGACTATAGCCTGGCCCGTCCACCGGCACCGGGTGGCCATCACGCTCCTGCCTGCCGGCAAGCGCGATGATGTCGGACGCCAGAAACTGAAAACCGCGCAAGTCTCGCGAAGCCCCCGGTATGGCTATGATCGAGACGATTTCGCCGTGCCGGGCTTCGATCGGGTTCCAGCGGCAGGAGAGGCCGGTCAGATCCGGCCGCGCGCCGGCCGGCGCAGGGTCGATGCGGTAGCGCCCGGCTTTCATCTCGGCTTCCGCCCAACTGCCGCCACCGCCGGCGAACATGGCATAGAAGGCCGCTTCGGAGGCCTGGAACCTCGCCACGCGAACATCGAAGCCTTGCGCTCTTATGTCCTTTATCGGCACGATTGCCGCACGCAAGGTCAGGTCCAGTTCGTCCGCCACCCATCTCTGGACAGAAGCCAGCGCGTTGCGGGCGATCTCAAGCGCCGAGCCGGGAAACGCCACGAGTGCGCCGTCGCCGCCGAAGACATAGGGAAGATCTTGCCGGCCCAGCGCATTGAGCAGCGCCGAAATGACGCTGGCGCCGGCCATATTGACGGTTTTATAGCGCCCCGCCTCGATCGCCTTGGTCGAGCCGACAATGTCGGCGGTGGCCAGCGCCCAGCCATCGGGCAGAGGCCGATAATTGTCGATATCGGCAACGCTTTCGAACTTTGCGAAGACTGGCAAGGAACCGACAAACGGGTCGGACGCGACAGCTGTTTCCATGAGCATTAGATAGCACATTCCAACGCTTGAAGGTGAAGTCGATCGTGCTTCGAAATTGACTTGCGCAGGCTTTCCGATGATAGGGTCGCGCGATGCGAATTGCCTTCTACGCGCCGCTGAAGTCACCCAATCATCCCGTCGTCTCCGGCGACCGCCAGATGGCACGGATGCTGGTCAAGGCGCTGGAGCACGGAGGGCATAGCGTCGAACTGGCATCTGAGTTGCGCTTCTATCTACGCCAGCCGGAGCCGAAAAGTTTCGATGCGCTCAAGATCGAGGCCACGGACGAGGCCGAGCGGCTGACCAAGCTTTGGCATCGTGACGGCAAGCCAGATCTCTGGTTCACCTACCATCCCTATTACAAGGCGCCCGACTTGATCGGGCCCAAGCTGGCGTCGACCTTTGCTGTCCCCTATGTGACAGCGGAAGCCTCCTATTCGAGGCGACGCAACGCCGGCTTGTGGGCCGATAGCCAAGGCTTGGTGGCGCGAGCCATCGAAAAGGCGGCGCTGAACATCTGCTTCACCCAAAGGGATCGCCAGGGGCTGACAGATGCGATTCCCCAGGCCGTATTCGATATGCTTTCGCCCTTCATCGACACATCGGCATTCCGCGACATGCCGTCACGGAGTTGTCCGACGCGCCTCGTTACCGTCGCCATGATGCGCCCGGGCGACAAAGTCGAAAGCTATCGCATGCTGGCGCAAGCCCTCGGCTCGATCGGCCACCTGCCCTGGACCATGTCGGTCGTCGGGGACGGGCCTGCCCGTGACGAGGTCAAAGGGCAATTCGCCGGCTTGCCCGCCGACCGTATCGAATGGCTTGGCGCGATCGAGCCGGCCGCCGTGCCGGATGTTCTTTACAGCGGGGGAATCTACGTCTGGCCGGGTTATGGCGAGGCCTATGGCGTTGCCTATCTTGAAGCACAGGCCGCCGGCCTTCCGGTGGTGGCTCAGGACATCGCCGGCGTGCCGGAGGTCGTGCGGGATGGCCAGACCGGGTTTCTCACCCCGCCGGGCGATGTCGCGGCGTTCGCTTTCGCCATTGAAAGGCTTCTGACCCGTAACGACGAAAGAACCATCATGGCCGCACAAGCCAGGCGTTTCGTCCTCGAAGAACGTTCTCTCGGTGGCGCGGCGGCGCGTCTGGCCGAACTTCTCAAAAAGATTCCGGTCTCATGACAACCGGTCCGATCTGGCAGCCCTTGGTGGAAGAACTGGCGCGCCGGCAACGGGCGGGCCGCAAGGCGGAGTTCTGGCTACGCGACGATGATGCCGTGGATCCGACGCCGGCGCTTGATCGGCTGCTCGACCTCACCGGCGAATTCGCGGTTCCGGTCACTCTGGCCGTCATTCCGGCGCAGACCGACGGGAAGCTTGTCGTGCGGCTTGACGAGGCGCCGCATGCCACGGTCGCCGTCCATGGCTGGGCGCACCGAAATCATGCGCCCGAGAACCAGAAAAAACAGGAGCTCGGTGCGCATCGGCCACGCGATGCGGTGCTCGATGATCTGGCTCGCGGGCTGTCGCACGTGACCGGCCTGCACGGCACACGTGCCGTTCCGATGCTGGTGCCACCCTGGAACAGGATCGACGCCGGCCTAGTGTCCGACCTTGGATCGATAGGATTTGCGGCATTGTCGGTCTTTGGCCCGCCGAAGCCGGCTTCGCTGGCGGTCATCAACAGCAATGTCGACATCATGGATTGGCATGGCACGCGCGGTTGCCGAGATCATGGCCTCTTGGTTCAGGCTATCATCGCGCAATTGCAGCATGCAGACGACGGTGGCGAACCGGTCGGCGTTCTCACCCACCATCTCGTACATGATGAATCGGCCTGGCTTTTCCTCGAACGGCTGTTCGCAGTCACCGCACAGGCCGAAGCCTGCGCATGGCTTCCGATCCGGACATTGATCGGGCGCAGCGCCGCCACAGCAATTCCAAGAAAAGTGTGAGCGGTTTTGCCGGGAAAAGCGCATAGGGCTTTCCCTTGGGAATCGCGTCAAAACGGATATGAAGCAAAATAACTCAGCGCCCTTTGTGCAATGCGACTGGAAATTCCAGCGTCTGGCCGTCCCGCGCGGCAAAAGCGCCGGCAAACCTGTCTTTGGCCAGCTTTTCGATCTCCTCCAGTTCCTCGTCGGTGCGTGACGGATCGTGGTGAAACAGCGCGAGCCCCCGCGCACCGGCCGCCTCACAGAGCTTGACGCCCTGTTGCCATGTCGAGTGCCCGTTACCGTGGCGGCGTTCCATTTCCTCTTCCGTGTAGGTACAATCGTAAATGACGAGGTCGGCATCTCTAATCAGGCCGAGCACCGCCTGATCGAGCTTGTCCGGCTCGTGCTCGGTATCTGTGATCACCGCCACGACGCGGTCGGCCCATTCCACCCGGTAGCCTATGCAGCCGCCCGGATGGACAAGACTGCCGGTTCGCACCACCACCCCCTCGCGCGGCTGAAGCACGTCTCCGGACACGAAATCGCGACAGTCGAGGCTTGCCTTGCAGACGTCCAGTTTCACCGGAAACCACGGCGGCCGTATGAACTTATCGATCATCTGCCGGGTCGTCATGCGTCCTGCAAGATGTCCCGACCAAAGCGTAACCTTGACGCTCCGGTCATAGATCGGGGCAAAAAACGGCAGCCCGATGATGTGATCGTAATGGCAATGAGTGAAAAGCAGGTCGAAATCGGTCACGCCCGACGCCCGAAGCGCCCCGCCGGCAGGCCGCAGGCCGGATCCCGCGTCAAACAGAAGCGTATGCTTGCCACATCGCATCTCAATGCAGCTTGTGTTGCCGCCATAGCGAGAGAATTCTGGCCCCGATACCGAAATGCTGCCGCGCACGCCCCAAAATCTGACCAGGAAAACGTTGTCGTCCATGCTGCAACCCCTTCGCAGTCCCGTCGCCATGATAGGCAGTGCCATCACGACGGCGAGGCTTAAGCGCACATCACTCGTTACTTGGCGCTCCGCGCGTCGATCAGATCCGCGGTCGTATGGCTTAGGCGATCGGCAAGAACCCGCACCATCTCGATGGTCATTTCCGGGAACTCCTTCATAAGCCTCAGAAAATGATCCTTGCGGATTCTCAGGGCTTCCAGTTGAGTTGCCGCTCTGACGGTGGCCGTGCGGGAGCTGTTGCACAATATGGCGATTTCGCCAACAATCGAATTCGGTAGCAGTTCGGCGACTTTTATCGGCCCGCTGTCGGAATCCACCAGAATGTCCGCCTTGCCTGAAAGGATGACATAGGCGGCGTCGCCCTCGTCGCCCTGCCGGAAGAGGATTTGACCGGCGCTGTAGTTCACACGATCGGATGTGAACGCAAGCAGCTTGAGCTTTGCCGGCTCAATGCCGGAAAACAGGGGAACGCGTTGCAGCATTCCAACTTCATCCTTGAGCAGCATTGTCGCAAACCTTCCCAAAATTCGCGTTTGCCAGACTATGACAGAAGTTCCTTGAAGATACCGTTCTCTGCCAAAAGTGTCTCGTGCGTTCCGTCTTCCACCAACTGACCCGAGTCGAAGACGATAACCCGATCGAACATCATCGCCATTGCTGGATTGGTCACGGCCCACACAATTGCCGGCGAATGGTCGTCGCGTCTGGCTTCCTCGAGCACGTTTCGCAGCACCTTGTCCTGCATGCGCTGGTCAAGCGCCGACAGCGGCCGGTTGAGAATGAGAAAATCGGGACGCTTGAGCAGGGCCCGGGCAACATCGAGCTTCTGTCGCTGTCCACCGGTCAGCCGCCTGCCACCGGCGCCGACGTCGAAGTCCAGGCCGACATCCAGAAGTTCGGCATAAAGCCCGAGTTCGTCAAGAATGTCATAGACGATGGCGCGTATGCGGTCCGGCGCGTCGGGATGGTTGTTGCCCACACGCCCAAACAGGACATTGTCCATGACGGTGGCCGCGGCGATGTATTTGGCAGGGTCATACCGTTCGACCGCATTTTGCAGCTCGGGCGGCAGGTTTTCATAGAACTGGTTGCGTGCGGCGACGATCTTGTTCATCAGCTCGTCGCTCAGCAGGCCGAAGCGGTGCAGGGGCTCGATATAGGCAAAGCTCAAGGTGATGATCATGGCGCGGTCGGCCTCCGAAACCGCCTCGTAGGGACGGTTCTTGAGCCGCTGCAGCAAGGTCTCGTAGGCGGGTATCTCCTCGGCGCTCATGAAGGCGAGCTGCTGGAAGAACTGGTGGTCGGGCGGCAGGTCGGCAAACAGCTCGATCGTCTGTTCTGCGATCTCCATGCCCATGCCGTAGAGCGTGCCGTCGAGGCCGGCTTGCTTCAGCACGGAAGCAAAATAGGGATTGGCCGCCAGAGCCTTGTCGGCCAGTGCAAGGCCGGAGGCAGCGCCGAAGAGCAGGTTTTGACCGATCGTTGCTTCCTTGTTGTAGGCGCCCGGTTCGAAAGGAACCACCAGTCCGCTCAGCCCCTCTTGTTCCAGCCGGGTTCGCAGCGCCGCACGCAGTTCGACAATCCGCTTGGCAAGCTCCGTGTGGCGCTGGAGGTCGGCCAACGAGCGCAAGCCAAGATCCAGAATGTCGCGTGACAGAACAACCGCGTCGAGCACCCGGCGCACGGCCTCAAAGAGGCCGTGCGGGCCGGTGGCGCCAGCAGAAGCATAGTCGATCCAGTCGCTGTGGACATCGAGATCCGGATTGCCCGACCGATGCGCCTCGGCGATGTTCCAGCGCTGCTGATCTGCCGCGGCGCCCTCATAAGGCACCGATGTCAGCGGCGCATGCTTCAAGCCGTAGAGCAGGTTGTCGCGGAGGCTTGCGTGGAACAGGAAAACATCCGACGAGGCATAGGACATGCGCCGGCCTGTCACGGCTTCGGGAAGTTCAAGCAGGTCATCGGCGCCCGAAACAATCCTTCCGCTGTCCGGCCAGTTCAGCCGCGCGAAGGCTTCCGCAAGCGCCTCTGCGCCCCCTGTAGCAGTACTGACCAGTGCCACCGTCTCACCCGGCTTGACCTGCAGGGAGATGCGGTCGAGGAGCATTGCGCCGCCATCGTCTGCTATGGACAAACTGACCGCCGACAAGGGGTTGGTCATCGGACCGGGATCATCGACCATCAATGCCCCGATTCTCGGCGCGATGAGATCCTCGACGGTGAACTGTTCAACGACCTGCTGATATTTGACCTGGACATCCTGCCGATCCTGATCCCAGTCGATCAGTTCCTTCATTGGTCCTGGCAGGTCCTTGTAGGCGCCGATCACGGCCACGAGCTGGCCGACGTTCAGCCGCCCGGCGATGGCCAGGTACCCGCCGATCATGTAGAACAGGAAGGGCGTGATCTGCGCGAGAAAATTATTCAGGAACTTTACCATGAATTTCCATTGGTAAAGATCGAAGCGGATCTTGAAGATCAGTCCGAGCCGGGCTGCTATGTCGGCGCGCTCGTAGTTTGACGTATCGTGGACGTGAACCGCGCCAATGCCGTCGACGATTTCGCCAACCCGGCCCGAAAGCGCGCGCGCCGTTAATTGCCGTTGTCGCCCGAGCACGATCAGCCGCCGCCGCATTCGCGGGATGAGCACGATCTGGATCACCACGATCACGAACGCTATCATTCCGAGCCAGACATTCTGAACCAAGATGAACAGCATGGCCGTCAGCGCCTGGCCGCCGAGCAGCACTGGCTGTAGGAAGGCATCGCCGATGAAGCCGCCCAGCGGCTCCACCTCGTCCTTCACCATGGTCGCCACTTCGGCGGATTTCACACGCTTGAAGTAAACCGGCGGAAACCGCAGCACACGATCGACCAGTTCGAAGCGGATGCGCCGTAGCATGCGTTCGCCGAGGCGGCCCTTGTAGGTGTTGATATAGAGTTTGAACAGGCCGTTGATGACGACGAGCAACAGGAACACAAGGCTCAGGGCGAGCAGCGTCGCTTTGCGGCCGAGCTGAAAACCGGAGAAGAACAGGACGTCGCCAATGAACGGCAAGTCATAGTGTAGCCTCATGAATGGCTGGGTCGCGCCCGGTTGCTCGAAGCCCTTGCCTTGGATCGGGCCGTTGACGATCAGCTTCGGCAGGTCGAAGGACATGAAATACGGGATCATCGAAAGCACGACGATCATCAATATCCAGAGCTGCTGCTTCCTGGTGTGCGTCCAGATATAGCGGGCTAGGCTGGGTTCCATATGCGACTGTGGTCTTTCAGGTAGAAGGATTCAGGATGAAAAAGCACCTGCCGGCGCGTGGCGTGTCGGCAATGTCTTCGTCGCCAACCACAAGCCCGAATCTGCAGTGCATGCAAGGCGCCGATGATCCGGACAGAGGCAACCGGCTCTCTCCGGCGCCGGGCAATGGCAAAGCGACTAACAGCATAATCATGTCCGCGGATCAAACAGCCTTGCGGGGGGCAAGATTGCGTTGTGTCGCCCGAAATCCCACCATACAAGACGAATATGATGGATGTCACGCAACCACGCAATGCCGGCATGGACGGGCACGACCAAACCCTGGACCTCACGCGGGGAATTGCGGCCTATGTCAACAACCCTCTGGTGGCGGGGCTGGCGCGCGTCATCGCCAAGCATCCGAAGGCCGATGTCGCCAACGCCTTCAACCACAAGCAGGTCGCCTGCAAGATGTGGGCGCTGGACAGGCTTTTCGAAAGCAGTGGCGGCCGGTTCGGGCGCATATGGGTTCTGGGTGGCTGGTACGGCGTATTGCCGGCAATGCTTTTCAACGACGCCCGCTTCGACATCGCAGCGGTCGACAGCATCGACATCGATCCCGAAGTCGCGCCGGTCGCCCGGACCCTCAACCGGGAAGCCGGAGATCGGTTCCGGGCGCTGACGGCAGATATGTACGAACTCGACTATGCGGTCGGGAGGGCCGACCTGACGGTCAATACGAGCTGCGAACACATAGCGGATCTGCGCGCCTGGCTTGCCCTGCTTCCGCGGGGCACGAATGTACTGCTGCAATCGAACAATTATTTCAGCGAGCCAACGCACATCAATTGCGTGGCTTCACTTGCAGCGTTCGAAGCTATGGCGGCGCTACGGGAGGTGCGGTTCTCCGGCGAACTGCCGACAAAAAACTATACACGCTTTATGCTGATCGGGACTGTTTGATGCATTTCGCCCAAAAGTGCGCAGCGGTTTTGGGATTGAAGCGCGCCGCACTCGCCAGACACGATGCGCGTTAAGCCGATGAACCGCTTAGGATCCATCGTCTGTTTGATCATGTGCCTTTCCCAAACCGGCCCCCATTTTTAGGGACCATGTTCGATACCGCCGGCGCAGGATTTGTGCAGAGTGACGCGCGCCTTCCAGGTCGAGACGATGCGCGGACGGCTTCGGTCCCACAAGCGCCTGTTCGATCGCTTGCGCCAAGCCTTCAGGCGTCAGGTCGTTTTCGGTCAGCACCGTTGCAAGATCGAGTTCTTCGAGCATCAGGGCGCGAACCGTCTGTTCGGTTTCCCCGCCGGCTGCAAATGGAACGAGCAGAGAGCGACAACCCGCGCGCAGGACATCGCAGACCGTGTTGTAACCCGCCTGCGAGACTGACAGGCGGGCGCCTGCCAGCAGGCTAGCGAAATCCTCGCGGAACCGGAAGATGGACAGGCCGGGCGTGGCATCCCGCGCGATCGCGTCAAACTCGTCTTTCGGCAGGTTTGGGCCGGTGATCAGACACCATTTCCAACCGTTGTTGGCATTCCGCGCCGCTGCGATGGTGGCGCTGACAAGGCTCTTTCCGGCAGCCCCGCCGCCAACCGACACCAGGACGTCGAAGCGCTCGGAGGCCGCGGGCGACGGCGGTGCGGCAACGAGCCCTGAGTACGCGACCTCGGCCCTGATCGCCGCAGCCAGTGGAAATGTCTTGTCGATGGTCGCGAAAGCCGGATCGCCGTGGACCATGACAAGGTCGAAATGCCTGTTGATGAGATCGACCGTTTCCTCGTTTCGGCCCGGCTTGACGCGCTCCTGAAGGATATCGCGGACGGACGTCGCCAGCAGCGGTCTGGGCGACGTCGCATCGATGGCCTCGATCAGCGGCAAGATTTCGAAACGCATCTGCCGGCGTCCAAATGGAAACGCCTCGACAATGACGATATCCGGCCTGCAATCCCGGAATGCCTGAAGCAGCATCCCTGAACGCAATGTCTTGAAATCATCGTCGATGGGTTTGCCCTGCAGGTCGACAAGTCCGGAAAATCCTTCATCGCCGGAGGTGACAGGCGGCAGGGTTACAGTTTTTACCCCCGGTCCCGGAAACCCCGCGATCGGCGCTCCGCCGGTCACGACGGTGACGTCAAACCCATCATCGACCAGAGCCGCCGCAATGCGGCTGGCGCGCGCGAGGTGACCGACGCCGAGCAGGTGCTGGACATAGAAGAAAGCCCGCAGCCGTTTCATTCGGCGGCCCGCCACTCCTGCTGGAACAGCTGCTTGAGCTGTCCAATGCTGGCCACATGATCGAAATTGCTTCGCACGCGCCGCTCCGCGGCGTCGCCCAGGAGGGCGCGCAGCATGGGATCGCGGATCAGGCGCTCCAGCGCCTGTGCCAGGGCAATTGGGTTTTCCGTCGGAACCAGCAGCCCGGTTTCCTCCGGCGATAAAAGCTCCGGCACGCCGGAAATGTCGGTCGACACGCAGGCAAGCCGCTGGCTGGCCGCCTCCACCAGAACATTCGGCAGGCCGTCCCGGTCGCCATTGGCGGTGATCCTGCAGGCCAGGGCAAAAATGTCGGCGCCTCGGTAGTGCTCAAGCACCTCCGTTTGCGCCAGCGCGCCGTTCCAGGAGACGCGGCTATCCAGTCCGAGCTTTTGCGCCAGCGCCTTGAGCCGTTCCAGTTCCTCGCCGCCACCGATATGCTCGAAACGCCACGCCAAATCACCAGGCAAGAGGGCAAGAGCCTCCAGTAAGGTATCGTAGCCTTTCTTTGCAACGGCGCGCCCGACACTCAGAACGACAACCGGTTCGCCCGGCACCGAGCCGTCATGCTGTTTTCGCGCCTCGCTAAAACTGCCGAAGCGATCAAGGTCGAGCCCATGATAGCTCAGATGCACAGACGAGTTGCCGTTGGCGAGTTCCTTCAGACGGTCGAAGCCGGTTTTCGTGCAAGTGACCGTCCAGCGCGCCGAGGCAAGCTTGCCAGCCAGATCCCAATCCGCCGAAGTCCAGATGTCCTTGGCATGGGCCGAGCAGCTCCAGGGCAGGCCACGAAGCTGGCTGGCATAGCGCGTCACCGATGCCGGCGTGTGCGCGAAATGTGCATGCAGCCAACCCGCGTCTTGCGGCCATTCGGCGGCCAGCACGAGCGCTTGCCCGAAGCGGCGCGCGCGATTGCGCGTAAAGTCGCGGGGGATATCGGCCGCCAGCGATCCGAGAGCGCGCCAGAAGCCCGGCCGCAGCAGACAAGCAAACAGCGAGCGAACCACGCGCAACGGCTCTTGATGCAGATATTCCGGCAGATAATGGACGGGCGCTTTGATCTCGTCATGCACGGGGTGGCGTCTTGCGTCGGTCGGCCGCCTGAGCGCGACGAGTATCAGGTCGAACCCCGCACGCTCCAGACCGAGCAGTTCCTGAGCGATGAAGGTTTCCGACAGCCGCGGATAGCCCTTCAGAACCACGACGATCTTGCGATGCTGCAACTCAGTTCATGCCTTCAATGACCGAAAGGTGATGACCGGCCCGCCGGTTGAGCAGTTCTGCAACGATTTCGGAAATATGAGGCAGCCCTTCCAGCGTTAGATGCGGACTGCTCTGCGATGGGCGAGGCCGGTCCGGCAGAACCTTCAGTGCATCGGCAAACCGCTGGGAATCCTCGGCTTCCTCCGGCAAAAGCATCTCGATGAGGCCTAGTTCAGCTGCGCGCCGCGCGCGGATCAGTTGTTCCTCGCGGGGCTTGACGCGCGGCACGATCAGCGCCGGTTTGTCGAAAGACAGTATCTCGCAATAGGTGTTATAACCGCCCATCGCCACCACCGCCTTGGCGCCGGCAATCAGGTCTTCCATGCGGTTGTCGAACTCGATGATCTTGATATAGGGGATCTTGGACCCCTTCTTGAGCAGCTTGTTGCGCTTGCGCGCCGGCATGTAAGGCCCAAGCACGATCAGCGCCCTATGCTGCAATTGCGGATCCTGCTGATAGGCTTCGATGACGTCGTGGATCAGTTCGGCGCCGTCACCGCCACCACCGGTGGTAACGAGGATATAGTCGCCCTCGGGCCGGTGGCCGGGCAACTCGTTCTTCTGCAGGCTGCGTTGCAGGAAACCGACGAACTTCATCTTTGCCCTGACTGCCGGCGGCACATCCAGGCCGGTCAACGGATCGTAGAAATCCGGCGGGCCATAGGCCCAGACCTTGTCGTAGAACAGGCCTATCTTGCGCATCACATCCCTACGTGCCCACTCTGCTTCGAGCAGATGCGGCGCGTCCATCACCTCGCGCAGGCCAAGCACGAGCGTGGTGCCCCGCGTCTTGAGGTAGGACAGCGTGTCCTCGATCTCGCCGCGCAGGCCGAGTGGTTCCTTGTCGACGATGAAGATATCCGGCGCGAAGGTCTCGGCTGTGTGGCGGATGATTGACTGGCGCATCCTTAGCGTCTCATGCAGATCGATATCCTTTTCCAGCGAGGTGTATTCGCCGTTGCGCAGCTTGATGACGCTGGGGATCTTCACGAAGTCGACACGGGCGCGGTAGTCGAAGGCGCCAGCGATGGTCGCACCCGAGATGATAAGCACCTGAAGTCCGCGGAAATCCTCGACCAGCGAATGCGCGATCGTCCGGCAGCGCTGCAAGTGGCCGAGCCCGAACGTGTCGTGGCTGTACATCAGAATTCGAGCATTTTGTACGTGCTGGGTCATTTTGAACGTCTTTTAGAATTCTCGCCTTGAGGACCGTGGGTGAACCCGGAGGCTTCGAAACCGTCCTCGCAGGGTCTACCGACCTCTTTTGAAACATGAGGCCGCAATTTTCAATTTGTATTACCCAGGAGGGTCCAAGGATGACGTTCTCCTGATTGTGTCTTCAGGCTGATCGTCGTCCGCTATACGACTTTCGACAATGTCGTCCAAGCTCATTAATCACTTCGAGGTCAGGCTATTCGAGCCGCCGCGTGACAGCGCCTCGTGGCTGAAAGTGGCGTCGGGAGTAGGGTAACGACCTGCGAAATTCGGCGAAAGGGCTATTTTAGCTTGGAAAGGCATAGGATTATCTGCGGCTTGTTGACGATCGACGTCACATCATCAACTGGACCTCGGTTCTCGGCAAGCTGTTGATTTTCAGAAGATAGGTTCTGATTGGCTGCTGGCGACAAAGGAGCAGCGGGGAAATCTGACGGTATTTCCGGCGATACATCCAGGAAGGATCGAGTTTCGGCGGCCAAACGCTTCCTGTGCAAGGTGCTTGCCATCCTGACGATCGAGCTTCAGGGCAAATGCATTCGCAAATTCAAATCCATGTGAATTGGCGCCCGTCCCAGTGAAGCACCGCGTCATGGGGGACGGCAAGCGCCATCGCCTCGTCCCGTGTCAGGCCGGCGAGCATGAAGGCCATTACCCTTATGTTCCCGGTATGCGACACGACGAGTACCGGCTGCCCCGGATCGAGATCGGCCAGGAAGCTTTCCATTAAACGCGCCAGATCGGCGTAGCTGTCACCATCATGGGAGTCGAAATTCCAGCGGTCCGCCTTGCGTCGGCGGCGCTCGGCGGGAAAACGCGCCTTTACTTCCAGCGTGGTCATCCCCTCCCAGCGGCCGAACGAGGCTTCCGCGAGACGAACGTCGATGTTGACCTGGCTTTCGGCAATCCCCACTTCCAAAGCCGCCATGGCAATCGTCTCCCGCGCCCGCTTGAGCGGCGACGTATAGGCCGCGATCCGGGCAGGTTTCACGCCGAGACGTTCGAAATGAGCCTTCAGCCTGCCGCCGTTTTCCATGGCCTGCCGCCGCCCGGGAACCGCCAAGGAAGGGTCGCTGCGGCCCTGAAAGCGCCCCTCGGTATTCCACCGGGTTTCTCCGTGACGCATTGCGAAGAGTAGGCGTTTGACCATATTTGGCCTAATTGGCCCGAAGCTGTGATTTTGGCCAAGTTGAGGAACAATCAGAGACCACTATGGCTTGCCCTTTGCCTGCGACAGGAACATGGTAACGTTTACGGCCGTAAATTTGAAGCCTCTGCGGTCAGGGATCCTGTCGGCGGAGATAGGATAGTGCGGCGGCTTGGGGTGGATGCCGGTGATCTTGGACCGTTCATTTCCAGTCCCAAACCCCGCCCGAAGCCCTGAGCTTGGTGAACGGGCCTTTGGGCCGCCGGCCTTCCGAAGGAGGCAGCTTGATGACCTCCTTGACCCGCTCGGTCCGCCCACCAGCGGATCCCACGAAACCAACCACGGACCCTATTCAGCTACCGATACCCCCATTTTCTGTTGGCCTTGACCCAGTCACAAAACAAAAACAGCCCGGGCGTTTAAGCGCCCGGGCTGGATTTCACCTGTGTAGAACCAGCCCATGGAATGAACGCTAGAAGCGGACGATACCGCCATGCTGCTCTTCTTGTCGGCGCCGGTCCAGTTGGAGAAGTCGGCGTCGTCGAACTTGCCTGCGTTGAGGTGATCGACTTCGGCCGTGACCGTGAAGCCCGGAACGACGTCATCGGCGATGTCGCAGCGACGCCGAGGTAACATTTCGAAAAACCGCACAAAACTGATCGTATACCCCTTCCTAAAGCAGGATGGCTTTGTGTGGATCGGGCTCGAGTGAAGCGACGTTCCGATATTTCAGTTTTCCGTCGCTATTGTCCGGATCGGGTCATTCTCGTCGGTTTTGGCCTGTCTGTTCACGTCCGGTCACGAAGCAATCCCGGACATCCGAGTTCACCGTTGGTGATTCACATCGCAGCGACAGTAAGCACCTTTACGCTTACCTTGAAGGCATCCTATTTTGGAGGGTATAGCCGCTCGTGGACGTAGCGTGGACATAGAATGTCGGTACCGCCTTCCTTAAGAATTTACGCGCCGCTCAACGCGGTGCTGGCTGCGCCTGGGCTTCTGGCGATGGCTGCGCTCACGATACCGGACATATCCGCACGAAGCAGACTGGCTCTGGCTGCCCTGCTCGCTGTTATCTGGGGTGCCTATCTCCTGCAACTGGCGGCGACGCTGCTCAAGCGCCGGGCGGGAGACCTTCGGGACAGGACGCCCAAAATCGCCATCGATGTGCTCGCGGTCTTGGTTCCACTCGCCGCATTTCTGCTCGTCGGCACGCCCGACCGGGGCCTCTACTGTGCTGTCTGGCTGCTGAAACCGCTGCGCGACTCGACTTTCTTCCCGGTGCTGGGCAGGGTTCTGGCCAACGAGGCGCGCAATCTGATCGGCGTCACCACGCTCTTCGGCGTCGTTCTGTTCGCTGTCGCGCTCGCGGCCTATGTCATCGAGCGCGACATCCAACCGGAAAAGTTCGGCAGCATCCCTCAGGCAATGTGGTGGGCGGTGGTCACGCTTTCCACGACCGGTTATGGCGACACTATCCCGCAAAGCTTCGCCGGCCGCGTCCTTGCGGGGGCGGTCATGATGAGTGGCATCGGCATCTTCGGACTCTGGGCCGGCATTCTTGCCACGGGCTTCTATCAAGAAGTCCGTCGCGAGGATTTCGTCCGCAATTGGCAATTGGTCGCCACCGTACCGTTGTTTCAGAAGCTCGGCCCGGCCGTGCTGGTCGAGATCGTGCGCGCGCTGAGAGCTCGCACGGTGCCGGCGGGCGCCGTGATCTGCCGCAGTGGCGAGCCCGGTGATCGGATGTTCTTCGTCGTCGAGGGGCGCGTCAGCGTCGCGACGCCGAATCCCGTTGAGCTTGGCCCTGGCGCCTTCTTCGGTGAGATGGCGCTGATCACCGGGGAACGGCGTTCGGCGACCGTCAGCGCCGCAACCGAGGTCTCACTCCTGTCGCTGCACGCGGCGGATTTCCAGATGCTGTGCAGCAGCAGCCCGGAGATCGCGGAAATCATCCGCAAGACCGCGCTCGAGCGGCGCGGGGCGGCACAACGCAACAGTCCGTCTACCGACTTGGAGCCCTGAGCCCGCTCCAGCGACGCTACGACCCCTTCTGACGTCTCGTCACGCCATCAGCGGGTGCGCGTGACCTGAGACGCAAACATCCGGCGTAGAGGCGCAGTTGCAGACATGCGTTGAACTGAAGCAGGAGGAATCGAACCAGGGATTTCCGTGGCTGGTGGCGACCGCGGCCCTGCTGCTTTTGATTCTGGCAGGCGGCTGGTTCTTTCTTTCCTGGCAATCCGGGCAGCGCTACGGGAATGTTGACACTATTCTGAGACAGTTAAAAAGGCGTCCAAACGGGCGGGCTGAATGGCAGGCCGGAGAATGTGTTAAAGTCATTGATTTTATTGAGTTTTTCGTAGGCCAAAATCAGAAGTCTTTCCGCATCCTCCCGTATTGTCCCGCCACCGGCAGCTGACAGTTATATGAGCTTCGAGGAGAGAAATTCGATGAAGCGCTGGGTTTTGGCTGGAATGAGGCGGGTCTCCGTCACCGCGTAAATGCTTACCGGCATGCCTTGCCATTCGGGCAAAATGTGACGAAGGCGCCCAAATACCAAGTCCTCTGCGGCAATCTTCTCGGGAAGCAAGGCTATGCCGGCGTGGTTGACCGCCAAGGCGCGGATCATGCCCATGCTGTTGAGCGTAAAGCGGCCTCGGGCGCTGACGTCCGCTCTTAGTTCCCCCTTGTGCAATGTCCACGTCGGTATTCGGAGCATGCAAATACATTCATGCTCCGCCAGCTCCGCTGGCGTCGTCGGCTCACCTTTAGCTTCGATATAGGAATCTGACGCATAAAGGTGGCGCGAATGCCGCCCGATCAGGCGAGCGATCAGGCTGGAATCTTCGAGTTCGCCAATTCGGATCGCCACATCGAATGGCTCGGCGACCAGGTCGACACGACGTGGCGTCAGGTCGAATTCGAATGTGATGCCAGGATACTGCTGGGCGAAATCAACGATAATTGGCGTGAGGTAGAGCGTAGCGAAATCGACCGGAAGTGAAACCCTCAGCACGCCCGTCGGCTGCTTGAGCATTGCTCCGAGCTGCTCGTGGGCGAGCCGAGCTTCGTCAACGATGCGCTTGCTACGCTCATAGTAGAGTTGGCCAGCCTCGGTGAGCTCGATCTTTCGCGTTGTGCGATGCAGCAATCTCAGACCGATTGCCTTCTCCAACTCGCTGATGCGCCGTGAAAGCGTCGAGTTCGGCATGTCCAGGACCGCTGCCGCTTTTCGGAAACTCTTGGCTCTGGCTACCTCCACGAACAGCGCCATATCATTGAGATGGCTCACCAGATTGCTCCATTTATGGAAATGTGATTTCGATTTTGCCAGATTTATCCTGAATTTGGAATGGTGGATAAGGGTCTTCAACGAATGGAGACCTCTTATGAACCAGCTTTTCACTTCGGCACCCGTCGGACGCTACACGCTCCCCAACCGCCTGGTTATGGCGCCCATGACCCGCAGCCGCGCGGCGTTCGATGGCACGCCCGGCGAACTGGCAGCCGAATATTATGCCCAACGCGCGGGTGTCGGCCTGATCGTCACCGAAGGCACGCAGCCCTCGGCTGATGGCCAAGGCTATCTCAGCACCCCTGGCATTCACACGCCAGCCCATGTCGCGGGCTGGCAGAAGATCACCGCCGCCGTGCACAACAAGGGCGGTCGCATCTTTATCCAACTCATGCACACCGGTCGTATGTCGCATCCTGACAATACGCCGCATCATCGCCAGAGCGTCGCGCCCTCCGCAATAAAACCAGGAACCGGCATGTTCACGCCGACCGGTATGCAGGACATTCCCACGCCTCGGGCGCTAACCATCGCAGAAGTGCAGCAGACCGTGGTCGATTTCCGCAACGCGGCGCGCTTGGCGATCGAGGCTGGAGCCGATGGCGTCGAAATTCATGGTGCGAACGCGTACCTCATCCAGCAGTTTTTCGCGCCAAGCGCCAATGAACGCATGGACGCTTATGGCGGCTCCATCAACAATCGCGCCCGCTTTGCCATCGAGGTCGCTACTGCGATTGCCGAAGAAATTGGCGCGGACCGCACCTCAATCCGCCTGTCTCCCGGCACGAGCATTTGGGGGATCGATGAAGGGGTGGACGGGCCCGACGTCTACCGTTTGCTTGTGACAGAACTGGAGAAGCTGGGGCTGGCCTATGTGCACGTCATGCATCAGGGCAACCAGCCGTTGCTGGCCGACATCCGCAAACTTTGGTCGGGCGCTTTGATCCTCAACCGCCCAGGTCGGGCGCGGGAACAGATTGGCGCTGACGTTGCCTCCGGACTGGCCGATCTTGAGGCCTACGGTCAGATGGTTCTCGCCAATCCAGACTTCGTGGAACGTTTGAAATTCAACGCCACGATGAATGCGGCAGTCCAAGCCACGTTCTACGGTGGCACCGCGCTTGGCTATACCGACTATCCTACGTTGAACGCCTGATCCAAATCCGACGCCAGCGGCACGGTCAATGTCTCCGACCCCAATTGGAAGTCCTCCTGTCGGGACTTTCAAAACCTGTCGCCCCATAGCAAGGACAAACACCATGAGCCTCGAACGCGATGCCGCCTCACCTCAACCGCTTGGCCCCGGCCGGGCACTGCGTCTGCAAGCGTATGGCGGCACTGACAGCTTGAAAGTCGATACGGTTCATGCCCCTGAGCCGGGTCCGGATCAGGTCCTGGTCCAGGTCAAAGCCGCCGGCATCAACGGAATGGATTGGAAAGTCCGCGAAGGCTATCTGCGTGAAAGGTTCAATTTGGCGGTGCCCGCCACCCTTGGCATCGAAATGTCGGGCGTCGTGCTCAAGGTCGGCTCGAACGTCAAAGACGTGAGCGTGGGAGAAAGGGTCATGGCTGCGCTCGGTGGCCTCGGCGCCTATGCCGACCATTTGGTGATAAACGCCGAAAAGCTCATCAAGACACCTGCAACCCTGTCCGACATTGACGCGGCAGCGGTGCCGGTGGCGGCGATGACGGCATGGCAAGTCCTCCAGGTCGCCGAATTCGACCTTCGGGGGAAACGGGTGCTCATCCACGGCGCGGCTGGTGGGGTAGGCAGCTTCGCTGTTCAATTCGCCAAGGCGGCAGGCGCGACCGTTTATGCCACAGCCTCGGCAAAGAGCGCGGCCCATGTCCAAGCCCTCGGTGCTGACGAAGTGATCGATTACCAAAAGCAGAAGTTCGAGCTTGTTGCGAGCAACATCGATCTCGTTGTCGATCTCGTCGGCGGTCCGGTCGTGGACAAATCGTGGGCTATCCTGTCGCAAAATGGTATCTTGGTGAGCATCGCTGCAACCGACGTGGTTACCCGGGCACCGGAAGGCCGCCGGGGTGTTTGGTTCTCGGTCAAGCCTGACACGGCTCGGCTAGCCACCATCGCCCAACAAATCGCCGATGGCTCCCTGCGATCGGTGATCGCTGACGTCGTTGCCTTCGAGGATCTGGCCGAGGCCATCGAGCGCAACCGTACCGGCCACGCGCCCGGAAAAACCGTTGCAGACTTCACCCGCTGATTTTTTGGCCTGCTGCCTGCACACGGCATTTTCTGGACTAAGGCAGACACCCTGGCTGCCGCGTTATCGAATGCGGCAGCCACTTCTAGGCCGCCGTCGCCATCCACAACATACCCAGGCGCGAAATGCTGAGGCGTGTACGATCGGCAGATTGCTTTAGCGGCTTCATATGCGAACGCGAGGACAGATGACGAATAAAACTGAACAGGCCGAAGAAGTCGCCGAACGGTTGTCAACTTGGGCAAACGTCACCACAAGACCGCTGTTCGGTGCCATCGCTCTTTATCGTGGAGACCATGTCTTCGCCATGGTGTGGAAGGGAGCGGTCTATTTCAAAGTAGACGAAAACACCCGAAAAGATTTTGACGCCGCGGGGTCGCACGCCTTGGAATATCGAAGCCAAGGCAAACCCCAAGCTCTCAAGTCCTATATGGAAGCACCGGCCGATGTTTTGGAAGATGACGAGACATTGGTTCAATGGGCCGAAAAGGCGTATCGCGCCGCGATAAAAAGTCATCGCTGACGGCGATCTCTACCGTCGACATTCCGCACCCCTTTGAACGGGGGTTCGAGTCCATGGCGTGGGCCAGGAAATAATAAATGCACAAAATCAGTAACTTATATGGGTATTTTGGTGGGCCTGGAGGGACGTCGTCTATTCAACAAAAACAATTAGTTAGCGGGTGGTTCGCTCAGCCTTCGTATTTTCTCGTATGGTCTGGCGAACCTAGTGGCGAGGACTTCGAATGATGCATGACCCGACGGGCTGTTCCCGGCGCTGCATCTGCTGCTCCTGTGCTGAGACGATGGCGCATCCAGCGCCACCTCCCAAGGCCTGATCGCGGCTCAGAAAAACCCGAGTGCTTTGGTCGAGTAGCTGACCAGCAGGTTCTTTGTCTGCTGATAGTGGTCGAGCATCATCTTGTGGTTTTCCCGCCCGAAACCGGACGCTTTGTAGCCGCCGAAAGCGGCATGGGCCGGATAGGCGTGATAGCAATTGGTCCACACCCGTCCCGCCTGGATGCCGCGCCCTACGCGGTAGGCATCGTTGCCATTGCGCGACCAGACGCCGGCGCCGAGACCGTAGATGGTGTCATTGCCGATGCGGATCGCATCCTCGACGGTCTTGAACGTCGTGACCGACAGGACAGGACCAAAAATCTCCTCCTGGAAGATCCGCATGCTGTTGTCGCCGCTGAACACGGTCGGCTTCACGAAGTAGCCCTTGTCGAGGTCGCCACCGAGATGGGCGCGCTCGCCGCCAGTCAGGCATTTGGCGCCTTCCTGCTTGCCGATCTCGATATAGTCGAGGATCTTGGTCAACTGATCTTCGGAAGCTTGCGCGCCCATCTGCGTCAAAGGGTCGAGCGGATCGCCGACCTTGATCTTCGCAACGCGGGCAACCGCGCGCTCCATGAACTTGTCGAAGATCGATTCCTGGACGAGCGCCCGCGAAGGGCAGGTGCAGACCTCGCCTTTGTTGAATGCAAAAAGGGCGAAGCCTTCAAGCGCCTTGTCAAAGAATTCGTCATCGGCATCCATCACGTCGGCCATGAAGATGTTCGGCGACTTGCCGCCCAATTCCATGGTCTGCGGAATCAGGTGTTCGGCCGCATACCCCATGATCTGCTTGCCCGTCGTCGTCTCTCCGGTGAACGATACCTTGGAAATACGCGGATTAGCGGCGATTGCCCGACCGACCGACGCACCGGGACCTGTGATGACGTTGAGCACGCCGGGCGGCAGGATATCCGCGGTAAGATTGGCGAGGATCAACAGCGTCAGCGGCGTGTTGGAGGCCGGCTTGATCACCGTACAATTGCCGGCGGCAAGCGCCGGGGCAATCTTCCAGGCCGCCATCAACAACGGAAAGTTCCAGGGAATGATCTGGCCGACGACGCCCAGCGGCTCCTTGAAGTGATAGGCGATGGTGTCGTCATCGATTGTCGAAATGGAGCCTTCGTCAGCGCGGATACAGCCTGCGAAGTACCGGAAATGGTCGATGGCGAGCGGTACGTCGGCGCCCCGCGTCTCGCGGATCGGCTTGCCGTTGTCCAGCGTTTCGGCCAGCGCCAGCAGCTCGAGATTCTCCTCCATGCGGTCGGCGACCTTATTGAGCAGCCGCGACCGCTCGGCAGGTGACAGGCGCGCCCAGCCGTCCTTGGCCTTGTAGGCCGCGTCGAGCGCGGCTTCCACGTCCGCAGGCGTCGACTTCGCGACCTCGACGAGGCGTTGGCCGTTGATTGGGCTGTAGTCGGTGAAATACTGCCCGTCCAACGGCGCGACCCATCTCCCGCCGATGAAGTTGCCATAGCGGGCTGGAATATTCCCCTTCGAGCGGACGAGTTCGAGTGCGTGCTGGGACATGACAACTTCCTTGTCTTGGAGCCCGGGAACATCCCAGGGCCATGGAAACCCCAGCTTTACGCCCTGCCCCGATACGCACATTGATTTCGGTCAAAGCACCTCCCGCCCCGATGCTTAGTCTGCCTTCATCGACAAAGGAGTTGGATCATGGTCAAGACGATGAAGGCCGCCGTCGTACGGGCATTCGGCAAGCCGCTTACGATCGAGGATATGCCGGTCCCAGTACCCGGGCCAGGTGAACTGCTCGTCAAGGTTATTGCCTGCGGTGTCTGCCACACCGACCTGCATGCCGCCTCCGGCGACTGGCCGGTAAAGCCTGTGCCGCCCTTCATCCCCGGCCATGAAGTGGCGGGCGTCGTGGCCGCACTCGGGCCGGGCGTGACCGATTTCAAGGAGGGTGATCCAGTTGGCGTCGCCTGGCTGCATGACGCCTGCCTGAGCTGCGAATATTGCGAGACCGGTTGGGAGACGCTGTGCGAGCATCAGCACGATACCGGCTATAGCTGCGATGGCGGCTTCGCCGAATATGTCATCGCTTCGGCAGCATTCACCGCGCGCCTTCCAGCCGGTGTCGATTTCGCCCAGATGGCGCCGATCCTGTGCGCCGGCGTCACCACCTACAAGGGGTTGAAGGAGACCGAGGCACGTCCGGGCGAATGGGTGGCGATTTCAGGCATAGGCGGTCTCGGCCATGTGGCGGTCCAGTATGCCAAGGCGATGGGCTTCAAGGTTTTGGCGCTCGACGTCACGCAAGACAAGCTCGCCCTGGCGCGCGCGACCGGAGCGGACCTGGCCATCGACGCCCGCTCCCCGAACGCAGTGGCGGAGGTGCTCAAGGCGACAGGTGGCGGCGCCCACGGCATTCTGGTGACGGCCGTCTCGCCACCGGCCTTTTCCCAGGCGATACACATGGTGCGCCGCAAGGGTACGGTCGCCCTGGTCGGTCTGCCGCCTGGAGAATTCCCGACTCCGATCTTCGACGTCGTGCTGAAGCGCATTACCTTGCGCGGATCCATCGTCGGCACGCGACGCGATCTCGACGAGGCCATCGCCTTCGCCGCCGAGGGCAAGGTGCGGGCCGAGATCACCAAGGCGCCGTTGGGCGCCATCAACGCGGTCCTCGCAAAACTCAAGGCGGGCAAGATCGACGGCCGCGTGGTGCTGGATCTCACCGCGCCGATAGAGACCAGCGCGAGGAAGACCGAAGCCGCATACGCGTAAAGACATCCGGCGGCCGAGCATCTCGATTCAAGCGAGGCTATGCCGCCGGCACCAAGATTGATCTCGCACAAGAACCGGGGCATCAGCGGCATATACGTTTGCGCGCATGACGCCGGACAAAGGGGCGACTTTCCGCCTGCACGACGAAGTGGTCACCGTCAAGTTCAAGAACCCCTCGGGGTCACGAGGCGCGGTGGAACTTGCCTTGAGCAAAGCCTTTGGCCAGCTTCGCCAAAGCGCTCCATCAGCTCGATCGCCGAGAAGGCGAAATCAGGCCGCTCGATGATCCAGCCGCGAACGCGATCGTCGTCGGAAAGCGCAATGCCGCGGACAGCCCGCCAGCCCCCTGCCGGTCAGGATCTTCTTATGGCAAATTGTGGAAACAATGCTGTCGCGTCCATCGGTGGACGATTCCAATTGCGGCGCAAAGGCACGGCAAGCTTCTCAAGTCCGAACGTTCAGTGCTCTAACTTCAATATTCTAACGTTGTCCGGCCGCATGCTGCAGTCGGGCGATCAAGTCGCGGTTGCGGCAATAGTCCGGCGGATTGTCGGCCTGCTGATGTTCGTCGAGCCAGGTCGAGCATTCGTCCTGATGGCCGCATGAGCGGCAGCGGTCAACCGCCCGATTGGTGACAGCTGCATGGTCCGCCACGACTTTCAGTTGCCTGTCAACGCCCAGCCTCTGCATCATGCGGGCCATCAAGACGGTCCGGGCATCAATTGAAATCAGGTAGTCGAGAAAGCTCATAATTGATTACTCCTGCCTACGGGCCATCATTGCCATTGTCGGCCCCGGTGGCGTTGACCTAGTCATCTGGAACTGAAGTTCGTTACATTGTATGCTAGGTCGCTTCTGGAGAGGAGCGTATTATGGCGAACGCGAATGGCCGCCCCACCGCGCCGTTGGTTCTGAGCGCAGACGAGCAGGATTATCTCGAACGACAGGTCCGTCGCCGACGTGTCGCACGATCGATGTCGGAGCGTTGCCGGATCATCCTGCGATGCGCCCACGGCATCCCCAGCAAGGTCGTCGCGGCTGAACTGGGAGTGCATGAGCACACGGTCGGCAAGTGGAGGCGTCG
>NZ_KI421462.1:0-150632 GCF_000472785.1 Mesorhizobium loti CJ3sym
ATCCGAAACCTTGCCGCAGAGCAAGGCGCTTGGGCCAATATCCCGCCCAAGAAGAACAGAACCGGCAGCTTCCCGTTCTGCACATGGGTCTACAGGCAGCGAAATCTCGTCGAGCGATACTTCAACAAGCTCAAGCAGTTCAGAGGCATAGCCACCCGATACGACCGAGACCCGCTCAACTTCCTCGCTGCAATCAAANTCGCCTCAGTCCGTATCTGGTTGCGCCATTATGAGTCTGCGGCCTAGCAGGCAATAGGCTTTCTCCGACCCCAGAGCATTTGCTCTCTCTCGATAGCGCTCAGGCTGGCGAGGCTGGAATTCGGCATCGATTTTGTTTTCAATTAGGAGCGAGATTTGTCTTCCCTCCACCTGCAATTCCGCAAGAACGTCAGTCTCGCCAGTGGCATCAACTACAGACAGCCGGCATCTCTCAAACTGAGCCGTTCTGGGAAGCGCTAGGGCCAAAAGAACCAGTTCCTGGACAGGTTGGCCGAAAAGGAGTTCTTCACGTAGTAGGACATCAATGTCTCGCTCATACAGACGCGGGAGCGGGATGGTCGCCAAGCTTTCTGCCACATGAAGCTTCTGAGTCTCGCTCATTTTCGATTTTCCGATGCTGCAATCTGACGAGGGTTCGGGCATCGAACCGCACCCATGATTCTTCCCGATAACACATGGTATGCAACGATCAGAACAACCTTTCGAGCTGGCGCGATCCAGTAACCATGGGGCCCCGAATGAGGCAAGCGGGTTCAATACAACTACCAGCGACGACATGCTCGACGTAAACACCGGGCATACGAAGTTTGCCAATGCCCGCACGCAATTCAGGGATTGAAGAATTTGGCACGACTATAAAATAGAATGATCGCCATTATAGTAGCGAAAAATCAATCTCGGAAATAATTTATGCTACTACTCGCATTCTCACAAAACCGCCGATTAGCAAGATCACGTCCATCGGAAGATCATCAATTGACCGGACAGTGAGTGATTTATGGGGGATTTCCAATGCCGCAGGGCGCAAATTCCCGGCAGAGCCTCGTCTGCTTCTTGCAGAAATGGTAAGATAATGATTTACAATATGCATTCTGACTACCTAATCTAATATTAGTTTTTTCTGCCAACAAACAATTTTTATTAGAAAATAGAAACTATAATTCGAACGAATAGATAAATTTGATATCCTTGACTAATGCCCCTGGCTTTGGGATATAGATGGAGGGGGTAATATGATTGAGCTATACAAGCGGCGGACCATCGTCGCCCATGGGCGCTTGGCTATGCGCGAACGCCGTCTCGACGCTGCCCGAAATCGGCGCCACGGCCTTCAAGTTATGTCTTTCGAGCAACTCGTAGTGCGGCTTGCCGGCGGATTCGCTACGCAAATTGACGATGACACACTGCGTTCCGCTATTCTGGCGGCCTTGCCAACGACGCCGATGGGAGAGTTGGAGAGCATCAAACTGCTCCCAGGCATGATGGCCGCGGCAGCCGAAACCCTTCATAAGGCTTGGCGCGCTGGCATTGATCTCGCAGCAAGGGCCGACGATCATCCCCGATTACATTCAATGGCGCGCCTTGAAATGGCAGTGCTGGCGCAGTTGCCACCGGGAATGATGCGCCCGAACGATTTAGTCGCCGCGGCTTCGCAGCGACTTCAGCACACCTCTACCCTCCTGGGTCCCGTTGAGATCGTCGGCATCACCGAGCTTTCGCCTTGTTGGCGTCCCCTGCTTCGGGCGTTGACCAACCACACGCCGGTGACCTGGACCGCAGGGCCGCGTTCAACACCTATCTGGCTCGAAACGACTGGGGTCTCTATCACCCGAGCCACGGCGCTAGCACCGACCATTCAAGTCGTCAGCGCAGCGACGGCCTATTACGAGGCAATCGAGGCTGTCCGTTGGGTGCGGGGCCTGCTGGCATCGGGTGAGGCGGAGCCTGCCGACATTGCCATCGCAGCGGTCTCGAATGCGGAATATGACGACCATTTCCTATCACTTCGCGCCGACGCTAACCTACATCTTCATTTCGTCCATGGTATCAAGGTTACCACAACGCGCGACGGCCAAGCCGCTGCTGCGCTCGCCGACATTCTGATCCGTGGTCTGTCACAGACCCGAATGCGCCGCTTGGCCGCGCTCTGCAGCACTGAGTCGGGCCTTTTTCAAAACTTGCCGACGGGTTGGATGCGTATCCTGCCGACCGACGCCCCACTGTCCTCGACCACAGACTGGGCACGTTTGCTCGATCGTCTAAAACCGGAGGATTGGCCCAACGAGCGGGATCATGTCGAACCATTGCGCCAAATCGTCGATCTTCTGTCAAAGGGCCACGGTTCTGCCGACGAGATCGGCAGGGCGCTTCTAGGCAGTCGGGCGCTGGCGATCTTGCGCGAGGCGCTGCTTGCCGGTCCCTCGGGCTCGCTCGACGTGACACTTGAAACTCTCAAGCAGGATGACGGGCTTGAGGCTTGCGTTTCCGCTGTTTGGATGCCGGCCAGCGCTCTGGCCGCATCACCGCGCCGGTTTGTCCGCCTGGTGGGCCTGAATTCTTCGCGTTGGCCTCGGGGCATTTCTGAAGACCACTTAATCTCCGACCACATCATTCCAACGGTTGAACTCGACCCGCTCCCTGCCGGTGCAGCCGATCGTCGGGACTACGAAACGATCCTCGCGACGACAGACAGACAGATCGTTCTCTCCCGTGCCCGACGAGATAGCGAAGGGCGGCTCCTCGGCCGTAGCTCACTGACCGTGGGGCATGGCGCCGAAATTTACATCCGCCGAAACGCGATTCCAGTCCCTGCTTTCAGCGAAACCGACCGTTTGATGGCGAGAGCGGAGGAATTCGCCCGCGATCCTCAAGCGATCAGCGCGACGACCTGTTGGCGCAATTGGCACCGCAAGGAGATCACGCCCCACGACGGTCTGATCCGAGCAAGCCATCCCGTCTTGTTGGCGATTCTGGGCCGGACCCAGTCTGCGAGTTCGCTTCGCCTTCTCCTTCGCAACCCTCTCGGTTTTGTCTGGCGTTACGGAATGCGGTTCCAAATGCCCGAGAGCGGCGCCGACCCACTTGTTCTCGACCCCCTAGGCATGGGGGACCTCGTCCACATGACGCTCGAGTTGGCGCTACAAAAACTTGAAGGTGCCGGCGGCTTGGCCACGGCGGGTGAAGGTCGCATTGCTGCGGCGGTGAAGGATGCGGCAAGCGAGGTCGCCGACATGTGGGAAGGCGAGCGCGCCGTCCCGCCCAAAGTGATCTGGAGCCGGACGCTAGACGAGGCACGCCTCCTGGCCAGTCGCGCTTTAACCTATGGCGACGAGCGCCTGCCCGATGCCTTGTCCTACGGTGAGGTGGCCTTTGGCGGGGCCGAACCGAAGCCGGGTGCTATGAGCCCCTGGGACCCTGCGGCCTCCGTCGAGATCCCCGACACGGGATTTCGTATCAAAGGCTATATAGATCGCCTCGACCTTTCCGGCGACGGCACGCGGGCCTTGGTCCGCGATTACAAAACCGGACGCCCGCCCAAGGATGATATCCGCCTTGACGGCGGTCGCGAATTGCAACGGTGCCTCTATGCGTTTGCCGTCAAGGCACTGATCGGGGCCGATGTAGCGATCATCGCTTCTCTGCTCTTCCCCCGTGACGAGATCGATCTGCAACTCGCCCACCCCGAGGCCGTGCTAGTCGAGATCACGGGCTATTTGCAGGCGGCGCGCAACAGTCTGACCGCTGGGAAAGCGCTGATCGGGCCTGACTCCGGCGGAAGCTATGACGACCTCGCCTTCGCCCTGCCGGCGAACGCGGGCGCAACCTATTGCAAACGCAAACTACCCGGCGCGATCAAGATTTTCGGAGATGCAGCACAAGTATGGGAGGCTAAGTGACCGTCGAAGGCAAAAAGCTGCGTGACGACGCCGCTCGCCGCGACGCAATCAGCATGCATGACCGATCCATATTGGTCGAAGCCGGTGCCGGTTCGGGCAAGACGGCTATCATGGCTGGGCGCATAGCTGCCATGTTAGCCGAAGGTGTCACTCCCCACTCGATTGCTGCCGTAACCTTCACCGAATTGGCCGCCAGCGAGCTGCAAATCCGGGTCGGGGAATTCGTCAACGGCCTTGCGACAGGGAAGATTCCAACCGAACTGCGCATCGCCTTCCCGGGCGGCCTCTCAGAGACCCACAAGGTAAATCTGGCGGCGGCATCCGCTGCGATCGACGAGATTACCTGCTCGACAATCCACGGTTTTTGCCAACGCCTGATAAAGCCCTTTCCTGTGGAGGCAGACATCGATCCGGGCGCCAACGTGATGGATCGCGATCAGGCGGATCTCGCCTTTACCGAAATCGTCGATACCTGGCTACACGAGCAGCTATCGGGTAACGATGGCGGGATTATTGCCGAAATGGTGCTAGAAAACCCCAGCGAGACGGTCGGACTAATCCACAAGATCGTCGCGAACCTGCGCAAGCGGCGCACCGTGTCGGCCCCGGCCTCCATCTCGCTAGCACCGCACCTCCGGGCATTTGGCCGCGCGGCTGAAGCATTTTCGGAATTTATCCGAACCGCACCTGTCGTTGAAGAAGAGACGGCGGTGTTCGCCGACCTTTTCGCCGAGATGGCGGAACGCACGGACAATATTCCTATGGCCGAAATGCCCGCCGGCATGGTTCGGCTGCTTGTTTCGGAACCGCATCCCGACCTCTGCACTAAGGGGGGCACGTTCCTGGCGTTCAAGAAGAAGGGTAAGTGGGTCCAGGCCGCCAAGCGTGAAGGCTTTGCCAAAATCGATGGCGAACGCCTCAACACATCGGCCGGAGCGCTCCACGCAGCGTGCTGCACGGCTTGGCAGATCATGATACAGAACGCCGCCAGTCGAGTTCTGTCCGATCTGATCACTCAGGTGCGGTCGGTGCTCCATCGGTTCCGGGACTATAAACGCTCGGCGGCGCTGCTCGACTTCGATGATCTGATCTTCGCCGCGCGCGATCTGTTGCGCGACCACGACAAAGTTCGCCGCGCTTTGGCGGCGCGCTTTTCGTATGTTCTCGTCGACGAGTTTCAAGATACCGACCCGCTACAGACCGAGATATTCTGGCGCCTATGCGGCGACCCACCCGTCGATCGCGTCGCGCAGGATTGGGCTGGATTCTGCGTTCGTCCCGGCGCGCTTTTCCTGGTCGGCGACCCCAAGCAGGCGATCTATCGCTTCCGGGGCGCAGACGTCAGCGCCTATGTCCGAGCGCGCGACGCTTTTCTCTCCCAGGATGTTGACAGCGTCCTGTCGATTTCTACCAACTTTCGATCCTGCTCGCCCATCCTCGCCTATGTGAATGCGCGCTTTGAGGCGGTGCTTTCAAGCGAGGGGCAGCCAGGCTTTACCGCCCTAGATCCCTTCCATGCCGGCCGAAGCGGGGGCCCGTGCGTGGTGGCTCTGGACGTTACCGTCGCAGACGAGAACGGCAAAGCATCGGCCGAACAGCAACGAGACGCCGAAGCCGAAGCCGTCGCCGAGATGTGCGCCCGCCTGATTGGCAACGAAATGATCCTCGATCGTCGCTCAGGCGCTCAACGTGTCTGTCGACCTGGTGATATCGCTTTGCTGGCACCGACTGGGAGCGACTTGTGGCGCTATGAAGAGGCGCTTGAGCGGCACGGCATCCCTGTAGCCACCCAAGCAGGCAAAGGCCTGTTTCGCCGTCAGGAAGTTCAGGACCTGATTGCGCTGACACGCGTTCTCGCCGATCGGCGTGACACCCTAGCCTTGGGGCGCTTCTGCGCGGCCCGTTGGTCGGGCTGACCGAAGAAGAGTTGCTAGACATCGTCTGGGCGCTGCCCAGATCCGGCGATTATCCCGATACCTTGCCGCGCCTAGACCTCGGAGTGGATGCCAGCGGGATCGCCCACCCGCTGGCGCGATCGACGATCGAAAAGCTGCAAACCCTGTATCGCAAAACCAACAACACCAATCCTCACTACCTCTTATCGCAAGCGGTGGACTTGATGCGGGTTCGTCCGATTCTGCTCGAACGTCACGGCAGACAGGCTGAGCGAGCGTTGGCCAATGTCGATCTCTATCTAAGCCTGACCACAGCCTTCGCCATTAGGGGCCTTCGCGCATTTGCCGACGCCATGACAGCCGCGTGGACCGACGAGGCGCGCGCAGTCGAAGGCCGACCAGATGCGCAGGAGGAGGCCGTCGCGCTTTACACTATACACGCCGCCAAGGGCCTTGAGTGGCCAATCGTCGTGCCAGTTAACACCATGACCGGGATCATGGCGCCGGAAAGCGCCGTAACCGATCGCAACAGCAACACGTTCTATTGCCCCATCTTTGGCGTGAAACCGGCGGGATATGACAATGCGCGCGATGCGGAAAAGGCCGAACTCGACCGCGAGCGTATTCGGCTCTGGTATGTCGCCACTACGCGGGCGCGAGAGCTGCTGGTTCTGCCCCGCCTTGACGCTGCGCCGCCGAAGTCAGCCTGGATCTCGCTCGTGAACCTGTCACTTGACGAGCTTCCGGCGCTCGACCTTTCCCATCTACCCCGCCACCTGCAAAAAGCCGCAGCCGCAGAGCGTAACAATCAAACCCGGGAAAGGTTCGCAGTAGAGGCCTCCAACATCGCCGCCAGAGAGCGCCGGCTGATCTGGCTGGCACCGAGCCGGGACGAAACCAGCAACGGCCCGATCCTAACATCTGAAGGAGCTGAAATCTGGACGGCGAGCGAAGGGCACCAGCCTGATACCGAGGATGCGCTTCCGCCCAGCATTCAGGGCGGACGGGAGCGCGGATTGATCCTGCACAAGCTCTTTGAGGAGGTGCTGACCCGCGAGACGGGCGAAGATACCGAAGCTCTTACCGAGCGGGCGCGGGCGCTCATCTTCGCCATCGGTAAGCCCGTCGTCGATGATGCTGCTGTAGGTCTTTCGGCTGACGAGCTAGCAGGATGCGTGACCCGCACCCTTGCCCTGCCCGAAATCATCGAACTTCGCCCGACTCTCGCTCCCGAGTTCCCGGTCTACTCATCCAGGGTCTTCGATGGCGTTGAACGGGCGACTGCCGGAATCACCGACGCCACCAGCTTTGGCCCCGACGGCAAGCCGAAGGTTGTAGTCGACTGGAAAACCGATGTTGAACCGACTCCGGAAGCCATCAACCACTACTGCGCGCAAGTCAGAAATTACCTCGATATGACCGGCGCTGAACACGGGCTGATCGTGCTGGTGACTTCGGGCCAGATCCTCCAAGTGACACCTTCGGCAATCACGGTCGCACCTTAAACGGTTGATCGCAAAACGGCGTCTGAGTAAGCAAACTCCAGTGAGCTACATTCCTTCAGTTCCCGACATACTATTCCCACCAGTTTCGGTCATTCCGGGGGCCAGACGGATAAGCAGCTGCTCCCGCGCCGCGCCAAGCTGCGCCACGCCAGCTCGGTTGAGCATCGCCAGCAGGTCATCTTGCCGTGGTTGCCCAAACGCGAGCCGGTAAAGTGCTGTGCTCCGCTTCAGCCACTCCGCTTTTCTCGCCTCGCGAGACAACGGCGGCAAGGGTAAGACGCTCTCGATCTTTACTGGACCGTCATAGAGCCAATACGGCCGGAGTCCCATCCGCGCACGCCCCCCTGCACGAACCTCAGCTTCGGCCGCTGCCAGCATCTGAGGCCATGCCGCGTTTTTCTCGAAACCTCGTGCCGCAAGGCCCATGGCTTGGGCTATATTAAGGCGAACAGCATGGCAGAGATAGCGCTGCACCCGACCCTCACGTTGCTCCATATCGACGGGGTTTCCCGGAAGGTTCCAGTGCCACAGACGATATGCATAGCGGTGGAAATCCAAGCCTTCTTGCCCCACTGAAGTCGATGCAAGAATAAATGGTCGGAAGGGCGAGTTGAACGCCTCACGAAGAGTGTCGATCCGTGGCCCCGCTTGATGTTCATCAGTGATGTCGGCGTCGCGCGTGGCGTTGCTGGCGAAACGCGCCGCGAAATGCGATGGCAACGATCGCACCCGCGTGCCTCTGCCCTCCGCCCTGAATGGGTCGCGTAGTGCGATCGAAGCGGTGCGGATACCTGTGACCTCTTGCAGCTCACGAGCCAGAATATCCCTCGGATCATCGCCTTCTCGCAGCCCGTTCGGATCGAGATGCCCATCGGTTAGCAGGAAGAGATATTCGTCCAGCACGGCCTGCAGGTCGTGCCGTAGGCAATAGTCAAGCACCCTTCCCCACGCCCCCTCGCTCCCGGCACGCCCTACTAGCGTCGCGACCTCGCGGTGATTAAAAAGTGTTAGGAACGCAGTTGCGATCTGAGCAGCCATTTGTGTCCGTCGGTGCTCTTCTACGTCGCCTTTCCGTCCCACATATCTTCGTAGCGAGCGGAGGAGGCATATCGCGGGACTGCCGAGGGCCACCCGGGCCAGATACTGCAGGCTTTGCGGTTGCAGCGGGCCGCCGTCCTCGGGCAATTGCGCCTGGGTGAAGCTGGAGAACAGTTCGGTGAGCGGGCTTTCTTCGACAGCGCTATCCGCCTTGGACCTCACTTGACGCGCGAAACCCTTTTGAACCGCTTCAAACCGCTGCGAGTCGGGGGGACAGCCGTCCAATAGGGCAAGTAATTCCCAAAGCGCGCCCCCCCCTTTTTCCCGCAACTCGGCAGGCAAAGCCACCATAATTGCGGTTTCGGCCTCCCGCAGCATAGCTTCTGGCGACAATTCCCCGCAGCGTTGCCAGATCGCCTGCGGGTCGACCACTCGGGCAAGGAAATCCGACGGATAGAGCAGCGCCAGCACCCTCAGGCCGCTTTCGGTGTGTCGTGGATCCCTCACTAAGCGCAACAAGCGTGCGACCTTATCCGGCGGCGGCCCGTTCTCGCCCGCTTCGTCGCGGATGCGCCGTTCCACTTCGTAGGAGACGAGTCCTGCGATAGCCTCGGGCACCATCTGCCAATCCGAAAAAATCAACGTTTTGGTCAGTGGTTTGTCAGGTCCACCCGCGATATAGGGCAGCGACGGCGGGAGCCAGATCCTGCGGTGCAGGTCGGTATTGTCTAGCACTTCATCCATTAGAGCGCGCATCCGACCATTGCCTGGCTCGACCTTCTCGAACCGCTCAATCTTGTCGAAGGGCAGCAGCGCAGGTGCGCCTATCTTTGCCAATGCGGCGCGGCGACCGTGGTCACGGATCTTCTGGGCCAGAGTATAATCCCCCATAAAGCTCAATAGGTAGGGAGCTGATTTCCAGTATGGAACAATCCCAGGCGCCCCCACGATGCGCGCCACCTGATCAACCGCCCGAGCCTGAAGCAGGTCGTCCGACTGCAAATTGGCCAGAATGGTGCGCCGTTCTATCCCGGCATTCGGATCGCTCAAATCCACTCTCTCAGTCCGGCTCATCACTGTTCTTAGACGAGCCTCGACCACGTTCCGCGAAGCGTTCACCGCGTCCGGCTTAGCAAGGTCAAGTCTGAGCAGATGCTGTCGAAAAGCGCGCAATTCCGCTTTCAGTTCCGCTGCGGCGCGGGGTCCGTTCTCGGAGCCATACAGAACCTCAATGGTTCTCAGAAAATCTTCGTGGTGATCGCCCTCATCCCGCGCATCCTCCCGCAATGTGAGCATCCTATAGGGCGTGGCCGAAAGGAACAGCACTCGTGCCGCGCCTCCGTCATGAGCCAGGAAAGACGCCATCAATTCCCGCGATGCCGCCTGCCGAGGCGTGACAGTTTCGCCCTCCGCCGGCTCACCAAATAGGTCACGAAATCGCTGGAATTCGTCGAAGATGATAAGTCGAGGGCGCAACGTAGCGATTGAGGCACGGGCTAGCGCAAGGCGAAGTTCCCTGACCAACACTCCCGCCTCCTCTTGGGGGCGGGCACTCTGAAGCCAGTGCTCGACACGATCTAGCAGTCCGTGTCGCGCGAACTCTTTTTTCAGCCTCTTAAGGAAGGCGGGCTTTGCTAAAATCCGCGTCTTGTCGAGATGGTATTGCCAATTCTTAGTCACTCTGCCGCACAACAAGTGATCATACCGACTGTTGCCGACCCGGTTTGACGAGAGCAGATTTCTGATGAGCGCCCTTTCCCTCATCCATCCCCAAGTGCTAGCAGGATCAAAGCTGGTGCCAGGCGTAAGACTGATAAAATTAACTCTGTCGCGGAGCATTCCCGCTTCGGCGCCAGCATCGAGAAGCGGCAGTAGTGTCAGCCGCGTCGGCAACACGTTGTTAGACAGTCCCAGCACGTTCAGAACTTTGAGATTTTGGCGGGCAATTGCGCTGCTAGAACATACATAGACGATATCAGCCCGCTTTCCTCTCGGCAGTTGCGCAATTGTCCTTGCGACCACGCCCTGTGCTACTCGTGTCTTTCCAAGGCCGACTTCGTCGGCCACAAGAAACCGTCGCACACCCGCTGCGAACCTTGCCATTACATAGCTAACCGTCGCCAGCTGAAAGGGCTTCAGCTTCGCGAGATGGGGTTCCGGATCGATAAGCTGGCTCATTTGGATGCCTCCCGGAACACGGACCAGAGTTCATCGAATTCACGCCACAGCGAATCCGCGCCCCGATCTCCTTGCCAACGCGATTTCATCGCTCGCACCATTCGGTCAAGCGAGGCGAGCCGTTCCGAGCCGTCCGGCGCAAGGAAGGCGGCGAGCAGTGCTTCCAGCACGGGTTCTTCTGTGCGCCCTGGCCCGGAGGCATCACCGCGCCAGCCCTCCTCCAGTCGCACCAGGCCATCGAGATCCGGCTCGCGCTCCAGCATCGCCGTGACGAAGCGCATAAATTGCGCTGGCGTCTCCACCACTTGGGCAAGAATGGCTTCGAGCCGCTCTTCAGTATTGGGCAGGCCCTCGGTATCGGCCTGCGTTACGAAGGCTGCCGTCTGTCCATTCGAATCCGCAAGCTCGACGCACAGGAAGGAAGTAGCATCCCCGGGCGGGACTTGGCCGAGCCCCCAAGGCCTACGCGTATCGAGCATCACCACCCGCTCCTGTGTGATCAGGCGGGCGCCGAAGCTGAAGCCCATCCGCGCGGGCAACTCGACGTCTAGTTGCACTTCGAGCATGCCGTCGTTCGGCGTGAACTCCAGTCGCGGTCGCGTGGCGCAGATCGCCTGACGGATACTCCAAACCTTCCGCTCGAATTCTTGCGCGACAATCTCCTCCGGTGTCCGGGTGCGGGGCTGCCACTCTTTTAGGAGGGGTCCCAGGCCGCCTTGGCCGAGAAGCCCCTTGTCACGAAGACCAATCGCTCCGACACGCCGCGTTAGCCCGCTAAGGGTCGCGAAGACTTCGATGTTGCGCACTGCGCCGGTGCCGAGACCAGCAGTCGTGGCATTGCCAGAGCCCAACGTGATCCATGTCCGAGGACCGCGTTCCACAATATAAACCTTAGCATGCAGCCCCGGCCCAGCCTCACTCGCTGGCGCAAAGCCCATGCCCTCCTCAGTTTCCATATCGGCCACGTCGGACAGCACGAAACTACTCGCAGTTCGACCACCTTCGGGCAGCCTAGCAAGCCAGTCATCGCGCGCGACCAGCGCCTCGATCCGAGCCTTACCTAAGGTCTTTAACCCTCCATCATCGCAGAAAGGCGAAATCACAGCGAGCCGTCCACGCTGCTCTGGTTGCCATAGTGACTTCCTGCCCGGCAAATGGGCCGCGAAGTCGAAACTGTCAAAGCCCGGCGGTAGCTCCCATTGAGCACGGTGAAGCCCCTTTCGCAGTGCCTTGAATCGCGGAGTATCAACGCGCCCGGTCTGATCAAGAAGGTAGTCTATAAAGGCGCTTAAAGATGCGTTCTCACCGTTCTTCTCTTCCCCATCGAGTTGCAACACCATGTCCCACGAGCGATCTTGGGTCAGATTGCGTGACATCACCAGCAACCTAAGCTTCGCTGGTCCTTTCCCGTCGTCCGGCTCAAAGCGTAGCGCCCAGAGCTTGGGGTGGAAGGACGCGCCCGGAGGCGGGACAATTTCGTGCAAAAGCCCCTCTAGCAAGGTGACAAGCCGGTGCTGTCGACCCGGACGAGCGTGGATATTACCTGCTTCGACGCAGATCATAACCCGGTCGCTCAGCCGTTGCATCGCTGCGAGCGTGGCCAATGCATTTTGCGCTACCTCCGCCCGGTCAAGCGCCGATCCCAGAGTCAGTGCCACGGGAACAGTCAACGCAGCGATGAAGTCGAGCGAATAGGTCGTGCCGATTGCAGAATGCAGCCTATGATTTTTCGGAGGATGCAACGCCGTGCCGAAAAGCAAGCGATTGTCGGGAGCGAGCACCGTATCGGCGCTTGGCCCCTTTTTTTCAGTGCTATTCTGCCTCATAGGGAAACCGCTGTTAGATCGTGGAGATATTGGCGCACCGTCTGCCAACGGAAGTCCAACCGTCCGGCGCCGGACGCGCCATTCCACACGTATTGCGTTGGATCCTTGGTAAGCCGGGCTTTTTGCGTCCGAACCACCATCTCTCGCTCACGGATCAGCGCCTCAGCCTGACTTCCGGAAGGGTCGCGCCTCCCGACATCCATCCAGTTCGCCACGAACGCCTTTGTCGCAGGATGAAGTCGAGGTAGCACAGGTGGCCGACGGCCATTTTCCTTCGAAAGCGGCTCGATCAGTAGATCCACCGATCTCATCTTCTCCCAGGCTGGCCTAGCTTCCTTACGCCAATGGTCTAACTCGTCCTGATATTTCGCGACGAGCGGATCCTCGCCCCGCCCCCTAGCGAAGTGCCGCGCAAGAAGGAGATTGTAGAGCAAGGCCGCGCCATGCATGATCGATGCGAACCGCACCGCACGGTCTAGAACCATGGCGAATTCCGGCGGCAAGTTGAGCCCCCCGTGTCCAATCTCCCTCAGGTCGGACAATGATTGGAGACGACCCCATTTGCCACCAAACTTTGACGCCACCTCATCGGCTCGACCAAAGAGCCAACTGAGAAGCGTGGGCTCCCCGCCGCCTGCATGTGTCGCCACTCGATCCACAATCCAATCTTTTTCATCATTGTTCAGACAGAATCCCAAGGTGGTCGCACCAGAACTCGACGGAATACTCTCATCCCAGAGCATGTCGCCCGTCGCCATCCGCTCCAGCACCTCGCCAATCCCGGAGCGCTTTGCGCGCGCATCGCGAATGCCCCACTCGCCCAAGCCGAGCCAATAGACCGAGCTTGGCATCCGTTTTATGTCCGCCCCAGCTTCCCTTCCGATAAGCCCAGCCATGTCTTCGCCAGACTTGCGCAACCGCTCGATGAGGTCGGCCTCCGCCTCGCGCAGCACGGCACGGCGGTCGCGCGCCTTCCTCAGCACAGGCGTAATATCTCGGAATATACGTGGAAGAAGAACAAAGTAGCGCAGCCGCGTTTGCACTGTGCTGGTTCCGGGGAACATAAGGTCAGAAAAGGCGTCTCGGATCGCACCAATTCCTAATTCATCCCTCGCTTCCGGCGTGCTCAATTGCCTTAGCAGCACCTGCGTTGCCTCAGCCTCGCGCCGATCGAAATCCACCCACCCCATAGCTGACACGAAAAATCTCCTCGTTTAACCCTTGCGAAAAAATGGCAGCAATCAACTCGTGACCTAAGACTCTTTTTTATTTCCGTTTAACGGAGAGTCCGGGGCTTCATTTCCGCCTTCAAGCGGCCTCTTTTTACATTTGTATTTTCAAAGCGAATTCGCGGGACGTGATGTTCCCAGCTGAGTGTAGTCTGCGTCGGTTGCTGCCCGCGCTTTCTGTCTCTTCGTGCGTTAGAGAAGCGTCGCTTCACTGGCGCCACCAATCGTAAGACAACCTGAGAGATTTGAGGGTATGGAGCCGAAACGGGGAACACTAGCATGGTGGCCGGAGCGCAAGTGTTGGTTTCGATACTGGCGCTTTCATTTGCGCCGACAGTTACAAGATTTGCTAGGTAGCGGGAACAAGCGATGAAAACAATTTTTCGTTTTGAGGGTGAACTCAAGGCCTGCAGCGGATTTTCGGTAGCAAAAGTCGTTTAGCTCGGTTCCGACCGGAGAAATGGCAATAGCAACATCCCTCGATACAATCACCCAATCTAAAGTCCAGACAGGGAGGGGGAACTCGGCTTTGAAATTATAACGCTACTAGCGCCACATTCAGGCCACGCAAGGTTGCGCGCGCAAGGAGACCAGGCGCTGCCTCCCTGTCTTATCGAGACATGTTTTGGATCGATGTGACGGCCTCGGATCTCTGCCTTGGCGTTTTGTTCGAATGCCACCGAATGCCAAGAATTGGTCTTGCCACGCGAACGAAAGGAAGCCGACTTCGGTCGTTGATCCGAGTGCCCCTTGCGGATGCCAACACGAGTTACCCGGCCTTCAAGGCAACGGTTCAGAGTGGAGCGCGTCGCTCGCAGTCCTAGATACGCTGTTGGCGATCAAAGGGCAGCGAGGTTGACACCCACCAGACGATGACCGGGATGAGGACATCCTGCTGCGATCTGAGTTGACGATGGACAACAAAAGCGATGTCAAAGGTAGCAAGACGCACGACATCTCAAAGGGAGAAACCTAGCATGTTTCAGCACACCCCATGGATTGGCACCGAATACACAAATGGCTTGTCTGGTTGCAAAGTAGTCGTTGTCGGAAACACGCATTGGTCTGAAGATGGCGAAGTCGACGATCAGGACTGCACGATCAAAACCGTCTCTGAAGTGTGCATTGGCGCCTACGACAAGATTGCATTCTTCAATCAGATCAGAGGCTATTTTGGGTTCACCGATGCAAGCGAATTTTGGAATCGTGTGGTGTTTTTCAACTACGCACCACGGTGCATTGGGACGCGAGCAAATCGCTATGACGCCATTCCTCCGTCCTTGGCAGATGAGGCGAAAGCGAGGTTTCTCAAAATCTTGGAAGAGAAAAAACCAGATAAGGTTTTTGTATTCAGCTCTGCAGTCCGTTGGATGTTACCGGTGAGGGACGTCGAAATGCTTAAAGTGGCGCTAAATAACGCGCGTGTTGGCAGACTTTTGGATAGCGACCTCTCCTCACCAATTTATATGTTGCGGCACCCAGAGCGGGCGTCGAAGCAGGAGATGACTGAAACGGTTTCGGCGCTTATGGAAAATTGTTAGGCGAGGCGCCAGCCCGACGGTCGTGATGCCGACGATGTTGCGATGCTGCCCTTCCGCACTCTTGTGCAGCTTGAATTTCGGCGGACGTGAGTGATAACGACATTGTCTTCCGAGTAAAACATCGTGCATGAGTTGGCGCGGGCAGGTGGTAGATGGCTTTTATCTTCTACGATACCGAAACGACGGGAGCTGACCGGGCTTTCGACCAGATTCTCCAGTTCGCGGCGGCGGTGACCGATGACGATCTGAACGTCGTCGATCAGTTCGAGATACGATCACGGCTGCTACCTCACATCATTCCTTCACCGGGAGCAATGGTTGTCACCGCCGTCAGCGTCGACCAGTTGTTCGATCCACAGCTACCTTCTCACTTTGACATGTCCAAGCGGATCCATGACGTGATGACGGCGTGGTCCCCGGCAACGATCGTTGGTTATAACTCGATTACCTTCGACGAAGAGCTCCTTAGGCGAGCTCTATATTCGTCGCTTTTGCCGATTTACCTGACCAACACCGGTGGAAATTCACGGCTCGACGTCTTGCCTCTCATGGTTGCCGCGCACGCCTTCGCGCCTGACGGATTTCAGTGGCCTATAAATGAGAAGGGACGAGTGAGTTTCAAGCTCGATCGGCTAGCGCCTGCCAACGGCTTTGACCACAGCAAAGCTCACGATGCTCTCGCTGACGTCCATGCCACGGTTCATTTGGCCAGGCTTATCCGCGAGCGCGCACCCGCAGTCTGGAACTCGGCAATGTCATATCGGACAAAAGCTCTGGCGACTGAATACGTCGAAACCAATGCCGCGTTCGTCGCGACACGGCTGCGATTTGGACAGTGTTCTTCGAACCTGGTGACGGCTCTTGGGGTCAACACAGAAAACACTGGCGAGCTGTTCGTCCTTGATCTCAGACAAGACCCCGACGCCCTCGTATCGATGGGCGAGGACGAGTTGGCAGCGCTTATTTTTAGCAAACCGCGGCCAGTGTCTTCTCTGAAGCTGAACGCATGTCCGTTGTTCATGCCGATCGATGTTGTTGGCTCGAAGGCTTCAGGCTATGAGCTCGGTCTCGATGAGATTAACCGGCGAGCCGAACTGGTGCGCAGCAATGGTCAACTCCGGCAACGTCTGATCTCGGCTGTCAAAGCGAACCGTGTCCCATTCTCGGAGAGCCCGCACGTCGAGGAGCAAATTTACGGCAGCTTCTATTCTTCGACCGACCAGTCGCTGATTGATGAGTTCCATCGCATGGACTGGCCGCGTCGGTTCGATATCTGCATGGAATTTTCTGACCGACGCTTGCGGGCGCTGTCACGGCGCATCGTTTTTTTTGAGGCGCCACATGTCATGCCTGAGAAGATGCGCGCGGACTACAACCGCGCGATTGCAGCACGCATTCATTCTCGGACAGAGACGTCGGGACGCTGGACCACATTGGATGAAGCGATCGAGACAGCAACGCAGATGCTAGCTGACGTTGTGCCGAGCCGCAGGGCCGTCCTGAAAGACCATTTGGCTAAATTGACGGCCTGGCGAGAAGAAGCAACGTTGGCGCTGCACGTTTAGGATGCCCGTTGTCGGCGGCTTTGAACCCATCGCGCCACCTGCCTTATTCTCGCAATTCTAGCTCAGCGCCTGATCGGCTCCTGCACAACCCCAATGCAACACTCGACGAGCACATTTGAGGCGGGATGTCTCATCGTTGCACCTTCGTCCAGATACGCCATCACAAGTGCAACTCCCCGACGACAAATTTTGCCAAACGGAAGGCTGAATTAGGGTCTGAAGAAGGGTTCTGACTTTGCAGCACTAGGAGAACCATATCCATGGACAACGTTGAGCACGGGAAGATCCCACGATCGACGATCATAAAGCTAGCACGCCTGTTACCGGTGGTTGGTGTTGACTATTCGAGCCGCGATTACGACGCAGACCTGTTTAGAACCATCGACCCTCGGCCCGTTCAAAGGGCCACCGTCATGGACAATGATGTGACGTTGAGCGCGTTGCCTGTGGATGCATTCGATGCGAAATTGCGTTGCGAGAATTGCTGCCTATCGTCCATGAGGACTGGGTCAGTGAAACATATGCCTCAGAAATCGACTGTCTTGATGGCGAAGGTGAGCACGGTGTCGGGATGGGGCGTCATGGCTACATCCGCGCCGATCGTGAATTCATAGAAAGCCCCACACTCGAACTAGATCGCTATCGCGAGGGTGTCCGCTGGCTTCTGAGCTAGGGTTCGCAGGCGAGCTCACTGGAGGGCTCGAGCACTGGACTGCTGCAACGTGACACGGCGCATTACGGTGCTCTCTGACGGTCAACCCTGAGGCGTGGCGAGTGAATTCGGCGCCCGGCGACGGATGCAGTCTTGCGACACCTCCTGACGTGGAAGACATCGGTTAGTCCTTGGACCTCAGAACCGCCCTTTAACGCGGGCGACGGCGCGGGCGAGCCGACCATTCAGACTGGCCATCTGCTCGCGCTCCCTCTCCAGTCGCTCGAATATGGGCAGGTAGGCGAGACCGTGCTCGCCCTGCGCCTGCATCAGCCGGGCTAACGTGCCGAGCGCATCATCGATCTGTTCAATCGTAATTTTGGTCATGGCCTGCCCTGCTCGACCAGCAATCGTGGACTGCCCGTTGTCACGATGTTCGACGCGCCATTCCCATAGCGCCGGAGAAGGTCGCCCTTTAGCGCGGGCGATGGCCATTGCCAGACGATTGTCCAGGCTGGCCATCTGCTCCCGCTCTCGCTCCAGGCGTTCGAAGATAGGCAGGTAGGCTAGGCCGCGCCCGCCCGGCCACTGCATCAGCCCGGCCACTGTAGCGAGGGCATCATCGATCTGTTCAATCATAATTTTGGTCATAGCCTGCCCTGGTCGACCGGCCGGACGCTTCCGCCGTCGGCGCGATTCGAATCTCATCCTGTCACCCGGCTTCCCCTTTGGATCGATGATCGAATGCGGTCGTCAGGAAGAGAAGGATCACGCGATCCTCGACCCCCGCAATCTGTAGTTCAGCAACCACCCGCCCGCTTGCCGCACCACGTTGCGATGATTTCCCCCGCTACGGCAAGGGCGTGCCTATCTAGCATGGTCGAAAGGGCACTTCTGAGCATGAGTATCGATCGGAGCGGGCTGGTTCTGGCTGTTAGTTCAAGAGCCACCGCGGTAGTAGTGTGGCAAGAGAGGTGGGAACTCTGACTAGCTTCAACAAAATCAATAACTTACGCTTAGTTTTGTAACATTGTGACGATCCAGGAAAGGACCACCCAATCGCCTTGGGTTGACCTGCCGCTGCGCTAAAGACCTATTGAGCTTTGTCCTTACGAAGCGCGCGGTTCTGCTTGTTCGCTCCCAAAGCGTTCCCGATCAAGCCTCCAATAAACGCGACTGCTCCAGCCACCCAGCCCCAGATTGCGATCCCGGTGCCAGCCACTGTCAGTCCCATGGCCGGAATGAAAAACACAGCCAGGAGCCAGATGAGCAATCCCCCTGCGGTCCAGCGCCGGGTCGTGGTGCTAAGCGCAGCGGAACCCAGCCTGCGTATGACGGCCGATAGAAACTCCGATGTGGAGCGTAGAGGACAGTCGGCGGGCGTGTCGAGTTAGATCGGGGCCTCGACGGTCCATTTTCTTGCCAGCATGGATGACCAGAGTGAGCAGGGTGTTCTTCAGCGCGTTGAAAAAGGCCGGGTCGCCGATCAGGCGGGCCTAGTTGAAACCGGGTGCGACCTTCACGGCAGGGTGCGCGCGGCCCGGAAGGAAATCGGGAACGAACTGATGATCGGCCACAGCCAGAAGACCTAGAAGATCAGCAGGTAGGGCGCCAGGAAATGATAGTCCGTGGCGTTCCGATAGCGCATCGTCGCCTACTTGCCTCAGGCTGTTCCACAGACCGCCGGCTTCTTGTTTTCAGATCTCAAACCTGTTGCCGGAGCATTAAGTCGCCGCCAACGCATCCGGAGGCCAGAACAACCAGGCAAAGGCGGCCCTCGAGCTCCTCGATAACTGGCTTGCCCACCGCGGTCTGAGGCCGTAGGACACGCCGACGCCCTAAGGAGCATCATATGTTTAAAATCCGTTTGCTGAGCGGCGCGATCGTTCTTATTGCGACGGCGACACTTGTGCCTAGTTCGCGAGCGGGAGCTGAGGACAGGACGACATGGACCTACGATGCCACGGGGAAATATGCAGGGACTTATCTTTGCACCCCTGAGGCCGTCGGCGGCGTCATGTTTGAGGAGCGATCGAAACGGTGGGTGGGCGCGGTCTTCAACCCAGCCGAGGGCACCTTCATCCTCCAGATCGCGAAGCTGGATGACATCACCATCGACATGTATGGGGAAGTGGAAGGCGCGACGGCCTACAAGATGACCCTAAAGGAGCCAGGGGCCCGGTCGTCGAAATTCTGCGAACCGGTGCCCATCAGCAACCCAGGAACGATCGATGACGCGCACGTAAAAAGCGCGTTCATCTCGTTTGGCCAGATCAGCTGCTCAGACTTAGTATTAACTGAGGTCTACAAGTTCAATCTCGAAAAGCTGCGGTTTATGTCCATCTACGCCGATGGTTACCTCTCCCCCGCGGATTTCGAGGACTACGACCGTCCCCACATCGCCGTTGGTAAATGCACGAAGATTGACTGATTTAGCCGGACTTCTGCCCCGGTGAAGGCATTGCAGGAGAAAGAGCATGACTAGTCGGAACACCAGAGGTGATCGATGATCGAGGGCTTCTTTGTCGGCGCGCTGGTGGGCGTTGCACATCAGGGGCCGCGTCGCGATTTGTTCGGAGGTATGTGGCAGTAATTACGGGCCACGGTGCGGTGTTTATACTAAGAGCGATTCGGCTTGGGCGGCAACCATTGCGGTTATCGCCTTGCCGAGGTCGTTTGCTATCACTGAGGCGTGCCCGTCCGGACAAAAGGGCGCGACGTGAGCCGCGCCCTTTGCAAAATGTTGTCGGCGATCGGTGGGGCTACTGTAACCAGCAGCCAGCAACACGACCTATCCATTCACCAGTGTCACCAGCGTGAGGGACTTGGTGCTCCATCACGCCACCTGTCGTGTGTCGACGGGCACGCGGATTCGTGGCTTGTTCTGTTCCAGCGACCCCTGGCGGCTCTAGGTGTGCCCTCGAAATCAGGGCCGGCTTCTAACCAGTCTCGGCTTTTCGCCGCGAACCACTTCTCGTCTGTAGCGCACGGTCTGTTTGTCACGCCACCTCGGTGGCTATAGAAGCCAAGGTTGCTAGCGGTGTTGACCCGCTCTTGCTTAGTCCCGATCATTTCCTTGACCATTGCGACGGTGAGTCCCGGCCACGGGTCGCGAGGTGCCCCGACAATCGCCGCTAGGGCATCAATTGCAAGGTAGCAGTCTAGCACTTGGTGTAACAGGCGATCAGCAATCAGTTCGGTTACCCCGTAGTTGGGGTTGTTTCCTGAGCGTCGGGCGTCGTCGATCTCGGTCCGCGCGCGGTCGCGAATAGCATCTAGGGGTGTGGTCATTATGTTGGAACTCCTTGGTCAGCCGACAGGAGCGTCGGAATTTACCCTATAGCGGTCTCGCTGCTCTCGATTTGGAACACACTGTTCATAATTTGTTGACAGAGGCTTCACGATCGCCGGCCATATCTCGGCGGCCATGAGCGCCTCGACGATCAGGTCTGGCGCTTTGCCGCTGAAGGCACAAGGTTCGATCGCGGCTAGTGCCAGGATGAATCGTTCTCATGTGTTGTTCGGGACGTTGGGTGTCCACACGGCATGACGAACTATTCGAGTGCGCTCCTTAGAACCGCCCATACAGGGGCAGCGCCGTCATATTGCCGGCGTCTGCAGCTTTCTTCTTAGCCCGCTGTGTCTCGTCCAACAGACGCCAGGAACGGGCGTGCAGATGGAACAGTGCGTCAACAGCAGTTTGGAGAAATTCAATATGCTGCAGTGACCGCGGACCTGCCTGGTGGTCATTTTGTTCACCGGCATCTGTCGCAGGCTGGTGCGAAAGAAAGTCTTAAGGCCTGTCTCGGCTCACGCCGGGACGGGCCTTTTCGTTTGAGGCGTAGTAACATGGATCGACGAGGCTATTGGTATTCGCCTTCCCCTGATCCTGCTCGTCATCTCGGCCGGTTTTCGGCTAGGGGCCGAACTGTGATCGCCGGGAGCGCCGTGGGAGCTATTCCTGGCGCGCTGGAATTTGAGGATCGTGGCGTCGGGGTCCGGCTCTAGCGGCTCATGCCCCGGCTCTTCGTGCCAGAAGACCTGGCGTAAGTCACGCTGATCGACCTTCTGGCCGCAGTTCGGGCAGTTGTAGAAATGGCCCTCTTCGCGGATGAGGTCGCCGCCGTGCAGCTTGCCGGGGATCGGGGGGCCTAGATCCGATAGCTTCGTCATAGATATCGAACTTTCAATTCGTCTAAAATGTTCCGGAACTATATCAGCGCATGCTAATTGAATCGCGGTTTTGCGAGTCTGTGCATGCGTTTGAAGTTCATCGCCCCGTTGATGCCGACCTTGGTCGAGACGCCGCCCGCGGGCGACGACTGGATTCACGAGGTGAAGTTCGACGGCTACCGATCGCAAATGATCATCGATGACGATGGCACAAGGATCTACACGCGCAACGGCCACGACTGGACGGCGAAATATCGCGACCTGATGAAAGAGGCCGCCGGCCTCGGCGCCGAAAGCGCCATCATCGACGGAGAGATCATTGTGCTGAACGACGCCGGCCTGTCGGACTTCGGCGAGTTGCGCAAGGCGATCACCCGTCGGCAGCACGACCTCTATTTCGTCGCCTTCGATATACTCCACCTCAACGGCCACGATTTGCGCGACATGGCGCTTGAGGAGCGTCGGGAGATCCTGGCCAGCATGATCGAGCCTGGCGGCCGTATCCAGTTCAGCGAGCAGCTGCCGGGCGAGGCCAAGGCAATCTTCCACCTAGTCGACCAAACCGGCCTGGAAGGCATGGTGTCGAAGCGCAAGGACAGCAAATACCGCAGCGGCCCGTCTACGAACTGGCTGAAGGCGAAGTGCTATTCCATCGACGAATATGAACTGCTCGGCGTCGAGCGTGAGGCGGGCAAGCCGGCCTTCGCCCTCATGGCGGAGCGTGGCACCCGCCGCTATGTCGGCAGCGCCTTCATCACGTTGAACCGGGAGATGCGCGAACGCCTCTGGGAACGTGTCCAAGAGCGCTCAGGCACGGCACCGAAGGGCATGGAGCGGCCGGCGACGCAGTGGGTCAAGCCGGGCCTCATTGGCCGCGTGAAGCACTTGCGCGGTGAGGAGGTTTTGCGTCATGCCTCGCTTCAGGATTTTCGCGAGGAGAAGGGTGGAGTTTGAGTCATGCCGATCCGACGAAAGGCGGTCGACGCTGGTATCTTTGACTCATCCGAACTGGCCTTGTTGGGGCGAGTCTTCGAGCAACTTAAGCGTGACGACCAATCGACCGAAGCGCGCGAAGGGCTCGCATCTCGCATCATTGCAAACTACATGGCTGGCGTGATTGACGAAGCAGAACTGGCTTCGCTTTCGAGGCAGCCTTTGGGCCGATAGCGGCACCTATAGCATTCGGCCGGCGCGGATCATGGCTCGCGCTATCGCAAGCTCGGCTTCGACCTTGGCGTTCTCCTTCTGGGTCATGTTGTCGGCGGCAATGAGCCGCTTCAGTGATCGCAGCACCTCGCCGCGGGTCCAGCCGACCTCCAACATGCAATCGACGATCGCCTGAAAGCCGGCTCCATCGCCTCTTGGCATTCGATCGATCGATCTTGATATTCCTCTTGGTGCCTAGGCGGGTTAATCATGCAGTTCCATCCGCGCTGCTATCCTCATCGAGCCCATAAGGCACAGGGAGATACGCATTGGCAATGAGCCAATCACTGATGATCGTTTTGATAAGATCGGACTTCGGCATTTGCATCTCGGCTGCAATGCCTAACAGCGAATCCTCTACCTTTGGATCGAGATCGATGCCGTCGGTGTTTCTGATCATAAGCGCGGCCCTTCGCAGCATGATTTGAAGGTCAGCACGGGGGATCTCGGCGATGCGGTCGGATGCGCCATGAAGTTCTTCTGCGAAGGTCGAGCGGGTCATTGGTGCCTTCCTCCTGAAAGATATTGGTCCCCGTCCCCACGATGCCCGAGACAGAACCAGCGGGGCGGTCCCTTTGGCCTTGCAAAGCCAAACGGCGCCCGGATGCCACATCCGGCATGCTCGCAGGCATGGTTTTCGATTCGTGTGCGCTCGCGTGGAACTGCTGTCATGCCCTCAGCAAGTCTGGATGGCTCGTCGCTCATAGGAGTGCAATCGGCTCGATCATCCCGGCGTGGTCGTTGGGCTTCTTGTTTATGGCGGCAGCATTGACCTCTCGACCGACACGATAGAATTGCAGGTTGCTATCGATGTCGTGGCTGAGGATTTCCTTCAGATCGCCAGTAGGCGTGTTCGGATCGAGCCAAGCATCATAATAGGCCGGATCGAGAATGAGCGGCTGGCGATCGTGGATTTGATTGACCGGCGCGGCGGACGGCTCGGTGATGATGGTGCAGCTTGTGATATCGAGGTTCGAGTTGTAGGCCCAGAGGCCAGCAAATGAGAACGGTGTATGGCCAGGCTGGAAAAAGTGCCACGGGTCTCGCTTCTTGTCGGCCGGCGATATTGTCCACTCGTAATATCCGTCGGCCGGGATGAGACAGCGCTTTGACTTGAAGGCGTCACGGAAGGCAGGTGTCGTGTCGACGCCCTCTATACGGGCATTGAACGTCGTAGCCTTTGGCATTTCGTTTGCCCAGAACGGCACCAGCCACCATCTACCAGTGCGTAGCTTGTGGTTGCCGTCTTCCCTAGCCGTTATGAACGGGACATCATCAGTAGGCGCGATGTTGTAGCGAGGGACATCGTTACGCCCTGTCTCGGCCGGCGCCGTCAGTCGGTAGAGCCGGTGGATTTCCGACCAGGACAGGTATCGGGTATAGCGACCACACATATCTTGCCCCTAGTTGCGCAGGATCTCCGGCACGCTGAGCGGGCCGAGATCGAGGATACGCTTATATTCATCCAAGCGGGGCCAGACGCCGCGTATCTTTCCATTCTCCCGGTCGCGCTTCGGGTTGAACGCCTCGCCGCAGAAATGGTCACGGAAAGCCTTGGCCGCCTCGGCATCGGTGAAGCAGTGCAGCCGATAGTTTTCATACTTGCCATTCGGCCACACCGCCTGCACCTGCCTGATCTGAAACGTCATCCCACGGTCCTGACAGAACTTTGTGATCATCGTGAAGTTCCGGTCGGTGCAGAGGTCATCCGGCAGGGCAACCTGGTGCGGCCACTTCTGGTCAATCACCGATGGCGCCGGAATGCTGCGACCCCGAGCTACCAAGACGCTCGCCCGACGAAGCTCTCATCCTGCAGACGCATTGCCGCTATCGTCAGAGCAATTGCGGTGTTGGCGGGCGGCTTCTCCATATGAAGCCGGCCATCGAAGTGACGCCATGCAGCCACGCTTCCATAACCATCGCTTTCATCTCGGTCACGCTCCAGATTAATCAGGCGTGCGTCGCAGGGCGCTTGGTCGATTTCAATTGTCCAGCCCTGAAGGGACTTCTGGGTGAGTGCTGCTACCTCGGCCAGATTGCTGGTCAGGTAGGGCAGGCCCATTTCGGCAGCCTCTTCTGGAGTCCCTGGCTCAGTTATCCAGCCCATTACATAGCAGATGTCGATGTCGAGTTGACGGTCGGGACTATCGATGGTTTCGAGACGCTCAATGATAGAGGGATACAGTTTCTGTCGTTCGGGCCATGTCGTCGGGTTGGCTGTTTTCGCCTTAGGCTCTCCAGGTCCGGTGCCCAAAGCTCTATCCCTGACCACCTTGTCTTCGGGCCATCCGGCACAGCATGCCTCGCACGCAGCACGCTCGGCCTCATACCAAACGCCGGCTTTGTCATCCATCTCCTCACTCGGCGCCGCATCCTTGGGAAAGCCCTTCATTTCCCAGAGCTCTACCGCGAGCATGCCGTTCATGGCGTCCTTGTAGGAAATTCCAGAGCCTTCGAAAACTGCCTCTGCAGCGGCTATCCCGCGGGCAAGTTCTTCAGTGGTTGCTCTCTCAATGCACAAGCGAAGTGTCATTTCCGCCTCCTGTGGCTATCCTGCCAGTAGTGAACAAAATGAGAACATGAGAGTCAATACCCCTTGACCCGACAGGAATATGTTCCTTATTCCAAGGAATCTGAGCAGGAAATGGGCTATGGGAAAGCGCCAAAACGCGCCGGCCGGCGAAGCTATGCCGGAACTAGAATTGGCTGCCCGGCAGGCCCTTGCTGCTGCCAACGGCGATTCTGTGGTTGCCTTGCTAAATGCCCTTGCCAGGTGCGCTCGGCTCGAGCGCGACCTGGCCCTGTCGCGCGCGGCGGTCTCGAACGGCTATTCTCGCGGCTGGCACAAGGCGCGTTCCTAGATGGTGGATACGGCCGAGGACAATTTTCGGATCGAGGTTTGGGATAGCGAGGAGAAGACTCATCTCGAAACCATATGCCGGTCTCCCGACGCGATGGTCAGTCAGGCTGCCTGGCAGGCCGCTATCCGGCGCAGGCCTGGCATGCTGCTGATCCACTACAACAGCCGGCACATCATGGAAAAGCTCATCACGCCGGGCGAAGTGAAGGTCCCGCCTCAAACAATCATCAATGGCAGCGTCCATGCCGCCCTGGACGTGGCCCTTGGCGACCTTCGCGAATGGCACACACTGCGCGCCTGGTGCAAGTGCTCGCACCATGCGGAGGTGAAGCCCGCCGGCCTAATCAGACGATACGGCAAGGGTGCGGTGCTCGGCACCGTCGAAAGAGCGCTATTCTGCACGAGTTGCGACAGAGGAGGCCCGGTTCGACTGGAGATCCACAAGCTGCCGCGGAGATAGCTTAGAAAGGCCGGCAGATCGCCGACTCCGACCGCTTCACCGCCCCCAGCCGGTGACAAGTTGCCACCAAATCGCTGGCGATGGCCGAGGAGATCGGCGACAAGGTGCGGATCGAGGAGATCACGCCGAAGGTGAGGAACTGAAGTCGAAGGTCGGCCGGCACCACACAACAGATTGGGCTATTTCATCTATTCGGCCGACGCGCTGGATGTGATCTCGCCGGGCCAGCAGATCGACGCCAACATGCTGAAATCGTAATATTGCCTCTAGCCATCTAGCTGAGGCGTCGGCGACGTAGTTCGGATAGTCGCGGATCAGCACGCGTCTCTGGTGCCTCCGACAAAACATCTAGGGTATCTTCGATCTTGTATGGCCACTGCGTTGCATCCTCGGCGAGGATAGCCCACAGCAGATCGAGCATCGCCGCCGGATAGATCGAGGCAGGATGTTTCTCTGCTTCCTCTCGCAGCATGAACCCGCGCAGCATACCGCCGCGCACCGGGACGAGCCGGGGCAGGATCGCTTCGACGACTTGCGGGAAAAAGTCGCCGCTCGCCAAAGCAAGGTCGACTAGGCGCGTCGACATTTCTGGTGTGCGGACGGCGCGATGGTTTGGCCAAACGTCCTTCAGGAAAGGGACAAGGCGGACGCGCCATTTTCCCTCAGCATCGGCAGACCACTGTTCGATGTGCCAGAGGATCTGGCCGCGCAGGTCGTCGTCGCTCTCCACCAGAATGTCGCGCAACTCGACGCTGGTGACGAGTTGCTCGGGCGGGTTGGCATCAGGATCGCCGCCCCAACCGACGAGCAGAAAACCGCCAATAACATTGGCCTCGGCGCGTCGCCGCATCGGCGACATCGCTCGCGCCAGCAAACCGGGCTTGAGCAGCTCATATAGCTGTCGGCTCGGCGCTCGCGCCGCCCATAGGATGCCGTCCCACAGCGCATCGCCATCATCATCTTGGTTCGTGGCGATCGCCAGGAGATGCTGCCCGGTCCATTGCGGCGCAATGGCATAGAGCCAATTGATCTGGAACCCGAGGATCACCAGCGCATGCCGGCGCATGTCGCCGGGGAGCGCCAGCAATTGCTCCTGTTTGGCCGTCCACGCGAAGGGGAATTCTTCACCGTCGTCGCGTCCCTTGGTTGCCGGGTCTTTCATCAAGAGCTGGGCGAGCTTACCGACCGGGGCGTTGAGCGCGTCGTTCGCCCAGCTGCTATCGACGCGGTGCTTACGGTTCTCCTCGCGAAGCGGGAGGGCCGCAAGGAGCGGCTCCCACATACAGTCCAGCAATGGGGCGAGTTCGCCATAAACCCGCTCACCGAGACCTTGCAGCCACTCGGCCACGGGATAGGCGATGGAACTGAGTGCCTCGGGCGACAGAGATGTGAGCCGCGCGGCGATCGCGTGCACGAGGCGCGGCCGGTCAGTCTTGCGGTTCTCGGCATAGAGGAACGCCGACCAGAAAGAGACCGGTATTTCAGCCTTGCGCGCCGCCTGACCAAGGGCGGCAAGTGCACGAGCAGGCTTTGCTTCCGAGAGACCGGTGAAAGGACGGCGCTCAACGAAATCGAAGAAATCCGATTGGCCGGCCTGGCGCGCTCGCTCGAGGAGATCGCTGATCGGCCCGTGCTCCAGCGCGCTCGGATCGGCGTCGGTGTCGACGCTGCTTGCAACCGGCGCATTAGAGTCCGCGGCTTTCTGGCCCGAACGCTCAGACCAGCCCTCAGCCAGCGGGCGGAGAGCCGCGATCTCGGTATCGATATCAAACGAGAAAACCACCCCCTGACTTGCCAGCCAATGCAGGCGGTCGAGGCGACGATAGGCTTCAACGCGCGCCTTGCCACCGCGCGCACTCTCCGACCAAGGGAAGGCGGTGGTGCGCAGCCGCTCCTCGAAGCGCGCGCGATCGGCCTCCGAAAAGTCATTCCAGCGATCGCGGATCGCGAAGAGCAGATCGCGCTGCTGCTCCGATCCCCAGAAGATGTCGTTGGGAAACCCCAGCAGGATGTCCGCGGCTTCGGCTGGCGGCGTGATCTGCACGCCGGCCGCCCAGATGCGCAACCTCCCGAAAATATAGTGATCCTGGGCAGGCCACCGCACGATCTCCGCCCGCGCCACCGCCGGCGCGACCTCGACCAGACGGCCCATCAACTGCTGGAACAGCGCGATCGGGCCAGTGACCCCGTAACTGTCATAGGCGATCGGCGCACCGCCATCGTCGGGACGCGTCGATTGCAAGTAAACATGGTCGCGGCCAGAAATCTCGGCCTCAAGCGAGCGGGCAAGGTCGAGATTCTCGCGGAAGCGGGTGACGGCATAGGTCAGTTGCTCGTCAGGTATGGCGAGCAGTTCATAGGGGTGCGGATAGTGGACGTCGACCGAGAGCAACGGGCTGGGTCGGTCGGTGTCGGTCCATGAGACGGGATGGCGAAGGCCGAACTTGCGCTCGATCTTGAGCTGCGGCCGGAACAGGTCGGCATAGTCGCGAACCCGCACCTCAGACCAGCCCTCGTGTTGAACGCGATGGGAGAGATCGAAATAGGCCTGGTTAGGGTCAACGCGGCGGTCAGACCAACTCGCTATCAGGAAGCGCCAGCCCCTTCGAACGTCGTCGGGCCAGCGATCTGGATCCTGCCGCAGCCAAGCCTTGATCATATCGACGATGTGAGGGTGCAGCGGGCCGCGGCCGGCCACCCACCAGAGTGCGATCGGTTGATGTGCAATGCGCTGGAACCAGATTCCGAGATGATTTAGCCGTGTGCTGAGTGCGCCGCTGACCGGCGCGCGCTCGCCGCTGAAGTCGCCGAAGCTCGGATTCTGCGTGTCGTCCTGGTCGTGTTGTGTCTGCGCGAAACCGTCCCAAGGGCCGTCCGGGATCGCGCGGTCGCGCAGCACATCGTCGTCTCCCTCGTCGGGCTGCGGCGGCATGTCGAAATCAAATGAGAGGCTGGCATAAGGATCGATGCGCTCGGTCGACTCGCCATAGGGATCGGCGAGGCCGGGCTTGTCGAAACGTTGTCTTGGATCGAGCGCGAGCAGCCACGAAGCGGGTAGCGGCACGTCTGCGACGCTTGCTCGCCGGGCACCTTCGCGTGTCGAAAGGACGTGAGCGATCTGCCCGCGAACATGCGGATCAAGTGCTGCCGGGCCGGCGGCGGCTGTCGCAAGTAGATTGGCATACCAGCCCTCTACATCGCGTGCGCGCTCCGCCAAGCGGCGAGGCTGCCCCAGAGCGGATCGAAACTCTTGCTGTTGTCAAACGGGATCGCGCGGACGCCGCGATGCTCCCAGAGCGCCGCGTCGTCGATGTTGCTGCCCGGCTGGAATGCGAACAGCCGACTGCGGTTGCCGGCGTGCAGGTTGAGCGCCTCGAGCAAATACTGGACGGGCGGATCGTCGGCGGCATAGCCGACGAAGACGATCTGGAAACGTGCAAGCAGCGACTGCATGAACCGCGTGGCCCAGCCATCCGACAAATAGGCGCGACCGAAGTCTGCGCTCGAGACGATAAATTCCTCGTCACCCGGCCCGGTGTAGTCGGCATTGACGCGGCCGTGGAGATGAATGATCCCCTCGAAGGATGCGCTGCGCGGATTGGGCAACATCGGAGGCCCCGAGCAGGCGATCCCATCGACGGATTGCTCGAACAGCCGGTCGAAATTGGTCGTGACTAGCCGCACCGTGCCATCCCTTCCGCGGGATAAGTCGATCAAGGTGCGGTGGGCGCTCAGGTCGGCGCCGTCGGCAGGACGTATCGCCCGCGCGACCGCCGCCTGGACGTCCTTCTGCTCGAACTCACGTTCGAGCAGGCTGAAGATGCGGTCGGTAGCAACAAGCCCTCCGACGCCATCCATCGGACCGATTTCGCGAATGCGCTGAAATAGCTTGCGAGCGAGACTCTTCTCGCCGGCGCCGAGCAGGTCGATCACATCGCCGCCGAGTTTGAGAAAATCGGGTAGCCCGGCGCGATGTCGTGATACACCTGCCCCGCAGAAGAAGATGACGTCGCCGGCGTCGCGCGCGATCAGTAGATCATCCGGGATCGAAGGACCGTTGGAAAGAAATCGCATGGCCCTAAATATCTCGCGGCGGCAGAATCTACATACACGGAATACTTCAGGTTGCCATCGAAAATGCTAGTCTAGCGGCAGATCCCGACGACGATCGGCCGAAGGCGCAAGCCGCGCTGGTCGGCTGTTACAAGGGCTGATCCGGCTCGACGCCTACGCGACCGCAGCACTGCTCGTCCAGAAGCCGTGAAGCCTGCTCGCTTGGCCAGCTTATAGACACTCGGGTCGCTCAGACGTCTCCCTGCCGATGCACCAATCGTAGCTTCAGCGCAGGTCCCTTCCAGGCTCGAAGAACCTCCTCAACGTGAGGCGCAATGAAGTCCGCGCCTCCTCGCGCGTCATCACCTTGGATCGAAGCAGTTCGTTATGGTCGGTAAATCTACGCGATCGACGCTAACGACGGCGGCTAGCTCATTAGAGGGCTTGAGACCGGATGACTAACCAGGAGCGCAGCGCACCACGGCGCTCTCTGGCACCCCTGGCGGCATGGTGAGCGACTCCGGCGCCCTGCGACCGCTGCAGTCTTGTGACAACCCGTAAATCCCAAGACATCGGTTAGTCCGTGGCCTTCTGCCGATCCTTAAAGACGATGCGCCGTGAATGAACGGTCATTGAGAACGAGATCGGGTGAGAGAACCGTCGGGAACGGATCGCAGTAGTTAGGACTTCCAACCGCGGAAACGGGCTATCAAGGCATCCTGCCCAGGTCTCGCATATCTCCCGAGCACCTGCACTCGGCCCACGTAAATACATCTATTTATGTGTGGCCTATCAGAGCCTTAGAAGGAAAGCGATCGTGGAACTGAGCAGGACGTGAAATAGGTTCCTGACGGTATCGAGGTTCGTAGCATCCGAGCATCTTACCTTCGACCCTCTCAGCCCGGCTTCTTCTGCCCAACAAAGCTCGCTGATCTCAGCCGAAGTTGACAACTTCCCAGAAATTGGATTTCCGGCGACTTCTGTCAACTTGAGGTAAACTTAATGTAATGCATTCTCTTACCGGCCTAAGAGAACGCAAGTTCTAGTTGACAGAGTTGGGTGCGGATCTGACACCATTCAGACAATCAAGTTGACAATGTCAACATCGAATCTATTTGGTGAGTGCAGATATCAGCTGTGCGCTACGGGAGGCTACCCGGTGGAGGGTTCGAACCTCCGACCCCTGCCATGTTTAGATGACAATGCTCTCCCACTGAGCTAACCGGGATGCAGAATTTTGTTGTCCTGGTTCGGCCTTGTCAAGTTGGATTTTGCTGAAGCGGTCCAGCCTTCTGCCCAATCATCTTTAGCACAGCCTTCAAATAGGCTTCGCTTTTTGTCGGCGTCGCCAAGCCAAAAAGCTCGCGCCCAACCGATGAGAGTGGATTCGCTTTGAAAGCGACCTCGTCAGTAACTTGAAAAGCGTTATCGAAATAAGTGAACCACGCACCTGTTTCGACCTCGTAACTTCGTGAGCCGAGATTGACTAATCCAAAGTCCGAAAGTTCCACAAGATCATCGAACTTTAATCCTCCCATTCGAAGATATTCATCCGTTCCCCGGTCAAGCCGGATGGAGAGTAACGAAGCCTCGCTGGCGTCGCGCGGTGCGTCTGTTACCAAGAAAACCAAGCCACACAGCCTCGTGAAAAGCATCGCCTGCCGGCGCGAAAGATCTTGAACAACGCGCAAGGTCTTCAGAGAGAACGCCCCCGGCCTTTCCAGCTTTCCCGCGAAAATTTGTGCCCAAAGGCCCTGTAGCTCGTCGTCCGACACTTTTTGAGCATATGCACTGAATGTATCCACCCAGGTCTGATCAGGAGGAGCCTCCACATCATCCAACTTCCGGAGATACGGGAGAGATTTTTCAACCACCTTTCTGATGTTTCGCTCGAAGCGCGCATCACGTTCCGGATTTCGGGACTGGCTGAAAAATTCCTTGGCTTCGTCCGAATCTACTTCGGCCGTAAGTTGCCCGGACAGAACCTTGCGCGTGATGCTAGCGTATATCTCTTCGACCGAGTGTGAAGGTTTGATATTCGAGATCATGCCGTCGAGCAGTGTTTCAACCAGGACCTGAACGACTTCATCACTCAGGTCGAGGAGATCGCGCTTCTTACCCAGCGCTGGCACCGTAGCCGCGCCGTGATCTACGAGCTCATCGACCTCCACACCCAGCACTTTGGCGATGCTCGCAAGCTTTTCATAGCTGGTTCTTGTTCCGTAGCGGATATTGAAGAAGTTGCGGGTTGTGACGGCGACGAAGGGGTTAGGCAGCTCGGTCGTCTTAAGAGCAATTGCATCATAGGGCACGGTTGCCTGCTTGTTCCGGCGATAACTCTCAATCGCTCTGTCAAGGGCGCTCGTGTCGGGCTTCACATGTGTCACCGCACATCCCTACGAAATGGTTCGTCGTCGATCCATGAGATCTGCTCCTACGCCGCAGAACACCATTGCCGCTTCTACGGAACAAGCAATCGGAAGTCTATCGGAAGTCCATCGGCGCTGCCGACCGACGGCCGTCTGACGACATTTCATTGCAGTCCGCTCCCTGTCATCTTCGACATCAGAGATCGGGCCCGGTCTCCTTTCAACCTCGAAAGGAAGACCAATGATCAGGATGAAACAATTCGCTGCGGCGATCGCGCTTTGCGTGAGCCTCGGCATCACCACCTTCCAATATCCGGACGCAGGTGTCGCCAACACATCTGGGAATGCTATTGCAAGCCGAGCAGCGCACTTGAGTGGCAAGACGCTCAAATCGGATCTCAAGTTGTCGGCCAAGCAGGCCAAGGCAATGAAGCTCGTCGAGGAGATCGCCAAAGAACACGGGATCGATGCCGCCGAGCTCGCAGCGGAGGTTTGGATCGAAAGTCGGTTGAACCCGCAGGCCAAGAACCCCTACAGCTCGGCATCCGGTTTGTGCCAGTTCATTTCCTCGACCGCGAAGGCATACGGCCTGACCAATGCGTTCGATGCCCGTGCGAACCTCGTGGCGTGCGTGCGTTTGTGGAAGGCCAATGCGCGCTACTTCGAGCGCCGCGTTGGGCAGAAGCCTTCCGGCAGCATGCAGTATCTTATGCACCAGCAGGGCGCGAAGGTCGCCGTCGACATGTTCCTTGCGGGTAACAAGCTCGCCAAGACTGTGACGTCCCGCAAAGCGATCGCCTTGAACTTGCCCGGCAAGAACCCGGACACCGCGAAAGCGCGAGAGTTCGTTGAATTTTGGGCTGTGAGGTTTGACCGTTCGCTCGCCAATTTTGTCTACGAGTGACCGGCCGAAAGCGGGAGGCCCAGAAGCCGGGCCTCCTCCTCGTTGGTTGTCATTGGCGTTGGACGACGCTGCGACCATTAGCGAATGCAAATCAGTTCAGCGCTGTGGCGACAAACGGGAGACCAATCGATCTCCCGAATTCTTCCGGGCGACCACCTATTGGCCTTCGACGAGAGGATCCCCCATAGTCGCAAAGGCTACCATTCTAACTGTTGAGCAAATGCACGCTCGACCCTCCTGCCGGTCCCATAGAGAGCGGTGCATTGGTGAAATTTTTGCTCCGGCAACAAAAGGCATCCCCTAGATCTCGCCATGGAAAACCTAGGACTTTCCATCTGTGGGGTTCATCCCGTTTCGCAAATAAAGTCGATTGGTTCCCCGAAAACCGGGTGGGCGTCACAGCAGATCAACCGAGGCACCTGCGATCGTTGGCGCCACGGTTCTCAGTTGTCTCGAATAGGAGCGGCACCCACATCCACCTACCCTCACCCGCACATCATCAACGGCGCGGGAGCGACCGCCGGCGGGCGAGGTTTCGAACCAAGCGTCAATAGACCACTCACACAGCAGCTGTCATCGACCAGGGTATGGTCCGAGCTTTCCGAACATCGCGCGCAAAATCCTTGCGCGCACGACAGTTAGGGGCGGGTCGGTCTTGTCGGAGGCTTTGCGAAGGACCTCGATCCAACAAACCTCGTTCGGGCTCAGGACAGTTCCGAAGATCTGCTTGATCGCCACAAGCGCGCTACGCTTATGGTATTGTTCGAGTGCCAAGAGGAAAAGTCGCGCTCCGTCGCACTCTAGCGCTCCAGCAAGCGCTGGCACGCGATCCAAGGGAACTTTCGCGGCACCCGACTTTATCATGGAGAGAAAATTAACGTTGGTGAACCCAGCTTCAGCCGCAATGTCTTTCTGGCTCTTTCTCCCTTTTAGCTGATCGATGCGGCCATCTATGAACTTCGCGATTTCCGTATTCGCATTTGGACGACCAGGGGATGTATTCATTTCGCTTCTCGCTTCATCTAAATAAGATCTTCTATGTCTTATATGTAGCGAGAATATAACGGGGTTTTTTATATATAACTCAGAAAAACGCATAAATTACATCAGTATAGATCGATCCTCTTGCCTTCCGCAACTGACCATCGATCGAAACGCCGTGCAAGCGGGCCTCGTTCCAGAATCGGGCGCGCACCGTGTAGCTTGCCGGCGTCATCATGTGGCAATCTTGGAAGTCTCCAATCATGATCAACTGACGTCGATCTGCCGTCAGCCAATGCGCCTCTTGGGGCCAGACGCTCACAGGCTGGGCGCGAGAACCTGCGAGATCAATCTGGAGACATCCGACGACGCATATCTTTTTGACAAGAAGCACCAGATGCCTGCCAGCCAGATTGTCCCGGCTTTGATCGAGCAACTGCCGTCAACTGAATAAAAGAAGGCTTCCCCACCCTTTGTCTTCGAAAATCAGGCCTGATTTTCAAAGTAACTTTCTAGTCCGCATCTCGATGAATATTTTCGTTTGATCTGAGTGACAACGAAACGAGAACCTTGAATTGAAGTATCCAGAAACGCCAGTCGAAACAGGTTTCCTTTGCCGGAAAATCGTGCATTCTTGGTTGGGCTATGGGGGAAGGAACTTGGGTGGAGAAGGGCATATCGACTCTGTCTCGTCTGGACGATAGGCAGCTCGGCGAAGTTTTCCAACAACGGCGTCATGATCCGCAATTTCTGGACTCGCTCATTCGGGAGCTGAACCAGCGGGAAAGTGATGAGGCGTTTGATCTTCAGTGCGAGGTGGTGTTAGCGCGCCGCGCCTTTGCACGTGTTGCACCGTCGACGGAAGGTGAACACAGGCTACGGCGGTCAGGCCCGGTGCGGGATTGGCTCCGAGCTTTCCTGGCCGCAAGGAATATTGTGAGACCAGACGGGCGAGAGCTTTATCGCTACCGCATGGCCGACAGCGAATATGACGAGGCCAAGAGGATCCTGCGTCACCTGGCGCGGGAGGGGCGACTAGCCCAGCCGGACGATCGTGCTGGCGCCCTATTCGTCGCTTATTGTGGCGAGTGGTTTCGCCGCGAGTCGGTTTCGACTTTTCTCAGATGGAACGACCCTGAGCCAGACCTGTTTCCGACATTCCCCGATTCCGCCAAGCGCGAGTTGACCGGCCGCGGCCTGACATACTGGCAACGTAAGCTGCGCACGAGCGGGTCAAACCGTGAATTCTTGCTGACGGTAGCACTCGAGGGGGGCTTTCCGGTTGGTATTCTTGCCAATGGGGCGCGAGGCTGGCTCAAAGAATATCTGCGTTCCATCATGCGCCGAGCGATCGCCTACAGAGTGGACACTCCCGACGAGATTCTTTCGATCGCCGAAGAAGAACGGGGGCGAATGCGCAAGAGCTATCAACATGATGACTTTGTCGCGTTGTGTTCCGAGCTGGTTAAGAGCCTTCTCGATCTGCGGCAAAGGGCGGAGGCCGGGGGGGACCGCAAGATCCGCAATTCTGCGTTCCTCGATATCAAGGACCCTGGCTGGCGGGAACGTCTGCCGATATACGTTCCAGCCGAAAACGAAGCCCTCGTCGCCGAGTTGTTGACGGGCCTGCTCGACGAGAAGATGACCGGACTCTCCACCGAGGGAGTGGAGGCGAAACGATATCTGGTCAGACTTGACGGCCAATGGCTTCCGGCACTTCAGTTGTTGGCCGACGGCGAAATTCCGCCCTTAAAACTACCGAGCTTGTCGGCGAACGGTCGAGTCCGCGCAATTCCCACGGGCGAGCTCGGCAACCATCTCTCTGGTGAACTGGCGCTACTTGAGCCGCCAGTCGGGGAACAGCGACGCTGGCGCGTGCGGCCATTCACGCGAACCGCCAAGCTCTTGAAGAATTTTCCGTTCACATCCCCCGTCACAGCAACGCTAACCTCACCAGAAGGAGTTCCCTGTTCATGGACTTGGCCGCGGGGCGAGCCGCTGCGTTCAGACGTGTTGGTCTTCCGGGATGACGAGGGATCAACCCCAAACGAACCACTTATTCGTTTCCTTCAATCGGGTTCGGTAAGTTCCCCTATCAAGACTCTCTATGTCCTATTTCCAGACGATTGGACGGTTGAGCCCAAGTCGGAAGATGCGATCGCTGCAATCGAAAGCCTGCCCGCACTCGGCCGTAAGCTCGCCTGCCTGACAGGTGCTGCGTTTTTTCGTGGTGGAGAAAGCGATTCGGTCCGCTTCAGAGTTGAGCCAGACACGGAGAGTCGCGAACAAGAGCTGGAACTTTCATTTGTTTCGTCACCCGGTTTCGACCTCGCAGACGACCGATGCGAACTTGCCGTAGCCCCGCTTAACCCGCTCATCCGAGACAGAGGAAAGCAGAGGACGCCACATGTTGGTGAACTATTTTCCAGGCGGCCGGAGGGGAAATGGGCGCCATTGTCCGGACGTATGGATGGCGCGGGGCTGATAGAACTTTCATGGCGCGATCCGGAGGCTGGTATCCAGCTCGAGAAACGGTTGATTGCGCTCATTCCGAGCGGTGCTCGCGTAACCGGAACGATGAGGGATGCCCAGAGCGGCGAAATCCGGCTCGAAGCGCTACCGGACTGGACCGCCTCGGTCGAACATACTTCCTGTATGGTCGAACAGACCGATGCATGCACTCTATCGTTCAGGTTCAGTGGACGCCCGGCATATCGCCTCCCGATCATACTTCGCCCGCCGGCTGGGCAGCCATTTGAGATCATCGTCCCCCTGGTCGGTCGTGACGCTGCGATAGCGTTGGCCGACGGCTCCATTCTCGGGCCCGGCTCCATGGTCAGTCTTGGCGCGCTTCGTGGCGCGAGCGCCATATCGCCGCGCAGGACAATCGTTCATCTTGGAGCCAAGGGTTCAAAATCAATCGGACTGAGCGCTGCCGTAGATGGCGAACTGCCCATCGGGGTGCTGAGAAGCGCCATTGAAGAGACGCTTGCAACCCTGCCTGGTCAGGACGATATCGTGGAACTCGATTTCATCGGCGACACGCATCCGCCAATCCGCATCAGTCGCTATCGCCATGAGCAACTCAAGCTCGATGCCGGCATACTTCATTGGTCCGAGCCGCCTCTTGCGACCCGTGTCCTTCCCGTGGCCAGGATGATACTTGATCCACGCCACGAGCATGCTCTTGAACGCGAAGCCCAGGGATTCTGGCGCATTCCCGAAAGCTGCAAAGGCCTCTGCCTTGTTTATCTGCGGGACGGAGTGGATGTTGTATCGAGACCGGTCCCCGTTCCGCTCCCTGGATCTCCCAACGCCTATTCCGGGGGCCTTGCATCCGCCCTCTCAATTACCGACTACGAGGCGCGGCATGCCGCAATCAGAAATGCTCTCAGCCGCATGGGCCGCGAACGGGATGAGGCTGGAGGATTCAGCTGGCTGCTCGAAGCAACCACGAATCTGAACGGTCTCCCGGCCAGTGCTTTCGACGCGCTGAAGCTGCTGCCGTCCTGCCCGGAAGCGTTGACGGGCCTTCTGCTTAACGCCCGGGATGCAGGAGAACGCGGCATCATCTGGTCATTGCAGAACGAACTACCCTTCCTTTGGCTGGAGCTGCCGTTGTCCGCGTGGCGCGTTGCGTTTGAGGCAGATTACACGACTTTTTCCGCTGCACTCGAAACCGTATTCGGTGCGGAGAAGGCAGCGGGAGAGGCCTTAGCGCGATTGGCAATGTTGGGCGACGAAATGATCGCGTTGGAGCCTGCACTGAGATCCATTTTCAGCCTTCTCGGAATCTCCCCCGCGGGTGCGGCCGCCACACCTTCGTTCAATGAGATGACAAATGGCTACATCACCAGTCAATTTCACCGCAGTAACGAGGGACAGAATGATCTCGCCACGCGGCTCGCATCGTCTGGATTGAAGCTCCCACCCGAAATCATCGCAAAGTCCCACGAGGCGTTCGCAGGTCTGTTCGCGCCGGTCGTGCTCGCAGCGAGCGCTCAGGGAAGGCTGTCTATCGAGAGCGATCTGGCGCTGCTCGTTCGCCGAACATTGCGAGAAGACCCGACCTACGTTTCCGGCGCCTATGCCCATCTTCTGAAATTCTATGGTCACCTTTGACAATGACTCCATTTGACGTCCTGGACGAAGTGAAACGCCGCACGACCGAGGCTGTCATCGCGCAATCCGGTCTGGCGCATGAGGGACTACGACGGCATCTCCGCGGACTACTGGGTGGGAACAATCCCGAGGACGGTGCATTGATGCAGCAGGCGGTGATCGAAGGAGCTCACCCTTTCGTGACCGCCGATAAGACCATGGACGAACTGTCTGGATCGTTGCTCCATCCAGATCTGATCTCAGCGTTGGACGCACTTGCAGACAGTCACGACTACCGCTTCCCGAGGGAACGAAAGCCCTTTTTGCATCAAGTTATAGCGTGGGAGCGGCTTGCGGAAAAAGTTCCGCAATCGGTGCTGGTGACCTCGGGAACCGGCTCGGGCAAGACCGAATGCTTTCTATTCCCCATTCTTAGCGATTTGGCTGCACAAGCAGACGCTCAGCGCGAGCCGCTCGAAGGAGTGCAAGCCATTATGCTCTACCCTCTCAACGCGCTGATTGAGAGCCAGCGCGAGCGCCTCTCCGCCTGGACGAAGCCATTCTCCGGCAAGCTCCGCTATTGCCTTTACAACGGCGATCTGCCGAAGGATGCTAGGGAATCCGATCGCCGTCGCATGCCGGAGCAAATAATCGATCGGGTGCGGCTACGCGCCAGTCCGCCACCGGTGCTTGTTACCAACATCACCATGCTCGAATACATGCTCGCGCGTGCTGAGGACCAAACGATCATCGGCGCCTCGAAAGGCAAGCTGCGGTGGATCGTCCTCGACGAGGCCCATTCCCTGGTCGGTGCGGCGGCCGCCGAGATAGCGCTGCTGCTGCGGCGAGTGATGCTCGCCTTCGATGTGAAGCCAGAGGAGGTCCGCTTCGTAGCCACTTCGGCGACTATCGGATCGGGCGAAAAGGTGCGCGAGCAGCTCCAGCGCTTTCTAGCCGACGTCGCTGGCATCCCGGACAGCCGGGTGCACGTGGTCGAGGGTCGTCGTCGGATGCCAGATCGTCCAATCGGCGAGCATGCACTGACCTCTGAAGACATTCGCAGCATCGACCCGGCTCGGCTGTATGACATTTTCGGTCGTGATCCGCAGACATGGCGGCTCGTGGAGCGATTGTTCCTGGGAAGTGTGCCCCTTGCCGATTTCGATGTGCCCGCCAGTGTATATGACGCCAGCGCACCCGATCTCGTTTTCGCCATGTCCCGCGCAGCACGCAAAACTGCTGACCGCGAGGAGGAGCGCCTTGCGCCGATTCGACTTCACGCATTCGAGCGCGCCGTTCCTGGTATATGGAGCTGCATCAATTCGAAATGCCCCGACAGGCCTTCGGACTGGCCATTTGGGCGTATCTTGTCCGAGCGTGCTGACCATTGCCCGTCCTGCCACGCGCCGGTGCTGGAAATTGTGAGCTGCACCGAATGCGGCGAAGTCTATCTAGAAGGAACAGAGAGAGGCTCACGGCTCTCCTCACCGTTGCGCAACCCGCCGCGCGACGAGTTCGCCTTCGAGAGCAGCCGTGAGAATGATTCCGCCTCCGAGATTGCCGACGACATTGAGAATGAGGAGGAGCCGTCCCGAGAGGACGAAGCGGTCTTCGAGCGCGATCGTCTGTTCGCCGCTAATCCGACTCCTGCCGCTCGCGGCTTCTGGCTGGACCGGAAAGCCGGGTGGCGGGTCGCCGACGCGCCCGTGGAAGACGGCCAGTCCCTGTTGTGCGAGGAGCACGACGGGCCACGCGCTTGCCCACATTGCAGTCCTGAAGGCCGCAAGACCTCGGAAGTAATGCGTCCGCTGCGGTTCGGCGCGCCGTTTATCCTCGGCAACGCAGCGCCAATCCTCCTCGAAGGAGTAGAGCCGGCCAAGAAAGCGGAGGGAGAGAGACTGCCCTCGGACGGACGCCGCCTGCTCTCCTTCACCGACAGCCGCCAAGGCACGGCCAGGATGGCGGCCAAGCTGCAAGTCGAATCGGAGCGAAGCTTCGTCCGGGGCTTTGTCTACCACCAATTAGTTGCCTCCATGCTGCCAGAGGCCGGCGCGGAGGAGGAAGTTGCGAAGGCAGAGGCCGATATCGAGCAACTGGAGACCGCCTTTGCAGCGACGCGTTTGCCGGCGCTTGAGGGAATCCTCGGCGAGAAAAAGCGTGCGCTGGCTGAACTTACTTCGGGCAGCGTGAATGGTATTGCGTGGCCAGAGCTTGTCATGCGGCTGGCGGAGCGGGTCGAGGTCGCCGAGTGGATCAAGGCTGTTTGGCAAGCGCGTGACGAAGCGCTCTTCTCGGATGCCGAGAAGATCGCTGAGTTCTTGCTGCTTCGCGAATTCTCGCGGCGGCCCAGGCGCGCCAATTCGATGGAAACATTGGGTATGGCACGGCTGCGCAACCCTATGATCGATCGGCTCACAGAAATCCCTGGCGCGTTCCGGCGCAGGGGAAAGACCATCGAAGATTGGCGGGGCTACCTCGACGCTGTGCTTACTTTCTTCGTCCGTGCCAACGGCGCAGTTTCCATTTCGCGACAGCTGCAGCATTGGATATCGTCGAAGGCGAAGCTGAAATCAATGATCGGCCCAGATGAGCAGACCAACCGCGACAAGAGGCTACAGGCTTGGCCGAATGGCTATTTTCGTGCCCACCCGCGATCGCGGCCGGTAGCCCTTCTTCTTCAAGGCCTGGGGCTCGATCTGAGCAACGCAGCCGACAGGGCGGACCTTGACGAGTGCTTGTCGGTAGCCTGGAGACAGGTCCAGCCTACGTTTTCCCCCGACCCGGAACGCCGCGTCTTCGACTTCTCCAAAACCTTCGTTTCGCCCGTTCTAGCCGCGTTCTATTGCCCGGTGACGCGTCGCATTCTCGATGCTGCGCCGTTTGGCCTTACGCCCTACGGGTTGGAGGAGAAACCAGAAGGACGCCGACGCGCTATTCCTGTCGCCATGCCGCGACATCCCGAACCGTTGCTTGGGCAGAATGACATGAGCCAGGCACGGCAAAACATTCGCAAGTGGATCGATTCCGATGCACTCATAGCCGATCTGCGAGACCGCGGCTCGTGGACGAACATTTCTGATCGGATCGCTCTCTTTGGCGACTATGCGCGTTCCGCCGAGCATTCGGCCCAGCAGGATAGCGGTCGGCTCCGCCGCTACGAGCGGGATTTCAAGGCCGGCAAGATCAATATTCTCAACTGCTCCACCACAATGGAAATGGGCGTCGATATCGGTTCGGTCTCGTCGGTGATGATGACCAATGTGCCGCCATCCATAGCCAATTACCGGCAGCGCGTCGGTCGCGCCGGACGCCGTGGCCAGGCCGTGGCTCTGGCATTCACGTTCTGCAAGGATCGACCGCTCGACCGTGAGGCGTTCCGCGATCCACACAGCTTCCTCGGCCGGACCCTTTCGGCACCAACGGTGACGTTAAGCAGCAGGCCGATCGTGCAGCGTCACGTGAACGCTTTCCTCCTTGGTGCCTTCATGCGCGAGCGTGCCGGCGACTCGCTGAAGATGCAAATCGGCGCCTTCCTAGGTTGCCCGGCGGAACTGACAGTGGCTCGACCGCTGAAAGTGGACCGGCCGGTCGAGGCTTTCGTCGAATGGCTTGAGCGTCCCGCGGTGGCCGCCGCCCACAAGGGCAGCCTATCGACGCTCACGATGCGTTCGATCCTCGAAGGCGACCAAACGCTTATCGAAGATACCCAGAATCTTATCGTCGACCTCACGAAAGGTTTCGTTGCCGAATGGGAGGGCTTGGTGGCTCTCGCGAAGGACGAGGGGATGAAAGAAGCTGGCAAATCGCGCATGAGCATCGAGCTCAAGCGGATGTGTGGTGAGTTCCTGCTGAGCGGCCTGGCTGATCGAGGATTTTTGCCCGGCCACGGCTTTCCCACTGACGTGGTTTCCTTCATCCCGGGAAAGGAATTCAAATCACCGGAAGACGCCCCTCAGGACGGGTCGCGCCAGTTTCGGACTGTCGGCCCCCAGCGGTCACTCGACCTCGCGATCCGAGACTATGCCCCAGGGTCGGAAGTCGTGTTGGACGGCCTTGTCCACAAATCCGCCGGCGTAACTCTGAATTGGAAGCGTCCCGCGAGCGAAGAGAACCTGGCGGAGATACAGAGTCTACGCCATCACTGGCAATGCGCGGAATGCGGAGCGAGCGATACCAGACGCGGCGGCGGTCCGGAACGTTGTCAAGCTTGCGGTGCCGAGCGCCCAAACAGTATCGAGTTCCTGCGCCCAGCCGGCTTCTCCGTCGATCCGAGGGAGAGCGCGCATGCCGATACGGACACACTTTCGTATGTTCCGCCAGAAGACCCAGTCGTGTCAACGCGCGACATGGTTTGGCGGAGCCTGCCGGTTCCCGAACTGGGTCGCTATCGATGCAGCAGGGAAGGCCTCGTCTACTACTCCAATAGGGGTGGCCCAAATGGGTTCGGCTATGCGGTCTGCCTGCATTGCGGTCGGGCGGAGGTCGATACCGACAATCGTGGCCTGGCGACGCCATCACCGGCGCTGGTGGACCACAAGCCGCTTCGTTACCGCCAGGGACAGGACATATGTCCGGGCAGTGACAAGCCCTTTAGCATCAAGCGAAACATCTCGCTCGGGCACGAAATAACCACCGACGTTTTCGAACTGCAGCCGCGGCACCCTCTACGCCGCGCGGGTGCAAATGCGCTTGTGATCGCCCTGCGCGAAGCACTAGCCCAGGAACTTGGCGTTGAGGCCGACGAGATGGGTTTTGCCGTCGCAGAAAGCCGCAACGTTCTCGGAGCTCCCACCGCCTCCCTGTTCCTGTTCGACCGGGCGACGGGTGGGGCTGGCTTCGCGGTGTCATTCGAGCATCTTATGCGGGCAACCATTCGCCGCGCCGAGCAAATCCTGGATTGCAAAACGCCCGGTTGCGAAAAGGCCTGCGCGGCCTGCGTGCTTACCTCAGATGCGCCCGATGGGAAGGACGATCTCGACCGCAAGGCTGCGCTCGATTTCGTTCGCGGCCATCTCATGTTCCCCAAAGAGCTTGATCCGGTTGATTGCTTTGTGGAAAGCGCCGAACTGTCTCTATCTCCAGTGGACGAAATCGCACGGGAACTTCGTCGGTCAGCCCGCTCGATTACGACTGTCTATCTCCCCGAACGTAGCGTCTCGGCAGATATGCAGGATTGGGCACTCGCTGGGCAGTTCCTACGTTGGACGATGGGGGGGCATACGGTGAGATTGGCTATCGCCCCTTTGGCCATGGAGAAGCTGAGCCCAGCAGAAAAACTCGCGGTTCGGGATTTCGCCCTGCAGCACAACATTGAGCTGATTTCGGCAGAAGCGCCGGTTTTCGCAAACGGCGCATCTGCGCTAGCAACGATCGGGGAAGGTGTTTCGAGCCACGTCTGGGCATCGCGCGAAGAGGAGACGCGCCTTCCAGGACTGCGTTGGGGAAGCCCGAACGCCCATCCGGTGGTTAGAGGAAAGGCCCCGGTCAGCCCGAAATTTGCGACCATCAACCCCAATGCCCTTCTCCCGGCTCCGGGTGCGCAATTTATCCAGATCGGTTCGGAACTCGACTGTGACGTCGCGTCCTTTGGCCCTCGAGCGGCCAAGATAATGATTGCGCTTCTCATAGAATGTGGCGCCTGGTCGAAGGCTGGCGTCTTAAAAGCGACCTATCAGGATTCCTATGTCTCATCTCCTCTTGTGGCGCGCCTGCTGATCGACACAATGAGCCAGATCTTTTTCCAATCTGGTGCGAAGGACGCATCCCTGATTATCGAGACCCGTGCACCGCGTAACTCCGAACAGCGTGGTCAGCCGTGGCAGATCTGGCACGATTGGCGGGAGGCAGGCGATCAGCGGGACGTGATCGAACTGCTAGGAGAACAGAGGGGTATCAGTGTATCGCTGCTTCATCGGGACGTGCCACATGGCCGCTACATATACATGGATTTCAAAGATGGAAGTCGCGCCACGATCGTGTTGGATCAGGGATTCGGAGCGTGGGCGCCGCCCAGGCAAATTCCCGTCCGGTATGATTTCGGTGGAGATAAGACCGCGCAAGCGAAGAAGCTCGCTGCTATAAACGCCGTTCTTCACAAGAATGGCGTAGGCAAGACCTATCTGGTCGCCACGCTGGCCTGAGAGAATGGCGGTCGACTCGGGATTGCCTTGCGAGCGGATCTTGGCCAGCAAAGAATTGTTGTAGATACTCGAACTGAGTATGACTTGCAGGGGGGCGGGTGAACCATTGAACAGCTTCTACGAGCGGCCGATTCTGAACTCGCCTTATCGCGCGCCGGAATTGCACCACCCCCTCGACAAGAATGGCCAACCGCTTAGCAGTGAGCCGAGGCACGGGCGTCGTCCTTCCCGCTTCATCGTTCCTGTTCCGGCCTCGCGAAAAAAAGCGTCAGCCGGTCAGGCGTCGCTCGACCTAGAAAGCTACACCGAGAACGCGCTGATCAACGAGATCCGCGGCTATCTCGACAGGTGGCGTGTGCTTCGCAACCCCGCCGACTGGGGTGTCACGGGAACGACGCAACGGCTGCTTGAGCATTGGCGCCATCATAAATTCAATGGGCCGATACCATTCTTTTGCCAGCTTGAAGCCGTCGAGACGATCATCTGGCTGACCGAGGTCGCTCCGAAGCGGGCTGCGTCGAAGGGACTCCTGGATCAGATCGCCAAAGCCAATGAGGAGGCCAACCCGGCGCTCTTCCGTCTTGCCATGAAGATGGCGACGGGCAGCGGCAAGACGACCGTGATGGCCATGCTGATCGCCTGGCAGGCGGTGAATGCGGCTCGGAAGGATTCGAAGGATTTCTCCCGCGCCTTCCTGATCATCACTCCGGGCATCACCATCCGCGACCGACTCCGTGTGCTGCTGCCTAGCGAGCCGGACAATTACTACGAGACCCGCGAGATCGTGCCGCCGGAAATGCTACCGGAGATCCGCCGCGCTGAGATCGTGATCACCAACTACCATGCCTTCCAGCACCGCGAGACGCTCGCCTTGCCCAAGGTCGCGCGCAGCTTCCTGCAAGGCAATGCGCCCGAGCCGCTCAAGACCACCGAAACCGACGCGGAGATGCTGGAACGAGCCTGTGGCAAGCTGCTCAACTATGACCGTGTCAATGTGATCAATGACGAGGCGCACCATTGCTACCGGCACAAGGTCGGAGACAATGTCGAAGGTGCACTGACCGGCGATGACAAGAAGGAGGCAGCCGAGAACGAAGAGGCCGCGCGGCTCTGGATTAACGGCATCGAATCCCTGGGGCGCAAACTCTCGAAGGGCGTTCGCGGGGTCTACGACCTGTCAGCCACCCCCTTCTTCCTTCGCGGCTCGGGCTATCCTGAAGGTTATCTCTTCCCTTGGGTGGTGTCTGATTTCAGCCTGATGGACGCAATCGAGAGCGGCATCGTCAAGCTGCCGAGGGTGCCCGTAACCGACAACCTGGTTCAGACCGATACGGTGGTCTACCGCGACCTGTGGAAGCATATCGGCAAGGACCTACCGAAGACCGCTGCCGGCGCAAGCAAGCTCAGCCCGTTCGACCTGCCCAACATGCTGAAGACAGCGCTGAACGCGCTCTACAGCCATTATGAGGGTGAGTTCGAGCGCTGGCAGCGCGCCGGGATCGGAGTGCCGCCAGTGTTCATCGTGGTGTGCCAGAACACCGCGATCTCCAAGCTGGTGTTCGAATGGATCGCCGGCTTCGAGCGTGGCGATGTCGAGGAGGGCGAGCGCGCCGCCTTCCATGCTGGGCATCTCGAGTTGTTCCGAAATTATGACGACCAGGGCGCCCGCCTTGCCCGCCCGCGCACGCTGTTGATCGACTCCCGCCAGATCGAATCCGGCGACGCGCTGGACAAGGGGTTCCGCGACGCCGCCGGCCCGGAGATCGAGCAATTCAAGCGTGAGCTTGCCGCCCGCGTCGGCGCCGCAAGTGCGCAAGGCGAAGCGACCGAGAGTGAGCTGCTGCGAGAAGTGATGAACACCGTCGGTCGTGAAGGCCGGCTCGGCGAACAGATTCGTTGCGTCGTCTCGGTGTCGATGCTTACCGAAGGGTGGGACACAAACACTGTCACACACATCCTCGGCGTTCGCGCTTTCGGCACCCAGCTCTTGTGCGAACAGGTGGTCGGCCGCGGCCTGCGCCGCCAATCCTATGACCTCAATCCGGAGACTGGCCTGTTCGATGTCGAGTATGCCGACATCATGGGAATTCCGTTCGACTTTGCATCCTCACCGCAAGAGGCAAAGGCGACCAAGCCAAAGCCGGTCACGCGCGTTCACGCGATCAAGGAGCGGGGCGAGCTGGAGATCGTCTTTCCGCGCGTCAGTGGCTACCGCCGCGACCTGCCGTCCGAAAAGCTGGAAGCCGTATTCAGCGAGGACAGTCGGCTGGAGATCACGCCCGCCGACATCGGCCCCACGTCCGTCGTCATGGAGGGGATCGTCGGCGCCGGTGTCACGATCACGCCCCAAGTGTTGGAACGGCTGCGGCCCTCGGAGATCAGCTTCAATCTCGCCAAGCATCTGCTCTACGCCCATTTCCGCGATGACGAGGGCTTTCCCAAACAGCACCTCTTCCCGCAGATTCAACGTCTCGCGCGTCGCTGGCTCGATGAGGGCTATCTGGTCACCAAAGGCGTGCCGGTTGGCGCGATCCTCTATCAGGACCAGCTGGCCCGTGCGGCGGAGAAGATCGACATCGCGCTGACGCGTGGTGGCGATGGTCACATCCTCGCCGTCCTCGATCCCTACAATCCGAAGGGTTCCACGCGCCACGTCAACTTCATCACGTCCAAGAAATGCTGGGCGACCGGCGCGCGCCCGCCAAAGAGCCACATAAGTCATGTCGTCCTTGATTCGACTTGGGAAGAGCAGCTTGCCCTGACGCTGGAAGGGCATCCGCGTGTGATCGCCTATGCCAAGAACCAGGCGCTGGGGTTCGAGATACCCTATCTCGATGGCGGGGTTCTGCGGCGCTATCTGCCCGACTTCCTTGTCAGGCTTGATGATGGCGGCGAGGCGCCGCTCAATCTCGTGCTCGAAGTGAAGGGCATTCGCGACGAGACTGATAAAGCGAAGGCACAGACGACCCGCGACCTGTGGGTGAGTGGGGTGAATGCACTGGGCGGCTTCGGCCGCTGGGGTTTCCAGGAATTTCGGGACTGGACAGTAATGGACCAGGACTTCGCAGCCTTGGTCGAGAGACTGATGGGAGATAGCAAGTGACGACGTCGTTCAAGACCCACCCGGTCTCGCTCAAGGATCTGATGCGGGACTGCCATGAGGGCAAGTTACAGCTTCCCGATTTCCAGCGCGGTTGGGTTTGGGACCAGGATCGGATCATCGATCTGCTGGCGTCGATCTCGGAAGGATTTCCGGTAGGAGCGCTCATGACGCTTGACGCCTCCGGTGAAGTTGCCTTTGCCGTCCGTCCCGTCGAAGGCGCACCCGCGCCGCAAAAAAAGCTGGAAGCCTATCTGCTCGACGGGCAGCAGCGCATGACCTCGCTTTATCAGTCCACATCGTCGCGCAGTCCGGTGCTGACCCAAACCGCGAAGAATCGACCCGCGAAGCTGCATTTCTATTTCAGCATTCGAGACGCACTCAATCCCAACATCGCCCGGCGGGATGCGATCCTGCCCGTCCCTGAGGACCGCGTTGTGCGCGAGAATTTCGGACGAGACATAGCGCTCGATCTTTCGTCGGAGGACAAGGAGTTCGCAGCGCTCCACTTTCCGATTGATCGCATGTTCGACGCGCATATCTGGACGCAGAAGGCACTTACTTGGGCCTTTCAGGATATGGAGGCCCGCCAGGAGCACATGAATCTCATCAACGAGTTCTCCAAGCAGATCGTCAACAACTTCGCCGAATACCATCTGCCGGTGATCACGCTCGGCAAGGAAACGAGTCGCGCGGCTGTATGTCTGGTGTTCGAGAAGGTCAACACTGGCGGCAAGGCGCTCGACGCCTTTGAACTCGTTACCGCCATGTATGCTGGAGAGAAGGAGGAATTTCGCCTGCGCGATGACTGGAGGGCGCGACGCGACAGATTGGTGAAGCACTCCGTGCTCTCTAATGTCGAACCTGTCGAGTTCCTTCAGGCCATTTCGCTTCTGCATACGAAAGGACTTCGCGATACGGCCGAAGGAGCGGGCAAGGAGCCGCCTGCAATCAGTGCCAATCGCAACAGCCTGCTACAACTGCCTCTGTCGGCGTATCGGCAATATGCCGACCAGGTTGAGCGGGGTTACCTGACGGCCGCCAAGTTCCTTCATTGGCTGAAGATTTTCCGCGCGCGCGATCTTCCGTATCAGACGCAGCTCGTGCCCCTGGCTGCGATCCTCGCCCAACTCGGTGACAATTGGGAGAATGACGTCACCCGGAAAAGTTTGTCGCAGTGGTATTGGTGCGGTGTCTTCGGCGAGCTCTACGGTTCGGCGGTGGAGTCGCGCTTCGCCCTCGATATCCGAGATTTCGGCCGCTGGCTGACTGGCGGCCCGTTACCGCAAACGATCGAACGTGCTGATTTCCGCGAGGAACGTCTGCGCACATTGCGCACCCGGCTTTCCGCCGCCTACAAGGGCGTGCATGCCTTGCTCATGCAGACCGGAGCCGAGGATTTCCGGTCCGGGCAACCCTTCGATCAGATGGTTTTTTTCGACGAAAGCGTCGACATTCACCACATCTTCCCCGAAGCGTGGTGCAAGGTGCAGAAGATCAAGCCGGAAGTCTACAACAGCGCCGTCAACAAGACGCCGCTGTCTGCGCGGACGAACCGCATGATCGGCGGGGTGGCGCCTGCCGCCTATCTGGCGCGCATCGAAAAAGGAAACGACCAGAACCCGCCGATCCCCGCCGATCGCTTGCGGTCGATCCTCAAATCACATGAGATCGACGTGTCGCTCCTGGCAGCGGACTCTTTCCAAGCATTCTTTGACGACCGGCGGGCGCGCTTGCTGGCTCTTATCGAGACCGCTATGGGCAAGCCTGCCGTCCGCGAAGACGTGGCGCCGCCCGATCCGGATGACAGCTATGGCGAGGAGGAGCACGAGGCCGAGTTGATGGAAGCAGCCGAGAGCGAAGAGGTTCCCGCCTGATGGCCCGTCCGCCCAAATCCTCCTCGAAGCAGATTGACGCGCTGAAACACGATGCGGCGACGCGGAAAAACATCCCGACAGCGGAGATGGAGAGCTTTTTCCGCCGGGATGAAGATCAGTCGCCGATGCCACCGAAACATTATCCGCGCGCCCGGCCATTGGCTGCAGGCGAGGGGCGCACCAAAGAGGAGCCGAGCGTGCCTGAGCTAATCTGGAATGGGGCGCGCATCACGATCACCGACGCGCAGATGGCCGAGCTGGCCGAGACCGGAACGCTCACGCTATCCGACGCGCAACTGGTGTGGCGCGGCAAAGACCGGCAGGACTGGTCCGACCTCGTAGTCAACGTGCCGCCGCTCTACATCCAAGAGAAGATTCACCCCAAGGCGATCATCGACGATTTGAAGCGCCGCACGGCCGACAAGCGCGAGGCACAGACCGACGCTCCTGACCTGTTCGCCGACTTCAACGGTATCGAGCCCGATCAACGCGCCGAATTCTACCAGCACGACCAACATTGGTCGAACCGCATGGTCCTGGGCGACAGCCTTCAGGTGATGGCGAGCCTAGCCGAGCGCGAGAGCCTGCGCGGCAAGGTGCAATGCATCTATTTCGACCCGCCATATGGCATCAAATTCAACTCGAACTGGCAGGTCTCGACGCAGTCGCGTGATGTCACGGACAAGCAGAAGGACATATCGCGAGAGCCCGAGCAGGTGAAGGCGTTCCGCGACACCTGGAAGGACGGCATCCATTCCTACCTGACCTATCTGCGCGACCGTCTGACCGTGATGCGCGACATGCTCACGGAAAGCGGGTCGATCTTCGTGCAGATCGGCGACGAGAACGTGCACCGCGTGCGGGCGGTGATGGATGAGGTGTTCGGGGAGAACTGTGCGGTCTCGCTGATATCTGTATTCAAAACAACTACACCAAGTGCAACATTAGACAATAATCTATATTATGTAATATGGTATTGTTTTGATATAGACAGAATAAAGGTTAGAAGTGTATACAACGAAAAACCCCTAAAGGAATGGACTAGCGAGACCAAAGGAGGTTCTTGGGGTGTTACGGAGAATGATATAGACCGGCCTTTGACGCCATCCGAAAAAGCGGACCCTACGGGTCTGAGAACTTCATCCAGTGTCTATCAGCTTACGGATATGTTTTCGGCTGGTGCAGCGAAGAACCCTTTCGAGCTCTCTTTTAGACGGGAGGCGTATCGCCCACGTGGCAACTCACATTGGAAGACGACTGAAATTGGTGTCAACCGCCTTTCATTGGCCGGCAGGCTTGAGGTTCGGGGTGGACGACCCTGGTATAAACGCTACCACAAGGACTGGCCAAAGCGTCGATTGACAAACGCTTGGACTGACACGTCAGGTAAAGCCAATGAGCGTATCTACATTGTTCAAACACAGGACGGGGTTATCGAACGCTGCATACTGATGGCCACCGATCCGGGCGATCTCGTGCTCGATCCCACCTGCGGCTCGGGCACCACGGCCTATGTCGCCGAACAGTGGGGCCGGCGCTGGATCACAATGGACACGAGCCGCGTCGCGCTGGCGCTTGCGCGCACGCGCCTCATGGCGGCGCGCTACCCCTGGTATCTGCTCGCCGACAGCCGCGAAGGCCGCGCCAGGGAAGCCGCGCTCACCCAGCGACCGCCGGTAGATACGCCCGTCCACAACGATATCCGCCAGGGCTTTGTCTATGAGCGCGTGCCGCACATCACGCTCAAGTCGATCGCCAACAACCCGCTGATCGACGACATCTGGGAGAAATGGCAGGCCGTTCTGGAGCTTAGGCGGGCCGAGTTGAACCTGCTCGCAAAGAAGAATTGGGAAGAATGGGAAATCCCGCTCGACGCTGACCCTTCCTGGTCAGGCAACATCGCAGCCGTCCATAAGTCGTGGTGGGAAGAACGTATCGCCCGCCAGCGCGAAATCGACGCCAGCATCGCTGCGCGCGCCGATGTCGAATATCTTTACGACAAGCCCTACCCCGACAATGCTCGTGTCCGCGTCGCCGGGCCGTTCACGGTCGAGAGTCTTTCGCCGCACCGCGTGCTGCCCGCGAGCGAGGAGGAACTGATTGATGAGATCAATGCCGGTGAGGGCCAGCGCTCGCCTGCCGATGCCGACCTGGCGGGGCAGGACTTCTCGGCGATCGTGATCGACTATCTTAAGGCCGAGGGCGTGAAGCAGCAGGCTAGGGGCGACCGCATCACCTTCGAAAGCTTGACGCCGTGGCCAGGCAATTTCATCGGCGCGAGCGGCACCTTTATCGAAGGCGACAATGGTCCCGAGCGCCGTGCCGCGATCCTGATAGGCCCAGAATATGGCACCGTCGGTCGGCAGGATATCGTGGCGGCGGCGCGCGAGGCGGTCGACGCGCGCTTCGATGTGCTGATCGCGTGCGCCTTCAACTTCGACGCGCATTCGTCCGAGCTGGCGAGCCTTGGTAGCCTCACCATTCTTAAAGCGCGCATCAACCCCGACATGCACATGTCGGAAGAGCTGAAGAACACGGGGCGTGGCAACATGTTCGTGGTGTTCGGCGAGCAGACCTTGAAATCCTCGACGACGGCGGCCCTGAAATCCGGGTCAAGGTGAACGGCGTCGATGTGTTCGATCCCAACACCGGCGACATTCGATCGAGCGACACCAAGGGCATCGCCGCCTGGTTCATCGATACCGACTATAACGAAGAAAGCTTCTTCGTTCGCCACGCCTATTTCCTCGGCGCGAACGACCCCTACAAGAGCCTCAAGACCGCACTCCAGGCCGAGATCAACGAGGATGCCTGGGCGACTCTCTATTCCGATACCTCGCGCCCGTTTGGGCGGCCGGCGGGCGGGCGGATCGCGGTGAAGGTCATCAACCACTTCGGCGACGAGGTGATGAAGGTGTTCGGAGTGTAAGGCCGCCATGCTTAGCCTTGAGATCGACGGGCGATGGGAGCCGCAAGACTTCATAGAAGTCCTGGGGGCCATTGAGTCATTTTATTACAAGCTGGTGCAAGAGCGTCTGCATCGCTTTAGGCCGCCATTTTGGCTAGACGACGAATATCTCCTTTTCGAGCGAGAGCGGTTTGGCGTTTTGTCTTTTGAGGCCGCTCTCGATCAACTGAACGCGAGAATGCTTGAGCGAGCGCGTTACGAAACTCCGTCTTACAGACGGCTAAGCGTTGGCAGAATTCAATATGCCTCGCCGGGCGGAATCGATCTGCTTGGCATTGGAAAGATCGTCGAGACCTTGGCCAACTCGATCGGGCGAATGAAGACTTACTTCGATGAAGCCCACCTTCGGAGCGAGCGAGATGCCCAAGCGAGCTTAGACACAGAACTCAAACGCATCGAAATTGAGAAAGACCGGGAGAGCCTTCAGGCGTTGAAGATAAGGAATGCGCAGGATGCTCTACAATTGCTCGATTCTCACCCTGATATGCACGATGCCTTGGTTCCGTTGTTAGTTCGCGACCAGGACGCGATCGTCAGCAGATTGGCGGAGCGAAAGCTAATTTCTGCTAGGGTTATTCTCGGCGATCAGGAGAAAGACTGAGTGAATTTCTTGATCGCTGACACCTTCACGGCCTCCTTCAACCGCCTGTCCGGCCTGGACCAAAAGGCAGTGAAGGCGAGCGTCTTCGACCTGCAAATGGACCCGACCGGCAACGGTCTCCAACTGCACCGCGTCGACAAGAGCAAAGATCCCAATTTCTGGTCGGCGCGCGTCAATCGCGATGTCCGGCTGATCGTGCACAAGACCGACGACAGCCTCCTCGTCGCCTATGTCGGCCACCACGACGATGCCTACGCCTGGGCGGAGCGGCGGCGAATCGAAGCGCATCCGCGAACCGGCGCGGTCCAGATCGTCGAGGTGCGCGAGCGGGTGGAGGATGTGGGCCTGCCCGCCAAGTTCGATTTCGTCTTCCCCGAGCCAGCAAAGAGCAAGGAGGCACAGGTCGACGCGACGGGCCTGTTTTCCTCGCTGGACGATGATGCGCTGCTCTCCATCGGCGTTCCGGCCGACTGGCTGGCCGATGTTCGCGCCGCCAATGAAGATGGCTTCTTCGCACTGGCCGGGCATCTCCCGGCCGAGGCCTCCGAAGCATTGCTCGAATATGCCGCCACCGGCAGACTGGCGGCACCCGTTCCAGCTGTCGCCGATCCCTTCAAGCATCCTGATGCGCTGCGACGGATCCGCCCGATCGCCGATCAGGAGGAACTGGAACAGGCGCTGGCCTTTCCGTGGGAGAAATGGGGCGTCTTCCTCCACCCGTCGCAACGCGCGCTGGTCGAGCGCTCGTTCTCAGGTCCGGCGCGGGTGGCCGGCTCGGCGGGAACCGGCAAGACCATCGTGGCGATCCACCGTGCCGTCCGGCTCGCCCGCGAGAACCCAAGCGCACGAATATTGCTGGCGAGTTTTTCTCAGCCACTGGCGGTTGCCATGGCGAAGAAGATTCTGGTCCTCGCTCCCGAGACGGGCGGCATTGTTCCCCGGATCACCACCTCGTCGTTCCGGGGGATCGCCGAGCAGATGTATCAGCTCGAATATGGCGTGAAACCGCGCATCGCGACCGACGCCATATTGCGCGAAAGGTTGCGCGTCGCCGCCACGACGGCGGATCTCAAGGGCTTTTCAGAACGCTTCCTGTTGTCCGAATGGACCAACGTGGTCGATGCTTGGGGACTGACATCGCCCGATGCCTATTCAACGGTTCAGCGCATGGGCCGGAAGAGCCGGCTCGGCCCGAACCAACGTGCGCGCCTGTGGCCCGTTTTCTCAGGCGTGCGCGAGGCCTTGGCGGCGGAACGCTATACGACCTGGGCGGACGTGTTTACAAACCTAGCGGAGGCGCTGGCGCATCGATCCTCCAAGCCATTCGACTATGTCCTCATCGACGAAGCACAGGATCTCGCGCCGGCCGAGCTGCGATTCTTCGCCGCCCTGGCGCCCGCCAAGCCGGATGGTTTGTTTCTGGCGGGCGACATCGGCCAACGCATTTTCCAGCATCCCTATTCCTGGGCGAGCCTCGGTGTGGACGTGCGGGGCCGATCGCACACGCTCAAGGTCTGCTACCGCACCTCGCAACAGATCCGGCGAGCAGCGGACCGGCTTTTGCCAACAATCCTGCGCGATGCCGACGGCGCGGAGGATGAGCGGCGCGGCATCATCTCGGTCTTCGATGGGCCACCGCCGGAGGTCAGGTCCCTCGCCACAGTTGCAGCCGAGGCCGAAACCGTTCGCGACACGGTTGCTGCCTGGCTTGGCGAGGGCATCGTCGCCCAGGAGATCGGCCTGTTTGTCCGCACGCCACAACTTGTCGCTCGGGCGAGATCTGCGGTCAGCGGGCTGCCTGGCGCCGACCAGATGGTGACCGTGCCCATGAGCCTGGCCAAGGGACTAGAATTCCGTGCTGTTGTCGTGATGGCTTGCGACGAGGGCATTCTGCCGCTCGATGAGCGTGTGGCGGACGCAGCAGACGAAGCGGAACTCGACGATATTTACGAAACAGAGCGGCGCCTGCTCTACGTCGCCTGCACGCGAGCGCGCGAGCATCTGCTGCTTACCGGCGTGTCACCGACTTCTGAGTATCTCGCGGATTTCACGCAATAGGAGCGGCATCGGCCCCCATCATACGTTCACTTGATCGGGCTTGACCGTGTAGCCGTTTCGGCGAGACCTTCAGCGCTCAGATCGTGTTCCTAGGCATCATCATCGAGCATCAGACCGCCAAGGCACGATGGACCCGAGCTTGCTCTGCGAGTCGCCCTTCACCAACCTCGCGTTTACCGGGCCGGAGCAAGTCTTCGACGAAGGCAACCTCGCGCAGCTCGTTTCGAGAATTCAGGCAAATCAACGACAGTGCCGTCGGATAACGACAGATGATTCTACGTGTTGGATTCTTTCCCAGCCGGAGAATCCCAGTCATTCATGTAACGCCTCCCTAAAAGAAATAAGAAAGGGAAGAAAGAAAGAAAGATTAGGCAGGCGTTACATTTCAGATGCATCCCTGACTCTCACTAAGCTGTTGATTTTGCGATACATCCTCCGGTCGACAGCAGGGCGGCCTTTTTGGCACGGTGTTTTGCGACTCTGGCCGCACCTCCCGCACGGCGAGCGACGACCACAGGTGAGACCGACCCAAATTCCCGGTTCGTAACGACATCGACCATGGTCGTGTGAAAGACGCATTCCTTCCGTTGCGGACAGATTGCACATTGATCACTCGCTCCTGCTCGGGCGTCCTGCATCCCGAAGCAGCTTTGGAAAAACTCGGTATCGTCTAACGCGACGGCAGTGCTGCTCCCGAACATCCCAGCGGCATACTCAAATTCAGCTTTTTCAACGGCCTGGTCACGAATGTCTGCGGGCACAAGATCCAGAACGGCTGACCTTGAAAGCTGCGATTCTGCAAGATGGTAGCGCGCGATGACGTCCGACCAACTGCGTGGATTAGCGCACACTGCCGAAGTCAACGACTCGCGAAAATCCGTTTGAGCCGGAAGGCCGCGTTCGTGCTCAATGCGATATTGAGGCAAGACTGTTGCCGGATACAAAACAAACGGTGGCCGGTTGGCTTTGAACTTTTCAAACTCGATAAGCCACGCATATGCGGTGCTGGAATTGGCATGTAGTTGCAGCGGCGTAGGGGCCATTTGCCTTTGCCTCCGTCCAGCAAAATGGAACGAGAATTCCATGAAAACCTCGTAGGGGACACCGAGTTCGTCGGCTCGCTGCCTAGCAGTCCAGAGCTGGGTGAACATGCCACTAGGGGCCGGCGGCATACTTACGTTGACCCCGTTCATGCGTTGGGCAAAGTCGCGATCGAAATGCATGCTGGCGTAGGCCCGAATTCCTTGTTTGTAGGCAACGCCGAATGCAATGGTCGCTTGCAGCGGGGAGAGGAAGCGGTAATCGAACCACTTTTTGGTTAGTAGGTTGGGCTCGCGCGCAAGCAGTTCCGGCGGAATCAGACTCCTGGCCATGGAAAGCTCTTGTAGGCTTTCCGCTAATTTCATTGGGTCCAAGATCGATCTCCTTCAGGAGCAGGCGAAATACCTGCACTTCTGACGGCCCAGGCGGAGCCGTCTAAAAATGCCCTATAGCGGTCTGTCGAAGGGATCGCAGGAAAGTGGGTAGTTTATTTTTTTGAGCGTGTGCCTGATCATCGCACCGGCACGCCATCGGCAGTTGGAGCAATCCGGCAACTGAAGTTCCGCCTTGGAGGTGGTCATCTAGGTGCGGAACTATGCCAATGTTCAAAATTCATACCGGGGCAACCGTTCAATCGCAGCCACCTTCGCCGCGATTGTCACGTCCCCATAGTCGTCGCCGGCTGTTCGCCCCGCATGGCCCTGGATCGCGTCAAGCGTCCGACCACCAACGCCGATCTCAAGACCGACCGTCTTGAATCGATGGCGCCAACCATGGTTGGGACTCACGCCCTCAGGGATGACCTTCTTTGCCTGCAACCACTGACTTACTCGGCCGGCCACTGTTCGCGCCGGAAGCGTCCCCTCCTTCGTCTTGGAGGGTGGGTAGAACAGCGGACCGTCGGCTGCCGCGTTCACAAACTCCACAAAGCCCAGATCGACCAGTTGCTGATGCAAGGGAACATCGCGATAATTGCCCGCCTTTACGGAACCAGCGTCAGGCGCAATCCGAAGCACCGGCACACCTTTTTCATAGCGGAAGTCCTGTTTTCGAAGCTGAGTGATCTCTGTGATCCGCGACCCCGTATGCGCGCAAAGGATCGGCGACCAACGCTTCGCGGCGGTCGTCTGCGGTGCTTCCCGCGTCTGCGGATTGGCAAAGTGTTTCGGCTGATGATCACGAGCGACCTTCAGAACCTCAACCGCCTCGTCCAGGGTAAAGCCTTTTTCGCGCGAGTGCTGCTTTTTCGAAACCTTGATGCGAACGTTTTCCGCCACGTTGGTTTCGAGTCGATCGTTGTTGACCGCCCATTTCAAGACCGTCCGCACCGAGGCTAAATACACGTCAGAGACGGTCTTGCTGGCGAGCGTTTTCAGGCTCGCATCTTTCCAATCGAGAAGATTCTGCTTGGTGAGCTTACGGGCGTCGTTATGTCGGATGAACTTGGACAAGTTAGCGAAAACCGGCGTCCAGCGCCTTCGAGCCTCCTGGCCCTTCCCGTCGGCGGCCCGCTCATCCAGGTAGTCAGTAAGCAGACCTTTGAGAGAAACCGGCTGGCGGTCATCCTCGGTCGGTTGAGCGGCGGTTAGCAAGGGGTGCGAAGGGTTGCCTGTGAAATCACCGTCGTTTCGTTCGCCTCGCCGTGCCATGGCCTCATACCGCGAAACACAAAGAGCTTGGGCGATCTGCCGCCACTCCACACTTCCCTTCGCGGCCGTGTGGTTGCCAAGAGACCTAAAGCGTTCGATACGGTCGCCGATAAGCTGTTCCAACTGATCGTCAGACAGTTTTCCGGCATAGCCATCACGGAGGGGCCCGCCCTCATACTCATAGTCAACCTCAAACCCCGCATATTGATGATAATGCGTCCGAATCTCTGCATCAAAGGCGAGAAGGGCCTGATAATCTCGACTGGCTATTTGGAGTGGAGAAAGTGGATAGCGGCCGATAGTTATGGACCGTTCGCCTGCCGCGACAGCCCGGCGTTCTCCAAGTGCGATCCTGTGCTGGAGAGCGGCGACAGCACCAGGCAACGTCTTGAGGGCTGTTCTGTAGTCGGGGCCGAGCGGTGTTCGCAGTTCGGTCTTGCCGTCCATATACGGGCGAAGCTCTTTCGGGACGACAAGGCGTGCAAAATAGCGGCCGTCCCGATTCAGCAGATTTCGAACGCGGCCTGTCATCAATTCCATCCGTTTTGTTACGGCATTTGTAACGTCAGAATGGACAGAAACCGTTGCGTGTCAATGACTTCAATGATTTCAAGGGGATAGACTGGTGCTGCGAGAGAGGATTGAACTCTCGACCTCTCCCTTACCAAGGGAGTGCTCTACCACTGAGCTACCGCAGCCGCTGATGGCGGGGCTTCTGCCATATCGAACCGGCAAGCGCAAGGCCAAGCGCAACGCTTCTGTGAAAGCCTTTGCCGGATCGCTTTTAATGACATGGCGGCGCCACAATGTTGGCTATCCCTGAATGGCGATTGGCCGGTCGCCGGCCGGGACGGGACGATGAGCGACAAGACAAATCCAGTAAAACAGGGCGGCACGGGCCGCAAGGACCGGCTCGCCGAGCAGCTGCGCGCCAATTTGCAGAAGCGCAAGGCGCAGTCGCGCTCGCGCCGCACAGGTGAAGCCGACCAGCGGCCCGACGGGCTCGGCTCGGCAAAGGAAATACAAAAAGATTAACTCAAATCGGCCACTCTTGGACCGGGGTGGGCGAAATCCTATTTCTTGAACCATATTGGCCAATGGTCTAGACGGGCCGATACTCAAACGATTGAACCGGCCTTTTCTGGCCGAGAGGGACGTTCTCTAATGGATCGCATCAGAATTGTCGGGGGCAACAAGCTCTCCGGAAGCATTCCGATTTCGGGCGCCAAAAACGCCGCTTTGCCCTTGATGATCGCCTCGCTTTTGACCGACGACACGCTGACGCTGGAAAACGTGCCGCATCTGGCCGATGTCGAGCAGCTGATCCGCATCCTCGGCAATCACGGCGTCGATTACTCGGTAAATGGCCGCCGCGAGAAGCAGAATGAGGGCTATTCGCGCACCATCAATTTCTCCGCCCGCAACATTGTCGACACCACGGCGCCTTACGAGCTGGTGTCGAAGATGCGGGCGTCGTTCTGGGTCATCGGACCGCTGCTGGCCCGCATGGGCGAGGCCAAGGTATCGCTGCCCGGCGGCTGCGCCATCGGCACGCGCCCGGTGGATCTGTTCCTCGAAGGCCTGCAGGTGCTGGGCGCCGACATCGACGTCGATACCGGCTATGTCATTGCCAAGACCAGGAATGGCCGGCTTGTCGGTAACCGCTACGTCTTCCCGAAAGTCTCGGTCGGCGCCACCCACGTGCTGGTGATGGCGGCCTCGCTGGCCAAGGGCGAGACGGTGCTGGAAAACGCAGCCTGCGAGCCCGAGATCGTCAACCTCGCCGAATGCCTCAACGCCATGGGTGCGAAGATTTATGGTGCCGGCACGCCAACCATCACCATCGACGGTGTCGAATCGCTGTCGGGCGCCCGCGTGCGCGTCATCCCCGACCGCATCGAGACCGGCACTTATGCCATGGCGGTCGCCATGACCGGCGGCGACGTCGTGCTCGAAGGGGCGCGGCCTGAACTGCTGCAGACCGCGCTGGACGTGATTTCGCAGACAGGCGCCGAGATCACGCCGACCAATTCCGGCATCCGTGTCAGGCGCAACGGCGCCGGCATTTCGCCGGTCGACGTGACGACGGCGCCCTTCCCGGCCTTCCCGACCGATCTGCAGGCGCAGTTCATGGGCCTGATGACCATGGCCAAGGGCAAGTCGCGCATCACCGAAACGATCTTCGAAAACCGCTTCATGCATGTGCAGGAACTGGCCCGGCTCGGCGCCCATATCACGCTTTCGGGGCAGACGGCGATCGTCGACGGCGTGGCCAAGCTGAAAGGTGCGCCTGTCATGGCCACCGATCTTCGCGCTTCAGTCTCGCTGGTCATCGCTGGCCTAGCGGCCGAAGGCGAGACCACGGTCAACCGCGTCTACCATCTCGACCGCGGCTTCGAGCGGCTTGAGGAAAAGCTGTCCAATTGCGGCGCAGTGATCGAGCGTATTTCAGCCTGACGATCGGACGGCAGCAGCTTCTGATGAAGACTGCCCGTACGGCATTTATCCCCCTGCCAGGACTGTAAACCCGAGGCAATTGCCTCGGGCGGAAGTTGTGTCGCGGTTGCACCGGCCTGAAAGACCGCCTAACAGAAGGCTGAAACCAACCTTAGGCACGAAATCCGCATGGCCCTCAAACTCATCGCACTCGACGACCAGGATCTGAGCATCGTTTCGGCTCATGTCCAGGACGCCGTGCTGAAAGTCAGCGACCTCGAGTACCTGCCGTCGGCCAAGCGTTTCGTGCTGACCATGAACCGTTTCGTCTGGGAGGCCAAATCGGGCCTGTTTCGCCAGCACAATGAGCGGCGGCAGGCCGTACTGCATTTCGACCGGGTGCTAGGCGCCAAGACCAACGGGATTCCGCGCGACAAGCCGGCCGAAGTGCTGTCGCTGCTGGCGATCAGCTTCATCGAGATCAGCAAGCCGGCCGGCATCGTCGAGCTGATCTTTTCGGGCGGCGGCACCATCATGCTCGATGTCGAGTGCATCGAAGCCCGCCTTGCTGACATAGGCGGTGCGTGGGAAGCCACGTCACGTCCCATCCACAAGGGCTGAGCGATGGCCATCACGCTTGCCCAGTCCGACGCCGACTTCGAGCAGCGTTTCGCCGCTTTCCTCCTGACCAAGCGGGAAGTGTCCGAGGACGTCGACGCCGCGGTGCGCCAGATCATCGCGCGCGTGCGTGCCGAGGGCGACGCGGCGCTGATCGATTACACGCAAAAATTCGATCGGGCCGATTTGGCCGGTCTCGGCATTGCCGTGTCGAAGCAAGACATTGCAGCTGCCTACGAAACCGCCGATCCGCAGACGATCGAGGCGCTTGAATTCGTCCGCGACCGGATCCGCTCGCACCACGAGCGGCAGCGTCCCAGGGACGATCGCTATACGGATGCCGCCGGTGTCGAGCTCGGCTGGCGCTGGACGGCAATCGAGGCGGTCGGTCTCTATGTGCCTGGCGGCACGGCAAGCTATCCAAGTTCGGTGCTGATGAACGCCGTGCCGGCCAGGGTGGCCGGCGTCGAGCGCATCGTCATGGTCGTGCCGGCGCCGGGCGGCATCATCAATCCGCTGGTGCTGGTGGCGGCAGACATTGCGGGCGTGTCCGAGATTTACCGTGTCGGCGGGGCGCAGGCCATTGCGGCACTTGCCTACGGCACCGCAACCATAAAGCCGGTCGCCAAGATCGTCGGGCCCGGCAATGCCTATGTCGCGGCTGCCAAGCGGCAGGTGTTCGGCACGGTCGGCATCGACATGATCGCCGGCCCCTCGGAAGTGCTCGTCGTGGCCGATGGCAGCAATGATCCGGACTGGATCGCCGCCGATCTGCTGGCGCAGGCCGAGCATGACGCGTCGGCACAGTCGATCCTCGTCACCGACGATCCGACCTTCGGCAAGGCCGTCGAACAGGCTGTCGAGCGTCAGTTGCAGAGCCTGCCGCGTGCCGAGACGGCGTCGGCGAGCTGGCGCGATTTCGGCGCGGTGATTTTGGTCCCGACCATCGAAGCCGCGCTGCCGCTGGTCGACCGCATCGCGGCCGAACATGTCGAACTGGCCATCGACGACGCCGAAGGCTTCCTGTCGCGAATGCGCAATGCCGGTGCCGTCTTTCTCGGCCGCCACACGCCGGAAGCCATCGGCGACTATGTCGCCGGATCCAACCACGTGCTGCCGACCGCACGTTCGGCGCGCTTCTCGTCGGGGCTTTCGGTGCTTGATTTCGTCAAGCGTACCTCAATTCTTAAGCTTGGGCCGGAGCAGCTACGGGCGCTGGCGCCGGCGGCGATTGCGCTGGCCACGGCCGAGGGGCTCGACGCGCATGGCCGCTCCGTCGCTATCCGGCTGAATATGTAGGCTGAGATGACGGGCTCCGATCGCTCAAAACTGATCGATGTCGAACTCGATGAGTCCATCGGCCGGTCGACGCCCGATGTCGAGCATGAACGGGCGGTGGCGATCTTCGACCTGATCGAGGAGAACAATTTTCAGCCCGTCAACGACAACGGAACAGGCCCTTACCGGCTGAAACTGTCGCTGGCCGAGCAGCGTCTGGTCTTCGCCGTGGCGCGCGAGGACGGCACCGCGGTGGTCACCCACATCCTGTCGCTGACGCCGCTGCGGCGCATCGTCAAGGACTACTACATGATCTGCGAGAGCTATTACGACGCCATCCGCTCGTCGACGCCGAGCCATATCGAGGCCATCGACATGGGCCGCCGCGGCCTGCACAATGAAGGGTCGCAGACGCTGATGGACCGGCTCTCCGGCAAGATCGACATCGACTTCGACACGGCGCGACGGCTGTTCACGCTGGTCTGCGTGCTGCACTGGCGGGGCTAGTCCTGGTACCCGGCGCCCTGCCCCGCTCGATCCTGTTCCTGTGCGGTATGAACGCCGTGCGCTCGCCAATGGCCGAGCAATTGGCGCGCCGGATGTTGCCCGCCACCATTTTCGTCGCCTCGGCCGGGGTGCGCGCCGGCGAACGCGACCCGTTCGTCGATTCGGTGCTTGCCGAGGAGGGTCTGACGCTGGGCGAGCGCCACCCCAGGACATTGGACGATCTCGAGGACGATTATTTCGACCTGATCGTGACGTTGGCGCCGGAAGCGCACCATGCTGCGCTGGAGCTCACCCGCTCGCTCGCCGTCGAGGTCGAATACTGGCCGACACAGGACCCGACCGGCGCCGGCGGCACGCGCGAGCAGATCATGGCTGCCTATCGCGACGTGCGCGAACGGCTGAAGTTGCGCATAGGCCGACGTTTTTTGCTTCCTGAGGCAAAAAACGCGACGGATTAAGCGTGTTCACAAGCGGACGATTATCATATAGGTTCCGCCGAAATTCCGGCCTGGGCGCGCCTGGGCGCCGGAACTGCAATCCAAGCAAAGGTATCGAATGCCGAAGGAAGAAGTCCTCGAGTTTCCGGGTGTCGTGACGGAATTGTTGCCCAACGCCATGTTCAGGGTGAAACTCGAAAACGAACACGAGATCATCGCCCATACGGCTGGTCGCATGCGCAAGAACCGCATCCGCGTGCTGACCGGCGACAAGGTTCTGGTCGAGATGACGCCATACGACCTGACCAAGGGCCGCATCACCTACCGTTTCAAGTAAGATCAAGGCCAGCCGGTACAGCGATGAGCCTTTTGCAGAAGCTGGTGCTTGCCTCGGGTTCGCCGCGCCGCATCGAACTCTTGCAGCAGGCCGGCATTGAGCCGGACCGTATCCTGCCAGCCGATATCGACGAAACGCCGCTGCGTGCAGAGCATCCGCGCTCGCTGGCCAAACGGCTGTCGAAGGAAAAGGCGGAGAAGGCGTTCGCGTCGCTTAAGACCGAGACGGACTACGCGCCAAGCTTCGTGCTGGCCGCCGACACGGTGGTCGCGGTCGGGCGGCGCATCCTGCCCAAGGCCGAAACGCTTGATGACGCCGCCAACTGCCTCGGGCTGTTGTCCGGCCGCTCGCACCGGGTCTATTCCGGCATCTGCCTGATCACGCCCGGCGGCAAGCTGCGCCAGCGGCTGGTCGAGACGCGCGTGCGTTTCAAGCGGCTGCCACGCGAGGAGATCGATGCTTATGTCGCCTCGGGCGAATGGCGCGGCAAGGCCGGCGGCTATGCCGTGCAGGGCATCGCCGGCTCTTTCGTCGTCAAGCTGGTCGGTTCCTACACCAACATCGTCGGCCTGCCCCTCTATGAGACCGTGGCGCTGTTATCGGGCGAAGGCTTCAAGATCCATCAAAGCTGGCTGTCCGCGCGGCCATGAATTCCGATCCCAAAGTCACACCGCTGCGCCCAAAGCGGCCCTGCCCCGAATGCAGCAAGGCCTCGGCGCGCGACACCTTTCCGTTCTGCTCGACGCGCTGCAAGGACATCGACCTCAACCGCTGGCTGAAGGGCGCCTATGTCATCTCCGCCCGCGACGACGAGGAAGAGACGGACGCCGACGAGCCGAAGTAAGGCCAAGCTTTGTTTTTATGCATGTCGTCGTCCCAGAACCGGGACCCACTTTTGGGTGACATGCATTCGTCAGGCCGCCTCGGTCTTGCGGCTCACGCGTGCCCACGCCGGCAGCCAGTCACCGTGAGCGGCCAGGAGATCATCGACCAGTGACCAGATCTGGTCGAGATCGAGCTCGGCTGCCGTATGCGGATCCATCATCGCCGCATGGTAGATGTGCTCGCGGTTCTCGCTCATCAGCGCCCGCACCGTCAGTTCCTGGACATTGATGTTGGTGCGGATCAGCGCCGTCAGTTGCGGCGGCAGGTCGCCTATATAGGTCGGCTGGATGCCGGAGGCATCGACGAGGCACGGCACTTCGGCAGCGCAATCCCTGGGCAGCGAGGTGATGCAGCCATTGTTGCGGACATTGCCGTAGATCACCGACGGTTCGCCGGTCCAGACAGAATTCATGATCGAGGAAGCATACTCCCTGGACTCCTCGACCTCGATGCGCTGGGCCGAGCGGTAGGCCTGCGCCTGGTCTTTCCAACGCTCGATCTGCTCGATGCAGCGTTTGGGATATTCGTCGAGCGGAATGCCGTATTTCTCGATCAGATCGGGGCGACCTTCCTTGATGAAATAGGGCGTGTATTCGGCGAAATGCTCCGAGCTTTCGGTGACGAAATAGCCCAGCCTGGTCAGCATCTCGTAGCGCACCTTGTTGGGACAACGCGGGTTCCAGCCAGGCTTGGGCGCACGGCCTTCGCGGTAGGCGCGTACAAGGTCGGGATAGAGGTCGCGGTAGGTGCCGTCGGGCTGGCGGTGCTCGAATTTCAGATAGAAGGCCATGTGGTTGATTCCGGCCGAGCGGTAGCGGATGTCCTCATAAGGAAGATCCAGATCGTGCGCCAGTTCCATCGCCGTGCCCTGCACCGAATGGCAGAGGCCGACCTGCCTGATCTCAGGATATTTCTCCGCGATCGCCCAGGTGTTGATTGCCATCGGGTTGACGTATTGCAGCATGATCGCCTGGGGGCAGACGGCGAGCATGTCCTCGCAGACTTTCCACAGATGCGGCACGGTCCTCAGGCCCCGCATGATGCCGCCGACGCCGAGCGTGTCGGCGATCGTCTGGCGCAGTCCATACTTCTTCGGCACTTCGAAGTCGGTGACGGTGCAAGGCTCATAGCCGCCGATCTGGAAGGCAACGACGACGAAATCAGCCCCCGCCAGTGCCTTGCGCTGGTCGGAATAGGTCTCCACCTTTGCCTGTACCCCGAGCGTCGAGACCAGCTTGCCGACGACGACAGCACTTTCTTCGAGCCTTTGCGGATTGAGGTCCATCAGCGCGATCGTCGCGCCCGAAAGTGCCGGCCGCTGCAGCACATCGCCGACGATGTTCTTCATGAAGACGGTGGAGCCAGCTCCGATGAAAGCGATTCTGGGATTTCTTGCCATGCTAACCTCCGGCATATGTTCAGGCCACGTCGAAAGCGGCTCTGACGAGCCGTTCGGTGTAGGCGGTCTTGGGATTGGTGAGGACCTCGTCGACGGGTCCCTGCTCGACGATCTTGCCGTTCTGCATGACGATGACGCGGTGGCATAGCGCGCGCACCACCTTGAGGTCGTGCGAGATGAAGAGATAGCTCAGACCGCGCTCGTCCTGCAGCTTGCGCAGCAAGTCGATGATCTGCGCTTGCACCGAGAGGTCGAGCGCGGAAGTCGGCTCGTCGAGCAGGATGAATTCGGGTTCGAGCGCGATGGCACGGGCAATGGCGACGCGCTGGCGCTGGCCACCGGAGAATTCGTGCGGAAAGCGCGACAGGATATCGCCCGGCATGCCGGCACTGACCAGCGCCTCGCGCACCCGGTCGACCCGCTCGCGCCGCGTCGCGCCGATGCTGTTGACGATCAGCCCTTCCTCGATGATCTGGCCGATCGTCATGCGCGGGTTGAGCGAGGAGAACGGATCCTGGAACACGATCTGCATGCGCGAACGCAACGGCCGCATCTCGGCCCGGGAGAGGCCGTGGATCGGCTTGCCGTCGAAACGGATCTCGCCGCGCTTGGCGTCGGTCAATCTGAGCAGCGCCTGGCCGAACGTGGTCTTGCCGGAGCCGGATTCGCCGACCAGCCCCAGCGTCTCGTGGCGGCAAAGCGTGAGGCCGAGATCATCGACGGCAACCAGTTCGCGCCAGTCAGGTTTCAGGAAGCTGCCGTGGCGCAGCATGAATGAGACGCGCACGCCGCTAGCCTCGAGGATGGTGCCGCAGCCCTCAGGGAGTGGTTGCGGCCGCCCGCGCGGTTCGGAGGCGAGCAGCCGCTGCGTGTAGGGATGCTGCGGATCGGCAAACAGCCGCTCGGTGACGTTGTGTTCGCACATTTCGCCGTGCTGCATGACATAGACGTAGTCGGAGAATTTGCGCACCACGGTCAGGTCATGGGTGATCAGGATCACCGCCATCCGCAACTCCTTCTGCAGATTGCGGATCAGGTTGAGGATCTGCGCCTGGACGGTGACGTCGAGCGCGGTCGTCGGCTCGTCGGCGATCAAGACGTCGGGATTGTTGGCGAGCGCCATGGCGATCATCACGCGCTGGCGCTGACCGCCTGAGAGCTGGTGCGGGTATTGCTTGAGCCGCGCCTCAGGCTCGGGGATCTGCACATGCCGCAGCAGCTCGAGCGCCCGCGCCCAGGCCGCCTTGCGGCTGACCTTGCGGTGCACCCGAATCGCCTCGACGATCTGGCTGCCGACCGTGTAGATCGGGTTGAGCGAACTCATCGGCTCCTGGAAGATCATCGAGATGCGGTTGCCGCGCAGCTTGCGCCGCTCGCTCTCCGGGAACTTCAGGATGTTCTGTCCGTCGTAAGAGACGCTCGATTTCGGCGACACGGTGGCGCGCCGCGACAGCAGTCCCATGACGGTGCGCGCCGTCACCGACTTGCCGGAGCCGGATTCGCCGACGATCGCGATCGTCTCGCCGCGATAGAGCTGGAACGAGATGTCCTTGACTGCTTCGACGACGCCATGCTCGACCTTGAAGGCAACCTCGATGTTGCGCGCGTCGATGATGGGCTGGTCCTGCCGTCCGTCATGGTCATGACGAACGGTGGGTGCGAAATTGTCTGCGAGCGCTATCGTCATCCCAGCCACCTCAATAGGGGTCGACGGCATCGCGCAGGCCATCGCCCAGCGCGTTGAAGGCGAAGACGGTGGCAAGCACGAAACCGACCGGTGACAGGATCCAGGGATAGGTGCCGATAACGGAATAGGTCGCTGTGTCCTGCAGCATCAGACCCCATGAGATCAGCGGGGGCTTGACCGCGAAGCCGAGGAAACCAAGGAAGGATTCGAGCAGCACCACGGTCGGGATCGCCAGCGTCACGGCGACGATCACGTGGCTCATCACATTGGGCAAGATGTGCTGCAGGATGATGCGCCGGTCGGTGGCACCGACCGCCATGGCGGCACGCACATATTCGATGCGCGCCAGCGCCAGCGTCTTGCCGCGCACCTCGCGCGACATCTGCGCCCAACCCAGCGCCGACATGACGATGATGACGAAGGCGAGGAAGACATTCGTCGGCGCGGTGACCGGGATCAGCGTCGTCAGCGCCAGGTAGAGCGGCAGTTGCGGGAAAGCGAGCACCAGTTCGACGAAGCGCTGCATCCAGACGTCGAACCGGCCGCCGAAATAGCCGGAGACCATGCCGACCGTGGTGCCGATGACGGTGATGATGAAGACCACCGTCAGCGCGATCATCAGAGAGACGCGCGAACCATGGATGGCACGCGACAGCACATCGCGGCCGAACTTGTCGGTGCCGAGGAAATGCACAGGCTGGCCGTCCGTCGAGGCGAAGAAATGCCGGTCCGCCGGGATCAGCCCGAAGAGCTTGTAGGGCGCGCCCTCGACAAAGAAGCCCAGCAGCCTCGGATGGTCATAGTCAGGGCCGACGATGGGCTGGAAGGTGACGGGATCGAGATCGGTCGAATCGGCCAGCGCATAGACCCTCGGCCGCGCGACGAAATTGCCGTCCTTGTCGTGGAAGGAAGGCAGCTGCGGCGGCGCGAAGCCGACATCGGTCGCCTTCGGATCCATCGGCGCCAGGAATTCTGCGAACACGGCCATCGCCAGCAACAGCACGACCAGCCAAAGCCCGGCCATGCCGGTCCAGGAGCGCTTCAGCCGACGCCAGACCAGCGCGATGTAGCTCTCATTGCCGCGCGCCGGTTTGGCTACGGAAACACCTTCGGCCGGAGGTGGTGGCGGTGATGGATCGCGCGCCAGCATCTAGCTCTCTCCGTATTGGCGGATGCGCGGATCCAGCAGGACAAGCAGCATGTCGGCGATGATGTTGCCGACGATCAGCGTTGCCGACAGCACCATCATGAAGGTGGCGGTGACATAGACGTCGCCGACCGCCATCGAGCCGACGATCGCCGGACCGACGGTCGGCAGCGCGAAAATGATCGCCGTCTCGATCTCGCCGGTGAGCATATAGGGCAGCACGACGCCCTGATACATGACGAGCGGGTGCAGCGCGTTGGGTACGGCGTGGCGCATGACGACGGCGCTGCCGGTCAGGCCCTTGGCTCTCGCCGTCTCGACATATTGCGCGTTGAGCGTATCCAGAAGATTGCCGCGCATGACGCGCATGTTGTAGGCGAGCCCGCCAAAGGTGGCGATCGCCACCACCGGCCAGACATGTTTGACGAGATCGACGAACTTCGCCCACGACCATGGCGCGCCGCCATATTGCGGCGAGAAGAATGAGCCGATCTCCGACACGTTGAACTGGAAGACCAGGAGATAGACGATGATCAGCGCCATCAGGAAGCGGGGCACCGTCATGCCGAGGAAGGAGATCGCCGACAGCGTCGTGTCGATCCAGGTGTATTGCCGGGTAGCCGCCCATATGCCGAAGGTGATGCCCAGCACGGAGGCGAGCAGATGGCAGACCAGCGCCAGGAGCAGCGTGCGCGGCAGGCGCTCGCCGACGACGTCGGCCACCGGCTTGTTGTAGTAGAGGCTGTAGCCGAAATCGCCGCGCGTGACGATGCCGCCGATCCAGTTGAGATACTGGACGGGCAGGGGCTTATCGAGGCCGTGCTCGACGCGGTAGGCCTGCGCCTGCGCATCGGCCTCGGCGAAGGACGCGCCGCCCTGGTTGATCAGCTGCGAGCGGATGTAATCGGCATAGTCGCCAGGTGGCGCCTGGATGATGGCGAAGGTGACGAGGCTCAGAATGCCAAGGACCGGTATTGCCGACGCTATGCGCATAAGCAGAAATCGCAGCATGGACGGTCCGCTTCCTCATCTCGCCGGACGCTCCCGTTGAGGGACGTTCGGAGGGTTGGTCTGTCCCGGCCGCGCCAGCAGCGCGGCCGGGTCTCTCTTGGTCAGGGGAGGTAAACTTACATCGGGCCCTTGTCTCCAGGCTTGCCTGGAAGCTCTTGCGGGAACAATTCGAATTTCGACTGCTTGTCGGCCGCGACGAAGATGCGTTCGCGGATGATCGAATCCTCGGCCCAGTTGAACATGAAGATCGGCGTGCCCTGCGGAATGTTCGAGAAGCGCTTGTTGACGATCAGCGCACCGGGATATTCCGTGAGGCCGACATTGTAGACGTGTTCGGTCGAGATCTTCTGGAACTCTCTCATCAGGCTGGCGCGTTTGTCATTGTCCTCCGACGCGACGAACTTGTTGACGATGTCGACGAGGTCTTTTTCGAACGGCATCAGGTCGACCTCGCCGCTTTCCGGCGCGCGGTGGTTCCAGCTGGTCTTCGGGCCGACGGGCGCGAGCTGTTCGGTGTTCTGCACGACGGAAGTCAGTTCCTGGTCGTTGCGCCGGATGAGCCAGTCGAAACGGCCGGAGTATTGCGAAGCATCGCGCTGCGTGCCGTTGAGACCGTTGAGCACGACCCGAAGCCCGAGCTTTTCCATTTGCGCGACGACGCCTTCGGCGAGGCTCTTGTCGGTGCCATAGTCGTTGTTGACCAGCATGACGATCTCGACGTTCTTGCCGCCAGCGGTGCCAGCCGGGAAGTTCACGAAACCATCGCCGTCCGTATCCTTGAGGCCGGCCTTGGCGAGTTCGGCCTTGGCGCCGGCGAGGTCGAAGGGATAGTAGACGGTCGACTTGCGGTCATAGAAGCTGGTGCCCGAGGAGAAGCCGCCGGGGTAGATGGCGGTGAACGGGCCCTTGACGAGGGAATCGCCCAGAGCCTTGCGGTCGAGCGCCATGGTGACGGCCTTGCGGAAGTCTTCGTTGCGGTTCAGTTCGCGGACCGCCTGGCTGCGCTCATCCGGGTTGCCCCAGCCATTGGCGGAATAGTTCAGGCGCAGATTGTAGCCGATGAGCCGCGGCCCGAAGGCGAGCCGTGCCGGCGCATTCGCTTCGGCCGCGCGCTTCAGCGAGGCGACGAAGTTTTCCGGCTGCTCCAGATTGGAGAAGTCGGCCGAGCCGGCGACCGCCTGGACGTCGCGGTCGGCCCAGGTCGACAGCTTGTACTGCAGCTCGTCGAGGTAAGGCAGCTGGTTGCCCTTCTCGTCGACCTTCCAGTAGTAGGGGTTGCGGCGCATGACGATGATGTCGTCGGCGCGATACTCGACCGGCACCCAGGCGCCCATGACCGGCATGTTCATGTATTCCGGCGGAAAGGCGTTCTTGAACTGGTCGTAGGTGTTCTTCGAATATTTCGGATGCTGCGGCTTCAAGATATGCGCGGGGCCGGGGCAGAACGTGCCGTAAGCCATGGCGTAGAGGTACTGTTTCGGGAAGGCGTCCTTGAAGGTCCACTCGACGGTGTAGTCGTCGATCTTCTTCAGCGTCGTGCCGACGCCGAAGGTTTCCTGCGTCGCGCCGTTGAGCGGCGAGACGTTCGGATCGACCACCTCATCGTCCCAGTAGAACATGACGTCGTCGGCGTTGAAGGCGACGCCATCGGACCATTTGGCGCCCTCGATCAGATGCATGGTGAGCTTGTGGCCGTCCTTCGACCAGTCCCAGCTTTTGGCGAGGTTCGGCAGCGGCTCGGTGTCCTTGGCCTCGACCTGGAATAGCGGCGCGGTGCGCGTCAGGCATTCGGAGAGGCCGATATCGATGCCGCCCCAGCCTTGAGTCTGGCCGGCGCCATAGTTCCAGCCTTCCGGGCGTCCGCCGATGACATGGCGCATCGTATCGCCATAGACGCCGGTGCCATCCGGCATGTTGGCCGTCTTGAAGACCAGCGGCTCCTTCGGCAGCCTGTCCTTCACCGGCGGCAGCTTGCCGGTCTTGACGTATTTGTCGGTCACCCAGTCCGGTTCGCGATATTCCGGCAGCGCCTTGAACTCCAGGATGGAGTCGCGCGCGACATACTTGATCTTGCCCTCGGCCGGAAATGTCGCCGGTGTCGGCGGGACCGTCGGTTCGGATGCGAAAGCGTTGAGTGCCCGAACGGAGACGCTCAGCGCCAGTCCGGCTGCAATGCCAATGCTGCGTAGGTTCCTCATTATCTCCTCCCTCGTGTTCAGATTTTTGCTGCAGCTCGTCTTCTGCCTGGACGCTGACTGCGGTGGACCTGCCTCCTAAGGTCCGCCGCTGCGCCCAAGGTTTCAGCCGGCCTGCTTCAGTGCGGCCTTTTCAGCGCGCAACTCCTCGATCGAACGCACATTTCGCCGCGCGGCACCTGCCCATTCGCGGGTCTTGACCGTAGATTTCGACAGCCGCTCCTTGGCCGCCGGAACCGCATGCGCATATTGCGGCAGCCAGGCCGCTTGGGCGACGACCATTTCGTCGACCATCTGCCAGACTTCCTCCGGCGTCGACACCGCACCGACCAGCGGGTCGTGCAGGACAGCGAGCTTCAAGAGATCGATGTCGCCTGATATCGCGGCATGGACCGACATGCGTTGGACATTGATCGAGGAGATGCAGGTCGCCGCGCAAGCCTCTGGCAGCGTGATGCCGGCGGCCATGTTGATGCCGAAACGGTCGACGAAGCCGGGCGATTCGATGATGGCGTCCTGCGGCAAGTTGGTGATGATGCCTTCATTCCTGACGTTGAAGTGGCCGCGATAGACGCGGTTGGTCTCCAGCGCTTCGAGGATGTGGCTGGCATGCTCGTTGGAGCGTTTTGTGGGGTCGATCGGCTTCGACGCCGCTTCGAGGAATTGCGGATATTCCGTCTCGAACCAGTTGCGGGTTTCGGTGGAGTAGCGGAGATAGCCGCCTGTCTCGCCATGGATCCAGTCCGACATGTCGATCCAGCGGGTGATCTCGTCAGGCCGCTTGCGATACCAGGGCAGATATTCCGAGAGATGGCCGTTGCTTTCGGTCGAATAGACACCAAAGCGCTTCAAGACATCGATGCGCAGCTTCTCCTGCCTGGAATAAACAGGATGCGCCTCGAAGGCGGCAACCAGCTCATCCTTGCCGACCTTGCGACCGTTCAGCCGCAGATCGATGAACCAGGTCTGGTGATTGATGCCGGAACAGACATAGTCGAGCTCGTACCTGGACTTCGCGCCCAGCACCTCGGCGATCTGTTCGGCGCCGTGCTGGACGCCGTGGCAAAGCCCAACCGTGTCGACCTTGCCATACTCGATCGCCGCCCAGGTGTTCATCGCCATCGGGTTGGCATAGTTGAGGAATTTGGCGTTCGTGTCGGCGACCTCGCGGATATCCCTGCAGAAGTCGAGGATCACCGGGATGTTACGCTGGCCATAGAGGATGCCGCCGGCGCAGATCGTGTCGCCGACGCACTGGTCGATGCCATATTTCAGCGGAATGCGGATATCGTCGGCATAGGCTTCGAGGCCGCCGACCCGCACGCAGCTGATGATGTAGCGCGCGCCTTCGAGCGCCTTGCGGCGATCGGTCGTCGCCGTCACCCTGGTCGGCAATCCGTTGGCCTCGACGATCCTGTCGAGGATCGCCTTGATCATCCCGAGATTGTGTTCGCTAAGGTCGGTCAGTGCGAATTCGATATCCCGGAATTCGGGCACGCACAGGATGTCGGTGAACAATTTCTTGGTGAATCCGACGCTGCCGGCACCGATGATAGCTATTTTGAAACTCATCAGCCGCACCTCATCTTAGTCTCATGACAGGCCGGGGACGACAGGGATGGGTTGCAGCCACATGCCATGGCATGTGTGCGCGACAAGCCGGATTCCGGCCTGCCAACCTCCCTGTCCGCTCCTCGCCTGCGGATCTCTCTCGCTTTTCGAGGGGGATTATGCCCTTATTCACGAGCGCGACCAGAGAAGGATTATGCTTTCAAGGGTAATTTTGTGCTGCGGGATTTGATCGCCAACGGACAGTCGATGCGCACGATCTCGCTGCCGCGGGGCCGCCAGCGTCTGCATGCCATGCCGACAAGCACCGGCTATGAAGTGCGCGAGGACGAGACCTACGACTGGGATGGGCGCAAACGCGGCCAGACACCATTCACCGTGCTCCAGCACACGATCAGCGGAACCGGCCGGCTGCGCTACGAGAACCGCAATTATCGCCTGCAAGAGAACGACACGCTGCTGGTGCTGGTGCCGCACAACCACCGCTACTGGCTGGCCAGCGACGAGCGCTGGGAATATTTCTGGATCTCGATGAATGGCGAGGAGGCGCTGCGCATCCACAAGTCGATCCTCAGCGTCTCCGGTCCGGTGTTCCGGCTGCAGCCGGCGACGATCGACCACCTTGCCGATTGCAGCCTGCGTCTCGTCAACGGGGCCGCGTCGCCAGGTGCGGCTTCCGCTATCGCCTATGAGGCGGCGATGGCGCTCTACGACGATGTCTTCGGCTCGCATGCCTTTGCCGAGAAACAGAGCGCCATGCAACCGGTCATCGACCATATCAACGCAAATCTCGACGGGCCGCTCCCGGTGGCGGACCTGGTCCAGATCAGTGGTCTCAGCCGCGCCCATTTCTCACGCTGCTTCGCCGAGAGCGAAGGCCTGCCGCCGGCCGAATTCGTGCTGCAGCAGCGCCTGCAACGGGCGGCAAAGCTCTTGACCAAAGCGGACTTCCTGCCGGTGAAGGAAGTCGCCATCTTGTGCGGCTTCGAGGACGCGAATTACTTTTCAAAAGTCTTCCGCCGCCTCTACGGCACCACGCCCAGCCAATTCCGCACCACCGGCATGTATGCCAATCTGCGGACCCCGGCCAGGCGCGGCGTCAGGGTGTCTGACGACGAGACCTGACGCCACTTTTGAGACCTTGCGTTGTCAGGCCGCGTGCAGGCTGCCGCCGTCCAGCCATTCGAGATCGGGAGGCGAAAGCGCGATGTCCAATGCCCGCAGGCTGTCTTCCAGTTCGCCCAGCGTGCGTGGCCCGATCAACGGGACCGACGGGAAAGGCTGGTTGAGCACGTAAGCCAGAGCAACATGGATCGGGCTCTTGCGCAGCCGCGCGGCGAGTTCGATCGCGCGGTCGCGGCGGCCGAAATTGCGCTCCGAATACCAGACCCGCACCAGTTCCTCGCTGTCGCGCCGGTCGCGCCCGGCGCGCTCGGTGAAGAAACCGCGCCCCTGGCTCGACCAGGCGAAATTCGGCATCTGCCTGGATGTCAGCCAGGCCTTCCAGTCATCGGTGGACGAGGTGACACAACCCGCCCAGATCGGCTCCAGCATTTCGGCCAGCGAAAAATTGTTGGAGAGCGCGCCGGGCTTCTGCTTGCCGGTGCGCTGCGCATAAGCAATCGCCTCGTCCATGCGCTGCATCGTCCAGTTCGAGCCGCCGAACGGGCCACGGATGCGGCCCGCCTTCACCTCACGATCCATCGCATCGACGAACTCGCCGACCGGCACGTCCGGATTGTCGCGGTGCATGAAATAGATGTCGACATGGTCGGTCTGCAGGCGGTCGAGCGACTGGGCAAGCTGCTTGCCGATCACGTCGGGATAGCAGAGCGGCGAATGCGCGCCCTTGGCGATGATCACCGACTGCTCCCGCACGCCGCGGTTCTTCAGCCATTCGCCAAGCAGTTTTTCGGTATAGCCAGCGCCGTAGACATAGCCGGTGTCGAACAGATTGCCGCCGGCCTCGAAGAAGGCATCGAGCAGGATCGAGCCCGAGGAGAAAGTACGGAAATCCTCAAAGCCGAGCGCCACGACCGACGCTGGTTTCGCGAGGCCCGGAATGCCGCGCTTGCCGATCGCGGTTCCGCCCGAGCGCAAGGGCCGGCCGGAGATGGTGCTGGTGCGCAGCGAGGCCTTCTCGATCTCGTATTCCAGGCCGACGGCAGCGCGCCATCTGTCGAGGACGCGCAAAGTGCCGAGACTGTCGGCCCAATCCATGCCCGGCCAGGCGAACTCCTGCCGACGGCCAAGGATCGCCTCGCCGGCGCCATCGACCTCGAAAGAATAGACATGGCGCTTCTCGTCGACGCTGATGATCTCGCGTGCGCTGTCAGCGCCGATCACGTCGATCCGGCCGAGGCCGACATCGCGATTTCCCCCGGCGAACCAGAAGTCCGGCACTTCGATGCGGCCCTTGGTGCCGAGGATGCGCAGCACATTGTCCTGGTTGAGCGAGATGCTGCAGGAAACCTCGGCGACGATGCCGCCGGGAAAATGCAGCAGCGCCGAGGCCCATTCATCGACGCCGGACTGGCCAAGATGGGCGGTGCCCACCACCTTGTCCGGCTCGGTGAAGGGGAGGCCTGCCGCAGCCCCTGCAATCAGCCGCACCATCGACACGGGATAGCCGCCGACGTCCAGAATGCCGCCACCGGCAGAATCGTTGGCATAGAGCCGGTGCTCCGGCATGAAGCCAGGCATGGCGAAGCCGAAGCTCGACTTGATCATCCTGATCTCGCCGATGACGCCTGTCTTGATCAGCTCGACCAGCTTCAGAGTCTGCGGATGCAGCCGGTACATGAAGGCTTCGCCGAGAAAGGTGCCGGCCTTGCGCGCGGCATGGATCATGGCGTCGGCCTCGAAGGCGGTCAGCGCCAGCGGCTTTTCGCACAGCACATGCTTGCCCGCTTCCGCCGCCCGGATCGCCCATTGCGCATGGCCGGGATGCGGTATCGCGATATAGACGGCATCGATGTCGGGATCGGCAAGCAGCGCTTCATAACCGTCGATGATACGGGCGCCGGGAAATTTCTCGGCGAGGCCCGACTTGGCGGGATTGCGCGCGCCGATGGCGACCAGTTTTCCGGTGCGCGAAGCGGCCACGCCGCCGGCAAAGGCAAGGGCGATGCTGCCCGGGCCGAGAATGCCCCAGCGAATGGGCGTGGTTGCGGTCATTGTCATTCTCCTTGAAGGCTGGAAGGGGCGGCCGGTCAGCGCAGCCGCAGCCCTTTTTCGTCGAACAGATAGGATTTGCGGATGGAAACGGTGACCTCGGAGGTGGTGGGAACCTTCGCCGCGTCGCGCTGGATCACCACGTCTTCGCCATTGGCGGTACGGGCATAGAGGAAGCTCGTGCCGCCGAGATGCTCGACCACGTCGATGGTAACGACGAGGTCGGTGTCGCCCTCCCCGGCACCGCCGAAATGTTCCGGCCGCACGCCGACGATGACCTTGCTGCCTGCTTCGGGCGCAGCGCCAGTCAGCGGTTGCATGATGCGGGTCCGCTCCTGGCCAGCGAGCTCGACCGTGACGCTGCGCGTGTTGCGCCCGACAACACGGCCGTTGATGAAATTCATCTTCGGCGAACCGACAAAACCGGCCACGAACTGATTGTCGGGATTGTCATAGAGATCGAGCGGCCGGCCGATCTGCTCGACATGACCGGCTCGCAGCACGACGATCCGGTCGGCGAGCGTCATTGCCTCGGTCTGGTCGTGGGTGACGTAGATCATCGTGGTGCCGAGTTCCTTGTGCAGGCGCGAGATTTCGACCCGCATCTGGACACGCAGTTCGGCGTCGAGATTGGAAAGCGGCTCGTCGAACAGGAACACTTGCGGCTCACGCACGATGGCACGGCCGATGGCGACGCGCTGGCGCTGGCCACCGGAGAGTTTCTTTGGACGCCGGTCCATCAATTCGCTGATGCGCAGGATCTCGGCCGCGCGCTTCACCCGCCGCTCGGTGTCGGCCTTGGGGTTGCCGGTCATGCGCAGCCCGAAAGAGAGGTTCTGCTCGACGCTCATATGCGGATAGAGCGCGTAGGACTGGAAGACCATGGCGATGCCGCGGTCGGCCGGCTCGATATCGTTGACCAGCTTGCCGCCGATGGCAATCTCGCCGCCGCTGATGTCCTCGAGCCCCGCGATCATCCTGAGCAGCGTGGACTTGCCGCAGCCGGACGGGCCGACGAAGACAACGAATTCGCCGTCTTTGATGTCGATGTTGGCGCCATGGACGACTTCGAAGGCGCCGAAGCGCTTGACGACATTGTTGAGGGTGACGGTCGCCATGCTGCCTCTTACTTGACCGCGCCGGCGGCAATGCCGGCGATGAAATGGCGCTGCAGGAGCACGAAGACGATGAGCATCGGCACGGTCAACATCACGGCTCCCGCCATGATGCCGCCCCACGACACTTTGGTGAGGCCGATCAGCGTGCCGAGCGCCACCGGCGCCGTCATCGAACCCGGCTGGCTGTTGATCAAAAGCGGCCACAGGTAATTGTTCCAAGAGGCAAGGAACAAGATGATGGCCAGTGCGGCCAGCATCGGCCGCGCCAGCGGCAGCGCGACGAACAGGAAGATGCGCCACTCCTTCACGCCCTCGACGCGGGCGGCGTCGAACAGATCATCCGGCATCATCGAAAAACTCTGGCGCATGAACAGCACGCCAAGCGAATTGAACAGCGGCGGCACGATCAGCGCCACCCAGGTGTTGGCGAGCTGGAAGTCGCGCGCCACCATGATGAATTGCGGGATCAGCACCACCGCGTAGGGCAGCGTGATGGTGCCGAAGATGATGCCGACAACCACGCCCTTGCCGAAGAACTGGTAGCGGGCGAGCGCCCAGCCGGCCATTGACGTCAACAGCACCGACAGGACGGTGTAGGTCACCGCCACCGAGACGGAGATGCCGATGGCGCCGACAAAGTCGGTGTCGCGCTGCAGATTGTTGAAATTGTCGATGAAATTGCCATGCGGCAGAAGTTCGATACCGGGGCTGAAAATGCCGTTGTCGGGCATGGTCGAGAACACCACCATCATCCACAGCGGGAACAGCCAGATCAGCGCCAGCGGGGTGAGGAAAAGATGCAGTGCGATGCTGCGTCTCAGCTTGGCGGAAGACAGCGAACTCATTGCTTTTCCCTCGTCAGCCACAGTTGCACCAGGGTGATGGCGATCGCCAGCGCCGCCATGGTGTAGGCAACGGCCGAGGCGTAGCCGAAATTGAGCGAGCGAAAACCCTGGCGGTAGAGCAACAGGCCGAGCGTCTCGGTGCCGCCGCCCGGGCCGCCGCGCTCGGTGATCAGGAATGGCTCGGTGAACAATTGCATGGTGCCGATGATCGACAGCACCAGGCAGAACACAATGACCGGCTTCAAGAGCGGCAGCGTGATGTAGAAGAACTGCTTGAGCTTGCTGACCCGGTCGAGCGTCGCCGCCTCGTAGACATCCTCGGGGATGGATTGCATGCCGGCCAGAAGGATGATGGCGTTGTAGCCGGCCCAGCGCCAGGTGACCGCGATCATGATCAGCGCCATGGCCGGCGTGACATTGGAGAACCAGTCGATCTTGGGCAATCCAACACTGTTCAAGAGCTTGTTGACGATGCCGAAATCGAGGCTGAACATCAGCCGGAACACCGCCGAATAGGCGACCTCGCCGACCACCACCGGAGCGAAGAAGGCGAAGCGGTAGAGGCCCCTCGCCTTCAAGAGCGGCGAATTCAAAAGCACCGCCATCACCATGGCCAGCGCGATCATCACCGGCACCTGGATGACGAGGATGAGCAGCGTGTTCTTCAGCGCGTTGAAGAAGGCCGGGTCGCCGATCAGCCGGCCCCAGTTGAAGCCGGGAGCAAAACGCCAGGGCACGGTGCGCGTCGCCTGGAACGAGATCAAGAACGAGGAGATGATCGGCCATACCCAGAAGACGGAGAAGATCAGGAGATAGGGCGCCAGGAAACGATAGGCCGTGGCGTTGCGGTTGCGCATCTTGCTCCTCCTTCTCCCCGATGTTTCAGACAAGCTCGCAGGCGCAGGGTCCGGGCGGCACGAGCCGTCCCGGACCCCATCCTTGGGAGGTTATGATTTTACCGGCAATCCGGTCGCAGCGGCGATCTGTTTTGCGGCGTCGTCGAGTGCGGCCTTGGCGTCGGGATAACCGCCGCCCAGATATTTGGTTTGCACCGCGCGCACGATGATTTCGGCATCGCTCTGGAACTGCGTGCCGCGGCTGGGGACGACCTTGGGCAAGGTGCCCAAAATATCCTTCCACACCGCCTGGCCACCCCAGTAGGGCAGGCCTTGGCTGACGTAGGGATCGTTCAGCGCCGAGACCAGCGAGGGAACGAGGCCAAACTCCTTCAGCATGGTGATCTGGCCTTCATTGGTTCCGAGCGTGTATTTCAGATACTCGTAGGCCGCTTCCTTGTTCTTCGAGGCCGAAGTGATGGCCAGCGACGACCCGCCGAGATTGGCGGCGCGCGGGCCGTCGGCGGTGAGGCTCGGCATCAGATAGACACCCCATTTGCCGTTTTCACCCGCCGATTCGGTGCGGATGGTGCCTTCATACCAGCCGCCATAGACCTGGGTGGCCACAGTGCCCGCCGTGTTGTTGGTGATCTTGGTGCCCCAGTCCGCCGACGAGATGATGCCGGCGTCCTTCATCTCCTTGACCTTGGTCATGGCGTCGACGCATTTCGGCTGGTTGACCGTGATCGACTGGCCGTCCTCGGCGAAATAGGCGCAGCCCTGCTCGTTGGAGATCATGCGGAAGAATTCGCTGTCTCCGTTGAAATCGGCATTGGTCATCGAGACGCCCGGATTGGCAGCCTGGACCTTCTTGCCGGCGGCGATGAAATCGTCCCAGGTCTTGATCGATGCCGCGTCGACGCCTGCCTTTTCGTAGAAGTCGCGGCGGTAGAAGGCGGCGACCGGGCCGGAATCCCACGGCATGGCATAGGCCTTGTCGCCGACCTCGAGCTCGGTGCGTTTGAAATCGGGGTATTTCTTCTGGTCTTCCGTCGTGTAACCCAGCGTGTGCAGATCGACGAAGCAGTCGGGGAACTGGCTCCAGTAATTCTCGGCCTCGCCGTTCTCGATGGTGACGATGTCGGGAAGGCCAACGCCGCCGGCCGCACAGCCGGCGATCGACTTGTCATAGGTCGGCTGGTTGCCGAGATCCTGAACGGTGACCTTGATGTCGGGATGTAGCTTGTTGAAGCCGGCAATTGTCGCCTTCAGCGAGGAGGCGGCGATGTTCCAACTCCAGATGGTGATTTCGCCGGACTGCGCGAAGGCCGGGGCTGAGCCCAGGGCAAGCGCTAGCGCGGCGCAAGTCAGTGTGATGCGCATTGAAATCCTCCCATTTCATTTGCTCTCTCTGCGAGCCCGGCTAGACTATGCAGCGTGGAAGGCTTGTCCCCGACAAAGGGAATACGGAATTGGCGGAAAGTAAGATGCCGGAACGGCCGTTTTACCAGCCAGGCGCCAGCAGCGTGGAAGGCCTGCCGCTGCTCCTGCAGATGTTTCACACCGCTCCGCTGGTGATGCTGAAGCCGCATTGGCACGCCCAGGTGGAAGTGAATTTCATCGTGCGAGGCAGCGTGCACTACCGCATGAACGACCACGAAATCTCCCTTTCGGCCGGCGAGATGTGCTTCTTCTGGGGCGGTCTGCCGCACCAGATGGACGATCTCTCAGACGACGCCGTCTATGCCGGCGCGCATCTGCCGCTGGTGCATTTCTTCCGGCTGCATCTGCCGGCCGACGTGCGCCACCGGCTAATGACCGGTGCGACGCTGGTGACCGGCGCCACCGATCAATCAGACAACGACAATTTCGCCCGCTGGAACCGCTATGCCCGCTCGGGCGACCCGGCCAAGGCCGAGCACGCCGTCAACGAACTTCTGCTGCGGCTGGAGCGGGTGCGGTTCGAGACCTATCGACTGGTGCCCGAAACGGCGGCCGGACAGGACGCCGGCAGCCCCTTCGACCAGCAATCGTCGCGCAATGTCGGGCGCATGTGCGATTTCATCGCCGAAAACTTCCTCTACGACATCGACTGCATGAACATTGCCGCGGCGGCCGACATCCATCCCAAATACGCCATGAGCCTGTTCAAGAAATCGACCGGCATGACGCTCAACGAGTATGTCAACCTGTTGCGGCTGAGCTACGCGCAGGCGCTGTTGATGCACCAGGACGCCAATGTGCTGCGCGTCGCCATGGATTCAGGCTTCGGCTCGCTCAGCGCCTTCAACAAATCCTTCCGCAAGCTGGCCGGGATGTCGCCTTCGGATTTTCGCCGGGGCGCGTTCGGCGCCAGATAGAAGCGAAGGCCCGTTGCCGCCTGTTGACGCGGATGCATGGTGGCATCCCGATCGTCGGCTAAGGACGGCCCCGGCAGTTGCAGCGCGCCATGGCAGCGTCGGGACGAAGGCGAAAGGGGCCAGCCCGCGCGCCATTGTGGGGATGAAAGCGCCTGATGAAGCCGCCCCTTCCACAGCCTCGCTTTTCCTACCGGAAATCGCCACCTAGGCGCTGGACAGGCAGAATTCCCGTGCTATAACCCACGCGCTTTCAAGGGGCGCCCCACGGCGCCTTGATGAAATCCGGTCGACGCAATTTCGTTTGCCGGAACAGGCCCAGATAGCTCAGTTGGTAGAGCAGCGGACTGAAAATCCGCGTGTCGGTGGTTCGAATCCGCCTCTGGGCACCATCCCCTCTTCTCCCGACAGTCTCTTTCGCCGAAGCCTCTACGCTTCTGTCTCGGCAACTAGCTGAAATCCTTACTGATTTCGGCGCGCAAAGCGCGGATGGTCGGGTTTTGTGGAATTTCGGCGCAGTTGGTCCAACGAGGCGGGGGGCTGGTATTTTCGGTGGTATTGGAGATGCTGATGGTATCGCTGCAGCCAAATGGAGGTCCCGAAAATGGCCCTTTCCGACGTAAAATGCCGAAATGCCCGACCCATTTCTAAGCTCGTAAAATTGTCTGACGGTGGCGGGCTCCAGCTTTGGGTGCAGCCTACCGGATCTCGCCTATGGCGCCTCGCCTATCGTTTTGGCGGCAAACAGAAGCTTCTGGCGTTGGGCAGCTATCCCCTCATCTCCCTCGCTGAGGCACGCGAGGCGCGCGATGCCGCCAAACGTCTCCTCCTACGTGGCATCGACCCCGCACAGGAGCGTAAGTCGCAAAAGGCTTCGGCGGAGGACACCTTTCGCTCAATCGCGGAGGACTATGTCGACAAGCTGAAGAAGGAGGGACGTGCCGACCGGACCATCACCAAGGTCAAATGGTTGCTCGACTTTGCCTATCCAACGTTTGGGAACAAAAGCGTTCGGGAGATCGATCCGGCCACAATTCTTGTCGCTCTCCGCAGCGTGGAGGTTCGCGGTCGATACGAGTCGGCAAGGCGACTGCGCTCCACCATCGGCAGCGTGTTTCGATATGCAATCGCAACCGCACGCGCCGATGTAGATCCGACGATCGCCCTGAGGGGCGCACTGGTCGGTCCGACGGTCACCCCGCGTGCCGCAGTTACCGATCCTAAGGCCTTGGGAGGCTTGCTGAGGGCGATTAATGCATTTGACGGACAGCCTACCACCCGAGCCGCTCTGAAGCTGATGGCCCTGCTGTTTCCCCGCCCCGGCGAGCTGCGCGCGGCCGAATGGGACGAGTTCGATTTCGAAAGCGCAGTGTGGAGCATCCCTGAAGGACGCATGAAGATGCGACGGCCGCACCGCGTACCTCTTTCCAGACAGGCCGTCAGCGTCCTGACCTCACTTAGAGAAATCTCTGATGGTGGAGCACTGGTGTTTCCCAGTGTTCGGTCGCGTTCGCGTCCGATTTCTGACAACACGCTTAACGCTGCCTTGCGCCGTATGGGCTACGGCAAAGAAGAAGCTACCGCGCATGGTTTTCGAGCAACGGCATCAACTCTGCTAAACGAATGTGGAAAGTGGCATCCGGACGCCATAGAACGGCAGCTGGCCCACATTGAGAGCAACGACGTTCGTCGGGCCTACGCCCGGGCGGAGCACTGGGAAGAGCGCATCAAGATGATGCAATGGTGGGCCGATTATCTGGATGAACTCGAGAGCAAAGACGCGGGGGTAATCTCGATTGGGGGACACGGCAAATCCACCGTCCATACGCCGTCGCGAGATCTACGTTGAATCCAACATCGACGGTCGACCAAACGCCGAGACAAATCTCCAACCTCCGAAAATCACACTGAACCCCATCGAAAAACCGAAAGTGGGCGACCAATGTGACAGAACCGGATGGTCATCGTTTTCCACATTAAATCAATATTTTAGCGTCTGGTTCGCCACACATTTCCTTCGTATTCTCTCGTATGGTCTGGCGAACCTAAGGACCAGGAGGAGGACTAGTATTCCCTCCGCGGCGTCTCGTCGGCCCACAAGAAGGGTCGATTAACCGTGACGAACGTGGCTGGTTTGGGGCCGAGACCGGAACGGCGACTTTCGAAAGGCGAAAACGAGTAACCAGCCATTCCGGTGGTTCAGCCTCCAACGGGCCAGCATGATCATCATTCGGTGTTATGTTGCCGCCGTCACTGCTGCCGACGCGGTGGCTGGAATCGGCTCCTCCCATTCCCCGCGTATCCACAACGAGTGAAGTTCAAAATCGGCAGTTTCAGCATTTTGCTCGGGATCTCCATATACAGCTGTCTCGACATAGGGGATGCCTACGTCAAAGCGGTCGCTAGAGCCCTTTCCAAACTTATGATCATAACACGCGAGCAACACGCCAATCGAAAGCAGCTTTGATGAGAGAGGCGACACAAACAGCTTACAGCCACCCATAGGTTTGAGAGCTTTTTTGTATCGTTCCATGGCCGTAAATATTTGGCGGTAAGCCTCGAACGGATTGTATTCGCTTGCTAGCAAGATGTTTGCCGGCTCCACCTTGAAGTCGTCGAACAGAGTGTCACGGTGCTCACCAACCACCTCGTCCCCTCGCCGTGGCTTTCTCGTAGGAAAAGGGATAACCGGGCAAATCTCATCCGGGTTCACATGGTCTTGTATGAGATGCAGTCGGTCACGCTGACCCTCACCCAAAACAGGAAACCACACCCGCGGCCAATTCTGAGTAGTCTGCTCTTCAAGATGTCCGGAGAAGCCAAGGACGAAGGTTACGCTGTCCCTGAGACTGCCTTTTGCCGCGCCGAGATCCGCAGAAACACTCTCGGATGTGGTCACGTGAAGATTTACGCTTGGGCCGTTGGCTTCGGCCAGCTTATCAAGTTTGAAGAGAAGAACGCTGACAGCGGTAAGTGCCACCATGCGCGGCATAGCGCTGATGTCGACAATGACATCGTCAAAGTCGCGACAATCTCCCGCTCTGTCCAATGAAGCTTTGGTATTTCGTGGAGTTACAGCAGCGCCTACGGGGCCTCCAATCTCGATCGGCACTGCAACGATCTTTTCCGCGGGAACGAGTTTCAAGAGTCCTTCGTGGTTGGTCGCCGTGAGTTCCGATCGCTTCGGGCTGTCGCCCAATCCGTTGTCGAACACCAACTGCCAGACCGATATATCGGCGTCCAGGGCATGCAAGCGTCGAGCAGTTTCAAGAGTTCTGACGTCGAAACCGCGACCAATCACGAGAAGGACCTTACGCTTCTTGGCCGACAAGCGCCGTCGCCAGAACATGGTGAAATCGGAGTCGAGTGTGAGGGAGTAGGGATCCCATCGCATTGCCGGGCTCGGACTAGACAAGAGTTGCCTCCTCGGCCACGGCGATTGCCTTCGCTCCTGCTTCTTGCCAGTGAAGCAAGCTCTTCAGTGTTTGATGTCTCCAGCCGCCGTAACCAAGTGGCAGGCCAAAATGTACGCAGAGAAGACGGTTCAGATAGAACACGACATATTCCCGACCATTATTTCTATGGTCGAGACGTGGCATCAGTAGGTTATGCGACACGAGAGACGTCATGACGTCTCGAAGTCGAATAAAATGCGAGATTTCAGCGTCCTCGCTGTCAATTATCAGTTTTCGATCGTCCATCGTGATCGCAATTCCGGTGACGCCGGGTGCGTAGGGGGCGCTGCTTCTGAAAGTCTGTTGGCGGCAGTATTCGCCGATTGCTTCGAGCAGGCGGCGCGCCTCGACACCACGCGGAAGGCGGCGCGGAAGCCCGTCCCACCGATCCTTCGCAACGCCCCGGATCAGTGCGTCCTGTCGCGCTGCCGTGAGTGGCACCGGCTGATCTCGGTGAAACCGGATTTTCGCAGAGATTTCTTCAAACAATGCGCCTGCCACCTCCAGATACTGGTCCACATTGGAGGATGATACGGCGCTCAAAGACTCACGGCCGAAATAGATTGGCGCTCCCACATCTGTTCGCAGAAAGTGTTCTGCTGCTCGGTCCGTGCCGCTGCCTGATCGTGCTCCGAACTCATCCAATGTCAATGAATCGAAATCGAAGCTTGTCTGGGTTCGTCTCGTATCTCTTATGACCAGAATTTTGAGCAACTGCCATTTGAAGGCGCGTTCGAGAAGGTTGCCGCTTAGCCCGCGAGCATTGGCAAGCCAATTCGAATAACGAGGGCCAACGCCGGCCATCTTAACAACTTCGGCCTCGATCTCCGCCGTACGGCCAGTGAGAGCGGTCTCCAAGCTCGGTATGTCGTCGGTTTCACCAATGAGCGGAAACAGCTCGCGCCCTTCGAAACCATCAGCCTTGGCCGCCCGAAGATTGGCGATCGTTTCCACAAATTTGGTATAGGACTTGGTTCTTGTTCCAGACCAACGTTCTTCCAGTTGCACGACGTTCTCGTAATCTCGTTTGCGAAGCGCGCCCTCGGAGAGCAGATCCTTATGCGTAAGAGCCTCTAGCCTTTCAGCGATCCATACTCCGCACTGCTCCCGCGCATTGGTTATGAATTCAATCAGGCTTGCACGCTGTGGAGGAGCCAGTGTCTGGAGTTCGTCCATGAGAAGGACGCGCTTGACGTCCATATCACCCTGCGCGTCGCTTATGCGAACATGCGCAAACCACTTGAGCCCGTCCAAGCGCGCGTGCCCACCTTTTATCGACGCAGGCGAACCGAGATCGTCCATTCGATCGTAGAAATCTCGTTCGATGCGCGACGCCCAGGTAAAAAGCTCCTTTCCTGTAGCGCGGCCCGGAATAGTCGCGTCTGATTCCGGCTCCCATTCGAAGCTGTATTGGTCAAGATCGTCGGGAAATTGACGTTCCGCTCGTTCCAGCACCGACCTGAGTGTCGCGACCACAATTCGAGAATTCAATAGCTCTCGAAAGAGTATATTGCCGCGGTCAAAGGCACTCAGTTCCTTGTACTCACTGGTGAAGACGACCATCGCACCAAGCAATTTCGGTCCGTCGCGACCGATGGCGCCCACCTCCCTCAGCGCGTCGCGCGTCGCCTTCACCTGCTGGTGCTGATCAGCGAGGTTGTCAGTGAGCTTCAGCGGACGCGGCGTAAGAATACGCAGAAACGTAGTCTTTCCGCCACCAGGTGCACTTCGAAGAAAGACGAGACCGTTCCAAGGGTCATCGAAGGACTTGATGACCTCCAAAGCACCCACGCCGAAGAGACGAACAAACTCATCGTCACTCGTCGAGCGCTGGGATGCGCGCATTCGGAATGGATTTCTCACCTACTGTAGCTTTCTGTGGCGGCTAACTCTCGGAAACAGGCCACGAACCGATTGGTCGTCCTCTGCCCAGAGCAGATAGATCGAGTTGTTGGGAGTGTTGTGAGCTAGCACGAGCGGGAGCCTGCAATTCGCGAAACCGTAGCGCTTGCTTGTACCGCCTACTTTAGAATGCTCATCGTCGGCATCGTCGTCAAAATATCGATCATCTGCGACGAGCCCCAGGATTGGGCTGTCGCTTGCATCATCGAGCGGCGTCGTTTCGCCCAGTTTGTGAACCACCTCGAACTCGACTGTGCCCTTGCCGAAGGTCAACTTGGGCAAACGGCTTTCAATGTGCTCGATTGCCTGATCGCCGGCGACATAGAGAATGATGATTATCTTGACGCCGGAATTCGCTATCGCGTCTCCAAGGTTTCCTGCTTTCATTAAGCCGCTAACGATCTTCGCTATCTTCCCGGTCCATCCACCTTGCCCATCCTCTCGAATGAAACTCGTACCACTGCCAGTGAAATCATCGAGCAGTACGATGTACCGGAACCGGGCCTCATGATCGTGGGGTTCTCGACCCAAGATCTTCGTTAGGTGCTTCCGAAGGTCTTGGACCATGCCCTCGCTTTTCGGATCCGAAACGTCATAGGCATGAAAGACTTGCTCATTGGACATCTCTTGCGGATTCGCGCGACGAAACCAGTCTGTTCGCGCACCGTCGCTCAGGCCTAGGACCAGTGTCTGGCGAAGTCGAGTTCGATACTCCACCGTGTCGACGATTGCCTTCACTTTATGTGGATCGACCCCAAGTTCGGTCGCAGTGTCAGCGATTAGGATTGGGCGAATGATCGTCGGGAAGGTAAGCTCCACCAGATGATTCATTTCATCTGTGGATATGAAAAGCAGCCTCTTTCGCACGAAGTTGTAAGCCTCGCGACGCTCTTCACCCCCGGTGAACTGCCCAAGCCAGAGCGCCAGACTCTCGATGAACCGTTTGCCTGGCGAGAACTGCTGATATTCGTCGTATTTGTAACTGGCAAAGCTTTCGAGATAAGCGCGTTCCGCTGCCTTTTCCTCGTCAGACCATTCCATGATTTTTGCCAGCAGGCTTTCCGCCAAATCCTTCCTCATCAGAACTCCCCATGACACCTCTACCCGACCGCAGCGATATACCGCAGGGAGGAGTGCGTTCGTCCAGCGAAATCAACCTGGTCCTTACCTTAATTCACGGGATTCACTTGCGGGTGATTTCGCCAACCGCAGCTATGACTTTTGCAAGCCGCTCCGCACCGGCCGGTGTATTATCCCAAGCACGCCGAATTGAGCGCTCCAGCTTTGCCCAGTTCGGATCGGATGCGTGCCGACTGCGTTTCCATGTCGTTCCTTCACCCTGCGTATTTTGCAGCCCGAGGGTCGTGCAAATTCGCACGACGCTCGCTCCGAACGTAATGAATTGCCCCCGACAAATACGCGAAACTTGGCTAGCGTCGACATCAGCAATGTCAGCCAGTTCCGCGTAAGAAAGGCCTGCTTCTAAGCGCTTTTCATTGATATGGCGGACCAACTCCGCCCTTTCAATTTGCTTCGGCTTCATGTAAATTTGCATGCACTAAACGATGCAAATTTACAATGGAGTTTTTCGTGACGGATGTTGGCCAGGAAATCCGGTTCTATCGTGCCAGCGAGAAGCCTTACGGGGCCTTCAGCAATCTATTCCGGCGCGAGATTGAATTCGAAGGCGAGCGCTTTGCGACGAGCGAGCACGCCTATCAGGCCGGCAAGGCGCGTAAGCCGGAAGTCAAAGCATGGCTTATGGCGGCACCGTCTCCCGCGCTTCTGGCGATGGCGGCGCACGGGCTATATTACTGGGATGTCAGCCCAGGCTGGTCACGGACAAAGTTTGACAGGATGAGGTGCGTGCTCCGAGCCAAGTTCACTCAGCATGAAGATCTTCGCGAATTGCTGGTATCGACGGGCTCAGCTCGACTGATTGAAACTGCGACCGTCGACAATGAGGTGAATCGGCTCTGGGGAGAGGTGAATGGTCAGGGTCGCAATATGCTTGGAGAGCTACTGATGGAACTCCGTGCAAAGCTTCAGAACGACGACGTCTCGAAGGCGGCGTAAGAAGAGCCAATGCAAATCTGAAACTGCCGACATCGGGTTTACCCCCGCAAGACAGACCGCGCGTATTCTGCACCACGCTCGCGGAAGATGCCGCGAGCACCGACATAGGCGCAGTTCTCGGCAGCCAGGCGTTGTCCAGCTTCGATTCCGACAACGAATTCGTCAATTGAAATCTTCCGGGTCGCGCGGTCGCGGCGGCTCAGCAGCCAATCAATCACGCCAACGCTTACCATATCGCCAGAACCACAGGTGTCGCGCAATTCGGGCGCCGGGTAGGATTTGCACCACGCCTTCTCAGCTCCCCGTCGTACCTCCAGACCAGCTTCTCCGTGCGTCACGATTAGGAAAAGGGCGTCGTGGGGGGCGACCTGCCCCGCCAGTGTTGCCAGACGCTCTGCTGAGAACTTGAGAACGGACGCTGCAGCGACTGCGCGTCTGAAAAGCTCTTTATCGCCAAGCGCGGATGGCTCGAAATAGACGGTGGACCCTGCGTCGGCCGCAGCTTCCATCGCATCGACGATCGCTCCGGATAATCGATCCGTATAGAAGACATTGCAGTTCTTGATCGCCGGCAGAGCCCGGCTCACATCTTCCCAGTCTATCGGCTCATATCGCGGAAGATCGATGGAAGTTTCTGGACACCTAAATTCGAATGTATGTACCCCGGGCCCATGCAGACGCTGAGCAAGGATCGGCGAGCGGATGTGTTCTGTTTGTCGGATGTATCGCGTCTCGGCTCCCGCGTGCCGGAATGCGACCACAAGACGGATGCCAACCTCGTCTTCACCGAGGCTCAACACCGGCGCCACATTCCGCTGAAGCATGGCGAGCGAAATCAAAACGTTCCCGCAAGAGCCACCAAGATCCTCGGACGACACCGCCAACGAGTCCGCGTAGATGCGGTCGAGAACAGTAAATCCTGTGCCGACCACGTCGACTGCACTCATCGGACTCTCCCGGTCATAAGCTGGCCCACTCTGTTTTTTCTCGGTCACCATTTCAAGAGTGCTGATCGAGGGTCAGAGCAGAAAGATCAATCATCATTTCGCATCCCTTCGCACGAGCGGCCTGCAAAATGCGCAGGAGAGCATCCGGACCTCGCAACTTTGATCCAAACAGCGTCCAAGCGCCGCCTGAAGCGCCGCAAACACTGCCAACGCTTAGACAATGCGGTCCGGATAATAGCTCCCGATCATTTCCCAATGGCGAGCCACTATCTCCGATGCCGAGAACGGCCTTGCTCGCATCGCCGGATCGACGGGCGAGCTCCTCTACAACGCGGAGCTTTGACGTAGATGCCAAGACGATATCGACGCTATGGTGAGATCTCAGCACCTTCACGCTACCTTCGACTATCTGAGGGCAAGCAGCCAAGCCATCCGCAAAACGCTCGACGTCGATGACATCGGCACAGTCAATCGACACCTGAATTGGACGCGTCTTGATCTCGACTCCGTCGCGAAGCAGGCCTGAGCCCGTTAGCCACCGGGTAACCTCGGCAATGTTCGGATTTCGTTGCGGGGGGTCCTCAGCTATGTCGACGTCGAGCGTTCGAATGTGGGCGCCGTTATAATAACCCATGAGGACATTTCTATGTATCCGCTTCGGAAGGGCGTCTCGCAATTTTTCGCCAGCGGAGCCGCCGCGTCCTGTCGCAAAGCCCACCTGGATGCCGTCATCAACAAGCCTGACCAGTTCGTGCATAATCGCTTTGGGAGGAGGACCGAGCCGGGCTTCACGCGGATCGTTCGGGACGACCGTCCCATCATAATCGAGCGCGAGACCGACAAAGCTCGCGCCCCCCAAACTAAGCAGCCTCTCTCGCCCAACGGAACAAAGTGATGCTGATCGCTCATCGATAGGATCAAAGTACATCCGCGCGGACGTCTTGTGTCGAACCGATGAAGTCAAATCTCGCGAAAGCGTGTCGAGCGCGGGATTGTCATATATCGCCTCGGCAAACGCGCCTCTCCCCGGGCGTCCCGGATCGATACTCGTAGCGTTTCCGAGGTGCTGAACGAAGGATAGACCCCACAAAATGCTGACCGCGTTGGCCAATCGGCCACCGTGATCGAACTCAGCATCTTGAATCCTGGTCTGGGAAGGAAGTGCTGCACGGATGGGCTTCCAAACATCGCCACTTTCCGCGGTTGTCAAAGCCAGCACGTACATGGTCTCTGGATGCTTCGCCGCCCAAACATGACGACCGTGAGCGAAGTTTCTGAAATCAGTCCTCTGTACTGGCGCTATTCCGGTCTCCCAAAGAGAAGTTTCAATCAACGTTGCAGCTGCTGCGTTTTGCGGATCGTGCAGAACGAACAGAGTATCCCCAACCTGGAAATCGAAGTCTGGGCTTTGAGGTGCACTTAGCACCTCTTCCGCGCGCTTTCGGAGTTCTTCGGCCAATCTCCCGCGTTGCGGCTGCTCAGTGGTGAGATCTGACGCCATCAACAAGGCGGTCACCATCGAAATCATTGAATGCGTCGCTAGAAACCCATCCTTGGGATCGGCAACTGGCGTAACAATCACTTTGGCGCGAGGACTATTTGAGGCCACAATGGTTGTCGCGCCTTCCGATTGAACTGTCATCAACTGGAGCGATTTGCAGCTGGATGCATTTGCGACACGGAAGGCTGCCGCGATGTCAGGATTGTTCGCTCCGGCGCTGAACAGCCAGATATCGCATCCATCCCAATTTTCCATCGATAGGACGAACTGCATGGGTGTCATCACCATCGTCGGACCCAATTGCAATGTTGTCCGGCACCGCGAGAAGAATTCTGCTGTAACTACGGATCCCCCCGAGGCAATAGCGACGGCGAGCCGTCCTTTCCCTTGTGAAAGAGCGAAAGCAATGTCGCCAGCTCCGTGCGCGCTCGCCAACTCGATTGTCTCAGGCAACCGGCGCAATTTTTCGGAGAAGACAGTCATTCTGCTCGCCTAACTTCAAACGGACTCGGAGCAAGCGGACGCTGTAGTTCACGAGAACGGATCGTTCGCGAACGCGGCGGGGCAAGCAATCTCACCGGCCCGTGCCTAAGAAACATCGCATATCCAGAGCCGGGCCGCACGCTATTTTCTGCCAACGTATGATGGCACCCATCTTCCAGATAAAGCGCATAAAAACACCAGCTTCCTCACACCACTGCACCAGTTTGTTCCTGTTATGTTCGGTTCAGCGATGATTCTCAAGCCTACCGATCGCAAATTTGTACATGCTATCAATGCGCTGAGCATGGCGAATATCGGCCATCATCGGCATCGACATTGGCGTCATCGATCAACCGTCTCGGTGAAGCTGAGGTAGCGCCTAACATCGGCCAAATGATCGGCCAGTTATGGGCGCTCAGCTAAAATTTCTGTTGACACATATGTACTTAGCGCAATCTAGCATCGGCCAATCATGGAAGAGACCGTACAGCGCATCGAGCCGGCGCGCCTGGCAGACGTTGCGGAGCCTATCTCCGACGCGCTGGCTGAGCTGTCAGCAAGCTCGGCGGTTCTCGGCGCCAAGCTGCATCCGCGCACGCGTATGCATCGACCAGGTCAGTTTCATGTCCAGCCTTTTCGATTTTAACCAACTTGCCCGGCGCCTGCAGCGGTTTGTTCAACGCTACGACCTGAAGCCGGAAGCTTTCCGGCTGCTCGAGGAGGCGCTTCTGCGCGGCGAGTTCGATCGCGGTGAGGCCTCACGTATCGCTGGCTTGCCGGAACGTAGGGCCCGCCGCGTGTTTACCGAGGTGCTCGAGCTTGGCCTGCTTGCGTCCGATACCCCGAAAGGACCGGTATCGCTACGCTTCCCGGTCGACACGTTGGACGAACTGTTTCCTAAGCTATTTCCGGAAACTTAGCGTCGCATAACTGCGCCTATAGTGTTGCCGATGCCCTTGTCACTCCCACGAGTCCAGCCGCGGATAGATTGGGAACCGAAACAATCCGCAGAAATATTTTGGTATCTATGTTGGTAGCGCTGCCGCTGCGCAAATCACAACTATTTGGAAACAAAGAATCTTCTTGGACCGGATTGGGCCTCTGACGGTGGCGGGCTCCAGTTTTGGATGCAGTCCTCCGGATCCCGCCTATGCCGCCTCACCTATCGATTTGAAGGCAAGCAGAAACTTCTGCCGCTAGACAGCTATCTTCTCATTTCTCTCGCCGAGGTACGCCAAGCCCGCGATGCCGCAAAGCGCCTGCTGCTGGTTGGCATCGACCCGGCACGATCGTTATTCCGAGTCGGCTGAGGGCCGGCGTCAGCACAGCGTCGGGAATAGCGCTCTGGCTCAGCGTTCCGGCTTGTCGTCCCGGAGGATGCGCTCAGCGGCTCCGTCAAGATCCTCATATTGGCCACTCTTCAACGCCCACAGAAAGCCAGTCAGCCCCAGTGCGCCAAGAAATAGGGCGACTGGCATGAGGTAGACGAGTATCGTCATGATGACCGCGCTGATGGGTGAATGCCGGAATGTGTTGCCGAAGAAGCCCTCGTCAGCTCGGCGAGCATAAAGCCCTGCAGCCGCAGCCCGTTTCCGATCACCAGCAGCGATGAGGCGGACATCGCGACCGCCGCGACCAACGGCGTGACGTTGCCGAAGATGGCGATCGGCACGGCAACGGCGTTGTAGATGATCGCGATGGCTATGTTCTGGCGGATAAGCCGCCCTGCCTTCCGCGAGACGTCCAGCGCAAGGGTTACTGCCGAAAGGCTTTCACGCAGGAACACGAAATCAGCCGCGTTGCGACCAATATCGGCGGCGGTGGCTGGAGCGATCGAGACGTGCGCAGCGCCCAGCGCTGGCGTGTCGTTGAGCCCGTCGCCCACCATCAGGACCTTGTGGCCGGCTTTGGTCAGCACTTCGATCCGCTCAACCTTCCCGGACGGCAGCAGCGCCGGAACAAAACGGTCGATGCCCAATATTCTTGCGACATCGCCACAGGCGTCCGCGGTATCGCCCGACAGCATTTCGACCGCGACCCCTGCATCGTTCAATTGCGCCATGACGCTCCCGGCATCGGCCTGCAACGCATCCTCGAAAGCGAAGGAAGCGACAATCATCCTGTTCTTCGTCAGAACCGTGCCGTAGCCATGTTTGCCTTCGCCGCCGGTTCGAGCCTTCCATCCAGCCCATCCGCGTCGACCGAGCCGCCAGGTGCTGTCCGCGGTTGTGGCTTCGATCCCGAAACCGGGGTGCTCGCTGACGGCCTCCAATTTCGGTTGACCGACAAAATTCGCGAAACCGGCTATGGCCTTTGAGAACGGGTGGCGGGAGTGCGCGGCCATGTCGGCTGCGATCGCCAGCATCGTCGGATCGATCGACGACGCATTGACCAGTCGGGGCTGGCCGAGCGTGAGCGTTCCGGTCTTGTCGAACACCGCTGTATCAATCGTCGCCAGGCGCTCCATGGCCGAACCATCCTTGACCATGATGCCGTTTTCGAACAGGCGCCGCGCGGCGACTACCTGCACGATCGGCACGGCGAGGCCGAGTGCGCATGGGCATGTGATGATGAGAACGGCGATGGCGATGGTTATCGCCCGGTGCCAGTCGCCGGTCGCCGCCATCCAGCCAAGGAACGTCGCGAAGGCTGTGAGATGAACCACCGGGGCATAGAGCCCTGAAACGCGATCGGCGATCCGGCGATAATGCGCGCGGCCGCCCTCTGCGGCTTCCATGAGCCGAACCATTTCCGCCAGAAACGAATCTTTCGCGGCGGCTGTGGCCTCAATCGTCAGCGAGCCGGTCAGGTTGAGGACACCGGCCTGCACGGCTTCACCTGCCGCCACGTTTCGAGGCGTGCTCTCGCCGGAAACCAGCGAGCAGTCGAGATCCGAGGCCCCTTGAATGATCTTGCCGTCGACGGGGATTCTTTCGCCGGCCCCGATCAACAGCAGCATGCCGGGTTCGATCTCGCCAACCGGCAGATAGTCGCGCGCGCCGTCGCCGCGCAGCACCATGGCGCCACGTGCGGCCAACTGGGACAGGCCTTTCACGGCGGTCCGGGCCCGCTCGCGCATCACGTGATCCAACGTGCGACCGATCAACAGGAAAAACAGCAGCGAAACCGACGCGTCGAAATAGGCGTGATCGCCGTGGTTGATCGTCTCATAGAGGCTCATGGCATAGGCGAGGGACACTCCGACCGCGATCGGAACATCCATGTTCATGCGGCCGTGACGCAGCGCGTTCCAGGCCGAGCGGAAGAAGATGCCGCCGGCGAAGGCCAGTGCCGGGATCGCAATCAGCGCCGAGACCCAATGAAACAGGTCCCGCGTTGCGCCTTCGGCGCCGGACCAGACCGAGACCGAAAGCAGCATGATGTTGCCGGCGGCGAAGCCGGCGACCGCGACCGCGCGGATCAGCTCGGCAAGCGTCTTGTCCTTTTCATCGATCTCGGCGGCGAAAAGGTGCGCCTGATAGCCCAGCCTTCCCAGCGCGGCGACGAAGGGTGGCACCTCGTCGCCACGCCACCGGATCGCGACCCGTTTCGTCGACAGGTTGACACGCGCGCCTTCGACATTGTCGAGCTTTGCCAGCGCCGTCTCGATCGTCTGGATGCAGGCCGCGCAGTGAACCGTCGGCACTGAAAGGTCGGTCTGCCAAAGATTGTCGCCAAGCGACCGGCTCGCCAACCTGATCTCCTGGCTAGACGGCAGGACCGATGTGGTACCGGTCAGATCCAGCGCCAGTTCCGCGCTGGGTGCACAACAGCTCATTGCAGCGCTCCTTGCGAAATTATGATCCGGCGAACGTCGCGATAGGGCTCCGCGAGACCGACGTCGGCATCGACTTCGACGATCCAGACGCCATCCTTGGGCACGTCCCGTGCTGCAAACTCCTGAGCCGAAGCAAGGGTAAGAGTGACGGACTTGTCCTCGGCCTCATAAGCGGGATGGCGAAACAGTATCTTGACGCCATGCAAGGGGACCGGCTTGCCGGTGGTATCGCTCAAGCTGTAGCGGACCTCACCCCGAGCGATCGTCAGTTTGCCGGTCCAGCCGAGTGCCGCCTGCGCGCGCCCTTCCTCGGCCTTTCGGTTGAATTGCTGGCTGGCCACATAGGTGTTCTCGACGACAAGGCCGGTCCAGCTCGTGCTGGCGAGTGTCGCCATCGTGAGATTGACCGCGATGATCACGCCGAAAAAGCCGAGAATGGTGAGCAGCATGTGCCTGCCGGTGAACTCACGCGTCTTTTGCGTATTGGTGCTCATCTGGCGATCTCCGGGGCGTTGAAGGTGGCGGTGTATTCGTCCGATTCGAAGCTCGCTCTGTCCTCGACGCGGAACTTGAAGGTTTGTGCAGCGTGCCGAACCTCACCCGCTGGCTGGCGCACGAAGACCTTCAGCATGTTTAGCCGGTCGGGTTCGACCGCGATGGCGAAGAAGCGAGCTGCCGGCAGATCACTGCCGACGACGCTCATTTCGGCTCCCTGCAAGCCCTGCATCGTGACGACGATCGTCCTTGGCTCGGGGATCATGTTAAGCAGCTTGACGGTGTAACCGTTGCGGATCGAGCCGTCGGACAGGGTCACGAATTGCGGATTGCGGTCGTGCAGGACGTTGATCTCGAGTCGGTCGCGCGTCAGCAGCGAATAGATCAAGGCAAGCCCGACCGCCGTCCACGCGCCCATGTAGAAGAAGGTCCTCGGCCGGAAGATCTTGCGAATATGGAAATGCGCCAACCTGGCGGAGAATGTGCTGTCGGCCGTTCTGACGAGTGAAGGGTTCACGGGACCGGAGCCGCCTGCGGTCGCCACCGCCATGTTGGCGTTGTAGTCGGACAGCGTCGCATAGGAGATCAGCCCGCGCTCCTTGCCGAGCTTGTTCATGACGCCATCGCAGGCATCAAGGCACAGCGCGCAAGTGATGCATTCGAGTTGCTGGCCGTCGCGAATGTCGATCCCCATCGGGCAGACTGCGACACAGGCATTGCAGTCGACGCAGTCACCGACCGGCTGCCCCGCAGCCTGGACCTTCTTGGCGTGCCGCGAACGAGGTTCGCCACGCCAGTCATTGTAGGTCACAGTGAGCGAATTCTCGTCGAGCATGGCAGCCTGGATGCGCGGCCACGGGCACATGTAGGTGCAGACTTGCTCGCGCATCAGCCCGCCGAACGTGTAGGTGGTCGCCGTCAGCACCGCGATGGTGACGTAGGCGACCGAAGCGGCGGTGCCGTTGAATACGTCGCCGATCAGCGTCGGCGCATCGGCGAAATAGAGGATCCAGGCGCCGCCGGTAGCTGCCGCTATGACCAGCCAGATGACGTGTTTCGACACACGCAGCACCAGTTTGCGCGCGGTCCAGCGGCCGGCGTCGAGCTTCATGCGAGCGTTGCGATCGCCTTCGATCGCCCGCTCGACAACTAGGAAAAGATCGACCCATACCGTCTGCGGGCAGGTATAGCCGCACCAGGCGCGGGCGACGGTGGACGTGATCAGGAAGAGGCCGATGCCGGCCATCATCAGAAGGCCGGCGACATAGTAGAATTCCTGCGGCCATATCTCGATGAAGAAGACGTAGAAACGGCGGTTGGCAAGATCGATCAGCACGGCCTGATCAGGAGCAAACGGACCTCGATCCCAGCGCAACCAGGGCATCAGATAATAGATGCCCAGCGTGATCGCCATCACCAGCCATTTGAAGCGGCGAAAGCTGCCCGAGGCGCGTTTAGGGAAGATTTTCTTGCGCGGAGCATAGAGCGGCTGTCGTGTCTTGGCGGAGTTGACCGCTTTTGCCTCGAGCCGCTCCATCTGCGTTTTATCCAGCACGTGCATCTCCACTCGCGCGCGGCCTATGACATCGTTGTGCGACGGACTTGTCTGCTTCGACAGACGTCCGGTCTGCAGTGAGCCCGCTTCGCCGTGTGGGCCGCGCCGCCTTGCTGCAGGTCAATCGCCGCATGCCGGAATGGTGTCGGGGCCCGACTCGTGCCGGGCCCCGTCGCTTGGCGGGGAGGGCCGAGAATAGGCTTCCGTTCCTATTCTCCGCCGCCAAGCGAATGGACATAAACCGCAAGTTCCTTAACCTTCGTCTCGCCGAGACGCCCGATCCAGGCCGGCATGACACCGTGCTTCGGCGCGCGGACTTGGACGGCGATGGCTGTCTCGCCGGGTGCGTAGAGCCAGATCGCATCGGTCAGATTGGGCGCGCCGAGCTCTTTGTTGCCTTTCGCATTATCGCCATGACAGGCGACGCAGTTTTCCACGAATACCTTGGCGCCGGGCTCGATAAGACTTGCATCCTGGACCTTGCCCGAGAGGCTGGCGACATAGGCGCCGACCTGTGCGATCTGTTCGGGCGTGATGATGTCACCGAAAGGGGGCATTTCCGACTGCCGAGTATCCGGGTCGGATGCGAAACGGATGCCGTGCGCGATCGTTTGCTGGATCTGCTCGGTCGTGCCGCCCCACAGCCAGTCATCGTCGTTCAGGTTTGGAAAGCCCTTCGACCCTTGGGCGCCCGAGCCGTGGCATTGCACGCAATTGACCTTGAAGGTAGCTCCGCCGGCCGCTATCGCGAATTCACGCAGCGCGTCGTCGGCTGCAATCTCGGATACGGTCTTCTGCTGGATGGCCGCGACATATTTGCCCTTGGCGGCTTCGGCAGCCGCCAGCTCAATCTTGACAGCGTTGCGGCTGGAATAGCCAAGCACACCCTTGGTCGCGGAAGACAGCATCGGCCAAGCCGGATACGCAATTGTATAAGCCACCGCCCAAGCGACGGTGATGTAGAAGGTTATCACCCACCATCGGGGCAATGGGGTGTTGAGCTCCCTTATCCCGTCCCATTCATGACCGGTCGTTGAGATGCCCGAGACTTCATCGATATACTCGCTGCTCATGATCAGTCGTCCTTGAGTGGAATCTGGGCGGCTTGATCGGCCTGTGTTTTGCCGCCGGGACGCAAGGCAAAGGCAATGCAGCCGACGAAGAAGAGCGCCATGGCAAGCAGACCCCAGCTGTCCGCGAATTCCCGCATCAAATTATAGCTCATTGCGTCCCCCTCAGCGGTAGCCGGCTGCATCGTCATAGGTCTTGAAATCGACCAGTGTTCCCAGCATTTGCAGATAGGCGACGAGGGCATCCATCTCGGTCACCTGCTGCGGATTGCCGTCCAGATCACCGACTTTGGCTTTCGGATAGCGTTTCTCGACGCCGGAGGCATCGGCATTCGGGTCGGCCTGGACCATCAGATCGGCATTGGCGTGCGCGATCATCTCATCGGAGTACGGGACGCCAACACGCGCGTTCGCAACCAGATGCGTCGAGAAGTCCTTCACCTCGATCGGAGCGTCCTTCAGGAAGGCATAGCGAGGCATGATAGATTCCGGCACCACCGAACGTGGATCCATAAGGTGCTGAACGTGCCATTCGTTGGAATAGCGGTTGCCGACTCGTGCAAGGTCAGGGCCGGTGCGCTTCGAGCCCCACTGGAAGGGGTGGTCGTACATGGACTCGGCGGCCAGGCTGTAGTGGCCGTAGCGCTCGACCTCGTCCCGGAAAGGCCTGATCATCTGGCTGTGGCAGAGGTAGCAGCCCTCGCGCACATAGATGTTGCGTCCGGCGAGTTCCAGTGGCGAGTAGGGCCGCATGCCTTCGACTTTCTCGATCGTGTTGTCGAGATAGAAAAGCGGCGCAATCTCGACGATGCCGCCGACGGTCACGACAAGAAGAGAGCCAACGAGAAGAAGCGTGGCGTTCTTCTCGATGATCGCGTGTTTGTCCATCAAGCCCATTGTCTGGCTCCCTATTCGGCAGGCCGGAGGGCGGGCTCGGAACCTGGCATTGGTTGCTCTTCGCGCTGGTGGCCAAGAATGGTCATGGTCACGTTCCAGGCCATGAGCAGGGCGCCGGTGAGGTACATCGCACCGCCGATGGCACGCATGACGTAGAAGGGATGCATGGCGGCGACGGTTTCGGCGAAGGAGTAGACGAGGAAACCCTGCTCGTCGTGTTCGCGCCACATCAGGCCCTGCATGATGCCGGAAACCCACATCACCGCGGCGTAGACGACGATTCCGAGCGTCGCCAGCCAGAAGTGCCAGGTGACGAGCCGCAGCGAATAGAGACGTTCACGGTTCCACAGTTTCGGCACCATGTAGTAGATTGCGCCGAACGAGATCATGCCAACCCAGCCGAGCGCTCCGGAATGGACATGGCCGATGGTCCAGTCCGTGTAGTGCGACAGCGAATTGACCGTCTTGATCGACATAATCGGACCTTCGAAGGTCGACATGCCGTAGAAGGCGACTGCCATCACCATCATGCGGATGATCGGATCGGTGCGCAGCTTGTCCCAGGCGCCAGACAGCGTCATCAGGCCATTGATCATACCGCCCCATGACGGCATCCACAGCATGATCGAGAACGCCATGCCGAGCGTCTGCGCCCAGTCGGGTAAGGCGGTGTAATGCAGGTGGTGCGGGCCGGCCCAGATGTAGAGAAAAATGATCGCCCAGAAGTGGACGATCGACAGGCGGTAGGAATAGACCGGCCGGTTCGCCTGCTTGGGCACGAAATAATACATCATGCCGAGGAACCCGGCGGTGAGGAAGAAACCGACGGCGTTGTGGCCATACCACCATTGCGTCAAGGCGTCCTGGACGCCGGAGAAGGCGGAGTAGCTCTTCGAGCCCAGGAACGACGCCGGCATCGACAGATTGTTGACCACATGCAGCATCGCGATTGTCACGATGAAGGACAGGTAGAACCAGTTGGCGACGTAGATATGCGGTTCCTTGCGCTTCAGGATCGTGCCGAGGAACAGGATGAGATAGGCGACCCAGACGATGGTCAGCCAGAGATCCACATACCATTCGGGTTCGGCGTATTCGCGGGCTTCGGTGATGCCGAGCAGGTAGCCGGTCGCCGCCATGACGATGAACAGCTGGTAACCCCAGAACACAAACCAGGCCAGTTTGCCGCCAAACAGCCGGGCGCGGCACGTGCGCTGCACGACATAGAGAGACGTGCAAAGCAAAGCGTTGCCGCCGAAGGCGAAGACGACGCCGGATGTGTGCAGCGGCCGCAGCCGGCCGAAATTGAACCAGGGTTGGATGTTGAGGTGAGGGTATGCCAGCTGCAGGGCAATGATCACACCGACGAGCATGCCGACGACGCCCCAGAATACCGTTGCAATGGCTCCGTAGCGGATCGGGCCATCCATGTAGGCGGAGGTGTCGATCGGAGCCGCCGGCTTGAAATCTGTGTTGCGCAGCAGGATCGCGGTAAAGCCAGCCACGGCGAAGAACAAAACCCCCATATGCTGGCGAAAAGGTCCTTCTACGCCGAAGCCGGCAGCCACCAGGGCCGCAAAAGCAAACAGGCTTAGAACGACGATCTCCGTGCCGAATTTCATGACATGTCCCCGACCAGGATTCCAATGCGCGGACGCCAAATCCGCGGTGCATTAATTCCGTAGTTGCCGCCTGCTCGCCCTGATCCATGTCAGAGCCGCACGATTTTGCTTCGGGCAGCATCGAGTTCGGTGCAATCAGAAGGTGGCGATTTGAACAAGGAAACGCAGCACGGGCCAACCCGCTCATGGACAAGTGCGGCTTTCTCGCGCCAGGCCGGCACAGAGGCGATTCCGGGCGAGGTCATGAAGCTTGCTCATCGGGAAAAGCTGGAGCTCTGCTTCTCGCTGGAAAGCATTGCCGATGCACTGCCGAACGTCGACCGCCTCAAATGTCTTGGAACGGCCAAGAAGATCGTTCCGCTGCTCCGTGACATTCATGGGTTTGAGGAGAGGGTGATTTTCCCTGCGTATGAGGCGCACTTGACCCCGGCCGAGGCCAAACTTGCCTCTACCAGCCGGTTGCGCATCGAGCACCTTGAGGATCAATGCTTCGCTGGCGAGGTGGCCGAAACGCTCCTAGCGATCGGTCATGGTGATCCGATAGAGAGCGCGGAAGCTGTCGGATTCATGCTACGCGGCTTCTTCGAAGGCTTGCGGCGACACATCGCTTTCGAACGCGAGCATGTCCTGCCGCGGATCGTAATAAGCGACGAAGGCCCCGACGCTTAGGTCTCATTCAAAGGCCGGTTGCCGCGCGCCTCGGCCGCCGCAGCGCTGCTCCAGCCGGCTCATGCTGTCGACCGTTACATGGCGTTTGTTCTCGATCCGGATCACGCCGTCAGCCCGCAATCGCGTAAGCTGGCGGCTCACGGTCTCGTTCGTCAGTCCAAGGAAATCAGAGATGTCGGCACGTGTCAGCGGCAGATCGAAGCATGCCGACCCAGCCGCCGGGTCGATACTGGAATCCATATTCCGGGCGATCATGAGGAGAAAGCTCGCCACCTTCTCCGGTGCGGTCTTGCGCCCGAGAGTCACCATCCATTCAAGTGCCTCGTCGAGTTCGTCCAGCGTCTGCTTGAGCAGGCGATGCTCGAGTCCCGGTGATTCCTTCATTATCCGTTCAACGGCCGCCTTCGGAAACGAGCACAGGGAGACGGAGGTTGCCGCTTCCACATTGATCGTGCTTTTCACCTTGAAGGGCCGTCCCAGAAAATCCGGTGCGAACCGAAGACCGACAATCTGCTGGCGGCCGTCCGAAAGGCACTTCGTCAGCTTCACAACGCCTGAAAGCAAGTTTGAATAGCTGTCGACGGCCTCGGCGTCGGTGATCAGTTCGACCCCCGGCTCGAGCTTGTGCCGCGACGAAGTTTTGGCTAGCCCAACCAAATGGTTTGGATCGAGCGCACCGCAGACGCCGCGATGTCGTGCTGCGCAAGACAGGCAAAGAACGGGAATGCCGGAACTGTGAATGTCTTGCCGTACTGTCATTACGCTCGCGCTACCGATCTCAAGTTTCGACAGGATAGCAAGCGATGGCAGAGAAATCCTTGCGGCAGTTTGTCCGTGCTGGAGGCTGACCGAAATCAGGGCATTGGCTCTTCGACGCGTCCAGACTTCCGGCGAGGCAAAAACGGCGGACCACCAAATGAGACCGGAATTAGCTGCCAGGCTTGGCGAGAACGTCCCGCGTTATACCAGTTACCCGACCGCGCCGCATTTCCATCCTGGCGTCGACGCTGATGTCTATCGAAGCTGGTTGAAGGCGCTCGAAAGCGGTGACGAGGTCTCGCTCTACCTGCACATCCCTTATTGCGACCGGCTGTGCTGGTTCTGTGCGTGCCATACAAAGCAGACCCGCCGCTACGAGCCGGTGGCTTCGTATCTCCGCTCGCTTCACGCGGAGATCGCGACTGTCGCCGGTCTTGTCGGCAGCAAGGCCCATGTCCGCGCCGTGCATTTCGGCGGCGGCTCGCCGACCATGCTGAAGCCCGAGGATATGATAGCCTTGGGAACTGTCCTGCGGGATAGCTTCGATTTTCTTGCCGATGCGAAGATCAGCGTCGAAATCGAACCCAACGACATGGACGAAGCCCGCCTTGATACACTTGCCGAGATCGGCATGGCGCGGGCGAGCGTCGGCGTTCAGGATTTCGATCCGAAGGTGCAGAAGGCGATCAATCGCGAGCAGAGCTTTTTGCAGACCAAGGCGGTTGTAGACGGCATTCGCTCTCGCGGCGTAGGGTCCGTGAACCTCGATTTGCTTTACGGCCTGCCGCATCAGACCAGGGAGAGCGTCTGTTCCACCGTGGCGCAGGCGCTGACTCTGGAGCCGGACCGGATGGCGCTGTTCGGCTACGCGCATGTGCCCTGGTTCAAGAAGCATCAGACTATGATCGACGAGGCATGGTTGCCGGGTCCGGCCGAACGGTTCGCTCAGTGGCAAATTGCCGCCCGTCTGATCATGGGCGCCGGATACGAGGCGATTGGAATAGACCATTTCGCCAGGCCGGATGATGCGCTTGCAGTCTCGGCTCGCGCGGGAACAATCCGCCGCAATTTCCAGGGCTACACCGAGGATCGCTGCGAAACACTGATCGGGCTCGGGTCGTCATCGATCAGCCGGTTTCGACAGGGCTATTCGCAGAACATGCCGTCGACAGCCGAATATAGACGCATGGTCGAGGGGGGACATCTGGCCACGGTCCGCGGCATCGCGTTTTCCGAAGATGACCGTGTTCGCGGCTGGATCATCGAGCGCTTGATGTGCGATTTCGGCTTTTCAGCAGCCGATCTGGTGGAACGCTTCGGGGAAGCCGGACAAAAGCTTCTTTTCCAAGCAAGCTCCATCGCCATTGGCGACCCTGCTCGACCGCTTGAACTCCAAGGTGACAGTTACGTCGTATCGGCGGAAAGTCGTCCCTTTGTAAGGAGCATTGCAGCGAAGTTCGACAAATATTTCGAAAGTGGAACGGCCAGGCACTCAGTGGCAGTCTGAGTGCCACAGACGAACGTCACCGTCTTCAGTCGATCGCGAACCTCCTCAAAATCGCCGAAACCAGCAGCTAACAATTCGATAGTGCATATGACGCCACTTTACGATGCTGTGACGACGCGGGTATTTCCCAAAGGGGGTCGCATGGCAGAGGGCTGGGACCCGCCGGAACCCTGCAGGCAGGGCTCCACTTCGTATCCGCCCAAGCAGGTTGGATTGTTCGGCCCAGTCTTTCACTGAATGTCAGCGACGCACCCCATTGCGGCTTTCGCTACTCAGCGCTGCGGCTCTTGAATGCCCCTTTGAGATGGGCTCATTCTGAGTAACAACCGCACGGCGTTCCCACGTGTCTGAAACCATGCATGAGTGCGGCTAGCACGCCCTGCGCCTTGTTCGCGGTTTCCGGGCCGCCCAGGCACTTACTTGACCTCCAGCTGCTCGAAGTTCGCGCATAGGCCTTACATGACGGATCGGTAGGCCGCGACCGCCGGGAAATTAGGCACCCGGGCGGCTGCGCCAATTGACCAACTTTATGCTTCGATTACTCGGAATCTGAACCTGACACGCGTCGCGATTTCTCTGACATGCCGGCGGCAGGCAAGCTTTCCTTTCTGGCCTTGGCAAACGCTCTGTCACCTTCCAGAAACCCTGCCAGCATGAAAGGTATGAGTTCCGCTACCGTTTCAGACTCGCCATAGGTCTGGCGGTAAAGCGCCGCATAGTCCTTGAGTGCTTGGTTCAAGTCCGCGCTAACGGTGATGGTCATCTTCGAAGGTGTCCGGTCTGGAAGCTTTCCAAGTTTCAGATCTGCCATGATTACTCCTGTTCAAGTCGGGTATGGGCGCAGCACAAGATCCTTGTGTACAATCACGCGGAGGGGCCAACCGGGGCGGACGATAATGGTGGGTTGAATATTCAGGTTCTTTTCGGTGATGCGCTGGCCGGCTTGACTGATGTTTTGCTGAGTGGATTCCCGGATCGCCTTAACTAGGTCGCTTTCGTTTTCCCCAAAGCTCAACTCGGTACCAACGCCCAGTAGCGTCGCTAGAGCAACTCCCTTGATCAGCTGCCAGGTGTGAAAATCGACCTTGTCTTCAAGCCCGGCATAGCCGGCAGTATCCGTCGCTGGCAGATTGTCGATTTCGATCGAGGAACCGTCGGGCAGGATTATTCGCTGCCAGACCAGCAATGCGCGCCTCTGCCCAAAAGCCACGACGCTGTCATAAGTGCCGATGAGGCGTGAGCCTTGCGGAATGAGCACAATGCTGCCGGTGACTGTGTCGTGCACATTCTCGGTGACCTGCGCGACGACAAGGCCAGGCAAGTCGGAATTTATGCCGGTGACGAGACTGGCCGCGATCACGCTGCCGGCCATCAGTTGGTAGGGCGAGGCCGGCGTCTGCAGCGCATGCGGATTGTAGATCCCGCTTGTGTTTCGCTGACTGACAAAATCGAGCTTGCGCTGTTGGTTGTTCTGGTCACCCTCGGCTGGGGCAACGGAAGCTGACGCGCGCGTCGCTCCGGATTGCGGAAGCGCCTCAGACGGCTGCTGCGCACTCGGCCCGCCGCCGGCGACATCTGTCTGTCTGGGTCGATTGTCGATCCGGAACAAGACTTGCGACTCGCGCGCCTCAATTGCTTGCTGGGCAAGGCGCTGCTCCTCGGCGGAGATATCCTGCCCTGGCGCGATGCCGAGCTGACGTTGGCGTTCAAGGATGGGGCGACCGAGGTCGCCGGGCAGTGGCGGTCCGAGCACAGGGGCCTTCGGCATGATCCCGGAATAGTCCTTGGGAAGCGCTTCTAGTCCCTCGGCGGGTGGCTTGCGCTCGGTGTTATAGCGGTCCTCTGCCTGGTGCTTGATACGCCATGCCGGTCCTTGAAGCGCCATCATCGTGACGCCCAGAATGGCACCGGATCCGACTGCAGCGATGGCGACGATCACACCGCGCCTGAATCGGACAGCGCGGCGGGGCGAGGCTCGCAATTGCAGCTGCTCGGGATCGAGTTTCGGCGGCGCATCGGATCGGGAAGTATCGGTCATGAGCGCTCCCCTCACCTGCTGGTCCGCGCAAAGAGCGGAATCCGCCGCGGCGGTTGCCGGCCGTCAGTCCTGGTGATGCGCACCACTTGCTGCTGTTTGGCGCCGAGGCGCAGTTCGGCGGCAGCAAAGAGGCGATCGACGATGTAATAGTTGCCGCGCATACGGAAGTTGACGAGCTGGTCATTGCCATCGGCGCCGACGATGAAGAGAGGAGGCGCTTCACCCTGATCAATGCGACGGGGGAATTCGATATAGACCTTGCTGCCATCGTCGAAAGCGCGCGTCGGCCTCCAGGGTGGTGTGTCGCCGGTGATTGAATACCGAAAGCGGATATTCTCGAGCGCCACATTCGAAGCTACCGGCATGGCACCCTCGGCTTGAGCGTTGCGCTGGCGTAGCGCGATGATCTGGTCCTCGCTATAGGTCCAGGAGATCGCCGCCATCGAGGTTTTCTCGGTGCTTTGAAGCTGCAAATGGTAGGTGCGTCGTTCCGTGGTGATCACCAGATTGGTGGTAAGCCCCGGCGCGAAGGGTTTTACCAGCACATGGGTGCGCTGATTGTCACCGGTGCCGCTGACAGTATCGCCGATCACCCAACGCACCGTGTCGCCGGCCGACACGGCTGTTAGCTTCTCGCCCGGCTGGAGTGCGATATCGGTGACGCGCTCCGGTGCGGCGTAGAGCTGATAGAGCGCGCCATCGGCGAATGGATAAACCTGAACCGCATTCATGTACCCATACCTGGTAGGTTGCTGCGTCGCTGCTTTATTGGCATCGGAGACCCGTTCTTCAGGAGAGCGCTTGTCTTCGGCCACCCTGCCCGGATTGGGCTGTAACTGACCGGGTAGCGGCAGCGGCTTTGGCACCTCGACTATCTTGACCGGCTTCTCCGGCGGCTTCTCGATTGCGGCTGGTTTGAAATCGGCAGCATCATAGGAAATCTCAGGCGGCGGTACCGGCTTCGACGCGCAGGCGGAGAGGACTGCTGTAGAGGCCGACAGGATCAGCACGGCACGGACCGACGACATTCTATTCTTCATTGGTGGACTCCTTTTGGGGAAACGGACGTCGGCGCAGCACTGTCGAGCTCGCGCGACCAGTCGATCGCATTGATGAAGACGCCGAGCGGGTTGTTGCGCAGTTGGTCAGTATTACTTGGCGGGCGGATCACGATGGTGAGGATCGCGGTCCAGCGCGTCGTGCTGGCAAGGCTGCCGCGCTCAAAAACCTGCTCGGCCCACTTGACCTGGAACGAGCTGTCGGAAGCCCTGACCACGCTGGTCACTTGCACCGACACGCTGCGTGTGCCGATCTGGCCGAAAGGATCGTTCGCCTTGGCGTACTCGTTGAGAAAGAGCGCCGCGCGGTCGGTGGCGAAGTCATAGGCCGAAAGCCAGTTCTGCCGCACCAGCACCGGATCGGTGGAAACGGAACGGACATTCTGAATGAAGCGGCCGAGATGCCACGCGATCTGGGCATCGGAGGGCTCGTAGTCCCGGATTGCCGGCGCAACGGCGCGTGCCTCGCCGAAGCCGTCGACCTCGACGACGTAAGGCACGACGCGGCTCTGCATCGACTGCCACACGAGTCCGCCGGAAAGTCCGGCCGCCAAGGTCAGACAGCCAAGAGCCATGAACCGCCAGTTGCGGGCCTGCACTCGAGATGAGCCTATGCGCTCGTCCCAGAGCTGCGCGGCCTTCTGATACGGCGTGACCGGCTCGGGCGTCTTGCCATAACGTTGAATGGGTCGCTTGAATAGCATTTAGTCGTCCTTGTCGTTGAGAGAGGGATTGGCGCTGCCTCCCGGCCTGTCGCCTTCACGGACGGCCTGCATGGCGGTGTGACGGTGGGCACGGGCTGTCTGTTCGGAACGCAGGCGCCTGGCCCAGCCGGGCGCGGCATCAGCGACCGGACCAGTAGGGCTTCCGGTCATGGATGCGGTCGGCGCACCACCGGTCGCGGTCCAGGCAGCTTCGCGCCCGGCATCAACGCTGCGCCCGAAGCCCCCTGCGGCAGATCGTGCCGCCCGCATTGCGGCGCCGCCGGCGGCGCTGGTCACACCATGCATTCCAGCAGCTACACCGGACAGGCCGGACTCGGGCGATGTTGCGCGCCCGATCTGCCAGGCCGTAGAAGCCGCTGACCCCATGGTCGTGCCGGCACGGAGTGCGGTGAGACCGCTGCCGGTTGCCGTGCGCGCGCCGGCAAATGCTGCGCCTGCGGCAACGAGCGATGCACCGGCTGCGGCTGCCGTGGTTCCAAGTGCGGCGCCCGCGCCAAGCTGCGGCGCGCCCGAGACAAGACCGGAGGCTATCCCAGGTCCGAAAATGCCGAGACCAAGGAGCGCCAAGGCGCCCAGGACCTGTGACATGGCGGCGGCCAGATCCGGCTCCTTGCCTTGCAGCGCGGAAGCGAACTCGCCAAAGAGCGTGGAGCCGATGCCGATGATGACGGCCAACACCATCACCTTGATGCCCGACGAGATGACATTGCCGAGCACGCGCTCGGCGAGAAACGCTGACCGGTTCCAAAGCGCGAAGGGCACAAGAATGAATCCGGCCAGAGTGGTGAGTTTGAATTCGAGGATGGTGATGAAGAGTTGGATGGAGAGGATGAAGAAGGCGATGATGACCAGGAACCAGGCCACGAGCAGCACGAAGATGGTGAGCGCGTTGCCGAAGATTTCTGGGAAGCCGAGAAGCTGGCTTGCCTGATCGAGAAGCGGCCAGGCGCCCTCGAAACCGGTTGCGGCAATGCGCCCCGGATGCAGGAGATTGTCGGCGGAGAGATTGCCTGAGGACGCATTGATGCCGAGGCCAGCGAAGGACCGATAGATGATGTCGGCGAGGTTCTTGAAGTTATTCAAGATGAAGGCAAAGACGCCGACATAGAGCACTTTGCGGATGAGCCGGCCGAATATGTTGGGTTCGCCGCCGAATGCCCAGGCGAGGCCGGCAAGTGTGACGTCGATGCCGATCAGGGTCGTGGTAAGGAAGGCGACATCGCCCGAGAGCAGACCGAACCCGCTATCGATGTAGCGGATGAAGGTCTCCATGAAGCGATCAATGACCCCAAGGTCGTTCATGCCGCCTTCCTCGTCGTCAAGAGATTGGTGATCAGTTGCTGGGATAGGCCGTGCCTGTGCCGAGGAAGCGCTTTGTCGTCTCGCGCGCGGCCTCCTCGGACTGCGCCTTGCGCGCCGCATCCTCGGCCTCAGCGCGGAACTGCGTTGCGAGCAGCGTCTGGATCTGCATCTGCTGCTTGGTCGAAAGCGCAAGGAGCTGGTTAGTGGCCTGACTTGCCTGAAGCGCACCGGCCGCGCCTTGGCTGCGGTTGACGAGATCGGCAAGCAGGTCGCCATCACCGCGAACATTCTCGACGATCTGCGACTGAACACCCATGGTCTGACGGAATGCCTGCATTGCGCTTTGCCAGCGGTCACGTGCGGCGCTCGCTACATCGCTGACCTTGATCGTGGCGTCGTAGCTTTCCGGATATTGATTACGCCACTGGTCCTGAAGCTTGTTGAGATCAAAGCTCAGGCCACTTGCCTGGTCCATCAGACTGTCGATCCGTTGGAGCGAGCCGGTAAGCTGACCCACCGAAGAAAAATCCAGACTCTGAAGATTGCGTGCCATGTTCTGCAGCACGGTCGCCTGGTTCTGGAGCGACTGGATCTGGTTGTTGATCTGCTCCAGCGAGCGCGCCGCCGTGAGCACGTTCTGTGCGTAGTTCGACGGATCGAACACGATGAGCGCGTAGGCCGGCTGCACGTAGTCGGCCATCGGCTTGGCGATCAACGAAAGGGTGATCAGGCCCGAGAGAAAGCGGCGCCGCATCATGACGATTGCTCCTTGGTTGGTTGAGGGAATTGCTGGAGAAGCTCGGCCCCCCAATCGAGGCCGCGGGCGCCGAGGAAGCGAAAGACAAAGCTGTCCTGCCCGTGCTCGGACAGGACCCTGTCGATCAGGCTTTGCGCGGCTGGACCCGAGGCGCCGCAAAGTGCAAGCGCGATGGGGCCGAGCCCGAGCTCGAAGAGACGGTTGCCGCAGCGCGACTGCAAATAGTAGTGCCGCTTCGGCGTGGCCCGGGCGATCAGTTCAATCTGCCGGTTGTTGAGACCGAAGCGCTCATAGGCAGTCCGTGCCTGCGGTTCCACGGCACGATCATTGGGGAGAAAAATGCGCTGTGGGCAGCTCTCGATGATCGCCGGCGCTATTGCAGAGCCGGCGATGTCGGCAAGCGACTGCGTGGCGAAGATCACCGATACGTTCTTCTTTCGCAGCACCTTCAGCCATTCGCGGATGCGGGCAGCAAAAAGCGGATTGTCGAGATAGACCCAGGCCTCATCGAGCATGAGCAGCGTCGGTCGCCCGTCGAACCGCTCCTCAAGGCGATGGAAGAGATAGGTGAGCACAGGCAGCACAGCGCTTTGGCTATGCATCAGCTCCTCGGTCTCGAAGCACTGCACATCCGACAAGGCCAGCCGATCGTCATCGGCATCGAGCAATCGGCCGAAGGGACCGTCGAGCGTGTAGGGCATTAAGGCGGACTTCAGTGCATTGGACTGAAGCAGGACCGACAGACCGGTCAGCGTGCGCTCCTGCGCCGGCGCGGTGGCGAGGCTGTTGAGCGCCGACCAGATCGCCTCCTTCACCTCCGGCGTGAGGGTGACGTTCTCATGGGCAATCAGGCCGGCGATCCATTCAGCTGCCCAGCTGCGCCTACCCTGATCACCGATATTGCGCAGTGGCTGGAAGGCAAGCGCACCGTCCGAACCCAAGACATGATGCTCTCCACCCATGGCGAGCGTTGCCGCGCGCGCCGAATTGCCTTTGTCGAAGACATAGACCTGCGCGCCGGCATAGCGACGAAACTGCAGGGCGATCAGGGCAAGCAGCACCGATTTTCCGGCGCCGGTCGGTCCAACGATCAGCATGTGGCCGACATCTTCGACATGAGAAGAAAGCCGGAACGGAGTCGACCCGCTGGTTTCGGCGATGAGGAGCGGCGGGGCCTCTCGTCCAGTGACTTCAGCCAGATGCTCGTTCGCCGCAGGACCGGCCCACACCGAGGAAAGCGGCATGAGATGGGCAAGGTTCAGCGTGTGAACGAGCGGCTGACGAACGTTGGCATAGACATGACCCGGCAGCGAGCCGAGCCAGGCTTCGACCGCATTGACGCTTTCGCGGATGGTGGTGAACCCGAGCCCATTGATGATGCGCTCGACCGCGCGAAGTTTCTCAGCGGCGGCTTGGCGATCCTCGTCCCATACCGTCACCGTTGCAGTGAGATACCCGAAGCCGACATGATCGCCGCCCAACGCCTGAAGTGCTTCATCGGCGTCGAGCGCCTTATTGTCGGCGTCGCTGTCGACGAGCGGAACGGGTTCGTTGCTTACAACCTCGCGCAGGATTGCGACGATCGATTTGCGCTTGGCAAACCACTGCCGGCGCAAGCGGGTCAGCGTCTTGGTGGCCTCGGTCTTGTCGAGCGGAATGAAGCGCGTCATCCAGCGATAGGCGAAATCCTGATGATTGAGGGCATCGAGGATTCCGGGCCGGGTGAGGTTCGGAAAGCCGAGGATGGTAAGTGTGCGAAGATGTTGCTCACCCAGCATCGGCTCCAAGCCGCCGGTAAGCGGCACATCGACCAGGATGCCGTCCAGATACATTGGCGTTTCCGGCACGGCGACCGGATGGCGGCGGGTCGAGATCGTGTCGTGCAGGTATGTCAGCGTCTCGGCGTCATCGAGCGGACGCACTTCGGGCATGAAGCCCGACAGAAGATCCAGCACACGGTCGGTCTCGTCACGGAACCGCGCCATCTCCTGGCGCCAGTCTCTTTCGCCTTCTGAATGATGCGAGTCGACGAGCGCGCTTTCCGCCCGCGCCTGGGCGTCCGGTGGCGGCATGGACAGCAAGGTCAGGTGATAGCGGCTCTCGAAATGCGCGACCTTGCCTTCGAAGGCAGCACGCCGTTCTTCATCAACCAGCCATGACGCCGCGTCCGGGAAACGCGAGGACGGATAGCCCAGCGCTTCGATGCGCTCGGCCTCGAAAAACAATGTCCAGCCGGAGCCAAGGCGTCTAAGCGCATTGTTGGCCCGGGCGCAGATGCCGAGGAGTTCGGCTTCGGTCGAGCTTTCCAGATCGGGCCCGCGAAACCGAAGAGTCCGCTGAACGCTGCCGTCCTTGTTGAGCACGATGCCGGGCGCCACCAGTGCTGCCCAGGGCAGATGGTCGGCAAGCCGGTCGGCCCTGCCGCGATATTCCGAAAGGTTCAGCATGCGAGCCATCCCCTCAGGCGAAGGTGACGGACAAGCACGCTGGCAAAGTCGGGATCGCGCCTTGCGGCAAAGACCGCGAGCGTGTGGCCGCCAAGCCAGAGCACTAGCCCGGCAATCCATTGCTGCAAGCCTAGTCCGATGGCCGCAGCCACCGTGCCGTTGAGGATCGCCACCGCCCGCGGCGCGCCGCCCAGCAGGATCGGTTCAGTCAATGCCCGGTGAACGGGAACCTCGAAGCCCTCGATATGTTGCACTCCGGCGGTCATCAGACGAGCGCCCCGCCGCCGAAGGAGAAGAACGAGAGGAAGAAGCTCGATGCGGCGAAGGCGATCGACAGGCCGAAGACGATCTGAATCAGCCGGCGGAAACCGCCTGCAGTATCGCCGAAGGCAAGGGTCAGGCCGGTGGTGATGATGATGATCACCGCGACGATTTTGGCGACCGGTCCCTGCACCGATTCCAGGATCTGCTGCAGCGGCTGTTCCCAAGGCATGCCGGAGCCGGCAGCGTGCGCCGGAACTGTGAGAAGAAACGCGAGCGCGGCAAACGAAAGAAAGCGGAGCTTCTTGCGCATAAGGGGGCCTTTCAGAGTTGCTGGAGTTGCGGAGGCGTGAGTGGGGAGACGGCGTAGTCGCCGCTGCCGTCGAGACCTGTGACCTCAGCGATTGCATCGATGCGGCGCGACGAGCCGCGCCCCGCGATGAAGACGATGAGATCGATGGCATCGGCGATGAGGCGGCGCGGCACGGTGACGACAGCTTCCTGTGCAAGCTGCTCGATGCGATAGAGGGCAGAGCGCGCCGAATTGGCATGAACCGTGGCGATGCCGCCGGGGTGCCCGGTGTTCCATGCCTTGAGCATGTCCAGCGCTTCCGCGCCCCTGACTTCACCGACGATGATGCGGTCGGGGCGGAGCCGGAGCGTCGAGCGCACGAGATCGGCGAGTGTGACCGAGCCCCGCCTGGTTCTCAGGGCAACGCAGTCCTTTGCTGCGCATTGCAGTTCGCGGGTGTCCTCGATGAGGATCACTCGCTCGTCGCATTCGGCGACTTCGGCCAGCAGCGCATTGGCAAGCGTCGTCTTACCCGACGACGTGCCTCCGGCGACAAGGATGTTGCGCCGTTCTCGGACTGCCTTTATCAACGCATCGGCCTGCAGCGGCAACATGATGCGATCGGCAACATAGTTGGCCAGCGTGTAGAGCTTTGCGGCTGGTTTGCGGATGGCAAAGCAAGGCGCCAGCACGACAGGCGGCAGCAGTCCCTCGAAGCGTTCGCCCGACGGCAATTCGGCGCTGACAATCGGATTGTCCGCATGCGCCTCGGCACGCACGTGGGAAGCGACCAGGCGGATGATGCGTTCCGCCTCGGAAGGATGCATATGCACGGCCGTATCGATTCGGCCTTCTCCCAGCCGGTCGAGCCGCAGCGCGCCATCGGGATTGACCATCACCTCGATGACCAATGGATCGGCCAGCGCCTCAGTGATCGTCGGACCCATGGCGGTGCGCAGCATGGCGCGGCGTCGGTGGTCGGCCTCTGGATGAGCGCTCATCCTTCCCCTCCTCCGCCATTGTCTTTGCCAAGCGAGCGTTTCCCCGATGCGATCTGGCGACCGACCTGCTCGACGAATTTGTCGAAACGCTCCTGAGCAATCGCCTGTGTCGCCTTGTCCGGAACAGGCGTGTGGGCATGAAGCGTGATCGAAAAGCGGATGAAGAGCGCCAAGCTTTCCAATGTCATGTCGACATCGCGCCTGACGTGACTGAGGTCGCGGGAAAGACGGTCCAGCCTCATGCCATAGCGCCGATCGAGTTCATTCTCGCCACGCCGCTCGATGAAAGCTTCTACGGCCTTCGCGACGACCGCGGATTTTGTGGTCGAGGGATCGCGGCTGAGGTTGTCCAGCTTCTCGCTCAATTCCGGTTCGAGCAGAAACTGGTGACGAATGCGGTGGGGCTTCATGCGCTTGTTCCAACTGGCCGGCGCTGGCGGGCCGGCGGCGGAACAAGCATTATCGAGATGCCCAAAATTGCTTACGGCCGTTATCTACGCTGAGATACGCCCGAGCTGCGGAAAGCGTTCAGAAGCCGGGGACGATATCCTTATCATCGCCCCTTCCCTCGTTGATGCCATAGGCACCTGCGACGGTGGAGATCCGGTCCATGACGCGCTTGTCCGCCATCGCCTCGCTATCATCGTCTGCGGGTCTGGACAGATCGTCCTGGTCCGGTTCCTGGGTGACGGCGGTATGTTCTTCGGGTAGGCCAGGATGGCGCTGCTGCTGAACACCTCCCTCGTCCGCAAGCGCGGCGCCAGCGCTTTCATCGTCGGACGCAAGACGACGGTCGACGCCGCGTACTTGCCCAGTCCAATCGTCCGGCCGCGACATCGGGCAGTCCGCGTAGGGTCCGTCGCGCAACACCGGCGAAGGCAGCACCCGCTCGGTGAAATTGTGATCCTCATAGTATCGCAGCTTTTTGGCCCGGATGGGGGGCAATCCCGAAACCAGCACCAGTTCGTCCGCGGGCGGCAATTGCATCACCTCGCCCGGTGTCAGCAGCGGGCGGGCGGTTTCCTGGCGGCTCACCATGACATGCGAGAGCCAAGGTGCCAGCCGGTGGCCCGCATAGTTGCGCATGGATCTGAGTTCCGTGGCCGTGCCAAGCGCGTCCGAGATTCGCTTGGCCGTGCGCTCATCATTGGAGGAAAAGGCAATTCGCAAATGGCAGTTGTCCAGAATGGCGTTGTTGTCGCCATACGCTTTGGAGATCTGGTTCAACGATTGCGCGATCAAGTAGGCACGAATTCCGTAACCGGCCATAAACGCGAGCGCGGTCTCAAAGAAGTCGAGGCGACCGAGCGCCGGAAACTCATCCAGCATCATGAGCAGTTGATGCTTGCGGCTCTTCTTTGGGTCACCCTCGAGGCGCTCCGTCAGCCGCCTGCCGATCTGGTTCAGGATCAGTCGCACCAAGGGCTTGGTGCGCGAGATGTCCGATGGCGGCACGACCAGATAGAGCGACATCGGCCACTCCGCATCCATCAGATCGGCAATGCGCCAGTCGCAGTCCGATGTTACCGCCGCCACGGTCGGATCACGGTAGAGGCCGAGAAAAGACATGGCGGTCGAGAGGACGCCTGAACGTTCGTTCTCCGATTTGTTCAACACCTCTCGTGCCGCCGAGGCCACGACGGGATGGACCTGAGGCTTATTGGCCGCGCCGAGATGGTTGGTCGTCATCATTCGCCGCAAAGTCGCGGCAAACGAGCGTTGCGGGTCCGACAGAAAGGTGGCGACGCGGGCAAGAGTCTTTTCCTCTTCGGCGTAGAGCACGTGCAAGATAGCGCCGACCAGGAGTGAATGACTGGTCTTCTCCCAATGATTCCGCCGCTCCAGCGCGCCTTCCGGATCGACTAGAATGTCGGCGATGTTTTGGACATCGCGAATCTCGTCCGAACCTTTGCGTACCTCCAGCAGCGGGTTGTAGCGGGCCGATCGCGGATCAGTCGGATTGAACAAAAGGCAATGCGAGAACCTCGACCGCCAGCCGGAGCTCAGCTGCCAGTTCTCGCCTTTGATGTCGTGAATGACGGCCGAGCCGGACCAGGAGAGAAGGGTTGGGACAACCAGTCCGACGCCCTTGCCGGAACGTGTCGGCGCAAAGGCCATGACGTGCTCAGGCCCGTCATGACGCAGATACCGGTCCTTCAGTTTGCCGAGGAAGACGCCTGCCGGCTGAAACAGCCCTGCTTTCTCGATCTCCCGCGTCGCCGCCCATCGAGAGGAGCCATAGGTGGTGACCAAGCCGCGCTGGCGCGCGCGCCAGAGGGAACCAGCGATCGCAGCGGCACAGCCCATGAATCCACTGGTGCCCGCAAGCATGCCCGCCTTGTCGAATACCTCGGGCGCATAGGCATCGAATTGGAACCACCATTCCAACAGTTTCCACGGCTCGTAGATCGGCCAGCCAGCCGCGACAAACCATGGCGCGCCGAGTTGTTCCTGAAAGGCTAGCATATGAGCGCACCATTGCGTGGCAGCCCACACGCCGAGGAGAACGATGGCGAACACAATGGCGATCTGCCCAATCAGAAGCTTCGTGGGCGTCACTGGCTTGCTCCGCTGTTCTGGAGAGATGGATCGAGCATCGCCCGGGACGGCCGGAACAGGAATGCGCCCTATGTACGACTTGGTGCGATGAGAGGCTGTTTGGCGCGCCGTTGCTCTCCTTCGAGGTGTATCAATATTCGCGCATTCCCGAGGACTGCTATGTCGGAGGGGACTCATATCGTTCGTGCCTATCGTGAGCACGTGGTCGGGGAGCTGGCGGTGGCATGCGGGCAAGCCGCTGAGGAAATTCGTAACATCGAGTCCGGTCTGAGGTACAACAAGCCTATCGAGATCGGATCGCGAGGTAGCCCTGCCCGCCATGGGAATTCCTCAGGCGAGTACCGACATATTGGGCGCTGCCTTATAAGTGGAAGGCGCCTTCCCGTTGCCTCTATCGCAGATAAGTTACCTTCCGGCCTTCGCGCTGGGTTTCCCAGCTGGACTGCGTTTCAGTCTCAATTCGCTGTGCTTCTCGTGAGCCAGACACCATTTCTCGGACTGTGAATTGACGACATTCATTGTTCGACAAGCCCTCGCCGGCGATCTGTTGGGCAGAGGCGGCTATCACCCCGGCCGTGGCACATCCGCGCGCTGCAGAACCTCGATGAGCCGCCTGCTCAAACGCCCAGGCGGGTGCAAAGATCCACAGACGCGTTCCGCCCTAGTTGCGAAGCATATGACCGGCATTTCGCAACGCGCCTAGGAAGAGGCCGGCATGGTGAGTGACATCGATTTTGGCCTGCATTGATACCGGCATGTTGGTCCAATTCTCCAACGGTGCAATGAAGCGGGAGAAGGTACCGTCGACGACGCAGTAGCGGCTAATAAGGCCTTGTCTGTCCAACGTCACCACACCAATCTGCCCACCTCGATATCGGATGGCTGCGAGCCGTTGGACCTCGGCGTCATCATCGATCCGCACATCGAAAAGCAGGTTTCCGCGGCTCCTCGCGGCTATCTCCGCCGCTTTGTCATTGAAGCTCAAGCAGAGTGAGCGGACGCTTTCCACTGCCATCTGGAAAACCAACAAATCCAGTTCATTCACGGCCATGTGGGCAGTTGAGCCAATAAATGGATGATTGCAATGTCGCACACGGCTTGTTCACAGGTGTCGGCGACTGATCGTTCGTGGCTTTCTGTCCGCTGCCGGCGATGGAATATTTGAAGGACGGCGGGTCCCGTATTTCCTGTCGCGTTGGCAACCGCGGCGGCCACCTGCCGGGCGGCAGCGGCAGAGATAATGTCATAGACAGGTGGAAGCGTGGGCTTTCTGCCCTTCAATAGTTCCCTGACCCTACAGATTTGCACGCGCGGCCGCAGCTTGCCGCCCGCCTCAACGGATTCGGCTTCTCTGGCAGCACGTTCCATTGCTGCGGTCGCCTTGTTGAGCGTCACCAGAACGCCAAGCTTCGTGGCTGGCAAGATCGCCAACTCGCTCAAGCTCACGACCTCTATTCGATGGACGGGCACGGCCGTGCATCGCCGCGGCAGGGGACAACATCGTCGTGACCGACCCTCAAGCCCTATATCGTGTCGGCGGGATCGTTCACCAGGAACGGCGAGATCGCCGTGGAGGGCAAGCCCTTCCACATCGTGGCCGTCGGCGGGAGCGGCAAGATCCACGATCAAGCAGCTGAGAAAGATCACGCATATAGCCACGATCCCGCGGTCCAGCCGATCTACATTTGAGGACGACCAGATCAAGCAGCGCGCCCTGTCGAATTTGGGTCCGGGATTGGCAGTTGGTCTATCCCTTCCTGACCATGGAACGCTCGATCCAGTCATGGCTTATAAGGCGGAGAGCGGCGACCAGAGCGCAGATGAGTACGCGCTACGAGATCGGCTATCGCACCAATTCGAGCGGATCACGATCGATGGCGACACCGTGGCTTTCTTCGAGGGCGGGAAGCCGCTTGAGGCCTGCTACGCCGGCGACGGCTGTGAAATCCTGACCTCGAAGAAAGGAAACCGCATGGGCGTCAAATTTCGCTTCGGCGTCGCCTTGGCCTCCTCACACTTGTTTGGCTGACTCAGCGGGCAACCCGGTCGAGAAAAGCGTCGAATGCGGCAGCGACAACGCGCATCGCAAAACGATGCTGCCGCCGTACGCGGACAAAACCCTTTTCGATGTCCACAATCCCGTCCTTGGCAAGCATCGCCAAGCGTTCAGCTGAATCGAGAAAATGGATTGGATCAGATCCGTGGGCGGCACAGATTGCCGGCACATCGGCCTCGAGATCGCACATTAGTCGCTCGATGATTGCGGCTCGCGCGCGGTCTTCGTCGGTGAGACGGTAGCCCTTTGACGTCGCCAGACGGCCAGCTGCGATGTGCCGGCAGTAGGAATCCCGTGTAACCTCGTTCTGGACGTAGCCCTCGCCGACACGCCCGATAGCCGACGCGCCGAAACCGATCAGGGTTTTGCAGGTGTCGGCCGAGTAGCCCAGCGAGTTGCGCCGCAGGCGACCGGTTTTCTGTGCCAGCGCGAGATCGTCGTCCGGCAAGGCGAAATGGTCGAGCCCGATCTCTCGGTAGCCGGCGGCAATCAGCGTCACGGCAATGGCCGCATCCTGTTCGGCGCGGGCAGCGCTGCCCGGAAGCGATGCCTCCTCGATGAGGCGCTGATTCTTAATAAAGGACGGAATGTGCGAGTAGCCGAACACCGCAAGCCGGTTGGGGCGCATGGCGACCGCCGCCCTCGTGGTCTCGACGCAAGACTGCACCGTTTGATGCGGGAGACCAAAGATGAGGTCGAAGTTGATGCTTGTCACTCCATGCCGACGCAGCATTTCGACGGCAGCCGCCGTCTGCGCCTCACTCTGGACCCGGTTGATCGCTTTTTGAACAATGGGATCGAAGCTCTGCACGCCGAGGCTCGCGCGGTTCACGCCGGCTGCTTGCAAGGCTTCGGCCATATCGGCCGTGAACGTGCGTGGATCGATCTCGACGGCGATCGTAGCTGTTTCCGCAAGCGCAAAGTGGCGGCGCAGGAATTCCGTCAGGGCGAGGAACTCAACTGGCCCCATGAGAGTTGGCGTTCCGCCGCCGAAATGCACATCGCTCACGGGCAGCGCCTGCGGCGCGTGCTCCGAGACCAAACGTATCTCGTCACGCAGCGCCGCCAGATAATTAACGATCGGCGCATCATGGCGGGTGATGGTGGTGGGGAAGCCGCAATACCAGCACTTTGATCGGCAGAACGGAACGTGCAAGTAGAGTGACGCCGGATCGTTAGCCGGTAGGTTCCTGAGCCATTCCTCATAAGCGTCGGCGCCGACCGCCCCAGAGAACTCCGCGACAGTCGGATAGATGGTGTACCAAGGCAGGCGGGCTTCGCGATGTTTTGTGGTCTGCAACAGTTACCGTCCCATGTTGTTGCCTTCCATCCTTACCACTGCGCTCTCCTGTGTCTTTGCGCTATATCAGTCCGGTCCGCTTTGGGCCTGATTATTTCGCAGCGATAGCCCCATTCAGCCTTGGCTGGACAGCGATGGTATGAGCACGCGCTGGTCAGCGACAAGCGCCATGGGTTTCCCGTCGAGACTTTCCCGCACACCGTTTGGTGCTACTATCCTATCCTATCCCCTCCCTTCAGCGTCCGATGGAACGCAGCATGCCCCGTCCGACCAGTCGATTCGGCGTTGGGACCAGACTTTTGCTCGCCGGCTGGTGCGTAAGACGGCGTCACGTAGCGATACCTGGCATCTCGATGAGTTCGTCGTATTAATTGCCGGCACGAGGCTTTGGCCGTGGCGCACCGTCTGTCAGAGCGGGAATTGTGCTCGAGGAGACCGTCCAGCTCCGCCCCTGCCAAGGCTGCAAGCCTGATGAACCAATTTAGAAAGTAGCGCTACGCCAGGCGCATGATCACCGACAAATCGCGCTCCTGTGGCCCGGCAAAGCGCCGGGGTGAAGCGCAACTCAAGCATCGCTCGCAACTGACAATCGAGCGAATTCGCATGTGCTTCCGTAAAAACAAAAATGGCCCATGCACGGCTTCCGATTCAGAGAGGGCCTTACAACGGCTCGTCTCGACCTTCCCGCCTTTCGGAACCACTTTGTCCGGACTAGCTGGAAAGCTGGTGCACCTCGCCACCGCCGAGGTGTGGCCCTTCGCCCTAACGAGGACGCTTACGCCTAGGCATGTCGGCATCAGTGGGGCATCTCGGCTGACGTACCGAGCGGTGCACTCGCATGATGTCAACAATGTCGAGGCTCAAAACAAACAAAAGCTATCGCCATTGAACGATACTGTCACGAAGCGAACAGACGAACCATGTCCGAAACATTTGCTTTTCGTGCTCAGCTTGACCCTCAGAGCAAAAAAGGAAACGCAAACCAAGGTCCGACGGCAAACTTGAGTGTCAATCGTAGCTTGGTCGTGAGGTTGGCACGTCATTTGCGGGGTGATTTTCGAAGCCGTTGTGACGGTACGCCCGCAGCTATCGGAGATCATCATGGCGATCGACTCGGAAGTGTTTGATTCCTCCCCGGGCATTTCAAGCAAGTAATATTAGAACAACCAACTTATTGTGTTGAAGTATGATTCAGCTTCATCGCCCCTGTTGTTGGATAATTATTATGATCCGTGTGTCACACTGCGATAGGCGCAGCGCGATGTGCATCGTTTTCGATTGTGGGGACAGGAAGGGCTGGCTCGTTCGTTGACGTCCCCTTCTTCAATATTTGAACGGAGATCAAGAATGAACATCAGGAGCCTCCTGCTCGGCTCAGCTGCGGCCCTGATCGCCGTTTCCTGTGCCCGAGCCGCCGACGCCATCGTCCTGGCCGAGCCTGAGCCCGTTGAATACGTCAAGATCTGCGACGTTTACGGCGCTGGTTACTACTACATCCCCGGCACCGAGACCTGCCTGCGCATCGGCGGCTATGTCCGTTACGACATCGGCCTCGGCGATGTCGTATCGTATGACAAAGCTAGAACCACGGATGTGAAGACTGGCGAGGCCCAGGGCATATGGCAAAACCACACGCGCTTCACATTCAAAACTTGGACCGGGCAAGAGTCCGAACTCGGTACATTGCAGACCTACATCGAGACCCGCATGAACTACGGCAAGCACACCGCCTATTCCGGTTCGGACAGTCCTCGATACTATGCCTTCAGCCAAGGCATCACGTTGACTTTCGCCTGGGTTCAGCTTGGTGGCCTCCGAGTTGGCAAGGACTGGTCCGCCTTCGACATGTTTATTGGCTACGCGGGCGACGTGCTCAATCAGATGCTTATCCCGTACGGCGCCTTCGATACTAATGTGGTTCAGTACTACTTTGACGCCGGTAACGGCTTTACGGCTGTGGTTTCACTCGAAGAAGGCTCGGGCCTGGTCGGCACCATCGACAGCTACGTTCCGCACCTAGTCGGCGGAGTGAAATACACACAACACTGGGGCGCGATCACCGGCGTTGTCGCTTATGATAGCAACTACGAATCGGTCGCCGGCAAGGTCCGCATCGACGTCGATGTTACCGACCAACTCTCGCTATTCGGAATGTTCGGCTATGGCTCCAGCGGCAAGCTCAACGATGACGTCACTAACGCAATCGACGCTCATGGTCGCGGTTTCTACAAAAGTTGGGGCGGTAACTGGGGTTTCTGGGCCGGCGCCACTTACAAGCTCAATGAGACAACTTCGTTGAATCTTCAGCTCTCGGGTGATCAGCTCAGGAACTATGGTGTCGCTGCAAACGTTGCCTATGCGTTTCTTGCAGATTTCACAATTACAGCCGAACTCGACTATGACCGCTACGGCGACTTCGCCGTCGGCAAGGTCGACCCTTCCATTAGCTGGGCTAATGCCAACAAAAAGAGCAGTGTCGGCGGCATCCTCCGTTTCGAACGTTCATTCTAACGGGAGGAAGAGCTTCATCTCGGTGGCCTCAGGCGGCGAATGACGATTATGCGGGGGACCTGCCACGCCTGCGGCAGATAAGCCCTGACACGTTTGCAATCGGATACAGCTGCGATTAGGGCGCGGCCGATGCCCCGCTTGCCGGGATGTGACAGCTGGTAAAGCGTTGCGGCAGGTTTGCTGGCGGTCCCGGCGCTTGCGCTGACGCGTGCGGCGCAGTCCGGCGACACGGTGGAGGCCGCCGGCAGATGGGTGGGCGCGTGATCGCCGAAGCAATCGCCGAACTCGCCCAGTATCCCAGCTTCGATAACGACTGAATCGGCGTTGACTCAATGCAACCTTGGCTTCCGGAGACCGCGCTGACCGCCGCCGGCCTGACCGCGCTCGCCGCGCAGGATGCCTTCGGACAAGCAAATCACCTGCGTCAAGGCGCCCTTTAAGTCGCTGATCGACCATGTCTTTATCTCGCCCAATCTCGTGCCGGGCGGCCACGATTTCATGATCCTCGCGCTCGACCGAACCATCGAGCGGTTCCTGGAAGTGTCCGATCATCGCCCGGTCCTCTTCCGACTGGCCGGGCCTATCGGTGAGCGTTAGATCCAGAACGAGGTTACACGGGATTCCTACAGCCCGCACATCGCAGCTGGCCGCCTGGCAAAGTCAAAGGGCAACCGTCTCACCGACGAAGACCGCGGCGAGCCGCAATCATCGAGCGAGGACGAAATAGGGACAGCGAAGGGTTTTATCCGCATGCGGCAGGAGGATCGCTTTGTGGTTAGCGCTATTGCTGCGTATTCGATGCTTTTCTCGACCGGGTTTGCCAGTAGGCACAGCCAAGCAGCGTGAGGGGAGGCCAAAGGGATAACCAATCGTCGCTAAACGGCATGCTCCAGCAAATAACGGCAAGGCGGTAGCGGCGCGCTTGAGCCCCGGTTGAAGTGCTTGGAGTTTTTTCCGAATGGGCGAGCGTTGCGACTAATGAAGGCGTCACATCATTCGACGGTGACTGATTTTGCCAGGTTGCGTGGCTGGTCGAGATCTGTGCCCATGAAGAGCGCCGTGTGGTACGCAAGAAGCTGTATCGGCAGCGAGAAGATCATCGGCGCGATAATCTCGTCGGTGGCCGGCAGCACGATCGTGTGCATCGTATCGAGTTTCGATGCGGCTGCCCCTTTTCCATCGGTGATGAGGATAATGCGCCCTCCGCGGGCGGCCACTTCCTGCATGTTGGAGAGGGTCTTGTCGAAAAAGCGATCATGTGGCGCGATGACGATCACTGGCATGTTCTCGTCTATCAATGCGATAGGACCGTGCTTCAATTCACCCGCCGCATAGCCTTCGGCGTGGATGTAGGAAATCTCCTTGAGCTTCAGCGCACCCTCCATCGCCAGTGGGAAATTTGTGCCACGGCCGAGATAAAGGACATGATGACACTTTGACAGTTCGCGCGACAGAAGCTCAATCTCCGGCTGGATGCTGTCCAGTACCTGCCTCATGACGCCCGGCATTTCGGCGAGGCTCTCGACGAGCGCCTGCACCTCATCTTCGGTCACGGTTCCGCGGGCCTTGGCTGCGTGGATGGCGAGTGCGGCAAGAGCGGCTAGCTGGCAGGTGAAGGCCTTGGTGGAGGCGACGCCGATCTCTGGGCCGGCAAGGATCGGGAAGACCACATCGGCCTCCCGAGCGATGGTCGATTCGCGCGCATTGACGACAGCGCCAATTTTCAGCCCAAGCTGCTTGCAGTACCTCAGCGATGCCAGCGTATCGGCGGTTTCGCCCGACTGTGAAATGAACAGAGCCGCAGACTGCGGCGACAACGGAATCTCGCGATAGCGGAATTCGGATGCAACATCTATTTCGACCGGCAGGCGCGCATAGCGCTCGAACCAGTATTTTCCGATCAGCCCGGCGAGATATGCGGTGCCGCAGGCAGAGATCGCCAAGCTCGGGATCTTGGCGAAGTCGATGCCAAAAACCGCATCGGCACCATTTTCGATGAAATTGATATAATGACCGAGCGCATCGGCGATGACCTCGGGCTGCTCGAGGATTTCCTTCTCCATGAAGTGGCGATGGTTGCCCTTGTTGGCCAGAGTGGCCACGGCCACGGAGGTCTGGCGCGGACGCGCGACGGGGTGGCCGTCGTAATCAAAGATATCAGCGCCCGTCCTGCCGACAACTGCCCAGTCACCGTCGATGAGATAGGTGATTTCATTCGTGAATGGAGCAAGCGCGATCGCGTCGGAGCCCAGGAACATCTCGCCGTCGCCGTGACCGATCGCCAGCGGTGGTCCATTGCGCGCCGCAATGATGGTCGACGGATCATCCTCAAAGAGGATGGCAAGCGCGTAGGCACCCCTGACGCTTTTCAGCATGGCATGCACCGCCTCACCACGCCTCATGCCCTCCCGGCGGTGCCTTGCCAAGAGATGCGCAAGGACCTCAGTGTCGGTGTCGGTCTGGAACTCGGCTCCCGTCGCCGCCAATTCGTCCTTCAGTTCGGCGAAATTCTCGATGATGCCGTTATGGACGACGGCCACACCATCCGTGAAGTGCGGGTGTGCATTGCGTTCCGTCGGTGGCCCATGGGTTGCCCAGCGGGTGTGGGCGATGCCGATGGTACCACCCAGCGGCTCTTCCTTGAGTCTCCTCTCGAGATTGACGAGCTTGCCCTCCGCGCGCCGGCGGTGCAAGGTGCCCTCGGTGATCGTCGCAATGCCGGCCGAATCATAGCCGCGGTATTCCAGACGCTTCAATGCGTCGACCAGGCGTTCCGACACCGGCTGTTGCCCAACGATGCCAACAATTCCGCACATGTTCTTCTCCGAATTCTTCCCGGCAGCCTTAGCCGACGCAGACGAGGGACGCCGCCCGGCATGCGCTCAGTTAGAGTCTTCTAATGGAATCCAGTAAGTTCGGTAAAATTGATTGTTGGGATAACCATCATCCACGCCATGGATGAACTAAACCTCAGTCCAATGCGGGTGATGTGAACCGGGGCGTACGCTTCCGCCTTCAACGGGCTGCGCATGTCATGGCCGGCGCCCTCACCTGCGTTAATAGCATGCAAGCCGGCCGGAGGAGACGTGGAATACTTGGGCCGAGTGCGAATGGGTAGCCCCAGCGCACTCTTTGATCTCGCCGTTCAATTGTGCGGACGCTGCTTCATGCATCATTCCTCGGCTTGCTTCTCCAGGCCGGACGCAATGGCTCCTTTCGGCGACGAGAAGCAAACCCTCTTCCGATCCCTGGGGCCACGCACCACGTCTTGGCTATCCGCATGGGCCGTGCGGCAGCCCGAGAATCGGTTGCCACAGTACCGGCCCATTCAGACGTCCCCTCCAGCGGATGCGCAACAGGCTGGCGTGAGAGATCTCGAGAAACCCGGCCACCGCCTCCGTTTTGCCGACGGGCTGCGGCTTTCCGATGCGCGACAATGGCCACGTTGCGAGGCGAAGGATCCGTTCCATACGCGTATCGGTCACCGTCACGATCCGGGTGAGATTGTTGGCCAAGCCGAATTCGATCATGCCGGCGAAGAGCTCGTAGGTTGCTTGGGCAAGGCCGCCTGCCGCCTTGGGCGTTGATGGGGGCAAATCGAGCGCGAAACGGCTGCTTTCCCATATGTCGGGACTCGCGGGCGCCACAGCCTCACCCAGCAGCGCCGGGAATGTGTCGCGCAACATGGTCGGCCCAGTGGTTGGCAAGAGGCGCACGCAGCCACGAATTCGCCAATCGGATCCCTTGAGCAGCAGATAGACAGGCTTCAAGTCGTCAAAGGTGTCTGTTTCCATTTCGCCTCCCGTCTGAACTTCCCAATCGAGCCTCTCCTTGAAAACCCGATATCTGAGCCCGTGCATCTCTTTGAGCTCGCCTGCGAATTCGCTGTAGAGGCCAGGTGTGATCAGCTGAATCATTCGTCGCCTCCGTGCGGGTTGTGTTCCCGCCATCGAAGGGCAAAGCGCACAGCGATGCAGCCTGTAGACGTTTACAGCTATCCTCGCGGAAGGATCCGGATCTCGCCTGACCGGAGGCAGCCAGCCTGGCAACCGCATGGATCGTCCTAACGCGAGCTTTGCTTGGCATTTTCCAGATGGAAGGTCCCCTTGGCCTTTGAGACCTGCTTTCCAAGGCGTATTCGCGAGTTTGATCCATGCCTTTATGGTCTTGGAGAGCGTGGCGGGCAGGCTACACAGTGGGTGGCCGAGAGGTCGGGAATCAGTTGGAATGGAGGAATTCGTCTCGCCAAAGAGGGGATCTTTTGCAATGCACTGCCTGCCCGACACTCCCGCTTCAACGTCACGCGCCACATACCGCCGAGTAACAGCCGGACCGGCGACGCCGGCTGTGCTGGTTGTTAGCCTGATCAGCGGCAGCACGGTGAATCTGAGCCACGTCGCCAGCCATTTCCACGGACCGGCGAGCGTAGCCTCCAACGATCGCCGGCGGCGACGCTTCTTCCAGTTTACCAGTTCGACGAGGACTGGCTGGCGTGTACGCTGGTGGCGCGGCTCAACCTACGCCCGCCCTTGCGGCTGTGCCTTGACTGCACCAATTGGAAGCAAGCACATAAGGTTCGCATCAAGGAGCGAGGCAATATGCATCGTCGTAACCTGATTAGAGGATTCATCGCGCTGGGCGTGTGCCCGATCTGCGCCCAGACCGCGCGTGCGGCCAGCGCCCATTGGGGATATGGCGGCTCGGTCGGGCCGGAGCATTGGGCCGATCTGGACACGAGAAATTTCGCCTGTTCGGCGGGCAGGCAGCAGTCACCCATCGACATCGCCGGCACGGTAAAGGCGGATATACCGCGCATCGACATCAGTTGGCTCAAGGGCGGCGGCAGGATGGTGAACAACGGCCACACCATTCAAATCAACATGCCGGAAGGCAGCACCTTGACCCGCGGGGATCGCGTCTACCAACTGGCACAGTTGCATTTCCACGCGCCGAGCGAGCATCACGTGGCGGGCATGAGCTTCCCGATGGAAGCGCATTTTGTCCATAAAGACACAAAGAGCGATACTCTGGGAGTGCTGAGCGCCCTTCTTACGCCTGGCGCGACAAATAAAAGCTTTGCCGGTCTCGCCAAGGTCTTTCCGGCCCGGCCCGGCGAGGAGATGGCAGTTGACGAGTTCGATCCCAACGGGCTTTTGCCGGCCTCGCTCGGCTACTGGACCTATGAGGGATCACTAACGACTCCGCCCTGCACCGAAAACGTGGAGTGGATGGTTGCAATGGAACCGGTCGAGGTCGACACCGCAGACATCAAGCGGTTTACGACGCTTTACGCATCTAACGCGCGGTCGATCCGTCCCTCCAATCGGCGCTTCATCCTGGGCCTCAGCTAAGGTCATCGCGCGCGTCAAGCAAAACCGCGGTAACAATCGGGGGGTTTCGAACAGTACGACGCCACCCTGGTGGCGCTGGCATCGACCATAATGCCCTAGGGTTCACAAAAGCATGACCGGATCATGGGGAACTTGTGGGCCGCTTGCTTGCGGAGAACTGGGTGGCGTCACCGACACCCGTACACTCCGGCCCGGATCTGCTTGATCAGGGATTGATAAATTCGACGCGTCGCTCCCGTGCTGCGAGAACCCTCCTTATACTGGACCAATTAAAATCTCCAAAAGTGGCAGTTTAGTTTGGACCAGTGAACTGCAATATTGGCTTGCAGTCAGGGAAGCGATCGTGACTGGTCGCGCCGGTCATGGATTGCTTGCGCTCGAACTGATGGAGTTGCCTGGATGTTTGAGGGTCCCATCATCGACGGTCGAATTAAGAATATTGCATCGGGATTTAGAGCCGTGAGCGTCTACGTCGATGCCACTTCAGCTGGAGAAGGACGTTTCGATCCCCGATTGCTTGGTGAAGCCTGCGATTGCGCGTTGGCGGATGGCCCGGCTTGGGCAGAAGCTCATCTGGCGAGTTGGTCCGACGCCTACGTCGTCTTTGGCGCGAAGCCTAACCGTACGCCGTGCTCAGCCCAGGCCCTCAGAAAGCGGGTTCTGAAAGACGGCACTCTTTCGACGATCAACCCGATCGTCGATCTCTACAACGCCATCAGCCTGAAATACGCAGTCCCGGTGGGTGGAGAGAATTTTGACGCCTATGTCGGAAGACCCCACCTGACGATCGCTGACGGGAGTGAGACGTTCGACACCATGATGAATGGAGAGGCGGTCAACGATCCTCCCTTGCCCGGTGAGGTCATCTGGCGCGACGACATTGGCGTCACCTGCCGACGCTGGAACTGGCGACAGGGCACTCGAACCCGCCTGAAGACCATAACAGGCCGGATGTGGTTCGTACTGGAGGCGTTGGAGACCATGCCGGACGATGCATTGGCAGAGGCGACGGATGCCATGGTCGGAGGGCTGAATGCCTTGATGCCTGGCTGCAAAATCGCGAGCCAAGAAATTGCCATCGCCGGATGAGGTTTCCGGTCGAGCGAGCGGATCGCTGGCCGCCCGGGGCATCCGGCGCGATCGATCCGATCGAGATTATCAAGGGCTGAGAGAATGAATGTCGATCTCCATCAGTTGCTCATCGTCTTTGCTGCATATGTCATTGCCGCGGGGAGCCCCGGCCCGAGCAACATGCGCATTATGGGGGTTGCGATGGCGCGCGGCAGAGGTGCTGCGCTCATGCTTGCCTCCGGCGTCGTCAGCGGCTCGATCTTTTGGGGTTTTATGGCCTCCACCGGCATCTCCGCCCTGTTGGCCAGGTACGCCCAGGCACTGCTCGTTCTGCAGGTTTTCGGGGGGCTTTACCTGCTATTCCTCGCCTTCAGGGCGGGACGGTCGGCGCTTACGTCGAACGAGAAGCTGGCGGTGCGCGCATCGACCGACCAAGTCGCTCTTTCGCGGGGTGAGCTCTATAGGAAGGGCCTCTTGATGCATTTGGCGAACCCAAAATCCGTGCTGGCATGGATCGCGCTCGTCACGCTGGGGATCGGTCCGAATTCATCGTGGCAAAGCATCGCGGCGATATTGGGTGGCTGCGCCATCCTAAGTGTCACGATATTCTGCGGCTACGCCATTGTCTTCTCCACACCGCCTATGGTGGCTCTATATCGCCGCTGCCGCCGCTGGATCGAAAGTCTGTTGGCGATGTTCTTCGCGTTCGCCGGGCTGCGTATGCTGCTTTCCCGTATGTAGTTTCGAAAGGAATGGATGATGACTTTGTTTCACGGCCTGTCGGCGTTCCCCCTTACGCCAACCGATGCGGAAGGGCATGTCGACACCGAGGGTCTGGCTCGTTTTCTCGAGCGTATTCAACGCGCCGGAGCGGACTCCATCGGCCTTCTGGGGAGCACGGGCGGTTATGCTTACCTCACCAGGGAAGAACGCAAGCGTGCCGTTCAGGCTGCCGTGGAATGCATCGGCGGCAAAACGCCTCTTGTCGTGGGTGTGGGTGCATTGCGTACCGATGAAGCTCAGGCTCTGGCGCGCGATGCCAAATCCGCTGGCGCTGACGGCCTGCTCCTGGCACCGATGTCCTACGTTCCCCTGAACGAGGACGAAGTCTTCCAGCACTTCGTCGCCGTGGCCGAGGCGGGGGAATTGCCTTTGTGCATATATAACAATCCAAGCACCACGCGCTTCACATTCAGCGACGCATTGATCGCCCGGCTGTCAGAGGTGTCCAACATCGTCGCTGTGAAAATGCCTCTGGCGGCGAATGACGATTACGCGGGGGAACTGGCACGTTTGCGGTCGATGACGACTGACACGTTCACAATCGGATACAGCGGCGATTGGGGCGCGGCGGATGCCCTGCTTGCCGGATGTGACACCTGGTACAGCGTTGCGGCAGGTCTGCTGCCGGTCCCGGCGCTTGCGCTGACGCGTGCAGCGCAGTCCGGCGACGCGGTGGAGTCCACTCGGTTGAACCGCGCTTTCGGGCCGCTCTGGACCTTGTTCAAACACTACGGCAGCTTCCGCGTTATGTTCGTCATCGCCGACTACCTCGGTCTGGCGCACGTCCAGCCACCGCGCCCTATTTTGCCGTTGCCGGAGGACGCCGGAGATGACATTAGGCAGGCATTGGAGAAGCTCGAATAGCCGAGCACAGGGCATGCCCAGTGCCACTGCTAGTTAGGCACCCGGCGCGCGGGCGTTCCGCGCACCGTTCGAGATGGAAGTTGGGCGGCGCAGAATTGGATCGGGTTGGTCGCGCTTTGGCTTTGCGGTCTCTTCGGTGGTGAAATGGTCGCAACGTTATCGTGCTCCGGTAGCGCCGGGAAGATGGGCGGCCATCGCAAACGCGTTCTGCAGCCGCATCGAACTTTCATCCGCGACCAAACGACCGGAAGTAGAATTTCGAGCTGATCGTAGGCCGCTCGCTGCCTGAAGAGGGTGCTCCGCGCTACATCGGTTTCGTCTATGGCTATGATCGCGAGCCGCAACGGCGCATTCTCGACCATCTCAAGAAGCAGCCCGTCCAAGCCAATCAGGATATCACCTTCATCACCGACGGTGGGGAAGAACGCCGACTGGTTCCATATCACCGTGCGCATCAGGGTCCTTCGGCAGTTCGTGCAAGGGCTCGAAAACCAGGATGAGCAGACCGGACAGGACCTGCTCGAAACTCTGCGCAGGATCAAATGGCATCTCTGGCATGTTGACGTCTATCGGGCCCGTCACGAAATCGCCGACCTGCAATTCGACGCGGAAGGTCTCGAAACAGGCTAGCCGAACATGCGCAAGTTCCTGACCGCCATCGGCGAGTTCACCAGGCCTACATCGCCTCCAACAGTGCCAGCCTGATTATTACGGCGAGCGTTAGCGGTCCGGAGATCGCATCTCTTCGGCCCTCGTCAAGGCCACCGTCAACGCCGTTCCAAGCGGTTCGCCAACAAGCGGCAGATGCAGTGGAGCAGGATCGGCGCACATCTTCTGCTGCAAACCCGCACGCAGATCCTCGATGACCGTCCCGACGCGCTTGGCGTGCAGCCCCTCACCTCGCCCGCGCCCCGCGGTGGTTCTTGCCAAGAGACGCTCGCTCGCATCTAACGAAAACCGCCGCTGCATTTAGCTGCATCCATTGTTCGGATGCGTGCGATCCAAACAATCAATTTGTTCAATCAGCTTCTTGAAAGCTAACCCTTGTTTGGTGGAACATGGGCTCTGGTCGTCGACGCTGGCTTAATGCAGGGGCTGCACGCAGGAGATACAATGCACAGAGATCGCAAGCGGGTTAGCGGCATAATGGCTGGCCGACCGGTGTCATCCCCAGGCTGCTGCAGCGTGCGGCTTGTCTGTCCCTCCATGATCTCTCGGAAGACAGTTCCGAATACTGCGACCGGTTGCCCGCCTTGTGTGTCGCCTCGATCTCATAACCGATGGTGAGCTGCTCAATGGGCTATCCTTCACCGGATAAGAGATGAAGTGCGAACGCTCCTCGGGGATCATGCCGATCGTACGTACGTCCTGCTTACTCTGGTCAAGCATAGAGCGCAATTTGTTGGCCCAGCTATGAAACTCTTGCCGGAAGTTAGCTCTGCCGCGTGCGTGATGGCTTGAGCGGACTGACGCAACGAAGGCTCACGAGTATTCGGTTCCTGCCGTCATTATGACGAGACTCAACGGTACCTTCAACATCGGCGTGGTTCGACTCGCCGCGCGAAAACAGGCAAATCTCGATTGAATCCGTCACGCGGTGTCAGCCTGGCATTGGTGCCTTCCCTTCTCAACAACTATCAAATCAGCATTCACGGATAGCCCAGTTTCTCACGTGCCGTAACGCCGTGCCTTCAGTTTCCACGTTCGCGTCGAGCTCGCGAGTGGCCAGAGTTCGGAACAGAACCGTCGAAGTCTAATCGCCGCGAAATTCAACGGAGGGTCAGCGGGGCCACGGGGGCAAAGTGCGACGGTGTCTAAGCCGTCTTTATGAGGGGAGAGGTATACATGGTTTTCCTGTTCCAGCAGCATCCGGCCGCACACCGAAGCAATGAGGAGCTAGAATTCAGATCAGACTTTCGCAAGGCGCGCACCGCGCATCAAACGCCGTTTCGTTGTGAAAAAAGGCTCAGTACCGACAACGTTTTTGTAATCGCCCTGGCGGCCTCGTTTGCGCTCTTGTTCGGGATACAGAGGCAGGACCCACAGGTCGACGAGGCGGTCCTAAGTGAACTGCGAACGATTCAGATCAACTACGCATTGCTCCAGCGCGATGTCGCCCGCGCTCGAACCGACATGGTATTGGACTTCCGCCCCGTTGATTCTACCCTCCAAGCATTGCAAAGGAACGTTACAAACTTGCAACGCCTTGCCGAGATTTCGCCCGATGAGAGCTCCGGAGCGCACTCCAGGTTGCTTGCACAGCTCAAAAAGTCCGTCGAGAACACAGAGGCTGCCATCTCGGCAGCGGCTGCGCAAAATGAGCTTCTGCAAAGCTCTCTCGTACGGTTTGCTCGCTCGGTTAATCGCCTTGAGGGGGCGCCGTCCAACAGGCTTGAACTCTCCAATTTGATCCTTCAGTTTTCGGCCAGACCGGGATTCAGCCTCGCATCACAGATCGATCAGTCTCTCAGCCGACTTCCTCCGAGCCAGGACCAAGCCACCCACGATGTTGTCCGCAACGGCCGCGCTATCCTGTCCGCGTTGTCGAGAGTGGACCGCGCAGCCGATCGGATCGCATCCTTTAACACGTTCGCCAAGGGCGCCGAACTGGAGCGCGAATATCTGAAAGACTACAGCTTGGCCAGCGCGCAAGCGCAGCGCACACGACTTTTCTTTGGCTCGGTGTCCATATGCCTCTGCTTGTTTGCGATCATTCGGGCCTTCAGGCTGCATGTGCGGACGAACCGGTTGGAAAGGCGGCTGGAGCTTGAAGAGGCAATGCGTGAGATCGAAGCTCGCTTCAACGAAAGTAAAGCAAAGAACGCGTCGCCGCGCTTTTCAACCGAAGCAGCGCTTAGACTTGTTCAACGCGCTTTCGACGCGGATCAATGCGCGCTTGCTCAGGTGGATCCGAGTCTCAGCAGGCATACCGAGTGCTTTGTGACGAACACGTGCATGCGTGTCTGGAACGTCGCGCTTCTTGATGAAGTCGTTTCACTTGTCCGCGCCGGACGGCCAGTGTTTCGCGTCGTTCCGGCGGCGGAAATGGTTCGCACCGCCCTAGACACTTCCGGTGTTTGTCAAATTGTTGCTTGCAGGGCCTCCGATCAGCAGGCTGTGGTTTGCATCCTTGTTTTTGAACGAGATCGCTCACTCCCCTCAGCAGGCGACCTGTGGGTTCTTGCCAGTGCCATTGGGCGTTTGAGCAACCATCTTGAAATGCAACGTGTAAATGCCGAACGCGACCTTCTGGTGAGTCGATGGGAGCAGGTGGAAAGGCTGAGGACCGTCGGCACGATCGCAAGCGGCGCCACACATGAGTTCAACAATATTTTAGGCGCAATAATCGGATATTCAGAAATTGCCCAAGGTCTGGTGCGTCGCCCCTCCAGAATACGGAACCACATCGACCAAATCATCTTAGCTGGACACCGCGCCAAGCTGATCGTTGACCAGATCTTGTCACTCAGCCGAAACCGCAAGCGCGTTGCATTGCCTTTCAACGTCTCCGAAATTGTCATGGATCTTGCGCCATTGCTGCGGGTTACAGTTCGTGCGGGTGTTCAGTTGAACTTCAAGATCAACGAGTGGCAAACGGTGGTCGAGGGCAGCCCAACCGAGATGCAGCAGATCCTCATGAATCTGTGCAAGAACGCGTCGGAGGCTGTCTTGAACGAGGGCCGCGTCGAGGTTAGCGTTTCTCGCGCCCAGGTGTGCCAAACCAAGCCGCTGGCTCAGGGCACCTTGAGACCTGGAGATTACGTCCTCCTCTCCATCAGCGACGATGGCCCAGGAATCGCAAATTCGATACTTCCGCATGTCTTTGAGCCCTTTTTTACCACGCGCTCTCTCGTCGGCGGGACCGGGCTGGGTCTTGCTGCGGTTGACAGGCACGTGAGCGCGCTCGCAGGATGCCTAGACGTCACCTCGGTTGTTGGCCGAGGTACGCGCTTTGATATCTACTTGCCAGCCTCCGAGGAGGAGCCAGTCAGCGCTGACGTCACTTTCGGCCCATACAACGGATCACCGGCCAACGGCGGAATCATTGCAGTCGTGGAGCCCGATCCAGCAGAGTTGGAGATTCACAAGGACAATATCGCCGCGCTGGGTTATGAGCCGATCGGCTTCGCGACCTTCGAAAGTCTTTGCGGCTGGATCGAGAGCGGGAAGGCAGCTGACCTGCTGATTTTGGCGAAGACGCCTTTCCTCGAGCGAGGACGGGCCGAGTCCGTATGCCCCACCATCATGGCGGTGCCTTTCATAGTCATCGGTGACATCGACCCCATGCCGGTCACATCTGACAATCAGGCCTTCGTCCTTCGGCTAGCGAGACCGGTCTCGTCCAGGACAATAGAGCATGCGATACGTATAATGATGATGGCGTGATGCCGCCGACTCGCTCATTCTATGCAAGTAATGTGAGAAGGCCTGGCAAAAGACATCGAAGCAGAACAAAACGACGCGTCGCATCACAATGGACTTATCGATCCCGAGACGTTGTTCTAGCCTTAGTGCTTGTTAAGGAGGTCGGCTACTGTCTCTCCCCGTCGCCGGGCATCGGCGGCGAGCCATACCTCTCCCACCTCGTACAGGTCACCTTGGGTGTGGAACGGCACAATGACGTCAACGGCAGCCGACAGCATGTCAAGAAGCGTTCGATCTTCCACAGCGGCTCCTTGCGGGCTGCTCTTGACGAGGGAAAAGAGCTTTTTGAAGCCCTGGACCGGATCGGCCCCATGGATCGTTGATATTGATCCCGCATGGCCGGAGACGACTTCGCTAAGGTAGGCCCATGCAGCATCATCGCGCATCTCGCCGAGCAATATTCGATCAGGGCGCATGCGCAAGCTCGCTTGCAGCAGTTGCTCGGCTGTCACCGCACCTACGCCGGCTCGGTCCTTTGGATAGAGTAACCGGACATGGTTCTCGTGCGGGATTACAAGCTCCAGCGTGTCCTCGATACTTATCAGTCTCTCTTGCGGGGGTATAGCGTTGATCAAAGTCTTGCTCATTGTCGTTTTGCCGCTTCCAGTAGGTCCGCAAAGCAGCATCGTGAGCCGTCCCGAAACACACGCTTGCAAAAACTTCTCCAAGTCACCATCGTCGTATTGCTGAAGAATAGTTTCGTCCTGCCGCTCTTGGCGCTGTTTTCGTGACCGCCATTGATTCCAACGTGAGTATTCGTAGCGAGAAGAAACTTCCTTCAGTTCGGTCACACGACTTGAAGGACGCCGTATCGTCAGGCTTACTGTTCCTGAGGGAACAGCGGGCGGCAAACAGATCTGTAGCCGCTCTCCGTTCGGCAGCTCAGTCGCACAGAGGGGGCTTTGCGGTCCGACATCTTGCTTGCGCAGCGCTCCAGCGAGAATCGCGATGTCCTCCAGATCGTTATAACCTAGCGGTAGCGGATGTTTCGTGAAGACGCCGGCTTGTCGCACAAACGCTTCCCCAGGCCGGTTGATAGCGACCTCTTCGGTCCTCGGCTCCTCAAGCCATTTCAGAACGGGGTCGAGAAGCAAACGCAATTGAGGGTCAGCCTCCGATCGCATTGTTGTCTCTCCGGCGTTGGCGATGTTGGGGGGCTGGCGCCACGACAGTTGCCGTGAGACCGTATACATCCGAGAAATCGAGGTCGCGAGCCACAAAGATGGATACAGCATCTCCCTGGTTTTTCTTCAGGGTTGGCGGAATGTTGACCGTCGCTCTCAATGTCGTCTCGACGGCTTGTCCGCCATTGCTCTGGAAGCTGTCGATGCCGCTTCCTCCGCCAGAGCTCGCCGCGTATTGACCGGCCGCCTGGAACGCGCCTTGAAGGACGCTCATCAGCATTGCTCCGCCAAAGCGTTCCCGGAAGTGATTATCCACCGTGCCAGGCACTCCGGAGCGGCCGAGCTCGTCAGCGCCCGGCGATGCTATCGAAACGAGGGCATGGTCAGGTGTTTCGATGCGCGTCCACAGCACGAAGACACGCGCATCCCCCTGTTCGAGACCGTGCTGGATCTCGCCAATCACCGTCGTCCCACGATCCAAGAGCACGACATTGTTGGTGGCGCCGCGGACGTCTTTAGGTAAGACGCACTTCACATAGCCGGGCAAATTTGTGTCGACCGCCGTTTGCAAAAGGCAAGGAATGATCGTTCCCTGAGTAATCACGAGATCAGGGTGCGGCAAAAGTGTGGCCCGGCTCGGCTCCTGTATATCTGGCTTCAATCGGCCTGACAGATCGCCACCGGTCGAGATCTCATCCGCGGTCGCGGGAGCATCCTTGTGGGCGTCTTCGCTCCGCTGAGCCACGTCGGGCTTTTGACTGCCGCTGCTGTAGGCGAAAATTGGTGATTCCTCGGGCGGCGGTTCAGCTGCTGCGGGTTGCGGCGTGGATGGCGCAGGATCTGACGCCTGCGCCGCCTTTGCAGGCGCTGGAGGTTCGGGAGCAAGCTCAATAGGCACGGGGCGGAACGGCTCGGCGTTGGGGGAAATTGGCGGGTTTGGCTGAGAGGGTTCGTCTTGTGTGCTGGGACGACTTCCGAGCCAGATGAGCGACAGAGATGAGATGAGAACAAGACCGGCGACGGCCAATTTCTGTGGTCCCGAAACATGCCGGCGGGCCGGCTCCGAGACCAACGATGCGGATGCATTTACATCGTGTCCCGACTGTGGGCCGGTTTCATTCATCGGCCCGAGCCTTTCAAAACGCGCCACACGTCGGGTCTCACTGTACCGGTGCCCGGCGCTCGTCCAACAGGATCATAAGCCCTGTTGAAAATCGACAATACCGTATTGCCATCTCTCAGACGCCATTCCCGGGCGACTGCGGATACTTCAACATAGTCGCCTTTGACTGTGAAGTTGGCAGCGGCTTCCTTGCCATCGGGATTGATGATGTAGAGGGAGGGTATACGGGAATTGCTTGCGAAGCCAAATACGGTGGTAAAGCCATTGTCGAAAACCTGCAGCGGCGCCAGCGATCGATCGCCCTTTGCGACGTAGTGAAAATTGCTTTCGTCGGAACTGGCAGTTGTACCGGGCCGATTCAACAAATCCTGAACCCTCTGTTCCTGCTGCACCTTTGCCCGGGCCTGACCAAGAATCGAGCGCTTTTCTGCTGCCTGTCTCAAAGCAGCGGCCTCATCACCGGGATAGGTGAACTGCACACTGTAGTATAAGTCAGGTTGCTGCTCATCTAATTTTGGCATCGCTCTCGTTGAAATGCTGAAGACATATCTGCGGGTACCGGACTCACTGTCGGCCAGAACGACGACCGGCTGCGGCGGCAGGATCCGGCTGGCCTTGAAGAACAGGTAGTTGGCGCGTGGGAGCGCAGCCAGGTCTTTGCTATTGGAAACGGCCACGGCTGCGACGGTCTCGTTGGCCGCGAATGTGACGACCAGCGTTGCCCCCACCGCGGTCGACAGGCGCACCACTTCGTCGGGACGGTAAGCCAAGTAGCGCATCCGTGCATCATGCTTGCCGGCAAGCGGGGTGTCTTCCGCGGAAGCCTCCAGCGTTAAGAGTAGTGAACAGGCCAGTGCGAGAAACGCTCTTTTTGTCATGGCTGCACGTCACCCAGGTTCGACACGCTATCTTCCGAGGTTTGATAGGAAGTGACGAGTAGACCTCCCGGATTGGTGAGCCTTGATTGGGCAGGCAGATCTGTCAGGCGCTCGTAGCGGATGGTTGCGGTCCAGGTGGTCACCAACGGCATCTGCCCATCGATGGAAAGGGTGCGTTTGTATCGGATCTGTTGAACGTCCGGACTGATGTCGTTTGAGGAAATATGCCCGACTTCGAGCTTGCCGAGCTTGCCGACTGTGACTTGCGGCGAGGTGGGATTCGGATAATTGAAGAAATCTTGATATTGCTGCCGCACAGCCGGTGCGCTGAAACTGGATACGAGGTCATAGCCGTATTGGGCGGAATCGGCTGTGTAGCTCTCGCGCAGGCGTACATATTCCCACAGCGAAGCATTTATGACGGCTCGCTCTTGGGTTGCCGGCAGTCGAGAGACTGACACTTCGCTGTCAACTGTTCCATCCGGGCGCACCCAGAGGAACACAGGTACGAGCTTGGCCAACGGGACCATGGCAGCGATGGTAAATGCCTGCGCAACATTTCCTAGGACCGCCGCTGCCGCAAAGGCTATGAGGGCCTTTGACAGGCGCCGCGCAGACTTCGCTCGTGAAGTTTGAAACGCTTCCACCTTCTTATAGTGGGCGGCTAGCGTTTCTCTCTCCACCAGAAGGGCATGTTCAGGAAATTTCACTTGGGCTCTTTCGCACATTCGACTTGAAGATCTTCAGGGGAGGTTTCCCATTGTCCCACGTTCAGTTGGAATGGCGAACCCGTGCAGGTCGCAAGCTTATCGGTTGTCTTGCAGGCCGCCAAAGCCAGTATTGACAAAAGTAGATAGTATTTCATGTTGAGGTACCGCGCTTGTCGATTGATTAACCACCTGCCGTTTTGGCAATGCGGCGATTGAGGCTGCTAAGAGATTGGTTCGCACCTGCCCAAGAACCGCCTGCTATGCTGCTGGCGATCGTCGGAAGCGCGACGATCAAAGCGTCACCAGCTAGGAAAAGCATATCGAGCTCGTAAAGCCCGATGATCTTGGCTGCTGTCGTACCCTTGTATTTGATCACCGCAAGCATGACTCCCAGCGCGACTGATTCTGCCGCGATAACTATCGTTGCAACGATGTTGAGGAGGACAAGCAGCAGCCCGTATGAGAGCAGTTGGCCGATCCATCTGGTAGCCATGTCTCGAGTGTGATCAAAAAGATAGCCTACAAGAACGAGGGGGCCGATCGCCAGGAGCACCTTCGTCAGAATTCCAACGGCATCATAGATCTCGAACGCTGTCCAGAGCGAGCCGTACAAAATCCATTGCGCTCCCTGGAAGGCAAGTATGTCCTGCTGATTCATTGGCCCAATTTCGGAAGCAATCCGCTGAAAGGCACTCTGACTTGAAGCGAACATTACGTCGAGCTTCTGGGGGATACCGATGAAGGGCAAGGTGCTTCCGCTGATCTGGTGGGCAAGCTTTGGAATCGTGTCGTCGAAGACCGATTCAATGTACAGCTGATAGTTGGCCTGCCCTAAGATGAGGGCGACGACAATCGATACCGTGACTACGCGCGAGATACCTCCGCGCGCGTCGACTTGACCGCGCATGACCAGAAAGCCTTGGATTATGATCCAGAGCGTGACGCACGCAACCAGAGGCGCACTGACCGCCTCTTGGACGTTTCCAATCACTTTGTGCAGCCCCGCCGTAAAGGCCACATGAAAGATCGCGTGTATGGCCGTGAATGGCGCAGGAATTCTGAAAACCATTGCGTGAACCTTATTTGCCCCTGATCAGCGCAGATGAGCCAGATGAACTAAGCGTCGCTACTCAAACATTCTGGCGGTGTCCTGGCGTTCGCGACGCTGCATCGCGGCCTCCTCTGCGGCGTGAAGGCTCGCTTGTGCAGTGGCCATCGTCAGCAGACTCGTGGCCTGGACATTTTGGATAATCGCATCATGAATCTGCTTGAGGACCAGACCGTTGGTGACGGTGGCCTGCACAATATTTCCCGAGCGGGAAAGCTGACCAAGCGTGTTGTCGTTGGCCTTAAGGCGCTTGTCCATTACGCCCAGAGTGTCGGACGCAAGAGCTGCGGCATTGATGGCACCAGCGATTTGTCCCTGTAACAGTTTCGCTTCTGAATCCGTGCCGTCGACTTTCCGGTTTGGGTTGTCCGCAATTGCACGCGCTTTAATCGAAGTTGGCGCCTGACCCTCAAACATCTGCCTCTCAAGCTGATAGCCCGACGGGTAGTGATTTCCTTGGTTCAGTGAACTTAGCAGCCCCGTGACACCGAATGACGACTTTAGTATCTCCACCATTTCCATCGTGGAAGCGAGCGTCTGGGCTGACTTTATCAGGATCTGCGCAGTGGAAACCGCTGTTAAGCCCGCTTGTGTTACTACCGCCGGGTCGATGACGACAAATTGCGACCGGGCCTGTCCGCTAAACAGAAAGGAAGCGGCAAGCGTCGTTGCTGCAAGCGTGGGAAATCTCATGAATATTCCTCCGTTAGTCTTGAATTTCGTTGTAACGAGCCATGAACTTGTCGAGCCACGCACTTGGGGCATCTCCGTGCTGGTCACGAAGCTGGTCGACAAAGCGCACGGTGTTGGCCCGTCCCGAGAGTACGGCTACATACTCGCGCATCTGGCCAAGATCGAATTCGCAAACAACACTCCCGCTCTCGCGCTTGAGCAAAAACTTGCGGCTGCCAATTGCCATTCCCTGGCGGATTGCTTCGAACTCCTGCGTGGTGCACTTCAAGCCATCGACATACGCGGCCCGGTCGGCCGTCGGTGATGGGTAGAAGATCTTGGTCATGCATTGTGCAACGAGACTGGCTCCGAGGGGCGATTCAAGCACGTGTTCAGGCTGCTGCGTTGCGAGTATCAACATGCCGTTGTTCTTGCGCACGGTGAGCAGGAACTTGTCGATAACAGCCGAGAACTGCGGGTTGAGCAGATAGAACCGAAATTCGTCGCAGCTCATGACGAACCGACGGCCATCGACAACAGCGCCCACGCGGTGCAGAAGATATGCGGCGGCCGGCGCACAGACCTCCTCAAATTCCAGGAGCTGCGTCATGTCGAAGCCGGTAATGGAGGCATCCAGCCTGACTTCGTCCTCATCGCCGTCAAAGGCCCATCCAAGCGCATTCCCTCTACACCACCGCTGCAGCCGTGCTCCCGCGCCCTCCGAGGGGCTGTGCAGCAGGAATTCGCGCAGGCCCGCAAGTGAGCGCATGGCGGGTTCGAACGAAAGTTGACGAAGAATGCCACGTTCCAGTCGACGGCTTTCTTCCGGCGAGATCGGACCACGGCCGTCACTCTCGATGAGGGCCATCAGCCATTCGCGCAGAAAATCCAACGAGGCGGAGGTGTTGTCCAGTCCGCGCAGAGGGGCCAAGCCGCTCGGAGCGCCTCTGCGCAACGCAAGGTATGTCCCTCCCGTGGCTCGCACCAGCAGTTCACCACCCCGGTCTTTATCGAAAAAGACGATGGCGCCATTGCGATCGACCACGCTTTGCTCAAGCATCGCGAGGATAAAGGTCATCAGCGTCGTCTTGCCTTTGCCGACGGGTCCGAATATCGCCGTCATGCCGACGTCATTCTCATGGGGGATGTAGTCGAAAGACGTTCCACCGTTTGTGCGAAAGCGCGCAACAGCTTTGCCCCAGTGGCCGGAGCTGGAACCGCTGGGGAAGTTCTCAAATGAGACAAGCCCGGCAAAATTGTACGAGGTGATCGCCCCGGGGCGCGTGCGCCACCTGTTGTTCCCCGGGAGTTGGGACCAGTACGCGGCCTCCATGCCGATACCCTCTTGGACGATAACGGCGCCTGTGTCGGCCAGCCTTGCGCGCGCATTTGCTGCGCGATCGGCAAGGCTATTGAGGCTGTCGCCATAGACGCACAGGCTCAGATGATGCGAACCCATGACGAACTCGTTGCTTGCCAGTGCGTCCTCTGCCTCGGCAAGTTCATTGATCTGGGTGAGAGCCTTGTCGCCGGCGCTCGTCATCTGGCTGGATTTAAGGCTAAGCTTCGCATGAGCTTGTGGCCGAGTGAGGAAGGAAAAGCTCTGGCTCAGGACAAGCGGGAAGTTGGCGGACAGTAAGGGATTTAGCATGCCTGGCCGCGTCGTCGCCGGATATTCACGGAACGAAAACAATGATCCCACGGAGCTATCCCCGGGTCTTCGAATCTCAAGCGCCCGCTTCCCGCAGATGACCCGATCAGTGTAGATCGAGGCGCCAAGCGAGCCGGTAACCATCGGAACCGGAAGAAACCGGCAAGTCATTATCAGCCGAAGCGCCTCACCAATTTCCGTGAAGAGCACGTTGCCTTTCTCGCGAATACCCAACCGGCGCAGACCGTAACCGCCGAGTGAGCCAGCAATGATCTGCCAGAGGTCCTCCAGGCTTCGCAGTTGTGTGGCCAGATCGTTGTCATTCCGTCTGGGGGATTTGGCAATGCGCCAGCCGATCTTACCGATTGCGGTGCGGGGGGACACGACGATAGTGAGGAAGTGATCGTTGCGAAAGAGCTTGCCCGACAGCACATGTCGCTCATAGGCCTCGCTCAGACTGCCAGCAAATGCACTTTGAAACTGGCGCGATGCCGGCTCCGGCACATCGTTGTTGCGCACAAGATGAGCGTATAGCGTGACATTGTCATCCGCGATGTTGCGCAAGAGAGTGTTGAACGCGCGGCAGCGCGAATTGCGCATCTCTGCGTCTTCCAAATCAAAGGGCAGGCCGTTCACGTGTGCCATGGCCATGATCGATCCGTCTTCCAGCAGGACAACCTGATCGCTGAGATGACCGACATACGGAAGATAGATCTCGCCAGATCTCTCGGTCCGGCCACTGGCGCCAAACATTACACCATTCCTCTTCCGCGTTTCGGCACTCTGATCGGATTGACGCTGACGCTCGCGCCACCCCAGACCGGCCCGTCCACGCTTCTGCCGGCCGTCTGCAAATAGAGGAGCGCGACGCTTGCGGCGTTATAGTCACGCTCAACCACCAGCCGTGCCCCGAACCAGAGTGGCACGAGCACGATTTCATAAAGTGGGTTTTGAAGGACAATGATGACGAGACCAGCCAACATCATCAGCAATCCGGCCAGCGTCAGCGGCACCCCCAGAAACAGTGCGGGACGTGTCGCCGCCACATAGAGGGTGCTCACTTCCAACCGGTCGCTCATCAGCCACCGCCTATGAGCGCCTTGCCCAGGAAGCTTGCGCCGAACATGATGACGATCCCTCCAACGACACCCGCAACCAAGCCAAGTGAAGCACGACCGAACATCCAAGAGATGCCGATGGCCACGAGTCCGAGCACGGCCAGTGATTGTCCGAAGGGGCCAAGTATGAAGGTGCAGATATTCTGGACCATCTTGGCGGGATCCGTCCCTCCGGTCACCTGAGCCGAGGCTGGCCCGATGGAGAAGACCGTCCACGCGGCGCCTGCAGCAGCGGCCGGTACATATTCAGCCGTCGTGCGCAGCATGGAAAAAGGCGAAGGAACACGCGTTTTAAGCGCACGAAGTATTTTGAATGGCTTCATCATTGTATCTCCATGGTTCAATCGAATACGAGTTTGTTCGGGTTCGAGGGTTCCCGCTCTTCCGCAGCCTGGCTGCCTGTCGGACCGGAGGGATCGGCCCCGGAGCGGTTTGACTCATACGAGCCCCAGATGTCCCAAGAATTTTGGTTGGGCTGCTTTCCATTGGCCTGTTGGCTCTGTTGGAGCAGAGGCGGCACGGCTTTCCGACCGGATGCCTCAAGGTGTGGCGCATCTGGGGCGGTCGGCTCCAGCGTTCGCTCGAGATGACTCGTGATGTCCTTTGCGGCCGACTCGACCTTGCGTACATAACCGTTGGTGAAGCCACGCGTGACGTCGCCCGTGTTGTAGGCCGAGATGGCACGGCGAAGCGCCAGTTGCTGCGCCGGAGCAGTCGTGCCGCCGGCATACCGGCTTTCAAGCAAGTGGGCGGCGGCCGATAGCGAGGCGCAGGGCTCGAAAGCCTTTTCCGGCGTGAGATTGAGGAAGGAAAAGTTCTTGCTGTTTATCTGCATCAATCCGACATCGACGGAATGTTGTGCTTCGAGGCGGTTCTTGATGCCCCGCGTCGCTTCCAGGTGGTCTGTCCAGCGAAGCTGCTCACCTGTGGTGTTGTCATGAGCCACCAGCGTTTCAAAGCCACTTTCAATTTTGGCAATCGCGGCGAGCGTGGACGGCGCAACCCAGGGAGCGCATTTGCGCGACAGGCGGTGGAATTCACGGGGCGAAAGTGGCGCGGGCTCGGCTGGGAATGACATGGATGTCAACAGGGCGATGGCCAGCGGCCAAGCTGCAATAAACATTCCTATCCCCTACCTTTCCAAGCGTCCGGACCGGTTCTGGCCCTGTCCGGCACGCGCTTATCGGGCAGGTTTGTTACTGCGTGATGTTCAAGTTCAGCTTTTCGGTTTCAACTGAAGCAAAGAGCTTGTTCATATCCGGGTGCATGGGCACCTTGCGCATGCGCGGGTTGCGCGGGCGCGATCAGCCGGCACATCTCGACCATCGTGGTGGATCATTCCTGCGCGGGATTGCCCGCCCCGGCCGTCCGTTGCTCCTGCAGCGTCAACCGCGACTTAGCATGGGCGGTGATGGAATCTTGTGTCAGCGCCTGGCCGAAGGACAAAATGGGGAGCTTGGCGGCTTCGTCTCAGGCTGCGGAAGCTGGGGTCGATCGAACGCGAGAACCGACTAGGGCGCCGAGCTGCCCAATGTTGCGGCATGCTGCCGTTGTTGCAAGAGACGGCCATGCGCCCTGCATACTCAGGCATTGGTTGAAACCGCGAGTTCGTCCGCGAAGCTCGTCGGAGGCGCAAATACGCGGGGACGAGGGTCAACTGGGAAGACGTGGCGGCGCAGCCGGCCTGGTGCGAGACCTGGTTCAGCTGTTCGGCCGCGCCGCGAACTGGTGGTCACGCACAATCCCATCGGCAGAAACCGCAGGCGGATTGACGCAGTCCGACAGCGCTCTCGACAAGTACAGTGACAGGCTCAAAAGGAAAGTATTGCACCAACTGAGAAATGTTAGCTCGCAAGGTAACCGTAACCGTAATCGGACCTGCCGATCGCCGGGAACAGGATTGGCGCCGCCGGCCACTGCCCAATGACCTGCCTTGGGCAGGAGACATAGCGTTGGCACAAGGCCACTATAGCGAATCACGGTCGTTCTTCGGCCAACCGCCTTTGCGATCAATCAAACGCCGCGCTGCTCCACCGCGTCCGAGCCGCACGCACGAGCGGGAGGATTTCGAGGTGATCCAGGTCCGCAAGCGCCAGAAACGCGAAGAAGATGCAAGGACATGGCAAGCGATCGGGCGTCCGTGCCGTCGTAATCAAGTGGTGTTGGCAGGCCTGCACCAACGGCGGAGCTCGCGAATAAGCGAAGGACCACACGGCAGGGTCATACCGGCGCTTGGAGATGTGTGGTGGCCACCGGCTGCCTGGATGCGGTCAATTCGCTGTGGATGAAAAGACCAGGCCGAGCAACGGCCTCACATTGGCCGCACGCACCGGCGAGTGGTAGCAAGGGGCAGCTGTTCTGCGTGGTGCCCCAAGGGTTGCTCGGCAACAGCTTTAGACAAGGGGATTCAAGATTGAAGGTGAGCCGTTGAAACATGTTCTTGTCATTGACGATGATGCCGCAATGCGACGCCTCATCTCCCAGTATCTCATGATGCATGCCTTGAAGGTGACCGCAGTCAACGATAGCAAGCAGTTTAACTACGTTCTATCGCATGAGCCAGTCGATCTCGTGGTTGTTGACCTCAACCTAGGCCGGGAGGATGGGCTTGCCATCGTCCGCAACCTGGCGACAAAATCGGATTTACCCATCATAGTGATCAGCGGCGACCGGCTTGATGAGGCGGAAAAAGTCGTTGCGCTGGAGCTCGGCGCAACCGATTTCATCCCCAAGCCTTTCGGGCTGCGCGAGTTCTTGGCCCGCATTCGAGTAGGGCTACGCCAGCGCATTTCCAGTCCGCGAACGAAAGATCATCGCTCATTTCGGTTCGGAGCCTGGAAGCTCAGCGTCAAGCAGCGGCGACTGATCTGTGCGGAGCGTGGCGAAGTCAAGCTTACCGCATGTGAGTTCAACCTGCTGATCGCGTTCCTGGAGAACCCCCGCAATGTCCTATCCAGAGAACGGCTTTTGCTCGCGAGCCGTGTGCGTGGAGAAGAGGTCTACGATCGAAGTATCGATGTCCTAATCTTGCGCTTGCGCCGAAAGCTGGAGGCTGATGCGGCCAATCCAAGGCTAGTCAAGACATGCCGTGGTGCAGGGTATTTCTTCAACGCTGACGTAGACGTTAGCTACGGAGGCACCTTGGCCGCCTGACAGGAGCTATTCTGGAGATTGGCTGACGAGGCTGATGAAGCGTGGCGGTGTTTTCTGGCGGCCTTTAGCTCGGCGCCTGGATGTCGGACCCAAGGCAGCATCTCGTCGATCTGGCTGGGATGGCTGTTGACGATCCTGGTGGTGAGGACGTCGGCGAGATAACCGAGTGACTCGACACCATTGAGCCTGCAGCTTTCGATCAGCGACGCAATGACCGCCCAGTGTTCGGCACCGCCGTTCGAGCCGGCGAAGAGCGCGTACTTGCGGACAGATTGAGCGCTCGACGGTGTTGTTGTCGATCTCGGTGCGACCGTCGTCAACGAAGCGCGAGAGGCCTTCGCAGCGTGAGAGCATGTAGCGGATTGCCCCGGCGACCTTGGTCTTCTGACCGATCAGGCCGAGCTTTCACGCAGCCAAGGTTCAAGATGGCGACAATAGCGCGGCTATTGTCCCGACGCGTCGCACGGCGTTCATCGGCCGATCGGCCGCGGATATCGTCCTCGATCTTATTGAGGTGGGCGATCGTCTCAGCGCCTCGCTGGCGATCGGCGAGTTCCAGGCCTACATCGCCTTCCAACAGTGCCAGTCCGATCAATTACGGCGAGAGCTACCGGTCCGGAGATCGCATCAGCCTCTCCGTCGCCAAAAGAGCTGTTCTGCTTAGCCGTCGAGCTCAACGCCCAGCGTCGGAGCGCTCTCTGCTCCTGAAGGAAGCCATGAGGTCCGCTCGGGCTTGATCGGAGGCTTGGCCGACGGACGTTGTGTTTGCGTCGCTCGGCTGCCGCCCGATGGCGAGGCTTTGCGAATTGTCAGTCCTTTGCCTTTTCGCTGGTCTCAACGGCGCTGTGTAACGTTCAGTGTTGATGATGACGCCCCCGCTGTTCACGCGGTTGCTCCTGTGCAGTGTACTCGTCAGCTTGTCCTCGGCCTCGCGCGTCTGGCCCAAGTGCCGTTCCAACGGCGCTGGCGCGACCTGTCTGGCTTGCTGCTCTTGCAAGGCGGCGTGTTGCACCTGCGACCCGGCTGCTGCCAAAGCTTCGGCGGGGCTTGCGGCAAGCTCGTGCGGCAAGCGCCCCTCTCTCAGTCGGTTTTGCAGCGCCTGCCGATCGGCGACGAGGTAGTTGAGGTGCAGCGGCAGCTGCTGGTCTGGCCGCTCTTCGTTCGCCAATCGACGAACCAGCTCGCGCGTGCCGTCCACCACGAAGACGCCGCAGTCAACAGCGTTTTTCTGCTGCGCCATGTCGGGTGTTACCAGGGTCGCGTCCAGTCTTGTAGCGAGCTTTCGTGCAGGCGCGTCGTTGTATCGCTGTTCATTTTGCTGGATGGAGTCGTAGTGATAGGCGACCGCTCTTTCCGGATCGCGGCGATCTACGAGGAGCAGCGACCAATGGGTGCCGCGGTCAATACCCACCCCATCGTTCACTGGCACGAACAGGAAGTCGGATGGGCCGGCGTTTCGATCATAAATCGACTGCAATGTGCCTCGCGCGTCTTGCTGCTCCATGTGGCGCAGCAGATGGGAGACCGACGGATCGACCAGCCGCGTCCGGGCGGCGAGCGCTGGATCGGCCTGCTGCAGCTGCTGCTCGAGGAATTCGTAATCCCTCTGGATATGTTCGTCGCCCAACAGTTCGGTGGCCCCGAGCACCGCCCCCCGGGGGAGATTGGACAAGCCTGACGGAAGGGCTTCGATGTGTGCATCGGAGGAGGTGGTCAGATCGACCAACGGAACCCCGAGATGGGTGTCTGAGAGCCTGGCGGTCGCTGGCAAGGCGGGTCCCGGAGCCCTTGCCGGTACTGCTGCCGCTCCAGCTTCCCTTATCGCTCCGCGATGGAGGAGCCAAACGTCATTGCCCTCCTCTGGCCTCCGGGCGGTGTAGCCGTGGCCTTTAATCTCGTAGTTCCATTCCGGCTTGTCCGCGTCCGGCAAGAGGCCATAATGGTACAAGGAAGAGAGCATCGCCTCTGGGACGCGTTGAGTCCCATGGGAGAAGCCTTTGGGCACGGCGAATGAGACGTTTATGGAGTTCTCGATGGCAGCGGGGGGTGCCTCAGACCTTGCAAAGGGCGCGGCCTCCGCATGCAGGCTTCCAATGTGTTCGGACCCTGGGCCTTGAACGGGTACCCCTGCCAATGGCAATTCACCCAACTGCTGCATGGGGGGCTGCATCGGCACGCGGCCGCCTTCGCTCGGCGGCTGCTGAATGGCGATGCTTTGCGGATTATCAGTCCCCTGCCTCTCCGCCGGCCGCAACGGCGCCGTCGAATGTTCATTGTTGATGATGAACCGCTCGGGTGGCAGGAGGTTGCCCTGGTCAAGCGCATCCGGCCAGGGCCGGTGTTGGCTGACAGCTAACGCTGGCGGGGCGGCGGCCTCAACTCCGGCGTGCCCAGAGCCGGCTGCTGCCAAAGCGTCCGCCACGATCCTGTCTGACGCAGGCTTCGCATCGCGAACCCGTTCAAGCGCCAAGCGGAGATAATCGTTGCCTGGAAACAACACCTCGGCGAATTCGATCCGCGAATCATGATCCAGCCCAGAGATCGTCTGGCCCCGACTCTCAAGCTCCTCAGAAAATCTGCGAAGACTACGACCATAGGCAACACGGGTGCTTGGGGCCAAGCTGCTGTCACTGGTCACTTGTTCCAAGACATGCGCATCTGCCTTTGAAGGCACCGTCACTCGCCACCGGCCAGTCGCTGAATAGCCCGGCTCATGATACGCACGCAGGACGTTCAACGCCGGCCTTATATCCTTTATGTCAGTGTCTTTCGGAAAGAAGGTATCGAGGTGATCGACCAGGGATTGGTGATTTTTTAGATCAGTCGCTTGGCCACGAGCGCCGAGATCATTCGCCAATCGGCGAAGCGCATTCGAGTATATTCGCAGCGTCGGCGCGCTATGGTGTTGCTGAGCCTCAGCATGGGCGATCGCCTTATCAATCACGTCCCGGTGTTCGTCGGACAAGTGGGGATAGCGGTTAGCCGGGGCACCAACAGTCACTGAATAGCCCGGCTCATGATAGACACGCAGGACGTTCAACGCCCTCTTCATATCATCGTTTTTCGGAAAGAAAGCATCGAGGTGATCGACCAGGGATTGGTGATTTTTTAGATCAGTCGCTTGGCCACGAGCGCCGAGATCATTTGCCAATCGGCGAAGTGCATACCTGTATTTTAGGACCGTGCTCTCGCTATATTTTTGCTGAGCCGCAGCGTGGGCGATCGCCTTATCGATAAGGTCCCGGTGTTCGTCGGACAAATGGGGATAGCCGGTGGCACGGGCGCCACTCGCGACAGGTTCGGCTCGGCGCGGCTCGGCCACGTGCTGCTCAAAACCCGCTTGCCGCGATTGGCCAGCATCTGGCAAGAGGCCAGGGCGGTCCAAGGAAGAGAGCATCGCGTCTGGGACGCGTTGGGTCCCATGGGAGAAGCCTTGGGGGACGGCGAACGAAACGTTTATGGAGTCCTCGATCGCAGCCGGGGGCGCCTCGGACCTTGCTGAGGGCGCGGCCCCCGCATGCAGCCTTCCGATGTGTTCGGACCNTGTCCCTTGAACCGGTACCCCTTGCAATGGCAATTCACCCAATTGCTGCATGGGGGGCTGCATCGGCATGCGGCCGCCTGAATTGCCGATTTCGCTCGGCTGCTGCTGAATGGCGACGGCTGGCGGCCTATCCACGGCCCTCTGCCTCTTCGCTGGCCGGAACAGCGCTGTGGAATGTTCGTTGTTGANGATGCCCCCCTGGGGTGGCAGGTGGTTGCGATGGTCAAGCGCATCCGGCGAGGGCCGGATCTGCTGTTGGCTGGCAGCCAAGACTGGCGGAGCGGGGGCCTGAACTCCGGCGTGCCCAGATGTTGCGAAAGCGTCCGACACGC
>NZ_KI421462.1:152297-337993 GCF_000472785.1 Mesorhizobium loti CJ3sym
CGAGGGCCGGATCTGCTGTTGGCTGGCAGCCAAGACTGGCGGAGCGGGGGCCTGAACTCCGGCGTGCCCAGATGTTGCGAAAGCGTCCGACACGCCTCTGTTGGGGTCCTCCGGTCCAGCATGCATCCCTGGGTTGCTGAGCGAAGACGAGGCGGCTTGATCATCCTGCCGCTGCTGAAGCACTTCGCGGAACCCCTGTTCCAGTCGCAGAAGCTCCTCTGCATTGGTTGGCGGCTGGTGAGCTCGATCATCGAACAGCGGCCGGAGCGCCTCGGGAACCTCAGCGCTGAAAGAAGATGAGGCGGCTTGCTCATCCTGCCATTGCTGAAGCACTTCGCGGAACCCCTGGTCCAGTCGCTGAAGCTCCTCTGGATTGGTTGGCGACTCGTCAGCTTGATCGAACAGCCTCCGGGCCTCGGCAAGGTGCTGCTCAACGCCCACTTGCCTGGCCTGGACCGCTTGATCCTCTTCCAGGCCGGCGTCCTGCACCTGCGGCAAAGCTGTTACACGGGATGGATTTTTTCGCTGGTCCACATTAGCCTCGCATCAAACTGTATCGTCAAAGTCTTGCGCCAATCCACGCAGCGGCTCATCGAGTCGAGATTCTGCGGAGAATCCCTCCTCTGCTTCCGTCAAGGGTGCCGGCTCCGGGAGGGCGCCTGTCTGGCTTTCAAAGATGCGTTTCAGAATGCGGTCCGAAAAATATCGCACCTTCCTCAGTTGCAATGGCGGCAGACCTTTGATGAGAACAATCTCGTACTCGTCATTGAGCAGCCGAACCTGTTCGGGACGCAGCAGCGGCGCACCTTGAAACGAATTCTGAATGTTCCGGTCGAACGCTCGCGACTGGCTGTAGGAAATCGATTTGGCTTCAAACGTGTATTCACCGATGGCTTTGGAAATGTAGTTCGGAGTCTCGTCATCGGCCGTGGCCATGAACACTTGCAGTCCGGTATTGCTGAGAAAATTCTGCTTACCAGCCTCTCCATAAGCCCCCGTTAGTGCCGAAAGGCTTTGGATGATGAGCATGAAACGCCCCTTGTAGCCCGCGATAGTCGTAATTGCGGTCTCGATCGCCTCCAGCTTCCCCAAGTGCTTGAATTCATCGAGCAGAAAGAGAACCTCGTGCTTTTCGTCCTGGCGGGGCAGCGACCGCTGTAGAATTGAAACGATTTGCTGAAAAAATAAGCGTATCAAAGGCGCGATCACCTCAAGGTCGTTCGGACCAACGCAAAGATAGATGCACGTTCTGCGACGGCGAAGATCATAGACCGAAAAGTCCGAGCGACTTGTAGCTGCCTTGACAGCCGGATCCGCCCACAAGTTGAGCCCACCATCGCCGAGCACGGACGTGTAGGAGGTTAGGATTTTCGTGTCGTTCCCCGCCATGTCGTCGAAGATGCGTTGTGCCTCTTTGTTCCGGGTCTCCATGGCGAGCTGCGCGAAGAGCTTGAACTTCTCCCCCGGCTGAGCGAACAGATCATAGACGGCGCCGATTGTTGGCGTGCCCCGCTCGATGCAGGCAAGGATCCCCGCGACAAAGATATCTCGCGCGCCGGCGACGAAACCTTCCGCCCCCTCCCCCTTGGCCGTAATCAGGTTCGCGGCCAAGCGGCGGGCTTCGGTGAATTGCTGCTGTGGATGCAGTGCTATGAGATCCAACAGTGGATTGTAGCAGTTTGTGCGCCGCTCTGAATCCAGTGGCGCGAATTTGAACACTTCGTGGCCTGCGGCTTTACGCGCCCTCGATGTGAGCTCAAAGAGCTCCCCCTTGACGTCCAGAGCTATCACAGAGCCTTTAAATGTAAGTAGCGTTGGAATGACTATGCCGACACCCTTGCCAGCGCGGGTCGGCGCAACAATGAGGCTGTGAGGCTGCTCGCCATTGGTCAGGTAATAGCCAGGCCAGAAAGGACCACTCGTCTTCCCGAAGACCGGCCCTGTCACGCCACGGTATCGTCGCAGATATCCCGTGCGTCGCATTTCATCCACTCGAGCCCAACGAGCCGTCCCGTGATGTTCGAGCTTGCGGCGCAATACGACCTGCTGAATCAGCAAGACAACCGCGGACGTCGAGAGCACGATAGCCGCGCCCTGATAGAAAACGGGGGTTGCGAAACCCAAATAGAAGGGCGTCTCAAACCAAAAGGCACGGACATCAAACGCCATCAGAGCCTCGCCGCTACCCCCGTGGCGGAAGGTTGCGTACAGACTTGCCGCACAGAACCCCAAGGCGAGTGAGCACGCGATGCTAATGGCTATGTTGGGGGACGTCGTTTTTGTAGAAGACATTGTTCCGTGGCCGAATTAGCGGTGCTGATGCTGCGCTTGCTTCAGACACCGAACCGAGGTCGCGCGATGCCGACGCTCGACAGATCGATGCCGCAGCGGGTAGTGCGATGCTTGCATCGCGCCCCCCGGCAGACGTGGATTTTGAAAGTTTCACGAAGCAGGTACGTCGACGGCCAGCGAATTGGAAACAGCAAGGCCGTGAACGGAATTCATGAGAGGAAGCGTTACTGCCATGGCCGAGACCTCAACGGCCGGTGCGATCTCTGCTTCTCCTAGCCTCCATTAGATCCTCTCGGGCGTGATTGTAGGAGTGGCTTATGTCCCGGCCGACTTGACCACCCCGCTGCAGCTGTTCGTGGGAGGTTTGCGGGCCAACTGTATCACGGACTGCAGCCCCAATACCTGCTATGTGGGCGTCCAGATCCGCACTGCGTTCCTCTGCTGCATGCCGCGGAGGAGGCATCTGCGGCAAGATGTCTTGCATGCCGGGAATTGAGTGAGCTTGGGCCTGTTGATTTGGATCTAACTGGTGATACATCGCGTACATAGCATTGGATGCTGTCGACCTGACGTGGCCATCCGGATCGGTAGCCAATTCAGCGGCCTGATCAAAAATGCGTGCTTTATTTTCAGCGTTAAACTTGCTGAAGTTTTGCGCAGCGTAAAGCGCTCCGATAGCTTGCGAAGGCGGGTCCATGTTGCCAATGCGATTAACAATACTATTTTGTGTCTCTGGCCGAAGGTAATGAGACACATTACTGACTGCTCTGAATTGCTCCAATGCTACTTCATCCGGGGTGTGTCCCAACCCGGCAGTCAATTTATCCCCCAGATCGACGGCTGATCGTCCAAGCTGATTGGTCCGCGTTTCAAACTTCGCGAGGTCAGTTTCTGGCTCGGTTCGAGTGCCCCGAACGGCTATGCGCTCTCGCCTCCCGAGTTCTTTGAAGGTCCCAAGATTTCGCGCTGTATCGCGCGGGTTAGCGCTTACCAGCCGTTCTGCAACATCGGTCAATGGTCCGTATGGAAGGTCACGGAGGGTACTGCGATTCCCCACGTCTTGGGATGAACTTGCAGCTGCGCGTGCCCGTTTGTTATCGCGATCCATTGCTCGGCCTCCAAAGTCGTTAAGTTACCCAATCAGGGTACCACCGACGCTTGACCTGCTAAACCGATATGAGGTTACAGTTGTAGTCTGGCAGAAACTTCTCCCAACTCTGGGATACGCCGAGAGCCGTAACCGGGGCAGATTTCCGGGCGGAAGGGTTTGCGGCGAGAGCGTTCGTGATTCACCGTTTGCGTGACGCATCAGGATCGTCTCGTATAAGAGAGTCCGTCGCGATACGCCCCGCGAATGACGATGGTACCTTCGGCTTGACTTATCCTTCGCGCTCTGCGGGTCCGACGAGAAAATCAGCCTACCTTGCTGAGACTACCTGCGGAGGACTTGCCGCTACGGCGGTCCTGCTCGATCTCGTACTTGATCTTCTGCCCATCAACGAGGTTTGAAAGTCCAGCCCGTTCTACAGCTGAAATATGGACGAAAACGTCCTGACCGTCGTCATCGGGCTGGATGAAGCCAAAACCTTTGGTGCTGTTGAACCACTTCACTGTTCCGGTCGCCATATCTGTGTATTCCTCTGTGGCCATGCGAACCAGACGGGCCGTGAAGCCGATCCTGTTCATATTTCGTAGAGTTAAACCCAGCAAAAACGAAAATTACAAGCCCACCTCGGGGTTGCGGCGCGAAAAGCCATTGCTCTGTTTGGGAACGCACCGAACAGGTGCCGGTGAGCTTGAGCGCAACGCGCTGCAAGACGCTCGAGTGCCGAGGAATCTCTCCGACAAGGATACGTCTGAGCCGCCCAGTATGCCGGCTCGGCAACCACCCGAATGGATCGAAGCCGATCTGCAAAACGGATGGCGAGAGCGTTGGCTCGTTTCCAACCCATCCTGTCTCACCAGCGCGGACGCCTGGACGGATGTCAACGCCGGAAAAAGAACCGCATCGATTGGTCCCGCTTGCGGCCAGCTCCAGTCGGCCGCTCGATCGCAAGCGTGGTTCGAGGAGGAAGCTCTCCCAGGTGCAATGCGAGGAGACGCTGGTCCAACTCCTTGTCGGCTGCCGTAAGGCGGTGGTTCAGGCGAAGGTAGTCCATCCAGGTCGGGGTGCGGAAGGTTTCTGTCCAACGCGAAGGCTGCTGGAGGTCGCGCTGGAGATTCCAGTGTCGCGCACCAACGCCGCTTTGTACTCGCCGCCGTTCCCGCATCTGCTCCAGGAACGCTTCGACATTTGCTTCGGGTATTGAATATTCGATCTTGGCGACGATCGGCCCGCTTCGGGGCTTCAAATCCAGGGCAACCTGAGGCGTTTCGAAGCCAAGAGGAGCCTGATCGGAATCTTTCCATTGACGGATGGGCAGCAGGAAGCCGGTGCCAGCGACCAGCAGCAGCGCGCCACCTGAAAGCTCCAGAGCCGAGCTCAGCGAATAGCTCTCGGCCACCGTACCCCACAGCCAGCTGCCAGCCGCGATGCCGCCGGATGAAAGGGCATAATAGATCGAGAGCGTGCGACCAACGACCCACCTTGGACTCGCCAACTGGACGCTTACGTCCAGCCCGGTCCAGGTCACGACCCAGCCCGCGCCGCCGAGCGCCAGCGCGATAGCCGCCACCGCCACCGAGGGGGTGAAAGCAAGCGATAGACAACAAGCCGCACAGGCGATGCACGACAGTGTCGTCAAACGTTCCTGGGACAGCCTCCGTCTCAGAATGTTGTTGCAGATGCCGGCGAACAAGGCGCCGGTCCCGAAGCCGGCCATCAGGATGCCGTAAACGACTGGCCCTCCCCCCAGCTGATCGCGGGCGACGAGAGGCAAGAGCGCTAGTATGGAGATGCTCGTCAGCCCAAAAAGGGCACCGCGGGCAATTGCTGCCTTGATTTCGGATGACAGGGCAGTGAAGCGCGCTCCGTCATGGATCGCCGTGGTCAATGGTTCACTCGGAAGCGGTGACGAGCGAACATGCCATTTGCAGCGCCCTATGGTCCACAGCAGCATCAGATATGTAAGCGTCGCCACTGCGAAAGCCGTCAAAGGGCCAAAGGAAGCAACGACGACGCCACCGAGAGCCGGACCGATGCTTCGGACGGCGTTATATCCGACCGAGATAAGCGTGACGGCGGCCGGAACATCGCGCTTTCGCAGGATATCGCCAACCGACGCGTGCCAGGCGGGGTCGGTGAAAGCGGCGCCTACTCCGGCCAAACAGCTGAATGCAAGAACCATCCATGGATTGAAAATTCCGAGACCTGCAAGAACAGTCAGCATCGTCGAGGACAATGCTATCACGCACCAGCCAGCGAACATGAGATTGCGGCGGCTGTAATTGTCCGCTAGGGCGCCGGCGATAATTGACAGGAGGAATGTGGGCAAGGTTGTCGAAGCCTGCACCAAGGCGACCATCACATCCGATGTCGAAATGGTCGCCATCAGCCAACTGATGGCAACCATTTGAATCAGCCACCCTAGACTGGATACCTGTGTGGCAATCCAGATCGGACGGAAAGTTGAATTCTCGAGCGGCGCGAACGTTGCCGATGACACCGGATTAACTTCTTCACGCGCCACCCCGCTCATTGGGCCGAGCCTCCCTTCGCTGCCAGTTGTATGAGATTTCTCCCCGCCCACGTGCCCATGGAGGAATGGCAGGATCAGGGCATTTTATCCGCGCAACGCAAGTTATTTTTGCCTGGCCGATGCTGTGGCAGAACCGAATGCTTCCGGTGGAGCTATCGTTCCGCTATGCGGGACGAGACCGGTTCGATCCTGTCGCTCTCGATCCCCGACCACGTTACAAGAATCGTCAGTTTGACGTTCCTTGGCGTCTCCAACCAAGCCACGTCCTGGGCATCGACTTCCCTTCTGGTGATCACGAGCTCCCGCGCATTGAACCGCCTCGCCAAGGTGGATCAGTAGTCTATCTTTGGCGTAGGTATTCAGCAGCCTGCTAGGCGCCCGCCGCCACGTGCGGGCGACGCCGGCATCAACCGGCGGGCAGATGCGCCGAGGGCAACAACCGCGCCTGACGCAACGCCGCCAGATCAGCCGAGCCGGTGCAGAAGCAGGCAACGGCCAACTGGCGGATGACGATCTCGAAATGCGCGACAACCGCCTCGGTGGACACCGTCGCCGCGCGCAGCACGCCGGCCGCCTGCCCGGCGATGTCCGCGCCCAGGCGGATGGCCTTGGCCACGTCGACGCCGTCGCGGATCCCGCCCGACGCGATCAGCTTCACAGTTGGCAGCGCCCGACGTACCGCCTGCACGCTGGCCGGGGTCGGAATCCCCCAGTCGGCGAACGCCATCGCCACTGCACGGTCGGCGGCATCGCGGGCGCGCTCGCCCTCCACCGCGGCCCAACTGGTGCCGCCGGCGCCGGCGACATCGATGACCGCCACGCCCGCCTTGACGAGCGCGCAGGCCACCGAGGCGGACAGACCCGACCCCACTTCCTTGGCCACAATCGGCACGTCCACGCTGCTCGCGGCGCGAGCGATCTGCGCCAGGACGCCGCGCCAGTCGCGGTCGCCCTCCGGCTGTACCGCTTCCTGCAGCGCATTGAGATGGACGATGAGTCCATCGGCCTCCAGCGCATCCACCGCCCGGCGCGCCAGGTCCAGGCCGTCGGCCTCGCGCAGTTGCGCGGCGCCGATATTAGCCAGCAAGGGAATGTCTGGGGCCATGCGGCGCAGCGCGCGCGTCAGCCCCTGGGAGTTGCGGGATTGCAGGCTCACGCGCTGCGAACCGACGCACATGGCGATCCCCAAGGCTTGTGCTGCCTCGCTCAGATGCCGGTTGATGGCCTCGGCGCGTGGCACGCCGCCGGTCATGGAGCTGATCAGCAGCGGCGCGCGCATGGTCTTGCCCAGCAGCGAGGCGCGCAGGTCGATCTGCGTCAGGTCCAACTCGGGCAATGCGCAGTGTTCGAAACGGATGTACTCCCAGCCGGCGGCGACCGTGGCCGGCGCCGTTCGCCGATCCAGCACGATGTCCAGATGGTCGTCCTTGCGCCGGCTCGGGATGTTGTCGCTATCGCTCATGCTCGCTCCATCCGTCGCATCGGGGGACGGCGTTGCATCGGATCGGACCGACGGCAGCGCGCGCACGCAGCCGCATCCCGCCGTTCAGGCGGGCGCACGCTGGCCTCCCCCCGCAGCGTCGCTGCGGTAGCGGCTGGTCGAGGTCTGGTAGTACTGCGCGCGGATGGCCGCCATGGCCTCGATCAACGCTCCCCACGGCGCTGGAAAGCGTTCTTCCGCCATCACCCGGTGCAGCATGCGCGTATGGCCGGCCAACTCGTCGTTGAGGAACTCCACCACAGGCATAGCCGGATAGCGCTGCCGCAGCAGGATCGCCGCGTTGTCGGCCTCGCCCGCCGACCTGTCCTTGTCGCGTCCATGCAGATCGTTCTGCAGGCGCCCTATCGCGGAGATGAGCCGCAGGACCTGGCGAAACGCCGGACGCGCGCGCAAGGTCGCCATGTCCAGCCCCCACAGCAACGACAGGCAACAGAACACGTTCGTGTAGGCGATCGAATCGATGCCGTTGTGCAGGTACTCGGCGTAGGACCAGCGTTCCGCCCCTACCGCCTGCGCGTGTCCGGCGCGCAGCGCCGCGCAGTAGCACCGAGTGTCGTCGAGCAGCCGAGCATAGTCGCGACGATCGTAGGCGAGCGCGGCCAGCGAAGCGCGCAGCACAGCGCAGCCCTCGAATCCGGGGAGCGCGCACGGCACGCCCTGCCCCAGCGCCTGCTCCACCGCGGCGAGCTCCTCCGGCGCGATCAGGCCAAGGTCGTTGCAATCGTCGAGCCAGAACAGCAGCGCCAGTTCGCGATAGAACGCCACGATCAGCGTTTCGGCCTGCGGATCGCGGCCAGTGCGGGCGCAGGTGTCGCGCAGGCTCGGGTGGATGCGCTGCAGGATGTACTGGCCGCCCCTGACCGCTTCCACGGCATGCTCGTCGGCGAACCCTGTCAGGGAACGCCCCCACTCCAGCACCTGCTGCAGCGCGCGTTCGGTCTGGATCATGACGCCGCTCCTGCTCCCTCGGCCAGGACGCGCCGCCCCCAACGAAGCGCCAGCCACAACCCGGCGAGTTCGGCCACGCGGACGACCCGGGTGGGGCAATACAGTTCCTTGCCGATCCACAGCGCCGTCTGCGGCAATGCATGCGCCACATGGCGAGCGAGCATCCACTCCAGCGCACGCGCCACCGCCTGCGCGATGCGCCGGCGCCCTGTCGGCTCTTCGCTCCCGTCCATGACGTGCAACGCGAACAGCGCATAGGCGGTTTCCTCAAATGAGGACGCGCGACCGGCGCCCCAGCCGCCGTCATCGCGCTGCGCCTGCAGCAGCGCCGCCAGCGCGCGCTCGTCGCGCCACTGGGGCTTGCCTTGCGCCAGCGCAGCGACCGCATGCGCGGTGGGATACAGCCACGAAACGTGCCATTTTTCGTTGTCCCATAGACCGTGCGGGTTGCGATTGGCCTCGACGTAGTAGCTGGTGCCGGCGGCGGGCTTTCCCAACAGTCGCAACGCATGCAGGGCATGGATGTTGGTCGACACCGAGGCATTGCGCTCGCCGGGGAAGGTGACGAATAGCTCGCCGATTTCGAAATCGCGCAGCGCATCGACCGGCGGGTCGCGACCTGCAAGGCGCAGGACGCACAACGCAACGGAGGTGTCGTCGGCATCGGCTGCGAAGTGCAAGGCCGGGCCCAGACCGCGCACGCCCATGCGGGCGTCGAGCTGCGCGACGATCACGCGCACGGCATCGGCGAACGCGGGATGCGCGAACAGCCCGGCCAGATGCAGGGTGTACAGCGACCAGCATGGCTCGAACACATTGATCGGCCAGACGTTGGGAACGACACCTTCGATGCCGCTGCGCGTCGCCCGCGATGCCGCCTGCAGATACGCGTCGGTGCGCCCGACCTGCGGCGTGCTCCCATGTGTTACGGCGTGCGCACGCCACGCGGCGGTGGCCGCCGGACTGATGCCAATGCTGCCGTCGTCGTCGGGGCATGCGGTGGTCGGCGACGTTCCCCAGGCTTCCCAGGAGTGCAGCAACGGATGGCCGCTCGGCAACGTCGCCACCGCCCCCAACTTGACAAGGCACGCCTGCCGCAACGGCAACAGCGCCGGGTGGCGCGGAAACCCCACGCCGCCCAGCAAGGATGCGGCCTCGCCGCACAACTGCGGCAGGATCAGCTCCGCGCCGATCGGCGCGTCCTCCGGCACCGAATGCGCGTAGGGATCGGGCTGGCGCTCGAGGAACCGGGTTGCAGCCTGGACTGCGTCGGCCGCGCCGGGAAGAGGATCGGCACGCTGCAATGTCAGCAACGCCGCCCAGGTGGGCGCATGGCGGAACAGCGGGAAGTCCGCGCTTCCCCATCCGCCATCGGCCTGTTGTTGCGCGATGAGCCACGCGTATGCGTCCTGCCGACCGGTGACGTTGCCGTGGAACTGCAGAGCTCGCGCCGTGTCGTAGACGGACGGACCGACGCTGCCGCCGTCGCTCATCTCGATCAGCAGGTGGCGCAATTCGGAAAGGATCTGTTCGGACAGCGCGTTCACGCGGTATGTTCCTTCTGCAGACAGTTGACGGGAACCTGGATCGGGCAGACGCCGCGCACGTCGCCGCAGGCCCGTCGCGGCCCGGCGCACGGGCAGCGCCGGACGGCCGCCCTGCTCCGGCGCGGCGACGCGCCCCATGCTGGGGCCGGTCCGCCGCATAGGCTTGCGCGCAGCGCGCCGCGTGAGCCGCGGCCGTGCTGGGCAACCGCTGCGATCGCCGCCGCCGACTTGGACACAGTGCAGCATGCACCGCTCACGCCGGCCGATCGATCGCAGCGGCACAGGGGCGACTCCATGCGGACGGGCGCGCTCATGCGCATGGCGCGTGCTTGAACAGATACGCGTTGGCCCGCTGCAGCATCTGCGCCAACCGTTCCGCACGCGTTCCCAGCGGGGCGATGGCCTCCCCGGCGTCGCGCAACAGATCCAGCGCCAACTGGCGCGCTGCCTGCAGCCCCATGATCGACGCACAGGTCGGCTTCTGCGCCGCCGCGTCCTTGCCGGGGGTCTTGCCCAACGTCGCGGTATCCGCTGTCGCGTCGAGAATGTCGTCGACCACCTGTAACGCCAGGCCGAAACAGGCGGAGTAGCGATCGAGCGCACAGTACAGCGCAGCGTGGGCGGCATCCTCCGCGATGGCGCATAGCGCGCCCATGCGAACGGACGCGCGCACTAGTGCTCCGCTCTTCATCCGGTGCATCGCCACGATCCTGTCCAGCTCGACGTGCTTTCCTACCAGCGACAGATCCATGGCCTGCCCGCCTGCGGCACCCTCGGCGGACACCGCCTGCGCCAGTTCGCGCACGAGCGCGATACGGTTGTCGCCCGGCGCATCCAGGCTCGCCAGGGTCAGGAAGGCGTGCGCCTGCAGCGCATCGCCGACCAGGATCGCAGTGGCTTCGCCGAACTTGACGTGCACGGTCGGAAGGCCGCGGCGAAGCACGTCATCGTCCATTGCGGGCAGGTCGTCGTGGACCAGGGTACAGGCGTGCATCATCTCGATGGCGGCGCCGACATCGTCGAGCATGGGCGCCGGCGTGTCGGCCAGTGCGCCGGTAGCCAGACAGAGCAAGGCGCGAGTGCGCTTTCCGCCATGCAAGGTGGCGTAGCGCATCGCCGCCATCAGCTCGGTCTCACCGTCGTCTTCGGCGCAGAGAAGACGCGCCAGCGCCTGTTCGACCCGCCTTGCGCCGTCCTGCATCCAGATCTCCGGCGGCAGCCTGCCGGATGCGCCACGCGCCTGCGCGTCGTCGTGTAGCGTGGAATCGGTCTGCATGTCGTTCATGTCCTTGTACCTGGCACGGCCACGGCGAGCGTCCGAGCCGCCGCGGTGTTGGCGGCGTCGCACCGAGCGCGCGCGCCAAGTGCAGCATTGCCGCGCGTCGCCGGCGCAGCTGCCTCGCCACACGGGGCATGCGATGCCAGCTCATGAGAATCCGATGCGGATTTTCATGGACGGATGTGCGGTCGGGAAATAGCGCCGACCTTTTTCGACGGCGCTCAGCAACCGCGGCCGCACCCCGGCCTTGTGCATGGTCAGTGCCAAGGCGATGCAGAACTGCACCATTTCCAGCCATACCAGGTGGTAACCGATGCAGACGTGTGGGCCGGTACCGAACTGCAGCATGTCCACCGGCCGGATCGGCTCCGTGCGTTGCAGCCACCGTGCCAGGCGGAACTGATCAGGCGCCTCGTGCAGCAGCGCAGAGGTCGAGAAATGCAGCAGCGGGATGCACAGATGGGTGCCCGCAGGAATGCGCCGTTGGCCGAGTTGCAATTCCTGCAGCGCGCGACGCGGCAGGAGCGTGGTCGCCGGATGCACGCGCAGCGTCTCGCGGAACAGCGCCTCGGCGACCGGACACTGCGCCAGGTCCGCGTGCCGGGTCGGCACCGCGCCCACGCGTTGCGCCTCCTCGACCAGGGCGTCCCACAGCCCAGGCTGCCGCGCCAGCTCGATCACCATCCAGGCCATCGTCGAGGCGGTGGTGTCGTGGCCGGCAAGCAGCAGCAAGCGGATATTGGCGACCAGGACGTCGTCGGAGAGCGCATCGTCGCCGCGATCGAAGGCGCTCACCATGTCATTGATCAACCCAGTGCGCGCGGCATGCGCGCGCGCGTCGCGGACGAACTGGCGCAACTGCGCGTCGATCCAGTCGCGGGCGGCGCGGCCGCGCCGCAAGGGGAGTCCGGGCAGGTCGACCGGGGGCGCGACGATCAACTGCAGCAGTTGCCGGTATTTGCGATGCCATCCCGGCAAGTCCTGCGCTGGGATTCCCATGAGGCTGAAGATGAGCTTGAGCATCAGGTCGCCGGTCTCGCGCAGGATGGTTACGTCGCCGCGGTCGCGCCACGCCTGCACCCGCGCCTGGATGACGGGCGCGAACAGGTTGCCGATGCCGGCTTGGGTCAGCCCCTTGGGCAGGAACGCCGCCTTGATCGCGTCGCGCGCCTGCCGGTGCGCGCCGCCGTCCTGGGCGACCAACGTTCCGCCAAGCAATTCGGGCGCGATCTCTTCGATCAGCGCCGAGGACACGTCCTTGTGCCGGAGCAGTGCAAACGCATCCGGATCCACGCAGGTCATCAGGTGTCCGGCAGGGCCGAAATCCAGCCAGAAGTGGCTGCCCAACGTCCGTTCCGCGCGCCGCAGCAGGCGCGGCAGGTCGCATACGATGGCGGGAAGATGTCCGACCAGGGGGAAAGCGCCGGGCACGACCGGGATGTCGTCCCGCAGCCGGTGCCGACGGTCCAGCGGGTTGAGCAGCATGTCCATCAGCAGCGCGGCCCCGCGGCCGCTTTGGCGGTGTCGCCGGCAGGCCGCGCGGCGCGGCTGTTGCCACCGTCGGCGTACGTCGGCACATGCGCCAGCATGCCGCCGTCGATGCACAGGACCTGGCCGGTGATGAACGCAGCATCGTCGGAGAGCAGGAACGCCACCAGCGCGGCCACGTCCTCGGGGCGGCCGACGCGCTGCAGGAGTTGGTGCCGGCTCAGATGCCGTTGCATGCACTCGTCCAGCTTGGCGAGGAGACGCTCGGTCATGATGAGACCCGGCGCAACCGCGTTGCAGCGGATCTGCGCATGACCGTACTGGGTGGCGAGCGAGGCCGACAGCATGTTCATCGCCGCCTTCGACGCGGCGTAGGACGTCTGCGCGGTGTCACCGCTGAGCCCCTGGCACGACGACATGTTGACGATCGCGCCACCGCCGCGGGCGATCATTCGTGGGATGGCCTGCCGGCAGCAGAGCAGCGTGCCGCGCAGATTGGTCGCCATGGTCTGATCCCAGACCGCCAGGTCCAGGTCGAGGATCGTGCGGTCGCGCGGTGTCAGATGCATGGCGCTCGCGTTGTTCACCAGCAGGTCGACCCCACCGAAGTGCCGCTCCGCCGTCTCGAACAGCGCTGCCACCGCCTGCGCATCGGCGATGTCCATGGCCAGGGCCAGCGCGTGGCCCGCTTCGGCCGCGATCTGCGCGGTGCAGGCGACGGCCGCCGAGCCATCAATGTCGGCCACCACCACTCTGCCGCCCTCGCGCGCGATGGCGAGGGCGCATGCCTTGCCGATGCCGGCGCCGGCGCCGGTCACCACGGCCACCTTGCCTTCAAACCGTCCTCCTGGGTTGCGTTGGTCTTTCGCGGCATGCCGCTCAGCCTGCGCCGGAGAAGGCGCAGGGTCGGCGCTGGCGCGCTCGCCAGCGTCGCTTTCGATGACCCGAATGGCGGCGACCGGACACTGGCTGGCCGCGAGCCGCGCGGCGGCGTGCAGCGCCTGCGGGACCGTCGCCACGCACACTTCCGCCACGCCGTCCGGTTCGCGCTGGCGAAAGGTGCCCGGCAGCGTCAGCACACACTGCCCGGTGGTTCCGCATAGATCCTGATCGATCACGACGCGCATCTCAGCCCCCCTGAGCATGCAGTCGCACCGGCAGCGCGCGGAACGTCCTGAGGAACGCGGATGGCTCCCGGGTCGGCTGCTCGGCCAATGCCAGCGTGGGGAAGCGCGCCTCGATCCGCGGCAGGCTCTCGGCCAACTGCACCCGGGCCAGTTGCGCACCGAGGCAGAAGTGGATGCCGTGGCCGAAGCTCAGCATGATCTTCCCATCGGTCGACATGCCAGGAGTGGTGCCGTAGAACCGCGCGGGATTGAAGCGGTCGGGATCGGCGAAGGCGTCCGGGTCGCGATTGCCGGCCGCGATCAGCACGCGCACGTCCGCGTTCTTCGGGATCACCACGCCGCCCAGTTCGATGTCGCGCTGGGCGATACGCGGAATGGAGCTGAACATGGCAGGCGCGTCGCAGCGCAGGACTTCTTCGACGAATGCCTTCACCCCCACGGCGTCTCCCTGCAGCCAGTGCCGCTGTTCGGGATACGCCAGCATCGCCAGGACCGCATGGTCGATGGTCGCAGCAGTGGTGGCGAAGCCGCCCAGCAGCATGCCCCACAGCATGCTGATCAACTCCGCATCCGACAGCGTGTCGGCATCCTCGTCGTGTGCGCCGACCACCATCGACACGATGTCGTTGCGGGGATCAGTGCGCTTGCGCTGTATGAGATCGCCGAAGTAGGTCTGCACCCTGGCGCTGGCCGCGTCCGCCGCGGCGAGCTGGGGATCACTGGCGCGTGGGCTCAGGCCTTCCAGAATGGCGCCGATGCCGGCGGCCAGCCCGAACATGTCGTCCTGGGGCATGCCGAACAGTTCGGCGAAGACCAGCATGGGCAAGGCCAGCGCGAATTCCCAATGCAGGTCCACCGCATCCCCGCGCTCCAGCGCGGGCGCCATGCCGTCCAGGCGCGCCGCGACGATGCGCGCGATGCTCGGCCGCAGGTTGTCGATCTGGCGCATGGTGAAATCGCGCGAGATCAGCCGGCGCAGACGCGTATGCGTCGGTGGTTCCTTCATCGCTAGCGTGGACGCGAGGAGATTGAGTGACAGGCTGGTCTCCGCACGCGGGAAATAGCGCGCCAGTTCGCCCGGCGCCGGTCCCCGAAACACATCGCCCGTGGCCTTGAGCGCCCAGTAGATGTCGGCGTGGCGGCTCAACAGAAAGAGGCCCGACGCCGCACGATGCACCGGATCGTGCTCGCGCAACCACCGCATGAACGTATACGGGTCTTGGATACACGCTGGCGACGCAAGTTCGGCGAAGGCGTCCCGGCATGCTGCCGTGGTTTCTTGCACGTCCATCTTGGTTACCTGTTGGCTGGCTGATCTGACCGGCGCGTGCTAGGCGCGCCGGCAAATTGCGGAGAAGATCGCGATTCCGGGCGGCGTCCGCGCGTCACCAGAGCACCGGGAACTCCTCGAACCCGCCAGTGATGATCTCCTTGCGCAACTTCAGTTCTTCGGGCGCCACGGCCAGGCGCAGCGCGGGAAAGCGCTGGAAGATCGAGCCGACCACCACCTTGAGTTCCAGCCTGGCCAGCGCCATGCCGATGCAATAGTGCGGCCCGTGCGAAAACGTCAGGTGCGGATTTTCGTCGCGTCCGATGTCGAAGATTTCCGGGTCGTCGAAATGGCGCGGATCGAACGACGTCGCCGGCAGGCCGACCAGCACCTTGCTCTCCGCGGGAATATGCACGCCCGCGATAGTCACGTCGGTCCTCGGATAGCGCATGATGCCGTCCCAGCCCGCGCCCGGCGGGTACATGCGCAGGATTTCCTCCACCGCCTTGTCCACCAGGGATGGATCGCCGACTAGGCGTTCGCGCTGTTGCGGATGGCGGAACATGGCCAGCAGGCCGAATTCGATCTGCGCGACGGTGCTCTCGTGCCCCGCCACCAGCATGCCCGCCGCCAGGCCGATCGCCTCTTCCTCGGTCGCATTGCCCTGCTCGACCGCCGCGAGCAGATCCGTCAGCAGGTTGTCGCCCGGATCCTGGCGCTTGTCCCACATCTTGCCGCGAATGTAGGCGCGCAGTTCTTCCCAGGCCAGGCGCGACGCGCTGCGCGGGCCGCTTTCATGCTGGTGCGTCATCACTTCGTCGGACAGCCCGGCGAAAAAGGCGTGATCCTCGTAGAGCACGCCCATCAGCGCGCTGATGACCATGGCCGGCAGCGGAAAGGAGAGGTGGCGCCTCAGGTCGGCGGGCTGGGGCTGGGCCGCCAGCGTCTCGAACAATTGCGCGGCGATCGCCTCGACCTGCTGCGCGAGCAGCTTCACCCTGCGGTTGCTGAAGGCCGGCGCCACGATCGTGCGTAACCGGGCATGCTCGCCCCCCTCGTGCGAGACCAGCCACCCCGGCGAACCGAGAATCACCGAATCCGGGGTGAATGCCGCCGGCGGCATTCCCGCGGGCCGGAACGCCGCGTCGGACAGCGCCGCCTTGGCCTCGTCGTAGCCTGTCACCCACCAGCCTTCGTGCCCGGACGGGAAGCGTACGCGGTGGATCGGACCGTTGGCGCGTAGCGCCAACATCTCAGGCGAGGGCTCGATGTGATCGACGCGCCACATCGGCAGCGTCGGCAAGGGTTGTTCGGACATGGTGGCACTTCACTCTCTAAGCGATGGAAGGGCGGAAGGCGCTGCGGGCAGCGAATGATTACGACGGCACGTAGACGTCCTCCGGGGAGTAGCCCGACTCGATGTCAAGATCGGCCAACGTGTAACTGTCTAGGCATACCGCGCGGCGAGATGCAGAACTTTATCCTGCGCCTTCGAGTTCAGGATTAAGGCGAGTGTGGTGGGCCCTTGAGTCGCAGCCGGCCATCAAGATTTCCTGCGCAAGCGTCGACAAGGTTGGCAGCCTGTTTGGGTACGGGCGGTTTCGCCAAGGCCCCCTTGCCATAGGATGCTATCTGATGCGGATTTGACATTATGCTTTTCTTTCTTCGTTCCATCGATCGCGGTGTCATCCACGAAATGAAGATCGGTCGTCGGCTCCCGGCTCCCAACGAAGGAGTTTCAAAACTCGTGCCAATTTGGCCGACCCAGCAGAAGAAAAACATTGTGATTGCTTTTCAGGGGATTAGCCTGAGGCAGACAAGAGCTCGATGAAATAGCCCGGTGTCGCGGACCCAACAAAGGCGACAAAACAGTGTCGGATAGTATACGGTCGTCAGACGCCAGACCGGCGACACCTTCTTTATTAGTTGTCCTGTCGTGGAATGATGGCAGGCGACCTGACCGTATTGCCCCATAGGAGGGGCTCCTGGTTGGCTCAGGGGTCACGTGCTTGCTCCGGGCGCGCTCGAGGCGGCTTGCGGGCTCGTTGCCAATGCAACACAGGCGATCCGCAACACCGCCATCTGGGGCGAAGCCGGCACGGCCCAAGAAGTTCGGCGCTTGGGACGGCAACCTGATGACGGAATGGCATGTCCGCTATGGCGGTCGCGCCGTGATGATCTACTGGCATGTCGAAAAGGGCTCGACCTGCATTTTCTCGCAGCTCAAGCGCTGTTCGTCTTCGGAGGTCGCGGCGATGACCAAGGTCTTGCTGCGACATTACACCAACGTGGAGATCCAGCGCCAATATGTCGACAGCCATGGCCAGAGCGCCCTCGGCGTCCCTTTTGCCGCCTGCTCGGGTTCAACCTGCCGCCACGCCTGAGGGCGATCGCCTGGCAGAAGCTGGCGCTGCCAGGCCTGCGCGCTGAATTGCCAAATGCTTCCCATTCTTTCCAAGGTCCTCACTTGGGAGGAGGTCGAGCAGCAGTATGGCCACAGTCAATCTGGGCCGGCCAGAACGACATCGGAATAGCGTCCGGCCTTCGTTCATCTCGAAGAAGGGATGACCGACCGGTCCGTTTTTCGCGCATGCGGCAGCTCCATTGCGATCGCGGCAATTTGGATTGGCGCGGGCGCCATGTGCTCCGACCCCGAGGGGCTGTCCCGGTCGACAAGAGCCATCGCTCAGCGGCGATCAAGTCATCGGCTTTCGGAATGACCGGCGACGCTTGGTCTCAACGACTACGCCGGTCGGGCTGTCGGCCGTATTCTTCGCCTTGAACACGGCGGTTCGCTTCGGTTTTGGTTTGGGTAGCGCTTGAGGCTCTGCCCTTGGCTCCGGCGTTTGCTTGCTCTTTTGTTTGTCCTTGCGGGCGCAAAGTAAAGCCTTGGCGGTCGCCGCGTCCGCATCCGAGACCATGCCGGCCGGCTTGCCATTGAGATCGATCCGTGCGGCGCCGGCATCCAGTCTTGCCAAGTATCTGGCCATCTTGGTATACGCCAGCAGGGCTCTCCTCAATTCATCATCAGACAGTTCGCCGTCGAGCACTCGAATGTCACGATGGATGCCGATCTTGAGCGGCCTGGGCGCTTTCGGATTGAACGCCGCAGGCCACTTGGCCGATAGATAGCGGAAAAGCTGTGCAGGCGATTTGCCTCGGCTACAGCTCAACATCATAAGCCTCGCCCCATTTTTTCGTTTCCAATTTGGACCTTCCTAGCGCTGATATATGCAATGATTATGGGAAAATGGGCATTCGCCCCGCAGGGCAAAGCAGCGGCCGCCTCCTCATTCGGACAGACGAAGTGCCTGGTGGACCGAGCAGGATCGGCACCAATCACGCCGAGCCGTCCGGATTAAGTTCACAGCCATACAGCAGGGTCGGTGGAACGCTGTTTCCCCATTCTCCGCCAACCATTGACCCTTGGCGGCGCATCTGAAACGCCGGCAGCGAAAAGACTCCCTCCGCTGAGGGCCGTCGGCGAGTAGGACCCGAAACCGTCGCGGCTCCCCTCACCCGTTCGGCCGTTCCGTAGTACCAGCGCGTCGCGCAGCGCGAAAGCTATTCAGGCGACCGTTCCGTGATCTCGGCCGGATCGACGCCGTCCTGGGACAGGAAGGCAGGCGAATGGCTGGCAAAAAGCGTTCCGCCGTAAACCGGCGTCGGTCACCAGAACCTGGCGGAACTGCCGGGCGGCGGCCTTTCCGGAATAGCTGCCGCCGATGACAATTGGCGCAGCGAAATTCGGAAGATTGCGAGCGACAGGCTTCGGACTCCCATTCGATTGCCGACTCGGCTCATGCATTGGCGGGCACTGAGAATGTTTGCACATCACGTTGATGGTTACCGCCATGGAGATCGCCTCAGAAGCGGCGCCCAATCGGAAACATTAGCACCTGCGCGTTTTGGCTCGGCTGCTTGAACTCCTCGACGGCAACTGCCTCAATTAGCAGATCCAAGGCTTCGCGCCCCCTCTGGCTCATCGGGTCATCGCCTCGCAGATAATGATACGCTCGATCTAGATGCACTCGCGCGGCAGAAAAATCGCTTGTCATATGACCCTCTCAGTTGCCGCCCGCGTTAGCCGTCTACGAGGTGAGGGTCACGCAATCGTCAATATCCACAGACGGATTTGATTTAAATCGCAGATGATCCGGGAGAAACCAAACACCGGCTTGTCCTATGCGAGTGCCCCTTGATTATGTCGCCGGCGGCCCGGTGGACTCTGCAATAGGGTTGCTAAAGCGAGCCTGCCAATATGTCCCCAGCATCCTCCAATAAGCCGTCCCGAGTTTCTGGTCAGTCCAGCACTTTTGCGTCCGACGCTGGATACGGCGATCCACGTGGTGCGCGCGTCCTGCGGCTGGCACTTGCCGATTATCTAGCAAGCGATCGTGGACTTGCGGCCTCGCCTGATGAGATACTGGTGACAAGGGGCAGCCAGATGGGGCTGTTCCTGGCAGCGGCTGCGGTTATTGACCCTGGCCAAGCCATTGCCGTGGAGGTGCCAGGCTATCCTCTGGTGGACGGCGTTTCGGGCAGCAGGCGCCAGAATCATCGCCGTACCAGTTGACACCCAGGGTATCGACGTCACGCAACTCGAAAATATCGCCCAGCAGGAAACGGCCCCGAAAGCGATCTATGTCACGCCACACCATCAATACCCGACGCTCGGTGCCGGTCGCCGGCTAAAACTGCTCGACATCGCGCGAAAGCGTGGACTGGTCGTCATCGAGGACGACTATGATCACGAATACCGATTCGAAGGACGACCCGTGCTGCCGCTAGCCGCACGGGCGCACCCGGAACAGCCCACCGTCTATGTCGGCTCCCTGTCCAAGCTGCTCACACCCGCTATCCGGATCGGATATATAACCGCGCGGCCGAACATCCTGGCGCGTATAGCCGACCGGCGAGAGGCCATCGACCGCCAGGGAGATTTCCCACTCGAACAAGCCCTGGCCAGGCTGATTGGAGACGGAGTGTTGCAACGGCACCCGCAAGGCCCGACGCATCTACGCGTCGCGGCGTGATCTCCTGGCCGAGGAAGCCAGCCGGCATCTCGGCGACGATGTCATGTTCGACCTCCCGGCGGGTGGCCTGGCACTCTGGTTGCGCCTGCGAAACGGGCTGAGCGGGGAAACCTGGGCCGCGAACGCGGCCAGCGCGGGCCTTGCCATCACGCCCGGGATTCGCTTTGCACTCGACCCCGCGAACGCGCCCGAGGCATTCCGGTTCGGCTACGCCCGTCATGAAAGCCGAACTTCAGCACATCGTTCAACTGCTTTCGCGCACGCGGCCGAGCCGATAGCGGTGCAGCTCGGCCGAGAGAAAAAATCCTGTCAGTCTTTCCAGAAGGTTCCTAGGCATCTTCGTCACAGCCCGAATTTGCTCGGCCGCCCTGCGATACTCATTCGATTTAGGGCCTTTGCCCCAATGAACCCGCCCGCAGACCACGGTCGGCGTGTCGGGATTTCAGATAGCCACCACGGAGGCGGAAAGATATCCGGTCGACTTCGTGCGTATTATGACCTCCTGTTTCGGTGGAATTGGCTTTGCCTCCTTGCGACAGGACCACCGCATGGTGCGCCTCGACCTGCTGAGAACGTTATTGTCGCCATGCGCACAAGGTCAACTTGGCCGTTCTGAAAAACTCTAATACGGGATCAACATTGTTGTATCACGCCATTGGTGTGGCTCTGTCATCCTGCGCGCCGAAATGCGGCCGTCGCTCGAACGATATGTGGAGTTGCTTCTCCAACAGAAAATGGCGAGCCAGATCGGTATCACGCTTTCCGATCCGTGACACCCATTCCGAAAACAGGCGAACCGCGCGCCGGTTCATATGCCGCGAAGGACAGACCAGCCAATAGCCCGGAAACTCTATGACGTCGAACTCGGTTGAGACCGGCACCAGGGAGCCCGACACCAGGTCCTCGAATGCGATCGATGTGCTCTCCAGGACCACGCCTGCCCCATCCTTAGCCAACTGAACCGACATCGATGAACGGTCAAAACGATAGGGATAGGTCATGCGGGCCCCCTGGATGGCGTTGCGCGGCAGCCAGTAATCCCAACGGAAATAGGCCTTCACACTGTCGATCAATCGCGCATGGCGAAGCTGCTCGCGCGGATCCGGCGAGATCGCGTGCAGTTCGGCAAGATAGGAAGGCGAGCACATCGGCAGGATCAAGTCGTTGACGACGCAATCGGAATAGAGGCCGGCCCAGCCGCCGTCGCCGTAACGAAGATCGAGATCGATGACCTCCGTTTCGAAGTCGGAGAAGTTGGGTGTCGCGTCGACCCGCAAATTCCAGCTCGGATAGTCCTTGCTGAACTCGGCCAAGCGCGGTGCCAGCCACTTCTCACCGAAAGAAGGACTGACACGGATGCTGAGCTGGAAGCTCTCACGCTGCCGCACGATGGCGTTGCGCACCTCGCGGATGGATTCGAAAGCCTGGGTGGTGGTCTGAAAGAGCCGCTCGCCGTCGATCGTGAGCGAAAGATGACGCTTCTCGCGTTGAAAAAGCCGCACCCCGAGCTGGTGTTCGAGCAACCGCAGTTGCTGGCTGACCGCCGAAGGTGTCACGCGCAATTCCTGCGCGGCCTTCGCCACGCCTCCGAGACGCGCGACCGCCTCGAAATGGGTCATGGAATTGAACTTGAAATCCGACATCGTGCTCGTCAGTTAAGCTTAGCTACACAAAATGTTAAGAAACGAGAATTGAGCCGAATGTCAATCGGTCGCATGATCCTTCGGTATTGGGAGGAGATAGAGGATGGAACCGGGTTCAGCTCAAAGCTTGGGCACTACCGGCAATTTACCGGGCGTTGGGCTGGCATCAGCCAGGAAGACGCTGATCGAAGCTTCCAACGTCGAGAAGAGCTACGGCGCGACGCGGGTCCTTCGGGGCGTCAGTTTTCAGGTCCGGGCTGGCGAAATCCATGCGCTCCTGGGCGGCAACGGCGCCGGCAAGAGCACCCTCATCCGCATCATCACGGGGCTGACCTCGCGCGATGCCGGTGGGATTGACCTGCGCTCGTCGAAGGCCGACCGCACCAGCCCGATCATCGCTGTGGTGCATCAGGAGCTGGCGCTGTTGCCCGAGCTATCGGTGGCGGAAAATATCGGCATTGTGCATGCCAGGTCAGGCTGGTCGCTGATCAGCCGTCGCCGCATGCGCGAAATTGCGCTTGGTGCGCTCCGCCTGATCGACCCAGCGATCGGCGAAGAAATCATCGATTTGCCGGCACGCAAATTGTCGCTTCATGAGGGCCAGATCGTCGAGATCGCTCGTGCGCTTTCTACTGGAGCGGAAGTGCTGCTTCTCGACGAGCCCACGGCCAATCTCACCGCCGGCGAGACGGCCAAACTCTTCTCGGTGCTGAAGCGGCTGGTGCGCGAGGAAGGCATCGGCATCGTCTTTGTGTCTCACCGTATGCGGGAAATCCGAGAGCTCTGCGACGTCTGCACTATTTTGCGCGATGGCGTCACCATCGCGAATGCCGCGCCCCTCGCCTCGCTCAGCGACGGGGAGATCGTCCAGCAGATGGGACAACCCACGCAGCGTCAGGCCACGCACCGCAACCCGCAGCAGAACCCCCGCCAGGGCTCACCAATCGAACTCCTTGGCCCAGGCGACGTCCGGATCTCAATTTTGTCCGGCACCATCCTGGGACTGGCCGGCGCACCCGCGGGTCCGACCGGTCTCATTGCTGCCCTTGTGGGCGCGGGACCCGGCGCTGGTTGGCGCCTCTCCGGCGAAGGCTTCGGGGACCGCTTCCCGTCCCCGGCGGCAGCGGCGCGCGCCGGCATAGGCTTTGTCTCGGGCGACCGGGCGACCAAGGGTATCCTTTCGCAGCTTCCGATCGTCGACAACGTGCTCGCAGCGCGCAGGGTTCGCGAGAGGCGGCGGATCGTCGCCGCGGCCGAGAGGCAGGAATGTCGCGATCTCGTGTCGGCGCTGAAGTTGAAAGCCGGCTCGATTTGGGACCTGCCGGCCTCGCTGTCCGGCGGCAATCAGCAGAAGCTTCTGGTCGCACGCTTGCTTGGGCTGCCGCTGCGCATGGTGGTGCTGGAAGAGCCAACGCGTGGCGTCGACATCGGCACCAAACATGACATTTACGGCTTGATCCGGCAGATGGCCGACGCCGGCGCGATCATCATCTGGTGGTCGACCGAGAACGTCGAACTGCTCGAGCTTTGCGACGCCATCTTCGCCTTCGACACCGATGGGCGGCCAAAGGGATTTCTGCCTGAGGATCGCTATACCGAAGGCGGGCTCGCCGAACTGACGGGGATGGCCGCATGACCGACGCAACCAACGGCACCACGACAACCAACAAGCTCCGGACCACCAGGTTCCGCGTCCCAGCAGTTCTCTTTTCGTACCGCACCGAAGTCGCGATTGCCGCGGCAATCGTCGTCCTGCTGCTGGCCGTCGGCATGTTCGTGCCCGCCGCACTCAGCATGGGCAATTTGCAAAACATTATTCAGGCCGCCGCGCCTCTAATCATTATGTCGCTTGGTGTTTTGCTGGTCGTTGTCACCGGCGGCATCGATCTTTCGGTCGGCTCAGTTTTCTCCCTCACCGGAATGGTAACCGCGCTGGCGATGGCCAGTGGCGCTGATGGACTGACCGCGAGCGCTGCCGGCCTGGCGGTCGGCCTTGTGTTCGGGTCGATCAATGGTCTTCTGGTCACGGTCGTTGGGCTCGCGCCTTTCGTCGTCACCCTCATCACCTACGCGGTGGCGGGCAGCCTTGCCTTCATCGTCACCAATGGTCGCTCGATGCCGATCGGTGCGCCGGATTTCTGGCTCCTAAATTCGGGCGAGATCATTCCCGGCATACCCAACCATCTTCTGTTCTGCATCGTATTGATGGTCGCGCTGGAATACGTGCTGCGCAAGGTCGTCGTCGGACGCTGGTTCTATGCCGTCGGCTCGTCGGCAATTGCTGCCCGACTGCTCGGCATCCCGGTTCTGCGCATCAAGTTCGCGGCCTACGTCGCATCGAGCCTGCTTGCCTCTTTCGCCGGGCTGCTGACCGTTAGTTACATCCTTAACGCCGAAGCCACGGCCGGCGCCAGCCTGATGCTGCAGGCGATTGCCGCCGTCGTCATCGGCGGGGCAAGCCTCTTTGGCGGGACGGGCAGTGCGATCGGCGCTGTGCTCGGCGCGCTGATGATCACCTGCATCCAGAACGGCGTGAACCTCATCGGCGTGAACAGCTTCTGGCAGGGGTCCGTCACAGGCGCCGCAATCCTGCTCGCGGTTCTGATCGACCGCTTCAGCAACAAGAACCGAATCTAGATCATCAACGGGAGGAACCAAAATGAAAATGAAGACAATCCTGCTTGCAGCATTGGCAGCGGCCGCACTGTCCAGCGCATCATACGCTGAAGACAAGAAGACCGTCGCCTATATCGCCCCATCGCTGGACATCTCTTACTGGCAATGGGTCGGCTACGGCGTGAAGGAGAAGGCCAAGGAACTCGGCATGGACTATGTCGAGTATACGTCGGAGAATTCGCCTGCCAAGCAGATGGACAATGCCAGGACAGCCGTCACCAAAGGTGTCTCGGCCATTGTGATCGGCCCTGTCAGCTCGACGTCGACACCACCGCTGCTCGACTATCTGGCGAAGCAGAAAGTGCCGATCGCCTTTGCCGGCATCGGGCCACAGCCGGGCCTCACGAACTATACGTCCTCGGTCACCGCGAACAACTATGAGACCGGCAAAGCGCAAGCGAAATTCACCTGCGAGCTCGCCAAGGAGCGTGGCAGCAAGAAGGTCGGCATGCTGTCCTTGCCGCAGGATCGGGAGAATGCGCAGAAGTACCTCAAAGGCGCCAAGGAGGCGTTCGCGGCTGCAGGCTGCGACCTCGTCCAAATGCTGGAGACGCGGGGCCTGACGATCAGCGAAGCTGTAACCCAGGCAAATGACCTCTTGACGGCCAATCCCGACATCAAGGCCATTTACGGCATGTATGACGAAGCTGGCACCGGGGCCGCCAAGGTGGTCGAAACCCGTGGCCTGAACGGCAAGATCGGCATTACCGTCGCCGACGGCTCGCCAACCACGATTGCGCTGCTCAAGAAGGGGGCGATCCAGGGCATCTTCTTCCAGGAGGCTGTGGGCCAAGGTATCGACGGAACCCAACAGGTCTACAACGCACTGACGGGCGCGCCGGTGACCCAGGACATGGCATTGGTCATGCCTCTTGTTACCGCCGACAAGGTCGACAGTCCTGAGGCCAAGAAGGTCATCGCCCGCGTTTTCCCCCCGAGCAACTGACCGCCACCCAGTGGACCCGCCGGCTAGCTGGCGGGTCCTGAACCCGAGCGAGGAATCCCGACCGTGGCCGAGCTGCCGTTCATCGATCCGCACCATCATCTGTGGGACCTGGAGACCAATTACTATCCCTGGCTGACCGACGGGGTTAAGCCGTCGGTTTTCGGTGACTACGAGGCGATCCGAAAAAGCTACCTTCTCGATGACTATCTGGAAGACGCTAGGAACCAGAACCTGGTCAAATCGGTGCATCTCGATGTGGGGTTCAATCCCAGCGATCCAGTGGGGGAGACTCGCTGGTTGCAGGAGATCGCGAACAAGCGTGGGTTTCCCCACGGCATCGTCGGTTATGCCGACCTCTCCAAACCCGATGTGGGCGACCTTCTCGACCAGCACATGGAGTATCCGAACTTCAGGGGTATCCGGCAGTCGATGAATTACCATCCCGACTCCGCCAAGACGTATCAGGCCCGGCCTGAAGTGAGCCGGACGCCACAATGGCGGCTAGGATTTGGCGAATTGGCGAAACGCCGGCTGAGTTTCGACCTGCAGCTCTATTATCCGCAGATGGGTGAGTTCCTTGAGCTCGCGCACGATTTTCCCGACGTCCAGATCATCCTCGACCACACCGGAATGCAAGTTGATGGCCCTGAACATTTCGGGGCATGGAGAAAAGCCATGCACAAGTTGGCGCAGGCGCCGAACGTTTCCTGCAAGATCTCGGGTCTCGGCATGGGCGACTGGCGATGGACCACTGCATCGATCCGTCCCTATGTCGAGGAAGCGATCGCCGCGTTCGGCGTCGACCGCAGCATGTTCGCGACGAACTTTCCGGTCGACAAGCTGTTCTCGAGCTTCGACGCCATCGTTAATGCCTTCAAGGAGATCACGAAGGCTTACCCCCATGAGCAGCGGCTTGCGTTGTTCCACGACAACGCCGCCCGGTACTACCGCCTTTAGACCATTCGTCGCGTAAACAGCAGGAGACTTTGACATGTTGCTGAAGGGCAAGGCCGCGGTGATTTCGGGTGCCGCGAGCCCTAGAGGAATTGGCCGCTCCACGGCAACGCTGATGGCCGAGCAAGGCGCGCGCATTGCCATTCTTGACCTCGATGAGGGACAAGCCCGTGACGCAGCCGCGTCGCTTGGGCCCGAGCACATTGGTCTCGCCTGCAATGTCGCCGATCTCGATGCCTGCAAGAAAGCTGCTGCGGAAGTGACTGAGGTCTTCGGCAAGGTCGACGTGCTGTGCAACATTGCCGGGATCACGCAGCCAGTAAAGACACTGGATATCGGCCCCGCTGATTGGGACCGGATCCTCGATGTCAATCTGCGCGGCGTTCTCTATCTCAGCCAGGCCTTCATCCCGCATATGCGCGAGAATGGCGGCGGATCGATCATCTGCATGTCGTCGGTTTCCGCACAGCGCGGCGGCGGCATCTTCGGCGGCCCACACTATTCGGCCGCCAAGGCGGGCGTGCTCGGGCTTGCCAAGGCCATGGCGCGCGAATTCGGACCCGACGGCATCCGCATCAACTGTGTCACGCCCGGGCTCATCCAGACCGACATCACCGGTGACAAACTGACCGACGCCATGCGCGCCGATATCATCAAGGGTATCCCGCTCAGTCGGCTGGGCGATGCCCGCGACGTGGCGGGCGCCTATCTCTTCCTCGCGTCCGATCTGGCCAGCTACATCACCGGCGCCGTCATCGACGTCAATGGTGGGATGCTGATCCATGGCTGAAGGGACAACGGAGATCGATATGCCTCGGGCCGGCAGCAATGTCGGCCTTGCCGAACGTGCCTATCGTATCCGTCGGCATGCCGTGCGCATGGGTCAAGTCCAGGGCCAGGGCTATGTCGGACAGGCTCTGGGGGTCGCCGACGTGCTCGCCGTCGCCTATTTCCATGCGCTTCGTTACCGGCCTACCGACACGCGTTGGGAGGGGCGCGACCGTTTCCTGCTGTCGATCGGACACTACGCGATCGCGTTGTACGCCGCGCTGATCGAAGCGGGCGTGCTCCCGGAGGAAGAGCTCGAAACCTATGGCACCGACGACAGCCGCATGCCGATGTCCGGCATGGCGGCGTATACGCCCGGCATGGAGATCACCGGCGGGTCGCTCGGCCACGGCCTTGGCATTGCCGTCGGCATGTGCCTGGGGCTGAAACGCAAGCGGAGCGGCAGTTTCGTCTACAATCTGATGTCCGATGGTGAGCTCGGCGAGGGCTCGACCTGGGAAGCAGCGATGTCGGCCGCACACCACAGGCTCGACAATCTCATCGCCATCGTCGACTTCAACAATCAGCAAGCCGACGGCCCATCGACCGCGATGCTTTCCTCCGAGCCGGTGACCGACAAGTTCGAGGCGTTCGGCTGGCACGCACAGCGTGTCGACGGCAACGACATTGAGGCAGTCCGCATGGCCTTCGATCTGGCGCGCGGGCTTAAGGAACCTCGCCCGCGTGTCATCGTCTGCGACACTCGCATGGCCAAGGGCGTGCCGTTCCTTGAATCCCGCGACATTGCACACTTCATTCGGGTCGAGCCGCATGAATGGACGTTGGCCCTCGAAGCTTTGGAGAGGGGACGTTCGCATTGAGGCTGTCAAAGTTCGCGCCGCGCCACGCCGTCAACGCGGGTGAGCGCAAAACGACGTCGGCAATGATCGCCTCGATTGCGCCCGATGGCATTGCGACCCGCAACGCGCCGTTTGGGCACACACTTGCCAGATTGGCACACGAGCGGCTCGGGATCGTGGGTTTGACGGCTGATCTTGCGAAATACACCGACCTACATGTCTTCGCGCAGGAGCATCCGGATCGCTTCTACCAAATGGGCATGGCGGAGCAGGTGCTGATGAGCGCTGCCGCTGGCCTGGCGCGGGAGGGTTTCACGCCCTTCGCCACGACCTACGCTGTCTTTGCCTCGCGACGTGCCTACGATTTCATATGCATGGCGATTGCCGAGGAGAACCTCGACGTCAAAATTGTCTGCGCTCTGCCGGGATTGACCACCGGCTACGGCCCCAGCCACCAGGCGACGGAAGACATCGCGATTTTCCGCGGCATGCCGAACCTGACGATCATCGATCCATGCGACGCGCTCGACATCGAACAGGCCACGGAGGCGATCGCGGACTACAAGGGGCCGGTCTACATGCGGCTGTTGCGGGGCAAGGTCCCCGTCGTGCTCGACGAATATGATTACACATTCCAGATCGGCAAGGCGCGGCTGCTGCGCGACGGTGCGGATGTGCTGTTCATTTCCAGCGGGCTGATGACCATGCGCGTGCTGGAGGCCGCGAAGGCGCTCGAAGCGGACCGCATCGACTGCGCGGTGCTGCACGTGCCGACCATCAAGCCGCTCGATACGGACGCAATCCTTGCCGCCGCGCGCCGGGCTGGACGGATGGTGGTCGTTGCGGAGAACCACACGATGATCGGCGGGTTGGGCGAAGGTGTCGCTGGCCTGCTGATGCGCGAGGGCGTGACCCCTGTCTTCCGCCAGATCGCACTGCCCGACGAATTTCTCGACGCCGGCGCGCTACCGACACTTCACGACCGCTACGGGATCTCAACATCAGAGATCGTGCGCCGCGTACGCAAGTGGGTGAAATAGATACGAGGTCCTGACGCGTAACCAGGCTTGGGGTCTGACCCTATGGTGCCAATGTGCCCCTGAAACGCGGTTTCTAGCGTGAAGGCGATCCGCGGCATGGTCAGCGCCGGGAATGCTCCCTGACGCGTCGCTCCTGCGATGCTTTCTCCGGCAAGCGATCGCGCGTCAGCCAGGCGAGCATGGCTCGTGAAGCAACGCTCCCCTCGCGCATCCCGGTCTTGTACTCCCTTCGCATGTTCTTGGCGAGCTCGACCAATCGCAAGACAGCACGCTATGGACGGGGCCGCCCCCGCTGTAGTTCGGCGATGACAGATCGACCAAATCGTCGAGCGCGCAGGGCAGCCGAGGCAGCACTGAAGTTCCCCACTGCCATTTATGCGACTTTGGAGGGCGCTTGCGTTGGTGCCAGGCGGCGCGTCACTGTCGCATTTCTGACTTGCTGCGCCCTGTCCTCCGAAACGACCTTGGCGACATTTCTACTTTGCTGGCAGCGCGACATTCCAACTTGGTTGCAACATGGAAGCACAAATCGCGAACACCCAAGGCCGGCGTCTGTTCGAATGCCTTAAATCCTTGCTGTAGCGCGGTGGAGTCCGACATCGTCAACGCTGAAACCGGTCGTACCGGAACACAGGGCTCGATTTCCGCTGGATCAAGTGTGTCGAAATAGGCAGAGGTTGGCACTGCGCAAGCCCACCCGGACTCCAAGAAGCCCACGCATCATGAATTGTTCCTTTCCGGTCAGAGGTCTGGCGCTCCCTGCCATTGCAATGGTATGGCTACAACAAGAGTCTTGGGGGCGACTTTGTTCTTTACGGTATTGGCTGCGGGCGTACGCCCGCCAAGTAATGCGCGTTCACGCGCGTTTCTGGTCACGGACAACTGGGACGACTGGTTCGAATTTTCGACCATGTACTTCCTGACCTATGTCGATACTGCTGGCGAGCAGCACGATATCGGCTCCGTAAAAATCGGCCAGGTCGGGATGGAGAAAGGTCAGCGCCGCCCAAACATCCCTAATCGTTTCGATGCCTTGGATGACCCGTTCTTTGCCTTAGGGCAGGATGACACGTATTACGCGGGGTTGAACGACCTAGGTCCAGAGCTTCGCGACCGAATCCTCGAAGGCCTTCGAGATGTCGCGCTTGATGCAGATCTATTTGAGCGGTCACTCGATGAACGAGTCACCGGAATATCCTTACTCCGCTCCGTAACCCCGCAAGCTGTAAGAGGTCAGTACCGTCGTATGGCTCGTGGTGGCGCGCGTGTCACGCCATACGAATTGTCCTACACAACTGCCCGTGACCGCCGCTCGGACACGAGTCGGATCGAGTTGACGTTTGCGGTGTCTCCTGAAGTTCAGCCGCCAACCAACATACACGTGATCACCGGCAGGAACGGCGTCGGCAAGACCCACCTGCTCAATTCCATGACTGAGTCCATTCTAAACGACGGCGAACGCGCAAAAGGGAGGTTTGTAGTCAACCATGACGGTGACGACACTGGTACGTTCACCGGCCTTGTCTCAGTGAGTTTTAGCGCGTTCGATGATTTCACACCGCTCAGCGTTCCGAGAGACAAGTCTTCGGGACTGCAATACTCCTACATCGGTCTCAAGAAAGTCGGGCTATCTCCTGAGGGAAAGCCGCTGGCGCCGAAGAGTCCCAACTATCTAGGTCGGGACTTCGCCGAAAGCGTCCAGATTTGTCGGCGCGGTGCGAGGGCCTCTCGGTGGAGACGCGCCCTCCAGATGCTTGAGGCAGATCCCATTTTCAAGGACGCTGATGTGGCGCAGCTGGCAGCAGAGGATGAAGATGACGCCTCCTCAGAAGCGTCACGCCTATTCGGGCAGCTCAGCTCGGGTCACAAAATCGTTCTACTGACGATTACCCGTCTGGTGGAAACCGTTGAGGAGAGGACACTCGTCCTTCTGGACGAACCTGAAGCGCATCTCCATCCACCGCTATTGTCGGCATTTGTCCGAGCCCTTTCCGACCTCCTGATCAACCGCAACGGCGTCGCGATCATCGCAACACACTCGCCTGTCGTTCTGCAGGAGGTGCCAATGAGCTGCGTCTGGAAAGTTCGACGAAATGGACGAACTGTGATCGCGGAGAGGCCCGAGATTGAAACCTTTGGAGAAAACGTCGGAATACTGACCAGGGAAATCTTCGGCTTGGAGGTCACCGATTCGGGCTTCCACAAGATGTTGCGGGACAAGGTGGAGGAGGGTGGAGACTTCGAAGACATCCTCGAGCATTTCGGTGGTCGGGTTGGCTTGGAAGGCCAGGCAATCATTCGGGGCCTCATCGCCGCACGCGATGCGGACGGTCACGAATAATGTGGAAACTACCAAAGCCGGAACTTACTGCCGAGGATGTTTTCATCACGGCTATCAGTCGCGTTGCCGATGTTGGTCTAAAAGGGCGACTTGAGAGCGTCACCGCCACGATCATTCAGGCCTCAATCGACTTTGACGAGGCAGCGTCCAACAACGAAATTCATACTATCGAGCCTAGCCCAAACGTCGACGGCGTGGTGACAATCAAGGAGATGTCGGGCGTGTACGCCGGAAGAATGGTCGCGAGAGGGAGCCCGGGGCGAACTATCTATGACGAGCTACTGGCCGCACCTAAATATGGCCGATGTCCTCTATGCGGGCAGCATATTGTGTCCACTCTCGATCACTACCTTCCAAAAACCCGCTATCCAGCGCTCGCGGTAGCTCCCTGGAATCTTGTTCCTGCCTGTCATGACTGCAACAAGGCGAAATCTGATACCCGGCCGCTGACGGCGGATGAAGAGGCGTTTCATCCATATTATGACGACATCGACGGTGATCTCTGGCTGGTAGCCCAGGTCGTCGAAAGTGCGCCCGCTGCACTACGCTTCCTTGTTTCGCCTTCACCTGGATGGAGTGACACGCTGACGGCCCGGGTATTGCGTCAATTTCAAATGCTGAAACTCGCGCGACTATATGCTGCCAAGGGGGCACAAGAGCTGACCGACTTGCACAACCTGCTAAGGACACATCTTGCCAATGGCGGCCCAGACGAAGTGCGTCTGCTCCTGCAGCAATTCGCGGATAGCTGTCGGGCGGCGAATATGAACGCATGGCGCACGGCAACGTATCAGGCCCTGGCGAACAGTGACTGGTACTGCCAAGGGGGCTTTGCGCACGTGTAGGTCGAAGTCCATGCCGGTGCCACTTAGCACCACTTAACCAAAAGGCGGCTCCGAGGACAGAACACCTAACGGGCGTCTGGGTGATACCGAACGGAGACCTCGTTTGGGTATACGCCGAGTTAGTCGCCGAAGCCGATCACCTCATCCACCAAGGCCGCAGGCCTCTGCTTTCGAGGTCCTCACCGCTCGACTATTTGAAATCGAGTTAATCGGCTCAGATCCTGTCATTGAAGCTGCGAGGCAATCTGCGGAAGTGCTTTGGCTTCGCACGCAGCTGAAGATGCTAAGCCGAGGCAGGTCCTCTAAGACCTCAAACAGAATTTTGTCTCTGCTGCACGGCGTGAAATAGCTGTGATCGAGAGCTTATCGTCACCGAAGTTCTTTGCCTGAATCGTATGCTCCGGTCGCACTTGCAGCAGTCGGCTGCTACGCCGGGAACAGAGTCCGCACACGTGCGAACGGGTTGCGATACTCCGAGGCGTACCGAGCCTTGGCAACGATGATGTCGGGAAACGAAATCCTTCGCTTCAACGCATCGAAAATGTCCATCCCGTCGGCGAGAATAATTCGCCTGGCTGTGAATGCCTCGAGAGCTCCATCCGTAAAGCCTTCGAAGCTGACGAACAACCCTCTCGTCCCTTCGAGACGCTCGCTCAGTTTTCCCTGAAAGGCATGTAGGTTTTCAGCTCCAGTCTTCGCACGATGCCACTTCGCCTCGAGGAGATATGTGATTGCGCCATGTTGGAACGACCCGTCGATCTGCTCGCCCGCCAGCCGGGACCCTTCCCTCGCGTCCATATCCCAGGCATTAAACAATGCAGTCAGGAGGCGCTCGAAGTGATATCCTCGAGCGTGAGGCTCATCCGTCATCGCAAAGAGCGCTATAAAGTCGCGTTCGAGACGATCAAGTGCGGCATGATCTGGGCCTGCCTTCGTTGCGGAATGTGATTGTGCGGGGGACGAACCGACATTGATGTCGAAAGAGGGCAATAGGGCCCCACCCAGTCTCTCGACAATCGAACTGAGCCGCGCTCGGGCATTGACAACGGTCTCCGGATCTCCCCTACTGATGCGGATGGTTTCGCGGTATTCCCACAATGCCGTCAGTGCCCGGACAATGGCTCGTGGGTGTCCAATCGTCAGAAGCGCCCGCAGGCGCTTCCCCTTGCTTCCACTCCCAGATGCATACGCATCATCGTAGATGTCGATACCGACCTCCCTACGGAAGAAATCGTCAAATGTTGCGTTCGTGAAATCGAGTACCCATCCGGAGCTTATTCCGAACAGATCATCCACCAGTTTCAGTTCGACAGCTCTGAGCTGATCCATCGCTATGGTCCCTTGATCCGCACCAAATGTCTACGATGAATGGTTGCATTCTAAAATCTCGGAAACCGCAATCCTTCCGTCAAGGTGGTGGGCGTTCGACCTCAAAGCCCCAGTCGAGCCGCGACGTTCTCCACGAGCTGAGCATTTGACGGTGCACCGTCTCGCTGCGCGTGGAAAACCGAAAATGGATCCCCCCATCCAACCAAACAGAGAGGGATGCATCAAAGTCCCGCAAAGCTACAAGCAACGAGCCGCACATCTCTGCGAGTTCTGTGTTCAGTCCACGTTTCACGTGCAAGGCACTGTCGATGCCGACCTGCAACGCAGACGAAATCAACTTCGGATGGACGAGAAATGCGACGTCGCCGGCGCCACCGGCCAAGGCCTGTTCACACCTTTCCCTCGAATTCGAAAACAGCGCACGGCAGACGGCCGGCCGGCGATCATAGACGGAACACTGATTGTCCACGAGAAGCGGACAGGTAGCGTGGCTCCCATATCTCGCATCAGGGTTCAACGGAAGTTTCGATATTTCGGACAAGCGACGCTCGATGCTTGCCAGTTCATCATCTGTGCGCGTCGAGAGCAGCAGTTGCGCAAGGATGAATATCTCGAACGGACTGCAGAGCACCATCTGGTGGCAGCACGCGGAACAACCAGCTCGGAAGGCGACGACACCCTGGGGATTGTTTCGAGCCACCAAATCGAGAGAAGCATTCCGCCCCGCATATGAAGCGATCAGCGCGTCGACAATATTATCTGGATAAACATCGAACGCCCGGCACGTGTTCTGATAAGCTTGCCTCAGAACTTTTTCGCCCTGCTCAGCGTCCATCGTCGAGGCGAGAGCTGCATTCTGCTTTCTTCTTTTGGCTTCGCCCACGAGCCCCACCCTTCGAGTTCGGCGACTTCTGCGCCAGACCTACCAGACACACAATGCGAAGCCGAGCGCTATCCTCGCGTCCGGAGTCGTTGTGCGACCGTGATGTCGGCGAGCCTTAGGCCGCGACGCAATATCTCGGCACGAACCTCCTCGTACACTGGAGCAGTGCCGCGTGGATCCGCGATGGTCATCAGAACCGCGAAGCGCACTCCTTCCTCGGGGTACAGAGCTCCGGCGCGTGTTAAGCCCTTCAGTGACAGCTTCCACTCGCTTGTCGTCCCACAACCCTTCGGGATGTTCTTTTCATAGCGCTTTATCGGCGTCCACTTGAGCCCATTTTCCAGAAGATAGCGCTCAGTGTAGTCGAGATGCTGTGGCAGCTGGCTGTCGCATGCGTTCAGCCGCTGTTGCGGATCGGGAACCAGTTCGCCATCTTCGTTCTCCTTTTCCTCGAGCTGGTGGAGACCAACGCCAAGCTGGACCCGTTGGCATTCGGCGTCGAACGCCGCATCGATGGGAGGCGTGTGAGCCAGTGTTACGTCGATCCGGCCACGGCATTTTCCTTCCGTCGTTACCAACGAACGCGGCCACGTGAAGATAAAAGACAGTTCGCGCCGTGGCGGCAATATGTCTGCAAATACCAGAGTTATACTGTTCAGATCATCCGACAAGCATGCATCGGCGTGGCGTGGCACGCCAAACCCGACAAAATCTCGCGCGACCGTACGCAAGGGCTTCGCACATAGTATATGCGGCTTTTCGGCCTTGTGGACGCTCAGCGCGAGAAGCGTTTCTCGTGGAGCCTGACCTTCCAGCCGGTGGTCAAGCGCGGCTAGGGAACCCGTGACGAGCGGGGTCGCATAGCTTGTACCAGAACCTTCGACCAACTGGCCGTCAACGCCGATGGAATGAAGACCGCAAGAACTTCCAGCTCGCGGTGAAACCCCGCCAATATGAGCAAGTTCTGGCTTACGCGCGCCGCCAGGACCGGGTCCACGACGGGTATAGGTCGTTGGAACGTCAGCCACCGCACCCAATACGCTCGGAGCGTTGATCGCTCCAACCGTGATGCCGAAAAGATGCTCACCAGGCGCCGTAATACGCTCCTCCGCGATTGCGCGGGTGGCCAACATTTCGAGCGCATCTTCGGCCGTGGCCGACCATTCAGGCCGGGCATCGCGACCGCGGAGATTCCCAGCCGAAACCAAAAAGATCACGTCGTGCGTTAGCGCTATACGATCGAGGTTGGCGGCGAAGCTACTGTACCCCAACCCTTGGCGCACGCCCGGAGCACCGAGGCTCATGTTGAATACACGCACGCCCTCCGCCTTCGCGACTTCGATCTGGGTTTCGAGTTGGTCAAAAAATTCGTCAGGGGTTTGGTAATATTGACCAAGGAGACCGCGGCGCGGCAAGACGTCAATATCAAAAAAGCGGCACGGCGTTGGCTCCAGACGGTTCGCGATCGTTGGGTTCAGCCCACCGCCACCCGCGAGCAGCCCTGCTATGAACGACCCATGCGCCTCATCGCGATCCGCCGGCGAGATCAGACCCGCCGTTCCTGCTCGCCAAGGTTCGAGTTGGGAGATCGCAGCAACGCCCGCGTCGATGACACCAACCACAGGATAGCTTTGATTTGCAACCGGTGGCTGGACTAAGGCTTCGGCTCCGAGCCCAATCGAACTGGCCGATCCCGACTCGAGACGTAGTGGAAGTTCAACACGGCGAACCAGCGGTTCTCGAGCCAAGAGGTCAAGCAGGGCTTGATGACGGGCCAGTGACCTGTCAGGTGCGCGCGGGCCAAGGTCGGGTACGCCCTCCGTTTGCTCTGCATCCACATCCGGGACGAGCGGCAAGCTGATAGCGCGCCGGCCATCACTCCGTAGATCGATGCTGAGCGTTAAGGCGGAGGCGGTCGCTTTCGTGGTGCGCGAACTGAAGGGTACGGCAATCAAGCCACCAAGTTCGTTAAGGCGGCCGCGAAATCGAGCAATCATCGCCTCCACCGCCTGAGGGGTCACTCTGGGATCAGGCCTGAACATTTCGACCACGTAGCCGCCGATGATCGTTTCTTGCTCGAGCCACATGACCGCATCTCGAGCGGAGAACCCTAGCCTGTCTGCTGGGGTCGGCAGGCGTATTTCGTCGATGGCGCCGACTTCGCTTCGATATGCCGAAACCCGTTCCTCCATCCTGCCAGTTTCCGGGTTCTCCCTCAGGCGCGGCTGCACTTCAGCTCGCTGCTCAATCAGCTCACTTAGCCGGTCCAACGCATCGGGGGTTGTCTGGAAATACATTTGACCAATCGCGGCTCCACCCACGAGCGCGAAACGGTTCGGCGTGGTGAACAACGCACCAAGAGGCCGATAGCTTTTCGCCAACCCTTCCTCACGCATTTGAACCAAGACGAAACCCGCCGGATCAGCCTCTGTCCTTAGAGCCGAACTCGCTTGCAACAGCTGTTGGCGCAAGCGCGCCTTGTGCCGTTGAAAGCCCGAGTTGTTGCCGGCGAAAAAGTCGCGATTGGGACCGCGTGTTCCCGTTGCCTGAATTTGTATCAGCCGCTGCGTGTCAAGGAATACTTGGATTGGTCGTGCAAGGGGCTCAGCCATCGCGATCACGCCTCCAATGGATTGGCGGTGTCGCGGCGGCGACGAGAAACTGTGCTTTGCGAGACGCCTACCAATAGCCCTGCCTCTCTTTGCGTCAGGCCGCCATTATCAACCAGTGCAGCTGCAAGCTCTTCATTGCTACCCAACAGCAAAGCGCGCTGTTCAACACTGAACAGCTGACCGCTCAATGTTGCCTGGCGCCGTAGCCCGCCTAGAAGCCCCCTGCGCCGCGAGCCAGATGCGCCGCTAGCCTCCTTCATCACAAGAAACCGCTTTCCACCGCTGATAAGTGTTTCAATATCGGCTCCACTCATTCCTTCGGTCATCCAGACGAGCATCTTCATCTCTGCCTCACCCGGAGTGAGCGGCGGCAGAAACCGTGCTAGCAGGTTCTTTCGAGCATCGGCATCCGGCAAGGGAATCTCAATCCGGCCATCAAATCTCCTCCACACCGCTGGATCGAGAAGATGCTCGTGATTTGTCGCGGCAAGGGTAAAACCGCGCCGGCCGCGAGCGTCGAGGCACTGCAGGAGCGCGTTTACCACTCGCTTGATCTCACCAACCTCCTGGGCATCATCCCGGGCCTTCGCGATGGCATCGAACTCATCGAGAAATAGGACGCAACGATAGCGGTCGGCAAAGTCGAAAAGCGCGCCGATGTTTCTGGCGGTGGTTCCCAGAAAAGAAGACACCAGACCGTCGAGTCGAGCCTCAACGATCGGCAGACCCAGTTTGGCGCCAATGTATCGCGCGAGCATGGTTTTGCCGACACCGGGTTTGCCGTACAGCAAACAGCGCATATTAGGCTGTACGCCTAGAGCAGCGAGTTCCTCCGTGTGAGCCCACTCGCCAATGAGACCATCGAGGGCGTCCGCGAGAACCGGCGACAACACGGGTTCCGCGCCCACATTGTCCTCGGGAAAAACTACCCGAACAAGCGGCGTCGCAGTCTCGCGATCGTTCGGTAACGGTGTGTTTCGGCCTAGTTTCTCACCCGGAATGACTGGCGGTGACGATCCGCTGACGCGCATCTGTTCTAACGACATTGGCGCCACCGAGTGTCTGCGATCGTCGCGATTGAGAAGTCGCGCCAGCTTCTCGGCCTGATCGGGCTTCGCTTTGCTGACTGCCTCCCGAAGGCGCTTTACCTGATGGGTTGCCCGCTCGCTGTCGCCACTCAGGGCAATTCTTGCAATGGCGAGAACGATGTCGAAATGTTCCATAGCGCAGCCTCGACTCTGGAGTATCCAAGGCTTTAATATGCACTATTTCATCAAATTATGCAATATGTTCTATTTTTCATTCCTGACATCCAACTCTTTATGCATCGCGGTCTCCTTCGCAAGAGTCCGGCTCGCGATAGCGTCCTCCTAGGGGTCGGAACAAGAACTGCTCAAAATCGTACGCTAAGGTCGAACGGATGATGAACATCATGTGACACGCTTTAGCGCCACCGGGAGGCGCAGTGTCCTAAAGCCTTCCGGGAGATGCTGCTTGCTGTCCCGCGCTGGTGTCACATACTGAATAACTGTCAAACGGCAATCTGGCCGTTGAATCAACAGTATACGAAGGCGCAGAGTAGTCGGCGACCGTTCAATGTGCGTTACGACTAGCTCCCCGCACCTCTATGCACCGCCGCGGCGCACAGCAGCATCGATGGATCGTTGGTATTTCTCCGCCATCTGCTTGGCCTCAGCGATAGCCGTCGGATACACTTGGTTAAACCGGTCAAACTCGGATTTGTGGGCGAGAACTACCTCCAGGATTGCCTCATCGTCCCCAGAGAAATCGGGCATCTGGCGCACAGGCTTGTCGCCGACACCTTCCTGGAAATGAGAGAGTAACAGGCCATAACGGAGCAAAGCATCCCGACGCTCGGCATCGCCTTCAAGAGCCAACGCAAGCGTGAAGGCGTTGACGAGCGCTTGCTTAGGCCCCGGCAGGACCTTCACATCCCTAATTTCGCCAACCATGGTATCGGCACCAAGGTAGTCGACGAAGGCGGCAACGGCCCTCTCAGCAACCGCTGCCAATTCCAGATCCGCGGTGCTGAAAGCTATTGGTGCCGACTGCGCCTTTGCGGGTTCCGTCTGCTTTGTTACAAATGGCCAGATCATACGCTAGGATGCTCCTAAAGGCCGGCAGGGCCGGAAGCTTCTATTTCAATGCTGAATTGACGGCTCCGATCAGTTTGATCCAGGCGTCACGCTCGGCCTGGCTAAGATCCTGGGCGGTATGGTCACGGGTCCAGCGAACGTAAGCCTTTGCGAGCTTGTATTTTGAAAAATTGGCGCCGCCCTTTGCTAACAGCAGGTCGACCAAGGGCTTTTCCGGCGTGGCCGCTGCTTCGGCTGTCACGTCGATGCCAAGCTCTTTTGCCGCAAGGGGTATTAGCACGTCGCGCAGCAGGTCTTCGATCTCGGCCTTCGGTCTGGGTGGAACGGTGAAGTCCATCGTCCGGAGAATGCGCTTGGCGCCGAGGCGATGCACCAGCACCTCCTGCTTTGCGGCCTGGTCGCCGGCGTTGTCGGAATCGAGAAGAGCCGCGACCTTCAAATTGTGGGCGATCAGGATCGTCGCGAAATAGACGACCTTGCTCGCGGTGTTGGCCGAGATCAGGGCGATCTTGTCGTTAAGATCCGCGACGCCGCCAACCCGCAACATTTCCGATGTGGCCTCGAGATACCAGAAGTCGGTCAGGCCTTCGAGGATCAGGTTGCGTTGCTGCGCAAACAGGCTCTGCGCAAGATCGTAGCCCAATGCCTCTTGCAGCGGCAGCAGGGCGGCTGGATCCGCCGCTGTGATTGTTGTGTGCACCTTGGTGCCGACCTTCCGGTCCGCCATCTCGACGACCCGTACAAGATCGAGCTCATTCGGGCCGACCAAGAAGGGCGAGTGCGTCGTATAGACTGTTTGGTTGGATTCCGAGAGCATGGAAATCGTGTTGCGGAAATCACGCTGCTTCAGCGCGTGCAGGCTCATGCCCGGCTCGTCAAGCAGCAGAATGGCGTTCGCATGCTTGTCCTCGGTCTCGGAGAAAAAGACCACGAAGAACGAGACCAGCCACTGGAAACCCTCCGATCGCTGATCCAGCTCGATCTCAACGCCCAAGCCATCCTCGACCACGACCTTGAGGTATTGACCGTCGGCGGTGATCCTAAGGCGGCTGGCTTCCGCCCGCTCCGGGTTAGGGTTCCAGACTTTGACTATTTGATCCGTCAGGCGAACACTCGCAGCGTTCAGCTGGTAAGCGCGATTGTCGAGCTGGTCCCGGTACTTCTTCTGGGCGTCCGTGTCCTTGGCGCCTGGTTCGGCCGCCTTACCGAGGTCTGACAGTTCTCGCGCCGTGAAGCCTAGGAGCTTGAGGAGACATTGGTTTCCGTAATCGTACTGGGCGTCGTCGAGCAGGTTTTGCTCGACGCGGGTCGCGAGGTGATCAAGGTGGATCAGCGGGCGCACGCGGAAGTAATTGCTGAACAGGACGAACACCGGCAGCTTCGTTCGGAGCGCCGTCCGGGTGGTCTTTAGCCGATCGGCATATTTGCAGTGGCCAAGCAGCCTGGTGTAGCGATCTTCCTCCTTCTCATCGTCTTCATCGACGAGCGGGTAGTGCTTTTCGAGCCAGTCGATCAGCTTCGTAGCAACCTCACCTTGGATGTAATAGTTTTTGTCCTTGTAGCCCGCCAGAATGCCTTCGAGCTCTTTGCTGGGCTGGGGTTCGCCGTCCTTCTGCCGACTATCGACGTGCGCTGCAAGGCGGGCGAGGTCTTTTTTTAGGTCCTCGATGGTCGGCTTCTCGGGAACACCCTGAAGTTCATGCCCCCATGAGTTGTCCAGGTTTCGCCAGCAGACATAAGTGGCCGAGTGAAACTCGGACTCGATCGCTTTTTTGTCGTCATCTTCGAGTTCGAAATGTGCGACGGCAACTTTGATGTCTTCGGGCTTGAGCCGCTTGGAAGTGATGTCGTTATAGTCGCCGCGGGGGTAATCACGGAGAGCGTCGAAGCCAGGGACACCTGCCGGTGGGTTGATCTGCTGAAGGGCCTTTAGCAGTGCTGACTTGCCGGCCTCATTCGGCCCAACGAGGATTGTCTTGTTGGGCTCCAACTCAATAGAGCCGGAATCCTTCACGCTGCGATAGTTTGTAATTCGCGCTTTCTTTAGTCTCATCAGCCCCTCCCCTGTACGCAGAGGATTGTATACGACGTGCTTTTTTCAAAGAGAATGGCCGCTCGCTCGATAGCCGGTGAATAACGAATTGTATGTTGTGGATCGGTCACCGGCCGGGGAAGTTGGCAATTGACATCCTGCTCCCGCATCTTCGTCCAAAAGGCCCCTATTCCATGCGCGGGCCGAGATTTCGTACCCGCGTAGAATCCTGTTCCAAAATGCCATTTTGCAATTGATGCGACCGCCGCCGGTTACGCTTTGCTGCCGCATGCGGTAACGATGATGTCGCGGTCGTGGAAGGAGTATTCCAGTTCCGGCAGCCCCTCATAAAGGCTCTTGAGGCGGGCGCGTAGAGTTCGGCAGTCCGTTGACGCCGGCGGCCGGGGAAATGACAAAATCGTACAGGCCGGGGCAGACCGCTCCTCGTTCAGGACAGTATGGAATTATCGGAACGAGAGGCTAGCCGGTGTCAGGATTTGCTTGATGGTATGCTTCACGGCCTCGGGAAGCTCGACCGCATCGATAACATCGAGAATCGGAACTGCCCTACTTCCCTGATATCTTGCGTGCCGGGCTTCCCCTAGCAGGAAGAAGCCCGCGTTGCTTTTCCTGTCGAAATCCGTCTCGGCGACGGCGAACTGATTGCCTATCCAAACAATCTCGCCGGAATAGATGCGCGGACGGGTGACTGTTGCGAGCAGTTGATCCGGATCGGTCAGATTTTTCATCAATGCTCGGATGGCGGCGCCACCTTGAACCCAGCTCAGCCAAAAGTCAGGCAGGGCTTCCACGAGGCCCGCAATATGTACCGACAGTCGCTCGAGGCTGTCCATAGCCTCATCATCGCCCAGGGTTAGCCATGGATGGGCCGCAGCGAGACGTGTCGCGGCAAAATTGAACCAGGTCCCTGCCTCTGGCTTGTTGATGAGATCTGCGATCCAGAGCGTCATCGCAGCCGTCAGGTCCGACGACTGCATAAGCGCGGGTGCCTCTGGATGAGCCTCCACGTAGAGATCAAGAAGCGGGCGGCTTCCGTTTCCGAAGAATAACGCATGAAATAGTCTTGCACTGGCGCTGTCGACTCTCGCCTTGTCCATGCCTTCGCGCCGTCTCGCGATACCCAAAAGCAGAGCAACTGTACGGATGTCGGCAGCAAGGCGTGGCGGAGGCCTGCTTTCGAGGAATGCCATCGACGACATGGATGACACAGCTCTATCGATCAGCCGCGCGAGTTTCTCGACTTGCGTTGGTTCGAGCGGCTTGGCAGGTGCCCGTGGTTCTTTCGGCTCCGGCGGGTTCCCGTCCGGATTGTCGGTTGAATTGTCTGATGGATCTCCGTTGCGCGGGCCGACCCCGCCGAGTCTGAAATAGTCATTCATCAGACTCCATTCGTCGGTCGTGAGGTATCCCCCACCCGAAACCGGCGCATAGCTGCGCCGGCCAAACCCAGTCGAGAACACGTCTTCAAGATTGTAGTCTATCGCCGAAGCGCCCTTCGCGCCTCGCGTGCCGGCCCAAGGTACCGGGCTCTTGTAGTGCTCGACGACAAGCGTAAAGATGTCGATGAGGCCTTCGGAGCTGATCGTTCCCTCGTTTCCGGCAAGCCTCGTTTGAACGTCGAACTCTGGCCGACCAACACGGAGTTCAGCCTCGTGGTCGATCCACATCGGAGCGCTGCGGACCGCGCCAGCAGGCGTGTCGATTTCGACCCAAAGGCGGGTTCCGGGACCGGGAACAGACACACGAAAAGAGCCGGTCTCGTCAGCGACTGCAATTAGTGAACCTGTATGCAAAACAACCCTGATGTCGGACGGGGTATCGCCGCCGGCGAAGGCACAGCGCACGACCAACGAACCTGCGTCGAAGCTGGCTGAAAGCACTCGCACCGGAGGATTTTCGATTTCGTCCCAATCTGCATTAGGCGCGGTTTCTGGTAAGTCGGGAGGACTATCCGATATTTGGATGCCCGAAAGAAGCTCTTCGTATTCTGCGTTAGAAAGATGGGAAATCGCCATTAGCTCGGCGTTGCCGTTATCACTACGCAGCAATGCGGCGCGCGAGCAATTGGCGCTCCCGGCTAGTATCACCACGTGATCGGTGTAACGCGCCGCGTAAAGCTTGGCGTGAATCGTTTGCCGTTCCCCGGCGCCCGGCGCAATCCCAACAATACGTGCAGACGAGGGCAGTTTGGCCCCCGCCTTTGAAGAGAGCCCCTCCTTACCATGCTGGATTAGCACGCGCATGGGGACGCCGAGACGGGCTGCAAGTTCGTTCACCGCCGCCCCCTCGGGGTCGAAATAAGGGGCCATCATGTCGAACGAGGCTGGGGGTTCCTGGAACTGGGAAAGCATTCGATCCATGAGCGGAGTGTCCGCAGGTAGCTCGACCAGGCGATCGGGCTCAGGCAGGTCGGCTGCCCATGCTTCTGAGCGGAACGGGTCGAGGACTGTCGCACGCACGGCGTCGCTCGCCCCAGCCATGCCACAGACCTTTTCGAGGTAGTCACGGAAAGCGGCGATTGCCGGTCCGCCTTCACCTGGAAAGTTGAAATAGGTCCAGATCTCGCGATTGCTGCTCCATCCCCCATGGCCAAGGTTGCCGCTTCCGATAGCAAGTCGGGTGCCTTCCTCGCCTGCGAGGAAGATTGCTTTGGGATGGAAGCGCCGCCCGACTCCAAGATCGATCGGGACTACACGGTATGACCGACCAACGCGGTCAGCGATCACGCTTTGCCGATTAAAAGATGCGGCGGCACAGCCTGCATCGGCGAACACCGTGAGCCGCGGTGCGCCGCTCTTGCGCAACTGGTTCACCAGGATGGCTTGCGCAAACATGAAGTCGATGTTGTGGGTTAGGACCACGGCCGTCGTGGCGCGCTTACTCGCATCGACCAAGCGCTGGAGAACGTTGACCTCACCCATCAGCCGACCACATCTGCGGCGATCACGCCACCAGAGCCAATGTTGAGCATCCCTATGTCGCCAAGGATACGCATCGTATTCTGCAGACGGCTGCCAGAATAGTTGGGGCTGAAGTCAATATCCGTGGGAACGAGAACTGGACCTTCAGGATAGAAGCGCAGCGAACAGTCCTGATGGTTACCCATCTTTCGCATCGTATTGGCGATATGGCGCTGCGCGACGCACTCATCGCAGATAGCGCGGAGCACCGCCCCGAGTGTGCCAGTTCCGGCTGCCACCAGCTGGATCGCTCGTGCAGAGGGCGCCGACGCCCCGCTGCTTGCGCCTGGAACGACGCCGATGGATTGTGCGTCCCGCGCCTGCGTCACCAGAATTTCGAAGGCGCGGATTGCCTGGATGTGTGGTTCGAGATGAAAGTCGGCGGGACGCAACAGGCCGCCGCTAAACGCTCCAGGCTGCACAGTAAGTGCCGCGACGTCGACCGGTGAATTCCAGTGATCTGTGAGCGGCTCAGAAGCAACAGCGTGTGAGGACCAGATGGCGATCAACTGCGCGACCGACATGCTGCCGTCGTCCAGGAGCGTTCTCGTCATAGCCGCGAGGAGCAACTCAAGAGCAAAATGCACACGCCGGTGCCACTCGAAGCTCGCCCACTCAAGTTCTATACCGTCCGCACCCTCGAGTACTGCACGATCATAGTTTCGGGCGATCAGCTCGCTGGCACTGGCTGGCTCGACTTCGAGTTCTCGATGCAGCCATGAACGTGTATCGATCATCCGCTGATAGGCTTGAGCAACCAGCTTTGCCGCTATTGAGCTCCCCGGCACCCATGGCTGTTCAAACGCTTCTCGCAAGAGATCCACCTCGCGGCCAAAATCAGCAATTCTGGCGAGAGAGAAGGCTGAAACCGCTTCGCGCGCCGTGTCGTAGTCGAGGTCGCCGCCGTCGCGTAGCAAATCGACCAATCGAGAGCTTCCGAGCGCCTTGCTACGCTCTTGATACATGGCTGTGCCGCGCGCGGACAGGCCGAATGGCAGGCCACTTGATCCAGGACGAGATTCGACAAAACCGAGCGCGCTGGCAGGCCCGAAATACGTCGCGAGCACTGCGAGGTTCCCGACGTCGGGCATGCGCACGGTCTTGCCAGTGACAAGGGTGGCCATCTCGTCGAGATAGAAGTCCGACCCCATGGTACCTATCCGTGAGGCACCCTCATCGACGAACGTCGCTGCGAGCACAAGAAACCGAACCCGGTTTAGGTGGACGGCAAGCGCATCTTTGTCATGCCGCACGCGGCCGCCAGCACTCTCGTGAACAAAATATTGGCCGATCGCCCACGGAAGGACCGAAATGTATCGGGCACGAATTGAGATGGTCGTGAGCCCATTGGTCAGCGAGGCCTCGATATTTTGGTCGAGTGCTCGGATGCCTATAACATCGAGGCCCTTAGTCTCGCTGCTGAGACGCGCACCCCAAGCAATATTCATGTTCGATCCCCAATGAGTTCAATAACTGGGCTACGAAAAATCTGCAGCGCGCGCATGAAAGGGCAGTCGAAGCTTGGATAGAACATCTGCATCACAGTCGAACGCGAAATCAAAGCTTGGCTTCGACGTGATCCCGGATTGCCCTTTCGTGTTCGCGTACGAGTTCTTGGAAGCTCTCGAAGGCCGCGTAGAAGCGCATCTGTTCTTGCTCCAGCAGCTTCACAATCTTGGCAAGATCAAGCGGGCAACGTCCACCGAATCCGTAACGAACCCGCCCCGTAGACGCATTGACGGTGCGCGTTACGAACTGAGTCATCCCAACCACGAACCGCGGCGAGAAGCGATGATTGTAGGCGTGGCGGAAGTCCCCGGTGCCATCGCGAAAGGCACGTGCGCCAATGGCATCAAGCGCGCGCTTCAGCCGCTTGTAGCCTTTCCACGATTTGCCATAGCTGTCAGCAACGTGAGGATAGATCTCGCAGTCGAGCGGCAGGTCGTCGCGCCAAGTAGCTGGAAACTTTAGCATGTTCGCCTGGTGACACAGGTGAGCCGCGGCGAACGCAAAGCGCCCCTTCACAACATAGGGAAGGTTCACTGCGGTGGTTGCAAGCTTGTCGATGAATTCGCGGTTGGCCTCCAACTGACTCTGTTGCGTCAGCGGCTCGACAACAGTCGACCAAGCCGTCAGGCTGTGAACGTCGTTAGTAAATCCATTGACTGTATTGGCCAGTTCACGACCGAATTCGTCGAGCATCCACGAATACGCCATCCATTGGGCGTCCAGGGGGTTGGGCAAGCTCGACCAGTTGTAGGGCATATATCGGCCAGTGAATGGCGTAACCTTCAAAGATTGCCGGTATTGTCGATAGAGCACGATCCCCATTAAACAACTTCTACTCGACAGCTTCTAAAACGCCATATCTGTCAACGTCATTTCTGACGGATTGCACTAGTATTTTTCGACGCAGGGATTGGGTCGATGGGTGTTCACGGCTATGACATTTCCATGGTGAACCAACGCGGTAGCGGACCATCCACTGGGCTGACAGAAGGTGTCGGGCCGGCCGCCGGAAAAAAAGATATGAATAAGCTCGTGCCATCAACCGGAGGATTGATCGGCATCAACCTGGATTCAGAAACGGCCGGACGACGGGCGATCGCCGGCTTCCTCCTTCAGATTCTGCGGAGCATCAAGCTTGGTCTGGACATGACCCTGACCCTGTCGCCGCTAGCCGACGGCACACAAATGGTCCTCCACCTTGAGCCAGCTGAGGGCAGCGATCATCAGGTCGTTGGCGGTGCGAGTGACATCGTCGAGCAGGTAAAGATGCGCGCCAGCCGTCGCAAATGGACAAGTGGTGAAATCGCGTCGAAAGTCTTTCCAGATCTGCTCAAGGCCGTGAAACTGGCTGCCGACCAGCAGTTTCGCTTCGTGACAAATAACGCTGAGGGCCTCGCGCCGCTCCAAGCGTATATCGCCTCCCGAGGTAAAAGCTCGGAGCGACAGCATCGCTGGGGCAACGCTCGTCTCACAACCATCGCGTTCGAACAGCGGTTGGCAGAGGCCGCCGGTCTTATCAAAGTCAATGCCGAGCTGCGACACCTGCTCGACCGATTTGAGATCGAGATCATTGCCGCCGACGTTACTCAGGATGCAATCGACAAGGCCCTAACACCACTGCTGAGGAAAGACGAGGTCGCCAGTGACAAGCGTTTCCAGCTGCTTGGGCAGTTAATGACGCTCGCAACCGATGGCGCGAAGCTGACACCTGCGGAACTGCTCACCCTGATTAATCCGCAGGCCCATCGCCTGCTCGCTCATATTCAGTCCTTGCCAGCTCTTCTCGCCCGCCACGTAGACGAGGACGCCCAGTTGATTGGCTACGTGCCTTCTCAACAAGCTCGTCTAGCACTTCCCAAACTGGTCTCCAACTTTGCGATCCTCTCCGGTGAATCCGGACAGGGAAAAACCTGGACACTCGCCCAACTCGCGTTCGACCAGATCGCGCGTGGCGAACTCGCCATTGTGATGCGTTCGCCCACCAAGATTGAAGACGTTGTCAACTGTATCAGCGAACGGATTTGGCAACCGGCGCATCCGGACCGCGGGACGATCGCGGTCGTCGCAAAGGTTCTAGGGGACGCGTTTCGCGACGAAAACGGTAACTGGCTAACCGTCTACATTGACGATGTTCAGGATCGCGAGTTCGCGCAGAGGCTGGCTCGATCGAAGTGGGATGAATACGGCGTCCGCATCGTAGTCTCCGCACAGCCGCGCATCACAAACGTGATCCGGTCGATCCGTGAGGGAGTCCAGATCATCGAAATCGGCAATTTTCGCAGTGCGGATCTACACCGCTTTTTGAGGCACCACGACCTTGCAGAAGCGTTGGAGACGATGCCGGACGACGTCTTCGAGTTGCTCCTGAAGCCGGTCCACGCGAGCATCTTCGTGCAGCTACCAAAACGAGCATCCTGGGCCGGCGTTTCTGAATATGAACTCTTCAGCGCCTACTGGGAGTATGCAAGTCTGCGAGCACGTGAGCAGTCTGATCATCCAACCGACAAATATGCGTTGCGGTCGCTCGCTGCTCGGCTTCTAACCGGAAAGGGCTACTATCCTTGGCGCGTCACTGACCTCCATGCGGTGAACCTCGACGATCACGCGGTACTGAGGCTTGAACAGGTTGGGCTGCTTCGCCGGCCAGTGCCCGATCGCTTCCTGTTTGCTGCAGACCGGATGCTGAACTGGGCGATCGCGGAGTCGTTGGCGGACAATATTCAGGAGGACGAGCTTTCAGCCGAGCAAGCTGAAGCGCTTTTCGCCTCCATCGACGGGCTCCAGACAAAGAAGAAAGAACCGATTGGATCGCGTCTCGGCTATGTCTATTTCGACGCGCTTTGGCTGCTCGCGCGTCAATCTGAGCCCGAATTCGTTGCCGACCTCATCCAGGAACATGTCGCACGGCTTCCTGAGGATACCCACTCAGAAGACCAATGGCGGAACGGCTACGGCAGTCTCGGAGGTGCGATACTATCCGCGCTGGAGGTTCTTACGCTTGGTACGTTTGACGAGCGGGACTTGGGCATTTTACGCAACGTCCCGCACGCCCTCGCGGCCGTTGCGGCATCCGACCCTGGGCCGGTTGGCGACCTGATCGCCCGCCAGGTCGCGTCTCCAAATGAGGTGGCGGTGGACATAGGGCTGCGTGCAGCCTGCTTGGTGCAAGCGCCAGCCGCGCTGACCGCCATTTGGGATGAGCATCTCAAACGCGCTCTCGCCTATGAGCAGGCGAGGTTAGCTTCGGACGTCGACACCCGCTCGCAGGCAATCTTCGCGCAGCAATTGAGCTCGGAGGCGCTTCACGTAGCCATAAGCGCGAACCCAGGTTGGCTAGACCCCAAGCTTGCTACCGAGACCAACGAGATCGCGGTCAGTCAACTGCTCTGGATGCTCAAGGATGAGAAGACAGTCGATAGCGACCTCGCCGCCGAAATTTGGGAGAGGCACCGTGAACGTATCGTGGCGCTTATGCCAACTCCCAGCGCCGCGCTTATCGAAGCGATCGGTCATTTTCAAGAAGCGTCACTCCTTCCGATGCTGGATGCCGCCCCGAGCTCAGGAGAGTGGACGCATGCTCGCGTCTTACGAAGCCGCGCCCGTGTTGCACCGCACGAGGCAATTCGCCAGATCGCGGAAGGCACCGACAGCTACGGATGGGGGGCGGCGAACTGGTGGTTTGACGAACTGGCGGCGGTGGATCCCGATGGTCTTGCGGCCGCAATTCGCGCACGCGCCCACGCCGGTGACGACCCGCTCACGGATACCGTCTTGTACTATGGCTTCAATCCCGAGGCGATGGATGCGCGGACCCTTGATGAGGTGCTCGACGCCTTCGCCGAAAAGCTCCGCGTGTTTAGTGAAAGCAATGCGAACACCGATGCTCATGAAGGGCGCCTGCACCACCCCTTGAATTTCCTGCCGCGCCTTAGCGAGCGCTGGCAGTTTGAAGCCCTGCGCAGGCGCTCAGGTACAAAGCTGGAGAAGGAGCTTGTGCAGTTCGCCGCCGCACGGCGGGGCCGTATCTCGATGACTCGCGATAACACGGGCAATGAGTGTGAGCGTATCCTCGCAATGATCGGTGGGTCCGGTTATGACGATCTGGTCCTTGCTGAACTCAGTCGACCAAACGTCTTTGGTCGCCAGGACGGGTTCATCGCCGCGCGCTGGACAAACGATGACCGGGTCGCGGCGGCGCTCGCAAAGTCGCCCGGTGATCCTGAGAATCAGACCTTTGATCAGGTCGTGCGGATGGAAGCACTGGCCGTGCACTGTTGCGACGAGCAGCTCGAAGCGATGGTTCGTGCCGGCACCCCGATTTACGTCAACGCAGTGGGGATGCGCTGTTCGATCGATCGCGACATGTCGGGCTTGCGTACTCGCATTGCTGATCTGCTAGCATCGGGCGACATCGAGTCACTCGACATAGCGGCTGCTCTCACCGGCTTCCTCGGGGGGGCCGAGGAGGCGCAGCCTCTGGTGGCAATCTATCTGGCGCCAGCGACAAAGCAGCAGACTCGGCACCGGACTCTGGCTTCGTTCCGCGCGCTTCACTTTTACACCCCTGAGCTACTCCCTATCGCTCGAGACATGATTGCGGAACGGATCGACGACGAGGCCCAGTTCGTAGCAACGTATTTGGCCGAGGTCGGCGACGATGGCGCGAGACAGGCCGTGATCGATTGGTTGTCGAGCCAAGACCTCGGTAGCGCTTCCGCGTCGCGAAGGAGGTATCTGACGGCACTCGTCGAACATCCCAGCGGCAAAGCGGCAGTGGTGGAGTACCTTCAACGATCCCGCGCGAATGGTCATCTCGTGGTGGATGGCGGTCAGCTGCGGCTGCTTGCCGAGGCCGGCGACGGCTGGGCCCAAGAACAGTTGGTGCGCGCGAGCTATCGCTATTCTGGTTTCGACCGAGGGAATGTAATCGCGGCGATCGACTATCTGCGGAAAGAAGAACCTGACGAGGCCTACTTCGCTGCACAGCGCCTGCTCAGTCGCCATGCGGTCGCCGTAGCGGGCGACCTCATGCTTGAAATTAATCCCGATCGGGCCGGCCCCGAGTTGATCGAGCGTTATCGGCATGCAAAACCGTCGCTGCGCCTCCAGCTCGAGCGCAGACTGCGTGCGCACTTGGGAGGCAATGTTTTGGCGGCGTTGGTGACGCCTCTCGCGAGCGCCTTGCCGGCGGCCGACCGCAAAACAGCCGCACAGTTAGCGGCTGTGGTTCCCCCTGGCGAAGCTCTGCCCTGGCTTGACCGACTGGCGAGAGACTCGTCGCCCGCTGTGCAGCAAGCCGCCCGAATGGCGCTTCGTCAACGTCGCCTCGAGACGACAGCGATGGCTCACCGTGATCTTCTGCTTTCGTCCCCCAAGCCCCTTCAGTGGGCCAGGCTTTTGACCATACTTGAACTTGTCGATCCTTTCTATCTCTGGGCTCGTGACGATCCCGCAAATCTGAGCGAAGTCTTCGACGCGCTTCCATTCGAATTCCTCCACGAGGGACGCCAACTTGGAAAGAAGCAGCTGAAGCGCCGAGAAGACGCAGCCGCGAAAGCTGACAAGGATCATTGAGATTTCCGGAACTGCGATGACCCAGTTCTGTGTCGCAAGGCCGCAGGGATGGGCTAAGACCACCGGCCGCCTTGAATCAAAAAGGGGCAGACGGCCATTTGGGCAGCCAATTCGAAATTAGAGCCTAGCGCACCCTCGAAGTAGTTGATCCGCAAGGGAATTAGTGCAGTTTTGGCAGATTGATTTGATCCGGCCTAAGACATCGAAGACGGGGTGCGGGATTATGAGCTACGACCTCAGTGCACTTGGTTGGAAGGCATTCCAGGACTTAGCTGCTGCCGTAGCCGCGGAGATATTGAAGCGGCCCGTACAAACGTTTCTCGGATCGAATGACGGCGGACGCGACGCCGCGTTCTTAGGGCGCTGGGAAGACTCGGACGGTGCCACCTCCAAGTCAACAATCCAATGCAAGTTTCTTGGAAAGCCGGGAGCAAACCTAGCTCTGTCCGATTTAAAAGACGAACTGCCCAAAGCGGAAAAGCTTGCGGCTGATGGCCTCGCGGAAGACTACATCATCCTGACCAACGCCGGCGTTTCCGGTGATGCCGACGCTCAGATCTGCGCGGCATTTGAAGGTGCGGGCGTCAAGAGATGCCGCACATTCGGCGGAACATGGATTATCCAGCAGCTGACCGAGAACCCCAAGCTGCGCATGCTGGTGCCCCGCGTCTACGGCATCGGCGACTTGTCCCACATCATAACCGGTCATGGTTACAAGCAGGCCAAGGCCATTCTGGAATCGATGGGGTCCGACCTCAGCTGCTTCGTGCCGACGGACGCCTACCGGTCGGCAGTGAAAGCATTGCAGGAACACGGCTTTGTAATTCTATTGGGCGACCCCGCCTCCGGCAAATCCACGATCGCGGCAATTTTGGCGCTCGGCGCCATCGATGACGGCTGCCTGGGCGCCTTGAAGATCAACTCACCGGATCAGCTTAACCTGTGGCACCCGGGGGAGAGGCAGTTCCTCTGGGTCGACGATGCGTTTGGTCCCAATCACTTCGACGCTTCTCGGATGAGCCGCTGGAATGCCGAACTTGGTACCCTGCGCGCCGCTGTCGAAGGTGGCGCGCGTATCGTCTTCACCTCCCGCAACTACATCTGGGAGGCCGCCAAACCCCACTTGAAAACAAGTTCCTTCTCTCTGCTCAAGGAAAGCCAAGTGGTTGTCAACGTCCATGCGCTCTCCGACGAGGAGCGAGCTCAGATGCTGTACAATCACGTTCGCCGCGCCCAGCCCCAGCAGATACGCCATCGCCTGAAGCCATTCCTCCCCGCCATCGCCGTCAGCAAAGCGTTTTTGCCGGAAACTGCTCGCCGGCTTGGCGATCCGCTCTTCACCAAGAACCTCATCATCGGCGAGGAACGTCTAACGCGCCTAGTGGAGCACCCGGTTGAGTTCCTGACCGAGGTGCTGGCGCAGCTGGACGACGCGTCCCGCGCCGCAGTCGCCCTCATCTTCCTGAATTCGCAAGCCGGAGTACCCTCCCCTATCACCGCGAGTCCAGCTCTCGAAATGGTCACTCGTCTCGTGGGCGTAAAGCCCGCCGATCTGGCTCGTGCGATGCAGCATCTCAACGACAGTTTGACCCGACTAATATCGGAGGATGATGGCAACCGGTGGGTGTTCCGCCATCCAACGATTACCGACGCCTTCGCCACCCTCGTCGCAGCCTCGCCCGAACTGGTAGAGCTTTATGCTCACGGCGCTAAACTCGACCGCCTGCTCGGTGAAGTCGCGTGTAATTCAAAGGCAGCAGAAGACGGGCGGATCCGGGTCCCTCCCGCTCTCTACCCGGGGCTCATCGAGCGGCTGAAGGCCAGCCCTTTGGATGAATCGTTGAAGTCTTTCCTAGGCGCACGCTGTGAAAGAGCCTTTCTCGCCATGGTACTGGAGGCCCGGCCAGACATTTTGGAGTGGGCCGCACGGGCGCCTGCGAGCGGTCAGGCGCTTGGCGGAAAACTCCTGATCGCCGCCCTGGCGTCGTGGGGCCTTCTGCCGGAAGAAGTGCGCCAGAAAATGGTGGCGGACATCCGCGAGCAATCGATCACTTGGCTGGACGCCAAGCCGCTGACGGACACATTGCTCCGACAGATATTCAAGGATGCTGAGTTCGCCGACTACGCCGAGGCGTTTCGTAAGGAATGGCTCTCAGACATTCCCAGCGTATTCGGTGAATTTAGTCGATTTTCCTCCGAGGACGCGCCGGGCATGTACAAGGAATTCAAGGAAAATCTGAAGGTCGCGCAGGCCTACTTTGAGCTGAAAAGCGACGACTCTTTTGACGAACTTTACGCCGAGATCGACGTCCACATCGAAGAACTTGAGTCCCTACAATCGGCTCCTGATAGCTCGGCCTGGAGCCCCACCTCGATGGAGAAATCGGCAGTACTGCCCTCTGACGGACCTGGCTTAATTTTCCACGACGTCGACGGCTAGGCGGTCAGTTTTCCGGATCGGGTTTCGCAGGACCCGTGATCGCAATCGAGCGTATTGGTAACGATGCGTTGCCTTCTGGTTAAGGAGCATTCGTCAATGTCCGACGACTGTGGCAATGGCTGAGCGGCGATCAATGCTCACGCAGCAGGCATCTACCGCCAAGCCGCATTTCCTTGACGATCTAGCACGGGAAGAATGGGTTAGCCGTCAATTTTCAGAACTGGTCCGCCGTAAAATATCGTCGGTACTGACATTCCACAATTGAGCTTTCGAGAGGATGAGCCGGCGAGCCAAACTTTCAACGTTGAAAACCTCATACGGGCCAAGGAATTCAGAGGAATCGCTGAATCCATGTGCCGTCATGAAATTTCGAATGAAGCTACTGATGTGGAGTGCGTCGGGGATTGTCAATTCGACATCACGAACAACTTGACCGTCGCTATACGGAGCCGGCGCCCCAAGCGTTGGCTTGATCCTATCTTCCGACCTGGATATCTCGCCCCTCACGATCCAATTCACCTTTTGGTCAACGTCTATCCCCGCCTCCTGGAGTCTATCCAAAATATCTTTCAACACGGCAGGGTTCCACTCGCCCGCCAGAAACCGCGCTTTAGCTGCGCTAGACTTCACTTGGAGTTTGATCTCTTCAATCGCTGAGAAGGCAAGATTGATTGCTATCGAGGTGTTTACGTGAGCTGAGTGGAGCTGGGAGCGCTTGTCGAAGATCTGGCCATACCTAGGGTGGGTTGACCACCATGTGATGCTCTCCGTTTCGAAGCTTCGCGATAGTTTGTGGATCGCATACACCAGACGTCTGTCCTGCCACGCAGTTGCAGCCAGCGCCACTGCAAGCGGGAAGTCGGGATCATGGCTGAATTGCTCAAAGAAACCATGACTCCGAAACACATCGCAGAAAACGCCTGTTTGTTCAGATGGATCGTCAGGCAGTTCAAAACCTCGGCGGAATGGGGCGTCTTGCTTGTAATTTCCTTCGATAACGTCGTTCGCCGCACGAACCAGCCCAATGATGTTGTTGGCCGTCGTCTCGTCCGAATCGATGACCATTAGTTGGCCGGCTATAGAGCCGGTCGGCCGCATAGTGAGCGCGTCAGGATGCGAGATTTCCGTCACCCCATTTTTGTAGAACCAAAATCGTTCTGACGGGTCGGCAATAAAGCGAATTTTCCAGCCCGCAGCCGAGCACATAAAATCGACTGCCTCAACGTGAGTGGGATTGAATATGAGGAAAGTGCAGTACGACGTCATCCTATTCCTACTCAGTGAAGCCGGGCAAATTCTTCAAACGGACTATGATGAGACGTCCGGCAGGATCCTTCCTCGCGCATCTCTCGCAGAAGGTCATGCCCCTTGACGAGGAACGAACGTCCAGAGCGAGAGTGTACCCCTCTTGCCTTGCCATTCCCGCCCCGCCCTAGTGAATCCGGACCGCTCAAGATTGTTTCTCATGGTGTTGCTGTCGGTCGTGGCATAGGCAGGCTCGCGGAGCTCTTTGAGGATAGCCTCGACGAGGCCGCCGGAGAGCCGTTTGCCCTGCATCTCTTTGGCGATCACAACATATCCCAACTCCGGCGCAGTTTCGTAGCCTGCGATCGGAGCCGCCGCTGCGGCGAACGTATTTACCCGGTATCCGGAGTGGGGGTTTTTTAGCGTGGCGACGCCGACGATGCGGTCAGTCGCCTTGACGCGGAGTAGCGCCAGCGTCCGTGTCCGCCCCAGTCGCGCACCAATTTGATCCGGGGTGCCTTTGACGGCGCCACCCTTAATCACGAGTTGGGTCAGCGACAGTCGGGCCTCCGAGTTGAGATCGCGGAAGACGCCGCACCACAGGTAAGTCTCGTTTTCGTCCATAAAGAACGCTCGGCGAGTAAGAGGGTAATCCAGCCCTATGTTGGGCCCTCAATGGGCTTTGGCTGGTAGTAGATAGCATCGAGCATAGCAACACGGACATCCCACATCTCCATTTCCCATGTCGTGGGGCGCGGGGTCTTGTACCAAGGTGCCTGTTGGATGGGGTCGATCACCCGCTCCCAGTAGTTCTTCAACCCGATGGTGGTGGGCGCAGACGAGAGGGAGTAGCGAGACCTGCCGTGTTGCCACCGTTCACGCAGACGAAGAGGTCGGGGCGTTTCACTGCGAGGAGCCGGGTGGCCGCCAAGACGCGCGGTACGCGGGATTGCGAGAATGCAGCGGTGAATGCTGCACACATTTCGGACACGCAACTGCCGGCGGTTGCTACGCGCCCCGGACAGTCAATCCTCGATCTCTGGGTGGGCGTTTCGATGGTTGGAAGAAAACCCCGGCACGATGTCGCCGGCCAGCAGCTTCTCCTTCGACAGCAGGCCTGCATCCTCCAGTGCCTCGAATTCGGGCAGCTGGCGCAGCGTGTCGAGCCCGAACTGCGACAGGAAAGTCTTCGTCGTTACATAGGTGTATGGCGCGCCCGGCTGCGGCGAGCGCGGCCCCGAGGCGATGAGGTCCTGCCCCCGCAGCACGCCGATCAGGTCGCGCGACACCTCCTTGCCGAAAAAGCTAGACAGCTCGCCGCGCGTGATCGGCTGGAAATAGGCAATGCACATCAAAACCAGTGCCTCCGCCTGCGACAGTTCTTTTGCCCCCTCGCCCGCTGCCGTGCCGAAGGCGGCGCGGATGGCGTCGCCAAAAATTTTCTTGGTCCGGTGCTGCCAGCCGCCAGCGACCGCGACCAGTTCATAGGGGCGGCCGGCGAGCTCGGCGCGGATGTCGTCGATGACCAGCTCGATATTGCAATTCCTTCCCACCACCCGCGCGAGGACACTGCGTGTCACTGGTTCATTTGCCGCAAAGATCACCGCCTCCACCCGGCCCATCCACTCACGCCAGCGCAGTTCTGGCGGCAGGTGATCGAGCTCGGTGTCAAGCAGCGCCGGCTGATCGTTCGACTTGCGGCGGGCAGAGGCTTCGCTCATCGCTAGAGTCCAAACAGCCGGAAGGTGGGACGGTCGGAGAGCTCGCGCACGGCCTCCAGTTGCTGCAGCCGCTCGAACAGCCGCCGGGATGCAAAGCGCGACAGATTCTTCGTCGTCAGCGATCCAGAGACGGCGTCTTCGTTGAACAGCAGGAAGACCACCTCGCCGGCGCCTTTGGAGCGCAATTTCGGCGCCACCGCCAGGAGTTTTGCGGCGCGGCGCGACAACTCGGTGGCCAGCCGGCAGGCATCGGCCGCAGCGTGAACCAGCGCGACGCAGACCGCCCGCTCAAAATTCTTGTCCCCTGGCCGGATGCGTTTGCCGCCGCCGTCGGGGCGAAAAGCCGGACCAAAGGCCTGAGCCATCAGCAGCGGCAGGGGCTGCGGCCACCCCAGGCTTTGCGCCAGCACTAGGTCGGCGAGCCACCAACCAAAAAGCTCGGCATCGGGCCTCATGGCGACGACGTGAGCGACGATCGCCGCGGCGGCGAACGGCGCCGGTCGCTGCGACCGCGCCAGGTTTTCAATGTCCCTACAGAGGTCGGCGAGCGCCGCGCTCTCCCAATGGAACCCGAGCTGGTCGAGTATCTTTTCGAGCCGGTCAGGGGTAGCGACGGGCGGCTGTCCGGCCAACTGCCGCCAGGCGCCAAAGATGGTGCCCGCGGGTCCGGAGTCGGCCCCGGCTGGGCGCAGATACCAGGCGTCGCGCAAGGCGGCCGCGTCCTCGGCGCGGCCGGCGAGCCGCATGCTGGCGGCGGCGCAGCTCAGCGCCAGCCGCTGCCGCCAAACGCCGGCCCAGGCAGGCTGTGCGCGGGCGAGCGTGTCGAGGACACCCAGGGCGGCGCCGGCCCGGAAGGCGGCGGCGCCGTCGCTCGGCGCGCCGGCGCTTGTGATCGCCCAAGCCGGAACGGAGGGCGGCGCACCCGAGCTGGCGGTCGCGGGATCAAGGCGAATCATGATTTGGAGAGTAAAGTGCCGGTGCGCTTATGGCCATGACTTTTGTGCCAAAACGCACAGCCTGTCGTGCGTCAACAACGAATGATAATGTTGCATTATCAGTCGCTTAACTCTACTCTTTCCACTCGCAACAAGTTAGCTGGATAACATCACTCTTCGGGCACACCCGGACGACGGTTTGGTGCAGCCACTCACGTCAATCCGGACAGTCCCGTCTTCTCGTCGCGACTATCCCGGTACCCGGTGTTGGTCACGGCGACCTGCTTCCGAGCCACCTTTCGAATAGGCCGAGCTCGGATCACCAACTCTAAAGCTCCGCGTGATTGCCTATTCGATAAACCCTCCGTCAAGATTGCAGCGGCTAGGAGCCGCCGCAGCCAAACCGTCACAGCGCCCGCCCAATCGAACCTGAAATCATACCGGCCGGCGGACTTGCACGGGGGCCGTCAGTGGAGCAGGCGCGTGAAAGAGCACATGAAATAGGTGTATCGCCAATATTTTCGTATTGCTCTAATCGATTATAGTTGTGAAGCGCAATTTCAGCCCGTTTACTTGCCGCTCAAGTCACGCATAAAAGAAGGTAGCACCGATTCGGTAGCTTATCCCCTGTCTTTTGCGTACTCGCGGCCCGTGGCGCCGAGTGGACGATTGAAGATCGCCGGTCTCACTAGCGGGTGGGCACAAGCGCCTGGGGCCGGTTGGCAAGCCACAGGAGTAGGACAAATGTCGAAGGATTCGGGTAAGGGCGATCACGGCGGCGGGCCAGGCAAGATCGAGATCACGGTGGTGGTGAACGGCCAGCCCACGCAGGTCGAAGCCAATCCCAACCAGCCGCTTCACGTCGTTCGTGCCAAAGCCCTTGAGAACACGCAGAACGTCGCCCAGCCGGCCGAGAATTGGGAATTCAAGGATGAGGCCGGCAACCTGCTCGACGTGGACAAAAAAGTTGGCGATTTCGGTTTCGCGAACATTGTGACCCTGTTCCTCAGCCTGAAGGCGGGTGTAGCAGGTGCCTGAAATCCAGACTGTGGACCCTGCGGTCTCGCGAGCGAAATTCGATCGGCAGATCGGCTGGTTCCAAACGCAAGCGGGCGCTTACCGGGCTCAGGGTTGTTTCCTGATCGAGGCGAGATTCCCTACTGCCTTCTTCATCTTCGCACCGCCCAAGATAAGGCCACAGATAATCGGTGCAGCTGTCGAGATCGACTTCTCCAATTACGACCTCCGACCTCCGTCGGTAGTCTTCGTCGACCCCTTTACCCGCCGGCCGGTTGCCCGCAAGGATTTACTGCTAAGTATGCTCAGACGACCGCATCTACCCGGAACCCCACCGGGTATGATTTCGGTCCTCATGCAGCAGAAAGCTCTGTCGCTATCGGACTTCCTCCAGGCCAACAGTGCGGAACATACGCCATTCCTGTGCATGGCAGGCGTCCGGGAATACCACGACAATCCAGCCCATTCAGGTGACTCATGGCTTCTCCACCGGGGTTCTGGCGAAGGCTGTTTGGCCTTTATCCTGGACAAGATCATCAAGTACGGGACCGGCCCCGTGGAGCAGATACAGTATCAGTTCCAAATCTCAGTGGGAGCGATGGTAGTACCCCCATCCGCCATCCCGGAATGAGCGTTTTGATGGATGTAACGACCGTGACGCTCCCGCGCCACTGCATCTCGACTGTGCATGCGCATCTGCGCTCGGTTGGTCGCGAAGGCAATGAGGGGATGGCGCTCTGGGTCGGCGTTCAGCAAGACCAGCATTTTGCCGTAACAGAGACCGTTATCCCGGCGCAGCGTCACATTCGGACGGGCGATGGTGTTTGCGTGATGGTTCCGGCCGAGGAACTGCACCGGCTTAATGTCTGGCTCTACAATAGCGGCCTGAAACTCTTGGCCCAGATCCATAGCCATCCGGGCCGAGCCTACCATTCGACGACCGACGATGCTTATGCGGTTGCTACCACGGTTGGGTGTCTGTCGCTGGTAGTGCCGAATTTCGCCCGCGAGCCTTTCGATTTTGCTCGAGTCGCCGCCTATCGGCTCGACGGAAAAGCCAACTGGAATGCGCTCCCTTCCGCGGCACTGTCGCGAATGATCACAATAACGAGTTGAACAATGGCACTCGCTAACTTTATCGGCCGCGCCGCCACGGCGGCATCTAGGTCCTAGCCGATTTTCATCTGGAGGACTTTAAAGCAGCTCTTGAAAAGCAGGTCGTGGCCGTCGCCTTTGACGATCAAGCCGCTTCCTGCGCCGAAGGCCAGGCGACACTAGATCTTGCGGTGAGGTTGCTCGCCAGGCTCTATCCAGTTCTGGCGATACTCCCGCTGGGCAGCGCGGCAAGCTCTCAAGCCCAAGCGCTGGAGCGCTTGGCAAAGTCGATAAATCCAAAAGTTGGCATCCGGCGTTCCGGCAAGTCTGCCACCATCTGCGTAGTTGCAGGGGTGACGCGCCCACCACTCCGGTGCCCGACCTTTTTCATGGGATCGGACGGTTGGGCGGCAAAGCTGTCGCGTACGGACCCGGTGGGCTCCGGCTCGAGTTTGCTGCCCTATGGAGCTGGCGCCGCCAGTTGCTTCGGCGCCGCCAACGTCTTTCGAACCATCTTCGCCGCCCAGCTGACCGGCGCCGAGTTAGACGAAACCATCGACCTCTCGTTATACAGCTACGACAAGACCAGAGCCGGCGAGGCAGGCCCGATCGACATACCTGTCGACCTTGGCGAAACGCACCTCGTTGGGCTCGGTGCGATAGGCCATGGCTCGCTTTGGGCGCTAGCGAGACAACCCGGTCTCACTGGTCGTCTGCATGTAATCGATCACGAAGCAATCGAACTCTCAAACCTGCAGCGCTACGCCTTGGCCGGCCAGGCGGAGATTGGCATGTCCAAGGCGGTTCTTGCAGCCACCGCCCTTAGATCGACGGCCCTTGGGGTCGAGGCGCACCCGCTGACGTGGGCAGAATATGTTGCGCGCCACGGCGACTGGGTCTTCGACCGAGTGGGTGTGGCGCTTGACACCGCCGCCGACCGTCTGGCGGTCCAAGGTGCTCTGCCCCGATGGATCGCGAATGCCTGGACGCAGGAGCACGACCTCGGCATCTCGCGGCACGGGTTCGATGACGGCCAAGCTTGCCTTTGTTGCATGTACCTGCCGTCCGGGAAATCCAAGGACGAGCACCAGCTGATTGCCGAGGAACTCGGAATACCGGAAGCACACGAGCAGGTGAAAACGCTCCTGCAGACCAATGCCGGAGTTCCCAACGACTTTGTAGTTCGGGTGGCTACAGCGATGGCTGTGCCGTTTGAACCGCTAGCCCCGTTTGTTGGCCAGCCCCTGCGTTCCTTTTATCAGCAGGCTATCTGCGGCGGTCTGGTGTTCCAGCTCAGTGATGGAAGTCGCCGCGTTCGAACCGTGGTTCCGATGGCCTTCCAGTCAGCGCTTGCCGGGATTATGCTTGCCGCCGAGCTCGTCAAACATAGCGCGGGTTTTCCCGTGGGCCCAACGACGAGCACTCGGGTGAATCTTCTGCGCCCACTTGGCTCCCACTTGCACGATCCGAAGGCCAAGGATTCCAGCGGCCGCTGCATCTGTAGCGATGACGATTTCATTGCCGCTTACAGGCGCAAATACGGCAAGAGCGTCGTACAGCTAAGCGATGTCTCCGCCGCCTAAGCAGACGCGCGAATGTCTCCGTTGCCGCCGAGCGGCGATGTGCGCGCCACTACGAAACGCTATGTCCGCTCCTCTGCCGTCCGAGGGTCCATGAGATAGCCTCCCCACGCGCCACACCGGAAACCTCCTTTCCGATGTACCGATCAAGCACCGGCCTCCATGGCACGAGCGTGAACTCGCGCGACTTCTCGATCACGGCATATTTGCCGCTGGCAAGCTCGACCGATCGGCGCAGCGTGCCTTCTATTCGTTCTCCAGGCTGCGCTTCGGCATACGAGAGACCGAGCTGATCCGACAGCTGGCCGGCGACACGGTTCAGCTCGCGCTGGCGCAGGATCGAAATCATGTTGGCACGATAGACGACCCGGTCCTGTTCTTCGTGCGCGAGGCCTTGCGCGATCAGCCACTGCCGCCGACGGGCATGCGCCTCCCGCACCTCATGCCCGAAGCCTGAGTTGCGCAACGGCTCCGGTCTCTCGGCAACCAGGTTCCGGTCGAGCCAGGTGGCGCCTTCGAAGCTGACTTGGCGTTCCAGCGGCATTGATGAGAGCTTCTCGACTATCACAGGCTCGACCCTGGCCCGCAGGCGCTCGTATTCCGCGACACGATCGAGATGATCCGGCGCGATGATCCAAGTGCCATTCGGCTCGCGCTCCACGCCGCCGGTGGAGCGCCGGATCGCCTCCAGCCGGCGGATATGCGTCTCGGCAAAGCTTTCGGTGGCGAACGCATCATGCTTGAGGTGCATATCGACGCTGTAACGGCCGCCGTGTGCGGTAGCGATGTCGGCGATTGTACGGTCGACTTGCCTGGGCTTGGTATCCCTCGACGTGACACGCACGATGCAGCCGTCGGGCGTCGGTTCTGTCAACTCGCCTTTGCCGATGTCTATCCAATGGCTTTTGCCGTCAACGCCGTCGACGATGAGGTAATGCCGATCGTTGATTTCGTCGGCGAGCCCGCGCGCGGCGAGGCGGCCGACGACCGGTGGGGAGGGCTCTTCACGTCGATCGTGGACAAGGTAATCGGCGGCACTGCGAGCGAGCCCCTTGCCAGTCAGCTCGCGGTGCATGGTCTTGATGATGTCGCCGCGTTCGCCGGTGCGGCGCAGCGTGGCTTCCAGCTCATCATCCAGGCGCCAGCGGACCGGGTCGACCTCCTCGGCTAAGCCCATCCGCTCGAGCTTGCGCAGACGGCCTTGATGCAGCGTCTGGCGAAAGGCGTCGCGGCCGTCCGTAGAAACAAGTCGGTCCTCATCGCGCATGCGCAGCAGCTGCCGGTCGATGCTGGTGAAGCGTTCCTGCTCCATTTCCTGGCGCAAGCGCTGTTCAATCTCGCGGTCGGTGCGGGGACCGAGGTCGAGGCTCACCAGTTCGGCCGCCCGCTCGCGAATGCCGCTCGAAATATACTCCCGCGCGATGACGAGGTTTTCGCCGCGATCATCCTTGCCGCGGACAATGATATGGGTGTGCGGATGGCCGGTGTTGAAATGGTCGACGGCAACCCAGTCGAGCTTCGTACCGAGGTCCTCTTGCATCTGCGCCATGAGACGGCGGGCGAGCGGCTTGAGGTCGTCATAGTCGATACCATCCTCGGGAGCGACGATGAAGCGGAATTGATGCCGGTCGCTATCCGCGCGATCGACGAAGGCCTTACTGTCGATGCGATCACTGCCGGGGCCATAGAGTTTGCCGGGTTCGCCTTCCCTGGTGACGCCATCGCGCTGGATGTAGCGCAGATGCGCACGCGCTCGGTCCGAACCCTTGCCGGCCAGCTTCACAATCCGCGCCTTGACCATCACCCGCCGCTGCCGGAAGGCGGCATACCGGTCGCGTGACTTGAGCAGCGCGGCCGCCGCCCCGCCCCGGCCTGTCCGGCTCCCCGTGAAGCGACCGCCGCGCTGGAGGCGGCCGCCGGCTCGGTTGATCGCTGCCTTGACCTGGCCGGCATAGCGCTTGCCTGCTTTCGAGCCGCGCGAGCCGATCTTGCCGAGCTTCGGCCTGAACTCATCGTCCTGCATACCAGCCTCCGGGCAAATTCAAGCGAAACCTGAGTCTCGCTGGCCCACCCTCCTGGCGCCGCCGGCAGCCTCCGGCAAAAACGATGTGCAGACAAAGGCTTCGCCGCCTCATGGAGGCGGTGCCTTTATCTTGCCTTACGCGCCCCTCGCCTTAAGCGTCCCTGGCCCCTCCCGGATGCCCTCAACATCGCTAGCCATTGTGCTTCTTTGGCCGCGCGAGATCCCTGCCGAGCGGCACGAAAAGGCCGCCATTCGTTTCACCGGCGCGAACACCGTCGCGAAGGAAGAACAAAGAGCGTCCGGAGGGAGCGTTCCGCCCCTTTGAAGTTGTGGATTGGCCTTTGAATTCGTTCATGTCGGCCGCCGAAATCCCCGTCGCCTCAAGCTGTTTCAGATAGGCAACGGTCTCTTTCGGCAGCGGCCTTCGAAGCTTCAAATGGCCTTCATAGCGCTCGGGTCCAGCGTTGTAGGCGGCAAACAGGCCGGGGAATCCGAAACGCTTATACATGGCGCTGAGATAGGCGGTTCCGGCCAAGATGTTGTCGCGCGGATCGTGCGGGTCGGCTCCCAGACCGTGCTCGACGCGCATCTCCTGATAGGTGCCGGGCATCACCTGCATAAGACCCATGGCGCCGGCGCGGGAGGTGATGGGACGGCCATCGAGGACGGTCTTGCCGCGGCTTTCGGCATCGATGACGGCGCAAATCCAGGCCTGGGGAATGTGGAAGCGTGCGCTTGCTTCCGATACGAAGTGCTGCCATCGTTGCAGCTGCGGACTTTGGGAGATGACGGCTGGCTCAGCGCCGGTCGAGGCGGAACAGGCGCATGGCGCGACGGCGATCATGCCGAGCATCAGGAGGGTCACTCGGTCCATAGCGGCACCAGCCTCCCGATGATGTTTTCGGCCGGCACCGGCCCGAAATAGCGACTGTCGAAGGAGTGATTTTTTTCGTTGCCGAGCAGGAAAACCTCGTCATGGGCGAGCGCTCGGCAGCCGTTCCACCAGGGCAGCGGACGGCCTTGCGTGTCGATTTTGAGCCGACGGGCGACGATCTCGCCGCCTATGATGATGGCATTACTAAAGGCGCAGACATGCTCGTCCGGCAGCGCGGCGAGACGCTTCACCAGCGGTGTATTGCGAGGCAGATAACCGCGTTGGTCGGCGAGATAGGCAACGAAGCCAGGCGGGCGGGCGAGCACAAGATCGCCGCGCGCAGGCGTGCCAGACCCAACGCGATAGAGACCGACCGGCGCGCTAGCCGAGGCGTTCCAGACCAGCAAGGGAGACGGCTTTGGGAGCGCCGTGAAGCCTGTCAGGCTCAGGCCAATCGCGGCGATGGCGATTGCCTTGCGCGCCCGAACGCGCCGCAAACGGCTGCCGATCAGATGGATGGAAGGCCGCTGGCTCATGAGCGGGCTCCCTCGTCGGCTGAGCCGGACCCGCCCTTGTCATCGTCGGAGCCGGGTTCTGGCGGGCGGCCTTTCGACCAGTCGTCGAGTTCGTCGATGTGGTAGCGGACATAGCGGCCATGCTTGCGGTATTTCGGGCCGCCGCCGGTCAGCCGCATCTTTTCCAGGGTGCGCTGGGACAGGCCGATATAGAAGGCAGCCTGCGCGGTGTTCAGAAACGGACTGCCCTTCTTGGCGCGGGCCGCGCGGTCGTTTTCGTCGTCCATGATGGTCCTCGTTTCGCTTCGGACAAGCAACCGCGAGGATCGGCGAACGAGGTCGTCGTGGGGACGGGCGAAGAGTCGGGTGGGAGTTTTCGCCGCCCCTTCGGGCGAGCGTCGGCGGGAACCCCCGCGCCGAGTTGCGGCGCGAGGGCTTGAGCCGGCCGGTCAGTCGGCCGGGTTCCAGATGACGGCGTAGGTGTCTTGATCGTCTTGGCCGGCGGCGCGGCCGAGATTGGCGTAGAGCTTGCGCGGACCGAACTCCGGTGCGGCGATGGACAAGCTCACATAGTCGTTGCCGGAAGTCTCCCCGGTTCGGACCCAGCCGGCGCCGACCTCCACGCCCTGCGTCAGCACCCGGAAGTCGGGATGGTTGTCGGCGGACTTGCTCCGATTGGGCACGATGTCGATGTCGGCGCGGACGCTGAGTGTCCTGAGCTGGCCTTTGTAGCTGCCGTTTTCCTGCTTGTTGACGTAACCGATCGCGGTCATTTTCCTGTCTCCTTTTGCTGTCGCCGGGGACCATTCCCCTGCGATGGCGGACCGTGATGGGCGCGTCCGGACCACCCGAACCCGGCAGGGCCGCAGCGGCAGCGAAGGACCCGAGCGGGCAGCTTTTTTGAAGCGAAGCGGGCGCGAGGAAGCCGCGTCATGCGGCGGGGAAAAAAGCTGGTGGCGAGGGTTTCGGGCGGGCTGGAACCGCCCATAGGTCAATGAGCCAGCCGCAGGGGAATAGTCCTCAAGACGTGTGGGGACAGGTCGCGTGATCGGGTGAGCACAACAAGCGATCGGAACGCGTGCGGCGGGTTCCGCGCGCTCAACACCGTGCCGGATCGATAAATGTGCCCGTGCACCGGAGCCCCAGCAGGCATCTCGGCGTGGTAATCGAGCACTGACAAAGGCGAGCTTTGGCGGCCGGATGTTGTTGCCGGAAGCGGGGTCCAAGGGGCGGAACGTGCAGCCAACGCGCCCCGGAGAGGCGCCAACCCGCGGCTATCGACGAGCCGCCTCGGCATGGCGGACTCATTCGAGGGTAACAGCGACCGGGCCTTGGCCCATTGATCGGCGGTCGGAAGCCGCCGCGTTTCGTGTGTTTTCGGTTGGGAACTTGGTCGAATCCGCGCCAGCAGGTTCCATTGGAGCGAAACCGATCGTCTCGGCGTGATCGAGGAATTCGACCACATTGATACCGATGGCCTTCGCGAGGTCCGCCTGGCTGAGACCAGACGCTTTTCTTTTATCGACGCGGACATACCCGGGTGATCGGCCAGCCGCCATCCGCCAAGGTTAGGTCGTTCCTAGCGGCGCGGCGGGCACGGCTGAGCCCGCGTCCGAAGTCGACGAGGAAAGGGTATTGCTCCCCCGATTTCCGAAGAAGGCCACTGGTCGCAATTGCCCCTGTGGGCCGTGGCGATCTTTTGGTCGCGCTTGCGACATTCTTGTCAGCCTTCGCGACACAACAATGTTTTCGGATAGGCGCGCACGAGGGAGCAAATCAAGGAATCTCAATCATGCAAACGCCGTGACGCCCAGCCGGACTCGATCCTCACGGCGTGGAGACCGGCGCGCCGTGCTGAAGAGCTCGAAGGTGTCAAAGGCCTTCCTCGACAGGGGGAGCAGCAACAGCGCGATCGTAGGCGCGACGGCCGCGTCTTCGCAGATCGCAGCCCGCGCACGCAATTACACGCAAGAGACAAAGCCTTACGCGGTCGATGCCGGCGTGCGGCAATGCATCGGCTCGGCCCGTCCGGAACGGTTTTCGCCTTCCCTTGCCGGTGCGGAAGTTCTGACTACTCCGACAGTACAGCACCTTTGCTCGGTCCGGGTGACCACGCGATTGTGCGGCGCGCTCGGTCTCGGTCAAGGCACGGCGCCCCTGCTCAAGCCGACAGGGCTTCGGCAAAAGATAGTCCGATTCGGTGCCCCCAAGTGAAATGGCATAGCGCTTGCTGTTATCCGTTAGAGCCCACCAAAGCACGTAGAAAGCTATGAACAGAACCATGGCAAAAACGCGAAGTTCCATACAAGCGCCCAAGGAGACCGTGCACGTTTGCGCCGAACGTCCCCTCCAGACGTCCCTCCTCCGGTATCTGATTTGCTATGGCTGGTTCGAGACTGACGGAGCCGTGGCGCTCGCCCAATTGTCGCTTACCCGCCTCCGCCAGGAGGATGCCTTTTTTGGAACACGGCATCGACCAAGTGCGGCCTCCCGGGCCCAGGACTGTCGTCGACGCGATCAAAGTGCATCAGGCGACGGTAAGCCGGGTGACGTCGAACACATACATGCAGACCCCGCGCGAAGTGTTCGAACTGAAGTATTTTTTCACCGTCGCGAGCGCGTCCTCCCAAGGTGGCGACGCGCGGTCCCCCCCGAAGCTGTCCGCCATCGGATCAAGGCGACAATCGCCGACGAATCGCAAGATGACGTGCTTTCCGACGACGACATCGTCGTCCGGCCCAAGGAAAGGGCCATCGATTTGCGCGCCGCACCGTCACAAAATATCGCGAAGCGATGAACATCCCCTCGTCCGTGCAATGCCGCAGGGAATGGCGCTTCTGGCGTTAATCCGGGTCAACGCAGCAACCCGAGTTTGCAGCACATCCAAACTGGAGACCCTGTTGATGACCGAATCCGCTACGGGCTTCATGGACGGAGTTCTGCATGACCCAAAACAGCCAGATCAACGGTCTGGTCCCGCATGGGGTGCAGTCATTTCGCTTGCCTTAGGCACCTTTGGGCTTGTGACGGCAGAGTTTCTGCCTGCCAGCGTGCTGACGCCGCTCGCGCATGATCTCTCTATCACCGAGGGTGCAGTTGGACAGGCGCTGACAACGACCGCCATCGTGGGGGCGATCTCGGCGCCCACGATGGCCGTCATCACAAGGCCCCTGGACCGCAGGATCGTCATATGGGCGATGACGCTGCTGCTGATCCTGTCGAACGTTCTATCGGCCGTCGCGGGGTCGCTGCCGGTTCTCCTGGCCGCCCGCGTCGTGCTCGGCATAGCACTCGGAGGGTTCTGGTCGATTTCGGCAGCGCTGGCGATGCGGCTCGTTCCAAGTCACCTCCTGCGGCGCGCCATGTCGATCATCCTCACCGGCGTTACCTGCGCTACCGTTTGCGCGGCTCCAATCGGCGCCTATGTCGGCGATATCTGGGGATGGCGAACCGCCTTCATGATCGCTGCGGTCGTCGGCGCCGTTACGCTGGTAGCGCAACTCATAACCATTCCGAGGCTGCCTCCGATTGGAGTGGCCAGCTTCCGCAGTCTGCTGGATGTGGCCAAGAATCCGATGATCAAAGTCGCGATGTTGGTCGTCCTGCTGGTCGCTTCCGGGCACTTCGCCGGCTTCACCTATATCCGCGCCTTCCTTGAGAAGTTTCCCGCGCTTGATATCGAGACGATCTCGCTGGTGTTGCTCGTCTTTGGCATCGGCGGCTTCTTCGGCAATTTGGCCGGCGGATTCCTGGCCGAGCACAGCCTCAAGGCAGCCGCGGCCCTGCCGCCCCTGCTCATAGCGATGGCCACTGTCTCGCTGCTGACGCTGGGAGCATCGGCTTGGGCCACGGCGATTGCGGTTACAGTATGGGGCTTTGCCTTCGGCGCGGTGCCGGTGGGACTGCAGACATGGATGGTGCTGCACGCCGCTCCCGAGCAGGCCGAAAGCGCCGGTGGGCTGATGGCCGCAACGTTCCAGGTAGCCATCGCAGCGGGCGCGATTTTCGGCGGACTACTGATGGACAATGCCGGCGTCGCCAGTTCCCTTGCCTACAGCGCCGTTGCCTCGTTCCTCGGCGCCCTGACAGTGTTCTTGCTCGGCCCGAAGCGCGAACCTCAGACCACCTGACAGAGAGGCCATCAGTGCAGCGCGGGAAAGATGCAATCATCAGCCGCGCGGTGCGATCCTACGCACGATTTTTGGCGGTTGCAGGCCTCGTCTCCGGGTGATCGGACGCTGTTGTCCGGTCGATTTCGACCGGCGGGGGCGTTTCGAATGATGGTGCCGACGAGAGAACCTAAGAGTGCGGGACCGAACCGGACCGCCTCGTCCGTCGACCGCTCTGGCATGGCGACGCGGTCTATGCGGCTCTGTCTTGCGGCGAGCATCGGGCGGATCGCGCGCCTGATCTCTTACATGAAGCTCGGGGCCGAACATGCCCCGCGGCTTCTGATTCGGCCCGAAATAGAGGATCGTTCGGCGATATCGTAGTTGTATTCACCAACTGTGATCCAGCCGCGATTGAACGTCGACAGCCCCGCGCGGCGGATTTCCAGCGGCGGAACCTCATGCGCCGCCTGCCCTTGGTAAGGCGGCTTACCGGAATTCGGCAGGACGACGAGACGAGTTATCTCACGCTCAGTATCCCCGCAATTCGGTGCGGCGCATGGCGAAAACCTTCAGCCTCGCATAGCTTGCGGTAAAAGTACTTCTTCCACTTCATGTTTTTGGTGTTGCCGGCTGCCAGCATGGGGAAACACGTGGCACGCCGTCATGCAAAATCATCGAATGTGCGTCAGACCCAATTTTGCACGCCGGTTCGCACCCGTATGAGGCGCTGAGTAAATCGAGACTGAGACCAGGAGTGCCCGCGACTTCACATGCGGGATGCCTCCTGCAACATTATCTGCCGCATCCAGATGCTTGCCGGATCACTGTTGTGGAGGGTGGGCCATTGGACGGCCTCGGTGAACGTGGGAAGTGGCCGCGGAAGTTCGATGATCCGCAAGGGGAAGGTTTTTTTGAAATGCTGAACCAGCCGGAAGGGCATGGTCGCTATCCGAGCTGTGCCTGAGACCATCGGCGGGATCATGCTAAAGGCCTGTACGACGATCTCAACACGTCTCTTGAGACCATGCTCAAGCAAAAACTGTTCCTCGATGGATGGCATCTGGGCACCGCCGACCCTGAACGCAATGTGTTTCATCGACACGTATCTCTCGAATGTAAGCTGACGTGGCAACTGCTTGTTCGTGGGGCAGCCCACGCACACGAATGTCTCGTCGAACAGCGCCGCTCTTGGATGGGCGCTCGACATGAAAAATTCCGGAAGAATCACAAAATCGACGTCACCGCGCCGGAGAAGCTCATCGGGGTCGTTGTCGAGCGGCCGCAATTCGAAGCTGACGGCGGGTGCTTCGCGTGCAACCCGCTCCACGACCTTTTCAAAAAACACGAGTGTGGCGAAATCGGAAAGAATGATCCTGAAGCGGCGATTGGATTGAGCCGGATTAAACGGATCCCAAGAAATAATCGAGCATTGGATGTGCAAGAGTGCGCCACGAACTGCGGGGGCGAGTGTTTCCGCACGCGGGGTTAGAACACGTTCGCGGCCGCTCATCGTAAACAGTTCATCGTTGAAATAGTTGCGCAGCCGGGCGACGGCCGCGCTCATGGCCGGCTGACTAAGGTTGATGCTGCTTGCCGCGGCCGTGAGGTTGCGCGCGGTTAGCAGTGCGTCGAGCACGACGAGAAGGTTCAGATCAAGGCCTTTGAAACGCATGCCTCATCTGTCCGTAACGTGGTTGTTTGTCATCGTGACCATTATGGGCGCTCGTTTACGGTCCCACTCAGAGGTGTTGTGTCCCGACCTGCCGCCCGCGCGCGTGGAGGCGCGGCCGATGAGCGAATGGCCGACCGGTACAACAGTCGATCGGATAGGTCCGGAGCTATGAAACATGTCGATTACAGATGCGAATTTTTCACGTGGCTAATTGATTACAGATTGAGATTTGAGCAGACTTGGGCGTGGCGGCGCTCCGACAACGATCCGCGACACATATCCGAGGTTGCGCGCAATACTGCGAATTGCCATCGCTATGACGACAATCGCCACTCCAAGCACAGTTGCGAAGGCGATTCTGGTCGCGAGATTCCAGACTTCTCCAAACTGTATCAAATCCATGAGACGAAACACGGCACCCTGGACCAGGTAAAGCAGCAGCGTGCTCTGACCAAGCTGCACCGCGACAAAGCGAGCTACTCTAGTCGAATAGACAAGTCTCCAGCATTGGAACATAGACTGCATTGCTACCGCAGAAGCCGCCAAAGATCCAGAGAACATCAGAAAAACTTGTTTAGCTGACTGTTCATCATGAATTAAAACGAGATTGTTGTAGGCATAAGTCTCCTTGCCCCACCCGAGGAAGCATATGAAAGCCGCTATCGAAAATAAGACAACAAAAATCGATTTGTAACGCCAGATGACGCCATTCTGCCATCCGATCGGCTGGGCAAACAGGAACCCTAAACAATAAAATGGGTAAGTGTATTTTAACAACGGGGTTATTGATAACGTGATGGGTGCGAATGCGACCGCAATTGCAGATGCGCTTATGATCCACATCGATAGACGGTTGAACGTTGTAAGAACTCTAATCAGAACGAACGAAATAAATGCGGCCCATATGAACCAGTAAGTTCCAATAACTTCCGTCGACAAATCTAACAGAGTATCAGTCAAACTCTTCGTTGGAAAAATAACGGCGGACTTTAACGTCCAAATCAACGTACACCAAAATAGCATTGGCAGTAGTAGCTGCATTGCCCGCTCACCGACACCCTGGGTGAACGATTTTCGCAAAATTGCCCCAGAAGAAAGGTATCCGCTTATCGCCATAAATAGAGGCATATGAAACATGTAGATCGACTTGAAATACGGCGACAGCCAGAAAGCGTCGGTGCCCTGGTAGATTAAATACTGTAACAAGTGCCCAATTATCACCAAAGTAATGAGTATGCCTTTGGCGAAATCAAAGCTTAGGTCTCGGTTGTTTGTCCCTGCTGGGCACGAGCCGTGTCCCTTCGCTCCGGCTCTTATGTGATCAAGCATCAGACTCCAGCCTATCTGTTGCAGTTGCTACTTGCCGTTTCTGGGCACGGCGAGCGCGGTGCAAAGGATCGAAAATCACGCGGATCGCGGCGTGGTATGGAGGGCCGATTGGCTGCAACCGAGCGGACAAAATCCCAGTGCCTGATCGCAAACCTCGAGCGCATTGGCGGTCGCGATCATGTGTGGCGATGCGAACGCCCGGCACTATGGTCGTCTGGCCGTCTCTGCAGAACCTCTCAAGATGGTTTCGCAGCGGGTGCCGAACCATGCCAAAAGCGAATGGAATGCCACGCTGCTGCAGCACCGGACGCATGACGCGGATAGAATGGCTCATTCCGAGTCTCTCAAGATCGGGGTGCATCCTGTACGATCCGAGTTTGCCTACCAAGAAATCAACCTCGCCAACCGTGAAGAAATGGCGCAGCAGGTCCTAGTGAGCTGCTACGCCGTGCACATCAGAGCCGATTGCGCGAACCTTCGGCCCTGCACCGGCCCAGCTACTACCGCCTGAAAGCCCCTGTCGCCCATGGGCCTTTTGGAAGAAGGCGGAGAGTTCGACATGACCGGCTACTTGCAAGTCATTTCCCAGCACACGCTGCAGAAGCAGTGGCGTGGTCGGGCGCATGCCAAGTGCGGTCATCTATGCAGCGCCCTGGAAGTTTGGTAAAATCGATTGTTTAGATCGCGAGCATCCACGCTATGGATAAGTGAAAGCCATGCGCTTCAAAGGCCTTGATCTGAATCTTCTCGTCGTGCTCGACGCACTGCTGACCGAGCGGACCCTCACGGCGGCGGCAAGCAGCATCAACCTTAGTCAGCCGGCCATGAGCGCGGCCGTCGCCCGGCTGCGCGACTATTTCAACGATGAACTGTTTACGACGAGCGGCCGCGAACGTGTTCTAACCCCGCGTGCGGAAACACTCGCCCCCGCAGTTCGCAGCGCACTCTTGCAAATCCAGTGCTCGATTATCTCTTGGGATCCGTTTAATCCGGCTCAATCCGATCGCCGTTTCAGGATCATTCTTTCCGATTTCGCCACACTCGTGTTTTTTGAAAAGGTCGTGGAGCGGGTTGCAAGCGAAGCACCCGCCGTCAGCTTCGAATTGTTGCCTATCGACGACGACCCCGATGAGCTTCTCCGGCGCGGTGACGTCGATTTTCTGATTTTTCCAGAATTGTTCATGTCAAGTGCCCATCCAAGAGCGGCGCTGTTCGACGACACGCTCGTGTGCGTGGGCTGCTCCACGAACAAGCAGCTACCACGGCAGCTTACATTCGAGAGATACATGTCGATGAGGCACGTTGCGGTCAAGTTCGGGCGGACGCTGAAGCCCTCCATCGAGGAACAGTTTTTTCTTGAGCATGGTCTCAAGAGACGTGTCGAGATCGTTGTGCAGGCCTTTAGCATGATCCCGCCGATGGTCTCAGGCACAGCTCGTATAGCGACCATGCCCTTCCGGCTGGTTCAGCATTTCAAAAAAACCTTCCCCCTGCGGATCATCCACCTTCCGCTGCCGCTTCCCGCATTCACCGAGGCCGTTCAATGGCCCGCCCTTCACAACAGTGATCCGGCAAGCATCTGGCTGCGAGAGATATTGCTACAGGAGGCGTCTCGAATGACTTCTCCGGGGGACGCCAAAAGGCGCCCTAAGCAGCCCTAATTTACTCCCGCGTCTCACGCCGGCACTCGCGTCAATAGCCCGTGTCGGAAGAGAGCGATGCTCGCGGCAATTGCGCCTGCGAGGTCGTCCAGCGGGTGGGCTGCGTCGACAAACGGTGCGAATGAGAAGGGCCCCCCATAGCCGCCATCAAGCAGCGCCCGGATCTGGCTGCCATTGTCGGAACCGACTAGGACGCGATCCGGGTAAATCCAGTGGATCGGATCGTTCACGCTTGAAATGTGGACGAGACCGGTCAGCTCGGAGGAGAAGAACGCCTCCCCGGCAAGCGTGTGGTGGAACGTGTCGTGCACGAGGCGGAAGACGGATTGGCCATCAATGGCGGCAATGGCCTTAGCCGCTTCGTTCTTCGATCGAAGCGAGCAGGTCCGGAAGCCCAGCGGCTCGATGAGACCGATCAGACCGCGCGACTGGAGGATCGGCTTGAGCGCCTTCAAGGCGACGCGGAGATCGCCCCGGCGCTCGACATTGGCGGGCCAGGAGCCGCCGTTGACCGGCACCAGCATGAGCGCCGTGGCTCCGCAGGCCGCTGCATAATCGGCGAGCTTGCTCGCCTCGGCCCTGCGGGCGGGCGTCCACTCATTGAAGCGCTGGAGGGCATTGACGGAAATAATCCCAACGCCTGTGTCGGCGGCCGCAGACCGGACGTCCGCCGCCGGCTCGCCGCGTGCCATAGCATTGCTGCCCGGTTGGCCGCGGATCTGGACATCGGTTAGGCCCTGGTCGCGGGCAAAAGCGAAAAGTGCCCTGACGTCAAGTCCGGGCGTCGCCATATAATCGAGTGCAAAGCGGGGCGATGCTTGGCGCATGGCTTGGCTTTCCTTCCATGAAACGGGCGTCATTCTCGGCTGACTGGCTTCTACCGTGCGTTGATTAGCGAGGGCCGATATGATGGGCATGAGCGAGGCGAGGCAGTCGTACTCACGTTTCTCTCACGCTATGTTTTTCTCTCATTTATGAGCCGACGTTCACCCAAACGGCGGTGCCGCGCCTCCTGAGACATGGCTTGAATAGGTGCAATGACCGAACTGGCTCGCAGCCATCCAACTGCTTTCGCAAGGTACCCGCCAACCCTGAAAGATGCCCAATCGATCAGATTCAAAGTCAGGCAGCAGGGTGTTTCGCCAGAGCGAGGCCGACGCCCAGCGCGATCATCGCGCCGCCTGACGCCTCCCTCAGGCGGCGGATCAACCCGGGACGCGCTGCCGCGCCGTCTTGAATGCCGCTGGCCACGACGGCAACCACGATGTCGGCGAGCGTGTTGAGCGCAATGGACACGGAGCCAAGCACCGCGAATTGCAGAGCTACGAGCCCTGCGCTCGGATTCACGAACTGCGGAATGAAGGCGAGGAAGAAGACTGCCGTCTTCGGGTTGAGCGCCTCGACCAGTACCCCTTCACGAAACGCCCGCCGGGGTCCGACTGGACCCACTGCGGCGCCGTCATCGCCGCCAGTCGCTCCCTTGAGGCGGGCGGCTTGAAAGGTGCGAAAGCCGAGCCAGACGAGGTAGACCGCGCCGAACAGCTTTAATGCGGAGAACAGTTCCGAGCTCTCGAGCACGATCGCGGAAACACCTAAGCTTGCGGCGAGGACGTGGATCATGCCCCCCAACCCCGTGCCGAAGCTGGAAGCGATACCTTCCCGACGACCACCGGCGAGCGTGCGCGCGGCAACGTAGAAGATGCCCGGACCGGGGGTGATGGCGAGCACGGAGGCCGCGGCGAGGTACAGGGCGAGTGGGGTCAGTTCTGGCATGATGGTCGATTCCGACGAAGTTCATGATTATTTTGGGATGAGAGCGGCGACGTCGCGGTCAGATGCCCGCTCGCTCGCCGCAAGGCCCGCCGCCACGCCAGCGCGGTCGGCCGCGTTCCGGTTCTGGCTCATTTTGCGCTTGCCCTCCAACCTCGTGATTGGCATGCGCAGGCCGACGATTCCGCGGAGTTGCGCCTGTACAAAATCCGGCGGCGCGTCCGACACGGCCCAAGGCGAGGCGCGCTCGCCCTCGTGGTGGTCGGTCAGCCGATTCACGACGTCCAGCAGTCTTCCCGCATCCTCGAAGAACTCGACCGGGCCATAGGCGTGGACGGCGACGTAATTCCAGGTCGGGACGACCTTCCCGGTTTCCCGCTTGGTCGCATACCATGCCGGCGTCACGTAAGCGTCCGGCCCCATGAAGATGGCCAAGCCGTCGCCCAGCGGCGGAACACGGCACTGGGGATTGGCCTTCGCCAGGTGCCCGTAGATCACGCCGTGCTCGCCCTCGTTCTCGTTAAGGAAGAGGGGCAGTGGCGTTGCGAGCGGCCCTTCCGCCGTGACGGTAACGAAGTTCGCCAGCAGCGCCGCGCGAATGGTCGCGCGCAGGCATTCCTTGTCGTCGTCGCGGAAAGCGGGAGGGATGTACATCGCGAAACTCCTTGCGTTACCAAGTCAGGTATCGGCAAGCTGGCCTGCTGGAAACAGCCAGTCAGAAGCTATTGAGGTAGTCCAGTTGATGAAAGATGGCATCGCGCGCCGGATCAGAGCACCGGAATCCCCGGTGCCGGTCCACGGTATGCGAATTGCTTGCCAAACCTTTTCGACGCAGCCAGCGATCCCGCAGGGTCGCGCTATGTGAGCCTGCGGCAAGCCCAATGAAATCGATCCAACGCGAAGTGAACCATACATTCAAACAATCGTCGAAGAGTGAACCTACCGGCGGTGCTGGGCCATGCCGAGGGCGTGCGCGGGTCCTCATCGTAGCAGCTGACAACAGACGTCTACGCTTAGCCAACTGTCGGAGCCGACCAGTTCGTCCGATGTCAACGAAGTGCTTGTTCGCAGGGCGTAAACGGCCTGTAAGCCTTCATAAGCGAGACCACACAGGTACTGGCTGGGAAAGCAGGTCCATGCGATCTCGCATTTCAGTGATGTTCTGGAAGCGAGCGAATTTCATATCCGCAGGCATCTAATGCAGGAATCAGATTGGACAGCGCCATAACGGTCTGGTTGCGCAGACTGGCTTGAGTGCTCCGTGTCGACTCGTCGGGAGGGCATCCGTCGTGCAAGAGCACGATTGCGCCGGGGCGTACCGAGGCGAGCACTGCATCGACGATCGCGTCGGTGCCGGGGCGCGACCAGTCTCTTGGGTCGATCGACCAATGAAGGGCCGCCAGCCCTGCGATCTCTGAGGCAGTGAGCACTTCTTCGCTCCAGGCGCCGTATGGCGCGCGAATGTAGCGGATCGAGGCCTGCGGGCATGCTAGCATGATGGCCTGGTTCGCCTCAAATACCTCACGTTGCACTTCGCCCAAGCCGCACTTGGACAGGTCCGGATGAGACATCGTGTGGTTGCCTACCTCATGCCCTTCTGCGATCATTCGCTGGATGAGATCCGGATGCTCTGCGGCGTAAGCACCAATGACGAAGAATGTCGCTGGCACCCGATTTTGCGCCAGCACATCGAGTATCTGTGGTGTGAAACATGGATTTGGACCGTCGTCAAACGTCAGATAGACGCTTCGACGCCCGGTGCCGTCAGCGCATTCACTCTGCACCTCCCATCTGTCATCGAGACGTCTCATAGCTGCGAACCCTTGCGGTCAATTGTTGTACCGGTCGGCCATTCGCAATCGGCATAACCCCGATCCTTGAGGTAGGGGCCTACGCTATCGGAGGGAGCTTGTCGCGAAGAGCCGACGCGATGCAGCTTGCCCCGATCACCGATGTACCTGGTCGAAAAGGGGATCGGCTCGCTTGATGTTCGGCGCAGACCACACCAGAAAATGCTCCTCGGAGCCAACGCATGCATCGACAATCTCCTTAGGGCTGCATCCTTGAATTCTTCCTATGGGACGTTCTGTCGAATCGGCAAAATCGATTGTTTCGATGACAAGCATCCACGTTGCGGATAGATGAGACAAAGGCTTGGATCGCGCGCAACCTCACGGCGGCAGCAGCATCAACCTTAGTCAGCCGGCCATGAGCGCGGCCGTCGCCCGGTCGCGCGACTATTTCAACGATGAACTGTTTATGATGAGCGGCCGCGAATGCGTTCTAACCCGCGTGCGGAACCGTCAGCGTCTCAGAGTCGAGCGACGACGTCGCGCAGCATCTCGACGCCTTTTTCGATCTGCCGGATGCTCAGGGCGGAATAGCCCATGACAAGCCCGACGCGGTCGGCTTCGCCTGCTCCCGACTGCCGATGATAAAGCGGCGAAATCGGGTGCAGACCCAGACCCGCGTATTGGGCAGCTTCGACCAACGCCGTTTCACGCGATCGCGGCAGGTCGTTGAACCATATGACGACGTGCAGTCCAGCCTCTGCCCCCTGGACGGCGATCCGACCTTGAAAACTCCGCTTCAGGGCGGTCAGCAATGCCTCCCGGCGCTCGCCGTTGATGCGGCGCACGCGGCGCACATGGCTTTCATAGCCACCGCTCTCGATCAGAGAGGCCAATGACTCCTGCCCCGCCATCGGAGAATGCCGGTCGGCAAGCTGCTTGGCGGTTTCGAAAACCTGCAGGAATTCCGCCGGGACGACGAGATAACCGATCCGCAGCATCGGCGAGAGCGTCTTTGAGATGGTGCCGAGGTAGATGACGGCCCCATGATCCTCGAGGCTATGCAGCGGGGGAACGGGGCTGATATCGTAGCGATATTCGCTGTCGTAGTCGTCCTCGATGACATAGGCGCCCTGCTCCCGCGCCCATTCCAGAAGCTGATGCCGCCGCGGGATCGGCATGACGCCGCCGAGCGGAAACTGATGCGAGGGCGTCACATAGGCCAGCCGGGCCGCGACCCCCGCCAGTTGCTCCGTTTGCATGCCGTGATCGTCAACCTCGACGGGAACGGGCGTGGCACCTGTACTGGCAAAGACCTGGCGCGCCATCCTGTAGCAGGGGTCCTCGATGACGAAGCTGTCCCCGGGGTCGAGCAGCAGGCGCGCGCAGAGATCGAGGCCCTGCTGCGAACCATTGACGATGACGATCTGCTCGGGGTCGCAGCGCACAGTACGGGCGCGCCAGAGATAGCCCTGAAGCGCTTGGCGGAGCCGGCTCGAACCGCACGGATCGTCATAGGCGAGCCGTGCCGGCCGCTGCGCCATCGCCGCGTTCATCGCGCGCTTCCAAACCGATGCGGGGAAATCTGAGGGCGCCAGGACGCCATATCGGAAATCAACCTTCAGCGTGTTCGGCAGGTAATCCGGCCAGCGCGGAGTACCACGCAGCCGTTCGCCATAGCTTGACAAGTGAACCGGGCCGAACCGTTTTGGGGGATTGGCGGTCAGCTCATGTCCCAGGAGTGAGGATGCGACACGAGGGCGCGCGCCTTGACGGATGTCGATGAAACCTTCCGCGGCCAGCTGCTCGTAGGCGACGGTGACGGTCGTTCGCGAGACTCCAAGTTCCTCGGCGAGACCACGGGAGGACGGCAGCTGGCTGCCGGTGCCGTAAACGCCTCTGAGGATCTGCTCGCGAAGCGCTTCGTAGATCTGGCGCGCCCCCATGCCATGCGAGCGGGTTGAAGCACCGGGACCTGGAGACTGGACCATTTCTTTTCCTGCCAACTGGACATTCCATATCAACCAGTTTGCAGCCACTCCTTCCGAAAGCCAAGAGCACGTCTGAAGCCGATGCCCGAGACCGCAATCCAAGACCGGAAAGTGGCACATCTGCGAACGATGCCAAATTCGGCTTCGCTACCCGCGCGATCCATCACCGGCTACGATCCGGCTGGTTTTCCCAATGCCGTTCAACCACGCGCCTTCCTGAACTCGACCCACGATTGAAAGTGTCGCGGCGAATGAGGTCGCAGCCTTGGCGGCGCAATCCTCGGCGACGCGGAACCCCTCCACACGCTGTACGAAACCGCCGTGCGCTACATCACCGGCGCGGCGCTCCCGACTATGTCGGCCTTCCTGGTTCTGCGCGGGCTGAAAAGGACTCTCACGCTTCGCATGGAATGGCACAGCACCACGGCGCTTGCAATCGCGCAGGCGCGCGACGGGCATTCGGCCGTGGGTTGGGTGAGCTCCCCTTCCTCGACTCGCATCCCGATCAGGCGATTGCCCGAAAGCAGATGTCGGGCATCGCCAACGCTAACCGCGCGGGTGGCCTTGACCAACAGATCTCGAGTCCTGAAGAAAGCGCCGGCGAAATCCGCAATGGCGTCATAATTGGAAGGCGAAGGGTCAAGCCGCGCTAAGACATGATCGTCGCCCCACCAACGCATTTGGCCAAAAAGCATCTCAACGACGAATATGCCGGCTTGGCGCGCCGTAGGGCCGCCGCCTTATCCCGCGAGCGGCGCAGCCCGCTCGCACGTCCCGTCCGCTATGCGTAACACCAGGCTGATGCCGGACACATAGGCAGTCACCGAACCGGGTCCGCCGTCGAGAAACGACAAGGACCGGTGTTTCGGCAACTGCTATCTGTCGTCCAGCGATTGGCATCAGTTTTGATCGACGCGAGCAGCTTGCGAGGGACGCATGCGAACGCGGCGCTGCTCCCACAACCGTCGCAGTTCTCCTGTGAGAGCCTCGCGCTGGGCCTGATCCAGCGTAATTGTATCGAGGAGATCCGCGAGCACGGCTTCGCCTTCGATCCGCGTCAGCAGATCGAACAAGTCATGTGAAATACGCACACCGTCACGGCTGGAGTGATCCGTTCGGATTTCGCAGACGGTCTCCTGGCGATCCAGCGCCGTGTGAGCGCGGACCTTATACAGGGATACATAAGGCGGCAATGAAACCGCGAGCGCAGTCCAATCCTCCAGCGTTGTGGCCCGTTTTTTGACGAGGAACGGCCCGACCACAAGTCCATCCAACCCTGTCGTCAGGAACGTGGCAATCGAGTCTGCAACTGAATCCACGATCGGCTCGGCATTGTTGTTAAAGGACGTATTGAGCAGAATTGGGATGCCAGTGCGCTGCTTGAAGGCATTGATGACGTCCCAGTAGGCCGGACTGGCCTTGCGCGATACTGTTTGCAGCCGAGCCGTACCGTCGACGTGCGTGATGGCGCCGAGCAAACCACGCTTGGAGTCGCGCACACGGACCACGAAATTCATGAAGGGAAATTCGCACGCACTGCCTGGGAGGTCGAAAAATTCGCGCGCATCCTCCTCCAGCACTGATGGGGCGAACGGGCGATACCCTTCCCGCTTCTTGACCATGGCGTTGATCCGGTCCTTGTTTGTGGCGGGCCTGGGGTCGGCAAGAATGCTGCGATTTCCGAGCGCGCGCGGCCCGAACTCCGAACGACCTTGCACCCAGCCGATCACGGCGCCACCGGCCATCCACTCGGCTGCCCTATCCGCCACCGCCTCAGTGCGTTCAAACTCCAGGTGCCCCGCCCATGCTTTTAGTTCCTCTTCGACAGCGTGATCGCTCGCGAGATCCGGCCCCCAATAAACCTCCTGCAGTCGCGCACGCGGCGCGGGGCGGCCCAGCTCACCAGACACGATTAATGCAGCGCCCAATGCGCAGCCAGCGTCATGCGACGCGGGCTGCACGAAGATGTCTTCGAAAAGGCCTGAATAGAGCAGCTTGCCGTTCATGGAGCAATTGTGCGCAACGCCGCCGGCCAGGCACAGCCGCGTCATCCCGGTGGCCTCACGATGATGCCGAAGAATGTGAAACACGATGCGTTCGAGCGCTTCCTGTAACGACGCACTCACATCTTTGTGCTGCTGGGTGAATGGCATTCCCTTTTGCCGGACCTGAATGGTGCGAAGCAAAGTCGGACCGATGCGGTCCAGGTGGACGCGATACTCGCCGTTTGCAGACAGTTCATAGAACTGCTCGAAAAGCTCGCGATAGGGAACGGGATCGCCGTAGGGGGCAAGCCCCATTACCTTATATTCATCGAACAAGCCGTAGCCGAGATACCGGATCACCTCGAGATAAAATAGCCCAAGGGAATTGTTCTCTGGGAAAGTCGCGAGTTGCGAAATTTCAGCACCAGATCCTACCGCCACAAGACCCGACTGGAAATCACCAGAGCCATCAATCGCGAAAATCAGACTTTGCTCGAAGCCCGACATTGCAAAAGCACTCACGGCGTGCGCCTGATGATGACTTACGAATGAGATACGCGAAGGGTCGAGCTCGCTACCGAACTCCTGCGCCAACAGCTGCTGCACCAAAAATTTGGCATCCAACGGAATGGAGGCGTTCGGCTCGGAAGCAAGCATGTTTTCGAGCATGGCGTTGCAATAGGTTTCGGTAGCGTAGTACGCCACATGATCGATTTCGCTGAGCTGAACCCCAGCGGCTGAAAGACAGTATTGAACCGAACTGATTGGGAGCTTGTTGGAGTGTTTGATCCGATTGAGGCGCTCCTCTTCTACGGCCGCGATGACCTGTCCGTCTCGGACGAGCACCGCAGCGCCATCGTGCATGAATGTATTCGCAATCTGGAATCGGTTTTCATAGACTTTGTCTAATCCGCCGCTCAATCCTAGACACAGCATCTCGCTCTCCGTTTATCGTACAGGAAGACTGAATTGGCCTGTCTCAAGGCCGTTTGATCAAAAACACAGGCTGCGTTGTCGTTCGCCGCCGCGAACGCCAGTCAGACATCACCAACCTCAAAGAAATTCTCTTACGCCTGGATCAACATGAGATCCTGTGATCGAGGTCCCGGGGCGTTCCATAACGTTGAGAGATTGAGTGGATGCCACGAAGACCCTGGGTTGGATGCCGATTTGCGTTGGCGATGTCGTTTTTATTTGCAGCACGAAGTCCGTAGCGCATTGTTTATCTCACTCTCTTTCGTCAGCGCATTAGTCGGCGGCGCAACAGCGCCATCGAGAGGAAGAATGGCAACAGCGCGTACAGGCCGAGCACACCGACGTGCAGGGCGATGCCGCTGATCGGGTGATCAAGCATAACCGGACGAATGAGGTCGATCGCATGTGACAGCGGCATGCATCGCGCTATCTGCTGAAAGGCGCCAGGCAGCTGGTTCAATGGGAAAACGGCGCCCGACAGGAACAGCATAGGTGTGAGGACAAGCGTCTGGTAAAACACGAAGTAATCGTAGCTGGGCGAAAGTGCGGTGACGATCATCGCGAGGCTCGCAAATACGCACCCTGTCAGAGCAATGATTGGCAGCGCATAGAGGACGGACGGCCAGGCGGCATAGCCCAAGGTTGCGGTGACGATGGTAATAGCCGTACCGGCCATGAAGGCCTTGGTGGCTGCCCACGCCAGTTCACCCAGAACGATGTCGCCGAGGGTAATGTGCGTATACAGCATGGCTTCCCATGTGCGTTGAGAATGCATGCGAGCGAAAGCCGCGTACAATGTTTCCAGGGTAGAGGCGGTCATCGCACTTACCGCGACCATGCCGGCCGCCAAAAAGGCGATATACGACGCACCGTCGACGCGGCCGACCATTATGCCGAGGCCGGTGCCTAGGCCGAAAAGGTAGATCATAGGATCGGCGAGGTTACCGAGAAGCGACACGAGTGCGACTTTCTTCCATGCCAGATAGTTGCGTCGCCATACCGCAACCCAGTTCCACGCATTGGCCGGCAGCGCCGCCGCAAAACCTTCAATCATCGTTCACTCCTCCATCTCGCGCCCGGTCAGCCGCAAGAAAACATCCTCGAGATTGGCTGGACGCAGAAGAAGACGCAGACCTGCTCGCCCCTGCAGTTGCGTGCGCACCTGGTCAGGGTCTGGCGCATAGCAATAAAGGGTTTCGCCGCTGACCTCGATGCGCTGGGAATGTGGCTTGACCAGCGAAAGCAACTCGTGCGGATCGCCACCATAAATCTCCATGACCTGGCATCCGATATGCTCGTCGATCAGCGCCTGCGGGCCGCCTTCGGCGATGTTGCGGCCCTTTTCGAGCACGCACAGCCGATCGCATAATCGCTCAGCCTCTTCCATGAAATGCGTCGTTAGGATAATCGTCTTGCCACGTGCCAACAGGGCGCGCAGCCGCTCCCAGATCAGGTGGCGCGCATGCGGATCGAGGCCGGTGGTCGGCTCGTCCATCACAATGAGCTGGGGGTCGTTGATCAACGCCCGCGCCATTGTCAGGCATCGCTTCATGCCGCCGGACAGTTCCGAGACGCGCGCATCCGCCTTGCGCTCGAGGCGAGCGAACTCGAGAAGCGACGGGATGACCGCTTCGCTCTGACGTGTGCTCATGCCGAAGTAGCGTCCGAACACCAGCAGGTTCTCGCGTACGGTGAATTCCTGGTCAAGATTGTCGAATTGCGGGACCACGCCAATGCCCCTGCGTGCCAGCCGAGCGCGCGCCGGCACCGGGACGCCGAGCACCGTGATCGTGCCCGCGTCAGGGCATGTCATGCCGAGGAGCATACGCGCAATCGTGCTTTTGCCCGCCCCGTTTGGTCCGAGGAGGCCGAAACACTCTCCCGACGCAACGGAGAACGACAGTTCGTCGACAACGATCTTGTTCCCATACGACTTGGTTACGCCGGCAAAATCGACTGCCACGGTCGACAGAGAGTCAGGCACGGAGCTTTTCGCGCTTGTCTGCCCGTGAAACTCCCGTTCGATCGCAGGAGTCTCGAATCGCCGCAAATCCTCTGGGCCCAACTTACGCTTCAACACTTGATGTTTCTGGTCCTGGCTCAAAACTCTTCCACCTGAGATCACGTGACTATTGCTGTTCGCTGTAAGCTGCGTCAGATCCCACCAAGTTCGGCTTTGAACTGGTGCCGCCAGTGTCTGTCACATTGGCCGCAGAGCTGCGCGACAACCAATCGCTGTTGCTCAATGTGCACAGCGCGTATGCTTTCAACGGGAGCAAGAGAAAGATGTTGATGAGTGTGTGGAGCGAGAATCCGAGAAATCGAAGTTGGCGCGCACGAAACGCTGCCACGCTGCAGCGAACTATAGTCATGGCTGCAATCATCAGGCATGCCGTCCAAGGCGCAGTACCTGTCGTTACCAATTGCGCGAGCCCCGCCAGAATCGACAAAGAGAGCAATAATGGGCCAATATTCTGGCCAATCACGTCCAATGTGAGATAAATGTTAAGGCCGCGCAGCAGTTGGAACGCCAGCAACGTGTCACGGAAAGTGCTCCGGGCCCAGCGAAGCTGTTGGCGCAGATAGGGACCCATGCTGTTGGGAACGACTGTTGCCGCGACGGCCTCCGGGACATACTCTGTTCGAAAGCCTGCTTTCAGCATCAGGATCGTAAGGTGGCGGTCCTCGCCGAAGTCGCTCGGCTTCCCTCGAAAGCGCTGCGTCTCGTACTGATCCAGCAACGAAACAAGCGCGGATCGCCGGTACATGGCACACGGACCGCAGCAACACATGACGGCACCGAACCGAGCCTGCGCTGCCCGCTCTTCGTTGCAGGCGAGCCAGTATTCCATGTCGATCAACCGCGTCAGCCAAGTTTCACTGCGATTGCTAGCCGCCAACTGGCCCATGGCGGCGCCGACCGCTTGATCTTGCATCTTTAGCGCAAGCCTGGTGATGACGTCCGGGGCGAGTATCGTGTCCGAATCTACATTCAGCACCAAATCTCCGCACGAGCGGCGAATGGCGGCAATCTGCGCCTTGCGCTTTCCGACATTCTTTGGGAGCGCAATGAAGTTGAACCTCGGGTCGCCCGCGTATTCCTCGTGTACACCTACGAGGGCATCGCGGTTTGCAGAACCGTCATCAACAACATAGACCTGCAGTTTACCGGCGTATTCCTGACTTGCAATGGAAGCCAGGCAGTCCGAGAGGGTGCGAGGCGCCTCGTTGTAGCACGGGATAATGACATCGACGCTCGGCCAAGGCTCACCGCCGGGCGGGTCGCCCGAGGTCGGCGGTACGTTTGTAGGCAGGGTATAAAACACCTGCGCGGTTTTGTAGACGGTCGACAGTAGCGCATAAGAGCAGATGGCAACAGTACTGGCTGTGGCAAACAGGGTCATGAGATGTCAGATTTTTCTGTGAATTTGAGGAAGCGAGCGGATACCAGATCCGCGGTCATAGCTCTGGACCGTTCCGATCGATCAAAGTGCCGGCCGGCCACTCGCTCATCGAGCGTCCAATTGGGAGCACCATGAGGAGTACGTCGTCGTCGACTCGCGTCGTGGAAGGCAGATCGGAGTACACGTCCGGGAGGGTTGAACGCACGCGAACGCCCGTCAGAATGTTCGCCAAGCCTTTGCGGCAGAACCTCGAAACATGGTTCCGGAGCGCCTGCCGAACCGTGCCGAAAGCGAATGGAACGCCAAGCTGCTGCAGCACTGGATACATGACGCTAATCGAATGGGCGATTCCCAGCCCCTCAAGATCCGGACGCACCCCGTATAGACCGAGTTCAGCGACCAGCAGATCAACGTCGCCAACTTTGATGTATCGGCGCAGCACGCCCATGTGAGCCGCTACCCCGTGCACATCATAGCCGATTGCGCGGAGTTCCGGCCTTGCACCGGCCCAACTTCGACCGCCTTCGAATTGCTTTCCATTGAAGGCTCCGGTCGGCTCATAGGTCTTCCGGAAGAACTCAGAGAGTTCGAGGTGATCGGGAAGCTGCAACTCATTTTCCCAGCATAACCTCCACTGCACGTCAGGGCGCATGCGAAGACTTCCTCTTTTTCGGGTTCTTTTGTGCACCTCACGCGGTAGAGCAATGGCGGTGCATGTCATGGGTCTATGAACGACCCTCCCGGATTGGTAAAATTGATTGTTTAGATCGCGAGCATCCACGCTATGGATATTAAAACCATGCCTTTCAAAGGCCCTGATCTGAACCTTCTGGTCGTGCTCGATTGGCCCGATAAGCGGCGGCACCGATGGCAGCTGTCGGTGACACAACCTGATTCAAGAGCGGCCGCCAGCGCGTGGCTGCGCCCGTGCCGAAGCAGCGATCAAGTGGAGGACGGCCCGACTGTTAGGCGTCAGCAAACGCGGCGACCGTTGGCGCACGCGATGATGCATGGCGATCGCGCAGCTCTGGATCGCCGGCGGCAAACAGGTTCCGCGAAGCTCTATCGCGCTCGCCAACAGGAATCGTCTGGTCAATGCTTTCGAGTGTTGCCGGTCAACCGGACTGTCGGTGAAAGCACCTGGAGAGCGGGAAGGAGCGCGCCCGGATGGCGCTACTTCGAACGAATTGTTTGAGGTTTTGGCCGACTGGAACACACAGCTTGAGCACCTGAGGCCTGAAGTGCGCAAAGGAGCTGGCCCCTAAGTCTTCATTCCGTGCGAGGGATCAAAGATCGCCGCACACAGAAAGGCAGCCTAAGGAGCGTCAGCACTTGCGCCGGCCGAAGGGCCGGGACGCGGGACTGACTGCAACGACGAGATCGGTTAAAAGGGCAGCCGTAGGAGTGTCAGCATAGCGCCGCATAAGGCGGGACACGGGACCGACGGCCCCCGACGAGGAGTGCCGCTTTCCCGGCTAGGGATCACCTTTGAGGTTCGGTGGCGGCAGCCGTAGAGCCCGTCCCGCATAGGGAGCCATGCAAAATAAGGACTTCGCTTCATCTGGGTATCTATGGGTCATTTATTGGGTAAAGCCGTTACGCAAAATGGCAGAGGTGGGGGAACGGTCACCCCGCCGCTTCCGAACCTGATGTCTGGACCGGAAAGGCTTCGGCCGACGTCTGGGGCCGTTGAGGTGGAAGCGGGCGAAAACCCCTCGAGGCTCGCGGCGCAGAACATCGAGCCGCATGAAGAAGCCGGATGTAGTCAGCAGTTGTTACCATCAACTGGATCCAGCTACTTGTTGCAATTGGGCGCTCTATACGTCCGCATATTGGGTCAGCTTGACACCACAGAAGCCCACACAGTTTCCAAGTGTTTTATCAGGAAGCGGAAATCGGCTTTCGGAAGAGAGCCAGCAGGCAGTCTTCATTGATCGACGCGCCCCGGCACTCGATGCACTCGATCTCGGTCAACGATTCGTTCAGCATGGCGATGGTGGTCTCTGCACCAGCAGCGTGCCCCCAGCGTTGGCAATTGGCGTCACGTGCCGATCCGAAAACCAGCTGCCCGCCTGGCGCAAGCAGACTTACCAGGTTGCGGACTGCCGCGCGGATCTGATCGAGGTCTCCGACGTAGTAAAGAACCTCCGCAACGACGATCAGGTCGAACAGCTCATCACTCGAAAACTGTTGAACATCGGAAATTATCCAGCTGATGTGCGGCGTCTCCTTCATGCGTAAACGTGCTCGCGTAATCGCTGGCTCGACGACATCGATCACAGTGAGCCGCTGGCAAATGGGGGCTAGCCGCTCCGTAAAAGCGCCGGCAGCGCAGCCGACTTCGAGCGCATTTGCGACTCGACCTTGCGCAAGTGACAACCGGAGAATTTGGGTGTGGCGCTCCCGCTCGAACGGGTTGCCATCAAGCCGCCATGGGTCGTCTGCGGCCATTTCTCGATTCAGCAGTTCATGATCGATTTTATGGGTCAAATTCGCACCTAGCTAAGGCAGCAATCACCGGCGCTGCAAATGCCGTCTGACGTCGGTAGGGTCGGGGCACGCTCATTCCGAGAAGCGGGGTCCTTCGTGAGACCCGATGTCAAAACACGAGTCCGCTTGACGCGCGACATAGACCCCGATGAGGAAGAACGTCCCGGCAGCAATTTCCACTGCCTTCGGGTCGTTGCATTCTGTTGCTCCTTAAGGCCCAGGTGGTTGGTGCTCAGGCTTTTTCGTCGGGCGTACTGCGGGCCGAGGCACTTGATTTCGGTCACGCTCCTAATAGGGTCCGCAGGATTGGCAAAATTGATTGTTTGGATGACAACCATCCACGCGCTGAACACATCGAAGGCGGGATTGGACGTGGCTGGGTCCACTTCTGTGTGGCGCCGGCCGACAAACGCTTTGCGGCGGTCGGGAATTCTGCACACACACGGCGATTGACACGCTGACGATCTGCGATGGAAGAGGCTCGCGGCATTCAGCGGCCGCGTCTTCATCAAGCATGATCCCGCGCAGCCGCGACCGCTCACATCGAACCAAACTCGCCAGACGCCAGCACGCTGACGATGATCCTATGACGACTGCGGTTCACCGCCTCAGCATGGCCGCAATGCCATGACGGACAAAGGGAAGATGTTGGCCGAGGCGCAGTCCTACATGCCTTGCAAGCCGTGCCGCCGGATGCTCGCTTAAGTAGAGTCCGACGAGGATATTCGTAGCATGGTAGAGCGGCGCCGCCGACAGGCGCAGTCGGCTTTCATATCTGTGGAGCATGTCGGGGTCGGCAATGTCGCGACGGTCGCGCCATGCGGTCTCTATACCGCGGGCGAGCTGCTTCTGGCCGCCGAGGCCGATGTTGAAGCCATGCGCGGTCACCGGGTGCATGCCAATGGCCGCGTCGCCGATCAATGCGGCGCTCGGCGCCCGGAACCTGTGCGCCCAGGTCGTGACCAGCGGATAGATGTAGCGTTGGCTTGCCAGGCTCATGTTGCCGAGGCGCCCTCGACAGCGCTTTGTCAACTCCCTCAGGAACAACTCGTCGTCGAGGGCAAGCAGTCCGTCGGCCTCGTTTGAGGGCAAAGTTAGAAGCAGCGACGACACGCCTGGCGCGAGAGGCAACATCGCCACCGTCTGATGGTGATCGAACCATTCGATCGCGATCTGGTGGTGGGGGCGCTCGTGCCTCACCCGGCAAATCAGCATCGAGTTGCCAAGCCGATTGATATCGGCGCCGATGCCGAGCAGATTGCGGGTGGCGGAAAAACGCGAATCGGCTGCAACGAGAAGCCGAGCGCTCAGCTGCCTGCCAGTGGAGAGCGTTATCATTGCTCCTTGACGGCTGTTTGTTGCACGCACGACCGAGTGGCCGCACAGCAGCCGGGCATGGCCCTGCAAGCGGATGATCTTGAACAGGGCATCGCGGATCTGGCAATTCGGGACCAGAACGCCCAGCGGTTCCGCGGATCCGCCGGGGGAATCGAAACACAACGCAAACGGGCTCGATCCGTTGAGGACGCGTGCGCCTTGAAGCGGTGACTTGTCCGAAGCGGAGATAACATCCCAGGCGCCGAGCTCGCGAAGGATTCCAATCGAGGCGTGGGTGAGCGCGATCTCGCGGCCGTCGAAAGCCGGACTTGCCAGTCTTTCCAGGGATTGCCCTTCGACAACCGCCAGTTTGAGCTGGCTATGAGCAAGCGATGCGGCGAAGGAAAGTCCGACCGGCCCGGCGCCCACGACAATGATGTCGAAGCTGTCGTCACGGCCGGCCATCAGCGTGCCGCCAGCGCGTCGGTTCTCTTGGTGATATGTTGGGGGAGTCGAGCCGCATGTCGTGCATTGATTGCGCTGTGATCTATTGCCCGCATCGCCTCAAGCGCGTTTCTCACGTCGGTTCCTGGCTGGTGAAGCGTCATTTGCCTGCCGTATGATCTGGATTGTCAAGATGATGGAGGGACGACCAGGCTGTCGGTCAGCCCATGTGTTTTTCCCTTGTAGGACTGATCGATCAAACCACGCCGACAAGGGCGTGGCCTTGATCTGGGTCAGTCGAGGCCCAACCGGCGTCGGATGACATAGCGGGCGAAGGCGGCGATCTCCTCATGGATGAAAGTCGGCAGGACGAGCCCGCAAAACAGCCCGTCCGACCGCAGCGCCTCGACAATTTCCTGGCGATCGACGCCGGCAAACATCGTGTCGTGGGCTTTTTGCGACACGCGAACCGGCTTTGCCCCACGCCAGTGCATCCGGCGGGCCGGCATGGTGCGGGCGAGCACGAACATCGGCAGCCAGGCGGGGTTCTCGCGAATGTCCGACAGATAGGTCGGAATGCGCACGGCGATGCGGCGCAGCACGCCGCCGTTTCGCGCGATGGCCTCGAGACTGGCGGCGCCAGATTTGTCAGGGCTCGGCCAACAGACAAACCGCGCCGGCCGACAGGGCGGCGACCGTCAGCAGCCGACAGGCTGCCCGCGCCAGGGGGCGAAGCCGGATGGCCGAGACCGCCTGAGCCTGGCGAAGAAAAAGCGGGCTCGGTTCACGAGCACCCGGCACGCGCCGTCAGGCGCGCGGGCGCCGTCAAAGCTTAGGCCAAATTGCCGCTTTCCGCGGATGCGTGGATGCCATGCCTGCGCTGCGGTTATCAGGTCGCAGGGCTCAACGCTCGGTGCCCCCGCCAGGCGTGCGGGCGAGAAAGGCGCTGAACAGGAATTCTCGTTCCAGGAACGGTCGTTCCTATTCCATAACGCGGTCGGCAGGTCGCCAGGGCCCCGTCGCTCGAGGTCCGATGCGAAGTGCGGTTACACATCCTGACGCAGCCAATAGAAAACATCCGCCGGTTTGAAGAGAAAGCCGGGATGCCTCGGTGCCAGCCGCTGATGCGAATCTGAAACTCCCCGACCTGTTCGGCGCTATCGACCGCATGCCGACGCCTGGCACGTTGTTGGGTTAGCGAAAGTTCGAGGGTTTTTATCCATCCACTAGCGAAGTGTTGGCAGAGCTACCCGACATGGGCGCTGAGGAGACGCGCTCGGCGATCGACGAGGCCTTATACCGCGCAGGCTGATGGGCGGCGTTTACCGCCCGGGATCGCAGGGACATGCTCTGGCGCTGGCATCAGCTGATCAAGACCATACCGACGACCTTGCTGCCATTCTTACGGCAGAGATTGGCAAGCCGCTTGGCGAAGCCAAGTCGGAGGTCTCGCATGCGGCGGCATATCTGCAATGGTAAGCCAAAGAGGCCAACCGCATCTTTGGCGAGACGATCTCCCCGCCCTCGACTGACCGGGGCATGCTGGGTGATCAAGCAGCCAATCGGCGTTGTTGGCACGATCACGCTATGGAATTTCCCGGCTTCAATGGTGGCGCGCAAGATCTCACCGGCTCTGGCGGCGGGCTGCACCGTGATCTTGAAACCTGCCGAACAGACGCCGCTCGTTGCAGGCGCAATGTGCGCGGCCGGCCTTCCCGACGGCGTCGTCAACCTGATCCATGCTTGCAAAGGCGATGCCGTCGGCCGCACACTGATTAACCGATGAACTTGATCCACAGGCGCTTGAACCATGCGACGATGGCCTTGAGCGCCTTCGGCCGGGTGCCGCGCTTGAGAAGGCGGTCATAGGCGCGGCCGGCTTCGATCTGCTTTTGATGAGGTGTAACGGAAATGACTGGAATGGGTCTATCATCGGTCTTGGAGCAAGGGCGTCTCGCACAATTTGGCTGACCTGGGTCAGCTTGTTCGGCGTTTGGTGTTTCGCGGACGCTCTGCTGACGTCGGCTGGTTTTCGCGATCCTTGGTGGTCAATTGCTGCGGACCGACAACGGACTTGCGGCCACCTGCAATGGGCAACTTCATCTGCGGGGCACGTCGAACCTCTTCCGGCGTCGGACGACGACGTGGCTTTCTTGTCTTCAGACCGGATTTGGCGTGCTCGTTGAATGCCTCACGCGCCAGATTGAGTTCTAGGAGATTTGCCAGGGCTTCATCTTCAGAGATATCCGCAGGCCAACCGTAGGCTCCGGCAACGGCGGCATCCAGGTCCGAGTGGGCGTCGACCAGCCACTGCGGACGCCGGTTGTAGAGGTTGGTCAGGGTACGGTCACGCAGGATTGCGTCCGACGCGATGTCCTTCGGAAGGATTCGATCCGGATAGCCGGGCACGACCTCGGGCTTGATCTGGACAAGGTCGCTCGGATTGAGCCACGCGTTTCGTATGTCATCAAGTCTCTTGGCCGCCTTTGATATGGCGATGGCTCGTGAATCCTTTTCATATCGGACAGCTGGGATATCCGGCGTGAGGCCCTCGGGGAACGGGAAGGTCTCGAATACCCCCGCACTATTGTAGGTTGGATCATTGCCGACGCCGTGCCACGAGCAAGTTCCGAAGCTCCAAGCCTCATGAAATCGGGAGTGAAGAATCCCGAAAAAGACATCGTCTGAGCGAGAAAACGCGAAGATGCGGGAGTCGGGCACTATCGCTTGATCAAGCCACACGAATGTCCGATGCTTTGCGACGCGAGGTGTTGCCATGTAACGCGAGTGGCCCTGCAAGGAAGCGTGAAAAGCCGGTCTCGGCTCCACGTGTCGCCACCAACGCTCGCGGTAGGCATCACGCCTGTTCTTTGAGCGCTCCGGAAACACATGCTCTCTAATGTGCTGGAACGGCGCCTCGTAGAGGGCAGCCTCCTGCTCGGACATCTCCCAGCCGAAATCCACAATCCACATGTCGCGGCCGCGGCGAGCGACGTCCATTCCATTGCGCCATGGACGGAGCACATCTGAGTTTGGCCTACCGTTGGGATTCATCGGCATCGAGAGCCAGGCCCGCGCCAAGCTACCCGGGACGTCGAAGGCACCGCCCTTCGTGTCGCCCATGAACGCTACGTTCTGGTTTTCAGACAGCCTGCGCGCCTTGGTCAAGTCGGTTACGCCGGCGGTAAGATCTGCGTTTATCTGTGCAACCGTCCTCCCATCGAGGCACAACGGGTCCTCGCCGTGGCCGAAGCAGATTAGGGATACTCGTACGGCTGCGCCATCGACGACCCACGGCTCGTCACTCCAGGCTTCGAATAGCCGGCTTTCGGCGATGATCCGATCCAACACCCTTCTGTTCGCTCCACCGCGTATGGAATTCGTCGTGACCAGACCCACTCGACGCGTTCGATCTGCTGCGACAGCGGCGCGGGATTTCTCCACCCAATAGCAGACGAGATCAGCCTCGCGAGAGACGCGCCCATCGTACACATCGAAAAGGCGATCAACCGTTGGATCGCCCAAGGCTTGCCGCATCAAACGCACGCCGACAAACGGCGGATTTCCTACGATGAATTCTGCTTCTGGCCATTCTGCTTCAGCATCTTCCGAGACTGGTTGCAGTGCAGCAAGAAGGTCTCCTTGTGCGTCACGAGCTGTATCAACGTCTTGGGCCTGCCTGACCAAGGCGTCTCGCCTTTCGATTGCATCTAGCTTGCGTAGGATTGGTATCGATTTCGAGCGTATCCCATTCTTGATCTGCCACTGAATGTCTCCGATCCAAATGGTCGTGCGTGCAAGCTCGGCCGCCATCATGTTGATTTCGATGCCGCGCAGGATTTCAGGCCCTACGAGCGGAAGCTGAGCGGGCATGCCGAGCATCTCGCAGTCGAGGTTGGCGCGGTGTTCGATATCCTTCACACCCTGGAGAGCGAGGTATAGGAAGTTTCCAGACCCGCATGCCGGATCCAGGATGCGGAGCTTTCGCAGCCGTTCCGTGAACCGGGACCGTACTTCGGCGGCCGCTTCCTCCCGCTTCATCCGGCGGGATTGCTGCCTGCGCATTGGCGGCTTGCGATTGCCATTCAGGAGTTCGACAATCTCCCGCCTTGCTTGTTCCCATTCCTGTCTCAGAGGCCTCAGGATGACCGGATCGACAAGACGCATAATTTTTTCTGGATCGGTGTAGTGCGCGCCGATCTGGGCGCGTTTTTCCGGGTCCAGAAACCGCTCGAACAGAGTTCCGAAAATCGTCGGATCGATGAGGCCCCAATCGAGGCTGTCTGCGGCGACAAGCAAACCAATGTCACCGTCATCGAGCCGTAGCGCTCGGCGACCATCAAACAGGCCGCCGTTGAACCATGTGATGTCGGTCAGGTCGAACTCGCCGCCGCGCTCCATTGCTTCAAACAGCTTGTCGAGGTAGCTCATGGCTCGTTCAGGAGCACGGGCCGATCGCTTCAGGAGCTTCGTGAACAGGCCATCAGGCAGCAGGCTGACACTCTGGGCGAAAAAGCAAAAGACCAGCTGATTTACGAAATGAGCAATCTCATCTGGTGTGCCTCGCCCCTGAACGCGGAGTGCGATCGCGGAAAACTTGTCTGCTGCCTCCTTGGTGACCGCCGCGCGTGTTCGGGTCGGCCTCAGCTTTTCCGGGCTGAAGAAGACGTTGTGCAACATCTCACGCGCTGAAGGTTCCGCGAGGTCATCTAGGGTGATCACGTATGTGGACGGAACGGTGTTCGTCCAAGCGGTATGGATGCGAAGGCGTTCGATGTCGCAAACGATGTGTAGCGGCGGGCTCAAAAGCGCCGGCGCGTATCGCATCAACTGGAGGAGGGCCTCGTCGAGGTTTCCCTTCTTACGCTTGTACTCCCATGCGAAGTGACCCTTCTTCCAGACGTCAGCAAAACCTTTACCCCCTCCGAGCTTGTTCGCACCTTTCTCGAACGCGAAGAACGCGCCGGTCGGGTCCTCATCGCTCGGAGACGGATGGCCGACCAGCGAGCAGATATCGAGGAAGTGTTCTTGAGCTGCCTGCCGCTCGCCAAGTTCCGACTTCCTCCACTTCTTGATGAAAGCAGCAGGCGTTATGGGCGTGAGCCCTGCGGCACCCAGACTCATTACACATCCCCTCCGACACAGTCATCGGACCCAGCAGAAGAGGTTGCCAATAAAACTCTGATTATTGGTTAATATTAGTCACCGATGCATCAATAATTTCCTCGCCCTGACCTATTATTGTGTAGCATCAGAAATAGGGGACACCATGCATTGTGGCAGCGGTGATCACACGACTGGAGTGCATTTCCTGGTTTCCTGAAGCGCTTTCCATTCGACTTCCGGCGCGGAAAAAACGCGTCAGCGAGCGCCCGACTAATTAAAGCGCGGCGCGCTGGCACTGGACCGCGGCAGTTTGCGGGCTTCTACTCGTGTTCCGGTGGATGGCAACCCACGCTTTGGCTCAACATGGTTTGCCTATTAATTGCCTTCGTGATGCCCCTCGGCGGCCAGCTTCTGCTTGCTCTTGCGTACTCGGATCTCGATACGACGCCTTTCTGGAGCGTCGCCTGACTGAGCTCCATCCGTGAGGCGATCATCCGGCAGGATCAGTTGGCCGCCTGACATGGGTAGGATGTTCAAATGATCAAACGCCGGTATCTTTTTCAGAACGGACGCGACGGATATCGCTCGCGCGAGGCCTAGCCCGGCATTATCACCCGGCTCCATTTCGCTGACGCTCTCATCCCCAGAGAGTACGCGCCCCAGAACGAAGTCCATGTTCGACTGCCTCGACAATCGCTGCTCGTCAGTGTGGCCAATGACCTCGACGACATCGACATCGTATTTTGCGACGATATCGGCAATCTGCTCGGCAATAGCGCCCTCAAGCTTGGCCTTAAAGGCCGGTTTGAGTTCGGCACTGCTGACTTCGAAGGAATAGCCCTTGGCTTCGCTCAGATTGATGATCGGTGGCAGATCCTTAGGCTGCCGTGTCGTTTCAGCGAGTTCCTTTTCGGCTTCAGCCAGCTTCCGTTCGGCTTCGGTCGCACGCTGATCTGCTGAGACTAGCTTGCGTACGTCGTCGGCTGAGAGATTGTTGTCTCGGACCGCGACTGTGGCTTCCGCCAGCTGAACTGCTTCGTCGGCCGACAGTCCCTTTTGCTCGATCTGCTCGATCGCTTTTTTGGCGAGGACGAGCTTTCGCCATTCCTCATCAGGCACTTTGTGCCCAGTGAACCGCTCCATGAGCTCGGCAACCTGGGCCAGCAGGTTCTTGTTCTCCTGCTTGAGTTGCTGAACCACTGCTTCGCTGCGGGATACCCTTTCAAGGGCAGTTTCCAATTCGGCCTTCTTCTTTGCGACAATGGCGCCTGCAACCAACAGCAGGCAGAAGACGAGCAGGAGCATCGTTTCGGCCATGGTGAGCCCGAGGATCAAGCCGCGGGCATAGCCTTTCTTTTCGTAGCCGACCGAAGCTCCGCCGGGTTCGTTCAGCGCCACCATCTCGGCCTCGGCTGGACTTTCTCCACGATCGGCTGGGAGGCCTGCTGCCCGGCATCAGCGCCGTTGGCTGTTGCCGTTGCGCCTGGCTTCTCACCCTGCGCAGTTGCCGCCGAAATGGGGATGAAGATGGGAGGTTCAACAGACGGTTCATTGGCGTGCAAAGGTGCAACCGGAGGAATTTCGTGCGGGACGGACACACGATCGCGATCGAGGATGCGGGATAGCAGGTTCGTCGTACTGGCGTTTTGCTCAGCCTGCTTCTCAAGCCTCTCCAGGAGGAGCTTCTGATGCGCCGCCATCCTCAAGACGGTATCCGAAAGCTTGTCGGTCCTTTCCCCCTGCTCTTTGGAAAGCGCCTCAGCCCGCTCGGTGAACCTTCCGACAGACGCTGCAAGCACCTTGAGAACTGTGACGACATCCGTCTTGAGGACCTCGTCCGGAATAACCACGTTGGCGAGCTTCCCGGCAACTATGTCGGCCTGCGCCTCGAACTTCGAGATCGTGCCAGCCATGGAGGCATTCGCCGTGTCGAGCGACGCTGCGACTGTGTCGACCTTTTCAGCGACACCTGAAAACCTGCTTTCGATACGGCCGAACGTGTCATCGAGGCTTTTGGCTATCTTCTCCGAAGTCTCCTGGACGGGCTTTATCGCTTTGGCGGCCATACCCTCGAAGGCCTGTCGGACCTGATCGCCGTTCTTCTCCGCCTGTCGGGCTATTTCGTCGAAGCCTTCTTCCAACATCTGATTGCAAACCCGGCGGAAGTCGGCGAACTCACGCGCTACGCTTTCCATCTCGGTGCGCACGCGACGTGTCATGTCCGCGAGCTCGTGACGGGCAGCCCGTTCCACGTCGGCGGGGTCGCGTCGGACCTGATTGTGGAAGATGCGCAGCGCGATGCCTGTGATGGTCGACGTCACGGCAATGCCGAAATTCCTGACGATTTCGTCGGTCGATGCGTCTGTGCCGAACTGGTAAAGCGAGGTGCCCAGGCTGGAGAGCGTGAACAGGAAGCCCATGTAATAGAGGTTGTCACCTGTCTGCTCGTCGTGAACGCGCAACTTCCCGACGTACCAGGAAAACGCGAAGTAGCCGATCATGATGCCGATCGGCACCGTTGACGAGATAACGGGGCTTATGCCGGCGGTCTTTGTGACGGCGATGAAAACGCACCCGCCTACCGTCAGCGCGATATAGAAAGCCTGCGGGAAGATCCACGTATCGAGGAAGGATTGTCTACGCGCGGCCATGGGTTACATCCCTTCCAGCTTTGTAAAGTCGCTGAGATTGCCCCCGTTCTCCGAAAACCACTGCGTCCAAAAATTGGCGTGGTCGACGGACGGGAACTTCCTTTCCGGCCTGTTGAAATAGAGAATGGTTACGTCGGCGCCGAGAAGATCGGTCCTAAAGCGCGAATTCGCTGGGCTTTTCTTGAAGGCGTTGTAGTCGGCGCCCGCTTTGTATTGGGAATAGGCGGGCGTGTTCTCCATCATGTCCGACACGAGGACCAACCGTTTTGGAACATTGTCGAACATGCCGTTGTCGAACAGGCTGAGCTTCAGTTTCTGGATGCCAGCCATGATCGGCGACTGATCAGCCTGGCTATCCGCCGGCAAGTGCTCCGGCAGTTCCTTGAGGGGCTTGTCGAAGGCCTCTTCCCAGATTCTCTGATGCTTTCCGGGATTGCTGGTCCAGACGTCAACCGTTGAGCCGTCTCCCGGATTGCATCGCGCGTACAGCTCTTTCAGGTCGCCAGGCACCGCTGTCAAGGTGCCAACCCAGAGGTAGCCGCCTTGCTTGATTGAGCCGGCAATCTGCCTGAATTTGTTGGCAAGATCCTCCATGGTCGCCTGCGGGACGGGATCAGAGGTGTCAAAAAGAACAGCGGTGACGCTGTTCGGTCCCGCCTTTGTCGGGCAGCCCGTCTTTGCGTCTGTTTCCAGCACGTCCCGGGCCTTTACGTTGAGCCAGACGTAGCCGGAAAACATTGCGAGCGAGGCAAGTCCAAGCAGGATTGCTCCGACAATCGCTCCAACGCCTTTCCCGCGCGAGCTCCCTGCCCTGCGACGGCTTCTAGGCCTGGCCATCGAGCGTCTCCGGATACAGCTTGTCGAGGTCGCGATACTTTTCGATCCCGGACTCGCATTCCTTGCCCACCTGCAGCATCTGCTCGTTCAGCGCCTGCTGGGCCGCGGCAATTGATGAAGCAAGATCGCTATCCTTGATCTCACCATCGTTTTGGACAATGGGCTTGGTCTTTTGGAGTTTAAAGGGCTGGGAGAAGTGTTTTGGAGCGGGAGTTTTGCGCGCCCGAATGTTTGCTTCGCGGTATTTTGAAAGCAGCTGGTTGCAACTCCTCTCGAGCTGCTCTTGATGTTCATTGAACAGAGCCAAAAGCCGCGCACGGCTGGATAGGATTGCAGCGTGTTCTCTCCTACGGCTGCTTAGCCCCTTCAAGATGTCTTCGACCTTGGTATTGTGGTCGTCGCGCAATTCGATGAGGCGGTCTATGAGGTCGGCTTTGGTATCGGTGTAATCCTGCCGTCTCTCCCGGCGCCTTTTTTCCACGCCGGCATAACCTGGATATGGATCGAGAACGAACCAGCCGTCGATGAAGGCGATGATAGAAAAGAGCAGACCGACCAGGAAGAGCATCCACGATCTCACCTCCTCAAGCCCGAGCGGGTTATGGAGCATTCTCTGGACCGCAATGTTGCCAGCTCCGTCGGCGAGCGTTCCGCTGACCTCACGATAGTGCGCAAGCAGCAAGTTGATCCCGAGTGCAATAGCGGCATAGAGCAGGATGAAAACGGTTCCGACAAGCTTCCCTCCCCAAGACCGATGGGTCACCCAGCGCACGCAGAAGATGGCGAAAATCAACGCGGACACGATATTCACGAAGGAAAAGGCGAATGCTTCCGTGGCACCACCGAGGAAGCCTTGGTCGTTGCCCTTGGCCAGAAAGGATCCGTTGAGATACGTCTCGACCAGCAGGAGGAAAATAAGGAGTGCCACCCTGAAAAGATGGGCTGTTCCTTGCTGCAGCCTGGCAACGCGTTCCAAGCGGTGGTTCTTGCGGAAGCTGGAAAGCTCCGTGGTTGCCTCGTGAAGGTCGGTTCGCTTGGCGTGAAGGGTATCCAAACCGACCGCTATTTCTCCCTTGAAGTCGGACAGGCTTGAAGTATTGGCTTGCTGAAGGAGGCCGAACTGCTCCTCAAGGCCCAGGTTCGCAACGCGGCCGGAGAAGAGGTGAAGCTGATCCTCAAGGATCTGGTGGGCCGCCTTTTTCTCGTCCTGCACCCTTTCGACGATGGAATGTTCGACCTCGTCGAGGGCCTTGGACGAGGACGATGGCTGGTCTTTTTCGCCATGCGCCGTTCCCTGATCGTCGAGGTCCATATCCCGGGCAATCTTGTCGACGTTGAGACTCGGGAAAATGTCTGCCCCCACCCTATAGTCGTGGTTCGCTTCCATTATCCGATTGCGCAGCTTCTCGAGCGCTTCAAACCTCGCAACCAACGTCTTTACCCCTACGATCCAACCCTGGAAAACACATGCTTGCGGCACGCCGCGCGCTTCAGCGCGCAGCAATCCCGCAATCGGCGTCTGTCATATCCGGCTTGCCCCACCCAGCAGAATGCAAAAAACCCATTCTGAATGTGCTCGATAGTACATCGACGCGCTGCGTGCAAACTAAAGTAGTGGTTCGGTCCCCGGAGCGATTCCTTGCAACCAGCGCGGGCCGGCCATGGTCTTTCGCATCCGCGTACTTTGAGGCCGCTACCGTTTGCTCCAGAGAGTTATTGACACACTGTGTTAACGCGATCGATCAGCGCCCGGCCATACAGAAAGATTCTCAACCCTTGTCACCCGCCAAACCTAGACCAGCGCCAAATTTGATAGCATTCTAGTGATGGGGAGAATAGCTTGGACAAATCTCGCTACAAAAATCGCTCGGGTCAGGGGCGCAAGGGCAATGGCGTGGGTCGATCACGCGCCTGGCGTCGCGCAAGCGTGCCGTTGAAACTGGTCTTTCTGACAGTGGCTGCCGCTACCGCCTTAGCCACGCAATCAGCCATGCAGCACACCGACCGAATACCAGACATTGGCGTTTCGAACTGGTTCGGGTCGAAGCCGGAGCCGATCGCTGGCGTCGCGTCCGTTATCGATGGGGACACGATCGAAGTCCATGGCCAGCGGATCCGCTTTAACGGCATCGACGCGCCGGAGAGCAAGCAGTACTGCAGCGACGCCAAGGGATTCGACTATTCCTGCGGGCGCCGCTCAGCCGACGCACTGGACGCATTTCTAGCGGCCTCCAGGCCGGTGCACTGCACCTTCGTAACTTGGGACCGATATCACCGGTTTGTCGGTGATTGCCAGCGCGCGGATGGCGTCAGCGTCGCCTCCTGGATGGTCGAGCACGGCCAGGCTCTGGATTGGCCCCGCTACAGCCACGGGGCCTATTCAGCGCAGCAGGCGAAGGCGGAGGCCGCGAAGCTCGGTCTTTGGCTCGGAACGTTTCAGGCGCCCTGGGAATGGCGGGCTGTGCACGCCGGTGATGCGAGGCCGTCGAGCCAGCCACTCGGCATCAGCAGCCGCCCACAGGTAGCGCAAAGCTTTTCATGCCAACCGCGGCGGACATGCTCGCAAATCAGCTCTTGCGACGAAGCCCAATGGTATCTCAACAACTGTCCATGGGGCGGCAAGCTGGATCGCGATGGCGACGGAATTGCTTGCGAGACACTCTGTTGATGGCGCTGGGCAAGATGCGGCTACAGTGCAAACGCCGTAGAGGCGGCGGGGATGAGAGAGATGGTGTTCTTTGCAACAATCGGACTTCTTGTCATCGCCGTGAGCATCCCCATTGCCGCCATGTACGCCTGCGGACAGTTTGTCGGACAGAAACCGGCGGCATGTCCGTTTCCGAGTGGGTGATGCTGGCGTGGGTTGCCGGATCTGCCGTTACCGGCCAGGTCGCCTTGCTGGAATTGCTGAGCCGCAAGCCTCTTTCGTCGCCCGCAACTGACTGACAGTTTCAATCCGCTGACTCTTGCTTGCCTTGGGTCGTGATCGGTGAGGCCTCATGCCGTTGACCCATCGCCACAGCACGCCAGTGCATCGCGAGCGCAATAATGCCCGCGAGGGTTAGCGCGCCAAAGATTGTTGGCTCAAGGCCCGGCAGCACCGTCGCGCTGCCGATACACGGCTTGTCGAGCCCCTTGTCAAATTCAGTGCAGATACGAGCGGGATCGTTCAGCGTCCGGAGCTCCGACCAATCCCAAAGGCTGGCGCCTGGGTCCTTCTTGCCGTCGTTCAGCATTACCGTCGCGGAGAGAAACGTACACCAGAAATAGACCAGCGCGATCGCGGGCAGCACGGAGAAAACCACAATCATCGCGCCTTGATAGACGCGGCCTTCTCGCGAGCCCGTCTCGATCGCGTCGAAGCCGACAACCGGTATCCGCGCATGCCAGTGCGAGCCGCCGCGTGGGGCATAGACGCGTCCAACAAGTGAGGTTAGTGCGAGCAAAATCGAACATATCGGGATTGCGATCATTACTGCAGGCACCCTCGCCTTCATGACCAGCTTTGCACCGAAAATCTCTTCCCCGCCTTGCGCTACCACCCAAGAATTCAGGGTGTAGTAGAGAAGCAGCGCACTGAACACAAACCAAACCTTGCTAAGTTGCGATTGCGTCATTTGCACCCCTTTTTCGTTTGGTGGGCCGTCCCTGGCCTTGGTCAGCGACAGCCTATTTGCACCCATGCATCGTCAACTCGTGAGATTGCAACTCATTCGGCATACGGGCTATTGACCTACTAAATCAGCTGATAGCGCCATATCGAAATTCATTTTGAGGCGCGCACTGGCAATCAGATTTTTTGGCCCGACAGTGATATCGAGTAGTTCGATCGACGGCGTGTCAGCGGAAATCTTCAATCCCGGAACGTTGGTATTGTGAACGGCCTTCAAAATCTCATCGGACGCGTCGTTGAACTGCTTGTTGAGATCGACTCTCGAATGAGCCTCTAAATCTGCCAGGATCTGGGTTTCGAACAGGGATTGTGCAGCCTTCCAGAAAGCGTTGTCCAGGACGGTCGCGAAATGCAATTCGTTGATGGAGATCGCTGTTCCAGTTTTCTCGACGCGGGGTAGGCCTGAGAGGTAAACCCAGCCGGTCGTATTCAGGAACTCGCCCGGCAGCTTTGCCTGTACCTTCAAGCCCACCACGACAGAGCTGGCGCTAGGATAGAGGTCAACATCCTCGACCTTCACATCGACGGCGCCGGCCGGTGTCTGCTGCTGAAAATCGCGACCCTTAAGGTTCTTTGACAGCTCGTCCAATAGCAATCCGTAGGGAGCAGCTGCTTGCACGGTGATATCGGCTTGACTTCGATCGGCTGATGTTTTGCCCAATGGCGGCAGAGACAGGGACTGTGTGGCAACTGGCTCTGCGGCAAGACTGGTCTTTGCTGCGACACGCACGGTCATCTTCATGCCTTGCGCTTCACCGACCAGGCCCGAAAAGCTCGCCGCTGTGGGGACGATGTTGAGATAGACGGGCGTGCTATCCGGGCGGTCGATCTTGATCGCAATGGCGTGCCATTGGGCCTCAACCTTTGACCGAAGCGCACCACAAGGCAGAGCTTTGGTGATGGCATCCTGTATCTTGGCGCGGTGGTCATTGATCTGGCCGTTCAACACGTCAGCCAGTCCAAGATTGATTGGCCCTGCGCAGACCTCTGGGTGGCCTAGGCTCCCAAAATCAAAGCCGAGACAGTTTTTGCCCACGACTTCCACCGAAGCACTGCTCACCCATCTGCCGGTCGGGGTTCCCGTGAGCACGGGGCACCACTTATCGTTCATGTCGAGCTGCAGATCGACGCCGGGGACCAGCCGAGCCTCGAAGTTCTTTCCGGAAAGCGAAAGCAGTTTGGCAAGGTCGCCGCCTACGCCGGCCTGACCGCTGACAAACAGCGGCTGTTCGACGTGAACGCCATTGCCCGCCTGGGCCACGACAAGAGGGCCATCCGTTTTGATGTCAGCGTGCCAATGATATTCGGCGCATTGGTTCGTAGTGCCAAGGCTCGGAGCGGTAATATCTGGTACTTCAGCGCAAATACGGACACCGATCCAACGGCACTCAGTATGATGTCCCACGTGTCCGGGATTAATATGAGGAATACCGACACATCCGATTTGACCATCTCCTTGCACTGGAACGGATTGCGGTATCTTCGATTGGGCTGCTTGCACTAGCGTCTCGTACGGGATTTGCGCCAACAGCGTGAGAACGCTGTCCGACACGGGTGCCGGTGGCACATCGGCAGTGCCACCATGGGGTGGCGCCTGGAAGAGATTTTTTTCGCAGCCCGAAACGCCAACCAAAATGAGAAGGCCCGGAGCGAACCGACGAGCGGCGGCGGCAAAGTGAGCGACACGCAACTTCGTGTCCGGTCTGGTACGCGCTGTCATGGACATCTCCCCCAAGAATGCTCTGCACCCGTTGAAGCGGCGGCACTGAAAGTCACCGCTTTGTGATCTCTACGTGATCGAATGACCTTCAGGTCCCCCTATGCGCAGGCAGGCACCGAAGCTCCTGCCGCCAAAGACAGCCGAACAAGCGATCCCGCCATAGAACTCTATTCTTCACATTGACCGCACATTACTCTTTGTTGCATAGTGACGTAAGAGGAGGTTTGGATTTTTTTAGAAATTTATAGAGGAAGAGCGAGTTCATAATGACCATCGTTTGCAAATCTGTTAGCCGCTTAAATATTAAATCGTTTGAACTATTCATCCGTTGAAGTTTAATCGTTTAACGTAGAATCTCTTAATCACTATCATCAAATAGAGTCCGCTAGACTTTCCCTATTTCCTTGGAGGAAGGAATCTCCCATGGTTACGACTAATTTGTTCGACGAGCGCCGCCGCGCGGTAATGATTGCGGCTGCAAAACGATGGAAAGCGCAACCCCCAACGCCCGCGACGACGCAAGTGACGCCTTCGGAACAGGCGCGCTACGACGCTCGCCGTTCGAGCTTTGATCAGGCGAGTGAACTGAAGGCACAAGGCCGTCTTCCGGTGTTCGTCGAGCGGAAGATGGGGCCTACCCTTGACTGGTACACCTTGCCGCCAGACGATGCTGCCCGAGCCGCTGGCCGGCCGGTCGCCCGCATCGTGGCCAACGTCGATCCGAAGGTCGACCCGGTCGGGTTTGCGACCGGGTTCATGGTTTCACCTAACGTTCTTCTGACAAACTGGCATGTGTTTCCGGATCCCGGCTCGGTACGAGGAACCGGCGCAAATTTTCTTCATGATGAGACGGCATCAGGTGTCGCCCGCGGCATCATTTTCGAGTTTGATCCGGACGCCCTTTTCTTCTCGGCGGAGGATCTCGATTTCGCGCTCGTCGCGGTGAAGCCGAAGGCAATCACCGGCGAGCTTCTCTCCTCTGTCAACTTCCTGGCGATCAACGGATCGCGGTCAAAGATCCTGCCCGGAATGCCTATCCGGATGATCGAATATCCTGATGGCGGGCCAAAACGCTATGCGATGGAGAATTGCCGGCTGCTCGAGCTGCGGGAGGACGGTTTCCTCCGGTACGAGACCGACACCGAGGAAGGATCGTCGGGCTCGGCCTGCTATTCGGAAATGTGGGAGGTCGTCGGTTTGCACCACGCCTCCATTCCAAAAATGCGTGGCAATACTATTCTCAATAAGGACGGTTCGGCATGGTCACCTGGCCAGCCGGATGACGGGATAGACTGGATCGCGAATGAGGGTGTGCGCATAAGTGCGTTGGTAAAGGCCTTCGGCGGGCTTGTACCGACCACGCCCGCCTCCAAGCATCTTTTGGACGAATTGCTGGCCAACACGACCGATCCTACCGATGAGGTCGCGAAGCTAGCGACGCCTCGCGCGCCAGAAGCCCTTAGTCCTGTGTTACCTGATCCCTCCAAAATTTTCGCAAACACGAAAGGAAACGTGATGGGCGGCGTTACCATGAATTTTTCCGGACCAGTGACGATTTTCGTTGGTAGCGGTGTGCCGGCATCACAGCTTCCACAGGCGACGGCCGCAGTCGCGACAGACGAGGCGCTCGAGAAAGCACTGCGCTTCGACCCCAATTACGACGATCGAGAAGGCTACAACCCTGACTTTCTCGAAAACGATATCACCGTGCCGCTGCCTCGCATTTCGCAGGAGCGGGACCAGGAGATGTATAAGGAGAATGGCCAGATCGTCGTGCTCAAGTACCATCACTTCAGCCTGGCGATGAACGCTTCCCGGCGCATGCAGATGTGGTCGGCGGTGAATGTCGATTACGATGCATCGAAAAGGACCTCCAGCGGCCGCGCCTTCTTCGGTCAAGATCGTTGGGTGTTTGACCCGCGAATTCCCCAGAAATACCAGTTGGGCGATCCCGACATCTACGCGCCCGCCAAACAGATCGACCGGGGTCATATCGTGCGTAGGGAAGACAATGCCTGGGGTGATGCGCCGACGGAAATCGAGTTTGCCAATTCCGACACGTTTCACTTCTCAAATTGCACGCCGCAGCACGCGGCCTTCAATCGCTCCCAACCGGGAAAGCAATGGCCGGGAGTTCAAGGCTTGTGGGGCGGTTTCGAAAACCACATTCAACGCGACTTGCAATCAGGTGACACGCGCGCCTGCATCATAGCGGGTCCGATCTTGCACCCGAACGATCCATCCGAAGATTTCGGGACCGGCCCGGTGCAGTATCCTCTTGTCTTTTGGAAAGTGGTTGCGGTCTCGACGCGCGATACCAATGGGCGCCGGTCGCTACGCACCTACGGCTTCAGGCTTTCCCAAAAGGATGTCGTCGACCGGTTCGGAGTGGAATTCGCGCCCGGCGAGTATGCACGCTATCAAGTCGCCCTGTCAGCCATAAGCGATGAGGCCGGCGTTATTTTTGACGATGTTCTCTTGCGCGCCGATACCCACGCCGACGCGTAACGTGACACTCGGCGTGGCAACGATGGCCAGCCGTCGCATGCTGTAGACGCTTCGGTCCAGAAGGCCGCCGCTCACGCGGCGGCTGCTTCGGAGGCGCTGAAGCGCAACAGATAGTCTACGGCGCGTTGCGCGTGCGCGGCGGCGGCGGCGAAGATCGCTCGTTTATCGTCCTTCAGCGCGGCCGACTTCGACGCCCTCGCCTTCGAGCTCGACATCGGCAAATGGGAGATGAATCGCACGCACTGGGCGATCAAGGACGTCAACCTGCCGAAAGAACTGCACGCTGCGCGGGGCATTGCCTTGCCCTCGTGGACGCGGCAGGCCAGCCGCGCCGTCGACATCACCCAGCACCATTTCGATGTTGGTCTCTCGTTTCCCGGCGAAGCCCGCGGGCTGGTCGAGCAGGTGGCCCGCGAGCTCGAGGCGAGTCTCGGCCCCAACGCCTATTTCTACGACAACAACTACGTCTCCCAGCTTGCCCGGCCATCGCTCGACACCCTGCTGCAGGACATCTATCGCAACCGCTCCAAGCTCATCGTAGTCTTCATCGGCGCCGACTATCAGCGCAAGGACTGGTGCGGCGTCGAGTTCCGCGCGATCCGCGAAATCATCATGGCTCGGGACGAGCAGCGCGTCATGTACGTGCGCGTCGACGACGGCGCCGTCGATGGCGTGTTCCGCACCGACGGCTACGTCGACGCGCGACGCTTCAATCCCGCTGAGATCGCCCAGTTCATCACCGAGCGCCTCGCCCTCATCGCCTAATCGTCGGTGAGCCAGCCCGGCGTCACGGCGACCGTCCGGCGGTCGACCAGGACGCGACGACGCCTCGGCGCGCCGGGATCGGTGAGGCGCGGCGTCACCGAGACAATGGCGACCTTCCAGTCAGGCATGCCCGGCTGGGGCGCGGCCATGACACCGGACAGGACCGTCAGCCCGCGGCGCTCCAGCTCGGACACCGCGGCAAGAATGTCATTGTAGAGCTGGCGCCGCCCTCGCCCCGACGACAATGGCTCCTCGACGATGTCGGAGAGGATGAACGAGGCGAGATCGAGCCATTCGCCGAGATTAGCGATGTGGTCGTCATGGGTGTCGGGCACGCCGGGACGGTGGATGAGATAGGCGTCGCACTTCGCGGCATCGCGGATGGCCTTGTGCGTCTTCATCGGCGACACCGCCACCGGTTCGAGATGGCCAAACGCCTCGACGAGGTGTTGTTCGGCCGCCTTGTCCGGACCGATCGGCAGGCGCGGCGTGGTGAACGCGCCCGGCGCGTGGCCGAGCGCTTGGGCGATGCGGTCGAGCGCCTCGTCGCTTACCTTCTTCGCGCGTTCGACGCGCTCGACCGTCGACAGCGAGACACGCGCGAAGTCGGCGAGCGTGGTGGCTTTCCACTGCTTGAGATGGCGACCCCAGCGCACCACCATGGCGACGAGCTCGATCGCCGGCGGCGTGGGCACATCGACCGGCTTGTTGGGCAGTTCCTTAATCTTGTCGAGAAGTTCCTGGGCATTCATGGACGAGGTCTCCTTTCGTGCCCGCGAACATGCCTCAACTCCGCCGAGCAAAAGAGGTCGAAACGCCCTTCAGCACGCATCAGCTCCCGACGCATCCCCGCCGCCCGCGCACCTGTCGGTTGAATCCCGCCGGTCTGTGCCACGCTTGTCAGCGCGTTGCCCCAATCCGGCCGAGCCCGCGCGCTCCGTCAGCGAGACGATGATTCTGTCGAGGCGGCGGAGCAGATCGTCGTAGGGGACGATGTCCATCATATTCACATATTTCCGCTTGATCACCTCCAGGTCGAACGATTGGTTCTCGGTGAGCCCGCCCGTGCCGTCCGTTCGGCGATCGCGGCCGAGCAGAAGCAGCGCCTTGGGATTGGTCACCCGGATCTGGAGGCCGGCGGGAAGTGCTGACCCGTATCGCTTCGACAGTTCGCGCTCCCCCTCAACGCCCCATTTGGAGAGGTGGAACAGGTATTTCTCGGCCTGCATGATGGTGCCTGACAGCTCCTTGGTCGGAACGCTGTTGCCACGATACAGGCGTATCTCGAGCAGCTCGCCGAAGGCCTCGACGGCGATGCTGTCGACCCGGTCGCCGCCAACGACGATTTCGCTGCCGGGCTTCAGCTTTGCAATGCGCCGAAAGATGCTGATATTGCGCTCGGCGACAAAGACCTTCCGGTCCGGCGCGATCCCCTCCGCGACGATCAGCACATCGTTGTCGATCCCCAGGATCCGCCCGGGAATGCGGTGATATCCGTCTTTTGTGGTCGCGAACCGAAACCGATAGAGCGGTCGATCGTCCTCGTCCGCCTCGTCGTCGTGAGCGGCACCGTGCGCCGTCTCCGCCACGAGGTCGGAACTGCGGAAGAAGAAGACCCGGCTCAGCGTCACCTTGCCCGCCGCCTTGAGCTCCCGCGTCACCCAGGCATTGCCACCGAAGTGCGGTTCGTATTCGAGCGTCACGCCCTTGCTGCCGACCTCAACGAAATCATCACACGTGCTCCTGCACTGGCTGCCACCATCCTCTTCAACCGGCGCCACGACTAATGGCGACAAACCGGTCTCGCACTATATCGGTCCGCCCTGCCGGGCCGCGGACATTTCCCTCAAGGAAATATTCGAAGTCGCCGTTCTGAAGCAGGACTGTGAACTGTTCGGCGATGAACCGGTGGACTTCGGCCTCTGCAGCAAGAATCTCGTCCACGATCTCCGGCCGCCCGTCGACAATGAGGAGGATATCTTCCATGTCACGGCTCATGAACAGATCACCTGCGCCGCGCCCGAGATAAGCTTCCAGCTTTGTCGCGACAAATAGTTCCGGGGAAAGCTTTTTGATCCTGAGCGTATCGGTCAATTCATGGGTTACTGCCGTTTCGATCCCAGCTGCGTACCAGTGGCTAGTGAAGCCGAGTATGCCGGCATCGTCCGGCATAAAGTCGACCTTGAGGTCCCGCAGCCGCATCCGGCAGATGACGTTGTCCTCGGGGGACTCAGCGAAACCTCGCTGCCTCAATTCTTCCCGCAACTGCGCCCACTCTCCATAACCGGCAAGATCGACGATGAGGTCGACATCGTCAGTCGCCCTCACATCCTCAAGGGTCACTTCGTCTGTTATAAAAAGAGCGGTTGTGCACCCGCCGACAAAGACCAGCCGTTCCCGGAAGTCTTCCCCCAAAGCTTCCGCCACCGTCTGCAGCATCAGGAGCAATTGGCCTCGGACCGTCATTTTTTCAGGAACCTCTCCGAAAGCCGCTGTCCAGCCAGGCCCGCTTGGCGCTGATTGCCGAGCCGGATGGCATCAACGAGAGCAAGATATTCGTAGAGCCGTTCATCTTTCTGGACTGCTTCAGGCACACTCTTGAACAAAGGTGCAACCGACTGCCCCATGTCCCGCCCTTGGGCATAGGGCCATATGTGTATGTACTCGCCTCCGCTGACCAATAGCCCCTTCAGCATCGGCGCGGCGAACGCCGTCGGAATACCGCGCGTCATCGCGCCTGCCTTCGCGGGAAACACGAACTTCAGGCCGTGGACGATAAATTCATAGAGATTGCGGCGGTGAGGATTGGCCCGTCCCGTATCCCGGTCTTTAATGGCCAACCCCGATGAGAGACTGCGCTTTAAGGAGGCGTTGATCTCCGTCTTGCTGATACCTGTTAGGGATTCCAGCCCGCGAACAGAGAAGGGGTCCTCGCCCGCAAAGCCCCTACGCTGTTCCCCATGGCCCGCGAACTCTCCTTGCTCCTGCAAGCTCACGAGCTTCAGAAGCACCACGATATCCTGACTTTTCATTCCAATCATTGCAGCTTGTCCTCTGTCCTAGGACCAAGGACATTCCATCATTCGATGTCTCTCCTGTCAATGAGAACGCTAGGAGGGCGCCGCGGAAAGCCCAAAATACGTCGTTTTGAGCCGCCGGTACGTGGTTCGCCGGCAGCATGATGATTGGCTCAGGGCGCTCACCCTAGCGAAAGAGCATTCAAACGTCGTCGTCCGACTGGCGAGCGCCGCCGGCAGCATTGAAGCGGTCAATATCGTCGGCAGAAGAGCGTCCGAAAAGGGCTGTCGGTTGCTTCATCGTGGGAACGAAAAAGCGAGAGAAGCAGAACTTTCGTGTGCGATTTTTGCACCAGGCCCGTAACTGGCTGATTTTCCTTAAGTATCTGTCCAGTCCCGTCATGCGCCAGCTGATCCCATGACGACGCCATGGCACCAGCCAGCCCAAGGAAGAACCAGGCGTCTGATCTGGGGAAGGCTGTTTCAGGACTTTTGCGAGATCAGCGAATAACCGGCTCGCCATGGAAGCGCCGGCGCGAGGGCGGCGAGACGCCGAAGCCGACTTCCATCATCAGCCGTGGCGTGCGCGACGGTACGGTGCCCATATGAAAGCCGAACGGGTCTTCGACGAAGCCGAGGCCGGCTTCGCCGGTCAGCGTGACGGGGCTGTCATCGCCATAGACCTTGAGAACTTCCTGCGCCGGATGGCCGACAAGCAGCGTCAGCTGATGCTTGATGGCGCGGCGGTTATGACTGCCCCGCACATAGACATGCGGGCCGGTGCCTTCGTCGACCGGCGTCAGGTAGAAGAAGAATTTCAGCATCCTCCAGTCATCGAGATCGAAATGATACTTGCCGAGCGAGGCACGGTTCTTGTCGGCGTCGGAGGCCTGGCCGGTCGGGAAGCTCCACCACACCCGTGTGGTGATCAGTTTCGCCTGAGCGCCCAGATAATGCGCGGCGATGTCGAGCAGCAGCGGGTCGTTCTGGATGGCGACCGCTGCCTTGCAGCCGAGGATGTGTTCGAAAAAGTGGCCGCTGAGCAGCGAGCGGCCGAAACGCTTCTCGGCCTCGGCATGGTCCTCAGCCATGAATTCGAGACGGCGATCGAAATTGCCGAAACAAGGCGTGTAGCGGGCGAAGGCGGCGATCTCCTCATGGATGGAAGTCGGCAGGACGAGCCCGCAAAACAACCCGTCCGACCGCAGCGCCTCGACAATTTCCTGGCGATCGACGCCGGCAAACATGGTGTCGTGGGCATTTTGCGACACGCGAACCGGCTTTGCCCCACGCCAGTGCATCCGGCGCGCCGGCATGGTGCGGGCGAGCACGAACATCGGCAGCCATGCCGGGTTCTCGCGAATGTCCGACAGATAGGTCGGAATGCGCACGGCGATGCGGCGCAGCACGCCGCCGTTTCGCGCGATGGCCTCGAGACTGGCGGCGCCGGATTTGTCAGGGCTCGAAAGGGTCATGAAGGTCCTCAGCTATGAATGCAATATGATATCGACGAAGCATCGGTTCTCACTGCCTCGCCGCTGGTCCAAGCCCGATTCCCGCAACGGAAGGACGTTTAGGCGCGCGTCGGATTTTGTGCAACGCACAATAGCCTTGTGCGTGGCAAAAGCTGTTCGGATCGCCGTGCGCATCAGCCAATATTCCAGCGGCAGGCAAACGGGGCGGCGGCACTTAGAAAGAGCCGCCGCCCGGCTTGGCAGCTATTGGCGGACGAACAGCGGCTGGACGCTCGCCCATTGATCGGCGGTGCGGAAGCCGCCGCGTTTCGTGTAGCTTTCGACCGGGAATTTCATCCAGTTGGGCAGCCAGTTGTCGATCTTCTCGCGGCCGTTCTCGCCCGACAGGCAATCGCGGATGATCTTCTTTTGCGTCTTGACCTTCTCGGCGACATTGCCGTCGGCGACAGGCTTGCCGGCGAGGTCGGCCAGCATTGCATTGGCGATCTCCCTGTCGCGCAGCAGGTCGAAGAAGGCGTCGTCCGCTTGCCACCACGCGCCCATGTCGATGCCCAGATGGTTGCCGAGGGCCTCGACGATGGCGCTGCCGGCTTCGAGCGTCTCGGCCATGGCAAGGCTGAGAACGCGCATGACGTCATCGTCGCAAAGTGCCAGCAAACGGGCGAAGACGGCGGCAAGCGCAAAGGCGTCGCCATTGCCGCCGGCTATCGCACCCTCCTCGTCGGGCTGCCCAAGCAGCGCAAGCACCGCGCGCCGTTTTTCGGCGAATACAGCTTCGGCCCTGGACGCGGCAATGCTTGCCGCCACCGCTTCATTGGCGGTGCGCTGCGGCTCGCGGCGAACCTGCCACAGGCCCGAGCCTGCGATGGCATGCGCCACCATCAGGCGCAGCGCGACATCCGGATGGTCGAGCATGGCGGTACGCACGGCTCCGTGGCGGTGCAGATCGACATAGTTCTGCATCGGCCCGGTGAGTTCCGGCCGCGACGGCCTGGCTGGCGTTTCGTCGGGCTCGCCGCCCTCGCCTTGCGCGCGGGCGCGGCGGGCCTCCTTGCGCGACAGCCAGCCCTCATGGCACTCGACCGCGCCGCGATGCGAGACTGATATGAAGACCTTGCCGCCCTTCTTCCTCGGCGTCTTTTCGTGGTCCCAAGACTGGAAATGCTGGCCCGGTTCGAGCACGGCCACCTCGGGCCAGCCGGCTTCCAGATAGGCATCGCGTTTGGCGGCGATGGCCTCGTTCTGCTTTTGCCAGAACAGGTCGGCATCGGCGAAATAGCTGTCCTCGCCGAACAGGTCGCAGACGATCAGGCCCGGATAGTCCTCGATGGCAAACAGCGCCATCTTGGTGGAAATCGACTGGCCGCCGAACAGCCATTGCTTCAACTGGTGGCCTTGCGGCGCGTATTGCTCGGGGTCGGCATAAAGCGCCAGCCAATCCTTCTGCTGCCCCTTGGAGGCCATGGTCAGATGGCGCGCCGTCTCGGCGTCGATGTCCTCGCGCCGATAGGCCTCGCGGATTTTGGGCAGAAGATCGCCGAGCGCCAGAATGCGTTTGACCAGAAGCTCGGTGACGCCGAAGGTTGCGGCGATATCTGGAATGGTGCGGCCTTCCCTGATCAGCCGCGAAAACGTCTCCCACTGCGACACCTCGTCGGGATCGAGCCGGGCGAAGTTTTCGATCAGCGAGGCCTCGAGCGCGTCGGCGTCGTCGCCGTCCTCCATGATGGCGCAGGGCAAGGCATTGCGCTGGCCGCGCTCGTCGGCGAGCGACTTCGCGGCGAAATAGCGGCGCCGGCCGGCGACGATCTCGAAGCTTTCCGGCGTGCCGTTGGGCCGCACCAGAAGCGGCACCAGGACGCCGCGCGCGCGAACCGATGGCAAGATATCCGACACGTCGGGCGCGCGTTTGGAATGGCGCATGTTGAGCGCGGAAATGTTGAGCTTATCAAGCGGAATGTGGGCAAGTTGCATGGTTTGTCTCCTTGGTTGAGGGGTGGGATTTCCCGCCGCAGAGGCTGCAAGCCGGCGCGGCGGGACGGTTTTCGCGCCTAGCGGCGCGTCTGTTCCGCCGTGTCGGGCGGAAGCTTGGAATGGGCGTTGCCAAGGGCCTCTGCCGCCTGTCGCAGCAACCGCTCGGCTTCGGTGATGTGGCCGGCGCTGCACGCTGCCTGGGCGTAGACGGAGAGCGGAAACTCGGCCTTGAAGCCGAGGTCGCGCTCGATGCCGAGGCCAAGCCGCCCCTTGACGCTTGCAAGCTCGGCAAGGCTGACGCTGCCGAGTTCGGGGAAGCCGAAGCCGAGGTCGCAAAGGCCGAAAAGGGTGTCGCCGTCGGCGTCGAGTTCAGTGAGAAGCCAGGTTGCTGGCCCGGTCGGATCGAACAGTTTGACCACCGGGACATGGTCGGTTTCGGTGTCGGTTGCGCCATTGGCGAGCAGCCGGGCGCAAAGCTCGTCGGTGATCAGGATCATGGGAAACTCCTCTCAAAACGGTTCGAGTTGATTTCTGGCGTCATCGAACAGCCCGATATCGAGCGGCTTTTGCGCCGCGCGCGGGCGCATCGGCGCGTCCGCCAAAGGGCAAGGCGGTCGCGCGTGGTGAGCGGCCGGACACCGGGAATGAGCGTCTGCTCGCGGTTTCGGTTCGGTCTGCAGGGTGTCGGGATCGCGCGCGCTCATGCCGCGATCTCGTCTTGTTGCGCGCCTTGGGCCTCGGCGTTGAAGCCCAGAAGAAAATCGGCGGCCTTGGAGGCAAGGCTGGCGGCGCGGAAGATGGCGCGATTGTCCTCGCGCAGCATCGTCAGCCATGCGCCGATATAGTCGGCATGGCGCACGCTCGGCTCGATGCCGAGGGTCGAACAGACAAAGGCTGCGGTGATTTCGGCAACCAGTTCCTCGCGCGCATAGGCCTTGGAACCGAAGGCGCTGGAGAGGTCGCGCGCCAGCCGCGCCGGGTGGCCCGTCCAGTGGCCAAGCTCGTGGAAGCAGGTGCGGTAATAGTCGATCTGCTGAAAGAATGCGGGCTGCGGCGGCACCTGAATGGTGTCACTGCCCGGCATGTAGAAAGCGCGATCGCCGCCGATGCGGAAATCCGCGCCGCTTGCTCGAATAAGCGCCTCGGCTTGGGGGATGATCTCGCGTTCGGGCAGCGGCTCGACGTTGCGGTAAAGGTGCGCGGGCAGGCCGTCGCACTGCGCGACGTTGAAGACGGTGAAGCGCTTCAAGAAAGGCACCGCCTGCGGCTCGTCGCCGTCTGTCCTGGCGCGCTCCTGCTCGCCCTTTGGGACAAAGCGGTCGGCATGCACGATTGTTGTGCCGCGCTCGCCCTTCCTGACATTGCCGCCAAGGGCAAGCGCCTGCCGGAAGGTCAGCCAGTTCTGGCCGGGATAGCTGCGCTCGATGACGGCGCCCCACAGGATGAGGATGTTGATGCCGGAATAGCGGCGCCCGGTGGCCGCGTTGCTGGGCAGGCCGAGGTCGGCCTTTGCGCTGCCCCATGGCTTGACCCATGGCACGGTGCCGCGCTCCAGTTCGGCAATGATGCGGTCCGTGATTTCCTGATAAAGGCTGGCGCCCGGGCGCCCGCCCCTGCCCGCGCCAGCCTCTCGGCTGCCGGAACGCTGGTGTTTTGCACGCATCGTCTGGTCCTCCGCTCTTCAATCCCGCGCCTTTCCCCGGAAGCGGGGTGGGCGGCGAGACGCGACCGGAAAGGCCCGCCGTCGGAGGCGGACCGCATCCGAAGGACCGGAACGAAGAGGAGGACCCGAAGCGAAGCGAAGGGTTGCGGGATGCCGCGGCGGGCCTAGAAGGGAGTGCCGCCCACCCCGCGCCGCCGGGAACGGCCAACGAACAAACCGCGCCGGCCGACAGGGCGGCGACCGTCAGCAGCCGACAGGCTGCCCGCGCCAGGGGGCGAAGCCGGATGGCCGAGACCGCCGGAGCCTGGCGAAGAAAAAGCGGGCTCGGTTCACGAGCACCCGGCACGCGCCGTCAGGCGCGCGGGCGCATCAGATTTCTGCGCCGTGCGGACATCGGTTTGGCGTTCCGGTCGCACTCGTTCAATCAGAACGAGGTCTTGATGCCGACCATCACCGTCGCCGCGGCAAAATCGCCGCCGATCCAGTCGTCTTCGCCGCCAGTCTCTGCGCCGGTCGCAATGTCATAGGTGTTGTAGTCGCCGCGAGCGGTGAACACCTTTTCGTAGGAACCGGAGACGAAGAAGCTGGTCCGCTCGTTGTACTGGTAGCCGACGCTGCCGCCGACCATCAGAACCGGCGCCGCTTCGAAATCATCCTCGAAGCGCAGGTCACGCATCCAGTGATGATCGGTAGCGCCGGCGGAGAAGGTCGTGCCGCCCTTCAGCGCAAAGCCGAAGTTCCAGCGATCCTGGACATAGGTCGCATCGATGCCGGCGAAGGCGACCGGCAATTTCTGCTGGTAGCTGATGGCCTTTGCGTCTCCTGGGAAGTCGCCAACCGAATCCCGGAAGCCGGCAACGCTGTAGACATAGGAGCCGCCATAGGCAGTCCACTTGACCGAGGTGTACTTGAAACCACCGTTGACGTTGATCAGCAGCTGGTCGCTGACCTGGAAATCGTGGCCGAGCGCGACGGTTGCCGAATAGAAGTAATCAAGATCGGTGTCGGAATGGCGCGAACGGTCGCTCCAGTCGTTCCAGCCATCATTGGTCGAGAATGGCGGGATCCAGTCATAGTCTTCCATGTAGCTGTTGCCGCTGAAGGCGATCTGGCCGGAAAGCTTGGCGGTCCAGCCGGCCTCGCTGCGCGCCGTCATCTCGGCTGAAATGACCGCAGAGGTGCTTTCCCAGATAAGGTGGCTCAGCTTCGAGCCGCTGCCGGGAGCCTGATAGACTAGCTCGTTGGCCTCGATGTCGATGACGCCGACGCCGCCAACGAAAGAGAAATTGGGATTGTAGGGCGCCGGTTCGCTCGCCACCGCGTCGCTGGCCATCGCCGGCCAGGCAGCGAGCAACGCTGCCGCTCCACCAAAGACTTTCGCGTACAATTTCATGGGACTACCCTCATAGGAATCATCGTCGGCTATACGCAGCGTAACCGGGTGCACGTCAGGTGCGGTCGTCTATGCAGCGCCCCTGTAGGTGGCGAAATTGCCGCCCTCGGCTCTGTTCCTCAACACTCAAGGAAACGCCGTTGACGTGACCCGATTGACGGCGGTTTTTGCCGATGCGTTCCGGGCGGCCGGCGTGACGGGAACCCTGCATTATCCGAGGCACACATTTGCGATGACGATGCTGGTACGATTGCAGCGTCAGGCAGCGACCACGCCGGACCTCAATCCGCTGAGATCGTGCAGGTTGCTTTGAGCAGCCCATAGCAAACTCTCTAGTCTAGATAATCCGATAGAGCCGAGGGCCGAGTTCCTCGAACCCGTTGCGCAGATAGAAATCGAGCGTGCGCTTCCATTTTGGTTGCCTGGGCGCTGCAAGCTCAAGTCGCTTCCAACCACGCGCACGGCCTTCCCGCGAGGCGACCTCAAGCAGATGAGGGGCAATCCCTTTGGAGCGCTTTTCGGGTCGAACATACAGCTCCGAAATATAGCCGAACTTACCTCCTGCATAGATCGCCGTGCATTCATTCAGCACCATGATGCCGACCGGCTCGTCATCTGCACTTGCGATCACGGCGACCACGCCAGCGTCGGCAAGCATTATCTGCGCGCTTTGTCTCACGTCGTCGGGCGCGGGCGCTTTCCCGCCAGTGAGTTCATCGAGTAGCGCGTGAATAAAACGGACGACCGTCCCTGCGTCCGTTGCGTTGGCGCGGCGCGTAGATATGGAAGGCATATTTTCTCCTGCTAGTGGTCAAAATCCCGAGTCACGCTGCTATCCGCGCAGATCCGACTCACTCTTTTAAGTAACTCTGACGAGTGAACAGCATTTTTCATCGAAAATATGATAAAAGAATGCAAAATATATATTACAAGCATGCAGGATTACGGATGACTTGAGGTCAATTGCGCAGATAGGGGACCTTCTTACAAAAAATCAACCCGGTCACATCGCAACTGCACGGTGAAGCCCCTTGCCGAGGTAAGATGAAGCTGCAAGTCGAAAAGGGCCTGAGACAAAAGATGCAGCCTGAGATGCTCGTGCGGCCAGAACGCTCGGACAATGCAGTCGAGCAAAGAGGACATCCGTAACGGGCGGCGAGAGCGCTCGACGGTCGCCACAACTCATTCGGCGCCAGCCGGAACACGAGCCGAGCCGACCGGTGCGCAGAGGCTGGTCGCCGCGCCGATCAAGTCGGACACGTCGGCCTCGGTCGTCGCGAAAGAGGTGACGAACCTCACGATCCCGGGCTCCCAGCGATCATGGTAGAAGCGGAATCCCATGTCGAGCAGCCCCCGGATCAGGGACGTGGGAAGTCGGCAGAACAGTATATTGGCCTCGGGCCGCTGCTGGATTTTCACGCCTGGCACCAGGGCCAACCCCCGCGCGAGCGCCGATGCCATCGCATTGGCATGGACCGCGTTGCGAAGCCAGACACCGTCCCTCAGATAACCGTCCATTTGCGCCGCCATGAAGCGCATCTTGGAACTCAACTGGCCGGCCCGCTTGCGGCGAAAGGCGATCGTGCTCGCGAGATCTCTGCGAAACGAGACGACCGCATCGACCCCAAACGTTCCGTTCTTGGTGGCGCCAAACGACACTAGGTCGACGCCGGCCTTCCACGTCATCTCGGCCGGCGAGCAGCGCAGAGTGACGAGGGCGTTGGCGAAGCGAGCACCGTCCATGTGGAGCGGCAGGTTCGCTGACCGGCAGATATGTCCGATCGCCCTGATTTCGTCGAGCGCGTAGACCGATCCCATCTCGGTCGCCTGCGTGATGCTGACGCTGGAGGGCTGGACCGAGTGGATATCGCCCACCATGCGCGTTGCATTGGCCGCCAAGGCGTCGATGGCGATTTTGCCAGCCTCGCCTGGAAGCTGCACCAACTTCGCACCGGCGGTGTAGAACTCCGGCGCGCCGCACTCGTCGCGGTTGATGTGTGCGTCGGCGTGCGAGAGGATGCTGCCCCATGGCGGCGTAATCGCCGCGAGCGCCAGCGCGTTCGCCGCCGACCCCGTCGAAACGAGGAACACGTCGACCGCATGCTCGAACACCTCGGCGAGCTGGCGCTCGACGGTATGCGTCAGCTCATCGTTGCCGTAGGGAAGCGCCTGACCCGACGCGCACGCGGTGATGGCTGCGATCACCTCGGGGGAGACGCCGGCGATGTTGTCGCTGGTGAAGCCGCGGGGGCGGGTCTGCTTGCTGTCGCTCATGGTCTTGACGCTCGTTTCATCCATTGAGCGTCCAAGCTAGACGGTTCGCCGCGCGCTTTATTGAACGATATTCAAACGGAGAGGTAACGCGCCGGCGTCACCCCCAACACCGCTTTGAAGTGCCGGGTCAGGTGGCTCTGGTCCGCGAACCCTACCGCGACGGCGACCTCGGCGACCTGCTGACGTCGCCTCAGCAGCCGTCGCGCCTCGTCGATGCGGACCTGGATCAGGTAGCGGGTGGGGGGCAACCCGAAATGCGCCTTGAAGCCATCGATCAACGTCGCCTTGGAGCATCCGGCGAGGGCGGCCAGGGCGGCGAGCTGCAGGACTTCGTCAAAGTGGGCATGGATGAAGTCACGCACGTCGCGGAACCTCGGCGGCACGAATTTTGGCCCAGCAACGCGCGACCCGCCGACTTGTGCGAAAACGCGGCGCAGGAAGCGGATCAGATGCTCCTCGATCTCCAGTGCCGAGCTATGCTCATGTTCAAGGAGGCGCCAAAACGCGCTGAGGCCGTGTGCAACTGGGGCATTCTCCTGGAACGGGCTTTTGAAGTCGATCGTTCCGGGTTCGGTTTGGCTGCTGTCCTCAAGGACTTGCCGGACAAGGCCTTCGGGCATGTAGAAGATCTTCTGGCTCCAGCCAAGATCGTCACCAGCGCCCCCGAAATGCGGTTCGCCGGGCGCGAAGGTCGCGACGGTGCCGCTACCGGCGTGCCAAACCTCACCTCGGCACCAGACATCATGGACGCCTCGCTCGATCAGCCCGATCAGATACTCGTTGTGGATATGCTTGGAGAAATCCTGCCGGTGATAGTCCGCCGCCAGGTAATCGAGCCCACCAAGGACATCGGAGTGCTTCATCACCGCACGATTGCGCGGCGGCCGGCCCGGAGGTTCAGAACGGCCACGCGCCTTTTCGTCGCATTCTACGGCGGTATCGGCCACTTGATGGATCAATCCAGGTCGGTCGTCACAACGATATCGTGCTCTCGTCGCGAATTTCAAACCGAAGCAGGATTAATTGCCGCCCGAAGAGGGGCCTGCTGCAGGGCGGGCAGCGGATTGGCGGGATTAATCGTGTTTCAAGCTTGGGAAGTGGACCCGAGCGACGCGTGGCCGGATGGCCGATATCGAGAAGAAGACCAAGCGCTATCCTCTCCGATCTGACGGATGAGGAATGGTCGCGGATACAACCGTTCCTGCCGGGCGCGGCCAAGACCGGGCGGCGCGTGGTATTGAACGCGTTCCGCTACATGGCCCGATCGGATGGCGGCTGGCGCATGCTGCCAAAGGATTTCCCGCCCATATCGGCCGCGGTCGAGACGCCTTACGGATACGCCCACGGACTGCGCGAACTGGCTGGAACGTTCCCCGGCCTGACGACCGAGCAGCAGGCGCCGATCAAGGCGCTGAACGCAGAATACGCCAAAACTCGAAGCCGAGGACGAGCGTGCCAACGAACTGCCGGCCGATGTTGACGAACGGCTCCCAGGGGCGGCTACGGCTGCACTCATTGTCGGATCTTCGACGAAGTCGGACATCCGACACAGCGCTATCGGAGTGACCGCATTGTTCTGCAACGATTTTCTCATTTGGCACGACACATGCGGGGGCTATCCCGCATGAGCGCTCCGTCAATCTCGATTGATGCGAGCAGGATTCAATCAAGGCGCAGTGCGTCGCTTCTGAAGATCAAGGAGAGAAAAGTATGGCGAGAGCGCGAATTGGCGTGGCGCGGGCAATGACAGCGGCTGTCGTCCTCATCGTTGCGGGACAGGCCGGCGCGGCAGATGTTGGGCAAGCCGCGAGCGTCCCGCAGGCAGAAGCCTGCGTCGCGGAAGCGCCAAGCCCCTGGCAGATCCGCCTGCGTGCGTTGGGGGTGATCACCGAGGATTCGGGCTATGTCAATGCGGTGCCCGGCTCCGGTCTTTCGTATTCGAACACCGTGACGCCGGAACTCGATATCTCATATTTCTTCACGGACAACATCGCCGCCGAACTCATACTCGGCACCACCTATGCCAACATCGATGGCCAGGGTGCGATCGGCGGGCTGGGCAAGGTAGGCAAGGTTTGGCTGCTGCCGCCCACGCTCACATTGCAGTATCATTTTACCGATTTCGGCGCCTTCGAGCCCTATATCGGCGCCGGCGTGAACTATACGATCTTCTATCATCAGCAAGCCGGCAGCGCCGATGATCTCAAGGTCAAGAACACATTCGGCGCCGCGCTGCAGGTCGGATTCGACTACATGGTGGACGAGCACTGGGGCGTCAACTTCGACGTGAAGAAGCTTTTCCTCAAGCCCGACTTCGACGTCACTGTCGCCGGCGCCAAGCTCACGGGCAAGGCCAAGCTCGATCCCTGGTTGATAGGCGCAGGTCTCACCTACCGCTTCTGAGGACGAAGCACACTGGGGGGGGCACTTTTCGAAGTCCGCGCGCGGATCTTCCGTGCCGAGAAGTGGACCCGCGATGGTCTTGAAGGAGTTGTTGGCATGCGTGTAGAAAACGATCATTGCGACGTGATCGGTGTGCCGGCCGCTCCCACGCAACTTGATCGTCTTTCTTCTGCGATTCTGCGGCAGGGGGGGATGGCGCGAGTGTCGCTGCCAGGCGATGTGGTGACCTGGGCGGCAGCCCGTCACCAGACGCTCAGGCAGATGCTTTCCGACCAGCGTTTCAATAAGGACTGGCGACAGTGGCGGGCGCTGCAGGACGGCGAGATTCCCGAGGATCATCCGCTGATCGGGATATGCAAAGTGGACAACATGACCACGGCGCACGGCGCCGATCACCGGCGCTTGCGCGGCCTGCTGTCCAGCAGCTTCGCGCCCAGTCGTATCGCCTTGCTGGCGCCACGGATCGAACAATGCGTCGATCGACTCCTGGCCGAGATGGCGCAGCGCGGCGGCAGTGCCGATCTGATGTGCGAGTTCGCCGCTCCGCTGCCCACCAACGTGATCGCCGAACTGTTCGGTTTGCCGGACGAACAGCGCGAAGAGATCGTCGCGCTCACCTACAGCCTGGCCAACACCTCCGCCACAGCCGAAGAGGTGCGACAGACGCGGCAGCGCATCCCGGAGTTCTTCCGTCGCCTGATCGCGCTCAAGCGGGGCCAGCTCGGCGATGATCTGGCTTCGGCCCTGATCGTCGCGCGTGACAAAGGCGAGCTCGTTTCCGACACCGAGCTCATCGACATGCTGTTCATGGTGCTCTCTGCGGGCTTCGTGACCACCGCCGGCGTCATCGGCAATGGCGTGCTGGCATTGCTGACGCATCCGCAGCAACTGCACCTGGTGCGCAGCGGCCAAGTTCCGTGGTCACAGGCGATCGAGGAGATCCTGCGCTGGGGCAGCTCAGCGGCCAATCTGCCGTTCCGCTATGCCACCCAGGACGTGGAGATCGACGGATGCATGGTCCGCCGCGGCGATGCCGTCCTGATGGCGTTCGATGCGGCGAACGGGGACGAAAAGGCCTTCGGTCCTGGCGCCGACAGATTCGATGTCACCCGGCGGCACAACCCGCATTTGTCGTTCGGCGAGGGGCCGCATTCCTGCCTGGGCGCTGCGCTGGCGCGCCTGGAATTGCGCTGCGCCTTCCCCGCGCTGTTCGGGCGGCTGGAGGATCTGGCGCTGACCATCGCTGCGGAGGACGTCGTCTACATGCCGTCTTACGTCATTCGCTGCCCGCAGCGCCTGCCGGTCAGCTTCCGCCCTTCCGTCGCTTAGAGAGTGCCGCATTCACCCCGGATTCGGTGATTCTCGGTTCGCCGGGGTGGCTGGTCTCGCACGAGGGGGGCGAGCATGCCCGGTTACGCACGATCGTGGCGCCGGCCTTCAGCAATCGCAGGGTGAAGCTGCTCGCGCAGCAGGTCGAGGCGATCCCCGCGCAGTTGTTCGAGACGCTGGCGGCCCAGCCCCAGTCCGCCGACCTGAGGCGCCACCTCTCCTTTCCGCTTCCGGACATGTTATCAGCGTGCTGATGGGCGAGTGCGCAAGCACGCTGAGCAAAGCCGAGCGGGGAACAAATACCGGGATTCCCGGCGGACCGTGACGGCCTCGCCCCACTTTACGCTCTTGAGCCCGGCGACCTCGATCTGATCCGGCGTCGCCGATGGGGACAAGGATCTCTCCGAGCCTGCACTGATAAGAGGCGGCATCGTAAGCGGCTTTGGGCGAAAGAGACCGATCAGCGCAAGGGCACTATTCGCATCATCACATAAACATCTCGTTATATGTATTGACAAGGAGCGAAGCTGCTGTGATTGTGCGCATGTCGTGGTTCTCCGCGCGGCACTGCCGTAGCGGAGCTAAGAGGGAAGCCGGTGCGATGCCGGCGCTGCCCCCGCAACTGTTAGCGGCGAGCCAAGCCCATTGGTGTCACTGAGGCGAACGGCCTCGGGAAGACGGGCAGAGGCTTTGACCCGCGAGCCAGGAGACCTGCCACGACGAACAACGTCCACGGGCGGGGTGTCTCGGTGGCCGCAGTAGCCCGGCTTCGTGCCGCCTGCTCGCGCGTTCCTTGTCCCCACGCCCCAACCATCGGGGTATGGCATGACTGTCTCTCAACAAATTCCTGTGGCAACGCTCGGCGTGCCGCGTATCGGTCGACGGCGGGAACTGAAATTCGCGCTTGAAAGCTACTGGTCCGGAAAATCTCCCGCTGCCGACCTGCTCGCGACGGCGAAGGCGCTACGCGCCGCCAGCTGGAGGGAGCAGCACGATCGCGGCGTGTCGAAAATCCCGTCCAACGATTTCTCGCTTTATGACCATGTGCTCGACACCGTCGCCATGGTCGGCGCCGTGCCGGCACGATACGTCTGGACTGACGGCGAGGTCCCACTCGATACCTATTTCGCCATGGCGCGCGGCAACCAAGATCAGGCCGCTGATTGCGGACATGCCGGTGACGAGCATGCGGCCAACGGGCATGGCCTTGCCGCGATGGAAATGACCAAATGGTTCGACACCAACTATCACTACATTGTGCCGGAACTTACCGACGATCAGAGCTTTGCCCTCTCGTCGGCGAAACCGGTCGATCATTTCCTCGAGGCCAAGGCGCTCGGCATCCACACGCGCCCGGTCCTGCTTGGACCGGTTACCTTTCTCAAGTTGGCGAAGTCACCTGAGGAAGGTTTCAACCCTATCGCGCTCCTGCCACGGCTGCTGCCCGTCTACGAGGAGCTCCTGCGGAGGCTGAAGCTCGCGGGAGCCGATTGGGTGCAGATCGATGAGCCGGCGCTCGTGGTCGATCTGGTTCCCAACGAACGGGATGCGCTCCAATTCGCCTACTGCCGGCTGTCAAAAGCAGCACCGGAGTTGAAGATCATGGTCGCTACCTATTTCGGATCGCTGGGAGACAATCTCGAGACCGCGATTTCTCTGCCCGTGGCGGGACTGCACGTCGATCTCGTGCGCGCTCCAGAGCAGTTGGAGACCGTCGGCCGGCTCGCGCAGAAGGACCTTGTGCTCTCGCTCGGGCTGATCGACGGCCGCAACGTCTGGCGCGCGAACCTGCCTGCCATGCTTGACCGCATCAAGCCGATCGTCGCCGGTTGGCCGCGGGACCGCGTGGAGATCGCCCCGTCCTGCTCGATGCTGCATGTGCCGATCGACCTGGACATGGAGACGGCACTCGATGCGGATGTGAAATCGTGGCTCGCCTTCGCGGCGCAAAAGACCGACGAGCTGGTCGTGCTCGCCCGTGCGCTGGCCGAAGGCCGGGACGCGGTCGCCGCCGAACTAGAGGCGTCGGCTGAGGCTGCCGCCGCTCGCGCGACATCCGCTAAGGTGCATGATCCGCTCGTCGAAGGTCGGGTCGCCAGCATCAAGGTCGCCATGACGCGCCGGAAGAGCGCATTCGACGTGCGCTCCAAGCTTCAGGGCGACACGTTTGGCTTGCCATCCTTCCCCACCACGACGATCGGCTCCTTCCCGCAAACAGCCGAGGTTCGCAAGGCGCGGGCAGCCCATGCCAAGGGCGAGCTGAGTTACGTCGACTATGAGGCCTTCCTGAAAAAAGAGATAGAAGCCGCCGTTCGCTGGCAAGAAGAGATCGGACTCGACGTGCTGGTCCACGGCGAATTCGAGCGCAACGATATGGTGCAATATTTCGCTGAGCAGCTCCGCGGCTTCGCCTTCACGCAACACGGCTGGGTGCAGAGCTATGGCTCGCGCTTTGTGCGCCCCCCGATCATCATTGGCGATGTGTCGCGACAACAGCCGATGACGGTACACTGGTGGCGATATGCCCAGTCGCTGACGCCGAAGCCGGTGAAGGGCATGCTTACCGGCCCGGTGACGATCCTCAACTGGTCCTTCGTCCGAGACGACCTTGCCCGCTCAGCCGTCTGCCGCCAGGTCGCGCTCGCCATTCGCGATGAAGTGAGCGACCTCGAAAAGGCCGGCGCCGGGATGATCCAGATCGACGAAGCCGCACTGCGCGAGGGCTTGCCGCTGCGCGAGGCCGAGTGGCAGGCCTATCTCGACTGGGCCGTCGAATGCTTCCGGCTGGCTTCAACGGCGGTCGGCGATGCGACCCAGATCCACACCCATATGTGCTACTCCGAGTTCGGCGATATCGTGGACGCGATTGCCGCAATGGATGCCGATGTGATCTCCATTGAAACCTCGCGCTCGCAGATGGAACTGCTCGATACGCTTCGAACCTTCAAGTATCCGAACGAGATCGGTCCTGGTGTCTATGACATTCACTCGCCGCGAGTCCCGGAAGTGGGCGAGATTTCCAACCTTATCATGCTTGCGCGCGATCGATTGTTGGATGGCCAACTGTGGGTGAATCCCGACTGCGGTCTCAAAACGCGCAGATGGGAGGAGGTCCGCCCTGCCTTGGTGAACATGGTGGCTGCAGCACGCGCAATTCGGGAAAAAGCGCGGACGGCGTAGGGCTCGGTGCCACTCGCCGGCGGTGAGCGGCAACGCCACACACCGGGCAATCTTGGGGTGAGTCCATCCGGCGCACCCAAGGCAATCGAGCTGCCCGTGACGAAGCGCCTCGGCAAGCTTGGCCTGGCCGCGGCCCTTGTTACGGCGCGTCGAAGTCAGCTTTCCAGACGCCGGCGTTGGCTGGCGATCGAAGCAGGCTTCGGTCTCAAATGAGCCGGCCAGAAACGAGGCGGCTCACCGCCAGCCAGTTTCGGATTATTCCGTATTGGGATAATCCAGTGTCACTATCATCTCCCCGACCTTGGTCGCCGAACCCCGGTCCCGACCATCGGGAGAGGCATTGGCGATCACGCGCCGCCGGTCCGCGGAGCGTGTTCCGGGAAATCGGATGCAGGGCCAAGCTGGGGGAAGGTTCAAACGGCACTTCCGGAGACTGTTGAAGCGGCATCGACGCTCCGCCATCTGCAGCGGGCCAATTCCCGCTCGATGGCTCCGTCTCCTCTGGCTGCAATCACGATCACCGCGACGGCGAAGCCGAGCGGCCGCAGCTGGCTGGCGGACCCTTGTGTTTTGATGGTGGAAGATCAGGCGCCGGACCAGGAAAGCCGTCGCGGAAAGAGCGGGGTTGGCTTGCTCCTGGCGGATGCCGGCAGAGGTATTCGGACCGCGCTCAATCGCGATGCGCAGATGGCCGAAATTCACGAGCGGCGTCCCAAATCTCAATCGCTGCGCAGAATGCGTGCTTCAAGTGCGGCTGCGACGAAAGCTCGTCGAGCGGCTGGTGGATGGGTCTTACCGCGTAACACCTGCAGACAGGTGTCCATCGCTATCCTGCGTTTATCGGTCGCATGATGCAGATCCCGGAGCAAGATAGCGGCCGCGTCGTTGACGTCGAACACGACACGCTCCGAGCTGCGGCGGCTAAGCTGAACTACGACTGGCCTCTCAAATCTGATCAACCCGGTCATCCCCTCCTCCACAGCCACTACTCGGCAAAAAGCCCGGGCCGCCTTTCTTTACTCAGCCGAACGCGACCGCTGCACCTGCGCCATTGAGCCTGGCCATTGGCGGGCAAGCGATCGCCATGAGGCGCGTCCGGCCATGGTCAGCTTGCGTGCGATCTGCGGTTGTGCAGTCGATGGTGAGGAACTGCTTCTCATTCGCGTGGTCTAGCTGTGAAACCTGGACATAGTGCACTGTTTGACGCGCCTCGCCAGTCTCAAACATGTCGTCGATGTCTACACCTGCACTTTTCCACTGCCCGATCTGCAGGCGGCGATCCACTGCATCGCGGAGGTTGCATCTTCCAATATGGCGACCCGCTTCGCAAAGCCGAAAAAGGCATTGCGCGCCGTGCTTACCGGCTTGCGCCCATCGTATGCATCGTAGCATGCCCTCAGGGCGGCTTCGTGGATCAGGTCTCTGCGGTCTTCCGGCCATTCGTTGAGAAAATCGATTGCATCCGCAAGGCCGGCAATCTCTTGGATGATGTGGGTTGCGCGTTTCACAAAAAGGGGGCTGCTGAAAGCCTCAGCGTTCATTGGTTTCTCCCAACTTTCTAAATAGCCAATTTGCGGTGAAGAGGCGCCGCATCGACACGGCGACCATGGCACAATGTGTTGTCAGGGCGATGACGGTTCAAGAGGAGATCCGCGACCGCGGCCGGGCGTGCAGCGATCCGCCAACACATCATGCAATGGCTTGGTTGCTATCAAACGCCGTCGTCACTATTAAGCTACGAAGTGATTCTCACCGCCTAGTCTAAGCCCGCAGGAGCGTTTTTATGACCGAAGAAACCGAGAGCAAAGCTGACAGCCTCATCGAACTCACCGCCCATGTCGTCTCAGCCTATGTTTCGAACAATCCGGTTCCCGTCGGTGAACTGCCTGGGCTTATCGGCCAGATCCACATCGCATTGAAAGGCACTGCTGGTGGGGCCGCACCAGAAAAGCCGGAAGCTCTCAAGCCTGCCGTACCGATCAGAAAATCGGTTACACCCGACTACATTATCAGCCTTGAGGACGGTAAGAAGTTCAAGTCGCTCAAGCGTCACCTGGCTACCCACTATGGCCTTACACCCGACGAATATCGCGCGAAATGGGAGCTGCCGGCAGACTATCCCATGGTGGCGCCGAACTACGCTGCGGCGCGCTCGGCATTGGCCAAGACCATGGGTCTGGGCCGCAAGCCGAAGGAACCGGAAACGCCGGCACCGGCCAAGCGTGCCGGCAAGAAAGCCGCAGCCTGACCGCAGTTTTTCAGGATCGGCTAAGCGGATCCGGCATCATTTCGCACTCGCGAGATAAAATTTGTGCGTTGCAATATCCGCGGCGATCGGTATGATAATGTTGTCGGCCATCTACTCCTCCCAGATGTGGTGCCGACGCTGAATGGGGCGCACCTCCTCCCGCGTCTCATTCGAAATCGAGCCCGCTGCCACCTCCTCCCGGCAGCGGGCTTTTTTATTTGTTGAGCCGCGATTTCGGTAGAGCCAACGCATTTGGCTAAGCGAGGCGAATGCTCCGAACTTCCAGGCCCTTCTTGCCCTGACCGCATTGGACAAACACCTTCTGGCCCTCCATCAGCATGCTCAGTCCCGAGCGGGTCAGCGCGGTGGCATGAACGAAGATGTCCTTCTCACCGTTTTCAGGAGCAATGAAGCCGAAGCCTTTTTCAGGATTGTACCACTTGACCGTGGCCTCGCTCTCCAACTGGGCACTCGTCCCGGCGGTGGACTCTCCAGCGCAACGCGTATGTAGCTGAGTTCTCGCGGTCTGATCGCCGACCTCCAGCACTTGCGCGACCTGATGACCACCTCTTGGACTTTCTTCCGTTGTGACCTTGAGACGCGTTCCCTCGGAAACACCGCGGCTCCCGGCCGCCTCCAGCACCCGGATGTGCAGATAGGCCTGGATGCCCTGCGGCAGTTTGACAAAGCCAAAACCCTTGCTGGTGTTGAACCACACCACTTCGGCGTCGACAGGGTCCGCGGTTACGATCGACGGACGCTGAAAGTAGCTTGGCTCGGAAGGCCGTTCCGTAAAAGAAGCCGCGTCATCGTCATGACGATGCCGGCGTGGCTCACGATGGTCCTTATATTTGCCCATGATCGTCCGACTGGCTTGAACAACGCACTGCGCTCCCGGCGGGATAATCTCAATCGGGCGATGCGTTCATGTCAATTCACCAGTTGGCCGCTTACCCGCTCGATCGCATCACGATCCCGACCTGTTGCCACACGCGGTCGATGATGGCGGGTGAGCAATATATGCGACAGGTCGAGCTGCCGATCGAAACGCTTCCCTATATCGCACGGCAGAAGGTTCGCACTGGAGGGCGACAACGCCATCAACGTTTCGATCATGATATGCCGCGGGCTGCCGTCTCACGCGGATGCGCATCCGACATTTCGATTTACGCGCACTTTTCCGCACAGCCCCCAGGAGGGCAGACGGGCAGCTCGTCATTAACGCCCCCTACAACAACCCAGCCTGCTCGGCCTCGCGGCGCAAATTCTGCCGTGGCCTTGGGCCGATCTGCTGGATCACCAATCCGGCCGCCAGCGAGCCAAGGTCGCCGCAGGTCTTCAGGTCGCGGCCTTGCGTGTAGCCATGCAGGAAACCGGCGGCATAGAGGTCGCCGGCACCCGTGGTGTCGACCAGTTCCTTGATCGCGGTCGCCTGGATGACCACGGTCTCGTCGCCGCGCACGATGACCGAGCCCTTTTCCGAGCGGGTCACGGCGGCGATCTTGCAGTCCTTGCGGATCTGCGCCAGCGCCTCGTCGAAGGAGGCGGTCTGGTAGAGCGATTTGATCTCGTGGCTGTTGGCAAAGACGATATCGACCGTGCCCGAGCGCATCAGCTTGAGGAACTCGTCGCGGTAGCGGTCGACGCAGAACGAATCCGACAGTGTCATCGACACCTCGCGGCCGGCGGCATGCGCGAGCTTCGCCGTCTGCCGGATCGCCTCCTTGGCGCGCGGCGGGTCCCACAGATAGCCCTCGAAATAGGTGACCGCCGCACCCGAAGCCTTGTCGGCCTCGACATCCTCCGGCCCGAGCTCGGTGGCGGCGCCGAGATAGGTGTTCATCGAGCGCTCGCCGTCGGGGGTGACGAAGATCATCGAGCGCGCCGTCGGGGGTAGACCCGCCAGCGGCCTGGTGTCGAAGGCGACACCCTGCGCATGGATGTCGTGCGCGTAAATCTCGCCCAGCGCATCGTTCGAAACCTTGCCGAAGAAGGCGGCACGTCCACCGAAGCTGGCAACGCCGGCCGCCGTGTTGCCGGCGCTGCCGCCGGAGGCCTCGATCGCCGGGCCCATGCGGCTGTAGAGTAGTTCGGCGCGATGGGTGTCGATGAGGTTCATCGCGCCCTTGATGATGCCGTTGGTCTCGAGGAATTCCTCGTCGCACTGGGCGATGATGTCGACAATGGCATTGCCGATGCAAAGCACGTCATAATCCGGCATCAATGTCTCCGCCAACTACCCACCGGCTTTCTGCTATGCCGGCCAGGCGCGGGTCTAGCGAGTTGAAATGGGTTGCCGCATGCGCTTGATCCAGCGGCCCTCACGCAGCTGCCGGTCCTGCTTCACGCAGCAAGTCGTCGGCTCTGTCCGTCTTCTCCCAGGTGAACTCAGGCTCTTCACGGCCGAAGTGTCCGTATGTCGCGGTCTTGCGGTATATCGGGCGCAAGAGATCAAGCATCTTGATGATGCCTTTCGGTCGGAGATCGAAAAGCTCAAGAACAAGGCACTCAATCCTTTTTTCGTCAATCCTTGCGGTTCCGAAGGTATTGACCATGACAGAAACCGGACTGGCCACGCCGATCGCGTAAGCAAGCTGAACCTCGCAGACCTCCGCAAGTCCGCTGGCAACGATATTCTTCGCGACATACCGGGCGGCGTAGGCTGCCGAGCGGTCAACCTTGGATGGGTCCTTGCCCGAAAAGGCGCCGCCGCCGTGACGCCCCGTTCCACCGTAGGAATCGACGATGATCTTGCGTCCAGTGAGGCCGCAGTCGCCGGCCGGCCCACCGACCACGAACCGCCCTGTTGGGTTGACCAGGAATCTGATCTCCGAAGTATCCAGATGGGTCGGCAGGACCGGTTTTATGATCTCCTCAATGACGCCTTCGCGGACTGTATCTTGGGAGACCGCCCCGTCATGCTGCGTTGACAGGACTATGGTGTCCAGTGCCACCGGGCGGAGACCCTCGTAGCGTACGGACACCTGAGATTTCACGTCCGGACGCAGCCAGCCAAGCTGTCCTGTTTTCCGGACCTCCGCCTGTCTTTTCGTCAAATGGTGAGCGAGTTGGATCGGCAAGGGCATCAATGTATCCGTCTCGTTGCATGCGAATCCAAACATGAGGCCCTGATCCCCCGCCCCCTGCTCGAGATCCTGCCCTCGTCCTTCATCAACGCCCTGGCTTATGTCGGGCGACTGCTCGGTGAGAGCCAGAATGACGGCGCAACGTCGACCATCAAAGCCGATGGCATCGTCGTCGTAGCCAATATCGAGGATCGTATCGCGGGCAACTTGAGTGTAATCGATCTCCGCGTGGCTGGTGATCTCTCCAGCCAGAACGACCATCCCTGTCTTCACCAACGTTTCACAGGCGACGCGCGCCTTCGGGTCGGTGCGGAGGATGGCATCGAGGATGGCATCCGAGATGTTATCTGCCATCTTATCGGGGTGTCCCGCGCCGACGGATTCGGAAGAGAACACGAACTGCCTGGTCATGGAATGTCCTCGCTTCAAGTGTTGGAGTTGGGTGGGAGTTTCTGGACTGGGGCGGTCTTACCGGTCGCTGATGCCGGGGACGTCGAACGCAGCGCAGAAGTCGGCAACGTCCCTTCGCACGTTCGCATGAACTTCCTCGTCGTCGGGCTGGCGGCAGACCAGATCAATAAAAGCGGCGATCTGCACCATTTCCCCTTCACGCATGCCCATGGACGTCACTGCCGGCGACCCCAAGCGGATCCCGCTTGTGACCGCCGGGTCGCGCGGGTCGCCCGGCACCATATTAAAGTTCGTAATAATGCCTGCCCTTGCCAGGCGCTCGGCATAGGCTTTCCCTGACAGCGGCCGGCCCCGCAGATCAAGGATCAGCATGTGATTGTCAGTGCCGCCGGTGACCAGGTCATAACCACGGTCCAGAAGCGCCTCGGCCAGAGCCTTGGCGTTGTTGACGATCTGCTGACCGTAGACACGAAAGGACGGGTTTGCTGCTTCCTGCAAAGCGACGGCAAGCGCGGCGACAGTATTCATATGCGGTCCGCCTTGCAGGAGAGGGAACACGGCGCGGTCTATACGTTTGGCCAGATTGTGTTTGGTCTTCGGATGATAGAGGGGCTGATAACGGTCTTCATCCCTTGACAAAATGAACCCACCACGGGGGCCGCGGATCGACTTATGAGAAGTGCTGGTGACTACATCGCAATGGCGCACGGGGGTCGGATGCACTCCTGCGACAACTAGGCCGCTGATGTGCGCAATGTCGGCCACGAGATAGGAGTTCGCCTCCGCAGCGATTTCTGCCATTGCCGCGTAGTCAAAGACGCGCGGGTAGGCAGTTCCGCCGACCCAAATGAGTTTCGGCCGTTCCCGCCTGGCGGTCTCGCGCAAGCGGTCATAGTCAATTTGCTGCGTCTTTTCGTGCAGCCCATAGGGGACGCGTTGATAATCAGTGCCGGAAAAGTTGACGGACCACCCATGAGTCAGATGGCCGCCTTCGGGCAAAGGCAGCCCCATGACTTTGTCACGGGGGCTCAAAAGCGCGCGATAGACCGCCTGGTTGGCTGGTGAGCCCGAATAAGGCTGGACGTTGGCGTGCTCACTGCCAAATAGCGCTTTCAGGCGCTCGATCGCGAGGGTCTCAAGCTCATCGACGATCTCGTTTCCCGCGTAGTAGCGCGCACCCGGGTAGCCCTCGGCGTATTTGTTCGCGAAGATAGAGCCGGTCGCTTCCAGTACGGCTGAGGAGGCAAAGTTCTCAGATGCGATGAGTTTGAGCATCGTCCGCTCTTGCCGCCTCTGTCGTAGAAGCAGTTCGTGAACGCGGCAATCGACATGGACCAAGGAAGACCGTCCGAATGTGCCGGGCTCTGCGATGGCTACGTCAGCGGAGTTATTCATGGTAGTTTCTCACTCCCACCTAGGCGGATCTTTTCACGATTAAGCAGCAGTCCCCTTCGACCACGCGTCTGTACCGCCTCGAGCCGCTCCAGGTCCCGCTTATGATACCCATCGTCGTGGGGCAGGAGATCGACCAGGAATTGAACCAACCCTCCGTCCTTGCCCCCTGCATTGAGATGATATGAGGACCAAGGACGTTGTCCGTTGCCGCAAAGAAAGTCGGCTCTGGCCAGCATCCGGACGTGTCGCGCGACGCGCTCCCGACGAAGATCGAGAATCTCCGCCAGTTCGCGGACAGTCAGGTCGGCATGCGCGCAAAGGCCCAGGATCCGTAGGCGATCAAGATGTGCTGCTGTCATCAGGCGATCGACAAGTATCATCATTGGTCAGCACGGCGCCAAATAGAAGAACCGAACCCCTCGTCCTGCTCGCTTTTTCATGTCGGGCTCTTCGCAAATGCTGTTCGGCAGCGGAACATAACCACATCAGATTTCTGCCACCACTGAACTTGAAAGTTGTGGTGAGCGTACCATTGACAGCGATTTGTGGTCGCAAAGATTCCATAAATTTCCTTGAAGGATCTGTTGCAAGGCCTAAACAAGAACGCAACGAGACTGGCGAGGTGGCTGGTAAGACGGCAAGCTGGCAAACTGCTTGGCCAACAGGGAGGCGAGCGGCGCCACCTCTACCTAGGCGACAGTGCTAACCTGTATCGTGCACCTGATCCGTCATCTGTTCGTGTCGCGGAAGGTCGCGAAGCCGTTGTGCCGACGCTCAGCGCCCTCTGCCGGGGGCGGACGCTAAGCCGGCATGAAGGCTCTGCAGGACTTCGAGGCCGGCGACACCCGGCGATCACTCAGAGCTGGCGGCGCGACTGGCAGCACGTCGTGCCGTTCTTCGCCTATCCGAGTGTGCGCAGCATCATCTACATGGTGGATGCGGTCGAAATGTCCGCGGCGCGTTGGCGCCATTTCCAAATAGCGCTTATCCTGGTCAGTTAGGTCGCACCCCTTCGATGTGGCTGACACGGAGGGCTTGTGCCAGTTCATAAAGCCTGACGATGGTGGTTCCTTTTGCCCTTCTCCAGCCCGCTGATGTACTGCTGGCTGAAGCCGGAGATCTGGGCAAGCTGCTCCTGCGTCAAGCCGGCCTTCTCCCTGATCCTGCGTGCATTTCGTCAGACCAGCTTGCGCTCTCCATGCGAAGGTCAGCAAGTCAAAGCCATTGAGTTTATGCCATCGATGTGCCCGAACCATCTGCCGCCGGGGCAGCAAATCCAGGGCTACGATTTTGGTGACTTGTCGCTTGCCAAGCAGCACAAGCTATCGGTCACGCAAGCGACGCACACGTGCGAGAACCTCGCAAGGGTCGATTTCGAGCGCTTCCGCTACATCGAGGAACTCAATGACGTCCATGCGACGTTCACCGCCCTCATACTTGGCCACGAAAGACTGCGGGCGGCGAAGCGCTTCGGCAACCTTGGCCTGGGTTAAGCCCTTGTTCTTGCGCGCCGCTATCAGCTGTTCCAGCAGCCGGCGTTGGCGGGGCGATCGAAGGGATTTCGGCATCAGATGAACCGGCCAGAAGGGAACCGGCTCATCAACTAATCCCAGTTTCGGATTATCCCATTTTAGGATATATTTGCAATCCACAAGGCAAACCGCGCCATGGAGCAAACTGTATGGTCGAGACCATGTCGAAGAAAAGCGGGCTCAGTTCATGGGCGGCGGTTGCGCGTCATCCAGATGGATTTCGGCAATCCGGGATGGACTGATCGCCTTTGTTACTGCGGCGGCCTAATCAACTCACAAGGATCAACGTCAAACGCTTTTGCGAGCCGGCCAAGCACACTGACACTTGCGGAAACCCGAGCACGCTCGATCGAGCCCACATAGCGCATGCTCAGTTCTGCGCGGGCAGCCAATTCTTCCTGCGTCAGGTCCTGATCATGGCGCAAACGACGCATGTTGATCGCCATGACTTCCGTGAGGTCCATGGCGAGATAGGGACCAGAACCGGAACTATCGTTCTAGGAACGATCGTTCCTATTCGCTATGGTGAGCCAACCGAGGAGAAGCCGTGCCCGATCACAACAAACCCCAAACCGGCAAGAGGGTCGCGATGAAACGCAAAGTCCAAGACGAAGTCCCATGGTCGGACAGCCTGACCGCTTACGACAATGAGCACTTCACCATCTATATGAGGCTCCTGGACGCGTCCGCCGACGACGCCAGCGAAGACGAGATGGCGCAGCTCGTCCTTGGCATCGATCCGATGCGAGAACCTGAGCGCGCCCGAATGGCGGTTCGCAGCCATCTCGATCGGGCAAACTGGATGGTTACGACTGGATACAAAGAACTGTTCGCGCGCTGACCGGCTCCAGGTGAGCTATTCCAATCATCTTAGACGAGGAAATCCCGATAGCCACGATCCATGAGCATGTGACCGCGCCGGACGGCACGGCGGATTCGATCGCGAAGGTGGTTGCGCGGATCCGTCCAGTCGGCCTGGACGCGTTGTCGAGCCAACAGGGCCATTGCGATTTGGCGATGCGATGCCCCGCCTAGCGAGCCGTCGAGCGCCTGAAGAACAAAGCGCAGACGGCTAGCGCGCGCTTCGGGGGGAAACAGCCTGTCGGGAAATTGTCCAGTCGCGTGAAAAGCATTGAGGCATTCGAGCGCATTCAGGTGCTGCCTCATTCGATCGGCGGGCCAGATCGCGTCGACGGAAAGCCGAACGGGGCGCAAAACCTCCGCGCCCTCCACGACAAGTTGGAGGTCCCGGTGAGCATTTCGCAGCATGACGTGCTGTCGACCGTCCGCCGTGATCATGAGTGCCGCCCGACATGGCAATCTAGCGAGATCAAACGAAAGCGTTTCGGGCGACAGTGCCTTTTTCGCAATGACCGGCAGGACATGCGGGCATTGGCGGGAGCACCAGAACACAGCCGCATCAGGCCTCAACGAGCTTGCGAAACAGGAGCCCCCACTGCGTGAGATCGAGCGACGATCTCACCAGTTCTACCTCGAACCACCTTTCTGCAAATTCTGCGTGCTCAAGCGCGTGCCTGCAGTCACGCTGGAAGGCCGGATTGCGCCGCAGGAATTCCCAGGCCCAGCCGCGTCGCGTCAGGTGCCGCGTATAGCGATAAGATTTCTCATCCTGCCAGTCCGGCCAGTCGGCGTCATTACCTATCATAGCCATGTCAGGCGCCCGTGCAGAGCACTGGCGCCCACAGGACGGGACCGCCAAGACTGCCACTGTGGCGGACCGCAGCAAGGCTCGCCTCTGAGACATCCAAACAGCCGGCAACTGCGCACGTGGTGCCGATTGTCTGGGGCGGACCGATCCGGGCCAGCGGCCATCCGGCGCGACGCAGGATTCGCTCCATGCGCAAATCCGTAACCGTGACGATATGGGTAAGCTGCCGCGACAAACCGAACTCGATCATGCCAGCGAGGAGTTGATAGGTCGCAACAGCAATACTCCCACTGCCCTTCGGTGAAGACGGTGGAAGATCAAGGGCGAAACGGCTGCTTTCCCAGACGCTCGGTTCCTCGGGTGCCGTTCTCTCCTCCAACAGCCTCGAAAAGACATCTCGCAACATCGTCGGCCCCGTCGAGGGCAGAAGGCGTACGCCGCTCCCGACGCGACCGGCGGAATCGCACAACACAAGATAGTGCGGTTTCAGGGAATCGAATGAATCGATCTCGAAGCCGCCGGTCGTGCTCACGTTCCAATCGAGGCGCTCCTTAAAGACGCGGTAGCGCAGGCGGTGCATTTCGTGAAGTTCGTAGGCAAAGGCGCCGTGCCAGCCGGGCGCAATAAGCTCAATCATGATGGTCTCCTCGCAGGTATGACCCTGCCATTGGAGGCGAACCTTCATGCCGCGACTGCCTGTGCATTTGCACAGGTCGATCAAAGAGGGATTCTGTCCCTCAGAGAATTGATGATCGTGAGGAGGCCAGCAGTGTCACTGCCTGATTTTTGGTGCGCACGCCGAGCTTCTTCTTGGCATTGTCCAAATGGAAAGCGGCCGTGCGCTCCTTGATTCCCAAGATACAGCCGATCTCCCAGGCGGACTTGCCCTTCGCCGTCCACTCCAGGCATTCGTACTCACGGGGCGTCAACGAAACACCATCCACCGCCAGACCACACGAAAGCTTGCGGCGAACGCCAATGTGAAAGCACATCGCCATAATCTCGAGCGCCTGCTCATACTTCTCGGCGACGCGCAGGAAGGTCGGATCGAGCCTGTCTGCCGCGAAGGTCATCGCAGCGACACCGCCGCGGCGATCAACAAGTGGTATCGTCAGTCCGCAGCAGATGCCGAATTCGGCAGCCTCATCGAAAAGCTGTTGCTGTCGCGTTGAAATGCCAGCATGGCCGAAATCAGGTCCCCACTGAAAGGGATATTCGCTGCACCTTGCCCATTCTATGACTGGGTCGATCCTTTCATATTGGTGGCGCAAGTAGTGCGACGTCCAGCCAGAATGATAGTTCGATATCAGCCTGGGTTTTGTGACGCGATCAGACACCAGAGACAGATAGGCAAATGCGGGAATGTCGAAGGCGCCGGCGGCGCTGGCCAGTGCGTTATGGAAGTCGACTTCATCAACACTCAAAGACAACTGTTCCAGCAAAGTTTCGAAGACGAGCTGCATTTTCTCCTGCGGCTGTTTTCAATTAAACCTGGGACTTTCCGGCTTCTTGGCAGCTACGGCGAGAGGACTCGCCCCCCGAGATGTTCGACGCTGGAGAAAATTCACCGCGGTGACTACTCCCCGGACCTTCGATCATATGAAAGGAGGTGCATGCGACCTCGACGCCGGCTGCCGTAAGCCGCGGGTCCGAAGCTGCGATTGTGGGCGGTCGCCATGGTGTATAAGAATTATCGAAGCTCGATGTGCCATCCGGATATGCAGATGACCTCCTTCTCGAACTGTCGATTGCGGAGGCGCTACAATCACGCAGATCCAGCGGGCCACCCAGATCCAGCGGGTCAAAAAAGGCGCCCTGCCGGCGGGGAGGTACATCGGCAGGGCGCGCCGCACAAACACCCTGGTCGTTGGGCAACAGGACAGCGGCGGCAGAACTGATTTGGTTATCGCTTGCGATCAAAGGTATCCGAAGCATGCTTAGAATCCGACGGCTTCAAGTTCAGCAGTTTCGGTCGGCTCGGCGCGAAATGCGCTGTCAACCCGCCTTCACCAATGGGACACCGTGGGCGACAGGCTGACGTCAAAGCGTTTGGTCCGTGGGAAAGTTCCTCCCAGGGACCACTTTACCCGGGACGGCGTCGAACCCGGGGCTCGCTTCCGTCGGCACTCGCATGTTCATATCGCACCCTCGGCCTTCAGCGCGCGATAGGTCGTCTCGACTGATTTCGCGGTTGCGTTGACGATTATGTCGATCTCCTTCCGGGTGATGATCAAAGGCGGGGCAAAGCCGAGGATATCGCCGTGTGGCATGGCACGGCCGATGACACCATTCTCGAACAGAGCAGCGGCGGCTCGAACCCCGACCTGAAGATCGGATTCAAACGGTATTCTCTGCTTTGGATCTCGCATCAGCTCTACGGCGGAGAGGATTCCGACACCACGAACCTCGCCAACAATGGGGTGTCCCGCCAGTTCGGCATTCATGCGGGCATGCCAATACGGGCCGACATCGCGGACATGCTCCAGGATATTTCTTTCCTTTAGGAGTCGAATATTGGCGAGCGCGGCCGCAGCGCAAAGCGTGTGACCCGAATATGTCCAGCCATGGCCGAGGGCGCCGTGCTTCTCTGTTCCTTGTTCCAAGATCGACCAGACGCGGTCGCCAATGATTGACCCGGAGATGGGCAGGTAGGCGGAACTCAAACCCTTGGCGATGGTCACGAAGTCCGGCCGCATGCCATAGAGGTGGGAACCGAATTTCTCACCGGTTCGTCCAAACCCGCAAACCACCTCGTCGGCGATCAGCAGGATATCGTACTTGTCGAGCACGCTTTGAATAGCGGTCCAGTATCCTTTTGGGGGTGGAACGATACCGCCTGTCCCAAGCACCGGCTCTCCAATAAAAGCTGCAACGGTCTCCGGGCCTTCAGCCACGATAAGGGCTTCAAGTTCATCCGCGCAGCGTTTCGAGAATGCTTGCTCACTTTCGCCGTCATGCGCCTGGCGATAGTGGTGCGGCGTCGTGGTATGGCGCACCAAGTCCAGCGGCAGGTCGAAGAAATTATGGAAGAAGGCAAGGCCTGTCAGGCTCCCGGTGACCAGCCCGGACCCGTGATAGCCGCGATGACGCGAGATGATCTTCTTCTTTTCAGGGCGGCCCAGAATGTTGTTGTAGTACCAGACCAGCTTGATGTTGGTTTCGTTGGCGTCGGAGCCGGAAAGGCCGAAAAAGACCCTTCGCATGTTCTGACCAAAATACTCGACCACGGCCTCTGCCAAGAGGGCGACTGGCTCTGTTCCTTGACTTGCATAGATATGGGCGAACGGCATTTCGTGTGCTTGCCTGGCAATGGCCTCGGCAATTTCCGTGCAGCCATATCCCATGTTGACGCAGTAGAGCCCACCGAAACCGTCGAGGCTCTTTCGGCCTTCGGTATCCCAAATGTACACGCCTTCCGCACCGGCCATGATCCGATTTGGGGTCTCGCCTCGGCTGTGCTTGGCCAGATGCGTGGACGGATGAAAGACGAAGCTTCGATCCTTCTCTCTGAGTTGCTCGGTTCCCAGATTACTCAACCGCATAGTCCTCTCCTCGCGATGGATTGGCGGAGGGCACTCGGCCGGCCGCGTTAGCAATTACCATACCGCAAACGCCTCTCCAGTTTCGCGGGAATGCACGTCCTTCGCCGACGAATTCGCGGAATGGGGATCAAAAGCCGTGGAAACGAAGGCGTCGGCGTTTACCGTCGCCTTAGTGCGGACAAGGGGATTGGTGAATTGGACTTGATTGGTTTGGTCACGACAAGACTGTAATATTGATCGATCCCCAAGCCTGCCTGCAGCAGTCTCTCCATGAAATCCTGATACGCAGCCATAGAAGGAGATGCGACGCGCATCAGATAATCGATCCGCCCGCCGATAGCCCAGCAATCCAAGATTTCCGGAAATTCTCCGATCGCAGTCTCAAAGTGTCTTTGGTCCTCGAGGCGATGACGTTCCAGAACGACCTCCACCATCACAAACACCATGCCGCCGATGAGGGCCGGACTCAGCCGCGCGTAGAACCCCTCGACAATCCCTGCTGTCTCGAGTGCACGGAGCCGCTCCGAGCAGGCCGACGCCGAAAGATGAACGCGTTTTGCAAGCTCGCTTTTTGAGATCCGGCCGTCTGACTGAATCTCTGAGAGAATCCGGAAGTCCCAAGCGTCCAGGCGCGCAGGATTGGGCTTCGACTTCATGACCTTGTGCTCTTAAGCCGTGTTGACAATGGAATTGACGCCGATCAACCGAGCTTGGTCGGAAGGCTCAAACGCCGATGTTGCGTGCGATGCTGTCCGCCGCCATGCGCTTGCGCCACTCAAGAGGCCCAGAATTGTGAATTGAGTTTCCCTCAACATCGACAGCCATGATGACAGGCATATCCTGCACCTCGAATTCATAGACTGCTTCCATGCCCAGGTCTTCGAAGGCAATGAGCCGCGCTGACTTGATTGATTTTGATATCAGGTAGGCAGCCCCACCCACTGCGATGAGATACGGCGTTTTGTGCCTTACAATCGACTCGATGGCCGCCCGTCCTCTCTCCGCTTTGCCTACCATCGCGAAAAGCCCGGTTTCGGCGAGCACCTTGTCCGTAAAATCGTCCAAGCGGCTGGACGTTGTTGGGCCGGCCGGTCCGACGACCTCATCTCTCACGGCGCGGACGGGTCCAACGTAGTAGATTACGCGCCCCTGCAGATCGAACGGAAGCGGCTTGCCGGCGTCGATCAACTCGACCATTCGCTTGTGGGCGGCGTCACGGCCCGTCAGCATTTTTCCGGACAAAAGGAGCGTTTCCCCGCAACGCCACGACGCCGTCTGTTCCTTGGTCAGCGCATCGAGGTTCACTCTTCGTACGCCGGCTGGACTCAATTCGTCCGTTCCAATGTCGGGCCATTCGCGCAAATCGGGCGGCTCCAGCATGATTGGTCCAGAGCCATCCAAGGTAAACTTCAGGTGCCGGTTGGCGGCGCATTGCGGAATGAGCGCCACGGGCTTGGACGCGGCATGAGTAGGATAGGTCGCAACCTTGACGTCGACGACTGTCGTCAGGCCACCAAGGCCTTGGGCGCCGATGCCCAGTGCGTTAATCCGGTCATAAAGTTCAATCCGCAGTGCCTCTTCCGCGCTTGAAGGCCGCCTGGCAATCAATTCCGCCATATCGATGGGCTGGTTCATGGCCTCCTTGGCCAGCAGCATCGCCTTTTCAGCGCTGCCACCGATGCCAATCGAGATCAGGCCGGGTGGACACCACCCACTGCCAAGCGTCGCGACTGTGTCAACCACCCAGTCGGAAACGGAGGCGCTGGGGTTCAAGGTGGTAAAACGTGCCTTGTTCTCTGACCCGCCGCCTTTTGCGGCAATGGTGATGTCAATCTGGTTACCTAGTACAAGGTCGACGTGGACGACCGCCGGCGTGTTGTCACGAGTATTGACTCGTCCGGCGAGCGGATCGGCAACGATCGATGCCCGAAGGGGGTTGTCCGGGTCGAGATAGGCCTGACGGACGCCTTCATTCACGAGCTCTGCGAAACTGGCCGTTGATTTGATCCGGGCGTCCATGCCGACTTTTGCGAAGACCACCACAAGGCCGGTGTCCTGGCAGATCGGCCGCCGCCCGAAGGCCGCCATGCGGGAGTTCAGCAGAATCTGCCCTATTGCGTTTTTTGCCGCTGGGCTCTGTTCGCGCGCGTACGCTTGCGAAAGAGAGCGGATGTAATCTGGAGGATGGTAGTACGAGATGTACTGAAGGGCGTCGGCCACGCTCCTTATGATGTCCTTGCCGGCGATGGTCCGTGTTCTACTGCCCACCGGATCTCATCCAAATGAACCGAGGCCGTTCACCATTTTCAGGATCTGGAAGCTCCGTACCCCCTGCTCGCCTCCTTCATATCCATAGCCGCTCTGTTTGACGCCTCCATAAGGTGCATCAGCTGAAACCCCTTTCAGGTAATTCACACTGACAGCGCCCGCCGAAAGACTATTGGTCAGCTTTCGTTGCGTATCGGCAGCGTCCGTGAAGAAGTAAGCGGCCAAGCCATACTCAGTGTCGTTGGCTTCCCCGATGGCCTCGTCGAGCGTATCGAACGGAGCCACGGTGAGGATCGGTCCGAACGGCTCTTCATGAAGCACTCTGGCATCCTTCGGCACGCCCGTCAGGATGGTTGGCGGCCAGTAAAAGCCCGCTCCGTCGAGGCGGGTTCCACCTGTCTCGATGTGGGCGCCGCGATCGACCGCATCCTTGGTCAGACGCTGCATGGCCTCGATTCGCCGCGCGTTTGCCATCGGTCCCATCTCCGTCGCAGGGTCGTCCGGTAGGCCTATCCTGATCTTGCGGGCGGCTTCCGTCATCCGGGATAGGAATTCCTCGTAGAGTGTCCGAGCGACAAGAATCCTGCTGGGCGCATTGCAGCTCTGGCCCGCGCACTCGAACTTGTATTCCGAAATAGCCGGTATCGCCTTTGCCAGGTCGGCATCCTCGCACACTATAACCGGAGAGTGCCCACCGAGTTCAAGAATGCAGCGCTGCAAATTATTCGCCGCGAGCATGGCCAGCTGTTTTCCAACAGCGGTTGAACCGGTGAAAGTCAAGACCTTCACGATTGGTGAACTGAGCAAATGCCGCGATATATGCACCGGCACACCGAAAACCAGATTGACCACGCCGTCCGGAACACCTGCTTGGCGCAATGATTCAACGATATGGACAGCTACGCTCGGTGTCTCTTCAGCCCCTTTGAGGATCACTGGGCAGCCTGCCGCCAACGCCGGGGCGAGCTTGCGGGTGATGAGCACGGCCGGATAATTCCATGGCGTGAACGCAGCAACGACACCGAGCGGCTCCGGAACGATCATCCGGTTCGGACCCAACGGAATAGTCGCGGACAGCTCTTCCGCGTGCGTACCGTTCCACTCCAGCGTTTCGACCGCGCGCGCGTACTCGCCTGTTGCTTCGGCAATCGTCTTTCCCTGTTCGGCCGACAGGTCCCTAGCTGCTGGTTCAATCTGCGTTGCCAAGACTCTTGCGGCTGCTACCAGGATCTCGCCACGTTCTTTTGCAGGCCGTGAACACCAAGCCTTGCGGCTGCGTTCTGCCGAAGCGAGGGCCTCGTCCAGATCCGACACCGTCGCCGAGGCTACCGAGGCAACTACCTTCTCCGTTGCCGGATTAATCACCGGCAATGTGACTCTGCTACCACCCGCCCGCCATTTGCCGTTGATGAAGAGCTCGTAGCTCCTGGCCTCGGACATCGCGTGCTCCACTTGTGTGAATTTTTTGCCGTACGATCGCCGTTCGATAGCGAACCGCTAAACTCGCCTGAGCCAGTTTCATCGCGAGTGTCGCGGCAGGTCAAATATCGAATATTGCCGAAATCCATCTGGAATCCAGATCGATCTGATCCTGATGGCCGCAAGAAGACATAGCGTTTCCAAATAGGTCGAAGAGTTCAGGTGGCGTCAGGAGCCGCGGCTGCCCAGGCCTCACTCTCAATTAATTCTCTGGCGACCTTGGGGATGAGCTTGCGGACCGCGGAGACGGCCGCAGAACGCTCATCTTTCGGATTTACGGCAAGTACGACGGAACGGGTAATCACCGGATCGACGATTTTGACCGTCCGAACTAGCCCTTGAGTGGCTTCTTTTTGAACGGCTGAGGGGGCGAGAATAGAATGGGCTTTTCCTTCTATAACCATGTTGATGATCGTTGAGAGCGAGTCCACTTCAAACTTGACGTCCAGCGCGCAACCGTGTTGTGCGACGACGTCAGCCACCGAACGTCTGACATTGTTATTGCGCATGGGAACCGCCAGCGGGAACGCGTGTAGATCCGCCAGAGATATCGAAGCTTCGAAAGGCGGTTCACCTGATGGCACCACGAGACAGAGCTCTTCGCGCGCCAGGACCGTCATTCGTGCCACACTATCCGCTGTGCGGTAGAGAACTGCCAGATTGAAGCGGCCAGCAGCCATCCACTCCTCCAGCGGTCCCGTCATACCCTCGATCATCTTTAGTGAGACCCTCGGCAGTTCGGCTCTCACTGATTCAAGCAAGGGGCCGCTCAGCACGCGAGCGGCTCCCGACGGAATGCCAATGGTCACCTCCCCGGCAGGGGAAGCGGCTGTATTGGTCAATTCCGCCTCGGTGAGTCGAATTTCCCTGAGAATCGCCCGCGCTCGCTCGAGCAGTTTGGCTCCTGACGCCGTCACGCTTACGCCGGACCTGTCGCGTATCAGCAGCTGAGTGCCGAAGCCTTCCTCCAACTGACGCACATGCAAGCTCAGAGCGCTCTGAGCAATATTGAGGAACGCAGCAGCCTTCGTGAAGCTGCCCGCTTCGACTACGCCGACGAAGTATTTTAACTGCCTAATTTCCATCATTTGAAGTGCCCAACTGAGGCACTTCCCCAGCTTCCTCGTATCTATCTCGAAAAGTGATGGCGAGAAAGCAATAATTGTGCCGCACTGCAGCAATCGCCCAGGCAATCCACGGCCGAGGCAAGTGGAGCACCTTCGTGTCGTGTCGTCCGAGTCTGGGCTAATCAGCCGTTCAAACGCCCAACTCGGCCTTTGGACCCATGGCGATGATTTCACGGGCCCTCCTGACAACCGGGGCATCGACCATCTTGCCGTCCAAGGCGAAAGCACCCCTACCCTCTGCCGCGGCATCCCTTTCGGTCGCGAGCACGCGCCGGGCCCACTCGAACTCCTCTGCGCTTGGCGAGAAGGCTTCATTCAGGATGGCAACTTGTGTCGGATGAATCGCCAACGCTCCGACGAAACCGAGCCGCCTTGCCTGTATGACGACATCGCGGAACTTCTGCGTGTCCGAAAACTGCCCGATACTTCCAACGAATCCAAGAGGCAGCAGACCTCTCGCACGGGCGGCGAACAAGACCGAAAGGTTCGGTCCTAGAAGGAGCTCTGGACTTGGTGTCCCGCCAGCGGCCGCGCTGAAATCTTCCGGACCAAGCGCCATCGCGGCCATCCGTGGATGGGCCGAAGCTATTGCCGCGAGTCTCGTCAATGCCCCCGGAGTCTCGATCTGGGCAACGAACCGAATGCTTCCCGCGTCAAGATTCCTTTCGTGCTCAAGTTCCGTCACGGCATCAGCGACTTCCATCACCCACTCGGCCGATTCCACCTTGGGAAGGACAAGCGCATTGACGCCTGCGACGACCGCTGCTTCAAGGTCGGCAGCCAGCGCGCGCAGGCCACGGTTCACGCGGACCAAAACCGACGCACCGTTGCGACCCACTTTTGCCACCGATCCACGAAGTTGACGCCTTGCCTGGTCCTTCCGGTCTTGCGGGACCGAGTCCTCGAGGTCGAGTATGACGCCATCTGCACCCCGCTCATGGGCCGTCTTAACGAAGCGCGGAACGTGAGCGGGAACGAAGAGCAGGGATCTCCAGCGGGGTACAGACATAGGGCTTTCAATGGCCGGAAAGGTGTCCTTGATCATGGAGTCGCCTCTGCGGTCGATTTTAGCGAGCTCGCAGGGCCGCCGATTCGCTGGATGATCCGTGGTACACACGCTCTCCTATAGATCGCGAGCGCACCGGCCTTACCGACAAGACGCACGCTCACGCCGATGTGGCTCTTTCGCGCAAACGTCCCAGAACCTCCTCGCGGACAGCCTCGGTATGAGCGCCAAGAGCCGGGACAGGGCGCAGCAAAGGGTGCTCAGCGTTGAAGATCGCTGCGGGGGCGATCGTCTCGATGGTCCCTTCGGGTGTTCCGACCTGCACCTTGCGAATGTGTGGGTGCTTTGAAACATCCGCGACTTCGTTCAGTCGGCCATATGCCAACCCGGCTGCCTCAAGCTCCTGCATTGCTTCGTGGCATAGCAGTTTGGAAAAGCGCCGTTCGATGATCTCATCAAGTTGCGCACGGTGACCGAGGCGCTCCATATTATCGGCGAAACCAGGTGCGCGTATAAGCTTCGGCAGCTTCAGGAACTTTTCGCAAAAATTCACCCATTCACGGTCATTCTGAACCGAAAAGATGACCTCTTTGCCGTCGGCACACCGATAGGCACCATATGGCGCGAGCGACGGGTGTTTCACGCCCGCGCGCACCGTGTGATAGCCGCTGTAGTCGTTTTGAAGAACCGGCACGTTCATCCAGTCGGCGACGGCATCGAACAGTGACACCTGGATGCTTGTCCCTTCGCCAGTGACCTCGCGGTGATATAGCGCCTGAAGAATGGCGCTATGCGCGTTCATGCCTGCCGAGATGTCGCAAACCGACACACCCACACGGGCGGGCCCCTGTTGCGTCCCGGTGATCGCACACAGACCAGTTTCGGCCTGGACGATGAGATCATAGGCCTTCAAATGGGAGTACGGCCCTGTGTCGCCGAAACCGGAGATATCGCAGGTGATCAGACGCGGAAATCGCCGACGGAGATCCCTAGACCGGAACCCCAGTTTTTCGATACTGCCCGGCTTCAGGTTTTGGATTAAGACGTCGGCACCGGCAATGAGCGTGTCCAGGACGGCGCGGTCCCCCTCAGTTCTCAAGTCCAGACAGACCGACTCCTTACCCCGGTTGAGCCAGACGAAGTAAGCGCTTTGTCCCCGCACCAACTTGTCGTAGTTGCGGGCAAAGTCCCCTTCGGGCCTTTCGACCTTGATGACACGTGCGCCGGCGTCAGCAAGACGAGACGATGCATAAGGCGCGGCCACGGCCTGCTCCACGGCGACGACAGTGATCCCCTCAAGAGAGTTCTGCATGCTACACCGTGCTTTCATCCAACGTTTTCGTTTTGAGCCCGACGACGGTTCAGCATCGCAAGCAGCCGATTTTGTTCATTCCCAACGATTGAAAATGCTTCGTCGACACCCATACCGGGCTTTGCGAGCATCATGTCGGCCTGGGTCGCGACCGATACGTGGACAGAAGCTTGGGCGGAGAGATCCGTCTCGGTACAGCTCCCCCCGACATACGCTCCAACTTGGTTCTCCTTACAAATAAGAACGGCACGTGCCGTGTCGGCAATTGAGCCAACATCGGGGGTCTTGATTTGGACGAGATGGGCGGCCTTTGCTTCGGCAAAGAGCCGGATATCCTCGAGCATGTTGCATCGCTCGTCCACAACAATACGGGCATTGGAACCCCGGTTGTCCAATATCGATACGATCTTGGCATAGTTCTCAATTTGTGCCTGCGTCGAACCGAAATCCGCTGGGGACTCGATGTTTAGCGTGAAATCCGGGACGGTATTTGCAACCTGGCAGATAAAGTCCGCGATGTTTTGCGGCTCAAGGCCGATTTCCTGGCCGATCCAGCCATACACATCGAAATGCAGCACCGGATGATACCCCGGGCAGCCGATTTCGCGCGTACGCCTTGCAACCCACTTCACGAACTCCATGAAGGTCTGGCCGTTGATTCCGAATTTCTGCCGTGAGTTGATCAGGCCGTGGGGAAGCACATCCACGGCCTTCAGAATCATCTTGTCGACATTGATTTCGCGAGCATCGCCGCTCTGGCAGTAGATCGGGACCCTGCGCGTCGGCAGCGGCAAGTCAAATTCAGCGCATACAACCTCTGCCATGGTGGCGCGCTGGAGGTAGGCCGCGGCTCGAAGCAGGGCCTGGCTGACGCCATACTCAATCGCGAGAGGTAGCCGCTTATGTTCGTGAGGCTCGAGAACCTTCGCGCAGGCCACAAGGTAACGAGATACATCAACATCCAGAAGCCGAGGCGCCACGACCCGGGAGGTCAAATCCGAGATTTGAGAAGTTTCAAACAATGGATCGCGTCCGCCAGCACCAGAGTACTGAACGCCCATCATGTCGCCCCAAACAACGGTGTCGTCGGAGAGGACAAGCCCGACGCTGAGCGACGATGCTGGAACGCGAATGGATGTAAACCCGGGCGTTACCGGTTCGCCAACATAGATGAAAGCATCCTGCGAGGCCCCGGCCCTGATAGCAGCCTGGTCGTCATAGAAAAATGCGCCATTGCCAAGCGTGAGGAGGACGTCTTTGATTTGCAATTCAGTCACTCGATTCATTCTGAGGGGATTAAATTTCGTTCTGCTAGTGGCACTCGAGGCGCAGGGGGCGCGCAACGGCCGCTACCCATTCGTTGACGCCGACATGCCCCCCCGATCGTATGGCGAAGACGATGGCTGTTCCAGGCGCGCGGATGTCAATGGATTCAACGGACAGAGAATCCATCGGATGCAGGATGCCTATGAGATCTCCCTGCTTCACTTCATCCAACACCGACGCGCGAGGTTCGAAGATGCCCGGTGCGGGCGATTTCAACTCGTCGGACGGATGCGTTTCGAGTGTTTGGCCGGACTTCTGTTGACGGAACGTTGGATACTCGGCCTTACCCTCGACCAGCCCGAGCGCGATGAGCGCGTTGCGCACTCCAGCCTCGTAAATCGCGAGATTGTCCGCGCCGACCGTGCCGCCGCCAAATTCAGCGCAAACAAATACCTTCCCTTGGTTTTGGGCCACGATATCGAACATTCCAACCGTGTCGTTGTATTCCCAGACCAATGTCAAGGGCAATTTGAACGCTTCCGCCATTCTCACCGTCCTGGCCATGAGATCGAGATCGGCAATCGGGTGCGTCGTGGCGGCCGGTGGAAAATCCCACGTTGGTCCGAAGCTGTGCAGATCAAATACCGTGTCGGCCATTGGCAACAAAATGCGCGAAACCGCATCCGCGATTCGTTCGGTCACTGACCCGCCGGCGCGGCCCGGAAACACGCGATTGAGATTCAACCCGTCGAGCGGAGTATTGCGGCTCCATGCCTGCACGGCTAATGGATTGAGCATCGGTAGGACGATGACCCTTCCACAGGTTTGCGCTTCTGGCAGCCACTCGATAAGCCGTCGCGCGACAAGCGGCCCCTCCAGTTCATTGCCATGATTTCCGCCGGTGACAAGAAGGCGCGGCCCCTCTCCTCTATTGAGACTGAAGACAGGGAGCGAAAGCTCCCCGCGGTCGGCACCTCCCGGGACAACAAGATGCCCCCTGCTCACGCCGGGCATATCGCTATCAAAGGTAAGATGCGGTGCTTCGCTCATTGTTCAACCTATTGCTAGTATTCAGGCGACCTGGCGCCGGGTTTACGATCGCTGATGCGCGTTTTGCTGCTCTGGAAGTATGCGCCACGCGGTGTTCAATTAGCCAATATAATGTCCCAGATGGTGCCATCGCGTTTTTAGATGGCCGCCGCCTGGCTTGGTGGCTGCACGATGTTCAGACGGGAACCGTGATGAATAGCTGGCTCCCCCGCCTACACCCAATGGCCGCCAGCCTGCTTGCCCGCCACACGGGCCAGCCCCTCAGGGATCTTGTCAAGCTTGGGCAGATACTGGAGCGTTTCATCACCGATCGAGGGCTAAGAAGCATATCGCCTGCTACCGCGGTTTATCCTGGCGGACATTATGAGCGGTGCCCGTTGCTCCAAGACGCCGAGCTTGTGCGAGATGAAGATGAAGGCGATGCCGATCCCCTCTTGCAGATTGATAGGCAGGTTCAGGGTCTGGGCCTATACGAAGACGTCCAGGGCCGGGCGATGAGCTGCGAGGCTTGAGGGGCCGCTTCGGCGCAATGTGCCGAGCCGCTGGCGCGGGTCAACCGACAGTGCGGACGGACTTTGCGGGCGACGAGGGCGCTGATCATGCCGCCCAGTAGGGCCGGCAAGCGGAGCTTAGGGCCATCTCGCCGCTAGATGACCCAGCTATGGATACTGCATTTGACGCAAGCCAGCAGTTGATCAATCTTGGACTGGAATGAAATTGCAAAATGGCGGCAGTTTGCGCCTGCACATCTTCCGCGCAGGCGAGTCTATACGTAAGACGAGAGGCGGCGCTCCGAAATATGCGCAGGATGGCGGGAGCAGACGAGGGCGCAGGTTCGCCGGCGACATTTGCGCCGCTTAGAAACCCGACCTTTCGTTCGATCTGGCTCGCCACCCAGGTGTCTTCTCTCGGCTGGTTGATGCAGACTGTCGCCATCAGCTGGTTGATGGCGACGATCTCGACTTCCGATCTGATGGTGGCGCTGGTGCAGGCTTCATCGAACTTGCCCGCTTTCATCTTGTCCGTGTTCGCTGGCGCTCTCGCCGACAATTACAGCCGTCGCGGGGTCATGTTCGCCGGCCGCTGCCTTATGGTGATAGCCTCTGTGGCGCTGGCCGCTTTTGTGGCGCTGGGCTTTGTCAGTCCGTGGATGATCCTCGGCTTCAGCTTTTTGATCGCATGCGGCGGCGCTCTCCACGATCCCGCCTGGCAAGCTTCGGTTGGCGATATCGTAGACCGCCGCGATGTTCCGGCTGCCGTGACCCTGCTCTCCGTCGGCTTCAACACTGTGCGGACCGTGGGCCCGGCGCTCGGCGGCATCGTGGTTGCCTCCTTCGGGCTTCTGGCGGCCTTCACAGTGACCACCCTCACCTATTTAGTCCCGCTAGGCACCGTATGGCGCTGCAAGTGGAAGGTTCGCTCTTCACCTCTCCCGCGTGAGTCGATGAAAACGGCGATTTATGACGGGCTGCGCTTCACGGCGATGTCATCTGAGATCAAGGCGGCGATCGCGCGCGGAACCATCTTTGGCCTGGCGAGCATCGCCATACTCGCACTGCTGCCGCTGGCTGTCCGCGATCATTTGGGGGGAGGACCGCTCGCCTATGGCACGCTGATGGCCGGTTTCGGGACAGGCGCCGTCTTCGCCGGCCTCGCCAACGGCACATTCAGACGGAGCTTATCGCAGGAACGGTTGATGAGGCTCGCGTGCGTCGCCTGCGCGGCATGCTCCCTTTCCCTGGCACTGACCTCTTCCATTGCGGTGGCGGCACTTGCACTCGCCTTGGGCGGCGCGGGCTGGGTCACCGCCTGGTCCGGCGTTGGCGTGAGCGTGCAGCTGGCGAGCCCGCGCTGGGTCGTGGGACGCACCATCTCGATCTACTATGCATTGATAGATGGCGGCATCGCTGCCGGAAGCTGGGTATGGGGCACGGTTTCCCAGAACCATTCCCTGACCTGGGCGCTGGAGGGCTCCGCTGGTGCTTTGTTGCTCGTCGCCGCAGCCGGCGTGCTGTTTCCTCTTCGCGAGCGCCGGGAGTCCGAGCCCGATCCTTTGGAGGAATTCGACGCCCCAGCTGTCGCTCTCAATTTGAAGCCGAGAAGCGGCCCGATCGTGGTCAAGGTCGAATATCTGATCCATGAAGAGAACGTCGAGGCTTTCCTGGACCTCATGCGCGAGCGCCGGCATGTGCAGACCCGCGTCGGTGCTCGGCAATGGACCCTGCAGCGCAATCTTCAGAAGCCTGTGCAGTGGATAGAAACATTCCGCACGCCGACCTGGACAGACTATCTTCGCCTGAACCATCGCCTCACGGAAGCAGACAAGGAACTGGACGAACGGGTCCTCCAAATACACAAAGGAGAGCTTCCACCTCAAATGACCCTTTTGATCGAGCGGCCAACAAGCCTTGCTCGGAAACCCGAGCAGTCGGCCCCTTATTTTCCCCACCGTTGACTTTACGGGTGTACTCCCCGTACTAGCGCTTGCACCAGATGGCGACCGATCGCGCTATGCTTTGCAGAAAGTGGTGATGGCGCGCCCAAAGAGCCGAGCAAGGCAACAGCTTCCCCGGACGCTGCAGGATTCGGGCGTCTTGAGATCAGCGACGGCGACGAGGATTGCCGCTCAGGGTTCCGATCTGCGAGAGCGTGTTCGATGTTATGGGCTGACGGGATGGAGAGGAGCGAGTCTTGTCAGTCTTGTTACCAGAACGAGCTGGCCGCTTCATGAGCTTTTTGCAAGCAGCGTGAGAATTCTGAGCGGCTGTCATGGCCGTTGCGGCATCTAATCCATCTCGCTTCTAGATGATAGCGAAGACCGACTGAATTTGACTTTGAGCCGCCCGTGGCCTCGGAGGAGGTGCGGCGTCTTTTAATTTCTCGCCGCTGCACAATCGATTGGCTGACTCAATGGCAAGGCGCCCCCGATCCTCAGCGTTTGAGCGGTCTCGCAAGGAGCGCCACCCCCTCGTCGGCGTCGACATATGCTCCGGATCTTATACCGCAACCGATAGCGTGGCGCGCGCGCGAATATCAATGGAACCAGCCGACAGCGTATCCATCGGATGAAGGATGCCTATGGGATCTCCCTGCTTCATTTTATCCAGCACCGAGCAGCGAGGTTCGAAGATTCCATCCGCGGGCGGTTTCAGCTCGTCAGACGAGAAGCGCCTCAAGTGTCTGGCTAGACTTCTATTCATTGCCATGACATCCGCCTGTGATAGGAAGGCGCGGGTCCCTCCCCTTTATTGCGACTGAAGACCGGAAGCGAAGCTTCCGCAATCCGCGCCTTTGGGGACAACAAGGTGCCCGTGCTCAGCCTGCAGCGTCGAGATCGAAGGTAAAGTGTGGAGTGTCGCTCCCCGCCCCCCGAAGGACGACGACAGTGGGCAAGTTACATATTTTTGGTTGAGAGCCGCGGACGCTTGTCCTTCCAAGGCTGCAGCTGTTCGAACGCCGCCGAGGCCTGCAACACGCCCAGATCGTCGAAACGTTTGCCGACGATCTGCAGTCCCACCGGTAGGCCTGCCGGAGTAAAGCCGCACGGGACGCTTGCAGCCGGGTTCCATGACATGTTGAACGGGTAGGAGAACTCCGCCCACATGATCCAGTCCCAAGCATGCGTCGGCCAATGATCGGGCATCAGCTTGTCGGCTTGGAAAGCGGCGACTGAAGCGGACGGTGTCAATAGCAAGTCCCAATCTTGGAACCAGCGATGGATGTTCGCGACGTAGGTCATCTTCCGATAGCGCATCTCCTGGTAGCGCGCGACGGAGACGTTCTCAGAGTGCTTAATGCAAGCGACGAGCCCAGGATCCATCTCCGCTTCCCATTTCGGGAGGTATTGTGCTAGGCCGGTCAGGTGCGCAGACCAGAAGAACCGGATCAGTTCCGGTCCGTCCTTCGCCCACGGGGTGGGTACTTCCTCGACAACTGCACCAAGTTCGGTAAAGCGTGCCGCGGCGGCCTTCACCAGTTCCGCGACTTCCGGATCGACACGGGCAAAACCCAGATCGGGGCTGTAGGCGATCCGCCTGCCCTTTATGCCTTCGTGCATGCGGCCCAGATAGCTGGCAGGCCCCGCCTCCAGCGTCGTATGATCGAGAGAATGCGGACCGGCCATGACTTCAGTCATCAGCGCGGCGTCGGCCACAGTTCGTGTCATAGGCCCGTTGTGGGTCGTCATGTCACTGCCGGGGACCGGATAGTTCGGAATACGCCCGAAACTTGGTTTCAATCCGTAGATGCCGCAGAAATGCGCGGGCATGCGGATCGATCCTGCGCCGTCGCTGCCTTGGTGCAGCGGACCGTAGCCTGCCGCAGCCGCAGCGCCTGCGCCAGCCGATGAAGCGCCGGCGTTGTAGCCGAGCTTCCACGGATTGCTCGTAATGCCGGTGAGTGGGCTGCGCGAGACGCCGGTCCAGCCCATCTCAGGCACGGTGGTCTTGCCGATGATGATCGCGCCCTCTGCGCGCAGGCGCTGGACGAGCGGCGCATCCTCGGTCGGCTGATGCCCGGCGTAGATCTTGCTGCCGTGCTGTGTCGGCATGTCCTTGGTGATCGAGTGATCTTTGATCGTGACAGGCACGCCGTGCAACCGTCCGATCCGCCCACCGCTCATCAGCGCGCCTTCCGCCTTTTTCGCCTCATCCATAGCGTGATCTGCCGCTAAGTAAGCGAAGGCGTTTATCTTGGGCTCCAGCTCAGTAATGCGAGCCAGTAGCGTGCGCATATACTCCACAGGCGAAATCTTTTTGCTTCTGACAAGTTCAGCCAGCTCTACGGCTGGTGTAAAGCCCATTGTCTCAGAGTTCATTAATCTCATCTCTCTGAATATTTATTGTTGAATCGGTACCTTCAACAAACCTCAAATATATCGTGGTGAAGGTTGCTCGGCTTTGCTTCCTTCTTACAGTTCGAAGAAAATCTCGATACCCGGCATCTGCTATTTCAAAACTATGGACCTTATGGGCATTCGACATGGCCATTTAGGTGTGTTCATTAATCAAGCTTAATCGCCACGCGGCTTGCGTCAAACGCAATTTGTATATTGTTGTCATCTAGAAGCCAGATGGGGCGCTGTCGACATTGCGACTGTCGAAGCCACATAAGCGAGAGCCCGCCACACGGACGAGGTTGAACAGAACCCGCCCGACATCGTCAAGCAGGTGCTTCAGGTGTGCGCCCGGTTAACGCGAGCCGCGAGGTTGTCATCCATCGAACGCGACGGCGGGACCACCGCCGCCGCCTCATAGGCGACGGCGATCCGCTTGACCGTGTGCCCGGCCCGGCCGGCTTCGTCGCGCCAGCGCTGCAGCAGCTTCAACAGTGCTGGCGCGTCGGCATCGAGCTTCTTGAGCGGCTGGCGCTTGAGACCCCGAACAAGCGCGGCGACCCGCCACTTCGCCTTGCTCATTTCGATGACGGCGATGATCGTGTTATCCTGTTTGAGAGCGGCAAGGGACCGGCTCGCGTCAAAAGATTGCGACATGGAGACGCTCCTTCTGCTGGATGTTCTTGGAGCGCCGAAGGATGCCACACCCTCGCCGCTCGCCCCATATCGTCTTCAGCCTCTTGCTCAACTGGCTGAGGCTTTTGTTTGCCTTCTTCCTGGCGTTGCTTGCAACCGCTCCGGCGTCACCGGTCCAGCCACGATCAACCTGACCCTCCGCAACTCAACCGCAATAGCCTCTGAAACGGGGCTCGCCTCATGCTCGACGCTCTAAAGCGCGTCTCGTCGAAACGCACTCATGCGACGCGCTTCAAGCCTTTGTTTCCATGCATGTCGTTTTCTCAAAACCGAAGCCACTTTTGAGCGACGTGCATTAGATTGAAGGGCGCCTTGGTCAAGGGCGCCCTTCGCATCGGCGGCAGGCTTCGATCCCGGAGGTGCGGACCTAAGCACTTTGGAAGGAGCCGCCGAAAGCCTTTTTGGGTATCCCGCTAAGCCAACCCCGGCTGGACGAGCGAGTCTAGCGCTCGCAATCTTATGCGACGAGCGCTATGATCCAATCCTTCGATCCGTCAGAACGACCGTTGGAAGCGGAGGATGCCGCCGACGGCGTTGCTCTTGCCGGCGGGGATGCCGGTCCAGTTGTAACCATTGCTGTCGTGGTCGTTATGAGCCCAGTCAACTTCGGCCGTGATCGTGAGACCCGGGACGATCTTGTAGGCGACGTTCGCCGCAAGGCCAAATTCTTTGGCCTCATCATATGACACCTGGAGGTTGAACGCAGTCTTCTCGTTGACGGTGTAGGTGCCGCCGCCCCAGATTGCCCAGTTGCCGCCCCACTGCTTGTAGAAGCCGCGGTCGCCGGCAGGGATCGCATAGGTAGGGTCGTTGAGATTGTCGTCCGTACCGTAGCCCGCCATAATGAATAGCGATAGCGCCTCGGTCGCTGTCACGTCCAAGCGAACCTTGCCGGCCACCTCTTCGTAGTTGCTGTCATAAGCAACGACGCCAGTGATGGCGCCCCAGCCCTGCGTATACTTCACGCCGCCAACGACATGCGGAACGTAGCTGTCGATCGTACCGACCACGCCAGAGCCTTCTTCGAGGGAGACCACGGCCGAGAAGCCGTTGCCGGCGTCGAAATAGTACTGGACGACGTTGGTGTCGAAATCCCCATAAGGAACCAGCGAATCGTTGATGACGTCTCCGGCGTAGCCGATGAACGTATCGAAGGCCGATTCGTCTTTACCGACACGCAGCCCGCCGAGTTGAATCCAGGCAAAGTTCAGGGAACTGCTGTTACTGCCGTCAGAGTAGTTGAATTTGGTTTCAGTGTAGGTCTTCAAGGTCCCGAGCTCTGTTTCCTGACCAGTCCAGGTCCTCAGCGAGAGGCGGGCCTTCTTGTGCCAGGTATCGTTGATGCTGCCGTCCTCATGGTCGACAGCACGACGTTCGTTGAACGAACCTTCCTGGCCAGCTGACGCGTCCCAGCGGACATAGCCACCGATGCGCAGGCAGGTTTCGGTGCCGGGGATGTAGAAGTAGCCAGCGCCGTAGACGTCGCAGATCTTGACGTATTCAGCGGGTTCCGGCTCGGCGACGGTGATGGCATCGGCCGCGCGTGCGCCGGTGACTGCGGCCAAGCCGGCAGCGGAGCCGAGAAGAAGGCTCTTGATATTCATTTTGATCTCCACTCAAAAGATTAAAAAAAGGGCCAGGGCATCTTCATTGCCGAAAGACAGCATCCCTCCCCATCCCCACGATCGAAAAAGTGCGCATCGCGCTGCTTCCTCGGAGTTTGACGCTATTCGTGATTGTGAATAATGCAAGGTATATGCTGAGCAGCGCAGATCTATGTATAACAACCGTTGCGATTATGTCACGTACAATCAGATATATACTGTACAATTCGTGCAAACTATACAAACAACACAGGCTGTACAGGTTGCACGAGATTGCAAAATAGATTGCTCAGGTGCGTAGTGGCGTGCGCGACCCGCAATTGGGCTTTCACAGGCTCGCAACGCGGTGCACTGATTTGCAGCTGGTTTCGTCAGCTGGACTTCATGTTGAGGAAAAGTCTCGTGCAGCACAGATGACTTCTGCAGCCAGATCTTGCCGGAGCATCTCTATGGGAATTCGGCCATCAAGCCGAGGTGAAGGGGAGGTCAGCCAAAGCCACGCCGGTCTGGGATTGGCGATCAAGGAGAGCACTTGTCGTATCCCTGGCGCTGGCCTGCCATCGATGAACTGAGCTAAGGGAAACACATGCTTGCGCGCGCCCTTCCGCAATGCGACCACGTCGTTGTGCCGTTGCCACCAATGCAATGTCGACCGCGGTATGCCGAAGTGTTCTTCCAGAAAGGTGGGCCCTGCAACCGCGCCTGCCCAGTCTTCAATGCGCAAGCTATTGCTTTGCTGATCAGGCCCTTTTAAAACTGCGGACCCATGCGCGCCTTTGGTTTGCGCTGTGAGCGGTGGCGTCTCGCGAGCGCTGGCATCGAAACGTCGCGCTGCTTCGGCTGCGAGCCCGTGAACAAACTTGGAGGCCAAGGCTGTCAAATCGTCATGAATCGCTTGTTCGCAATCCGAAAGCAAATCGGGAGCAGCGATATTGCCATTCCCCACGTGCGATGAGATTGAACTCCTTCCCTTCATAACCTCTTGGTGCTGAGCCAGAACGCGCTGGACCTCTTTTGCAACCAAGCTTGAAAGCTCGTCCTGGCGAGGTTCATTTGCAAAATCAGATGATTTTATCATGTGTGGCTCCCCCTGCCGCGTAAGAGTCCGGTTGATTGCCTGCGCGATCGAATTGCGATTTTGGGCTTATGGACAAGAGACGCGAGGCCGAGCCTTCGGCTGGCTCACACACAGGCGCCGCCTCGTGCGCGACCACGAACGACGCATCGACGTCTCCGAAGCCATGATCCACGCAGCCGTGGGCAGTCTTTTGATGCGCAGAATCAGCCATTGACCGACTCTGAGCGTTCGGAATAGAGGACAGAACTAGATGCCGCAGCCCAGCCGAGTAATCACGGCGAAGTCGGACTCAATCTGATCACTCCAACGTTGTTCTCGATGACGATCTCGGTCCCAAATGGCTTCGAGAGGTTCTTTAGGCGCTCCAGAATAGCTTTTGCTTGGGTTGTGGGGGCGAGCTGGGGGACGCCCCGGTTGGCAAACCTATTCGAAAAACCGAGCTCGATGGGATAAAGACGTAATTCAGCAAGGTGGTTCTGTTCGAAGCGGCTGACGGTGACAACACTCTCATAATACACTGGGGCCGAGAGCGCCGCATAGAACAGCCCTTCCCCAATCGGGTACCCTTTCGCCTCCTCGTCAACTGTCACCTCGGCATCTGTATCGACTCGTGGGTCTTTTCCGTAAGCTTCGAACATGTCCGCCCCGGCGGGCGTCCGGAGGTCGTCGTAAAAGAAATTCCCCAAGCTATAAAATATCGGGCGGCCCTTGTAGATCTCGATGCCTCGCAACAGATGCGGCCCGTGTCCGACGTATGCGTCCGCTCCGGCATCAATTATTTGGTGCGCAAACGATTGTTCGTAATCAGCCGGTTCCTGGCTCCACCCCCCAGGCTCGTGAGCGTGGTTCGTGACAATGCAGAAGTCGGAAAACTGCTTGCCCCGGCGAACGTTTCGTAGAATGTCGGCGACATCGCGCTGGTCTGCTTCGTAGCTGTAGCCGGCCTTGTTGCCTGTCTTATATGTTGCCCCACCGACCATGACCCGGCTTGGATCCGTTTCGCCCGCCTTGTAGCCTGGCAACGCATCACGTACCCGCCTCAAACTCTCAAGCATCTCCGGCGGCACGACGATGCTTTGGGCCAAACGAAGGGCATTAAGCCCTGGTCTGCCGGGAGCCTCGCCAGCGGGATCGCACGCTCGAGCCATAGGCGCGAACGTTGTAGCCAATGACACCAATGCCGCGCGACCGCGTGCGGTTTCCAAAAAGCGAGCGGCGCCAGCTTGTGCGAGATTCTCGCCCGCACCTGCATGGACGATACCGCTCTCATCCAGCACCCGGCTCGTCTCGCGCATGCCTTCAAGACCCCAGTCAAGTGTGTGGTTGTTCGCGCGACCGACGATGTTGAACCCCATCGCCTTCAAATCAGGTCCCAGTTCCGGTACGCTGATGTGATACGCACCGCCGTGCTCAGCCTCCGGACTTCCCTTGAACGATCGGATATCGAAGATCAGGGTTTCCATGTTGCCGAATGTAACATCGGCATTACAAAGAATCTTGACAATGTCGCCAAAGCCGGGATGGTGGCCATTAGTCAGCGCTCGCGAGACGATGAGGTCTCCAACTGCCACCATCGTGAAGCCGTCCGCAACGTTTGTTTCGGTTGAGCCGATCGCATCATAGCCGTCAGCCCGTCGCACCGGATAACGACCATTCTCGTGTAAATGTTTCTCCATAAATTTATCCTCTATCTCTCTACTTTCACTTGGCACGACCTCGGCTTCGTGTCGCGTGCGCTCGGTATGTTTGCTGGGGTGAATACGTATGCGCTATGCCATAGGGGTGAACGACGAATTGGTCGAGGCACGCGCTAGGTGCGGCATGCCTGTAGCCGGAGCGCGCACATGACAGGCCACGATGCGCCCGTCTGCCATCGGTACTAAGGGCGGCACTTCGATGCGGCACCGCTCGACCGCAAGCGGGCAGCGCGGATGGAACGCGCATCCGCTCGGAGGGTTGATCGGACTTGGCACCTCGCCCTCGACGGGCGCCTCCAGCCGAACCCGCGTCGGATCCGGCACCGGCGCTGCCGCGATCAGCGCCTCGGTGTAGGGATGGACCGGTTTCGCGAAGAGCGCCTCGCTCGGGGCGAGTTCCACGATCCGGCCCAGGTACATGACGGCAACGCGATGCGCGATATGCTCCACGACGCCGAGGTCATGCGAGATGAAGACGAAGGCAATGCCCATCTTCTGCTGGAGATCCAGAAGAAGGTTCAAGATCTGTGCCTGCACGGAGACGTCCAGAGCCGAGACCGCCTCGTCGGCGATGATCAGCGAGGGCTCAAGAGCCAGCGCTCGTGCAATGCCGAGCCGCTGGCGCTGACCGCCCGACAATTCGGATGGCAGCCTGTGCATCATCTCAGGCGACATTCCGACTTTTCGCAGAAGGTCCGCGGCAAGCGCCTGACGCTGCTTCCGGCTGAGGCGCTCAAAATTCTCGACCGGTTCGGTGATGATTTGCCCGGCCGTGAGGCGCGGATTCAGCGACGAGTAAGGATCCTGAAAGACCATCTGCATACGACGCCGCCAAGCGCGAAGCGCGTCCTTCTTGAGGCCAGCAATGTCGGTTCCTTCAATCAGCACGCGCCCGCCGGTAGGCTCCACAAGTCGCATCAAGAGCCGCGCCACGGTCGACTTGCCGCAGCCGGATTCCCCGACGATGCAAAGCGTCTCGCCCGCATCAACGGTGAAGGATACATCCTCCACCGCCCGGATCACTGGGATGGTCTTCTTCAGGTATCCCGCCCCAAGCGGATAATGCTTGGTCAGATTCTCGACTTTCAGCAAAGGATCGCTCATGCGCCCATCACCTCTTCGGCGCGCCAGCAAGCCGCGGCGTGGCCCGGCCTGACATCATCAAGAACGGGTGTCCTCTCGCGACAAATATCGATCGCGAACGGGCAGCGAGGCGCAAAACTGCACCCGACAATGGGCTCGCGAAGACTTGGGACAATGCCGGGAATTTCCGGAAGGCGGCGCTGTCGGCCGCGCCGCGGATCAGGTACCGAGCGCATGAGGCCCTGGGTGTAGGGATGCGCGGGACGCGCAAACAAATCGATGACGTTGGCCTGCTCTACGATTCGGCCAGCATACATAACAATCACGCGTTGGCATGTCTCGGCCACAACGCCCAGATCATGTGTGATGAACATCACTGCCGTTCCCATGCGCTCTTTCAGATCGAGGATGAGCCGCAAAATCTGCGCCTGAATAGTGACGTCAAGCGCCGTGGTCGGCTCGTCGGCGATCAACAGTTCCGGCGAGCAGGCAAGGGCCATTGCGATCATGGCGCGCTGACGCATGCCGCCCGACATTTCATGCGGATAGTTGTTGACGCGACGCTCGGGGTCCGCGATGCGAACCAGACGAAGCATCTCTTCGGCCTTTGCCATCGCCACCGAGCGGGGGCCTTTCGTGTGGATCTGGACCACCTCGGCGATCTGGTGGCCGACCGTATAGACCGGGTTCAGGCTCGTCATCGGCTCCTGGAAGATCATGGCGATCTGGTCGCCGCGGATCTTTCGCATCTCCCGATGGGACAACTCGAGAAGATCGCGTCCGTGAAAGCGGATCTCGCCGGCGACAGTCCTGGCTGTCAGCTTCGGCAGCAGGCGAAGGATGGAGAGAGCGGTGACGCTCTTCCCGCATCCGGATTCGCCGACGACGCCGAGCGTTTCGCCTTTTTTCACCTGGAAGCTGATGCCGCCCAGGGCACGTGTGACGCTCTCTTCGCCGTAAAAGTGCGTTTCCAGATTTCGGACATCGAGAAGCACATCGTTCCCTGCGGTTTGATGTATCCGCATGTTAGCGCCTCCGTTTGGCGCGGGGGTCGAACAGGTCGCGCAGGCCGTCGCCGAGCAGGTTGACGGCAAGGACCGTGACGGCAAGGCAGATACCGGGGGCGAAGATTGTCAATGGCGCGATGGCGAGGTACAAGCGCGAATTGGCGATCATGTTGCCCCAACTTGGAATCTCGGGCGGCACGCCCGCGCCGAGGAAGCTCAGTGCCGCCTCCGTCATAATCGCACTGGCGCAGACAGTGGCACCCTGGACCATTAGCGCCGGAATGGTGCTCGGGAGGATATGTCGCCACAGCACCCTCGGCAGGCGCGCGCCGCCGCAGAGCGCGGCCTCCACATAGGGACGCTCGCGAACACCCAGAACCACCGAACGAACCAGCCGCGCGACGGTTGGCGTCTCGGGGATCGCGATGGCGATGATGAGGATGCCGATCCCGGGGCCTGTCAGAGAAATGAGCGCAATCGCTAGCAGAATCGTCGGGATCGACATCAGGCCGTCCATGACCCTCATGACGACGTTGTCGAAGCTACGGCTGTAGCCGGCGATGATTCCGATCAGGAGCCCGGTCATGGCCGCGCACGCCGCCGACATCAATCCGACCATGAGTGAGATTCGGGCGCCGAACACCGTCCGCGCAAACACATCCCGGCCCAGATTGTCGCTCCCAAGCCACATTTCGGCGGAAGGCGGCTGGAGGCGCTTGAACGGATCCATGTTCACCGGATTCCCGGCGTAAAGTGGGGCAGCGAGCGCCAGGATGATCAGAAGCGCCAACAGACCGCCGCCTGCAATGACCAGCGGATGACGCTTTGCCAAACGGGGAAGGTCAGATATTCGCAGGCGGCCCGTAGGGACGTATTCAACTGATAAAATCGTCATATCAGTACCGGATACGGGGATCGATTAAGGTGTAAGCCAGATCGACTGTGAGGTTGATTAGGACATACAGACCCGAAGTCAGGATGAGCACACTCTGAATGATGGGGTAGTCTCGGTTGTTGATCGCATCGACGACCAGACGACCGATACCGGGTATGTTGAACACCGTTTCCGTGAGGACGACTCCGCCGATCAGATAGGCGAAGCTTATGCCGATGACGGTCAGGATCGGGACGCCGGCATTCCTCAAGGCATGGTGGAAGAGGATGGCATAGGACGAAGCGCCCTTGGCGGCGGCCGTTCGCATATAGTCTTCCGACAGAACCTCAAGCATGCTGGCCCGCGTAACCCGGGCGATGAATGCAATGTAGCCAATGCCTAATGCCACGGTGGGCAGGATCAGGTGTACAAACCAAGGCCCGAGGCCACCATCGATCGGCGCATATCCCTGGACCGGTAGCCAGTGTGTCCTGATCGCGAAGAAGTATATGAGAAAATAGCCGATGACAAAGACCGGGACGGAATAACCAAGTGCCGAAAAGGCCGCGAGGAAGCGGTCGACGAGCCCGCCCGTTCGCCACGAGGCAAGGATGCCGAAAGAGACTCCGACCATGACCGAAAGGATCATCGTCAGGATTGACAGCGAAAGGGTCGGTTCAAGCCGCTGCGAGATCAGCTCGAGAACCGGTCGCCCGGCAAAGATCGAGGTCCCGAAATCTCCACCGAGCATGTCGCGCACCCAACGTATGAACTGAACCGGCATAGGATCATTCAGGCCCATTTTTTCGCGGATGCCGGCGATCATCTCCGCCGTGGCCAACCTACCGGCGATCATGGCCGCCGGGTCGCCCGGCGCCAGCCTGAGAAGCAGGAAAACGAATACCCCGACCATCGCCATAACGGCGATGGTCGACACCATTCTGCGAAGGATATAGGCGGCCATCGTGTCTCAGGCCTTCTGCATATTCCATATCGGGATGAGCTCCGGCATGCTGATGAGGTCCGTGAGGGTCTGGCGGCGCGCGATTGGGGTGACATATTGACCCAACAGAACCTCGGGGACATAGTCCCACCATATCCGCTGCATCTTGCGGGCCAGGGCCTTGCGCTCTTCAAGCGTTTCGACATCTGCCCATTTGACCCGGAGAGTTTCATATTCGTCGTTCTGCGGCCAGCCGAACCAACCTTTTTCGCCATTCATGGATAGGGTGACTGCGGTAACGACATTGCCGCGGATCCATTCAGCTTCGGACGACATGAAGAGGCTCCAGCCGCCGTCCTCAACGGGGCCCTTGTTCGCGCGGCGCGCGACAAGCCCGCCCCAGTCGCTCGGCGCAAGTTCGGCATTGATCCCAATCTTCTGCAGCGCCGCCACCAGTATCTGCGAGGCATTGTCGGCTTCGCGCCAGTCAGTCGGATCGAGAATGACGACCTTCTCGCCGGCATATCCGGCCTCCTTGAACAGTTGCCTGGCCTTTTCCGGGTCGCCGCCTGTCTTGTGCCATCCTGTATTTTCGTCGTTGGACGCTGGCGTTTCGTTTCCAAACATCGAAGTGACGGATCGGAAGTATTTTGGGTCACCGAAAGCGGCGCGCATAATTGCCTCCTGATCGACCAGGTGCAGCAGCGCTTGGCGCGCCTTGACGTTGTCGAACGGCTTTTGCAGACAGTTTATACGCAGGAACATATCTTGGCCCGTCTTGTCCAGAACCTGCAGTTCAAGGTTGGGATCGCTCTCAATCACCGGGAAAAGATCGACTGGCGGCGTCCCAACGAAATCAATCTCACCTGCTTGCAAGGCCGCCAACGCAGTCTGCTGATTGCCAATATTCTCCCAGATGACGCGATCGACCTTCGCGACCTTCCCGCCGGCCAATCCGTCGGCAGGTTCGTTACGTGGCACGTATTTGTCACTGCGATCGTAGGTAAAGCTGGCGCCCGGCTTCGCAAGAGCCTGATTGAACTTAAAGGGCCCCGATCCGATGTTCGCAGTCACCTGCTCCGTGGGGGAAAGGTTCGCGTCTTTCTCGCGCATGATGAATGGGCCTTGGAAACCCAGGAGGTCGAGTAGAATCCCCAGCGGTTCCTGAAGCGCGATCGTGAAGGTCTTGTCGTCCTTTTTCGAGATATCCCTGGCCCGCGCCATGAGCAATTGCCCGCCGGGAGCCACCTGGCCCCACCGACGGATTGAGGCCACACAGTCCGCCGCGGTGACGGGGGAGCCGTCGTGCCAGCCCAAGCCATCTCTGAGCTCGAACGTGTAGGTCTTCTTGTCGTCGGAAACGTTCCACTTGCTCACCATCTGCGGCTGCGGCATAAACTTGGAATCAGCGCCGAACAACGTGTCGTAAATCGCTAAGCAATGGTTGAAGGTGACGCTAGCCGTCGTAACGACCGGATCGAACACACTGAGGTCACCCATGACCATCCGGACCGTCCGCGCTGCGGTTGGCGCGGTCTGCGCCCGCAGGACCGATGGGATCGACATAGCCGTACCGGCGGCCAAACCCGCCTTTATGATTTCGCGTCGAGTGATTATCATGTTTCATTCCCCTCTTAAGTTATTGGCGCAACGATCCGCGCCTATCTGCTGGATGGAGCGGTTTTCCGCAGTTCGACGTTGTCGATCGGATCCTCGTCGGGCGCCTGCCGTAACTTTGATCCCGGCCTCGGCGCAGAACGACGTCACATTAGGTTCAATGGTCACCTTTCAGCCGTCACCACAGTCGATCAACGTTCGCATCTTGTCCGAGGATCACGCCGAAGCCCGTCGGGCTACGGATGACCGCACGCCGACGGCAACTAGCCAACATTGATGCGCCTGTTCACCAAATAAGCTCATCGTCTCCTCCGATTTGCGGTTGTTTTCTATTTGGTTTGTCGGTGGATTTTCAGTTGCCGATAGGCTTGGGTCAAATTCAGTGTGTGTATCGAGGTCATCTGGTTTTTAGATAGCCGCAGGCCCGCCATGAGGCCGGAATTTCGCTCGGGGTATCGCCCGGTCTGTATTACATCCGTTCGCGCGGCCACAGCCGCTTTACGGAGAGGATGCGGGCGCCCGGCCTGCGCGCTGCGATGCGGAAACGCTCCAGCTTGGCGTCGCCCAATTCGACACGCTGCGTTTGCGCATCATCAAGATCCGCTGCGCGGGTGATCGAGATGAAGACGCAAATCCGCCTGCACCTGCCGACATCCTGCCCCGACCAACGCATCCTGCGCATCGTCCTCGATCGCATTCCGCGGCTCGCGACATAACGATGGGGCGCAGACGCCCGAAACGAATCCGCCGACCGCAACCTGCAAACCACTTGCCATCACGACGGATCATCGCCGGCGCCTGACGAGGATCGCGGAAAAGCGCCCAACAGCGACCACATCGCCGCTTCAGGCCGCCAAAACCTCATCGCCGTGCATCAAGGCGGCTAGCTTAACGAAGGGTTTTAAGTTTGACATGACCGAGCTTGCCGATCTCACGTCCCCAATGTGAGTCCCGGGCAGGCTCCATTGCCAAAGGGATGGCGGCTGCGCGCCGGAGCAGGCCAGGCCTTGCTCCCTCCGAAATTCATCAAGACGCTTCGTACCACATCCCCAAACTACATGTGGCAAAAGGTCCTTTAAACTATTTTACAGAATCTTCACGACCGCAGATCGCTGACAATGGTACCTTCACCGCAACGTCTGAAGTCACGCACAGCTAACAAAAGCTGATGCCAATTTATGCACGGACTGCCGCACAGAACCCAAGGTCGGAGTCAACAGCCAATGGCAAGAAGCGCGCTCATCTTGGTTGAAGGCCACAGGAGTATCAGTCTGCTATACGTGAAAGCGGCTCAGTGTCTTGGCCTTCATCCAATTACCCTGTCGGCTGATCCAGCTCAGTACGACTATCTTGCGGCGGAAGGAATTGAGGCGATCCGTGTCGATACAGACAATCTCGATGCGCTGATCCACGAATGTTCTCGGCTGCGTGCGACGTATGAGATTGCTGGCATTACTGGCTTTGCCGGCGACGACGAGTCGGTCTCTGCGACAGTCGGCAAGCTCTGCCGGCATTTCGATCTACCGGGACCGAACCCCGCATCGATTGAACGATGCTGCGACAAATTCACTCAACGTCAGCTCCTTTCGGAGGCCGGCGTTCCGATACCTGCTTATCGCCTGGCAGCGAATGCGACGGAGGTGGAAAGCTGTGCCGCCGAGATCGGCCTGCCGGTAGTTCTTAAGCCAGCCGTAGGTAGCGGCAGCATCGGTGTCCGATTGTGCCGCAGCGTCGAAGAGGTAGCCGAACATACGACCTATCTGTTGGACGGGAAGCACACATGGCAGTCTTCGCCGAAGATACTGGTCGAAGAGTTCGCACAAGGTCCTTATTATTGCACTCTTGTAATGGGAAATGAGGTCCTTGGGATTGGCGCCGCTGATTTCGGCCCCCTGCCGCATTTCGTCTTCCTGCGGAGCATCTTCCCGGCCCCTGTGACTGATGACGAGCATAGGCGTATCGCCGATGTTTCGCTGAGCTGTTTGCGAGCTCTCGGCCTTGGCTGGGGGCCAACGAACATTGAACTCCGTTGGACGAGGCGTGGCCCAGTCGTCATTGAAGTCAACCCGCGTCTTGTGGGTGGGACCGGACCTCGGCTGGCTCAAGCGGCTCACGGTATCGATCTCGTCACCGAGCACATCAAGCTTGTGATCGGCGACGAATGGGATTTGCGCAGAAGGCATTCGCACATTGCGGCCGCGCGGTTCCTACTTGTTGATCGCGATGGGATCCTCGACTGGATCGATGGCGACAGTCGGGCGGCTGCTTTACCAGGTGTCGCCGAGGTCAAATTCTATGTTGAACCCAAGACGCCGATCATCAGGAAAGGCGACTACCGAGACTGTATCGGACATGTCGTCGCCGTTTCACCCAGTCTTGCTCAGACCGAGATCGCACTTCAGCGTGCCGTCGACTCGATCAGTTGGTCGATCACACCATTTCCGACCCTTGGCGAATAGGAACAATATGTGGCCCTTACCTCTGCGCAGCGGCGCTAGGTAAGAGGTTATAGTCGTCGCGGTACGACCGACTGGTGGAGCTTCGATCAGTTCGCAGCCAAACCCCGTTCGGGGCACCTTCCCGACGAGCAAAAGTGATGAACCACCAAAGCAACTGCTGATGTTACTATGATTGCACAGAATAGGATGCAATTCAATTTATACTTGAGACGTTTCTGAAAGGAGATGGTGTGCCCGAGCCCCCTAAAATCCTTTACGCTAGCGAGCCGGACCTCGATGCCGCTGAGTTCTGCCGAGTGTTGGTGGAATCCGGCTTCGGGGGAGGCCATGGAGAGCTGCGGCTGAAGGCGATGCTTAGCCATGCCGATCTAGTGCTGACGGCGCGGCTCGACCGGCGCGACCGGAAACTGGTCGGAGTTCTCCGCGGCGTCACCGACTTCTTTTGGGTCTGCTATATCTCCGAGCTCGCCGTCTCGAAATCGGCGCAAGGGCTTGGCATCGGCAAGGGCCTGGTTGGCGACGCGCGCCGGCAGCTCGGACCTGTCGTCGCAATGGCGTTGATTTCCGAGCCCGACGCTGTAGGCTTCTATGAAAGGATCGGCATGACGCGCATACCAGCCGCGTTCTGGTTTTCGCGTGAGTGTTAGCCTGAAAAATTCACGGCGGGTTGGCGGATGTGGTTCAAGCCATTGAAATGACCTAGGGTTTGGTTGGTAAGGCCGATCCGAATCATTTCCGGAGACCACACCCGCCATGAATGGTCTTACGCTGCCACTGAGCGGCTTGTCATCTGTCGGCGGCAATTCCGTCGTAGCCCGTTTCGACGGCGGCATGCTGTGGTCAGACAGTGGCGTTCTGTCTCCTAGCGAGGCTCGCGGAAAAGCACCCAACAGCTGCCACATCGCCGTTTCAGGCCGCCAAAACCTCATCGCCGTCGATCTTGAGCCTTCGGGCGACGTCATAGCCCGAAACCAAGCCTGCAAGGCGCCACGGAGTTCCGGCTGTGCGTCCGATCGGTAATGTTTACCCAGGTGGTGCGGATGACGCTCGCTTCAATCGGCCAGAACCGTCTCGATCAGGTTCACCCAATACCCGATGCCGTAGGGAAGGCTTCGTCGTTGAAATCATATGCCGGGTGGTGCACTGAAGCCGTCGGTCCATTCCCAAGGAAAACGAGAGCGCACGGCCGCGCCTCAAGCATGTAGGGGAGTTCCTTCCCTCCCATGCTTGGTCTCAACTTATCGTTCACGGCTTCAGACCCGACGATGCTGCATGCCGCCTTGACCGCCAATTTTGTCGTGTCGACGACCACGGCACAGGCCGGCCCAGTTTACCGACACATGGAGTTCGCGCGGCAATGCCTTTGGCCTGGACGTCCAGTTGATTTCGACCACCGACGCTTGGGCCAGTTCTCCGTGGTAGGGCCGAATGCGCGCAAGCTGATCGAACGCGTTGTCGACCGCTTCGATCACTTCAAAGCTTAGATCTGGTCCTCGGTGGTCGCGTACAATCTCGCCTTCACCCCGTCTCAGACCGGGCTGACGCCACTGATCGGGCCGTGCTCAGGGTACGCCGGCGAGTGCCGGGCGATAACCTATGCTCGCGTCACCGCGGCAAGTACTCGGGCGCGCCACCTGACGAAGACGAAGAACGCCCTGACCGCCCTGCCAAAGGCCGACGGCGTCCACCGACACGGACGGTGCGCATGGTGATGGATGATCTCCGCATCTTCGATCCGATCTTCTGCGGATAACATCACCTCCATCATAGCCTGGCGATCTACGACACGCTGTTCGCAAGCGAAGCTTATGACCCAGCCGCAAATGGTGGGGAAGTAGCTGCGGCAACCCCATAGCCTACCCAGCGCCCAGTGGCATATGTATCGATTGTTTCCGCAGGCCGAGAGCTTGCCACACGCAGGGCGATTTGTATCCGAGCGCGATTGCAGCCATTGTCTCAGAGGTCGACGCCCACTCCCAGGCGGCGGGAATAACGCCTGCGCCGGCGTGGCCCTCCGCGCCGCGGTGACCTTCGTCGATATCCAGCGCTCTCGCTGCAGCGCTATTTGCCATCGCGGCGCCGACGACACTAGAGTGTTCGTCTATCAACCACATGGTTACGGAACCTTCGCCGTAAGCATCCAGTGCTGGACCTTATGGCTGCATTGGCCAACGGTGATCGCAGGCTCGCAGCGGCAGCGCACAATGAGCGCGGCAATTCCACAAGTTGCAAGACAACCGTTAAGCCGGCTCACAGCGTAGGCGCCGCCAAATGATGTGATCACAAATTGGTCATGCCCCAAATTGGGTCAGCAAACGAATGCCAGACCGGCGAGCGCATCGCCCGAAAGGAATTGGTGACGTGAATTGTCTTCAGTCTTGTCTGGATACTCCGCTCATTTGCCAAAGTGCTTGAACGAACTGCCTCGCAGCGGTCAGGATCTACACGCCCTGCATACATTCTCGAGAATGAGGGCGATCCCGAAGAGCTGGGAATCGGAGCCGGGCGATCCAACAATCTGCACAGCGACGGGTAGGCCGCCGCTCGGCGAGGCGACCGGCAACACTAGTGCCGGCGCACCTACCAGATTGAAGAAAGAAGTGAACAGCGTCAGCGCGTTGCCAAGCGGAATAGTCTGCCCCGCAATGTCTACGTCGACGGTCCCGACCTGCGGCGCCATGATCGGACACGCCGGCGTCAGCAGGACATCAAACATCTGCATGGCCTGCGCAAACGCTCGCCTGTAAGTTCCCAGCATGCGCTTACACTGGATGTAGCTTTCTGCAGATAGGAACTGCCCCAACACCATGCCGCCGCGCATGTCAGCACCGAATCGATCGCGGGCGCGGGCGCGATTGGGGCCGTGATAGGTAAGTGTCTCGGCGAGCTGAATTGTCAGCGAGACCGTGCGGGCTACGGACTGGTCTGGGAGTTCGATCGCGCCAAACATTGCCCCCAAACGTCGCATGTGCCCCTTCGTCGCGAGGAACGCGTCTTGCACCGGCTCCTCGCATTTTTCCTCGAAGCCCTCGACCAGCGCAACCCTCAGCGCCGCACTGGGTTGCGTCGCCGGCGGGAGCTTCGCGATGTGCCTGACGACAAGCTCCAGGTCCTCAACTGATGTCGCGAGTACGCCCGCATGGTCCAACGACCAGCAATAGGGGATGACGCCATCGAGACTGATCAGGCCATAGCTCGGTTTGTACCCGGCGATGCCGCAGAGCGCGGCCGGAACGCGAACCGAGCCGCCGGTATCCGTGCCGAGCGCGAACGGCACGATGCCGGCCGCCACGGCCGCTGCGGAGCCGCTGCTCGAGCCGCCAGCGAGCCTTGTCTCGTCATGGGGGTTGACGACCGTTCCGGCCCAGCGGTTCTCGCCGGTCGCGCCATAGGCGAATTCGTGGAGGTTCGTTTTCCCGATCAGGGCCGCCCCCGCCGCGTCGAGCATGCAAATGGCTGCCGCCGACGTGTCCGGCACATTGTTCTCTAGCACCCTGCTGCCACCGGTGGTTCGGATGCCGCGCGTTTCGAACATGTCCTTCGCGGCGTAAGGAATTCCGTCAAGCGGGCCTAGGACGCGGCCCGCCCTTCGGCGTGCATCGGACTTCCCTGCTTGTTTTAGCGCGTGGTCAGCGGCCACCGTAATGAAGCTGCGCAACGAGGAATTGGTCCGTTCGGCCGCAGCGATGCATTCTCTGACAATCTCCACCGCGGACCGGTTGCCGCCCTCGAGTGCGGCGACGATCGTCTTGATTGACCTTGAATCAGTCATGACCAGAGTGTGATGCTTGCGCTACGCCGTCCGGCGCGATATGACCCAGGTCCCTGGCGACGATACTGCGCAAATCCGAGAGCAAGCTCTCGAAGCTGGAGACGATCCCGAAAGGAGACGTCGCCAACTGCTCAAGATCGCCGTCAACCCATTGGTTGCCAAGAAACTCGGCGTTGATGGACTTCAAGGTCTCCAGACGCGGTTTTGCCATCGTTCCTCTCTCACACCACGGCAAGGTCGTGACCCACATCATACCGACATCGATCGCCCGCTTGAGTTGCGGCGCCTCTGGGAAGGGCTGACCAACCGGCTGCCCGGTGTGGTAGCCGACGGAGAATGACCTCCTCGGCTGCCGTGGACTGCCTCGCACGTGAGGCCGGCCCTGATCGCCGCCAGCGCCGGCCGGCGGCGCCGCCACGGCGGTCTAATAGCCCCACACTTGCCGGTCACGTCGCCGATGATTTGCAGATTGTAGCTCATCGGCGACGCGAACCAGCGGGCGTTGTCGTCCGGAAGCGACGCGGCTTTGCGCGTGTCGGCCGCCATAGCCGCAAGCGCGACCTTGGGGCCTTTTCATTTCGGTCCTACTTCTGGTAATGAAACGCTACGGTGTTTCGCTCAGTTGCTCGAACTAAGGTGCGGAGCATCATGGGGCATTTCCTCTGTGCTTTCTCCACGGTCGATGTGATGCCGATGGGCATTTAGTACCTAAATCACCTTGCCGCCTTTTGATCTGAACCAGAGCAACACCCCACCTTGGGCAATCTGGGCAGGGATTGCGTTGCGCTGGCAACACACGACCGCATCGAAGCCCGATGAGCTTAAACCTAGTGGCCGGAAGCGCCAACGCGAGCGATCAGTCGGACGTCACGACCGCCGTATATTCGCCGACGCTCGCCGCATAAGCGCCGCCTCATTCCGCGGATCAAGCGCCACCTCCGGGATTCTGCACGGGCAGCTGAGGTATCACCATCGACCTGTGTCTCTCTCCTGCTCTCAATTGAACCAAGTTCGGCGAACATCATTCCCTAATCAGGCCTTACGTGCGCCGGTGCAGCGGAGGAAGGGACGCAGTTACCTGAGGCCGGAAAAGGTGCGATCGACCAACTTATTAAGTCGACGGCATGCTGAAGTATAGCCGCAGTCTGAGCACGGCCGGGTGAAGTGGCAATGACATGTCCGATGCGGTCTCGGAAGTCGCCCTTCCTGACGATCGGCGTCTTGGGTTTAATGTACAATTTCACCTCGGCGACACCTGGTACAGCAGCGGCCCGACCGTCGCCATGGATCCAATCGAGTACGCCATCGCGATCTGCATCCAGGCACTGCGAGGCCGCAATGTGCGAATGCCTTCTGCGCAAATCCCATGCGTCGCCGATGACAAGTTTGATGTGCTCCGTGATGAGATCGATTCCGTAAGCCGCTTGAACCAGCCGAGGACTGGTTCCACCCGCAAGGCGCGGATTGACTTCAATGACGACTGGGCCCCGCTTCGTCCACCGGAGTTCAACTGTGGTTGGCCCCCAGCCAAGACCGAGAGCTCGCAAACAGCTCAGCGAAACATCTGCGATACGCCTATGCTCGTCACCAGTCAGCGGGGCCGGGCAGGTCAAATGACGGAAGACAAAATACGGTGGAGGGCCGAAGTCGCCGGCCTCAATTCCAATGACCTCATTTCCCATTATGTCAACGCCATAGAATGGCCCTCGTGCGAATTCTTCGATGAGTATCCTCGGCGAAGACCGCCATATGTGTTTCCCGTTCAACAGATAGGCCGTATGTTCGGCCAGCTCATCGATGTTGCGGCACAATCGGACTCCGCTGCTGCCGCTACCTACGGCTGGCTTAAGAACCACCGGCAGGCCGATCTCTGCGGCAGCGCATTCTACGTCTATCGCATTCGCCGCCAACCGATAAGCAGGTATTGGAACGCCGGCCTTCTCGAGGAGCTGACGTTGCGTGAATTTGTCGCAGCATCGTTCAATCGATGCGGGGTTCGGTCCCGGTAGATCGAAATGCCGGCAGAGCTTGCCGATTGTCGCAGAGACCGACTCGTCGGAGCCCGTAAAGCCAGTAATGCCAGCAATGTCATACGTCGCACCCAGCCGAGAACATTCGTGGATCAGCGCAGAGAGATTGTCTGTATCGACATGAATTGCCTCAATGCCTTCCGCCGCAAGATAGTCGTACTGAGTTGGATCAGCCGACAGGGTAATTGGATGAACACCAAGACACTGAGCCGCTTTCACGTATAGGAGACCAATACTCCTATGACCTTCAACTAGGATGAGCGCTCTTCTTGCCATTGGCTGTTGTCTCCGACCTTGGGTGCTGTGCGGCAGTCCGAGCTAGATCGGCATCAGCTTTAGCAGTGCCTGATCTCAGACGTTGTGGTGAACGTACCATCGTCAGCGATTTCCGGTCGCAAAGATTTCGTAAACTTATTTTAAGGCTCTGTTGCAACGTTCTGATTTGCCGGCGTGTGGCACGGACCGTCGGCCAATTTCCGGGGGGTGTGATGTTCAAGGAATGCCACTTTAATCAGTCAGTCATCCTACTTTGCGTAAGCCGGTGCCTGACCGTATCTAGTGCGACTGGTCTAGCCTCTCATGTTCCCTGTCCAGGTTGAAATCGCCGCATGGAACACCGGCGAAACGATAGTGGCCGCCCGCATCAACCGGATGTTCTCAACCGAAAGGCGCGCCTCAAAATGGCCCGGGCCTATCCAGAGCCGGTGCGCTTTGCTACCATCCATTTTTTCCACTGTGTCAGGGGGATAGACGGCCGTCGATCAGTTCTTTCACCCTCCGTTTGCGGTACATCTCGGCGCTCGCCCAGCGTTCACGTATCTCTGCGCATTTAAGCTGAGTTTCCCGAAAGAGTGACCTTGCTACAGAAAGCTGGGCGTCCGTTGATGCTTTGGCGGGTCCTCCGCCGAATTCCAGAGCCTCCCTGCATTCCTCTGGGCTCGCCGGCAACACACCGCCCAGATGGCAGGCCAGCTCGCCTCGGCGATTGGCAAGGCAACTATCCTGCGACAGGCGTGCCGCGATCTCGCCAATTTGTGTATGGGCACTCCTGAAGGGAACTCCCCGCACCGCCATTCGTTCGGCGGCAACAGTTGTCATCGCCAAACCGTCTTCCAGATTCTCGAGCATGGCACTAACGTTGAAAGACATGAACTTCACGATGAGCGATGTCAGGATGATGGCCCGCTTCAGAGCACCTTCAGCAAGGCTGATTGGAGAGCAACCGTAGTTACTTGATTCGATCGAGTTGCTGAAAGGCGCTTTGCAGGTTGCAGATGCCGCAGAAACGTATGCGCCCATCACGGTGCTTGCAGACCCTTTGATATGCTCAAGAAGATATGGGTTCTTCTTTTGAGGCAACATGGAAGAGCCCCCGGCAAGATTGCGTGGAACATCGATGAGGGCGAACTCGCGAGTCGTCCAAACCTGCAGATCCTGGGCTACGCGACTAAGCAAAATTGAGACACTCGTGAAGAGCGAAAGGCCATTTAGATGGAGATCTCGGCTTGCGACCGCATCAAGAGAGTTGAACGAAGGCAGTTCGAAGCCCAGCAGGCTCGCGGTTTCTAAAGGATCTATTGGCATGCTGGTTCCCCCACCGGCACCCGCGCCCATAGGGCAACTCCTGATCTCCTCCAGCAGGCAATGAAGTCGCTGGCGCTCGCGCGCGAGAGCAAAGAAGACTCCTAGCAGGTAGTGTCCCGGGGAGCCTGGGAGTGCGATTTGGTACTGACTATAGAGCGGGGCCACAAGGTTCGATGCCTCTTCGGCTCGCTGAAGAAGGGCATCCTGCGCAATTCCTATCTCCCGCGAGACGGAGCACACGGCTTCCCGAAGAACCAGCAGAGAAATTGTCGCGTTCAAGTCGTTACGAGACCTCGCTAGATGTAGCCATCCTGCCCTGTCTTCGCCTGCTCTGGCCGCAAGTTCGGCCTCATAGGCAAGATAAAGGCCACGCGGAGCATCACGGCCATCCAAGGATTTGAAGCCTTCGCCTTGGAGATCCAAAATAGACGTAAGCAAGTCTGCGGCTACAGCTTGGCCGACCAAGCCGTGATCAGCGAGCATCACAAGATGCGCTTCGTCGATGGCAGCCTGGAATTGCAGGACCCGACCATCCCGCGAAATTTCGATGGGCGGGGCGAGCAGCTTCATTGCTTCAGGATGCAAGGTCCATGTTGGCTCACTTGACCCGGCGTCTCGACTGTTGTCCGGTTTGCGAGCAAGTGTTTCTATGTCAAGCATAATGGAATCAATCATGCGTTCAGCTGCTGAGGCAGCCATATTTACTTCATCGGCGACGCCCACTGCATAGGCCACTCGGTCTCTGAAATCGCCATTGATTTGTATATCCTCTCCCTCAGATTTCAGAAGGCCCGCCTCGGGCGTGTTTGGCCCTAGAGTTTTAAAGAAAACCAAGCGTTTGATCTTGCCAGACCGGTGAGCAAGCTTGAAACGAATTGCTGCGGATTTCTTGCTCGCTCGAAGCGGTACGAACGCTTCACCGGAGTAAAGCTTGATCATCATGTCCGGGATGGACGTGCCCAAGGCGTGCGAGAGCATAACCGGAATCATCCCTCCAGCCAGCCTGGGATTGACCTCAATGATGACCGGGCCGGACTCCGTTATGACGAATTCCACATGAGCCGGTCCGAAGTCCAGACCCAATGCCGAAACTGCGCCTGCAGCAAAAGAGGCCAGTTCGTGTCGCGACGGCTCCGGAAGCGGGGCCGGAAAGTCGTGCCCAATCTCAACGAAGCAGGGCGCCGCCCCCTTGTGCTTGGCAATAATGCCAAGGCAGTGCAGCGATCCGTTGTATGCGATGATTTCTGCAGAGTATTCCTGACCTTCAACGTATTGCTGGATGAGGATTTCCGGGCTGCGCAAATCTACTTGGTCAAGCAACACTCTCTTTGCTCCCTCGAACGCCTCTACGACTTCTGAGGTGTTTTCGCAAAGGCGTACACCGCTGCTGCCGCTTCCGGAGACCGGCTTCACAACGACGGGAAAAATAGTTTGAACAAGAGCCTTCTCTACGTCTCTGATGGAGCTGACCAGCCGAGTTTCAGGCACTGAAATGCATTGTCGTTGCAACTCGGTCACTTGTTTCCATTTGTTCCGGCAATTAGCTATCGCCTCCGGACGTGCCGCTGGCAGCCCGATCGCCTTCGCGACTCTGGATGCTGATTCTACAAAATAGTCGGACGATGAAAATATTCCTGCCAGCCCTGTCAGTTTGGCGGCGAACCGGATGATTTCATCTGGATTACGCGTTTCAGCTTCAATTACTCGCGCACCGCACACCTTTAGGAAGGGGTAGCGGCTGGGATTTCGCGTAACGAGATAAGGTTCAAAACCCAAAACCCTAGCTCGCTTCATCAATAGCTCACCAGTACCAGTCGTGTTGCTTTCCACGAAAAGAAAACTATTCTGGTCCATTACAGCCTTCCAACGCGCTCAAGACAGCCTCCCGGGTTTTGCGCTTCCAACGATATCGGTTCCATGGCGGGAGAGCAGTCGAGGGATGCTCCTCGCTAGCTGGAGCGTCCAGAAGAACACCTTCAAGCACACATTCGTTTTGCCTGAGCCACTCCTGGTCGTACACAGCTTCAGCGTAGCGGTGGCCTTCATCAGGGCATATGACCACAACGGTTTCCTCTGGGTGCTGTCGGGCGCGCCAGCGCCCTACGATATAGCTCGCGCCTGAGGTAGGACCGGCAAAAATGGCGTGCCGCTCGTGGAGGGCCTGCGTTGCAGCAAACGCAAGCGAAGCCGACGTGAAATGTACCTCATCGTACAGTTCATGCTTCACGTTCTTTGGGACGAGGCTGTTCCCCAGTCCTCGCAACTTCCGTTCGCCGTCCAACTGGCCAAAAATGACACTGTTGAATGTATCCACCCCAATCAGGCGGGCCCCAAGGGCCTTCTGGCGCAAACGCTCTATTGTTCCGCAAGTAGAGCCGCCTGAACCAACAGAGCCAACCAATGTCACATCGGCGCCAAGCAATTCCGAGATCTGGTCAGCGAAACACCGGTAGGCTGCCGGGTTGTCTGGTGTTTCGTACTGCCGGGGCCAGAAATGGGACTCACCCAATTGCCTCATCCTGGCATGCATGGCGTCGAGGCGGCTTCTCTGATACCCGCCCTCCTTTGCCTTTTCAGTTATAATGAAAACCTCCGCACCTAAGGATCTTAGCCTATTTTCCAGTCCCTTATCCATCACTGGGTCGGTGAATATCTCGAGTGAAAATCCATATTCCCTGCACACTACAGCCAATCCCAGCGCAAAGGTTCCGCTAGATGTCTCCAACACTATCGTGTCATGCGTCAGAGTCCCTCGAGCCACTGCTTGTCCGATAATATACTTGGCCGGGAGAAGCTTCATGAAAGCAAACTGCGCGAGATATAGGTTCGAGCCACACCGAATAATGCGGGGGAGCGCATAGGCCGCAGAATACTGAGAAAATGGCAGGGGCGTGCGATCAAGGTTCATGTGGTCAACGCCGCTAGTTCATCGTTAGATATATCTTTGGCGATTTGCCGAACAGCGACACATGGTGGACCACGGACCGGAGTTTCTGCGAGAATTCAGGCGCCCTTCGATCAAGCATTATCCCAGTCATGGTACCGCTGTGCGCGACTATGACCCCGAGGGCACCTGTGCCCTCCGATGCTTTCAGCATCGAGTTCAGATACTTTTTCGGAGCCCGCTGCTGATGTAGGAGCGCGCTGGCTGTGGCTATTCTGCCCATAGTGACCGTGTCACCTTGCGGAATGGCTATGCGCGCGCGATCGAGCAATTCACAATACTGCGCTCTCTGACTAGCGTTGATTTCACCTCGACGTTGATCATAGTGCATGGTTTCGACCGTACCTCCTTCATCGATCCCAACCACGGCGAGCGGTGGCATTTGTCCGAGGAAAGATAAAAGGCTACATGATCGCTGGTGATATGCGACCACTCCGGGATACATCACCCCGTCAGAGGGCTCGATCTCCGCCATTAGTTTCTCCATCAATGATGTCCGCACTCTGAGTTTGAAGCTGGAGGCGATCGACCGTGCGGTCGCCACAAGATCCGCAGACGAACTTGCAAGTCCCTTGCCTTCCGGTAGCTCAGATTGCAGAATGAGGTCTCCTCCCGAGACGCCGAGCGCAATCACGAGATTCTCGGCCAGTCGTTGAGCTTTGATTTTGTGTGGCGGGTAGACGGTTACAGATCGGGTGCCTGTGATGGGCATAAATTTGGCCCGTGCAAAGAGCGCGATGGGCATCGTGACCAAGAAATGGGAATCATGAGAATGGGGACTAACCGGCAACTGGCCTTGAAGTAACTCGCCAAATGTGCCGCAGCAAAGTGCAACACCGTCACCGGAATGGACCCTGGGCTGCCCGTTCTGCAGGGCAACCTCAGCCGCCGCTTCGGCATCGAACCTCTGGTGAAGCATGTATGGCCTCCAAAGCTCATCGGCCGCCGCTTCATTAATTTTTGTCATATCGAGACTCGCCGAGCATCCCGAAGGAGCGACGCGATAGGTGGAATCCTGGTTCACCATGGCACTCCGCTCAAATCGAGGAGTGTGAGACTTGAGCCATCTGGGCAAGAACGTGCTTCAGTTGGATCTGACACTAGCTTGTTGCCTGTATAAAACGACTTCAGGGTTACTTTGACATTGTATGGCGTTAAAGGGTGCAAACTTCTGTTAAGTTTCTTGAAGGATCTGTTGCAACCTTTGAAAGCGAAGCACCTTGCGGGTTGGGCCCGCCGAGATTTGTCGCCTGATTTGCGAGGAGCACAGGCCTATGAAGTGGGACAACAGCGATGCCGGTCATCAAGACGGTTACGAAGGTGACCATTATTGCGTGTTGATGTGATTACTGGTGTGGCAGGCGCGCAACCCTCGTTAGACTGTTGTCGACGATCAAAGCGCGGATCGGTCCCTACGCTCAACGGCCGGCAGAACCTGCGCCCGCACGATGCCAAGCACGGCATTGTCCGACCAGTCGCTCTTCGCCACGACGTGATGCGGAGACTGGGGCGTAGCCTGGACACGACCAAGCTCCACCGCGCCGCCATCGGCTCAACGCTCCTCCGCTCGCCCAGCAAAAAGCAGCAGCCCCGTGCTGGCGCCACCCGGTCAGTTTGACCCAGTGCCGAGACGAGCGTCTCGACATTAGCAGCAAAACGCGACTCTCTCGTTTCGTTCTTCGTTTCCGTCCTGGAGGCCATTGCTCCGTCCTCCTCGCTGCCCTTGTGTTGGCATCGGCGTCACTCGGGCAGATCGGCAGGTCATCGTCGCTGCTTTGTTGACTTCTCGAGCACTCGCAAAGCCCAGTAATGCGCATCCTCGCCATCGAGGAATCTGCCGTCGTTCAAACACTGTGCCGGCGCAAGGACGCTCGCCTCCTGCAGACGCAGCACCTCGTCTTCAAACGACATTGCCTGCGTATAGCTCTTGCAGGTGCTAGCAATTACGAATCCGTTCGGTCGCGTGAGGCGCGAAAGCTCGCGCAGCCCATCCGGGTGGACATGTCCAAGTGTGAAGACGCCGCAGCAGACAATCATATCATAGCTCGCGCTCGCGTATTCTGAGAGGGACCTGTTTAGGTCAATCTCGCCTTCAACGTGGCGATAAACCCCGGTTTGGCGCGCCATTTCGGCCATTGTTTCCGAGAGATCGAAGCCGACGATGAAGCGGAAGCCGATATGGTCCAGTTGCACGCCAACCAAGCCTGTACCGCACCCCGCGTCTAGAACTGCGGTGGCTGCTCTATCACCGCCAATATACGCAGCCTGTAAGGCGCCCGCCATTTCTGCCACGATCGAGGGGCCGCTGTAGCGTTCGCGGTCCATATCCAACTCGTAGGAGTCTGCCCATTCAAAATAGTGCTGCGCCAATAGATTGGCGTCACCCTTGAGCGCATGTGACGCCTTAATCCGCATTTGCGCAGCTTGTCGGAGTGCGTTCTGTTTATCAACGGCGCTCATGTATTCTCCGCTAATGTGTGAGCTGGCCAGTTTCCGCTACGACTTGTCTGCCGAGAATTTCGCCCGGACCGCCGCAGATCAGGCAGGATCCGCCACTAATTCCAGCATCTCTCAAGAAAGGCAACCTCCTTTGATCAATATATATTTCTATCTTTCGATTTTCACCTGATTTCTTGTTAAACTTTTGCTATTATTTTTCATTGTTGTTGTCACATTAAATGATCGGGCCCGTCCAGGCCTTGAGGTGAATTTAGCTAATTCCGATGCCCGAACGCTTTGGGATACAGTTCAAGTTTTTCTCCCGTGACCTCAACGGAAACCAGAAGAAAAATCGCGTAGTGACCATCCCGCTGGCTCGAAGAGCGTGGCCAATTGATTCTGCGACTCAATCGCGCGGGGGGAGCGGCCGCAAAGCAGCTTCGTTCGGTGCCGAACCTGTTCAATCGCTTTGGTGAAATTCCTTGCAGTCCGACTAGAAACTCAAACTGGGACGCGTGCGTAGTATGACTGATGCGGCGTAGAGGAAGGTCCCGGCGAGGCGATGGTGGCCTCGAAGTTCTTGGCAAGGTAGCGGATCCGGTTGATCGAATCGAAGAAACGCTCGAGCGCTGTCGATCACCGCCGCCGAAGGGCTGGCCTCGGCCGACCTACTCGCGGTCTTTCATGACCAGATGATGGTTGAGCGTCTCGACAAGCTCTCGCGGCGAAAGCGGTGGAACCGGCCGCAAACTATGCTTCTTGGCGGAATCATTGGGCAGCAGAAGCTGGGTGGAGCTTGCCTGCGGATTTCGCAAAAGCGGGACAAGGGTTTCGCTAACTGGCCCTCAATGCCCGACCGAGAAAGACGCTGGTTTGGAAAACGCCAGAGAGGCCCTTGACGTGCTGCTGCCATGAGTGAACACAATCGGTGTTGCAATGACCATTTGAATCCGCCTTACACGCCGCGGTCAGAATGGTGGATTATCGGCGGTAATGGAAGACTTGAAACCGATTGACTTCAACACGCCGAATAGAGAAGTCCCGGTATTTTCTGGAGCGGATTGAGTTTGAAGCGTTTGGGCTGAGAGGCACATGCCTTGCAGATAAACTCCCTACGGCGTGAGGGTCTTGAGCCTACGCCCGTAGCTGTAGGCGGCGACTGTCGCGTTGCCTCAAGGAAAATGTTACTGCGCTGCTTGGTTGCCTCACCTAAAATGTTACCCGTGAAGAGGAATACCGCCATGAGGCTCTCACCACGATGGAGGCATCATGACGGCGAAGATGACGCATGCTATTCGCATGGTGTCTTCAATGGGGTCAGGGTTCGCTATGCGGCCGCAGCGAACAAGGGCAAGGGCAGGGTCTTGGAGTGTGAATCGGCCTTTAATTGCGGGTGGTTGTCAATCCGAGTTTCGCTCTCATCGCCGGGGTCATGGTCCTTTCCGAGGTCGAATGCCTCATGATCATGTTCGGGTTGGGCGCCTCAACGTGTGCAACGAGGTTCGAAGTCGACGTCAGCCGATTCAACGAGGTCACCACAAGCACCGTCCCGGCGGGACATCACGGGTTCCGGAAACAGGCCCGCGATTGGGATCGAGTGCAGATCTGTCAGTTCGCCGCCCCACTCAAAGCTGGTGCCGTCAACCCAGAGGCAGTGGAGCAGAACCGCGATCTTGCGAGCTACCGCCACTTTTGTCTTTTTCATACCTATCCGCTTTGACAGACGAAGGCCCCCACGCCTTCAAAGAAGACCATTTCTTCGTTGCATGCATGAGTAGGCGTCAGGCGTCAGGTCACCCGAATCTCGGAGCCACGTTGTCGTTAAAACTTCGTTGTTTTGCCTACTTAACGAACAGCTGGCGCGGTATTTTGGTCAGGGGTTCGTGCCCGGTCTCGGTAACGACAAACGGTTGAGTAATGGTGATACCGTCGTTCTCGAGCCAAAGCCCCGACATCATATGGAAGCACATACCCGGTCGAAGCACTGTCTTGTCCCCCTTGCGAAGACTGACGGTTTTTTCGCCCACCGCTGGCGGATACCCAAGACCGAGCGAATAGCCGAGACGTGAATCCTTCTCGTGCCCGTGCTTAGCAAGCGTCTTGGCAAACGCGGCGTGGACTTCCTCGGCGCTCTTGCCGGGAGCTACGGCGTCCAGCCCTGCATTCAGAGATTCCACGACGACGTCCGCCAGCTTTTGATAGTTCGGGCTCGGTTTGCCGACGCAAATCGTGCGAGCCAGATTGACCTGGTAGCGATGGCGATTTCCGAAGAGCTCGAGATTGACGATGGTGGACGGTAGCAACGGCTTGTCGGTCCACGCGGCATGCGGAGCCAGAGCCTTCTCGCCGACGCAAAGATAGGGCGGCGAACACGTATAGGTTCCGCCGAACTCGGGCGTACCCGCCATCATCTGATGATAAATGACAGCAGCAATGTCGCACTCCCGGGCACCCGGTTCGATCGTATCGACGGCACGGTACATCATCGCTTCAGCGATACGGCCGGCCTGTCGCATGAGTGCCACCTCGGCCGGGCTCTTCACCAGACGTATCCAGTTCACCAGCAAGTCCGCATCGATGAAGGTGGCCTCAGGCAATGCCTTCATCAGGTCGGAATGTGCACGCGCGGAGTAGTAGTAACCGCCCATTTCGACGCCGACCCTCGTTTTCCGGCCAGCGATTTCCTTCACAATCTCCGCGACGAAGTCATACGGACTGAGAGCCGACTGCACATATGCATCAGCGTAAGTACGGATGCTGTCGTCGGACAGATAAGTGGTCATGAAGGCGGAAATGCCATCCATACCCCGTCCGACCCAAATCGGCTCTTCGCGGTCGAGAGCCACCACCACCATCTGCGGAACGTAAAATGAATAGGCGTCGTAGCCGGTCAAGTAATTGGCGTTGGCCGGCTCGGAAAGCAGAAGGGTGTCTATGTCCCGCTTTTCCATCTCCTTCTTCACGCTCGTCACGCGTGTCGCAAACTCGGACCGCTCAAAATGTAGTTCCTTCTCCATTTCGATCCCTTTTTGATACGCCTTTAGAAGACTATTCAGGACGTCCGGATTCAGAATCCGTCCGGGTCGATTGCCACTTTGATGGCTCGCATTATGGTGCGTTCGCTAGCGCGCCGAAGCGCGGCGGCCAGCGCGATCTTGGACGGGATCGGGCCACGTTTCGGCCGCGAAGCTTCCATCCCTGTCGGATGCGAGTTTCGCCAATGCGAGACCTATCGCCTTGCCCGGTCCTGCAGAATCGGCAGTAGCGAGGGAGGCGTGTGGTGGACGTTGCTGTCGGCCAGATTGCCAAACGGATTGATTCGTGCCCCGGCAAGATTCTCTTCGCACCGGGCAGCCCCATGTCGCCATAGTCGTAGCGCCGACGTCGAGATGGTGCGCCATCACCCGCGAAGTCCACTAAATCATTGTCGATGATGACACGGCCATACATAACCAAATCATTGGTATGGGCACTGCCGAGTGACCCTCCGGCCAGGTGCGAATCGTTTTCAGCACCATGTCGTCGATTCGCCATTCCTCGCTCGCAAGGTGATGATCGAAAATGGAATGCAGGCAGATGCCAGCACAATTGAGGTGGATCGGGATCTTGGCCGGTTCCGCCAGCAGTCGACATTTGGTATCGAACGGCGGGGAGGAGCAGCCCTCCATTTCCTTGATCATGAAGCAGCGTCCAGTATGTACCAGGCGATGTGTGATCTGGCTCACGTGGTTGCTCAGGCTCCGATAAAACAACCCGTTCGATCGCGCCTCGATGGCGTATTATGTGGGCGTGAGTCAACGTCATCTTAATCATCTTTTTGCTAAGCAATACAATCGGTTGCTTGGAAGCAAACCGGAAGATTAGGCTAGCTCCTGCGCCGTGTCTCCGTCGGCGCGTTGTTATTCTAAGTTTCGGGCGTCTGGTGGCAACAGGGCGGTCAGAAGGCGCGGAATGCCTGCAGTTTCAAGGCTAGCTGTCGCCGCGAGGATCTCGTCCTGCCACCGCGGGTGAACGTTCTTTCGGGCGATGTTCTTGAACTTCTCCGCGACCTGGTCGCTGGATAACGAGTTGGCGACATCCCCCAAGGGATGCAGCACGATCATCTCTTCCGGGCCGTTCCCCTGATCGATGACGACGCGGGCAGGCGTTCCTACTGGAAACGCGGAAGCAAAATCGGGCGACGGCTCAAGCTCAATACGCGCGGCCAAGTCGAGAACACGTGCGTCAGCAAGACGCTCCATTTGAAAAGGCTGTAGAGCTTCGCGGCCGTATAAAGCCGCCACCGCGCAGCTAAAATAGAAGCTGTACTGCCCCCCCTCCAACGTGCTGGGCGCGCGCTCGTTTGCAAGGCGCATTGCTTGGGGGAACGTTTCGATGCGCAGCTTGCGGATCTCTTGCCCGTCCCGACGCATGGCAAGGATTGCATCGATAGCCGCGTGGATATAGCGGCAGCATGAATATGGCTTAAGATAGCATTTTTGTACTTCCCACGACGACCCAAGATTGTTTGTCAGGACATGGCGAGTGAAACGATCATTGTCATCAAGAAGATCAAGAGGTCCAGTTGCGGCTGCCCACGCGCGGTAGGCCGCGGTAATACCTGCAACCACGGCAGGGGGGATCCCTTCCTTGATCGTGGTACCCTCGAACTTGGAGCTTGCGGTTAAGAAGACAATTGGTCCTTCGGATCCGGCAATCGCCAATGCATGAGCGGTTTCTGCTGCACCTAAGCCCAGGAGACGGCAAGCTGCAGCTGCAGCGCCGTAGGCGACCCAGCGTCCGGTCGCATACGTATCGATTGTCGTAACCGGACGAGAGCTCGCAATTCGGAGACCAATTTCGTATCCGAGCCCGATTGCAACCATCGTTTCGGGGACCGACGCGTCAACAGCTTGAGCCACTGCCAAGGCCGCGGGAATGACGCCGGCACCAGCGTGACCTCCTGCGCCGCGGTGACCATCATCGATATCCAGTGAGCTCGCGGCAGCGCTATTCGCCATCGCGGCGCCGACCACGCTAGAGTGATCGTCAGTCAACCAAATACTGATCGGGCCTTCGCCATACGCTTCCAACGCCGTCTGTCGGGCGGCATGAGCTAACAGCGATCGCAGGCCCGCAGCTGTGGCACCGATAAGATCTAGCATTAGCGACGAGATTGTACGCCGTGTGGCCGTCGGCAGCGCAGAGGCCGGGTAGCTGCTAACGAAGTTCGCGAGTTCAGTTATCGCTCTCACTTGAGCACTCCTCGTTCTCTGGTGAATGAAATGACCACAAAAAATCTGCATAACTAGTAAGCAATACGGTTCAGTGCCGCGCTCGCTTTGTCTGCCTTGAACTTAGGGCAAGATGATCGGAAGTGCGTCAGCTTTTTCGATTGGCGCAGATAGGGGAGCCGGACAAAAGTAACCTCCTGCCCTCCCTTGTTCTTGTTTACATTGCTAACGATACCTATGACCGGTCGCATGAGTTTAGCCATCTTCTGGGATTTCAGGTGCACGAGAAGAGCTTGCGCTCCATGCAGGTTAGGCGTTCCGGGCCTTGTTCCGTCACCAGCACCATGTCGCTGAAGCCCATCCCGCCTGCCATCATCAGCATATCAAACACCATTCCCGGCTCCAGGACCCATTCCACGCCCGGCACGAACTCGCGGATAAATTCGCCGGCGGAGGGGCGGTAGTTGAGACCAAGCGAATAGCCGGAACGGTTGGTATATGTCTTGCGCAGCCCCGTTGCCAGCAGCGGCTCGCGGCAAGCTCGGTCAATCACACTGGCTGGTGTGCCCGGCCGCATCAACGCGATGGCATCGTCTTGCACGCGGATGATTGTCTCAGCGATGTGCTGCTGCTCAGCGCTGGGCAGCCCAACAATGGCGGTACGCATCAAACGTGCCCAGTAATGTCGATGAATCCCGCTGAGCTCAAGATAGACCGTATCGCCACGCTCCAATTGCCGGTCGGTATAGGATCCGTGTAAAAGATTTGTCCGATTGCCGGAAGTGATGACACCGCTAAGCGGCATTTCCGCCCCGGCGTTCACCAATGCGCCGAACACGGTG
>NZ_AXAL01000032.1 GCF_000472785.1 Mesorhizobium loti CJ3sym
TGCTCTTCCGTGAACCGCTTTCTCTTCATCAGTCCGTCCTTCGATCAAGGGCCGGACTCTAATCTCACATGGAGGAAATTCTCAGTGGCAGGTCACCGAATGGAAGGAGGACTTCAACACCGCGAGGCCGCATTCCTCGCTCGGCTACCAGACCCCGGCAGCCTATGCCGAGGTCATCACCGCAACCGGCTCCGACGCTGTGCTGATGGAAGGCTCCGCGCCTCCGCCGGTTGCTCAACCCGCGCCACATGGCGTAACAAAAACGGTCGAGGCTCTAATCGCAGCTGGATGACAGTTCAGAGGCAGGTCACCGCATGACGGTTCGCTACGAGACCAGCAGGCCGGACGACCGCGAGGTTCGCGAGCGGATGAAGGCGATCGCGCAGGAGCGTCGCCGGTTCGGCTACCGGCGTCTTCTCGTGATGCTGAGGCGGGAGGGCCTGGTCGTGAACCACAAGAAGCTGTTCCGGCTCTATCGGGAGAGAAGCTCGCCGTTCGCCGCCGTGGCGGCCGCAAGCGGGCGATCGGGACCAGGGCGCCGATGCTGGTGCCGCAGAGGCCCGACGAGCGCTGGTCGCTCGACTTCGTATCGGACCAGCTCACCGACGGGCGCCGCTTCCGCATCCTTCCAACTTCGACGCTAACTTCATCGGTGGTTACATCAAAAGGCACGCCCACATCCTCGCATTCAGCAACAACTCCCTAAAGAAAGGCCCACCGCCCCCGGAGCCTATCAATAAGGTGGCTTGCGACCTGCGAACCTGACAGGTGAACGCCCAATTCCCCCATCGGAAGGTCTGGGCTGATTGTTGCAGAGCCCATGTTGAGACTCGTGATCACCACGTCATCCTCGCCCCATAGGAGGAACTTCGCGTGGAAACTCTCTGTCGGTGACACGACCTGAACGCCTCTTGCCAGTGCTTCTACTGCGACCGACATAGCTGCGCTGGCCTCTGCGATGGCACCGGAGTTCTGACTGTATACGACTACGGGGGTTAAACCTGTCCTCGAATGGAAGTGTTCAGCAGGAATTATTGCATTGGCAAATGCGGCATTTCCTAGCCGATCACTGGCAATCAGGAAGCGTTTTTCGGCGGTTCCACTCGCGTGGCGCAAGAGGGCTTCATGCATCTGGCCCGATACTACTCCCGCGGTCATTTTTCCTTGTTGAGGCTGAAGCCTGAGAGCGTTCCCCAAAAGGTAAAGTTCACTACCGACTTCGGGCCGAAAGCCGGGTTGCGCTATAAGTTTACAGAAGCTGCTAACCAGCTGCGCCACGATACCCGGCGATCGCAATATTGCAGTGACTTCGAGGCGATCAAACTTGCTGAAGAGCCAGCTGCAAGATCCTATTGCTCCGATCCAACCACCAAGCCCATCGTCCGCAACAATCAGTTTGGCATGCGACCCGGTGGAGCGCAGATGAATAGTGACGCTTCCTCTAAGAGAGTCATCACCCGAGATCGCCTTTGAGATCGCAGTCGCCTCCAAAAGAGTCTTTTCTTTTGGCTCGTTCGAGCTTCCGGCTCCCCAAAATATATCTATGCGCGCCCCCCTCCTTACAGCGCCACGCATAAGGTCAACGACATTGTCGAAGCTGTCCTTTTTCAAGAATGACGAGTGGAGGTATATTCGACGGCTGGCCGTCGCAAGAATGGCATGGAATGCATCCATGTGCTCTTGACCACCCACGATCAGGTCTGTGCGCGGATCAAAATCAATTCGGGCCATCAACGGCACGATCGGTTCGTCGTCCTTCGAAATGAGAGAGTTCATCACGACCTTCTTTCCCGATACGGGAAGCGAAAGGGCATAAACAACTTGGGATTTTAGCTGCGCAGGTGCCTTTGCTGGCAGACCCCTTAGATCATGACCGTCAGCAGTCACGATGATGTATTCGTCATCTCGCTCGATTAGAGTATCGCCATCAAAATAAATTAAAGTCTCATCAGGATTAAGAATCTCCTGAAATCTTGCTACATTTTGAGACGGACTCGTTTGAACCTTTTGTCCACGTACTTCGATCTCATGGACAGCGGCCCCACTCTCTTTGAAAGCCGTCAGCGCCCCAGCATTCTCGACCCGAACGTCCCTTTTAGGAAAGACCGTTCCAGTTATCTTATCGACCACGAAGGCAATCTTGCGAGAAAATCTTCGCTGAAGTGTGGGGATTTCCTCACCATGAAGGACAATTGCCGACCCATATGCGGTGGCCTGAAATGCCGGAACGCCATGCAGCAACACCGCTTCGATCAGCCGGAAGCGCATCATCCGGTAGACGATTTCCAGGATAACGCGCCTCGGGAGGTTCAACTCTCTCGCCATCTGTGTTGCTGATCGTGCCTTAATTGAAAATGCCCATAGGACAAGCTCATCAATGGCACTCCAGCCCCGTCCCTTCTCAAGAACAACCCGGGCCGAAACACGAAGAATGGGGATTGCGGCAATCGCCAGTGGACGGCTTTTGCTCGTGATCAAAATGTCACTCCTTCAAGAGCATCAGCCGCCCTAGTGACAACCGCCGCGGGTCCACCTCGGTATGCTTTTTGTGTAGTAAGGTACTCTAGCGTGTCCAGGAACAAACGTATGAATGCGAGGTCATCCTGTTCGACGGCGGAGGCGTGCCGCGTGCTTTCTTTTAAGAACTCCAAAGACCCGACGACGATTAGCTGCATTTTTGCCCGGCTTAGAAGCACGTTCATCCGTCGCGGATCTCTTAGAAAGCCGAGCGAGGCGACGCCATTGCGGTGATTGTTTCGTACTAAAGAAACGATCACCAAGTCTGCCTCGCTGCCTTGAGAAGAATCGACCGTTCCATGCATGCGGCTATCGTGGGTGAAACCTGAGAACTGCGCGATAGAACTCGCACCGCTATCTCGCAACACGTCCAAGTCTCTGGCCATACGCTCAACCTGAGCCCTATAGGGGGATAACACAGCCAGAGTGTTCAGGTCGGCAGGGGCGGGTTTCAAATCCGCGACCTTCAGACGACGGAGTATCTCTAAGACAATCTTGCGCTCAGACGGATTATGCCATCGTGGCCGCCCCTTCTCAACCGGCTCAGCTCGACCAGATCGGCTGGCAAATGGCATGTCGATGAAGACGATCGGCGAGCTTGGAATTTTACTATCGAACGTAAAAGGCAATGGTAACTTGGCGCTCTCAATCCTGTCATCACCTGTGTAAAGCCGGTTTTTGTAAAAGCAACGTGAGACCAACTCGGCGATCGCCGGATCCATTCTATGTTGGCACCACAATTCGCTTGATACAGTGCGTCTCTGCCCTCCAGCCACGGTGCGCTTACGCTCCTCCTCCTCAACGAGTGAACGAAAGGGCTCGAGCATACGAAGTGCGAGTTGTGTCGTCGTTTCTAACACCGCTTCGTCTCGGACGGCAGATCTTAGCTCATCCAAACCGCTTTCAAAGAACGTGGCTCCAAGTACATGTTCGACTTGCTGTAGTGCATTACGGACTGCGGTGTTATTTGAAAGAATTGACGTCAGCCGCTCCGCATCGAAGGGGGGGAGCTGATGATGATCTCCTATCAGCAGCCGGCGCCCTGACAGCGATAATGGAGCTATCAATTCCGGGCCTGTCGCTTTAGCCGCTTCTTCTATTAGAACCCAATCAAATTGCGCACCATCTTCACATAAACGCTCAACGTCGAAAGAGTTACTTGTTGAAAAAACAACGTTTGCCGATTCTAAAACTAATGCGTCTAATGCACGTAAGCCAATTTCCTCACGGCGGTTAAGCGGTCGGGTAACCTTGCCTTCATCATCAAATGTGGCGTGCAGCACAGCCTCTTTGAGCGACGAGATCCCGAGCTGCAAGGGGCCTGGAGCCTCATTTATCAAAGCTGAACTCAGAACCCGATCGAGATAGCTAGCCGCGGTCTTTCGAAGATCTTCATCCGTCGAGACTGAATCATCTCCTCCCCTAGACCGAACTATGATCGTTTCCGGCAGCGCCGCGACAACCTTCTTTCGGACGGTTGAGAGTAGGTGATCAAGTGCTTGATGGCTTTGAGCACTCAGGAGAATTCGGGCGGCTGGGTCGCCTTCAAGGCGTCGCCTGACTACCTCGGCGCTTAGTCGCGTTTTCCCGACACCTGGGGGCCCGACGACTAGATGGTTGGGCAATGTTTTCCAGATCTGTTCCAATGCTTCCCGCTTTGGGCCATCTAGGTCACGATATTCACTATCCTCTACCAAGACGTCCTGTGAGCTTCTTATCCGCCTTCTCAAGTCGACAAACAGCGATGCCAAATCCCGCTGCTCGCCAAGCGCCTTGGTTGTTCGCAAACGGCGCCGGATCAACGCTTCCGTCCCCGCTTCTCCGCTGCGCTTGAGAAACAGGTTCTTTTCGTCACGGATGAGATCCAGAACGTCAAACTCGTAGAGCGGAGAGCCGTTGGGGCCTTCCACTACTCCGAGAAAACGCGCCCTTATCTCGGTTGCATTTTTTGAGGATAATGTTCCTGATACACTGAGCCTCCAATCGACGTCAGTTCCAAGATCTTCTTTTTCGAATATCCGATCCATAACCTCGGCGGTGTTGCGCTCTTCAATTTCGGCCGCGAGATTGTCGCGAGCTGTACCCAAACGAGGGGCAAGGCGAACAACATTTCTCCCTCCATCCGTCTTCGCTGACGCGACGCTGACAGGCAGGATGTCCAACGATTTGACTAACGCCTCGACGACTTGAACAAGCAATACTGCTCGCTGCAAAGGCACGCTCTCGCGATTGATATCGTCGACTTTTGCAGGGACTATTGGAATAGTCCAGTCAATCGCCATACTTCTCAAGCGGCCGAGCAATGCCAGCGCGTCGTGCTTGTTGCGGGCAACTAGGACTTCGTGGTTAAGGCGATGAACCTCTCGATCGCCAGGCAGTCGAGCTCGATCCCTCGGAACGATCGAAACCACAGTAGCGATTTGCCAGGTGGGTGGACCTTCGTCCGTGAACTGTCGAACGCGGTACGAGAGAGCCTCTGTAATGATTGTCAACGTATCGAGCGTCTCCAAATCGTTCTGGTTGGAAACGACAATCTTGGCGCCACTCGCAATATCGCCCTCTATGTATGCTATTTGACCATCCAAATCGTCGATTGGGATGCCCCCATCAGTAGCCTGATCGATAGCTTCCGCCATTTTTCGGTTAGGACGGGCAAGTAGAATGAAGCGGGCCGCTTTCGTGGTCCCAAACCGGACGAGCTCGCGTAGTAGCGCGTCGACCGAACGCATGACCCAACGTGCATCAGCGGCGTCTTCTCTATGGGGATCAGTTAGTCGACGCAGAAAATCGATCTCGCCTTCGCTTAGATCAATTACGGGTCGGCCCCGTTGAAAAGGGTCATCCGACCGAAGCCGAGTCACGTCCACACCCAATATATCAGCAAAAAGCGCGCCTAGAGCTTTCCAATCGTCACCATAGGAATAAATCAGCCGGTCGATCCGCGCGCGCGCTTTCGCCAACATCGGATCAAGGGGTTTGGCCTCCCCCATGCCAACGCACCACTCGAAGCCTCCAAGTTTGAAGTCCGCAGAATTGCTGCCGTTCGTGAACACTGCATGCCGGTCAAGCCTTCCGTGAACCAGTCCCCGGGCATGCAATAGCCCTATGGCCTTTGCTAAGCGGGAAAGGTTGCTCCAAAGGATTGCTCGATTGGAGACGATGTCCAGCCCCTTCAGCCAATGGCGAGAGCTTAAGGTGCGCAGACGTGCCGCCAGCGGAGTGGCTGCGGCCTCATATACCACGCAAAATGAATCTGCGGTCTCGATCATCTCGATGATTTCGACCATGACTTCATCGGCGTCAGGATAGTTCATTACCCGATCAACCTGAAGCCTTTCATGGTTCCAGAGCTCCCTAAATTCCCCGTCTGCCTGATCTCCAGCTTTCCACCAGATCTTAAGTGTTCGATCTTCGCCTGTCTCCTTGACGACAGCCGTGATCAATCCAGGGCGTAGCTCTTCGACTTGAGGACGTTGTAGATAGTCTTCTGAAAGCGAGAAGGTATCTTCCAGTCGAATTCTCTGATTGCGTCGGGCCATGATTATCCACTATCTAGATCAATCCATTAATTCGCGAGTTTAGAAGATCATGCAACCACATCCCGGCAGAACCACCGACCCGCTCCTAGGAAAGATGTGGAAAACAAAAAGTGCCCGCTTTAACGCCCACACACGGCTCAAAGCGAAACAGTCGCTGTCCACCACAGCAACATCTTTCCTCGCCTTTTACCTGGTAATCGTGGCGCTCATACCTCTGCTCTATGAGGCAAGCCTCCCGCCGGGCGGACCGAAATTTCTGTCGGTTGTGTCCCTCATTATATCCATTTTCCTAATTATCATCACTTTGCTGGAGAGCGCCAAAAATTACAGCGGCGAGGCAGACGGGATGCAGAAGTGCGCGCTGGAGATTTCTGAAATATACAACCAATTTCAGGCGCTGACTTTGGAGGAAGCAAACAGCCGTAGACCTGAATTTAGCGCAACTTACAGTGATATTCTAAAGAAACACCAACTAAATCACAAAGATGTTGACTATATTAGATTTGAATTGATGTTCCATAAAGATATGCAAATTGGAATATTTTCTCTGACGTTAATGTTTATTCGCTACGTAGCTCTGATCATTGCAGAATATTGGCTTTATTTTGTACTAATAATTGGCCCCACGGTATTGGGCTATTGCTATAGATCAGAAATAGGGCTCTGAACAATTTGGTTTCCGCGTGTGCCCCATCCCTCGATAAATCGGCGGTTCGACAGGCGCGTAAGCGACGCCTAGTTTGATCTTACTACGAGTGAGCTGCGAAGGACATTCAACTTCAAAGTACGGGCAAAACCCGATGACGGTGTGAAGCCGATCGTGCTCTCCTCCCGTCCTGCGCATTCAAGTTGAACGCTCACTCAGGACGCTCAAGCCGCTTTATCAATCCCCCGAACCCGCAGGCATCGTCGTCCCCAGTGCACCGCCGGAGCTGCCCCTTTGAGCGCCAAACTCAGTTCCAAGGCCCGTTTCTTCGGCCCGAAGCAGGCAGAGCGTTGCTCTAGGACATCGCAGGATGAATGATCGAGGCTGAACTCGGCAGCGGGCAACTGGTGCCCGTGCCGGCCCTGCCGGTAAGGCATAGCCATTCCCACTAACCTATGCTCACCCAGGCATTTTGACGCGCAGATTGTAGATCTCAGCGACTATCTGGCGATTGAACGCATCGTCGAAAAGGTTACGAATCTGAACATCGACGTCATCGAGCTGGCATGGCTGACAACAGCTTCCTGGTATGAGATCGATGGCAACAGCTGGCTGCCCACAGCCCTAAAGGAGCCAAACGAGGCAATCGAGACGGTGTCGATCGCCAGCGAATGGGAGATGGTCCCATCAAGCGAGCCGGGACAGCGATGCCCCGGCTTTGCGTGTTGTGCGAGATTGGTCCCGGTATTGAACCGTCTCCGGCGACGGTCCCCTGGACTCGACCCTCGCGCTCAGCGCAATGGATGTGCGATTTTGCCCCATTTGCCTAGTATTGGTAGGTCAGAGCAAGCTTCAGCTGCTAGTCTCGTTACTGTCCTTGTCGGTCCCGTTATCGTAGGTCAAGGCGAGCGTGGACGTGCCAAGCCCCCCGCCTTCCGGTCCCTCGCACAGATCGTTGCCGAAAGTCGCCTTGCTCGCGCCTAACGCGTAATCCACCTCGGCATGGTAATCGTGCTGCCCGCGCCCATTTATGGGGTCGCGCAGATACTCAAAGGACGTGTTAAAGCCGATGCGCCCGCATAGCAACGGACCCGCCTCTTTCATGTTTTGGAAGAGGATGCCGTAGAGGGCGACCCTGCCTCCTACCCTCGGGCATTCCGCCAGGCGCGATGTAGTAAACCGTCTCGAAGTGATCTTTGCGGATGAAGAGCCGTTTGCGCTCAGCAGAGGCCTTCGCTTTCTTCGCCGGATCGTCGGCGCTAGGCGTTGGGGACGGCGGCTGAGGCTGTGACTTCAGGGCGGTGAGCTCAGCCTTCAGCGCGGCGTTCTCAGCCCGAAGTTTTGCGAGCTCACTGCTTTGGGAGGCAAACACGGGCTGTGTAGCCACCAAACCAATGGCCATCGCCGCTGCAGGTCTCTTCAAAGCAGACAGGCCAATCCCGCTCATCAGAGCTTACCTCTTGCTTCGTCGAGCTTTACCTTGATGCGGCCAACCAACTCGCCGACTGTGTTGATGTCATCAATATCGTTAGATTGAATCGCCAACCCTCTGTCGTTGAACTCCTTGATATTGTTGAAGACATTCGCGATAAGCGATAGAGGGGCGCCCTGAGAGATAATGTTGAAAGCGCTACCTGTCTTTAGGTCCGGTCTGTGGAAAAACGTAGCAAGCACTTTTAGAATGCCAGCGTTATCAAGCGGGGGCGGGATCTTCTTGAGGAGTGTATCGAAATTCGCCTTCTCAAGAACATCCGAGATCCGGTGGAGCGCCTTTGTATGGGACTCCAACGCAGTAACTAGCGCGCCTTGGTCGGAGATCCCTCTGCGGCGAGTCTTCGCTTCAACACGTGCTCCGCCAGGTGGCGCCGTAGCGCCACTTACTTTCCTAGCCATTGATGTCCCCCGCGCCTATTCGGCTCCCCCAGCCCTATGTATTAGGAGAGGCTAGCAACTTCGGGCAGAGATTTAAAGTACGTCAAAACAAAATACTTGAGAGAACGGTTCTGCCATCCACAATGGCGTAACGAGGGTCCTGCTTTGCTTGATCGACCGCAGCTTTGGCCGCGTCACTTGTTCCTCATTCTTCCGTTCGCGTCCGGTACGCCTATCTTGCCAGGGTGAATGGCAACCATGCGTCCATCTGGCCCCTGGAGACCCAAACATCCTTTGGCAATCGCGACCATGCGGCCATCTTTGCCCTGCAAACCCAAGGCACCGGATGGAATGGCGGTCATTCGTCCATCCTTGCCTTGAAGTCCAAGCGCGCCCTTAGGGATGGCTACCATGCGGCCATCTCTGCCCTGCAGGCCGAGCGCTCCTTTGGGAACAGCTACCATGCGGCCGTCACGCCCCTGTAGGCCCAGGCCGCCACGCGGGATCGGCACCATTCTCCCATCCCTGCCTTGAAGTCCTGTCCATCCGTCCGGGATGGCAATAGATGTTCCGTCAGAACCGGTCAGTTTTGTAGGCAATCAAGCCTCCCAGCCGGAAATAGCCGGCGCCATGGTGCGTTGTCGTGGACGATTGCGGATCAAAATACCCCAGAAAATCTCTGCGTTTTGGCCGGATCAAGGCGCCTAAGCGAACAACTCGCGGTCTCGGATCTTGAACGGATCTTTATAGTCCTCTGCCCACCACGGGTCTTCGCCAGCCTGAGGTGCTTTTTGCAGTGACAACGTTTTCTTGGCCTTTGCTGCGTCTTCTTGCGTAACGCGGAAATGATAGTCGTCGAAGATGCGCACCCCTTCCACCATGTACGATGTCGCGATCTTCTGATCGCGTATGAGCAACAGATTCTCCCCATTTTGAAGGTCTGCTGCGGCACTGAAATTGTAGGACCCGGTCCACACCCGAGCGTCGGGGGTGTTGAAATCGATAACCAGAAACTTGTGATGCAGGTTCGGCCCCATCCCGCTGGAAGGCTCGACCTTGAATGGCGTCGGCACGTGCTTGTTGAGCCGGGCGAAGTAGACCGGCGCCATATTGCCATTGGGCTTATGCACGATGACACCGGTGTTTTTGTCAGAAATTCCGTAGGTGAAGATCGGACTGTTGGTAGCAGCCTCGACGGCATCGGTCACAGCTCCGGGCGTGATACTTAGAAAGGCCAGAGAATACAGCAGGCAGGTCTTGGCCTTTTCAACGTCCTTGCCGATCTCGGCCAGGCGCGCGCGGGCTTTGTCATGGGGCGAAAAAGTGATGTTGGCATCGATGCCGGCCAAGCGGAGTGGATGCCAGTCAGGTGAGGGACTGCCTATGAATCCATCTTTTTTCCAATAATCTTCGAACGCTGCCTTGAGAGGAGCCACGGCTTGAGCTCCGGTCAAGAGCAAAGCATTGTTCGACTGGACATACAGACCGCGCCAGCTGAAATTGGTTGATCCGCAGACGGCGCGCGGCACCGCCGTGTCGACGATTATCATTTTGTTATGCTGCAGGCCGCCCATGTGTTCACGTTTGACGTTGCTGGAGCCTGCGGAGGCGATGAGTAATGTTTCGGACTGGGTTTCACCGCTAGTTTTTAGCCCGTGCTTGTCACTGTCATCAATGATGATCCTGAGGCGCGGACCGAGCGCCAGCAGGCGGTCCATGATCTCTTTCTCGCTCATGTCGTAAGCGACCATGCTGACCTTGGCGGTAGGGTCAGCCACCGCCGCATCCAGCAGGGCGAGAATTTCCTTGCGGGCCTCTAAACCCATCCATTCGTAGGCCTCTGCCGACTTCGGATGCGTTGGGACAAATTTAGTGCCTTGATCTACCCGGGCAGGCAGAAGTGTCTTTAGAGAGCCGCCATCCTGATACCTATCTACGAAAGCTTGAGATGCCACATAGCCCCGTGTGAACGCCACGTTGATCTGACCAGGATAGGTTTCCTTCCCGAGATCGATCGTCGCAGTCTGAGCTTTGCCCGGGGAAAGAGCTCCTGCGGGATCCATAAACAAGGGGGTGACTATAAAAGCGTACGGACCCGGCGGCGGGTCATCGTGCGGGAAAACAACCCACCTGAATTTCTGGATAGGCGCCTCGGTCGTCCGAAAAGTCTTATACCCCTTGGGATTCGGAGATCCTTCAAAATTGAGCCTGTTATAGACCGTGGAGGGTTTAGCCGCTCCCGGAGCTTGGTACTGGATGGCAAACCCCACGAAGCTGGTCGGCGGCTTTCCGGTTCGCCAGTTCATGGCGACCAGTGCCATTCTCTCGCCGCGATGAACCTTGAGCGTAAATGCGGCTTTAGCGTTGCTTCCAGTAGCCTGAAAATTGCTTGCCATGACCGTTCCCCCCATTACAGTCTGCGACAAAGCATGGTGACGCGTTTCATCGAAAAGTGCAATCCTGGACCTCGCACAAAGTAAGTATACGAATTCTGGAGGATGGCTCGAATGCTTCATCAGCAAGGCAGTGGAGTTCCTTACAAAAAGTGATAGGAATGCTCTCAGATGACATAGCGACGGGTGCTAAGGAGCAGAAATAAATCAAATGGTGGTGCTGACATTATCGCCGTTGAGTGGGGGGACTATTTTATGATGAAAGCACTTCGGACTGCGGTCTGTTTGCTGGCTGCTTTTGGAATATTGGCGCCAGCGAGGGCAAAAGTTCGTCAGCTTTCGCCGGCGATGCTGCAGCAACGGATCGCGGCGTGGGCGGAGCCTCACGTGAGCGAGGACCACCATGAGGGCCAGTACATGCGACAAGGGTGCAGCCACGCAAACCTGGAGCAGCTTCCCGACTGGAAAGGCCTGCCCGTTAAAGTCTGTACCTATACGGACACCCAGTTTCCAAAGAATCCGGTGAAGGCCACCGCATATCTGCTGTTTCCCAGTGCAGACCAGCTCGCAAGCTGGATCGTCAACGCATGCGTCGACGCCGGCCGGGATGACCTTACCACTTGCACGGGTCGGTTAGCATCACGCCTCTGGATGGCTTCGAATGCTCAGTTTCCAGTCGCTGGTTACGTCGTTGAGCCCGCTCAGGACAAAAAGTGGAAGTACCCGAATGAACCTTATTGCTTCCTTTTTCGTGACGGTGTGAGCGTGACGACCGCGAGCTATCCAGATACCACCCATGCGGTTGACAAGGCCTGTGGGCCCCCCGCTGCCGCTTTTGAAGCTCCGGTGAAGGCGTTTTCCTACGGCAGGCCAGTATCAGCAACACGCAAGTCTTACACAGCGGCCGGCGGCACTGGTGATGTCGGCGACGCAGACCTCCGATCGCCCCAATGGGCCTTCGCAGTCGGACAAGCGTTCCGGGCCGGCTGGCGAGCTGAAAGGAATCTACTGTTTCGTGCGGCGGTCGCGGACCTGAGCGCTTGCGATGGCAACATCTGGACCGATGAACGAATACCGAGTTCTTGCCAATAGGAGGCTCACCGAAAATCGCTCTCATACAATCGGTCGCAGGGTGGGCATTTGCCGGGGCGTCGCTCATGGCTGCGCCAACGTTCGCTACAACCCCCAACCGAGCCGACGTATTTTGCGTTCGAGCAGGCGCCACCCGGTTCCACCGGGCAAAAATCGAACCGTTTCGTTTTCAAACTGGTTGACGCGCGGCGAATGGCCGAAGCCGCGCCATCCTCAAACCAGGAACCAGCCTTCATGTGCAGGGAACAATTGACCCTCACAAGGTGCCGTACGATCCCGATTGGTCAATGTTGTGCGTCGAACTCGTCGACGAGCGGTCTCGGCAAATCTGCCTAAGTGGAATTGTCAGGGCTACTTGCTCGCAACCTCTCCGGCGATATTCGTTCCGCTCTTCCGAAATAGAGCGAACTGTGCCTCATTGCCGAAGAAATAGTTGAAATCGACGGCGTTCTGGCTGCCCGGAATGCGACCCCGGCCCGTGTATTGCCACAGGGTCCAAGGTTCGCCAGGGCCGATTGCAGCCGCGTTGGCACTGTAGTTTGCGATCCACAGCGGGTAATCCGCGCTGTCGCCAACGATCTCCTTCACGGAAGACGAGACCAGGTAGATGAGAGGCTTCTTCCCGTAGTAGTCTTCGAGATCGCGCGCCAGCTCGTATATTTTTGCGTGGGCCTTGCTGGCGGTGGAGCCGCAGTTTCCGACAAGGGGGTTGGGTGCACCGTTGTACCATTCCACGTCTATCGCAATTGGGAGCATGCCTTCGGTTCGCGGAACACGCTCCTTGATGTATGCAAACTGGTCTTGGGCTTCTTCGCAAAACCGAAAGGTATGGTAGGTGCCGACTGACAAGCCAGCGGCTCGAGCCTTGTCCCATGCGCGCTTGACCAAACCAAACTTCTGGTCTTCCTTGCTTTGGTCCTCGGGGTTCGAAGGCTTCTGGCCCTCGCTTGCCTTGAAATACACGAAGGATATGCCGGCCTCGCTCTTGATTTTCTCGAAGTCGAAACTGTCCTTTATGTTTCCCGGCGAGAGATCGATTCCTCGAATTGAGTAGGTCGCAGGCGTGTGGACGACGGTGATGTCGGAGCGACCCTCGATGGACGACCCTGTGAAAGCAACCTTGTCAAGGTTGAGCCCGATGTTTTGCCCGACCTTGTCGGCCAGGTCTTGTCCGGCAACGAAGCGATACGCGGCACGCTTGCCACCGCTGAACTCAATGGTGTCCACCATAAAGGGCGGGTAGGGCTGGCCGGTTTCGGGGTTCTTTCCGCCGAAGAAGTTCCGAGTATTGATCAGAGTTGTGACGTCCCGCAATGTGGGCGCGTACTGGGTCATGTCTAGGGCGATATTCCCGCCCGGATCCTGCGGTACGAGATCGGCGCTTGCGCCGTGCCAGGTTTCCACGGCTCGGAACAGATTCGTGAAAAACACGGTGCCGCTGCGATCTTTGAGCTCCCAGGCTTCGATACCGCGCGGAGCGGCCGCCGCGATCCACGCGGCGCTGCCCGGTGCGAAATCCTCTTCGTGACCGGCGCCGTCCTCGAACACGCTGCCGGAATAGCACGAACCTAGTAGCGCTATACTGGCCTGCGTGTATTGCGATACGTCCTGGAGAAGCCCGCGCAATTCGGCCAGTGAAAAGCGGTGGTCGTAGTCGAGGTCGCGATCATCGGTTATCTCGGCCAGCGCCAAGGCGCCGGTGCCCCCGCTGGTCCGCGGCTGCCATCCGTGCCCGTCAAAAATGAACATGAACCTGATCTTTTGGCCAGCGGCAGCTGCCGATTCGAACTTAGGGATATAGTATTCCGTGAAAATCTTCCTGATCCGATCAGCTGTGGCGTCGCCATTGTTCAGGACGATGGCCTCGTCGAAGCCCTGTCCCGAAATAAACTTGAGGATGGCCGGCTTATCAGCCTTGATGCCCTCCACCTCGTCTTCATCGACCTGGCCTTTGCGATAGTCCCACACCGAGACCACGAAGGCGTAGCTCCTGATAGCCTTATCTGGCAGGTCGATTGCCGCCATCGACTCCTTCACCAGCCAATTGACCTTCCTCCCAAGGTCATCTTGCCGGGTGTATGGAAATTCATCGAAGTACTTGCACCAGTCAGCGTCGGCCACCGATACAGGGTGGTTCTCGCAATCATACGCCGCTGAGGCGTCATCGACGAACGCTCCCAAAAGCAGCGCTACAAGCAAGGCGATCTTGCGCATCTGTCCCCCTGAGCTAGACGAACTTGTTTGCCGGCGGCTCAAACTGGGGCAATGCCGAACGTTTTGCGGAAGTCGGCCTCCGTGCCATAAAACACCGATGCGTCAACCGTCTTCTTGTAGTCCGGCACCTTTGCGGAAGCGGTATACTGCCAGAGCGCCGCCGGCTTCGACGCATCCGGGAGCACCGGCTTTTCTTGGATCTTGCGCCGAGGGTTATAGTCGAAGACCCAGAGCGGGTAGTCAGCAAAGTTCTTGAAGCGGTCCAGGGGCAGCGTCTGATCGCTAAACCAGCTCTTTCCCGTATAGAGAATGGGCGTTCTTCCCAAACGGCTCTTCAAGGTCTCGAGGCACTCCAGCGCGACTTCCTGGATATGATCCGCACCCTTGCCGGCCCAGTGGTCCGTCTTTCCCGTGCTCTTGTAGACGTCCCACTCGAGGTCGACGCCGGGGGCCATGTCCTCAGGGCCGAGACCGTGGGGGTCGGCATTTTCGAGGCATTGAATAAACCAATCCGCCTGCTGCTTGCCCTTGGCTCCGTAAGCCAGGAAATGATATGGACCGCGATAGACTTTGGCATCTCCCGTCAGGCTGCCGCAGCGTTTCCAAAAATCCGGGAATCTTTTATCCCTGATGTCGTGCCGCTGGCTTGTCTTCATTTGCACGAAACGAACTTGCTGGCTACGCAACTCGTTGAACGAGAAGTTCGGATCCGTGTAGTGACTGATGTCGATGCCGAACATCATGTCTGCGGGCCGAGGCGTTTTTGGATCGGTCACGCACTCATTCCGGGCGTTGACCTTGCAGTCATACAGGGCGTCGTCAGGGAAACTGAATTTCGCTGGGATCGCGAGTGTCCCACCGTTGGCAGGATTTGCCGCATCCCAAGGTTTGACGAGGTATTCGTTGAATATCTCACTTCTGGTCAAATCGTCAGTCGGCAGCTGGCCCGCCGGGGCCTTCTTTGCCAGCGAATTGTTTGTTCCGACATAGATTGCCGAAGCCAAGGTGGATAACAAAACAGAGCGGCGATTCAGTCTAACGGCACACATTTCTTCATCCCCCAAATGTAAATGGAACCTGCGGGTAGAATGAACTATCTGATCCGCTTTGCATACGGGCCTTATGCCCCAAGAAGGTCGTCCGCGCCGGGCCGGGTGTGAAAAAGCGGTTCCCGGACAGGGCAGGAACCAACTGAAAAGGCTAGCGATTTGGCTGTGAATATAGGAGATGATAGAAGCTCAGCACATGTCGTATTCACGAAAATGTGACCCATGCAGAGACTTCGGAGGCGATCAAGTTGCTGGCCCCAATTGCCGCCCGTAAGCATTGCGGCCCGAAAGACAAGTTGCAGCCGCCTTGCGGCGCGACTGGCCATGTTAAAATCGTATGACTGATCGCCAAAATGTTTGGGGATTATGTTGAATTACAGTCCTTTTCTATAGAAATAACGATATGTTCCCACTTTGCAGAAACTGCGATGGGGGGAACCAACGTGCCGACGCCGCCGCCCGATCTAGCCGGACTCGCTCGATACCCCAAGATGACGGGTTGGTTCAGTCCAGGGCTCTTGCTGCGACTGTTGTGGCGCGTCGTCCTCTCGGATCTTTTCGGCCAATACGCGGACAGGCGGCTTATCGTGGCGGCCCTCGACACGGTGCCCGAGGACGAACTCGTGAAGCGGGCTAGGCAATTTTTGCCGGGGCAAGACAACCAGGAAGTTTGGAACTTCGGTCCCGATAGCGACGGAGCTGTTTGGGTCGACTTCGTGGCCGATTTGGGAGACGGGTTCGATGCGACCTACGCGATCGCGTCGCTAATTAGCCAGGAGAAATTAACCGTCGGCGGACAGCAGACGAGGCGCGGGCAACTCCTGGTCATGGGAGGCGATGAAGTTTATCCACGTGCCGCCTCCGAAACCTATCAGAAGCAACTCCGCGATCCGTATGACTGGGCCTTTCCAGACCCTAATCCGGGGCTGCTCAAGGGGCCGCCGGTCTACGCAGTACCAGGCAATCATGACTGGTATGACGGTCTCGTTCTGTTTCTTGCCCTGTTCTGCCGCAAGGACCACATGCACCTTGGTGGCTGGCGCACACATCAGCGCCGGAGCTATTTTGCCGTGCAATTGACGGATCAGTGGTGGTTGTGGGCGATCGATGCCCAGCTCGTGGACGATGTCGATCAACCCCAGAAAGAGTACTTCCTCGAAATAGCCAAGGCGATGCCTGACAACGCGAAAATCATTCTCTGCGGGCCGGAGCCGGGATGGCTCTATACGGGCAAGGCTGGGAACAGGGCGCTTAGAGTCATGAGCTACATTGGATCGATCGCCTTGAAGCAGCGCCGTGGGCTGACAATTCCGCTGGTGCTGTCCGGCGACACCCATCACTACAGCCGATACGTCGCTGACGACGGCAGCGCGCAGTTCGTGACGTCGGGCGGCGGCGGGGCCTTCCTTCATCCCACGCATCAGGTCGAGCCGAGCGTTAATCTCGACCGGGTCAGTGATGGGTATTCCTGGCTGAGCGGGCAAATCAAGGGGCTCCGCCTCGGCGCGAATGAACAGGGCAGGGAGGCGGTCTATCCCTCGAAGGCGGACAGCCTGTCGATGCTGCGAGGCAACTTTGTGTTCGTTGCTTACAATCCGGCATTCGCGCTCGTCCTGGGATCTGCCTATTGGCTAATATCGCTCATGGGGAAAGCGCTGACCTATGACATCTACTATATCGCCCCTATTCTGCTGGTCGCAGGTTTCTGGGGATACACAAAGAACCAGGAAGGTGGTGGCGCCAAAACGGGGCTGGTGTCGTTGGCGAACGGAATTGTACACAGTCTCTGCGTCGCGGCAACCGTAACTCTGGTCGCTTGGTTCAATGGCCGCTTTGGCGGACTGGGCGGGTGGCCTCGGACGTCCTTCCTGCTGACCGCTGCCGAGACGATCCTGATCGGCGGCTTGGTGGGTGGCTCGCTATTTGGCGCCTATCTCTACGTGACGTCGCGTTGGCTCAACATGAACCACAACGACGCCTTCAGCTCCATGCGGCGCGACAGCCACCGCCATTTTCTGAGGATGAGGATCAAGGGGGATACTGTTACCGTCTTCCCGGTTGGACTCACGGATGTTCCGAAACGGAGAGATTGGCGGCTTAATTCCGAGAAGCTGGGAAATCCGGCGCCAGTCTACACGCCGCAATCAGCGCTCAAGCCGCAACTGATCGAGCAGCCATTCTCAGTTGGAGCCACACCGGCTCAAAACGATACGGACAGCCTAGCATAGGTCTAGACACGCTCCATTGGCCGTATTGAGCAGGATAACACCTGATGGCAATGGGTGTTTCATACAAGCTAATATATCACAGTGAAAAGTCAAATTTGTACAAGTGTAATTACGGCACTTAGAAAATTAATCAAAACCAATAGGTTGTGAAAAATTGGTTCTATAATAAATGTAGGGACACCTCATTTCAATGTTTTAATATTTAGTGCCGCCGCAATGCAAGCGGTGTCCGACGGATCAGCTGCCAGCGAGCGCGACAAATCATAGGTCCCATCACCGCCGGGTGTTCCTTTTATAATCGCAAGTTTCTGTTTTTGCAGATACTGAGTGGCTATGCAGCGAGACGTGATGAGGCCTGTTGGATTGTCGTCAGAGTCGTAGCTTACCGCCGCCACAGGCGCAGGTAACTCAACCGACCATAGTGCGCTGCTGAGGTTCTTCAGCCAATCGGCCATGCTGTAAGATCCATAGAACCCAGGGTAAAATTTCCGGCTTTTCACCGCTTTGATCCAATTGTTGAGGTAGGGGGAAAGCTGCAGTTCCCCTGCCGGCTTTTCGATGTCCAGGTACACAACAGAACCTTGACCGAAGCCAACGTCCGTCATGAATTGCGCCGCCTCCAGTCCATGCTTTATGCCGAGCTCCGGCTTCGAAACCATCAGGCTGAGATCTCCGCCGATGTACGTGGGAAAAAAGCCCCAGCCGCTCATAGCCAGATCAGATCGCCGATCATAGGTCCAGGTGAGGTCGGGCGTACCGCGGACATGGTTGAGATAGAAGCCGACAATATCGAATTTGAGCTGCTCGCGGAGCTGTTTGATGGCGTCGTCGCCCGGGTATGAGTAGCAGTCGACTGCGCTGTAAGTTCGCGGAGTTTTATCGTCTGCTCGTGCAGTGGGGACGTTGCCCGATGGCAACAGCAGCGATGAAGCCGCTGACGCAGAAGCTGAGAGGAATGCTCGTCTGGAAAGGCGTCCCATGGTTCGTCACTTCGCCCTTACTGGCCGGTCCTCTGGCATTGTTGTTGCTTGGATTAAATATTGCTATCGAAAGGTCTTGCCTCGCAAGTGCGTTAGTGTGAAAATATCGATACTCTCTAACTATTTGATAATATTCGTATAATATCCATTATGTTAAATCGGGATGCGAGAAGCGACCCACAAAGGTGAACCGTGAGTGACGTGAACATGCTTCGGGACCCTACGATCGCACTCCACGGTTTGGTCAAGGCTGATGACGCTTATGCCGTTTACTACGATGAAACGAACAACATCCGCCGACTGCATGTCCGCGCAGACGGTCTCAACGAGCGAGACCCAAAATGTTTCGTCATTGCCGGTGTTGCACACCGAGGACCGCCTCGGCCGATATCACTGGAGGCTCTTCGGTCGGAGCTTAGGATCCAAGCCAGCGCCAAAGAGATCAAACTGAAGCACATCGCCACTGGTAGCTTTCTGGAGGCGCTCACCTCGCCAAAGATGGAGGCCTTCTTAGCTTGGCTGTCAGCCCAGGATTTGTACACGCACTTCACCGTCCTCGACCCGCTGTACTGGTCGATCGTCGACATCATTGACTCGATCCTCGCTGAAGCCGGCGAAAATGCTCTCCTACCTTGGAACCAAGCCCTCAAGAACGACCTCTATACGGTCTTGCGACACGACTATGAGACCACCGTCGACATGTTCCGCCGCTACACCTACCCGGACGTGGGCAGAGCCCGGCGCCGGGAGTTTGTCAACGAGCTCCTGGATCTGTTGACGCATCGCGCAAACCTTCTCCCGCCTCTGCGACGAAACATGCTGAAGGGCGTCCTGCAAATCGCCACCCGTCTTGACGCCCTGCCCTTCCTCGAAGACGAGACGCCAAATGTCCTGATCGAGGGTTTTGGTCCGTTCTATCTAGAGCGCATTGCCATGCTCAAAAACTCGACCCACATTCTCGACGACGAATACGGAGTCGAGCCCTATCTCTCCGGACTGGGGCTCACGAACGGGGCCAAGCCCTTGGCGAACTACCGGTTCGCGTCATCCCATGACGAGCCGGGCATTCAATTGTCTGACGTCGTTGCTGGTCTCCTTGGAAAGTTCTTCACCTACGTCTGCGTCACGGCCGGCGAGGAGCTTGTTCAGGACCGTCAGAATCTCTCTGCTCAGCAGACCCGCACGCTGGAACGTTTGGCTGCGCTTATGGAACAGTCAGTTGAAGAGAACGCAGTATTTGCCCACTACATCTTGAGCGAGCGTGACAGGCACGGGGCAGCGTTCTTCCTGGATAGAACGGGTTCATGAGGGCTACGCGAACGCACTATGCGGCCGAGGTGGGTTACGACGCCGCAGTCAGGGGTAAATGATTGATCATCGACGCCTCCGAACGGCGTGTCTCTACGGGAGGAAAACCATGAAAGTCAGAGAAATTATTGCGGCGGCGGTGGTCCTGGCGTCCCCCACGCACGCCTTCGCGTGGGGTCAGGAAGGTCACGCGGCCGTTGCCGAGATCGCGCAGCACCGCCTCACCTCATCGGCTAGTGATGTCGTTCAGCGGCTCTTGCGGGCGCATTTGGGGCTGACAGGTCAGCAGGTCGTCTCGATGGCGTCGATTGCCAGCTGGGCTGACGACTATCGGGCAGACGGACACAAGGATACCAGCAACTGGCATTTTGTTGACATCCCGCTGGCGTCGCTGCCCGGAGGATCGAGCGCTACAACCGACTATGATGCGATACGTGATTGTGCCGATGACGCCACCTATGGAAGCTGCCTTCTAAAGGCCCTGCCCGCCCAGGAAGCGATATTGTCGGATGCAACAAAGGATGATGAATCCCGGTGGAAGGCCTTGGCGTTTGTGATCCACCTGACGGGCGACTTGGCCCAGCCCCTGCATTGCGTTCAACGCGTTGATGGGAGCCAGAAAGACCAGGGAGGAAACACCCTGACGGTGACCTTCAACGTCACCCGGCCCGCGCCCGACAACTCGACTTTTAGGGATTTCACGACCTTCCATTCTGTCTGGGACACCGACCTCATTACATTCAAATACTACGACTGGGGGCTGGCGGCCGCCGAGGCCGAGAAGCTGCTTCCGACCCTCGCGGCCGACCTGCTGGCCGACGACACACCGGAGAAATGGCTTGCCGAATGTCACCGCCAAGCCGAGGCTGCGTATCAGGCCTTGCCGGCAGGAACCCCGTTAAAGTCGGATATTGGTCATCCCGTGATTCTGGATCAGGCGTATTTTGAAAAGTTCCATCCTGTAGTCACGCAGCAACTGGCTTTAGGCGGCCTGCATCTGGCTGCGGAACTGAATGAGGCGCTTAAGGGCGGAAAGTAAGGGTTATCCCGCCCTCGCCTCTCGACTCAAGCAATGCGCACGACGATCTTCGGATCGGCGGCAAGGACCGACTGCGTAATCCCAGACGGTCAGCTCCGATCCTCTTTGCCCATTGCAGCAGATGTTGCGGTCGGTAGGAGATGTCGGCCCGCCAGCGAGCCATTGGAACGCGGGCACCGATGATGGTCCCCGTTGCACCCAACGACCGTTGGTCACTGGACTTCGGGTCGGATCAGCTGACCGATGGCCGTCGCTTCCGGATATTGACCGTCGTCGACGACTGCACGCGCCGGTGCCCAGGGTTGGTCGCGGATACGTCTCTGTCCGGCGTGAGGGTTGCCCACGAACTCGATCGGTTCATGATCGAACGCGGCAAGCCGAAGATGGTGGTCAGTGACAATGGCAGCGAACTGACCAGCAATGCGATCCCTGCCTGGGCCAATGCAAGCCGCGTGGACTGACATTATATCACGCCGGGCAAGCCAATGCAGAACGGCTTCATCGACAGCTTCAACGGTCGCCTCCATGACGAACTGCTGAACGAGATGCTGTTCACCTCATTGGCACAGGCTCGCGCGGTCTTGGCCAGTTGGCGGGCAGGTTACAACTTCAATAGCCCACATTCGCGGCTCGGATGGCAGACCCCTTCGAGTTCGCCCACACCTTCCCCCCGCGACGGGACGCAGCGCTGCGCACGATGATCAGCTCCGCGCCTGTGCCCGTCGTTCAAACCGCCCAATAGGGCAACGTCATTGCGTCCCATTCGCCGCTTTGAAACGCAAAAACCGCCCCGGTTAGACCAGGACGCTTATTGATTTATGATGAAATTGGTTGCGGGGCCAGGATTTGAATCTGCTGACTTCGCTTGCGAAGTCCCTTCAATAGACGAACTCGGTTGCAGCGCTGTATTGGCGGTAGCGCTCTCCCGACTCGACCCCCCGCATCATGGGATGTCATTGAGGGGGACGAACTGGGCCACCCCAAGTAGCAACCGCTATCGGCTTGTGAGATAAGGTGCAGGTATGCCGGCGTCGTAGCGTGCAGAGCGAGGTTTGGGAACCAAACTAATCCACAGAAATATTTAGTTGGTACTTCTGTTGGCACGCAGGGACGATGTTGGAGGCCAAACATTTGTAAACAAAGTCAAATTTGTTTCTCTTGGATTCCGCCTCTGGGCACCATTTTTCCAGTTGAACTCATCATCTTGGCCCAGCCCTCCACCAATGGCACAGCCCGACATGCCGCTGGACTCGCCCGCCGAAACAACTTTGCTCTCACCCGGCCGCATCCGGATTCAATTTGCTTGGTGATGGCCTCACCCTAGGGCAAACTCCCTGCCGGGGCTGCAGGAGGTGAAATGAAAGCACGCGCAGCGACGCTCGGGGATCTCGAGGATGTCTTCCATGGCCTGTCCAAGCGGATGTCGGACGAATACGCGGCGGCCGGCAAGGACAGCAAGGTCGCCTACGACAATCTGATGATGAATCTGAAGGAAGGCCGGGCGCACGCGCTGGTCGAGGGCGAGAAGGCCGTGGCGATCATCGCCTGGCATGAGAACAGCGATGCCGCCGATACGCTGTTTGCCGCGCAGGAGGATTTTTTTCGGGCCTCGACCGTGCGGTTCTGCAAGCGGCATATCAGGCACATCCAGGCACTCGCCGGCAATCTTCCCATCCATTCGCGCAGTTGGCTGCAGGGGCCTGACGTCGCCAGATGGTTCGGTGTCATCGGCTATGTCGAGAACGGCCAGGAGAATGGTGCCAACCTGTTTGAGCTGCCGCCGGCCCGTGCTGCGTAGACCGTCAAAACCACTATGAGGTGAAATCGGCCATTCGGGCGGATACCTCAGCATTCAAAGAAGCTGTCCGACGCGATCTCGAAGCTGCACCAGCAGGGGTCGACATGTGGTTTTCGCCGGCCTTCGGCCTGAAGCCTCCACCCACACCGGGAAGTCGCGGAGACGCTGGGTAATCACCCATCACGGCATGGCGTACGAGCCTCGTTGATTTCCAGGCGCTTCCTGCGACTATCGGCCTATGTGATTGCGGCAGATAGAGGTCGAAACAAATGTATCCCGAAGATTCCGATCATATGTTCGTCGACCTTGTACCCGAGCAATTTGGCGGGTCGGAAAGCATCGTGGCGCGATATCGCGGGCTTGTCGCCACCGCCTTTCGCTATCGATCCGGCGTTGCCGGTCTTCGCATCAGCAATGCGAAGGGCGAAATCGTCGTGCTGCCGTTCCAGGGACAGCAGATTTGGGACGCGACGTTTGTCAACCGCTCGCTGACCATGCGCTCGATGTTCGACGAGCCGGTGGCGACCCGGGATTATCTCTCCAACTACGGCGCGTTCTTCATTCACTGCGGCGCCACCGCTATGGGCAATCCGGGTCCGGTCGACCACCATCCGCTCCACGGTGATCTCCCCAATGCGCCCTACCGGGACGTGCAACTGATCGTCGGCAGCAATTCCGAAGGGCCTTTCATGGCGCTGACGGGACGCTGCCGACAGACCGTCGCCTTCAGCCACGACTACATGATGAAACCTACGGTGCTGCTGCAACTCGACGCCAGCGGCGTCAATGTCGATGTCAGCATCATGAACCTGAAACACTCGCCCATGGATCTGATGTATCTTGCGCACATCAATTTCAGGCCGGCGGACGACGGGCGTCTGGTCGACACCGTAGCAGATGATTCCACGGACATTGTCGTGCGCCAGGTGCTTCCGCCCTTTTTCACGCCGAGCGAAAACTACCTTGCCTACCGCGATGCCATAGTCGCCGATCCTTCGCGGCATCGTCTGCTGACCAAGGGCGAGCCGATAGACCCCGAACTCGTACTGACAATGAAGGCAAGGGCGGATGCCGAGGGCTGGGCGCACGCAGTGCAGGTCCACCCTGACCAGACAGCGGATTTCGTCAGCTTTCGCCCATCCGAGCTCAACTACGCCGTTCGCTGGATCACGCGCGGCGCCGACCAGGATGCGCTTGGCCTCGTGCTTCCGGCGACCGCCGAGCCCGATGGCTATCTTGCGGCCAAGGAAAGAGGCCGCCTGGTTCGCGTCGCCGCAGGGGAAACATTCCGCTGCGGCTTGCGATTTGGTGCAATGACCGCTGAGGAGGCCGCAAGGCAGGAACGGTTGATTTCAAAGGTTCGGGCCGAGAGCGCCTAGCGCGCGTCCCGTATCGAGAACGCGGCCCGCACGGCCCGGTTGACCGTCACCGGCGGGATCGACATGTGGTTCTCGCCGGCGTGCAGCTCGAAGCTGGCGCGGACGCCCGGGAGGATACCAAGGCGCTCCGCCATCAGCCGCGCGAGTTCGTCGGTGCGGGTGAGCTTTTTCTGCGCCAGGCGCTTTTCCTCGTCATCGGCACCGATCTGGAATGGTGCCAGCTTCTCTGTCTCGTACTCGCCGGCCGACAGGATCACGTTGGCCTTCAGGCCATCGGAGGCGGAAGCCTCGAATGTTTCGAGAAAACGGTCGATGGCGCGGTCTTCCCAATAGATGGCGGGACTGGCCGCGATGAAGGTCCGGAACGAATGCGGGCGCGTGAACAAAGCGTAGAGCGCGAACAGGCCGCCAAAGGAATGGCCGTAAAGCGCTTGGCGCTCCGCGTCGATTCTTGTCCGGCTGGCGACCCAGGGCTTCAGCTCATCCTCGATGAAGGCGACGAATTGCCGTGCCCCGCCAGTCCTGACTTGCGGCGCGCCGTCATGGAAGGGCGGATAGGTCTTGCCCGGCGGCGCGCCGAGGTCCCATGAGCGGCGCAACGGGTCATAGGCGCCCTCGACAGGATAGCCGATGGCGACGATGACGCCCCAGTCGACATTGGTGCCCAGGGGATAGAAGGCCTGCGCGCGCATGGCGTCGACCGCCGCGCCGACGACGGCGTTGCCGTCGGTCATGTAGAGCACAGGCCACCCGGCCTCGGGCGCCGGCCCGGACGGCACATGGATGAAGACCCGCCAGGGGTCGCCGCCGCGCTTGGGGACAAAATCGTGGACGGTGGTGTCGGCGATCAAGGCGGGCGATGCCTTTGGCGGGGCGGACATGGCTATCTCCGAGGGTACAAAATCAGCGGCGGCGCAAGAGCCACATCAGCACCGGGCCGCCGATCAGCGTGGCGACGATGCCGGCCGGGATCTGGCGCGGGAAGATGGCGGTGCGGCCGATCCAGTCGGCGCAAACCATGATCAGCGCGCCGGCGAGCACCGCGCCGACGGCTTGCGGCACCGCGCGCGACAGGCCGAGGCGGCGCGCAAGGTGCGGCGCCATCAGGCCGATAAAGGTCAGCGGTCCGACCACAAGCGTCGAAGCGGCGGTGAGCGCTGCAACCATCAAAAGCACCAAAAGCCGCGTTGCGCGCAGGTTGATGCCGAGGCTTTGCACCGCGGCGGGCCCGAGGGGCAACATGTCCAGCCAGCGCACAAAAAGCGGTGCGAGCAGGAACAGGCAAAGGGCAATCGTCGAGGTAAAAAAGGCCGAGCCCGCGTCGACGCCGTAAGTCGAACCGGTGAGCCAGTTGAGCAAAAGCATGGCGCGCGGGTCGCCCGTGGCGGTGAGCACCAGGATCAGCGCGTCGAACAACGCCGTCAGCGCGACACCGGCCAGCAACAGCCGCTCCGGCGCATAGGCGGCGCGGCGGCCGATCGCCAGCGTCACCAGCAGTGCGGCGAAGGCACCGATGGTGGCGGCGGCGGTCTGAACGGGACGGCTGGCATCGGACAGCGAAAACAGCGCCACCATCATGCCGAGCGCGGCACCGGCGCTGATGCCGAGCACTTCGGGGCTGGCCATCGGATTGCCGGTCAGACGCTGCATCATCAGCCCGGCCAGCGCCAGCATGGCGCCGGCGGCAAGGGCAGCAGCGACGCGGGGCAGCCGCCAGGACAACAAGGGCAGCAACTGATCGCCGGACGCGATTGTCCAGCCATGCGGCCCCGGCGCGTAAAGCAAGGCCAGCCCGAGCAGCAGAAGCAGGAGGCCGCCGATCGCCGCCAGCGCGAGGCCGGAACGGCGGGCACGTGGCAGGCGCTCCGAACCGAGCGCCGGCGTCTCAGTGCCAAACGAAAGGCGCGGCAGCAGCCAGAGCAGCAGCGGCGCGCCGAGAAGTGGCGTCATGGCGCCGGTCGGCAGCAGGTCGCCTTGCGGCCCGGTCGCGACCTGCACGCCCTGATCGGCGGCCCACAGCAAGGCACCGCCGATAAGCGCGCCATTACCAGTTGCTGGCCAAGCCGGCGGGCGCCACCGATGCGGGCAAGGGTGGCTGCGGCAAGGCCGATGAAACCGATGACGCCAACGGCAGCAACGACAAAGGCGATCAGCGCCACCGCCGCCGCCAGTCCGGCGAAGCGATAGGCGCCGAGCGGGACGCCAAGGCTGCGCGCGCCTTCATCGTCGAGGCCAAGCAAGGTCAACGGCCGCACCATCAGGCCGATCAGCAGCGCGGCAGCGCCCAGGCGCGGCAACAGCCATAGCGTCGTCGACCAGTCCTGCTGACCGAGCGAGCCGGCGCCCCAGATGAACAGGCTGGCCAGCCATTCATGCCGCAGCACCACCAGGGCCGCGCCGATGGCGCCGGCATAGAGGCTGACGACCAGCCCGGCGAGCACCACCGAAAGCGGCGACAGGCCCTTGTGCCAAGACAGCGCGAAGACCGAGGCAAGGGCGGTGAAGGCGCCGGCAAGCGCCACCCATTCGCGGCCATAGGCAAGCAGGGCCGGCGCAAGCAGCGTCGCCAATGCCAGCGCCAGATAGGCGCCGGCTGAGACGCCGACGGTTTCGGGCGCAGCCAGCGGGTTGCGCAGGATCTGTTGCAACACCGTCCCGGCCAAACCGAGAGCCGCGCCGCACAGAAGGCTGACGGCAAGCCTGGGCAAGAAGGCATAGTGGACGAGCACCTGCCGCATGTCCTCGATGTCGGGGCTTGCGAGCGCATCGAGCCACAGCGCCGGCGGCAATTGCACTGTTATGTTGGAGAGGGTCGCGACAGCGGCAGCGCCAACAAGCACGGCGCAAAGCAGGATCGCGCCTATGGGATACCTGTCTGACATGCGAGGCGACGACGCAGGACCGGAGATGAGGCTGGCGCTGTCGGACAAGATTGCTTGCTGCTCAGCCACCGGCGCGCTCCGCTGCCAGCGCCTCGGCCAGCAATCGGGCAAAGCGGCTCGCCGAAGGCAGCGTGCCGAACATCAGAACGGGGGCAAGACGCATGATCGAGTGGTTGCGCACGAATGGCATGGCGTTCCAGACCGGGCTTTCGGTCAGCGTGCCGCCCGCCCCTTGGGGCAAGGGTTCGAGATAGGCAAGGCGGGTATTGCTTGACGTCGCCAGCCCGTCGATGCCGACGGTTGCAAATCCCCAGTAATTGGTCTCGCCGGTCCAGGCGTTGGGGATGCCGATGCGGTCGAACACCGCCTGAAACAGACTTTTCTCGCCATAGACGCGCACATTGCGCGGATCGCGGAAGTTGACGACGTAGATCGGCCGCGCCGAGAGCGGCGCCAACTGCCGCCTAACATCGGAGAAACAGGCCTCCGTTGCCGCGATCAGTGCCTCCCCTTCGCTTTCCCTACCGACAAGCGCTGCCAGTTGCCGGGTCGCCTCGATGGCGCGCTGATAGGGCTGACCGTCCAGCGTGTAGATGCCGATCGTCGTCACCGGCGCCACGCGTTCGAGCAGTGGCTTGATGCCGTCGAGATAGGGGATGGAGAGGATGATGTCGGGGCGAAGCTGCTGCAGGAATTCGAGATTGGGCTCCAGGATCGTGCCGATATCGGCAAACTCAGGCGGCAATGGCGGCTCGACCACCCACTTCTCCCAGACCTCGCGGTCGGCGACCGCGACCGGCGTGACGCCGAGCATGAGCAAGGTCTCTGCCAACCCGTCGTCGAGGCAGACGATGCGCAGCGGCTTCGCCTCGGCCGCTCGGGGCATGAATGCGGCCAGTGGCGTTCCGAACAGAGCGAGTGCGCCGCGCCGAGTCATCCCGCCGCGCGAGCGATTGGCCGGGCCTGCCGGACGAATCTCCTGGTTTGTTTCCAACGTGGTTTTGCCTGTCCGGGACTCTGGCATCGAGCTGCTCTGCTGGGTGACTATAAAACATGACTTTCATAGTCAACATTGAAGATGCAGCGGGCATCAACAATCCAGCCGGCGCATGCCGACGCTGCGACTCCCCGCCGCAGTCGCGCACCGCCCTGCCGGCACCGAATTGATCGGCGGCATCATCTTTTCCCCGCGAACACGGTGCGTATGGAATGGGACGACGGCGTGCCATCCGCGCGCAGACGCGCGTTGCATTCGGGCCATGTGCCCGAAAAAGCGGTGACAAGTGCGGCCGGAACGTGTTGAAGATGACAGTCAACACGTGGAGGGGCGTGCGATCGGGTTGCACTCGGCAAGTGTTGATGGTTTGTTGCCGGGCAGCGGAGAACGAGTGATGCGAGAATCCATTGGTCAAGACGAATACGGGTCGGCGAACCCCTTCGATCCGGATGACCTGCCTAATTTGAACGCGATCGGGCCAGCCATTGGCGGCGGCAACGATTTCGAGAAGTATGCCGTGGCGGTGATCATCGTGTTCGGCGCCCTGATCATTGGCGGACTGATGGCCGCATCGATGACCTTCGGCCATCGCAACGGCTTCCTGTTCGCGCTCGGCGGCGCCACTTCGGCCTGGATCTCCGGAAATGCACTGTTGCTCGACCGGCCGCGTATCTACGCGCTGTTCGTCGGCATCGCCGCCCTGATGCTGATCGCATCGACCATCACATTGATTACGTGACGGCCGTTGCCCGGCCGTGAGCCGGCGCCTGTCCCGGAGTCCACCTCGATATCAGTATCCAAGCGCCTCGCCAGACGCGGCGCGGCTGTCGATGGCGCCGTTGTAGCGCGCCCCGCCGCCTTTCTCGATTTCCGCCAGGCTCTTGCCGCCAACGAGAATGCCGGCCGCCTGGCCCCAGGTCTGGTCACTCAGATCAAGGTGGTAACCCATGCCGGCCAGCAGCCTTTCGGTGTCCGGCGACAGCCCGAACGGCTCGACATAGACAGTATCGGGCAACCATTGATGGTGGATACGCGGCGCGTCGATCGCCTCCTGGATATTCATGCCATGGTCGATGACGTTGACGATCGCTTCCAGCGTGATGGTGATGATGCGCGAGCCGCCCGGACTGCCGATGACCATGAACGGCTTGCCGTCCCTGGCGACGATGGTGGGGCTCATCGACGACAGCGGCGTCTTCTTCGGCTGGATGGCGTTAGCCTCGCCTTGCACCAGCCCATAGAGGTTGGGCACGCCAGGTTTCTGGGTGAAATCGTCCATTTCATTGTTGAGCAGGATGCCGGTGCCGTCGGCCACGACGCCGGCGCCGAAGGAGCCGTTCAGCGTGTAGGTGACGGCGACCGCGTTGCCGTCCTTGTCGATGATCGAATAATGCGTCGTCTCCTTCGACTCGCCAAAGCCCTTCGGCATCAGGTCCTGCGACACGCCGGCCCGGAACGGGTCGATCTTATCGCGGATATCCTTGGCGTAGGCTTTGTCCAGCAGTTTCGAGACCGGGTTGTCGACGAAATCGGGATCGCCGAGGGCCGAGTTGCGGTCTACGTAGGCGTGGCGCATGGCCTCGACCATGACATGCACCGTCTCGGCCGAGCCGGCGCCGAGATAGGATAAGGGATAGCCTTCAAGCACGTTGAGGATTTCGCAGATGATGACGCCGCCGGAGCTTGGCGGCGGCGAAGAGGTGATCTCGTAGCCGCGGTAGGAGCAGGTCACGGGTTTCAGTTCGCGCACCGCATATTGTTCGAAATCCTGTTTGGCCAGGATGCCGCCCTTGGCACCGCTCGCCTTGACGATGGCGTCGGCGATGGCGCCTTTGTAGAAGGCATCGGGGCCCTTTTCAGAGATGGCCGAGAGCGAGGCGGCAAGGTCAGGCTGGGTGAGCCGCTCACCGATGCCGTAGGGCTTGCCGTCCGGTTTCAAGAAGGCCGCCGCCGCCGCCGGATCCTTCGCCAGCCGATCCGCGCTGCCGGCAAAAGAAGCGGCATCACCCTGATTGAGGATGAAGCCATCCTTGGCATAGCCGATCGCCGGCGCCATCAGATCCTGGCGGGACAAGGTGCCATATTTCTCGCGCGCCATTTCGAAGCCGGCCACCGAGCCCGGCACGCCGACAGCGAGATAGCCGTCCAGGCTGGCGCCTTTCACCGGATTGCCGTCCTTGTCGAGATACATGGTCTTGGTCGCCGCCAACGGCGCGCGCTCGCGAAAATCGAGGAAGGTCGATTTACCATCGGCGAAACGAATGGTCATAAAGCCGCCGCCGCCGATATTGCCGGCATTGGGGTAGACGACGGCCAGGGCATAGCCGACGGCCACAGCCGCGTCGACGGCATTGCCGCCCTTCTTCAGCACCTCGACGCCGACTTCCGACGCCAGATGCTGGGCCGTCACCACCATGCCATGCTCGCCCTTGGCCGGTGCGAGTGACGCAGCGAAGACGCTCGTCAATGGCGCGAGGGCGAAGGTGATGGAAAGACTGGCGGCGATCAGTGTCCGACGGGTGAGATGCATGGCGGGTTCTCCGGGCGGGGGCGCCTAGAAGACCGTGTTGGAGTGATCGAGTCTACTGACAATTGAAGGAGCGTGAGAAAGAGCCCCCTCACCCGGATTGCCAACCGAATTGCGAAGAGCAATTCGGGGCAATCCGACCTCTCCCCGAGGGGAGAGGAGCTTGCGCCAGCGCCTACCTCTTCTCCCCTCGGGGAGAAGGTGGCCGCGAAGCGGCCGGATGAGGGGGCTGGCTCGGCCTAGACAATCCCGCCCGAACCGCCCGCAACCGCAGGGCGTTCAGCCGCGACCTTCGCCCGGTAGCCTGCCGCGCGATAGGCGGCGACCGGGTCGATGGCGCCGCCGGTCTTCAGCCGCGCCATGGCCAGGATCGGCTCGACATCGGTGCGGTAGGCCACCTTTAGCGTCTGCGTCGCCATCAGCGCGTCATTGCCGTCCTGAAAGCCTTCGAGCGCTTTGCGGTCAACCAGCAGCGCCTGCGCATAGGCGCGCTGCACCTCGACCGCCGAAAGCATCAGGCTTTCAATCGGATCGGTGACGTTGTGGCTCTGGTCGAGCATATGGGCGGGCTCAAACCCTTCGGCGCTGGACAGCTCGGCATCCACCAGTTCGTTGAAGACCAGGAACAGGCGGTAGGGATCGATCGAACCGGCGTCGAGGTCATCGTCGCCATATTTCGAATCGTTGAAGTGGAAGCCGCCGAGTTTCTTGAACTGGATCAGCCGCGACACGATCATCTCGATGTTGACGTTGGGCGCGTGATGACCGAGGTCGACGAGGCAGAACGCCTTCTCGCCCAATTCCTTGGCGATCAAATAATTGGTGCCCCAGTCCTGCACGACCGTGGAATAGAAGGCCGGCTCGTACATCTTGTGTTCACTGAACAGCTTCCAGTCGGCGGGCAGGCCGGCGTAGATTTCCTTCATGGCATCGAGATAGCGCTCGAAGGCTTTGGCGAAATTGACCTGGCCGGGAAAGTTCGAGCCGTCGCCGATCCACACGGTCAAAGCCTTGGAGCCAAGCGTCTTGCCGATCTCGATGCATTCGAGATTGTGCTCTATCGCCTGGTGGCGCGTGCCGGCATCGGCGTGTGACAGCGAGCCGAATTTGTACGAGAGTTTCTGGTCCCTGGCATCCGAGAAGGTGTTCGAATTCATGGCATCGAAGCCGAGGCCAAAACGCGAGGCCGACTGCTTCAGCCGGTTCGGATCGGCCTTGTCCCACGGAATGTGCAGCGAGACGTTCGGCGTCGCCTGCGTCAACTGCTTGATGACGGCGCAGTCCTCGATCTTGTCGAAGATGTCGCGCGGCTCGCCGGCGCCGGGGAAGCGGGCAAAGCGGGTTCCGCCGGTGCCGACGCCCCAGGAGGGGATGGCCACGGCGAATTTCTCGACCTTGTCGCGGATGGCGTCGATGGCGATCCCGCGCCGGTCGAGGCGTTCTCCGAGCGAGGTGTAGTCGCGCTCGAGATCGGCCTTGCGGTGGGCGTTTTGGCTGGCGACGAGGTCGGCGGAGATAATGGTTTCGGACAAGTGCTGGTTCCTCCCAATATGTTCGGGCAGCGCTGCCCCTCATCCGCCTGCCGGCACCTTCTCCCCGTATAGTGACGGGGAGAAGGGCGAAGCGGCTATCGCGTAAAGCTCTGCGCGTTGCCGGCGTCGACGTTGATGATGTTGCCAGTCGATTTGGCTGACATGTCGGAGGCGAAGAAATAGATCGCTTCGGCGATGTCTTCGGGAAACACCGAGCGCTTCAGCATCGAGCGCGAGCGGTAGTGCTCTTCCAGATCGTCGGTGGACATCTTGTAGGCGGCGGCGCGCTGTTCCTTCCACTCACCGGTCCAGATTTTCGAACCGCGCAGCACGGCATCCGGATTGACGACATTGACCCTGATCTGGGCCTCGGCACCCTCAAGCGCCAGGCAGCGTGCGAGGTGGATTTCGGCGGCCTTGGCGGTGCAATAGGCTGCGGCGTTGGGCGAGGCGGCAAGGCCGTTTTTGGAGGCGACGAAGACGACATTGCCGCCGATCTTCTGGACGCGGAACAGCCGGAACGCTTCGCGCGACACTAGGAAATAGCCGGTCGACAATATGTCCATGTTCTTGTTCCACAGCGCCAGCGTCGTCTCCTCGATCGGCGCCGAGGAGGCGAGGCCGGCGTTGGAGACCAGAATGTCGATGCCGCCGAACTCGACCGCCGTCTCCGCAAAGCCTGAGACGACCTGATCCTCCGAGGTGACATTGATCAGCACCGGGCGGACGAAGTCCTTGCCGTAGGCTTTCGCGAGTTCCTCATTGGCGCTGGTGAGCGCGCCCTCATCGATGTCGGCCAGCACGACGCAGGCGCCTTCGCGCAGCAGCCGGTTGGCCGTGGCACGGCCGATGCCACCGGCGCCGCCGGTGACCAGAGCGATCTGGCCGGCGAGCGACTTCGGCTTCGGCATGCGCTGCAGCTTCAGATCCTCAAGTAGCCAGTATTCAATATCGAAGGCCTCTTGGGCGGGCAGGCCGACATAGGACGAGACGGTCGAGGCGCCGCGCATGACGTTGATGGCGTTGACGTAGAACTCGGCGGAGATGCGCGCGGTGGCCTTGTCGCCGGCGAAGGTGAACATACCGACACCTGGCATCAGATAGACCACGGCGTTGGGATCTCGGATGGCCGGCGAATCCGGATGCTTGCAGCTGTCGTAATACGCCTGGTAGCCGACACGATAGGCGGCCACGTCCTCGCCGAGGCGGGCGATGACGGCATCGACATCAGGCTTGGCCGGATCGAATTCGATGACCAGCGGGCGGATCTTGGTGCGCAGGAAATGGTCCGGGCATGAGGTGCCGAGGGCTGCCAGCGGGCGCAGATCCCTGGAGTTGACGAATTCGAGCACGGCGGCGGAATCGTCGAAATGGCCGAGCTTGTGGCTCTTCTCCGAGATCAGGCCACGGATTTTAGGCATCAGTTTTGCCGCGATGGCGCGGCGCTCAGTGGCATCGAGCGACTTGACGACTTCGCCGCCAAAGATGGCGAGGCCTTCGGAACGGCGCTCGAACCACTCGATCGCCTGATTGATCACCGAAATCGTCGTCTCGTAGCATTCCTTGGGCGTGTCCCCCCAGGTGAACAGGCCATGGCTTTCGAGAATGACGCCCTTGGCACCGGGATGTTCGAGGCAGAATTTTTCCAGCCACAGGCCAAGTTCGAAGCCCGGGCGCTTCCATGGCAGCCAGCCTATGGCATCGCCAAATATCTCCTTCGTCAGCGCTTTGGAATCTTTCGCTGCGGCGATCGCGATGATGGCGTCCGGATGCATGTGGTCGACAAAAGGCTTCGGCACATAAGCATGCAGCGGCGTGTCGATCGAAGCCGCACGTGGATTGAGGTTGAAAGTGCAGTGGGGCAGGAAGCCGACCATCTCGTCCTCGTGCTCAACGCCACGATAGAGGCCTTTCAGCGCGCGCAATTTGTCCATGTAGAGGGTGGCGAAACCGTCAAGCTTGATCGAGGCGCTGTCGCCACCCGAGCCTTTGACCCAAAGCACTTCGGCGTTCTCGCCGGTGAGCGGGTCTTTCTGCCAGATCTTGGACGAAGTGTTGCCGCCGCCATAATTGGTGACGCGCTTGTCGGAGCCAAGCGTGTTCGAGCGATAGACCAGAAGCTCGGGATCGCTCATCCCCTTGGCTTTCGCATCATCCCACAGATTGGCGAGGCGCGAGCCGGAGCGCTTGTCGAGCATAGGTATCCTCCCTGGGACGCAAAAGCCGCAGTCCATTTTGCCGGGAATGTCTACGCAAGCCGGCCTGATGTCAATCACAAACGATCAATATCGATCATATTGCACGCACAATGAAATTATATGATCGGAAATGATTGACACTGCTCGTTTTGGGTGCCTAGATGGCCAGGCAGGGAGGAACCATGCACGAAAAAGAGCGCCACAGGATCATTCTGTCCGCCGTCCAGGAAAAACCTGTGGTGACGGTGCAGGAGATGGTCGACCTGACGGAGTCCTCCGAGGCGACGATCCGGCGCGACATCGCGGCTCTTCACGTGCAAAAGCGCCTGCGCCGAGTGCGCGGCGGCGCCGAGGCGATCTCGCCGCCACAGTTCATCGGCCTGGCCGGCCGGCCTTTTTCCGTCAACGAAACAATCAACGCTTCGCAGAAGCGGGCGATCGCCCGCGAGGCTGTCGAATTGTGCGGGGATGGCGAGCCGATCATCATCAATGGCGGCACCACCACCTTCCAGATGGTGCATTTTCTGACCGGCCGTCGCATGCCGATCTTCACCAATTCGTTCCCGATCGCCGAGCATCTGCTCAAGCACTCCAAGAACACGGTGATGCTGTCGGGCGGCACGATCTATCGCGAGCAGAACATCATCCTGTCGCCCTTCGACAATGACGTAACACGCAATTTCTACGCGCGCCGCATGTTCATGGGTGCGCAGGGTCTGGGGCCGCTCGGCCTGATGGAAGGCGATCCGCTGTTGATCCAGGCGGAGCAGAAACTGATCGACCAGGCCGATGAGCTGGTGGTGCTGGTCGATTCCTCGAAATTCCGCAAGCGCTCCAGCCTGATCCTGTGCGGCCTGTCGCGCATCGCCACCGTCATCACCGATGACGGCATCGAGGATCGCGAAGCCAAGATGTTGGAGACCGCTGGTGTGACGCTGATCGTCGCCCGCAAGTCGGCGAAGGAAGAATCTTCACTGCAGGCCTGAGAGACCCTCACGCCGCAGCGACGATGGAATGCAACGCTCAAGGGAGGATATACGATGAGCTTTTTGAAGAAATTGATGGTGACGGCCGCGTTCTCGGCCGCCATGTTCGTGAATGCCGCCTATGCTGAAAACGTCAAGATCGCACTGGTGGTGAAGTCGCTCGGCAATGGCTTCTTCGACGCCGCCAACAAGGGCGCCGAAGAGGCGGCCAAGGAACTCGGCGATGTCGACATCATCTACACCGGCCCGACCAAGGCGACCGCCGAAGCGCAGATCGAAGTGGTCAACTCGCTGATCGCCCAGAAGGTCAACGCCATCGCGATTTCGGCCAATGATGCTGACGCGCTGGTGCCGGTGCTGAAGAAGGCCATGGAGCGCGGCATCACCGTCATCTCCTGGGATTCGGGCGTCGCCAAGGAAGGCCGCCAGCTTCACCTCAACCCGTCTGACACCGGCCTGATCGGCGAGACCATCATCAAGCTCGCCGCCGACTATCTGCCGGAAGGCGGCGACGTCGCCATCCTGTCGGCCTCCTCGACCGCGACCAACCAGAACGCCTGGATCGACGCGGCCAAGAAAATCCTGCCGGGGAAGTTCCCCAAGATCAAACTGGTCGCCACCGTCTATGGCGATGACGACTCGGCCAAGAGCACCGACGAGGCCAAGGGCCTTCTGAAGTCCTATCCGAACCTCAAGGCGATCATCGCGCCGACCACCGTCGGCGTCGTTGCCGCCGCCCAGGTCGTCACCGATGAAGGCCTGATCGGCAAGGTCAATGTCACCGGCCTGGCGCTGCCGTCGGAGTTCAAGAAGTTCATCGACAACGGTTCGAGCCAGGCGGTCGCCCTGTGGAACCCGATCGACCTCGGCTACTCCGCCGTCTACCTCGCCCATGACCTGGCGGTGAAGAAGGACGAAGCCAAGCCCGGTGCCACGCTGTCGATCGGCCGCGTCGGCAAGGTTACGCTCGACGACACCAACTCGGCTGCGATGGCTCCGCCCTTCCAGTTCGACAAGTCCAACATCGAGAAGTTCTCCAAGATCTATTGATCTGGAGCTCTCTCAAACTGACGCGGCGGGGGTCACGCCCCGCCGCGACTTTAAACGGACCTTGTTTCAGGGCTTGATACTGATATGGACACGACAGCCCACAACGGCACGGTGAAGGAACGGCCCTTGGCCTCCACGCCACGCCTGACGCTGTCCGGCGTCTCCAAGAGCTTCCCGGGGGTGCGCGCGCTGCACAATGTCAGCCTGTCGCTCTATCCAGGCCAGGTGACCGCGCTCATCGGCGAAAACGGCGCTGGCAAGTCGACTCTGGTCAAGATCATGACCGGTATCTACCAGCCCGATTCGGGCACGATCAGCATTGACGGCCAGGCCGTCACTCTGCCCAGCGCGCACGCCGCCTTCGGTCATGGCGTCACCGCCATCCATCAGGAAACCGTGCTGTTCGATGACCTTTCAGTCGCCGAAAACATCTTTCTCGGCCACGCACCCCGCTCTCGCTTTGGTACCATCGACTGGCGCACCATGCGCAAGAATGCGCGCGAAGTGCTCGACACCATGCATGCCGGCCATATCGATGCCGATGCGCGGCTCAAGGATCTCGGCATCGCCAACAAGCATCTCGTCGCCGTGGCGCGGGCCATGTCGATCGACGCACAGATCGTCATCATGGACGAGCCGACCGCTGCCCTTTCGATGAAGGAGATCGAGGAGCTTTTCTTGCTGATCGAGTTCCTCAAGAGCGAAGGCAAGGCGATCCTGTTCATCAGCCACAAGTTCGATGAGATTTATCGGATCGCCGACCGCTACACCGTGTTCCGCGACGGCGAGATGGTCGGCGAAGGCCTGATCAAGGATGCCGGCCAGAGCCAGATCGTGCGCATGATGGTCGGCCGCTCGGTCGACCACATCTTCCCGCAGCGCAGGGCAGAGATCGGCGCACCGGTGCTTTCCGTCTCCGGCCTGTCGCATCCGACCGAGTTCAACGACATCGGCTTCGAGCTGCACAAGGGCGAGATTCTCGGCTTTTACGGGCTTGTCGGCGCCGGGCGCAGCGAGGTGATGCAGGCGATTTCGGGCATCACGCGCACCACAAGTGGCACGATCATTTTGGAAGGCAAGGTAATCGCGCCGAAATCGGCGGCGGATTCGATCGAGGCCGGCATCGTCTACGTGCCCGAGGAGCGCGGCAAGCAAGGCGTGGTGATCGGCCTGCCGATCTTCCAGAACGTCTCGCTGCCGTCGCTCAAGCGCACCTCCAAATCAGGCCTGCTGCGGCTGGCGGAAGAGTTTGCACTCGCCCGCTCCTACACCGAGCGGCTTGATCTCAGGGCGTCCTCGCTCAGCCAGGATGTCGGCACGCTGTCGGGCGGCAACCAGCAGAAGATCGTCATCGCCAAATGGCTGGCGACCGCGCCCAAGGTGATCATCCTGGACGAACCGACCAAGGGCATCGATATCGGCTCCAAGGCCGCCGTGCATGGCTTCATGGCCGAACTGGTGGCGCAAGGCCTGTCGGTGATCATGGTGTCATCGGAACTGCCAGAGATTCTCGGCATGTCCGACCGCGTCGTCGTCATGCGCGAAGGCCTTGTCGCGGCCGTCTACGACAACAAAGGGCTGGACGCCGAGACGCTGGTCCGGACGGCAGCGGGGATCGCGGCATGAAGGCTTTCCTGAAGTATCGCGAGATCTGGCTGGCCACGGCCATCATCGTTTTGATCGGGCTGATCTCGACACGCTTCCCGGCCTTTGCCGATCCCGGCAATCTGCGCCAGGTGTTCAACGACACCTCGATCCTGATGATACTGGCGCTTGGCCAGATGGTCGTCATCCTGACGCGTTCGATCGACCTGTCGATGGCCTCCAATCTCTGCTTCACCGGCATGGTGGTGGCGATGCTGAATGCCGCGCATCCGGCGATCCCGATCCCGCTGCTGATCGTCATCGCGCTCGCCGTCGGGCTGGTGCTCGGCGCCATCAACGGCCTGCTGGTATGGCGGCTGAACATCCCCTCGATCGTGGTGACATTGGGCACGCTGACGATCTATCGTGGCGCCACCTTCGTCCTTTCCGGCGGCGCCTGGGTCAATGCCGACAAGATGAGCCCTGATTTCATCGGCTTTCAGCGCGCGGCCTTCCTCGGTGTTCCGGTGTTGTCGTGGATCGCCATCCTGGTCATCGCGCTGTTCTTCATCCTGATGACGCGCACCGCGCTCGGCCGCTCGATCTATGCGATCGGCGTCAATCCGACGGCGTCGGTCTATACCGGCATCGATGTCGGCCGCACGAAATTCATCGTCTTCTGCATCTCCGGCATGATCGGCGGGCTTGCCGGTTACCTCTGGATCTCGCGCTATGTGATCGCCTCGGTCGAGGTCGCCAACGGCTACGAGCTCAACATCATCGCCGCGTGCGTCATCGGCGGCATCTCGATCGCCGGCGGCATCGGCTCGGTTGGCGGCGCGGTGCTGGGCGCGCTGTTCCTCGGCATCATCTCCAATGCACTGCCGGTCATCAACATCTCGCCCTTCTGGCAGATGGCGATTTCTGGCAGCGCCATCATCCTCGCCGTCGTGCTCAATGCGCGCGGCGAACGCCAGCAGGGCCGCATCATCCTGAGAAAGGCCGAGGCGGCGACATGACCGACATCCCTGCCCCGCGCCATATTCCCGACCGGCTCGACAAGCCGTTCCGCTCGGCGATCTTTTCCTGGGAAGCGCTGCTGGTTGTGGTGGCGGTTGCCATCTTCATTATCAACAGCTTTGCCTCGCCCTATTTCCTCGATCCCTATTCGCTGTCGGACCTGACCTTCAATTTCACCGAGAAGGGCCTGATCGCCTTTGCCATGGCGCTGCTGATCATCTCCGGCGAGATCGACCTCTCGGTCGCCGCCATCATCGCGCTCGCCTCGACGATGATGGGTATGGCGGTGCAGGCGGGTGCGGACACACCGACCCTGGTGCTGATCGGCGTCGTTGTCGGGCTCGTTTGTGGTGCCTTCAATGGCTTGCTGGTGACAAGGCTTGGTTTGCCCTCCATCGTCGTCACCATCGGCACGATGAGCCTGTTTCGCGGCATTGCCTTCATCATCCTCGGCGACCAGGCCTACAAGGGCTATCCTGAAAGCTTCGCCTTCTTCGGCCAGGGCTATGTCTGGTGGGTGGTGTCGTTCGAGCTGGTGCTCTTCCTCATCGCGGCTGTCGTCTACTGGTTCCTGTTGCACAGGACGAGCTTCGGCCGCCGTGTCTTTGCCATCGGCAACAATCCCGTGGCCGCACAGTTTTCGGGCGTGCGCGTCGGCCGCATCAAGTTCATCCTGTTTTGCCTGACCGGCCTGATGTCGGGCATCGCCTCGGTGCTGATCACCTCGCGGCTGGGCTCGACCCGCCCGTCGATCGCACAAGGCTATGAGCTCGAAGTCATCACCATGGTGGTGCTCGGCGGCGTGAGCATCCTCGGCGGCGCCGGCAGCATTGTCGGCGTCGTGCTCGCCGCCTTCATCATGGGGCTGGTGACCTTCGGACTTGGCCTGCTCAACGTGCCCGGCATCGTCATGTCGATCTTCATCGGCTTGCTGCTGATCATCGTCATCGCCCTGCCGATCGTCTGGCGACGGCTGCGTGGTAACAGCTGATGGCCGATATCATGGAGACCAAGCCGGACAACGAGCCGCTGGCCATGCCGCTGGAAACAATGTTCCATATGGCATGAGTGCGATCCGCCATATCGCCGTCATCGACATCGGCAAGACCAACGCCAAGGTGGCGCTGGTCGATCTCGTCACGCTGAGCGAAGTCGCACTGCGCCGGACAGCCAATGCGCCAGTCGGGCGGACGCCCTACCCGCATCACGATGTCGAGGCGCTGTGGACCTTCATCCTCAACAGTCTTGCCAGCCTCAACCGCGAACAGCGCATCGATGCGATTTCAATCACAACGCACGGCGCAACCGGCGCGCTGGTTGATGCCGCGGGCGAACTGGTGCTGCCCATACTCGACTACGAGTTCGACGGACCCGATAGGCTTTCGGCAGAGTATGATGCAATCCGCCCGCTCTTTGCCGAGACCGGTACGCCGCGCCTGCCGCTCGGCCTCAATCTCGGCGCGCAGTTCTTCTGGCAGCAGAAGCGCTTTCCGGTTCAGTTCGCCAGGGCTGCCGCGATGCTGATGTACCCGCAATACTGGGCGCTGCGGCTCACAGGAGTGGCCGCCAACGAAGTAACGTCGCTCGGCTGCCACACCGATCTGTGGAACCCGTGGAGTGCTGACTTTTCGACGATGGTCGACCGTCTGGATTGGCGCGGCCTGATGGCGCCGGTGCGGCCGGCGAGGGATCGGCTCGGCCCGATCCTGCCCGCGCACGCCGCGCGAACCGGGCTCGATCCGCAAACGCCGGTCTTCTGCGGCCTGCACGATTCCAACGCCTCGCTGCTGCCGCATCTTCTGTCCGATGCCTCGCCCTTCTCGGTCGTCTCGACCGGCACCTGGGTGGTGTCGATGGCGATCGGCGGCCGAGAGATTGCGCTCGATGCGGCGCGCGATACGCTGGTCAATGTCAGTGCGCTTGGCGCTCCCGTTCCCTCGGCCCGCTTCATGGGTGGCCGCGAATTTTCCGTGTTGACCGCTGGCAAGCCACAGAATGCAAGCGGAAGCGATGTGCTTGCGGTGCTGGCAAGCAAGACGTTGCTGCTGCCGTCAACTCAACAGGGGTCTGGACCGTTCCCGCATCATGCGGCGACGTGGCTCAATGCTGGAGACATGAACAAGGGCCAGCGCTTCACCGCCATCTCGTTCTATCTGGCGCTGATGACGGCAACCTGCCTCGATCTGATCGGCGCCGACGGCCCGACAACGGTCGAAGGACCCTTTGCCCGCAACCGGCTGTTTGTCGGCATGCTGGCGGCGGCGACCGCGCGTAGCGTCGTCGCATCCGAGGCCGCAACCGGCACCAGCATTGGCGCAGCATTGCTGGCATCGGATCAGGTAACGACGCACGGCAAGGGCGAAAGAATAGAGCCGCCTGCCGACCCGGTCTGGGCCGACTATGTCAGCGCATGGCGCGCGGCGGTCAAAGCGCTGGGCTGATCAGAGGATCCGCTTGCCGAAGGCCGACATCACGAAGTTGACCGTGTCAGTGCCGATCCGAGGCTCCAGATCCGCGGTCAGGCCGGAAACATCCATCGACAGCAGGCCGCCGGAGAGCGCGATCGCCTCCATCGCCTGATGCGTTTCGCGCACCGTCAGCCCGCCGGAGCCAGCCGTCCAGCCGGCGAATTCGGTCGCTGTCGGCGAGTAGCTGACATGGAAACCTTGCGTGCCCGAGGTGGCGATACGGATCGCCTCATGCATCAGGTCGCGCATGCCCATGGCGTCGATGTCGGTCATGGTGAAGGCCGACACGCGCGAATCCTTCAGCACCCGCGCCTCGGCGGGATCGGCATGGCGCAGGCCAACGATGACGACATTTTCCGGCGACAGCTGCGGCTGCAGCGCGCCGGCCTTGTGGTCGAGACCAAGGGTACGCGCCAGCACCGAGCCCTCCGGCAGGTCGATACCGTCCTCGTCCTCGGGCATCAGGGCAGCGATTGAATCGATCCAGATCAAGCCGAAGGAATGCGTCGCGCGTGCCGTCGCGGTCAGCGCCTTGTGGGCGATACGTCGATCGACGCCGGCGGCGAGCCGGATCAGCCCGGAGGGTGGCCGCTCTATATCGGCCAGTTCTACGACGTCGAAATTCATCGCCTCCAGCCGCGCGCCGGTTCCCTCCCGGGCGAGGATGCCAGCGGCTTCCTGGTCAGCCGAGATCGACACCATCTTGCGGCCGGAAAAGTCGGCAACGTCGTGCATCGGGGCTTTTTCGACATATTCCGAAGTCATCGCCAAAAGCATCGCGCCATAACTCATGCGAAAGGCGACGCGATCGCCGACGGTCGGCCTCGGATCGGCGTCCTGCACATCGAGCAGCAGATGGTCGCTGGAGGCGCCGAGCACCCTGATCCCCCTGGCGATCGGCGTCAGCCCCTCGACCAGCACGTCCTCGCGGCCGATATTGGCGATGGCGCGCAGCCGGTCGCCTTCGTCGGGAAAGACCGGCTGGTTGCCGAAAGCGTCGTAACCGGACTCGCCGATCGGCCGTGACGGCTTGAGCTTGACCTCGATGATGTCGCTGGTCAGGCGGCAGGCATCGGGTTCGAGTTCGGCCCACGGAACATCGCGGAAGGTCTCGACACCGCCTTGCAGGATCGCCTCGCCGACCCTGAGATTGTTGATGCCGGCCGGTAGCTTGCCTTCGAGCAGCAACGTCAGCGAGGACGAGGCGCCGCCGGAAATGAAGTCGAGGCTTTTGCCGGACAGGCGTTCGGTCTTGTAGGCATGGGCAACGAGTTGCCCGAGATTCTCCGGCGTCGGCATGATAGCGCCGAAGCAGCCGAGATTGGTGCCGATACCGGCGATGCGCACGCCCTTGAATTCGAGGATGCGCTCGACGGTAGGGATCAGGTCGCTCGGCCAGATGCCTTCGCGGAGATCGCCGAGATCGATCATCAGCATGATATCGTGGACGCGGCCCATGCGCTCGGCGATACGCGAAATCTCGCGAATGGTGGCGAGTTCCGACTGCAGACTGATGTCGACCGTGCGCACCACCTCCTCGACGCGCGCCATGGGCGGGCTGCGCAGCAGCATGATCGGCGCGTTGATGCCGCTGTCACGCAGCCGGCGGATGTTTTCGAAACGCGATTCGGCAATACCGGCAACGCCACCGCGCAGCATGGCGCGCGCCACTTGCGGCATGCCACAGGTGCCCTTGGTGACACCGAACACCTTGATATCCGACAGCGCGCAGCGTTCGACGATGGTGCGGGCGTTGCGCTCGATGCGGCCAAGGTCGATGGCGACTTGCGGTCCCGACATTTTTATCCCCTGTAGACCAATCCTTGTGGATCGATCTCCGGCTTTCGCCCGGCGACGAGGTCGGCCAGGAATTTTCCCGAGCCGCAGGCCATGGTCCAGCCGACATGGCCGTGGCCGGTGTCGAGATAAAGGTTGCGGTATTTTGCCTGACCGATGACCGGCACCGAGTTCGGCATCATTGGCCGCAGACCCGCCCAGAGCACGGCCTTCTTCTCATCAAAGGCGCCGGGGAACAGATCCTTGCCGGTCCTGAACATGGTGGCAAAGTCGCTCGGTTTGTGGGTGCGGTCGAAGCCGGTGAATTCGGCGGTCGAAGCCAGCCGCAATCGATTGCCAAGGCGCGAATAGGCCATCAGCTGGTCCTCGTCGGCGCCGCCCATGGTTGGCCCCTTGCTCTCGTCTTCAAGGGGAACCGTCGCCGTGTACCCTTTCACCGGATAGACTGGCAGGTCGATGCCATAGCGGCGGCCGAGCAGGCCACTTTCCGGACCCATCGAGATGACGACTGCGTCACCCGTCACCGGTCCGGCTGAGGTCATCACCGCGCGCACCCGGTCGCCCTCGATGTCGAGGCCTTGAACCGTCGTGTCATAGAGAAATTTCACGCCGAGCTTTTCGGCCGCATAGGCAGCGAGCCCGTCGACGAAGATCCGGGAATCACCGGTCTGGTCGATCGGCGAATAGACGCCGCCGGCGATCTTTTCCTTCACCCCGGCGAGGCCGGGTTCCAGCTCGACCAGCCGGTCGCGGCCGACGATCTCGATCGGCAGGCCGTGCTCGGCCAGATAGCGATAATTGTCGGTGCCGGTGTCGAGACTGTGCTGCGAGCGGAAGAAGTAGAGAATGCCTTTCTTGCGCTCGTCATAGTGGATGCCGGTATCGGCCGAGATGGCGTTGATGCAGTCGCGCGAATAGAGCGCCAGACGCAGCTTGACCTGGCTGTTGGCGCGCAGGCGCTCTCTTGTGCACTGGCGCAGGAAGCGCAGGCTCCAGGCGAGAAAATAGGGATCGAAGCGCAGCCGCACCTTGATGCCGAGATCGTGGTTGTACAGTGCGCGCAAAAATGTCGTCAGCGCCGCCGGCGAGGCCCAGGCGGTGGCATCACCCGGCGACACTAGGCCGGCATTCGACTGGCTGGTGCCGCGCGCCGGCGCCGCATGGCGCTCGATCACGGTGACTTCGTGGCCGTCGCTGGCCAGATAATAGGCGGCCGCCGTACCGACAACACCGGCTCCGAGCACCGTTATTTTCATGCCATCCCCCAAAGCTCTTCGCGGCGCGGCGCCTCCACGCCGGATCGCGAATGCTTTCCATAGCGCTTCGCCGCGCGCCTTGCGAGCCCTGAGGGTTGGCTCAGCCCCGCGCGGAATTCTTGCTGGTCAGGATACGTTCCCACGCGAGCGCGTCGGCAACGATCTGGTCGAGGTCGTCGCGTTGCGGGGTCCAGCCGAGTTCCGCCCGGGCAAGGTCCGAGTTGGCGACCACCGCAGCGGCGTCGCCAGGGCGCCGATCGCCCATCTTCACCTCGAAATCATGGCCGAAGGCGCGGCGCACGCTGTCAATGACCTCGAGCACCGAATAGCCATGGCTGTAGCCGCAATTGGCAACGAGGCTTTGTCCCCCGGCGCGTAGCCGCTGCAAGGCGAGGCGATGCGCCGCGGCCAGATCGCTGACATGGATATAGTCGCGCATGCAGGTGCCATCAGGCGTTTCATAATCGGTGCCGAACACCTGCATGAACGGCCGCTTGCCGAGCGCGGTCTCGCAGGCAACCTTGATCAGATGCGTGGCGCCCGGCGTCGACTGGCCGGTGCGACCCTTGGGATCGGCGCCGGCAACGTTGAAGTAGCGCAGCGCCGTGTACCGCAAGGGATGTGCCATCGCCGCATCGCGCAGCATCCATTCGCTCATCAGCTTGGACAGGCCATAGGGCGATTCCGGCGCCAGGCGGGCATCCTCGCGTACCGGCTCCAGCCCGGCGCCACCATAGACGGCGGCGGTCGAGGAAAAAATGAAGTTGGGCACGCCCTCGCGCACCGCGGTTTCGATCAGCGTGCGGGACTTCGAGGTGTTGTTCTCGTAATAGGCGAGCGGGTCGGCGACCGATTCCGGAACCACAATCGAGCCGGCGAAATGGATGATGGCGTCGACATGGTTGTCCCTGATGATCGAGCCGACCAATTCCTTGTCGGCGACATCGCCGACGACGAGCTTTGCCTCCGGCGCCACCGCCCACTCGAAGCCTGTCGAAAGCCGGTCGAGAACGACCACGCTCTCGCCCGCATCCAGCAATTCCCAGACCATGTGGCTGCCGATATAGCCGGCCCCCCCTGTCACCAAAACTGTCATCCGCGACCTCGCATCTCAAGATTTATCGGAAACTGTCTCAAACCCCGCTCTACTGGAAAGCCCGCCGCATGGCCATTAGAACTCGTGGTAACCGGCATGACCGGCATGTGGCATCGTCCTGAAACAAAGTTGATCCACATCAAGGGAATAGGCCACGATCCGTGGTCGTTAGGAACAGGTCAGGGGCGTGGCATTTTGACCAAAAAGGTCCGGTGGACGACTATTAGGGCAATGATTATGATCCCGCGCAAAATTGGGAAGTCGACATGAACTACCAGCGGTTCTTCGAAGAAGCGATCGACCAGCTCCATGCAGAGCGTCGCTATCGCGTCTTCGCCGACCTTGAGCGCATCGCGGGCAAGTTTCCGCGCGCCATATGGCGTTCCAATGGCCGTGCCGAGGAAATCACCGTCTGGTGCTCCAACGACTATCTCGGCATGGGCCAGCATCCCGATGTCATCGCCGCGTTCCAGAATGCGGCCGGCAAGATGGGTTCGGGCGCCGGCGGCACCCGCAACATTTCGGGTACCAGCAACCCGCTGGTCGAGCTTGAACTGGAGCTTGCCGACCTGCACGGCAAGGAAGCGGCACTGGTCTTCACCTCCGGCTTCGTTTCCAACGAAGCCTCGATCTCGACCATCGCCCGGCTTTTGCCCAATTGCCTGATCATCTCGGACGAGTTGAACCATGCCTCGATGATAGAAGGCGTGCGGCGCTCGGGCGCCGAAAAGAAGATCTTCCGCCACAATGACGTCGCGCATCTGGAAAGCCTGCTGCAGGCGGCGGGTCGCGAACGCGCCAAGCTGATCGTCTTCGAAAGCGTCTATTCGATGGACGGCGACATCGCGCCGATCAGGCAGATCGTCGAGCTCGCCGAGCGCTACAATGCCATGACCTATATCGACGAGGTCCATGCTGTCGGCATGTACGGACCGCGCGGCGGCGGCATTACCGAGCGCGAGGGCATCGCCGACCGGATCGACATCATCGAAGGGACGCTTGCCAAGGCATTCGGCACGCTGGGCGGCTATATCACCGGCACCAGTGCGGTGATCGACGCGGTGCGTTCGTACGCGCCGGGCTTCATCTTCACCACGGCGCTGCCGCCGGCGATCGCCGCGGCGGCCACGACCTCGATCCGCCATTTGAAGCGCTCCCAGGCCGAGCGCGACGCCCAGCAGCAGCAGGCGAGCCGGACCAAGCAGATCCTGTCGGCGGCCGGCTTGCCGGTGATGGAATCGCCAACCCATATCGTGCCGCTCCTGGTGGGTGACCCCGAGCTTTGCAAGATGGCCAGCGACCGCCTGCTCGGCGTGCACGGCATCTACATCCAGCCGATCAACTACCCGACGGTGCCGCGCGGCACGGAGCGGCTGCGCATCACGCCGACGCCGTTCCATTCGGACACGCTGATCGCGGGACTGCAGGACGCGCTGGTCGAGACATGGGATGCGCTTGGCATTCCCTATGGCTCCGCCGGCCGGCCCGCAGTGGCCAAGAGCGATCGGATTGTTCCGCTTCTGGTGACCAAGTCGGGCGGCTGAGCCCGTTTTGAAACTCCGGCGGCCACATGGCTCGCCGGAGAGACTTTCAATCCCGATTCCGTCAGATCAAACAGTCTTCATCCATTTCGCCAGCCGGTGCGAAGCTTCCTCGATCTGATCGAGGCGGCGGTGGAAGCACAGCCTGAGGAAGGCTTCGCCGCCGGGACCAAAGGCGGTGCCGGGCGCCAGGCCGACATTGGCCTTGTCGACGATGTCGAAGGCAGCCGTGCGGGAATCGGTGATGCCGTCGACGGTGAAGAACAGATAGAAGGCGCCCTGCGGCACGGTAAACCGGGCGCGGCCGGTGGCGCCAAGAATGCCACAGACCAGATCGCGTGCCTCCCTAGCCCGCTCCACCTGTTCAGTGACGAAAGCATCGCCCTCGTCGAGCGCGGCAACGGCGCCGCGCTGCATGAACTGGGCGACGCCGGAGTTCGAATATTGGATCAGGTTCTCGAACACCTGCTGCAGGCTCGGATGCGTCTTGATCCAGCCAACGCGCCAGCCGGTCATCGACCAGTTCTTGGAAAAGGAGTTGACGAACAGGATGCGGTCTTCCGCCGTCGCGATGTCGAGGAAGGACGGCGCCCGGCCATGGCCATAGTGGAACAGCGAATAGATCTCGTCGGCAATGATCCAGACGTTCTTGGCGCGCGCGAGATCGAGGATCCCCTGCAAGGTCTCATGATCGGCGGTCCAGCCGGTCGGGTTCGACGGCGTGTTGATGAACAGCGCCTTGGTACGCGGCGTGATCGCCGCCGCGATCTTCTCGACATCGCAGGACCAGCCATTGCCGGAATGGTCGAGCGTGACCGCCACCGGAACGGCGCCCGACAGGGCAGCGGCGGCATCGAAATTCGGCCAGGCTGGCGACAGATAGATCACCTCGTCGCCCGAGCCGGCGAGAGCGGTCAGCGACATCTGGATGGCATGCATGCCTGATCCGGTGACGATGAATTGTTCCTCGGGGAACGTCTTGCCGAAATGCCTGGCGTAGTAGCGTGACAGCGCCTGCCTGAGATCGGGAATACCCCGCTGCCAGGTGTAGAATGTTTCGCCGCCGGCCAACGCCTTCGACGCGGCATCGGTGATGAAGGCGGGTGTCGGCAGATCACCCTCGCCGGCCCAAAGCGGGATCAGACCCTCACGCAGGCGGCCGTAGTTGACGACAGCGACAATGCCGCTTTCAGGTGCGGCACGGGCTTCGGCGCGAAAGCTGTCGATCAGGCTCATGGACAAATCCGTTTTTGATTTAGGGTAGCCGCTCTTTACCAGATGCTTGAACAGAAAACCCCGGCCGCGAACGGCCGGGGTTTTGGTCCAGCAATACCTGGCTGAATTACCGCTTTGCGAGCAGATCGCGGATTTCGGTGAGCAGCGCTACATCGGCAGGCGGCGGCGCTGCGGGGGCCGCAGGCTTCTCGCGCTCGAGCCTCTTGCGCAGATTGTTCACGGCCTTGACCATCAGGAAGATGATGAAGGCGAGGATGATGAAGTTCAGGACCGCGGTGATGAAGCTGCCGTAGGCGAGCACGGCGCCGTGCGCCTTGGCATCAGCCAGCGTCGCGGCTTTGTTGTCCAAGGACAGAGGCAGGAAATAATTGTTGAAATCCAGTCCGCCGAAAATCGCACCGACGATCGGCATGATGACGTCGTCGACCAGCGACTTGACGATAGTGCCAAAGGAAGCGCCGATGATGACGCCGACCGCAAGGTCCATCACATTGCCTTTGGAAATGAATTCCTGGAATTCTTTCAGCATTCGACCCTCCTTGTCATGGCCGGCCGTGCTGCCGCTCCGTCCTTGCGGCATCGACCTGAAGGCAACATAACAAAAACCTGCGGTTGCAACATCGGCAAAAAGGAGAAAACAACTGCTTTCTCCTTCCGTTACGGCAACTTGACCTTTCTCCTGAATCTTACACCTGCGGTCATGCTGCCAAAGCCGCAATGGACTCCAGCGCCAAGCTGTGATTGCGTCCGGACAAGCCGGATGGAAAGACGGCAAAGGAGGAAATGCCAGGCGTGCAGGGCTTGTTCATCGTCATCATTGCGATCGCCTATGTGACGCTGCTGTTCGCCATCGCCAGCCTGGGCGACCGCCGTTCGGCCATTTCAGGGCCGGGCCGGGCACGACCGTTCATCTATGCGCTCAGTCTGGCCATCTACTGCACCTCGTGGACCTTTTTCGGCTCGGTCGGTCTCTCGTCCGAACGCGGCCTCGAATTCCTCGGCATCTATACCGGCCCGGTGCTGGTGTTCGTGTTCGGTTTTCCGCTGCTCAACCGCATCGTGCGGCTGGCCAAGACCGAGAAGATCACCTCGATTGCCGACTTCCTCGGTGCGCGCTACGGCAAAAGCTTCACCGTCGCCGCGATCGCCACGCTGATCGCCACGATCGGGGCAGTGCCCTATATCGCGCTGCAACTGAAGGCGATCTCGGGTTCGGTCAGCCTGATGGTCGAGCATTATACAGGATCGCCTCCCTCCTTCGATCCGTTCGTCAGCGACATCTCGCTGGTCGTCGCCATGCTGCTGGCGCTGTTTGCCGTGCTGTTCGGCACCCGCCATGCCGACGCCACCGAACACCAGGACGGGCTGGTGCTGGCGGTGGCGGTCGAGACGGTGGTCAAGCTCGCCGCCTTCCTGGCGATCGGCCTGATGGTCACCTTCCTGATCTTCGGCGGTCCGGGCGACATGTTCGCAAAGCTGGCGCAGAATGGGCAGGTGCGGCAGGCGATGGGCTACAACACTTCGCTTGCCACCTGGCTGGTGCTGACGGGCCTCAGCGGCTGTGCCATCATCATGCTGCCGCGGCAGTTCTACGTCACCATCGTCGAGAATCGCGGCGAAGCCGAGTTGCGCACCGCGACCTGGGTGTTTCCGCTCTACCTGGTGGCGATCAACCTGTTCGTGCTGCCGATCGCCTTCGCCGGCCTATCGCTGGTCGGCACCGGGACCAGCAGCGATCTCTATGTGCTGTCGCTGCCCCTGTTCAGCGGCCATGATTTTTTGGCTATGGCCGCCTTCATCGGCGGGCTGTCGGCGGCAACAGCCATGGTGATCGTCGAAAGCGTGGCGCTGTCGATCATGATCTCCAACGACCTCGTCATTCCGCTGTTCGTGCGTCGCCTGCTCAAGACCTCGACCTCCGAGAACGAGGACTGGTCGACGCTGATCCTTAATGTGCGGCGCGGGGCGATCTTCATCCTGTTGTTCATCGCCTTCCTCTACTACCGCGAGAGTACCAACTCAGCGCGCCTTTCATCGATCGGCCTGATGTCGTTCGCGGCCATCGCCCAATTCGCGCCGGCGCTGGTCGGCGGGCTGATCTGGCGCGGCGCCAACGGCCGGGGCGCCGCACTCGGTATGGTCGCCGGCATCATCGTCTGGGGCTACACGCTGCTTCTTCCGTCGCTTGTCGCGCCCGACATCGACATCGTCGTGCATGGGCTGTTCGGCTTCGAGGCGCTGCGGCCGCAGGCGTTGTTCGGCACGGTGGCCGAACCGCTGAACCACGGCGTGTTGTGGAGCCTGTCGATCAACACGCTGTTTTTCGCCCTTGGCTCGCTGTCACGCGCGTCGGTGCCGCTGGAGCGCATCCAGGCTTCGATCTTCGTGCCCAGGGATGCGGGCCCGATGCCGAGCCTGCGCCGCTTCCGCACCGCCATCACCGTCAACGACCTCAAGGACACCATCGGGCGCTACCTGGGCGTCGAGCGCACCGAGCGCTCCTTCCAGTCGTTCGAGAAGACCAACGGCACCTCGCTGCACGGCAAGGAGCAGGCGAGCATGGATGTCATCCGCTTTTCCGAGCAGCTTTTGGCCAGCGCCGTCGGCTCCTCCTCGGCAAGGCTGATCCTGTCGCTGCTGTTTCGCCGCCATGACCGTGAATCCCGCGATGCCTTCCGTCTGCTCGACGACGCCACCGAGGCGCTGCAGCACAATCGCGACCTCTTGCAGATCGCGCTCGACCAGATGGAGCAAGGCATCACCGTCTTCGACCGCGATTTCCGCCTGATCTGCTGGAACCGCCAATACCGGGCGCTGTTCGACCTGCCCGACGAGATGGGCCAGGTCGGTGTCTCGCTCGACCAGATCCTGCGCCATCTCGCCGAGCGCGGTGACATCCCCGCCGACCAGCGCGTGGCGATGCTCAACCGGCTGACCAGCTTCGTCAGCCCCTGGCAGATGGAGCTGAAGACCAGCGGCCGCATCCTGGAGCTGCGCTCCAATCCGATGCCGGATGGCGGCATCGTTGCCACCTATGCCGACATTTCCGGACGCGTCGAACAGGATCTCGCGCTGAAACGCGCCAATGAATCGCTGGAGCAGAGGGTCAAGACGCGCACCATCGAGTTGACCCGGGTCAATGAGGAGCTGGCGCAGGCGCAGATGCTGGCCGAAGAGGCCAATCTCGGCAAGACTCGCTTCCTCGCCTCCGCCGGCCACGACATCCTGCAGCCGCTGAACGCCGCCCGGCTCTACTGCTCCTCGCTGATCGAGAAGGCCGGCAAGGGCCCGGCCGGCAAGGCCGCGGTTAACATCGAATCCTCGCTGGAATCGGTCGAGACCATCCTCGGCGCCGTGCTCGACATCTCGCGCCTCGATGCCGGCGCGATGAAGCCGGACGATACCGCCTTCAACCTCGACGGATTGCTGCGCCAGATCGGCAATGATTTTCGGCCGATGGCGGCGGAGAAGAAGCTCGGCCTGACGATCATGCCGTCGTCGCTGACAGTGATGACCGACCGCAATCTGTTGCGCCGCCTGATCCAGAACCTCGTTTCCAACGCCATCAAATACACGCGGCACGGCCGCATCCTGGTCGGCGTTCGGCGGCGCGGGGAACTGGCGGAAATCCAGGTGATCGACACCGGCATCGGTATTGCCGGCGACAAGCTGAACACCGTCTTCCATGAGTTCACCCGGCTCGACGAAGGCGCGCGCGAAGCCGAAGGCCTCGGTCTCGGCCTCTCGATCGTCGACCGCATCGCCAGGGTGCTGCGCCTGGAGATCCGTATTTTCTCCAATCCGGGCAAGGGTACGCGCTTTTCCGTCATCCTGCCCGTCGCGGCGGTACAGGAGCCGCGACGCGAGGTCGAAACCAAGGCTCCTGCCCGGGCCGCGGCTTCGCTGGCCGGGCTCAATGTGCTCTGCATCGACAACGACGCCCGCATCCTCGAAGGCATGCGGCTGTTGCTCGAAGGCTGGGGATGCAAGGTCGACACGGTGTCCGGCTCAAGGGATCTGGAGCGGGCCGTGATACAGCGCCCCGATATCGTGCTTGCTGACTACCATCTCGACGGCGAAACCGGTCTCGACATCATCGCCCGGCTGCGTGCCATCCATGGCGACCACCTGCCGGCCGTGCTGGTCACCGCCGACCGCTCCAACGAGGTGCGAGCGGCGGCAGGCGGGCTTGAGATTCCGGTGATCAACAAGCCGCTGAAGCCGGCGGTGCTGCGCTCAATGATGGCCAGGGTCCGGCCGCTGGTATCGGCCGCAGAATAAGGTCGCCAAGACCCAGGCCCTGCTCTTGGCTCAGCGATTTCCAAGGCTTTCAAGGTAAGCGCAGAACATATCGGCCATCGCGTCGGCAAAGGTTTCGATCTCGGCTGGTGTTCGCGGACTTCCCGAAAAATCCTTTCCCACCGCGCTAAGCGTGGTTGTGATCAGATCGCCCGCCAGGGCACGGACGGCTTCCGAAGCTTCGGGCAGCGCCTGCCGCAGGAATATCTGAACGGTGCGCTCTCCCGAGGCCCTCGCCTGATGCGCCTCGGGTGCGTCGCGATAGAGAGGGGCGGCGTCGTTGAGTGCCACCCGCACGGCAGCCTCTTCGCACGCGCGTGGTGGTGAAACGCTGCGCGCCTTCGCTCGCCAAAACCTGAACAGCAGCCTCCAAAATCGCCGCAACAAGGCCCGTGGCGCGGGCCTGTTTTGGCTGTTTTCTCGTGGAAATCGAAGGGTTTGAGCGTTCCGCCATGTCTCGGCTCGGCAATGCGAATTGGAAACCTGAAGGATTATTCGTATTTTTCAGCACAACACAAGAACGCAGCCCTTTCCGATCGGAGACTTTCATGACGACGCTGACCAACGCCCCGCTGGCGCCCCTGCTGGCCCGTCTGTTCAAGGAAGCTAATGCCGCGACCAGTCCTGCAGTGGCCGAGCTCTAGCACGAAGGGCGGGCACGCCTGCTCAACAGCAAGACCGAATATGTCGATTTCTACGGACGGCTGAAGGATCTCTGGCTCGCGATCTCGCCGGAGACCGGCACTCTGCTCTACATGCTGCCGCGCAGCAGCGGCGCGCGCATCATCATCGAGTTCGGCACCTCGTTCGGCATCTCGACGCTCTATCTTGCCGCAGCGCTCAGGGACAATGGCGGCGGCCGCCTGATCACCACCGAGTTCGAGCCGTCCAAGGTGATGCGGGCCAAGGCCAATTTGACCGAGGGCGGCCTCATCGACCTGGTCGAGGTTCGCGAGGGTGACGCGCTGCAGACGCTGAGCGCCGACCTGCCGGAGACGATCGACCTGTTGCTGCTCGACGGTGCCAAGGCGATCTACCCGGAGATCCTCAGCCTGGTCGAGGGTCGCTTGAGGCCAGGCGCGCTGGTCATCGCCGACAATGCTGATTTCTCGCCCGAATATCTGGAACGGGTGCGCTCGCCGGCATCGGGTTACATCTCCACGCCGTTCGGCGAGGACGTCGAACTGTCCGTGCGGCTCGGCTGAACGGTCTCATAGCCGCATAAGGTTCAACCACGCGGCTCAAACCACCATGTCGCCAGAGCATGATGCCGAAAAGTGTGAAGCGGTTTTCGGACGACATCATGCTCTATCCCTTTGATCTAGAGGCGGATTCAGATTGCAGGTCGATTCGACCTGCAATCATCCTACTCTGGGGCGGCCGTAGGCGTTTACGTCAACCAACGCGCAATCTCTGGGCCTTCTACGAAAATCGGGCCTCCATGCGCAGGTGACGTCATGATCAACACGCTTTTTTCCTCCTGGCGGGCCGCCCCGCGCCCGGCTCTGCTGGGGCTTCTGCTCTTCTTCTGTGCGGGTTTCGCCGATGGCGCACTCGTGCCTTTCTTTCCGCTCTGGGCGAGCAGCGAGGCGAACATCCCTGTCGGCGCGATCGGCCTGCTGTTCGGCTGTTATGCCGGCGGCGAACTCCTGGCGGCGCCGCTGATCGGCGGCATCGCCGACCGGGTCGGCCGGCGGCCGGTGCTGATCGCCTCGTCGCTCGGCGTCGGTGCCGGCTTCCTGGCCCTGTTCTTCGTGCACGGCGTTGTTGTTACCGCGATCGTGCTGCTTTTGACCGGCATGTGCGAGTCGGTGCTTCATCCGACGATCCTGACCGTCATCGGCGATGTGACGGCGCCATCCACCCATCCCCGCTGGTTCAGCATGGCGCATGTGAGTTCGAGTGCGGGGCAGATCCTCGGACCGGCCTGCGGCGCCCTGCTGGCGCTGCTGTCGCTGCGCAGCGTGTTTCTCGCCGGCGGAACGATGCTTGTGCTGGGCGGGATCGTGATGCTTTTCGTCCTGAACGAGACTATTGGGATCGGCCGCGCCACCGGCGACGATCGCCACGGCGGCGAGGCCGATGAAGAGGAGGCGGAAGGCTTGTCCGCGCTGCTGCCGGCGTTCCGCGACGGCCGGTTGGCCAAGCTCCTGCTCTGGGTCGTGCTGTTCGAGGTCGCCGGCAACTGGATCGAGGCGGTGATCCCGCTCTATGCGCATGACGCCGGAACGCTGACAGCTTCAGGCGTTGGCGTCCTGTTCGCCTACGCCGCCGCCTTGATGGTCGGCCTGCAGATGCTGGTCAGCCGGATGGTCGAGGCGCGGTCGGCCCTGTGGCTGACGGTCGGTGCCGGCCTGGCTACGATACTCGCCTTTGCGCTGCTGGCCGCCTCGCCGGCGATGTTGGCGCTCATCGGCGCCGTCAGCCTGTGCTCGATCGCCCAGATGCTGGTCGGGCCGCTGGTGCCGACCGCCGTCAACGCGCTGGCGCCTCCGGCACGACGCGCCTCCTACATGGCGGCGTCATCGGTGGCGGTCGACCTCAAGGACTCGCTTGGGCCCTCAATCGGCACCGCGCTTTACGCGCTGGCACCGCGCCTGCCCTGGATCGCCGGCATTCCGCTGGTGGCGATCGCATCGCTGGGCCTCGGTGCCGCGATCGGCCGAGCGCGGCGACCTGCAAGCGAAACCCGACAGGATCGGAGTGCCGAAGCAATCGAGACGGAAGAGCCATCTCAGCGTGGGTTGCCAAATCCGGCAGCTGAATAGAGGTGAGCGCCAGGGTTCCGGCACTCAGTGCGCTGGCTGTAGCGGGTCGCTGCCGATCTTGGACAAGAGGATCACCGCCTGGGTGCGGCTATCGACGCCAAGCTTCTGCAGGATGGCCGAAACATGCGCCTTGATCGTCGCCTCGGAGACGCCGAGTTCATAGGCGATCTGCTTGTTGAGCAGGCCTTCTGCCAGCATGCCGAGCACGCGGGTCTGCTGTGGCGTTAGGGCGCGCAGCCGCTTGATCAGGTCCGATATTTCGGGATCGCGTTCGACGCCGAGGTCAACGCCGATGGGTGCAGCGATATCGCCAGCAAGCACCGACTGCACGGCGTTGCGGATCTCCTCCATGCTGGCCGATTTGGAGATGAAGCCGGACGCGCCGAGATCGAGCGCGCGCCTGATAGTCGCCGGATCGTCATGCGCGGAAACCACGACCAGCGGCACCGCCGGATGGATGCCGCGCAGCGAGATCAGGCCGGAGAGGCCGCTGGCGCCCGGCATCGACAGGTCGAGCAGCACCAGATCGACATCTTCGTTGGCCACGACCAGCGCCTTGGCGGTATCGAAATCGCCGGCCTCGTGGATGACGGCGACATTGCCGATGCCGGCAAGCGCCTCGCGCAGCGCGCCGCGAAACAGCGGGTGATCGTCGGCGATGACGAAAGTATAGCCTGACGGCAAATTTTCCTCCCGAATCCCCGATTTACTGCTTTTTGCGGGATCAGTCGGACGATTATGAGGGGCCGCGCGCTGTTTTCAAGCGGCAAAACCAGCGCGCCGCGTTTTCCCTACCTTTGCCAGCTCAGGTCTTCTGCGAGTTGAGCTTGGCGCCGTCGCCATTGTCCTTGTCCATATCCTTGACGATGCCTATGAAGCCCTTCAGGAAGCGTTCCATGTAGCTCATCGTCTTGTCGAAATCCTCCTCGCTCGGCAGTTTCGATTCGAGGCGGGCGGAGAGCGAATTCTCGAGCTTGGTGACGCGCTCGTCCATTGCTTTCATCGAGGTCTGCAGCCGGTCGATTTCGTCCTGGTAAGCGGCGCGTTCGTCGGCCGCCATCTTGCAGACGAGTTGGCCGGAGCGTTCCTCGCAGATCGACATCGCACCGGTCTGCGTATCCAGGCGGACATAGCCATTGGCGGATTTTTCCAGCCGGTAGCGGTCGGTTTCTTCCGAATAGGCTGACGCCGCGACCAGCGAAACCAGTGCGGCGGGGATCAAGATGTGTTGCAGACGCATATTGTCCTCCATGGCCAAGGCCTGAAATATCGCATGTTTGCGCCGGAAATGGGAAAGACCCTTGGCATGGCCTTCCCCGCACGACTGGTTCGGAACCTTTTTGACGCAATTCCGGACGGAAAACCGTTTCACACTTTTCCTGGAATTGCTCTATAGCGCACCCATGTCTCAGTTTATCTACAAGATAACCCCGCAAGCGCTTTGGCGCGAGGCCGAAGCCAATGGCCGCTTCACCGGTGCGCCGATCGACATCGCCGACGGCTTCATCCATTTCTCGACGGCGGCGCAGGCCAGGGAAACGGCGGCAAAACATTTTGCCGGCCAGAGCGACCTCCTGCTGGTCGCTATCGACGGCGCCAGCCTGGGGCCTGCCCTGAAATACGAGGTTTCACGCGGCGGCGCGCTGTTTCCGCATCTTTACGGCGTGCTGGAGTTGAAAGACGTAGTGTGGGTCAAGTCGTTGCCGCTTGGCGCCGACGGCGTACACCAGTTCCCGGCGCTGGAGGGGCAATGAGCGTGCTCGACCGGCTTGGCCAAAAACTGCTGTTCACATTTGATCCGGAAACCGCGCACGGCATGTCGATCGCGGCGCTGCGCTGCGGCCTGCCGGTCGGCGCGCGGACGGTGCGTGACGTCAGATTGAACGTCAGCCTTTGCGGGATCGATTTCCCCAACCCGCTCGGCATGGCGGCCGGCTACGACAAGAATGCCGAGGTGCCCGACGCGCTGCTTGGTCTTGGCTTCGGCTTTGCCGAGGTCGGTACGGTCACGCCGCTGCCGCAGGCCGGCAATCCGAAGCCGCGCATCTTCCGGCTGACGGCGGACGAGGCGGTGATCAACCGGCTGGGCTTCAACAATGAAGGCCACGCGGCGGCCGAAAAACGCCTTGCCGCCCGCAAGGGGCGCCCTGGTATTGTCGGCGTCAACATCGGCGCCAACAAGGACAGCTCCGACCGCGTCAGCGACTATGAGCGCGGCGTTACCCGTTTTGCTGCTTATGCAAGCTACCTGACCGTGAACATCTCCTCGCCCAACACGCCCGGCCTGCGCAACATGCAGGCGCGCGAGCAGCTCGGCGAACTCCTGTCCCGGGTCATGGCCGCACGCGCCGCGGCAACCGCCCAGCCGCCGGTCTTCCTGAAAATCGCGCCAGATCTGGTCGAGGCCGAGCTGGAGGACATCGCCGCCGAGGTCGTTGAAAAACGGATCGAGGGTGTCATCGTCTCCAACACCACCATCTCGCGGCCGGCATTGCGCAGCACTGGCACCGCCGGCGAGACCGGCGGGCTTTCGGGAAAACCGCTGTTCGAACGCTCGACCATCGTGCTGGCCAAGATGCGCAAGCTGCTTGGTCCGGATATGGCTGTCATCGGCGTCGGCGGAGTCGATTCCGCCGAGACCGCGCTGGAGAAGATCCGTGCGGGTGCCGATCTCGTCCAGCTCTACACCAGCATGATCTATGCCGGACCGGCGCTGCCGGGCCGCATCGTCGCCGGGATGGCTCGCTTTTGCGAGACGGAACGGTTGAAGTCCATTCGCGCGTTGCGCGACAGCCGTCTTGACCAGTGGGCGTCGAAGCCGCTCAGCTGAACGCCGTGCGCATCCGCAGCCGCAGAATCGCCAGCAGGCTGAAGCCGCGCGCCAGCAGGAACACGTGCAGCGCCGCCCACAGGCCGTGATTGCCGAAGGCCGGCGCAAGCGTCAGTAGCGCGAAGGCGAAGACCAGGAACGACAGCAGCATCATGTTGCGCATGTCGCGCGACCAGGTCGCGCCGATGAAGACACCATCCATCTGGAACGCCAGCACGCCACTCAACGCGGTGAATGCCGCCCAGGGCAAATAGATGTCGGCGACCAAGCGCACCTCCTGCGAGGTCGTGACGACGGCGACCAGATTGGCACCGGCCACGAGCAGCACCAGCGTTGCGGCGCCCGCCAGTCCAAATCCCCAGAACAGGGTCAGCCGCACCGCCTGACGGAAGGGATGCTCGGCGCGTGCGCCGACGGCCCGGCCGACAAGCTGCTCGGCGGCAGTGGCAAAACCATCGAGGAAATAGCCGGCGACAAGGAAGAAATTCATCAGGACCGCATTGGCGGCCAGCGTCACGGTGCCGAACTGTGCGCCCTCGCGCGTGAACAGCGCGAAGGCGGCGAGCAGCGAGAAGGAACGGATCATAATGTCGCGGTTAAGCGAAAGCATGTGCAGGAAGGCTGATATGTCGAGTAGCCGATGGCGTGGCAAGGCTGGCGTTGCGCGGAAGCGACGGATTACGATAGCCAGGCCAAGCAGCATGGCTAGGAACTCGCCAGTGACGGTCGCCCAGGCGACGCCGGCAACGCCCCAGCCGAGCTTCAGGCCAAGCAGGAAGCAGAGCGCGATGTTGATGCCGTTGAGCACCAGCTGCAGCACGAGGCCGAGCCCGCCCTCGCCGCGCCCAAGGACATAGCCGAGGATGGCATAGTTGATCAGCGAGAAGGGTGCGGCAAGCAGCCTGATCTTGATGTAGATGCCCATCGCCTCGCTGACGCGCGGTCCGGCGTCCATGAACCACTCGCCACCGACGGCGATCAGTGGCGAAAGCGCCGCCAGCACGACGCCGGCGACAATGGCAATGAGCACGGCGCGCCAGAACACGGCCTGCTCCTCAAGCGCATCGCCACGCCCGAAAGCCTGGGCGACGAGACCGGTGGTGCCAGAGCGCAAGAAATTGAAGCTGGCGAAGACGACGTCAAAGATCAACGCACCCGCCGCCAGGCCGCCGAGCAAGGCGGCGTCGCCAAACTGGCCGATCACAGCCGTGTCGACCAGGCCAAGCATCGGCGTCGTCAGATAGGCGAGCGTCATCGGCACCGCTATGGCGAGCACGGAACGGTTGGTGACGACAAAAGATCTGGCGTCGGCTGGGGTTGCACCCTTGTCCAAGGGATTGCTGCCTTGCTGATTGCTGCTTGATCGAGGAGCCGATGTGCCCCATTTTCCGGCCACCGCGCAATCATTCTTCCCGTGACGGCCAACCGAAATCCCGGTCTGGCGCGAAGCCGCCGGATCCTGTTCATGCCCCTGCAGATCGTCCACCACCCCGACTACGACGCCGGCTTCGCCACCAACCATCGCTTCCCGATGAGCAAGTATCCGCTGCTGATGGAGGCCTTGCGCGCACGCGGCCTGGCCGGAGCCGATGCGCTCAACACAGCTGAACCGGCGCCGGCTTCATGGCTGAAGCTTGCCCATACGGCCGATTATGTCGATCAGGTCCTCGGCTGTTCGGTACCAGAAAAGATCGAACGCGAGATCGGCTTTCCGGTCGGCCCACGCGTTTCGCTGCGCGCACAGCTTGCGGCCGGCGGCACGCTGCTGGCGGCGCGGCTGGCCTTACGACACGGCATTGCCTGCAACACCGCCGGTGGCAGCCATCATGCGCGGCGCGCGCAAGGTGCCGGCTTCTGCACCTTCAACGATGTCGCTGTCGCCTCGCTGGTGCTGCTCGAAGAGGGTGCGGCGCAAAACATCCTGGTCGTCGATCTCGACGTGCACCAGGGCGACGGCACCGCGGACATCCTCGCCGGTGATCAGCGCGTGTTCACCTTCTCCATGCACGGCGACCGCAACTACCCCGTGCGCAAGATCGCTTCCGATCTCGACATTGCATTGCCCGACGGCACGGGCGACGCCGCCTATCTCGAGAGGCTCGCGGCCATCCTGCCGGACCTATCCGCCAAAGCGCGCTGGGATATCATCTTCTACAATGCCGGCGTCGACGTCCATGCGCAGGACCGGCTCGGCAGGCTGGCGCTTTCCAATGACGGGCTGCATGGCCGCGATACGATGGTGATCGATCATTTCCGCGCGATCGGCATTCCCGTCTGCGGCGTCATCGGCGGCGGGTATTCCACTGACGTGCCCGCCCTTGCCGCGCGCCACGCCATCCTGTTCGAGGTCGCCTCGAACTACGCCTGAGAGATCACTTTCGGTAGTTGGCAAGTCTCAGCAGGATGAAGGCGGGGACAACGATCGCGGCACCAAGCAGGATATAGCCGAGGAAACGGTCGATGGCGTGGAAGCCCAGGTTCCAAAGGTCCATGAAGAATTTCTGGATCGCGTAGAACACATCCCACGGCGACCAGCCGAAGGCATGCATGACGAGGCCGACGAGGAACGACACCACCAGCAGCTTCAGGATTACCCTGAGCGGCGAGTCGCCGAGAAAGCGTGTCAGTGCGGACAAGGCCTGTCTCCAGATTCAGGTGCCCAGACTCAAGGGCACGGCCCAGAGATACGTGCTTGGTGGCGATCCATCAAGCCAAGCGGTTCCAGGCACGCGGCACGGTGCGTCGATCCAGCGGTTGCAGCTACATCCCGGCAGCCTGGGGAAGTCCGCAATGCTCCAGCATCTGGCCGATCGGCGAACTCGCCGGAATCGCGCGGCCCTTCACCCACCGGCTGAGCGCATGATCGAACAAATGGATGCACAGGGTGCGCGGCGTTCCGATATCGGCAAGCGAGAGATGCGGATCGACCAGCAAGGCGACCTGATGATGGCTGACCGGGTAGAAGACGTCGATCGGCGCGGCGTGATGAAGCGTACCTGCCTCGCGGGCAAAGTAGGTGATTGCCTCCGGACCCAGCTTGCCCCAGCCGTAGTTGGAGATATGGATCGGCAGGCCGATCAATTTGCGGAGCCTGTGACGCCGCACCTTTGAGCGGTTGAGCCACGGCAAGATGTAATAGGGATCCTCTGTGATCTTCAGCATCTCGGACAGTGTTTTGCTGCCAGCAGGCAATTTCAGCACGGCGCCATTAAGCTCGTCGCTCGTCTGGTAGCCGAAAATATAGTCCTGCTTCGGGATTGGCCTGATGCAAAAGACGTCGCAGTCGACATACAGGCCCAACCCGGCCTCCAGGATCTTCAAGCGGTAAAGATTGGAAAAGAGCGACGGGCTTCCATTCGACTTGTAGTAGACGATCCTGTCCCTCGACATCAGTTTCGAGGCATCGACGGTTTCCACACCGGGCGGAACATTGCGTGGGATGTCATAGCAATGGAGAACCATCCGGTGCCCCGCCAGCACGAAGGAACGCAGGCAGGCTGCATGAAGATCATCCAGGGACGCGCCGATCCACACGGCGTTGACAACGGGCTCGATTGGATCGTCCGGCCGTGCCTCTGGATGTTCCGGGCCCATGCTGATCACCGGCGCTCGATGCTCCTGATCTCGGCAGTCAGATCGCGGATGATCCTGGCGGGCGATCTCAATTCGCGCATCGCGGCCCTGTAGCCCGCCGCCCGTTCCTCAAGGGCTGGCATTGCCTGGAAAACATCCCTGGCAAGGTCGAACCCGCGCGCGGTGTAGGGCTGAAAATACCGCCCCGCGGTCGCCTTCAACGAGTTTGCGGGCACGCCAACCGGCACACAGCCGGCATAGGCGCATTCGACATATTTCATCAGCTCGACATTATGGAGCGTCCCGCAGAGGAAGAAGTGGGTGAACTGCGAGGCAAGGCCGACGAAGCGCGCATGCGTGATGTCGTGACGCGGCGGTTTTCCATCCTCCGGATATCCGGGATGCTTGAGGTCGAAGAGGAACGGTCGCAACCAGGGAAACCGGGAACGCTTGCGACGCAAAGCATAGCGCACCGGATACAGGGTTTTGGAATTGCTGCCCGACAGGAAGATCTTGCGGCGGCGGCCAGCCAGGCGGACCTCAACCTCTCGCGAGGAATCGTAGGGATAGGGCAAGTGGACGACGCGAGAGACTTTCAGCGTCCTCACGAAGGCCAGGAAGGGTCCCTCGGGATCGTAGGTCGTGGCATAGTGGACGCCGGGATGGTCGGCGCAATCGAAGATGAACCTGACACAGGGATTGGCCGTCTCCGGCATGTCCGGATCGCTGATCCGGAAGAAGAGCAGCGGCCTACGGCTGGCGGGAACCGCCAGATGCTTTTTGAGCACCTCGACATCGCCGGGTTCGAGACGATTGTCGACGATAGCGACCTCGCAATCGCCTTGGCCGATCTGACTGATCGGCCGGGCCTCCCACGACAACGGCCTGGCGAACGCTGGGCCGACACCGGGATAGATCGCCTTGTCATAAGGATGCGTGTCGGAATGGAAATAGATGACCCGCAAAAGCAAATTCCCCCGAATTGCCCTGGGCACAGCAAACTGAAACCTCCAACCGAAGGTCAATTACCCGCGGATTCTGTACGCTGCCGCGCGAGAGCCGGGCAACTGGAGATGCCGTATATCTCGAACAAGTGATCGAGGCCGTGGGCTTCCGAAAGTCCGGATTTGTTAAATATAGGTAAACAAGATTGTTTTAATTTATTGAAAATAAAGCACAAAATCGTCATTTTCGAATTTCGCGCAATGTGCGTGCAATTTTCACCTGCGAGACATCAGGCGTCTTTCAGGTGACTGGTTGCGCGGCGCCCTGACCCCCTACCCGCAACTGGCGAACGCCAGTCAGGACAGTGCAGCCATCCCTGAAAGACACCGAAACGGAGCCCGGCCGCCCCAACGGCAGGCTCCCGGAAATTAACCTGCGTACCGATTTGCCGGATGCGCGTTTGTGTTGGAGTAATGCTCGTGTCCTCTCAAGCAAAGATCGTCCTGACGGCGGCTACCCTAGCCATGTGCCTTCTCGGGCCGGCGATGGCCGCCGACCTTTCACCGACGTACAATGATCCCCCCGCCTTCCAGTGGAGCGGCGCCTATGTCGGCGTCCATGGCGGCACGGCGTTCACGAAGATGCCCAATCCGTTCGCCGACCGAAACGGTTTCAGCGGCGGCGTTCAGGCCGGCTACAACCAGCAGATGGGCCCTGCCGTTCTCGGTGCCGAGATCGAGGGCTCGTATCTGGGCGGCGCCGAACACGATGTCCGCGGCGGCAAGATCAAGGAAAAATGGCGCGGGGCCGCCAAGGCCAAGGCAGGCGTGAGCTTCGACCAGACGCTGCTGTTTGGAACCGGCGGTGTTGCGCTGACCAAGTTCGACAAGGGTGACAACGTCAGCAGCACCGACGGATGGAAGGTCGGCTATCTCCTCGGCGCCGGCATCGAACAGGGCTTTGCCGGCGGGCTGTCGGCCAAGGTCGAGTACGACTATGTCCGCACCCCCGGCGTCGAGACGACATCGGCGCTTGGCACATCCAAGACGACGATCGGCAGCCATGAATTGAAGGCCGGCATCAACTACCGGTTCTAACGGACGAGCTGAATTGCGCGATGCCCTCCGGCTTCGCGCAATCCAGCGTTTCGGTATGCGCCGGTGCCAGAGACGGCTGGCCTTTTTCCGCAGCCGGCCCCGTTTGCGCGCTTCGTTGCAATGTCGATGCAATCTTCGCGATCTAGGGTCAGGACCTATTAAAGTTCTTGCGGAGACAGCAAACGGCTGATTCATTGGCGGTGCGAGGAGGCGCTGCAATGAGTGATTTGATCTGGCTGTCGGAGGCGCAGATGCGCCGGATCGAGCGGCATTTCCCGCTGTCTCACGGAGTGCCCAGGGTCGATGATCGGCGGATCGTCAGTGGCATCATCTTCGTGATCAGGAACGGCCTTCGGTGGCGCGACGCGCCCAGCGAGTATGGTCCCCACAAGACGATCTACAACCGCTTCATCCGCTGGAGCCG
>NZ_AXAL01000033.1 GCF_000472785.1 Mesorhizobium loti CJ3sym
CGGCCGCATGCGGACGCTGGCGAAGGAACCGGGCCGAGAGAACGTCGAAGCCGTATCGGCGGACCTCGTGGCGATGCCGCAGGCCACGCAGCCAGCGGATGTCTTGTGGCTGCACCTGTTCTACCACGATCTCCACACCGCGCTGATGCAGAAGAAGGGTGCGACGGCGGCCGACTTCAATCGAGCCGTCTATNAGCGGCTGAAGCCCGGTGGGTCCTACGTCATCGTCGACCACGCCGCCGCCGCTGGGTCGGGCACGAGCGACACCCAGTCGCTGCATCGGATTGACCCTGCGTCCGTCCGCGAGGAGGTGGAGGCGGCCGGCTTCGTACTGGACGCGGAAAGCACCATGCTCGCGAACAAGGACGATCAGCACGCGATCAAGGTCTTCGATCCTTCGATCAAGGGCGAGACCGATCGCTTCGCCTACCGATTTTTGAAGATCTGATACCAAGGCTCGCCAAGATGAGGTCGGCTCTCGTACGGGAGGCGCAGGCGCGGCACCCGGGCGATGATGTCGGCCGTATATTAATTAGATCAGCCTGCGACTTTTCCCCTCGCCGTTCGTTTACTGCCATTGGGGACAGGACGCTTGAATGTCACACAAGGCAGCCGACCGCGCCGTACGGATCGTTCGCACGGTCATCGAGACGCTGGAGCCAGGGTTTGCTATTCGGCTTTGGACCGGCGAGCGGATCGGTCCTGACACCGGTCCAGTGCTCACCATCAATGACCAAGACATCGTCTGGCAGGTACTGAGGCGGCCGTCCTTGTCGACGCTGATCGAAATGTGGATTTCCAGGACCATAGACATCGAAGACGGGACTATTTTCGACTTCTATGCACTGCCATCGCAAGGCAAGCTCAGAACCAAGCTCAAGTCCCTGCCGAAGCTGGCGATCCTGCGCGATCTCCCTGCCGTGCTCTTGGCACGAAAGCAAATGTCGGCGCGCACCGACCTCTCCGGGCGCAACCCTTTCGTCAGCGGTTCAAACCAGGAAGCGATCCAGCATCACTACGACATTTCGAACGCCTTCTATCAGCTCTTCCTCGATGAACGCATGGTCTACAGCTGCGGCTACTTCAAGGATTTCGCAAACGGGATCGATCAGGCGCAAGCCGACAAGCTCGATCATATCTGCCGCAAGCTCAGGCTGAAGCCTGGCGAAAGGCTTCTCGACATTGGTTGCGGCTGGGGTGCAATGCTCATCCACGCCGCGAAAAACTACGGCGTTGTCGGACACGGTGTCTCGCTGTCGGAGGCGCAGACCAACCTCGCTAGGGAGCGCATCCGCGCCGAGGGGCTTGAGGATCGCATTACCATCGAGATCAAATCCTATGTTGAACTCTCGGGGTCGTTTGACAAGATATCCTCGATCGGCATGTTCGAGCATCTCGGCCTAGCAAACCACCACGCCTACTTCGCAACCGTCCATCGCCTCCTCAAGCCGGGAGGCATCTATCTGCATCACGCCATCACTCGGCGCAGCAAGGGCGACATGAAGAAGACCTTACGCAAGGGTCCGGAATTCAAGGCGCTGATCAAATACATCTTTCCGGGTGGCGAACTCGACACGATCGGCATGACGCTCGGCAATCTCGAAGCACATGGCTTTCTCATTTACGACGCCGAGAACCTGCGTGAGCATTATGCACGCACCTGCCGGCTTTGGGCCGAGCGCCTGGACGCACGGTTTGACGAGGCTATTGCCGAGGTTGGAGAAGCCAAGGCACGGCTCTGGCTTCTCTATCTCACCGGCTGCTCAATCACTTTCGAACGCGCCTCGGCGCAGATCTTTCAGACGATCGCGACCAAGCGGGCGCGAGGTCCCAGCGGATTGCCGCCGACACGCGCTGATATCTATCGCTAGATCACTTGAGCTGGCCCTATTTCGCGCCGCAGCCCTGTCCGAAATCAAGCTTCCGGCACACCCGCTGGCCAAGTCGCTCTATCCGAACTCTTCAACATGTGCTTCTGCATTGCAGGTGAGCAACTTTCGCCGTTGCGGGGAGGCCTTACTCCTTCAGACCCGCGCTTCGCAGATTGTCGCGTAAGTGTTTCAAGTCGCTGGGGTTTTTGTACGGCGTCATTTCGGGACCCGTACGCCCCGTGATTGTGGCACTCGGGTCCATCTGCTTGATCCGCTCCACAGCCTTTTTCGCGTCAACCAAATCTCCCAATGCCGCATGACTGGCTGCCAGGTAGAGGTACAGATTAACGGTTTCCACGCTTCGCAAACTCTGGAAAGCGGCGATCGCTTCATCGTAACGGTGGGCGTCGTGACAAATCTGGCCAAGTTGTAAGACGTACCATTCAGGGTGAAGGGGATTAAGGCGAATGGCCTTCTGCGCCACTTCTAAGCCCTCAACCGCTCTGCCAGCGCAACTCAGGCAGGAGGCAAAATCCATCATCACGTCGGCATCGTTCGGATTGAGTTCGAGCGCACGTTGAAACTCGGCGATAGCGCCTCCGGAACGTCCGCAAAACAGGCTATGCCCCGCGAGCGCATAGTACCCCCATGCCTCCGCACTATCGCGCTCGATCGCCAGATTGGCGTATTTCAGGCCATTCGCCAATGACGCCTCTGGATCCTCGCCCCAACCCTCGCAAGCTTCCATCAAGTGCGTCCAAGCGAGCTTTGCAAACGCCTTGCCAAACTTGGGGTCGAGCTCCCCAGCTTTCTCGAAAAGGTCGCGCGCAAGTAAGTTTCCGTCTTTGGTGAAGTGGTTCACAGCCTCCATGCCGCGCACGAAATAATCCAGAGCCTGAAAGTTTCGCGTTCCCGACGCCTCTGGTCGTTCCTGCCAGACCTTTAACAATCGCCCACCATAGGCGGTGGCGAGACTGCCTATGATCCTTTCGGTGACATCGTCCTGCACCGCAAAGATGTCATCGACGCCGCGATCATAGCGCTCTGCCCACAGGTGTCGGCCAGTCTTTCCATCGATGAGCTGGGCCGTAATTCGGACGCGCTCTTTTGACCGCTGTACGCTGCCTTCTAGGATGTAGCGGGCACCCAACTCTCGGCTCGCATCCTGGATTTTTATCGCCTTTCCTTTGTAGGCAAACGTCGAGTTGCTAGCGATAACAAAAAGGTCGCGAAACCGCGACAGTCCGGTGATGATGCTTTCTGTAATCCCATCCGCGAGGTAATCTTGCTGAGGATCGTCGCTCATATTGACGAAGGGCAGCAAGGCAATCGACGGCTTGTCTGAAAAAAAGGTGTTCGTGACCGGGGATGCTGCAGGGTCACCCAGACGTACCGCATAAGCTCTAATGGGCCGCTCGACGTTCTTGAGAGTTTGCTCTCCAATGTCGTCAAATTGCAGATCGAGCCGATTTCCGAGATGATCTCGCACCGCGCCCGAGACAATGACACCGCCAACCTGAGCGATGCCTTCGAGCCTTGCCGCTACATTCACCCCGTCGCCGAATAAATCGCCATCTTCGACAATCACGTCACCGACGTTGATCCCGATCCGGAATTCTATCGTCCGATCTTCGGAAAGGGCCGAGTTTCGATCCGACATTGCCTGTTGGATTTCGACCGCGCACGCCACGGCGTTCACGACGCTCGTGAACTCCGCCAGGACACCGTCGCCGGTCGTCTTAAAGATGCGGCCTTTGTGCGCGGCGATCTTCGGGTCTATCAATTCGGCTCGGATTTCCTTGAGGGCGCCAAGTGTGCCAACCTCGTCCCTGCCAACAAGCCGGGTGTAACCTGCCGCGTCGGCTGCAAGAAGGGCCGCGAGGCGGCGTTGGACGTATCCTTCTGCCATGTAACGCGTTGCCCTTGAATTGCGGCCTGATCGCGATTGTAGGTCCGACGTCCGGTCGAGTCCACGAGCCAAAGGACGTCGAGTACGGATCAAAGTGAACAGCGGGCCGGCCCTGGCGAGAAATGAAACATGCGGCGCTGCATGGTCTTCTTCCGGGCAAAAAAGGCAGTAAAAACCTGCCGGCCATCTTTATACAACATGAAACGAACATATGGCGTCAGCGCCGGTGGAGGTGTCGACGACTGAATTGCGCTTTTCTCTCATTCGGTAGAGACACGTGCTGACGCGATAGCCAGCTGCTGCTGCCTCCAAGGTCTCGCAAAGCGCATTCCCGAAACCGAGCTGGCGCAGCTGATGTCAGAGTAGAAGTCTGCCTTTTGAATTACGGAGCTTGGAGCTGCCAGTCTGCGTCCGGCCCCGAAGCGATAGCTTGGTTCCTGTTGCGCCGTCGGCAGCTTTGCGCCCAATGAAGGTCGTTCAGGGCTGAGTGGCCGCCACATAGAAGCAGACATTGCTGGCGATAAGGCCTGAGGTGCCTGTTGACTGAGGCAAACCATATGTTAGCTGCTCTGCTCGGGTCTGGATTTTGAAGTGATTTCATATCGCATCTGGCACCACCACCAGCTTGCCGACGAAATCCTTGGCAATGAAATCGGCCTGGGCGTGGTGGAAGTCGGAAAGCTTGTAGACGCCGCCGACCAGTGGCCTGATCTTGCCTTCTTCGATGTAGCGCACGATGCGGCGGAAATCGGCGCGCGTGCCCTGGCTCGAGCCGTGCAGTTGCAGCTGTTTCAGATACATGGTCCTGAGATCGAGCTGGACGACCGGGCCGGCGATTGCACCGGCGGTGGTGTAGCGGCCCTCGGGCCTCAGGATGCGCAAGAGATCGTTGAAGATCGCGCCGCCGACAAGGTCGGCCACCACGTCGATCGGCTGGCCGCCGGTCGCCTCAGTCACGGCCTGCGGCAAATCTGCGACACCACGGGTGATGACCGCCTCGGCACCGATGTCGCGCACCGCTTGCTCCTTGCCCTTGCCTACGACGGCGTAGGGGATGGCGCCGCGCGCCCTCGCCAGCTGCACGATGCCGGAGCCGACGCCGCCAGAGGCGCCGGTGATCAGAACGCGCTCGCCGGCTCTGAGGGCCGCGCGCTCCAGCATCTGCTCGCCGGTGAGGTATGCACAGCAGAAGGTGGCAAGCTCGACATCACTTAGCTTGGTGTCGACGACATGCGCATTCTCGGCGGGAACGGCCTGGTATTCGGCGAAACCGCCATCGCGGCCATGGCCCATATAATCGATGTCGGCCAGCGAATTATCTTCGCGGTTGTAGATGGAGAAATCGACCACTACCCGTTGACCGATACGGACCGGCGAAACGCCTTCGCCAACGGCGACGATTGTGCCCACCGTGTCCGTGCCCTGGATGCGCGGAAAGGTCAGCGTGTTGCCCTGCCGACGCCATGTCGACACGGCGGCGGCATCCTCTTCCGTACCATAGGCGCCCTGGCGCACCCAGACATCGGTGTTGTTCATGCCGCAAGCGGTGACCTTGACCAGAACTTCGCCAGGTCCAAGCGCCGGCACTTTCACATCGGTGCGGTAGACGAGCTTTTCTGGCCCGCCGTGCCCAGTGAGCAGCACGGCGGCCATGGTGGCGGGAAGGGTGTTGGTCATGGCATTCATGTCTGAATCTCAGAGGCTCGCAAACACGTTGTTGACGGCGTCGGCGGTCTTGGCCACCACGATGTCGGCTTCCTCACGAGTCAGGCACAGGGGTGGCGCAAAGCCGAGTATGTCGCCTTGCGGCATGGCGCGGCCGATGACTCCGCTCCTGGCAAGTGCCGTCGCCACCTGCGGCCCGATCTTCTGCGACGGATCGAAGAAGACGCGGTCTTCCTTGTCGGCGACGAACTCGACCGCCGCCAGCATGCCGTCGCCACGCACATCGCCGACATGTCTGTGGCCACCGACGGCCTTGGCCAGTTCATTGCGGAAGTAAGCGCCGGTCTCGCGGGCATTGGTCACCAGATCCATCTCGTCGATGAGTTCGAGATTGGCAACACCGGCGGCAACGCAGATCGGATGCGCCGAATAGGTCCAGCCATGGCCGAGCGAGCCGAGCTTGTCGGAACCCTGCACCAGCACCTGCCACATCTTGTCGGCGACGATGACCCCCGACAGCGGCGCGTAGGCCGAGGTCAGGCCCTTGGCGATAGTGATGAGGTCGGGCTTGATGCCGTAGTGGTCCGAACCGAACATGGTGCCCAGCCGGCCGAAGCCCGTCACCACCTCGTCGGCGACGAGCAGTACGTCGTATTTCTTCAGCACCGCCTGGATCTTCTCCCAGTAGCCGGCCGGCGGCGGCACGATGCCGCCCGTGCCGAGGATCGGCTCGCCGATGAAGGCGGCGACGGTTTCGGCGCCTTCGGCGAGCATCATCTCCTCGAGCTTGTCGGCGCAGTGTTGCGAAAACTGCTCCTCGCTCATCGAACGGTCGGCGCGGCGGAAATAGTACGGCGCCTCGGTGTGCAGCACCGGCGCGCGCGGCAGGTCGAAGGCGTTGTGGAACAGGTCGAGGCCCGTCAGCGACCCTGTCATCACGCCCGAGCCGTGATAGCCGCGCCAGCGCGAGATGATCTTCTTCTTCTCCGGCCGCCCTAGCACATTGTTGTAGTACCAGATCAGCTTGATGTTGGTCTCGTTGGCGTCCGAACCGGAGAGGCCGAAATAGACCCTCGACATGCCCTTTGGCGCGCGGTCGATGATCATCTTGGCCAGCGTGATCGAGGCCTCGGTGCCGTGGCCGACATAGGCGTGGTAGTAGGCGAGGTTCTTCGCCTGGGTGGCGATGGCATCAGCGATCTTCTGGCGGCCATAACCGACATTGACGCAATAGAGGCCGGCGAAGGCGTCGATGCTCTTCTTGCCATTGTTGTCCCAGACGGTAACGCCTTCGCCGCCTGCCATGATGCGCGTCGGGCTCTCACCGCGCGCATGCGTGCCCATGGGGGTCGATGGATGGAAGAAGTGGTCGCGATCCCAGGCGTTGAGTTCGTTGGACTGGTCGAGCATTTTTTGACTCCTGATGAAAAGGGCGATTGCTTTGCAGCTCAGGCTACATCGAGACAGAGATATTTGAGATCGGTGAACGCTTCGAGCCCGTGACGCGAGCCTTCGCGACCGATGCCGGACTGCTTGACGCCGCCGAACGGGATCGGCGCGCCGGTGATCTTCACCCGGTTGATGGCGACCATGCCATAGTCGAGCGCGCCGCCCATGCGCTGCTGGCGCGCGCCATTCTCGGTGACGAGATAGGCGACGAGACCATATTCGGTGGCGTTGGCGCGGGCGATCACTTCATCCTCGCTGTCGAAAGGCGTGACGGCGGCGACCGGCCCAAAAGTCTCCTCGCGCATGATCAGCGCCTCGTCAGGAACATCAGCAAGCAGCGTCGGCTGATAGAACAGCGGTCCGGCCTGGTGCCGCTTGCCGCCGATAAGGCAACGTGCGCCGTGGACAAGGGCATCGGCGACCTGCTCCTCGACCTTTGCTACGGCGCGCTCATGCATCAGCGGCCCGATGTCGATTTCCTCGGCAAGCCCGTTGCCGGTCCGCAACACCTCGATGCGCCCGGCGAAGGCGGCGCAGAAGCGATCGTAGAGCGGGCGCTGGACATAGATGCGGTTGGCGGCGAGGCAGTCCTGGCCCGACGTGGCGAATTTGGCGTCGATGGCGATACTCACGGCCTTGTCCAGGTCTGCGTCGCCGAACACGATCAGCGGTGCATGGCCGCCAAGCTCCATCACCAGCCGCTTCATCGTCGGTGCACTCTGGGCGGCGATAAGCCGGCCGATCTCGGTCGAGCCCGTAAAACTCATGGCGCGGACGCGTGCATCCTCGCACATCCGGCCGACGATCGTCGCGGCCTTGCCGGTGACGATGTTGAAGACGCCAGCCGGCAAGCCGGCGCGCTCGCCAAGCTCGGCCAGAGCCAGCGCCGACAGCGGTGTCTCGGACGATGGATGGGCGACGATGGTGCAGCCAGCTGCCAGAGCGGCGGCAGCCTTACGGGTCAGCATGGCGGACGGAAAATTCCAGGGCGTGACGACACCGACAACGCCGAGCGGTTCACGCCGCACCATCATTTCCGCGTTGGGCAGGTGACCGGTCACGCTCTCGGCGTTGAGACGTTTTGCTTCCTCGGCATACCACTCGACGAAGGAAGCGGCATACTCGATCTCGCCAAGCGATTCCTGCAGCGGCTTGCCCTGTTCCAGTGTCATCAGCAGAGCGAGGTCATCTTTCGCGGCGACGATCAGTTCAAACCATTTTCGCAGGATTTCGGATCGCTTCTTCGGCAACAGCGACCGCCAGGTCGGGAAGGCGCGGGCGGCGGCATCGATCGCCTTCGTCGTTTGCCGTGCATCGAGCGCGGCAACGAAGGCGACGGTGGTGCCGGTCGCCGGATCGGTGACCTCGAAGCTCTCAGCTGCTTCGCTCGCCGTCCAGTGCCCGTCGACATAGGCGAGTTCGCGCAGCAGCCGTCGGTCGGTAAGGCGGTCGAGCGCTTCATGGCGATGCGAGCGTGCAAAATGCGCGGACATGGTCGAAGCCTCCCGGTTCGTTCTGATACGGAAAGACTATCCATCACGCGCAGACAGAGAGGCTGTTTGGATGCCCTGACGTAGAGAGATTCTCTCTATTGCGCCGCCCTGGCAGACAATCTCTCTGGGCTTAGGCTCTCCGGGCTTAGGCCGACGCCGGCAGCAGGTCGGCTATCGGCAGCGCTGTCTCCTCCTTGACCGTCTTGGTGACGATGTAGGTGAAGTAGCGGTCGATGCCGATCTCGCGGTCGAGCAGGCCGTCGACCAGCCGCTGATAGGCGTCGATGTCGCGCGCCATCACCTTCAGCACATAGTCGACGCCGCCGCCCACCGACCAGCAGGCGATGATCTCGGGAATGTCGCGGATGACGCGCTCGAAGCGGTCGAAATCGGTCTGGCGATGGCTGGCCAGCGTCACCTCCATCAGTACCGTTGCGACCGGCGCCACGACACGCATGGCGATCCTGGCGTGATAGCCCGCGACGATGCCGGCCTTCTCCAGCTTGCGCAGCCGCATCCAGCACGGCGTCGGCGACAGCCCGACCTGTTCGGCCAGTGCCAGCTTGGTGATGCGCCCGTCACGCTGGATGGCGTCGAGGATCTTAAGGTCGATCGGGTCGAGTTTGGCGGCAGTCATCGTTATCCACTTTTTCGTCCAGACTACCATGATTACCCAATATTTCGATTGTCAATTGCACTGATTTCGATCTCTAATAAGTCATGACATTGTGGCAACCCGATCCCGCGCTCATCCGGCGGCCAGCCTATCAATCGCTTGCCGACCAGTTCGCGCGCGCCATCCATGACGGGCGCCTGACCAATGGCGCACGGCTGCCGACGCATCGCCGGCTGGCGGACGATCTCAAGCTCTCGGTGCAGACAGTCAGCCGCGCCTATGAAGAACTGATCCGTCGCGGCCTGATTTCAGGCGAGATCGGCCGCGGCAGCTTCGTCCAGACGCAGCGCCGCGAGCCGGAGCCGCCCTATTTGCCGGAACGCCTCGGCGAGGTCATCGACCTCTCCATCCTGAAGCCGGTGTGCGAGCCGATGCATCTGGAGCGGCTGAAACAGGCACTGGGCTGGTTGGCCGAAAACCTGCCATCGAGTTCGGCGCTGTCGTTCCGGCCCAACATGGTGTTCCCACGCCATCGCACGGTAGCCGTCGAATGGCTGAAGCTGTGCGGACTGGATATCTCGGCGCAAAACATCAGCCTGACCAATGGCGCCACCGCCGGCATGACCGTGGCGCTGATGAGCGTGGCGCCGCCCGGCTCGACCGTTGCCACCGAGGCGATCGGCCACCACACACTGGTGCCGCTGGCGCGCTATCTCGGCTTCAACCTTGAGGGCCTGCCGATCGATGACAATGGCCTGATCCCCGAGGCCTTGGACGAGGCCTGCCGGCTTTCGGACATTCGCGCGGTTTTCGTGCAGCCATCGGTGATCAATCCGACGGCAACGCTGATGGATGCGCAGCGCCGGGAGCAAATCGCTGCTGTCGCCCGCAAGCACGACATCGCCATCATCGAGAATGATGTGCTCGGTCCGCTGGTTGAGGATCGGCCGCCGCCGGTGGCCGCCTTTGCGCCGGAGCGCACGCTTTACGTCACTTCCTTCACCAAGATCACCGTGCCAGGCTTGCGCATCGGCTATCTCGCCGCGCCCGACCGCTATGTCGCCGCCGTCGCCAACCGGCACCTGGTGTCGAACTGGATGGCGACGCCGCTGGTGGCCGAGATCGCCACCAAATGGGTGACCGACGGCACGGCGATGGAACTCGTCCGCTGGCAGCGAGCCGCGCTGCGGCGGCGGCAGGACATCGCCGCCGAGGTGTTGGCCGGGATCGACTATCGCGCCCGGCGCGACGGGCTGCACGTCTGGTTGCAACTGCCCACCGACCGTGCGGAGGAGGGCTTTGTCGCCCAGGCCCGGCTGCAGGGCGTCGCGATCGCACCGGGCACATCCTTCCGCATTTCGCAGGCGCCGTGGCACCCGGCGGTGCGCATTTCGCTGGGGTCGACCACTGAAGGGGAACTGCGCGCGGGCTTAAGCGTTGTCACCAAGCTGTTGCTTGGCGATCCGGAGCATCTGCTGCTGGCGATTTAGGCTGACTATGCTTCGAAATTGTGCGCAATCAGAATAATTGTCATGATATTATTTTCATGATTGACATGATTTGGTGCGTTCCGCATCGTTAAGGGCACAGGCTTCTCCAGCACGGGGAAATTCATTTGTCCGCAACCACCGCGCCCATCATCAAGATCGACGGCATCTCGAAGAGCTTCGGCAGCTTCAAGGTGCTCGACGGCCTGTCGATGCAGGTCATGCCGCGCGAAAAACTGGCGCTGATCGGCCCGTCCGGCTCCGGCAAGACGACGATCCTGCGCATCCTGATGACGCTGGAGCGCATCGACGGCGGCCACATCCAGATCGATGGCGAGCAGCTCTACCACATGGAACGCAACGGCCAATTGTTGCCCGCCGACGAACGCCATCTGGCAAAAATGCGCCAAAAGACCGGCATGGTCTTCCAGCTGTTCAACCTGTTTCCGCACAAGAGCGTCATCGACAATGTGACGCTGGCGCCGATGCTGACCAAGGGCATGCTGCGCGCCGCCGCCGAGAAACGGGCGATGGAACTGCTCGACATGGTCGGCATGGCCGACAAGGCCAAGGCGATGCCGGCGCAACTGTCCGGCGGCCAGAAACAGCGCGTGGCAATCGCCCGCGCGCTCGCTCTGCAGCCGAAGATCATGCTGTTCGACGAGGTGACATCGGCGCTCGACCCGGAACTGGTCGAGGAGGTGCTCAACGTCTTGTGGCGGCTCTGCGCCGAGACCGACATGACCATGTTGCTGGTCACCCACGAAATGGGTTTTGCCCATGACTTCGCCGACCGGGTGCTGTTCTTCGATCGCGGCAAGATCGTCGAGGAAGGCAAGCCCGATGAGATTTTCCGCAATCCCAAACAGGAGCGCACGCAGGGCTTCCTGAAGAAGATCATCGCGGCCGGACATCGTGTCTGACCGCATGCCCCAAAGGCGGCAAAGCCGCCTTGGAGGCGGCGATGCCGCCATCCGATCAAAGCAAACCAAGAAAACAAACAAGGAGTTGGGAACAATGAAAAAACTTGGCATTCTGGCTGGCGTCGCCGGTTTGGCGCTGACGGCGGTGCTGGCCGCCTCGACAGCTGGCTCGGCGGATGACAGCAAGCTCGAACAGCTGAAGTCACAAGGCTTCGCCCGCGTCGCCATCGCCAACGAGCCGCCCTATACGGCGGTTGCCGCTGACGGCAAGGTCTCGGGCGCGGCACCCGATGTGGCGCGCGAAATCTTCAAGCGCCTTGGCGTGGCCGATATCGTCGCCTCGATCTCGGAATATGGCGCGATGATCCCCGGCCTGCAGGCCGGTCGCTTCGACGTCGTCACAGCCGGCCTGTTCATGAAGCCGGAGCGTTGCGCGGCTGTCGCCTATTCGGAGCCGGTGCTGTGCGACGCCGAGGCGATGCTGGTGAAGAAGGGCAATCCGAAGGGCTTCAAGAGCTACGAGGATGTCGCCAAGGACACATCGGCCACGATCGGCGCGCCGGGCGGCGGCACGGAGGAGAAGCTGGCGCTGAACGCAGGCGTGCCGCGCGAGCGTGTCGTCGTCGTGCCGGATGGCCAGAGCGGCCTGAAGATGCTGCAGGACGGCCGCATCGACGCTTATTCGCTCCCGGTTCTGTCGATTAACGACCTCATGAAGAAGGCCGCTGATCCGAACCTCGAAGTCATTGCGCCCGTGCAAGGCGCGCCCGTCTATTGCGACGGTGCCGCCTTCAAGAAGGGCGACGAAGCGCTGCGCGATGCCTTCGACGTCGAACTCGCCAAGATGAAGAAATCAGGCGAATTCGCCAAGATCATCGAGCCCTACGGCTTCTCAGCGGCAGCGGCAATGTCGACGACACGCGACAAGCTTTGCGCGGCGAAGTAGGGCGCCTGTTTTTCCTTCTCCCCGTTCAACGGGGAGAAGGTGGCCCGAAGGGCCGGATGAGGGGCGGCGCCAGCATTTCAAGGTTCGCGCTGCCCCTCATCTGCCTGCCGGCTTTCGTCGCTCGAAAAGCCAAGCAATTGGCTTTTCGCCCGCTACGCGGACCGCTCCTCAACTCCCCGTAAACGGGGAGAAGGATCCTAAAACCAAACGTTGGAACCCGATGACCCAGTGGTCCGGCTATCTCGGCCTGATAGTGCAGGGAGCGCTTGTCACCATCGAGCTGACGCTGATGGGGTCGGTGCTCGCCCTGATCATGGCCTTTCTTGCCGGCATGGGACGACTGTCGCGCTTCTTCGTGCTGAGGGCACTCGCTACCACCTATATCGAATTCTTCCGCGGCACGTCGATCTTCGTACAGCTGTTCTTCGCGTACTTCGTGTTGCCGCTGATCGGGATTGAGCTGACCCCGCTGCAAGCCGGCGTGCTGGCGCTCGGGCTTAATGTCGGTGCCTATGCCGCCGAGGTTGTGCGCGGCGGGGTACAATCGATCGGCCGCGAACAGCATGAGGCCTGCGTCGCGCTCAATCTCGGCCGCTGGCAAGGTATGCGCCATGTCATCCTGCCGCAGGCCTTTCTGGTGATGTTGCCGACCTTCGGCAACAACGCCATCGAACTGCTCAAGGCCACCTCCGTCGTCTCGCTGATCTCGCTCGCCGACCTGACCTTCCAGGCGCAGGTGGTGCGCGCCCAGACCGGCAACACCATGGTGCCCTTCACCACCATCCTGGTCATCTATTTCATCCTGGCGCTGCTCCTCTCGTGGGGCGTGCGCTCGCTGGAGCGACGCCTGGCGCGCGGCCTTGATGGGGTGCGCGTCTGATGGCCGGAGTCTGCTGATGACCGGAGCTTCCTGATGGAGTGGGATTGGAATTTCGTCTGGCAGATCATGCCGACGCTGATCCAGGGGGTGAAGATAACCATCCTGGCGACGCTGCTCGGTTCGATGCTGGCGGCTGTCGTCGGGCTGGGCATCGCTTTGGCGCGTCGCTCGCCCAACAAGGCATTGTCGCGCACCGTCGGTTGGGGGGCCGAATTCATCCGCGGCACGCCGCTCCTGGTGCAGCTTTATTTCATCTTCTACGTGCTGCCCGACATCGGCATTCTGCTGCCGCCCCTGGTCGCCGGCGTTATCGGGCTCGGGGTGCATTACGGCACCTACACGGCGGAGGTCTATCGCGCCGGCATCGACAATGTGCCGCGTGGCCAATGGGAGGCTGCCAAGGCGTGCAATCTCTCCGCCCGGCATACCTGGACGCACATCATCATCCCGCAGGCCATTCCGCCAATGATCCCGGCGCTGGCCAACTATTTCATCGCGATGTTCAAGGAGACGCCGCTGCTGTCGGCAATCACCGTGCTGGAGCTGATGAACCAGGCGAAAAGCGTGGCCAACACTTACTACCGCTATATCGAGCCGATCACCCTGGTCGGCGCTTTCTTCCTCATCATCAGTCTGTGTTCGGTCGTACTGCTGCGCTGGCTGGAACGCCGCTACGACAAGATCGAGAGATAGCCGATGAAAGCCTTGCCTGAAATCACGGTCTATCCCAACCGGCCGTCCCTTGATGATCGTCCTCTGGAAAAGCGCGTCGGGCTGATCATCCTGGCCACCGACCACACCAGCGAGCCGGATTTTCGCCGCATGGTGGCAAGCGAGCGGATCGGCGTCTATGTCGCGCGCATTCCCTATGCCAACCCGACAACGCCCGACAATCTGCGCAAGATGCAGCCGGCGCTGACGGCGGGCGCGGCCTTGATCCTGCCAGACGAACCCCTCGACGCCATCTGCTATTCCTGCACTTCAGCCTCGGTGGTGATCGGCGATGCCGAAATCGAGGCGGCAATACAGGCCGCCAAACCCGGCATTCCCGTGGTCACACCGCCTATGGCCGGTGTGCGCGGGCTGAACGCCTTTGGCGTTCGCAGGATCAGCATCCTCACGCCCTATACGGTCGAGACCTCCAGGCCGATGGCGACCTATTTCGCCGCGCGTGGCTTCGAAATCGCCAGCTTCACCTGTCTCAACTTCGAGGATGATCGCGAGATGGCGCGCATTCCGCCGGCAGCCCTTCTCGATCTCGCACGCCAGGCGACGCACTCACAAGCTGAAGGCTTATTCCTGTCCTGCACGGCGCTGCGCGGCGCGCTTGCCGTCACCGGTATGGAACAAGCGATCGGCCGCCCAGTCGTGACCAGCAACCAGGCTAGCGCCTGGAACTGCCTGCGCCTGTGTGGCGACGAGACAGCCCATTCCGAATTTGGCCGGCTGATGACTTTGCCTCTGCAGCACGATTGACGATCATGGCGACTGTTACTCCTGGCGACATCCAGACCGCTCGTGACCGTATCGCCGGCAAGGTCGAACGGACGCCAACCGTCCTGTCTCATAGCCTTTCGGAACGCCTCGGCGTCCCTGTCCATCTCAAGCTCGAGCATCGCCAAACCACCGGCAGCTTCAAACTGCGGGGCGCTTCAAATGCTGTCGCCTTGCTGACTGCCGAGGAGAAGGTCCGTGGCGTGGTCGCAGCTTCGACCGGCAATCACGGCCGGGCGCTGGCGCATGCGGCGAAGCTCGAAGGCATACGTGCGGTGATCTGCATGTCGCGTCTGGTGCCCGAAAACAAACTCACCGAAATCCGGCGGCTCGGAGCAGATGTCCGTATCGTCGGCAACAGCCAGGACGACGCGCAGCAGGAGGTCGAGCGGCTGGTGGGGGAGGAGGGGTTGATCATGATGCCGCCCTTCGACCATCCCGCCATCATCGCCGGGCAAGGCACGCTCGGACTGGAGATAATCGCCCAGGTCCCCGATGCCGCTCTTGTTCTGGTGCAGCTCTCAGGGGGTGGGTTGGCCTCCGGCGTTGCCGCGGCCATTAAAGGCGTCAGCCCCAGGACAAAGATCATCGGTGTCTCGATGGGGCGTGGCGCAGCGATGAAAGCGAGCCTCGACGCCGGGAAGCCTGTGCTGGTGGAAGAACTGCCGACGCTGGCGGATTCCCTCGGCGGCGGCATCGGCCTCGACAATCGGCTGACCTTCGCCATGTGCCGTGACCTGCTCGATGATGTCATTCTGCTGAGCGAGGACGAGATCGCCGCCGGCATTCGCCATGCCTATGCGCAGGAGCGCGAGATACTCGAAGGCGCCGGCGCCGTCGGCATTGCCGCGCTGCTTGCCGGCAAGGTCAAGCCGACCGGGCCGGTGGTTGTTCTTCTCTCTGGCGGCAACATGGACATGAATGAGCACCGCAGGACCGTCTGCGTTGAGGCCATTGCGGAGCGTGCCGCATGAGGCGGATGACGATCCTCACCGAAGCTGAACTGCGCAAGATCGTGAAGCTCGATCTCGATGCCGTTGCTTGTGTCGAAAACGCTTTTCGCGCGCTGGCCACCTTACCCGTGGCGATGCCGCCGATCCTGCGACTGGACATCCCCGAGCATCGCGGCGAGGTCGATGTGAAGACCGCCTATGTGCCCGGTCTCGACGGCTTCGCGGTAAAGATCAGCCCCGGCTTCTTCGACAATCCGAAACTCGGCCTGCCCAGCGTCAACGGCATGATGGTGCTGCTGTCGGCGAAGACCGGGTTGGTCGAGGCGCTGCTGCTCGACAATGGCTATCTCACCGATATTCGTACGGCCGCCGCCGGTGCGGTCGCGGCCAAGCATCTGTCGCGGCCGGACTCGTCCGTCGCCGCGATCTTCGGTGCCGGCGTGCAAGCCGGGTTGCAGTTGGAAGCGCTCATGCTGGTACGCCCGATCGCCGAGGCGCGCATCTGGGCGCGCGATGCGGCAAAGGCCGAGGCAACCGCAGGCGCCTTGCGCGAGAAACTCGGCATCGTGGTACGCGCCGAAGCTGATGCGGCCAAAGCGGCTGCAGGCGCCGACATCATCGTCACCACGACGCCATCGACCGAGCCGCTGATCAAGGCAGGCTTCGTCACAGCCGGCCAGCACATCACCGCCATGGGCTCGGACGCCGAGCACAAGAACGAGATTGCCCCGGCGATCCTGCGCATGGCCGATCTCTATGTAGCCGACAGCGCCAGGCAGACGCGGCGGCTGGGCGAACTGCATCATGCCATCACTGCCGGGGTGATGACCGCCGAGGAGGAGGTGGCCGAGCTTGGCCAGATCATCGCCGGCAAAAAGCACGGAAGGCGTTCGGCCAGCGACGTCACGATCGCCGACCTGACCGGCGCCGGTGTGCAGGACACAGCAATCGCCACGCTCGCCCGCGACCGGGCTCGCGGCGCCAGCGCCGGAACTATTTTCGAAAGCTGATGCTGGCCGTAAGGCTCAACAAACGAGGATCAACAAATGCAATCCAACCTGAAATTCTCGCGCGGCGAATTTGCGGATCGCCTCGCCAAGACCCGGCAAGCCATGGAGGCCAGGGGCGTCGATCTGCTTGTTGTCAGCGACCCCTCTAACATGGCCTGGCTGACCGGCTACGACGGCTGGTCTTTCTATGTGCATCAGGCGGTCATCGTGCCGCCTTCGGGTGAGCCCGTGTGGTACGGTCGTGGCCAGGACGCCAACGGCGCCAAGCGCACCGCCTATCTCGCCCACGACAACATCGTTGGCTATGCCGACCACTATGTGCAGTCGACCGAACGCCACCCGATGGACTTCTTGTCCAGCGTGCTGACTGACCGTGGCTGGGGCAAGCTCACCATCGGCGTCGAGATGGACAATTACTGGTTCTCGGCCGCCGCCTTCGCCGCCTTGCAGAAACACTTGCCCAATGCCCGCTTCGTCGATGCCACCGCACTGGTCAACTGGCAGCGCGCGGTGAAGAGCCCGACCGAGATCGGCTACATGCGCAAGGCCGCCCGCATCGTTGAGGCCATGCACCACCGCATCGTCGACAAGATTGAAGTCGGCATGCGCAAATGCGATCTCGTCGCCGAGATCTATGATGCCGGCACGCGTGGCATCGACGGTATTGGTGGCGACTATCCAGCGATCGTGCCGTTGTTGCCGTCAGGCGCGGATGCCTCGGCGCCGCATTTGACCTGGGACGACCAGCCGATGAAGCGGGGCGAGGGCACCTTCTTCGAGATCGCCGGATGCTACAACAGATACCATTGCCCGCTGTCGCGCACCGTTTTCCTCGGCAAGCCGACACAGGAGTTCCTCGATGCCGAGAAGGCCACACTGGAAGGCATGGAGGCGGGGCTTGCCGCCGCAAAGCCCGGCAATGCCTGCGAGGACATCGCCAACGCCTTCTTCGCCGTCCTAAAGAAGTACGGCATCGTAAAGGACAACCGCACCGGCTATTCGATCGGCCTGTCCTATCCGCCGGACTGGGGCGAGCGCACGATGAGCCTGCGCCCCGGCGACCGCACCGAGCTCAAGCCCGGCATGACTTTCCATTTCATGACCGGCCTGTGGCTGGAGACGATGGGGCTCGAGATTACAGAATCCATCCTGATCACCGAAACCGGTGTAGAGTGCCTGGCCAATGTTCCGCGCAAACTGGTGGTGAAGAATTGAGTCCGATGCCCAGCCTCCGCCCGTCGCCGATCGCGCCGACCGTCGATTTCGATCGCGACGGTATCCAGCACGGATTCCTGCGCCTGCCTTATAGCCGCGATGATTCCGCCTGGGGCTCGGTGATGATTCCGATCTGCGTCATCCGCAACGGCAAGGGGCCTACGGCTCTGCTTTCCGGCGGCAATCATGGCGACGAGTATGAAGGACCGCTGGCGCTGTACGAGTTGGCGCGCACGCTCGAACCTAAGAACGTCTCCGGCACGGTCATCATCGTGCCGGCGATGAACTATCCGGCCTTCCGCGCCGGCACGCGCACGTCGCCGATCGACAAGGGTAACATGAACCGCAGCTTTCCCGGCCGTCCCGACGGCACGGTGACGGAAAAAATCGCCGACTATTTCCAGCGCGAATTGCTGCCCCGTGCCGACCTCGTCTTCGATTTCCACTCCGGCGGCAGGACGCTGGATTTCGTGCCGTTCTGCGCCGCGCATACTTTGCCTGACAAGGCGCTGGAGCAGAAAGCCTTCGATGCCGTCGCTGCATTTTCGGCACCCTTCTCGATGCGCATGATCGAGATCGATTCCGTCGGCATGTACGACACGGCGGCCGAGGAAATGGGCAAGGTCTTCGTCAGCACCGAACTCGGCGGCGGCGGCACCTCGCGTGCGCAAACCGTACGTATTGCTCGGCGCGGCATTCTCAATGTGCTTTGCCATGCCGGCATTGTGCATGGTGCCGTCGAGAAGGGCAGAACCCAGTGGTTGGACATGCCGTCTGGCGATTGCTTCTCTTTTGCCGAGGACGACGGAATGATCGAAACCATGGTCGATCTCGGCGAGCCTGTTCAGAACGGCGCGGTTCTGGCCCGCATCCATTCCACCGGCCGCACCGGCATCGCTCCGCAGGAGATCAAGGCAAAAATGTCGGGCATGCTGGCGGCGCGGCATTTTCCCGGACTGGTCAAGGCTGGTGATTGCGTTTCGGTGGTTGGTGCTTTGGTCTTGGAATGATTTCCGTGGTGCGGTACTCGCGCGCAGGTCCGCTCTTCAGAAACTAAGCCTTAAAGCAAAATCGTTTGGCGAGTCGCTGCGAGCAAAAACTGGCGCCTGACGCACAGCTAGAGCTGAGACTCGATCGGAATTGGCGGACCAAGGCGGCTAGCAAACGTGAGAGAACCGGCTTCTTTGGCGCTAGAACTGAGGAGTAGCCCCATGGAGTCGCCGCAGCTCTATCGCATCGTCGTTGAGGCGGCCCAGGCCGCCGACATCGCCAAGCGGGTCGGGCCGCACACGTTGCGCCACAGCTTCGCCACCCACTTGCTGGAGGACGGCACCGACATCCGCATCATCCAGGTCCTGCTCGGGCATGCCAAGCTCAACAACACCGCACTTGACGCGAAGGTGGCGACCCGGACGGTGCGTGCCGTGACGAGCCCGCTCGACAAGCTCGGCCTGTTCAAGCCGGGAGAGGTCTCGCCCGACATCTGAGCCGTGCGCGCCTCGATCGAGGTCGCCGACATCTTCCGTGCTGCCGGACCCGCCTATCGGGCCGCCCATGCAGGTCACCTGAGCCTCATCCAGCTCAAGGTCATGTCGGCGATCGAGCACTGCCGCACCGCGGCCCTTGGCGGTCACGTCGAGGCCTGCGAGGACTACGGCCAATGGCGGATCGCCTACAACTCCTGCCGCAATCGGCACTGTCCGAAGTGCCAGGGCGCGGCGGCGAGGACATGGCTTGCCGAGCGCGAGGCCGCGCTGGCGTTTGCTTCGTCGCCTCAGCCGGGGACCGAACAGTGGAAGCGTCGCGGCCTATTCCCGAAAATCAAAGGCGATGATCCGCCGATAAGCTGTTGGCTCGAAGCGAGGCCTCAGGCCTTGTTCTCCGCATGTCCGGGGTGCGAAATGTTTGAATCGTACAGGGACCCCACCCCTCTGGAAAATCACCGAAGTTGGCACTATGAATCGTGCATCACTCGGATAGTTGGGGCCGAAGTGCCATGGACCTCGCTCGTCACGACAAATTGCGCTCTCTGAGCGTTCAGGAAATCCTTGCTTCCATCATCGCTGAAGCGCGGGCTGGTGACATCATTTCGGTCAAAGCGACCATCGAGGCTTACCGGAGGATGGTGCCCGGAGCGCCCCAGACCGAGTGCGACCTCACGGAACTGATCGTAGGCCAAGCGCTGCAATGGCAATGTGCGGTTGTGTTCGACAATCGACTTCCCCAAGATTCCGGCCGCCCGTAGAGCGCATGGATCTCCTTTGGTTCTCGCCTGCTGTTCGCGTGACGACTGACCGAGAAGGTGGGCAGGACCTTTGCCATAACGTGCAAAGTGCAGTTGCTCATCTCCAAACGTGGGCCAAGCGTGGACCGAAGTGGACCTTGGCAATGAGCGTCTGTTCGGCTGCGTTGGCCGATAAGGCTACCGCTCAGGAGGCGCGCAGGGCCTTTCGCGCCGCCGCCAAGGAGGAGGGGAGACTGCATGAGCTTTGATCTGTTTGGACATATAACCTTCGGCCAACATGCAACGTCCTTAAATCGTCCTTAAATCCGGACATTCAGCCAGAGGCGGCGCCGAAGTGCCGCTGCTCCTCCTCGCCATATGCGCTGTTCGTGAGATTTATCATTCTTAGGCGGCCGACAATGGTGATCTCGCCGCGCTTGGCGTGGACAAGGCCGCGATACTCAAGCATTTGGAGAGCCGTGGTAACGCCGGGGCGGCGGGAGCCGAGCATCGTCGCCAGAAATTCATGCGTCAGATAGATAATGTCTCCTTCGGCCCGGTCGTGAACCATGAGCAACCAACGAGCCAGCCGTTCCTCGATTTTCGAATGGCCGTTGACCAGCGCCGTCCGCGACGACTGGATTAGAAATGCGTGGGCGCAGCGAAGCAATGACGGGGAAGGGTCTGGCTGTCGGCAATCGCACTGCGAAGATCTTCGACCGGCAGGCACCAGCCGTCGCTGGCAACCTGGATGTAGGTCTCGTTGGGAGAGTTGTCCTGGCCGAGAATGACCGCAACCCCTGTCATGCCGTCGTGGCCAATGAAGCCGACCTCGCTTTGCCGCCCTCCGGTCAGGGTGGCGACCACCGACGCAATACCTGTCTCGGGGAAATAGACATACTGGATCGGTTGATATGCGATCTCCAGCCGGGCTTTGATGGCCAGTTCGACGTGATGCATCGATGGACGTAAGAGCGCGAAATCCTCAGCAGTGAGGGATTTCAAAACATAGTTGCGAAAAGTGGATTGAGGCATCGCTCTTCTCCCTGACGGGCAAGAGCATGTACTCTCTCACTGTCGGCTGCATCCAAAGGAAGGGTCCACGCACATCAGCCTAACTCTCGCCGGGTGTCATGCCAAGCAAACTGTGTGACGCTTCATGGAGACGCTTTATGGATTTGAACTTGCGACCGTTCTCTTGGATCGCGCGGCATCGGTTTGGGCAGTCTCAAATCTGGCAGAGCGGAACGAATTTTCCTGTCCCCCGTTCGTAGTGGTTGAGCTGAAAGGGGATCGGGATGAGCGAACCAACGCTTGGCAACGTTGTCGCCTTTGATAACCGTGGAATTTCCGTGGCCAGCGAGGACTTTAACTATAAGGATTTCTTTGAGAACGTTGGCGTCGCACTCCATTTGGTCAGCGCAGAAGGCGTCATCCTCCAAGCCAACAACGCTGAACTCGATCTGGTTGGTTATCCTACGGAGGAATATGTTGGCCGCCAGATTGCCGAGTTCCATTCTGACCCGGACGTGATCAAAGATATTTTGGACCGTCTGAGCCGTGGCGAAAAGATTGCAAAATATCCGGCGCGGCTCAGAGTGTTCGACGGGTCGATCAAGCACGTCGAAATCACGTCAAGCGGCAATTTCCGCGATGGCAAGCTGATCAACACAAGATGCTTCACCGTCGATGTGACCGACCTGGAGCAGGCCCGCAGTGAGTTGAGGCTCAAGGACAGTACCTATCATCAGATTTTGGATGCGCTTCCCGTCGCCATCTACACCACTGACGCGCATGGCACGATCACCTATTGCAACCGCGCCGCATCGGACCTCGCAGGCCGGGACCCCGAGATCGGTAAGGACAAATGGTGCGTCACGTTCAAGCTGTTCACGCCCGACGGCAAGGAACTGCCGCATGACGAATGTCCGATGGCGATTGCGCTCAAGGAGAACCGGCCCGTGTATAACCAGCAGGCCGTAGCTCAACGTTCGGACGGGTCGTTCTTCCCGGTTCAGCCCTATCCAACTCCTATACGTGACGAGAACGGCAATCTGCCAGGCGCAGTCAACATGCTGCTTGATCTTACTGACCGCGAACGGGCTGAGGAGATCCGCCACCATCTGTCAGCGATTGTGGAATCCTCGTTCGATGCAATCGTCAGCAAAGATTTGAACACGATCATCACGAGTTGGAATCACGGTGCCGAACGGCTGTTCGGCTACAACGCCGAGGAGGCCATTGGTCGATCCGTGACAATGCTGATCCCCGATGACCATCAGGACGAGGAGCCCCATATCATCGAACGCATCCGCCGCGGCGAACGGGTTGAGAGCTTCGAGACAGTTCGCAAGCGAAAGGATGGTAGCCTCTTCCCAGTCTCGCTGACGATATCGCCTGTGCGCAACGCAGCCGGGCAGATCATCGGCGCGTCGAAGATCGCCAGGGATATCACGTCAGCGAAAGAGAGTGAGCACCGGATTCGAATGCTGATGCGCGAGGTCAACCATCGGGTCAAAAACCAGTATTCGGTGATCCTCTCGATGATCAGGGAAACCAACAAGCGGGCCGAAAATCCCACGGTATTCGAGCGGCAGGTTCGCGACCGGATCATGGCTCTATCGCGGTCGCACGATCTGCTTGTTACGGGCGATTGGAAGGGCGTTACCGTTTTCGAACTCCTGTTGTCGCAAACCAAACCATTCGGCAATGAGGGCCGGATTTCCATGTCTGGACCCTCCGTTATTCTCAACCCAAATGCCGTACAGTATCTTGGGATCGCGTTTCACGAACTGGCCACCAATTCGGCCAAATACGGGGTGCTCTCGGGAGATAATGGAGCGATTTCGGTCAGGTGGGACGTTTCGTGGTCGGGCACTCAGCGGATATTCCAGCTTACGTGGAATGAAACAGATGGCCCAAGAGTTCAGGCCATTGGACAGGGCGGATTTGGAACGGTGGTGCTCAAGCGGGTTGCTCCCGAGGCGGTTGGGGGCACGAGTACTCTCGATTGCGGCCAGCATGGTATCGTCTGGAGTTTAGAAGCGCCACTAACTGCCGTGGAGTCCTCAATTGCCGCTGACGCTTAGGAATTGGGCGACTCAATAGGACCAGACCGGGCTACCACCGCGTTTGCGCACTCCGCGTCGAGGCAAGGGCTAGCGATTGAGCGGCCATCTCAGAGATACCAAGCTACAATGCCAGAGCTGCGGCCTAAGGCTACCCGCCTCGAATTGCTGAGGCATGCAGATCACGGTGAACCGTCTACAGTGCCACCATATGCAGACGCTCGACACTGAGAACGTCAGCGTGGCGCTGAAAACCCGAAACGTCGAATATTTCGTCAGCCTGAAATTCGCTCGGCCGCCCATCCAAGGGACAGGGCCAGTGCAAGTCCTATTGGGACCGTTGCTAAGAACCACATTTTGGAGCTCTCCTGCCATCTTTGAGAGTGCAAACGAAGATTTCTACGATAAGTTGCAATCAATTATGAACGGCGAAAGGCCTTTAAGGGGCTGTATCTTCATAAAATCGTTTTTGACCGCCAATATGTAACATCATCGATATTGCAGTATTTTATCCAATAAAGACGAATAATACGAGGCGGTTAATATGACTACAGTTGTATATGTCATTTTTTTAAATGGTAAATAACGTTGACGACGATTTATGCGCTTTAAGCGACCTATAATATCTCCCTGCCGTAAATGTATCGCGGCTCGAATTTTTGTAGCCGCCGTGCAAAACAACAGGAGAGTACGATGAAATCTTTCGTCAAGACATTCTCGACGGTTCTGGCTGGCAGTGCATTGGTTGTGGCATTTTCGCTCCCATTGATGGCGGTCGGGCTGGGCGTCGGCGCCGGAGCTTCCGTCGGCGGCAGGGGCGGTGTGAACGCTGGTGTCGGCGCCTCTATTGGCGGTTCAGGCGGAGTAAGCGTCGGCGCAGGCGCATCTGTTGGCGGTAGCGGCGGTGTTAACGCGGGCGCAGGAGCGAATGTTGGCGGATCGAACGGCGTCAGTGCGGGCCTTGGAGCCTCTGTCGGCGGAAGCAACGGCGTGAATGCCGGTGTGGGTGCGAACGTCGGCGGCACTGGCGGCGTTACCGCCGGGCTGGGCGCCAATGTTGGCGGCACCGGTGGCATAGGAGTTGGCGTTGGCGTCGGTGTTGGCGGACCCAATCCAAGCAACCCATCAAATCCCAGCAATCCTTCTAACCCGAGCAATCCCAGCCATCCGAACCTTCCGGGTGTCGTGGCGCAAATGTCCGACGGCAAGTTGGCACGCATGAAAAAGCGCTGCGCCGATGTCCTAAGCAGTGACGGCAGCTATGACCGCGACCTGCGGCAGCTCTGTCTCCTAATCGCGCGTCGCTAAGCGAGAAAGCCGACCTTGAGGCTTTGACGCACTCTCCTGGCCTTGGGGCCGGTGTGGAAAGCCCGCCACTTTGGCGGGCTTTCCTTTATATTGCGCAGGCCTTGTGATCGTTGCCGCCATTCGCTCGGGTGAAGTCGGGAACCCGCTGGTATTTGCTAAGAGGCCGGACCGCGGCTAATGCGAACCGGTGCGCTTAGGCCATCGATGCGACAACATCGGGTCTTTTTCGCAATCTCGCCGTGGTAAACCAGCCCGCCAGAGCGCCCGTTACCCACCACTGCGATTAAATCCGTTCCCGGTGAACATCCAAAAAAAGAGGGTCTCTGCAACTCAGACCGAAAAAACATCGAGGACAGCGACGGAAACAGATTTTTCCTCCGTTTAAGCTTTGACCGGCGCAATCGGCATGCACGGCACCATTAAACGATGGAAAGAGGTTGATATGAGAAAGATTATTCTAGGTATCGCCGCAGCCAGCGCCATGCTGGCCTTAACTCCGGCTGCCTACGCAGCGCAGGGATGCGGAGTCGGCTGGCACCGTGGACCGTATGGTCGCTGTCATCCCAATCGCGGCCCGGTCTTGATCGTTCCAGGGGGCCCGGTCGTTGGCGTTTTCTATCCCCATCGCGGTTGGTGGGACGGACATCGTTACTGGGCAAACCGGCATCATTGGCATGGTGGATGGCGCTATCGCTGATCCCAAGGGTGTAGAGCGGGATTGCTTCGGCATCCCGCTCTCATGAGGTCTTTTCCCTCTTAGACGGCGCAATTTGACTGCGCAGAATCGAATGCGATTTTCTTGCCCCTACGGCACTCTGAGCGCTGATCAAAATTATGTTGAGCAGTGAAGCGCTCGCCTAACAAAGACCGTGTGTCGGTGAGCCCAGTTCCGGCTGGCGACGCACCTGACGCTGGCGGTCTGTCAGTTTGGAATTTAGCCCGCGCTTGTCGCTGGCCGGCCCAAACTCCTATATGCTTAGTGCCATGGATACCAAAACGACATGTCTTGAACGAGCCTTCAATCTCGCCACGTCTGGCCAGTCCCGAACGTTTTCCGACATACGCGCAAGGCTGAAGTCCGAAGGTTACGATACGTCACAGTTAGATGGCCCCACGCTCAGAAAGCAACTAAATCGGATCATCAAGGAAGCGCTGACAAATGCCGACCGGACCTAAGGCCAGAAGCCACACACCAATGTCTCCGCAACGCCCTCCGCATCATGCGCATTCTATAAAAAACGTCACCAATCTTTGTAATTTTTCTATGATATAGATTTTGCAAAGGCGGCTCGATCACGTGCCGTCCGAAGTCCGTAAGGCCATATTGGCTCACGATGGTCTGAATCAGAATTCGCCACTATATTAAAGCCTCGGCGAAACTCTGAAACCACCTCGATAGCCCCGACGGTGGCTGCGTTGAACGCTACAAGCTCCGCCGCGGGCATCCAATATTCTCGTAGAGAGCGGCCACCTACTCTCTCCAGTCCCTGCAATTTACACCTCTCCAACCGGCACCTCGCTGCCGGTTGTACGGCGCATGATGGCGGCTGATCATGTCAGGCGAATTGGGTCTAAATCATCGTCCGAAGAAGGCCTTCAAATCCATCCGCAAGCCCCGCTATCGATGCCGTATCCCCGGATGATGGGATGTTGCCGGGTGTCTTGTTCGCGTCGAGCAAATACGATTTTCCATCATAAATAGCAAAATCGAACTTGCCATAATCGAAGCCCAACTCCCTTCGACGCGTACGCAGATCGTCGGGGATAGGCGAAGGCTCACTGCGAAACATCCCCGCACCTTTCACCAAACGTTCCTTCGACACGAACCGCCTGCAGAAATCGTAATCGCCGCAAAACAGCCAATGCCGCAGCGCATACCCATCATGCGTCTGTTCGGGCAGGAAACGTTCAATGACCAAACGATCATCATCGACCTGCGCCTGCTGCACGTGCCCAAGGCTCTCAAACACCTTGTATTCCTTCAACGCTTGCACATTGGGGAAAGGCGTCCTGGCGCCGCTGCGTTCTGCGCGACGGTTGATCGATTCCTCTGGAAGGCCGCCATGATTCAAGTCGGTCTTGACGATCACCGGTCCATCCCAACCGTCACCCGATTTGACAAGCGCTTCGCTGATGCGGCGCTTCGAAATGTCCGTCGCCCCGATATTCAGGCAGAATGCGAACTTCTCAACATATTCGATGTACGCGCGGTCCGTTGTGGTCGTGTCGACATGCAGGACAGCCGCATCGCCATTGAGCTTAGCTCCAGACCCTGCTGCGACTACCCAACTGTGGCCGCGTCTTTGGAGTTCTTCCATTACCGCGCAGATCATGTAGGCGCCGCTGGTGCCACGCAGGAGTTTGCGGTGATAAAGCATATCGTGCTCGTGCGTTATCACGACAATTTTTGCCATATTGGCTCTGCCACCCGCCTTCTAATTGGCCCGTCCATAGCATAACGCTCTCTCAGCGGGAAATCGCTGTGGGGGTGGAACATGTCTGATCTGTGGGCCGGAATTGGTAGAACGTGGGATTTGCTTGGATCGCCTCTGAGGCCGCATCCTGACGTGGTCGCAGCAATAGGTCGTGAGGTCGACGCTGCGAGTTCTAAAATGCTGTTGCTCGGCGTAACGCCGGAGTTTGCCAGGATCGGCAAGACAATGACGGCGGTCGATGCCGGTGCGCACATGATCGGTGCGCTGTGGATCGGTGACAGCGACGACCGCCGAGCTGTTGTCGGAAACTGGCTTAGCCTACCGCTTGCCAATAGAAGCATTGATGCGGCCGTTGGCGATGGCTGTCTTGCAGCAGTGACAGGCTCTCAGGCGCGCTTAGGGGTGCTGCGGGAGATTGCGCGCGTTTTGAAGCCAAATGGGCGCGCGGCAATTCGCTTGTTCGCACGGCCGGAAAAGTCTGAAGACATTGGGGACATCGACGCCGATGTGCGGGCTGGCAGGGTAAGCGAGATATCGGAGCTGATCTTGCGTATAGCTCTGTGGTTGCCCGCTGAAGCGCCTGACTATGCAAGGAAGATGAACGACGTTCTCGACAAGATCGACGAGATGTATCCCGACCGTGAGAAGCTCCTTGCCGTAACCGGGTGGGAGCCGGACGTGTTCAATCTAATCGAACTATACAGGGGAGCGCAGACTGTCTGCACATGGCCCCCCGAGCAGGATAGCATTGATGAGGCCTCAACCTTTTTCAAGGACGTGAAGCTGGTTTCGAGCGGGAACTACCGCTGTTCGGAACGGTGCCCGCTGCTGGTGCTGGCTGGTGTGCGATAATTGTCCGCCAGCGCATCAACGATTATTACAAACCTGCGCTGGGCGGTGTTCAATCTCATGCGACTGTTTCGGTGTTGGAGCGGCTCTGACATAACTGGTCCTGTAACTCAGTCCAGTACTGTCGGTTACTCACAGAGCTGAGACCAGTGGCACCGTTGGAGTCAGCGTCGAGGCGGGCTCTCACTCTGGGTGGGAACGAATACGCTGCAACGACGTTCATTATCCAGCCGGGAACGTTCCGTCACCTAGGAGTACACAAAGGCCTGCGGTTCTCTCCCGAGGCAGCAGCCTTTTCGTTTGTATTGGAACGAAGCGCCCCCAGTCAAAGTTTAGGAGCGGCGGCAAATATTGCTCGGGTAAGCCGTGGATCGAGGCGCCCTCGATCGGCCCGCGTCAAAAGGTGGGAATGACGCCGGCCAACGACTCCAAAGCAGAGGCACAATGTTCACCGACAACGAAACACGACGGATCGGAAGCCTACTTTCACGACCTGTCCGCTTTGCGTCGGCCTGGTAGTCCTCGCCGCAATTGTCACCGAGTAAAGGCCTTGGGTCTCTCTACCATCCTAACGTTTTCATCTCCCGTGAGGGTCAAGTCGCCACGCATAGGTACTACGCGTGAGGTCAACAACGTTGAGGGTGCTGCCGAGGAGCTTCTGACTTGGAGATCCCGTAGCATAACTTGGAAAGCTGCGATTGCAGCGTGCCTCGCGGCAAAAGAAGGTACCGGAACGGCTGAGGAAGCTCGGACTAGGTTCCAGATCGCGGCCAAAGCCTATGGGGTGTTGCGGTAAGCGTTGCACCGCAACCGACTCCGCCGCTGCTCGTCGACCTATGCTGGTTGATCCCAGCACTCCATGCATTGGCCCGCTGCTCTCCCCTCAGAGCGGCGGGATTTTTTGGTGCACGCCCGAAACCGTTAGGTCGGATTGTGGCAACCTGCCGCAGGCTGAACTATGCCGGGTCGTCGACTAGCTCTTCAGCGAGTTCGAGGGCTATCTCCCGAGCACGGCGTCGCGCGTCACGGAGGCGTCGTGCGTCGTCGCCACCGCGCGAAACCTTAACCCTTACTGCGACAGATTCGTCGCCGATCGCCATTGCCACAAGGCAGCCGTCTTCTTCGATCTGCCGAACCTCGATGCGAGTTTGGTTGCCGCCGGGCTGTTCCACGGATCGAATGATAGCACGACGGTCGCAACCTACATATGCGTCGCTCGTTAACTAAAGCTGGGCGATCCAGCATAATCAGAACTCGCCCGCCCGTTTCAGCATTCGGGCGGCTTTTTTTGCGCCGACACTTCCAACGGCGGCAGCGGACCTCCATAACCAACAGGATTTGTATGCCTTCTCGATGTGTCCGGCCACGCCGCCTTGGCTGTAAATCTCGTTAAGAATTTAGCGGTCGCCTTCACTGCTGATAAGCTGTGTTCCGCAGTAAGCACGGCTGGGATGTACCCGAATGGCTCTCCGCATCGTTGCTAATGTGCAGTCGAATTCAAGACTGTCGAGGCAACGCAATAGGAGAGTATCATGAATTCTTTCGTGAAGACCTTCACCAGAACTCTGGCCAGCAGTGCATTCGTCATAGCAATTTCGCTTCCTGCGACCGCAGGCGGGATCGGCGTCGGCGCCGGTGCTTCTGTCGGCGGTCACGGAGGCATCGGCGTTGGTGCCGGCGCTTCGATCGGCGGAGCCGGTGGCGTGAACGCTGGTGTTGGCGCATCGATTGGCGGCAACGGTGGTGTCAACGCTGGCGCGGGAGCCTCGGTTGGCGGCGCTGGTGGGGTAAACGCTGGTGCAGGCGCCAATGTCGGCGGTTCCAACGGCGTAAGCGCGGGGCTTGGTGCTTCGGTAGGCGGCAGCAACGGCGTTAATGCCGGTTTGGGTGCCAACGTCGGTGGTACTGGCGGCGTCACTGCCGGTCTTGGCGCTACGGTTGGTGGGACAAGCGGGGTTGGCGTTGGTGTCGGCGTCGGCATTGGCGGCACAAATCCCAGCAACCCGTCCAATCCCTCGAATCCCAGCAACCCGAGCACCCCCACTCAACCAGGCATGACACGCACTGTTGCCCAGATGTCGGGCACCCAACTGTCGAGGATGAAAAAGCGCTGTGCAGACGTACTCAACGGCGGGGGCGACTATGATCGCGACCTGCGGCAGCTCTGCCTGCTGATCGCTCGTCGATAGGCTCAACTACGCTCAGGGCTTATCAGCACTCTCCGGAGCCCTGCGCGAAGGCCCGCTGCCGAAAGGTGGCGGGCTTTTCATTTTAGCGACTGCTTGCTAAGCGTCGGTGACTGATCTTGGCCTTCCGCATTTTGCCAGGGCCGGCCACCTTGAGGGCGATCTGCACAGGCCTGAGTTGGCGAGCATAGAGGTAGATCATCCCGGCAAGCGCGTCGCGCCCCGCCCTGAGTTGGAAGCGCGTTCCATCAACAACAAAAATGCCCGCCTGTTGGATACCCGTAAGGCTGCTTCTCAATCCCCAATGAAGCAGCTACAGAATATGATTCTGGGGCAGACAGGGCCGCAATAGCTCATGGCGGCAGTCTGCGATCGTTAACGATCGGTGCAGGCGCGGCCGCGCAGTCAAGCACTTGTTAACCATTCGATGTCAGTTTCGGCAGTGAACTCAGAACTCCTAGCCTCAGAAATCCCATTAGCCGATCGGTCAGCCCAAAGGGCAATAAGATGCGCGTTCTGCTGATTGAAGACGACAGGCCAACTGCACTAAGCATCGAGTTGATGCTGAAGTCGGAACGTTTCAATATCTATATGACGGATCTTGGTGAAGAGGGCGTCGATCTCGGCAAGCTCTACGACTATGATATCATTCTGCTCGATCTGACTCTCCCCGATATGTCGGGGTACGAAGTCTTGAGGACGCTTCGCCTATCCAAGGTAAGAACCCCGATCCTCATCCTTTCTGGCATGGCCGGGATAGAAGACAAGGTGCGCGGGCTGGGTTTCGGCGCCGACGACTACATGACCAAGCCGTTCCACACGGATGAACTGGTCGCCCGCATCCACGCCATCGTTCGGCGCTCCAAGGGCCACGCCCAGTCGGTCATCACCACCGGCGATCTGGTGGTCAATCTCGATGCCAAGACCGTCGAGGTCGGCGGCCGGCGCGTGCACCTGACCAGCAAGGAATACCAGATGCTGGAGCTGCTCTCGCTGCGCAAGGGCAACACGATGACCAAGGAAATGTTCCTTAACCACCTCTATGGCGGCATGGACGAGCCGGAACTAAAGATCATCGACGTCTTCATCTGCAAGCTGCGTAAAAAGCTTGCCGCTGCTTCCGGTGGCCAGAACTTAATCGAGACCGTTTGGGGCCGGGGTTATGTCCTACGAGAGCCCCAGCAGATGCAAGAAAGCGCCTGACGGCGCTGCGGCTCTTCCCTCCCAAGCCATTTGACGGAAGTTCCAACACGACCAGCGCCGGGCTAAGCCCAGAGCCGATTGCGACCGATGAGACAAGGCTATTTGCCGATCGGCGGCACATCGACCCCTAAACTGGCGCAGCGCTTTACCAGATCGTCGGTTTCCGATTGATTTTCTGGCATTGTGATAATGTCAAAGGCTGGCAGGTATTTTGTCCCGGTGTCAGCGCTATCGAACTGGCCCCTGTAGGCCGTCTCGCCGGGATACCCTGCAAAGCCGCTCTTTGCATTGTACCTCCCGCAAACGACGATTGACCCGGTTGAATTCGTAGCAGCACCAGGCTTTCCGAACGAAACGTTCGTCTGGTCTTTGAGCAAGGATCTTATTGTCTGCTCGACGACTCCGATTTGATCGGCGGTCAGTTGAACCGGGTCGGCCTCGGCAGCAACGATACCCAAGGCGAGCGTGGCTATCGTCAAGGCGCTGAAGTGCAAATGTTTCATTCCCAATCTAACCGTCTTTCCCCAACAGCCACAAACCTACCGCAGTGCCAGAAGCCTGATGAAGGGTGACGGCCTCGCCTGTCGAGTTCGCTCCCCCTCCTATGTTTGAGCAATACGCGCTCAAGGACCGCGCGGGGCGAAGCACCCTTTATTGACGGCCCGCTGCCTAGAGTTCGCCGCCAGCGGGCCGTTTAGTTACGCCAATCCCGCCGCGCTCCACCGCTCCAACGCCAAATGAAAAGCCCGCCACCGTTGCGCAGTAGGATGGATCTCAAGCCGCATCTGTGTTTGTTTATTTGCTGTACTTTGCCTTGCATGCAGGACTCAATTCGCTGATGTGCTTCTTGAGGCACGCCGCAGCCTTGCCAATTGGTACGGTTGAGCAAAGCCGCTTGTAATCCGGTGCGCAAGGCGACCGAGTGTGCATCGAATGACCGCCTTTCGCACCCGCTAGGCCTACCCCCGAGAGAGCGATCAGCGCGGCAACTCCGGCAACGGAAAATGCTCTAAACATGACTGTCCTTTCCAGTTATGGTCGATCACACAACCATAATCTCCATGATTGAGCGATTGCTAATGTTACACGATTGCGTGAGGCAATGAGCAACGTCAGGGACCGCAAGCCGTGCACGAGGTCTTGAACAATGACGTCGCGAAAGCAGAGCCCAGGAAGCAGAAAACCCGCTACTGTGAAGCAGCGGGCTTTGCAGCCAGGTTTTATCGGGTCGCGGCTGCTAGGCGCCTTACATCTTCACGAAAGCGAAACGACACTCGCTCGCCGATCGGGGAAAAGCTGGCGACCGAAGCCTGGGCGGGGGGCACATATAGCATCGATCGCCAGCATTTAGGCGGGAGAGCGCCGGGGATTGGGATTGCGGCGCGAGACGACGTACGCGTAAACATGTCGCCTGCGTTCAGAATGCCGCCATATGGTGAACAAGGCGTTACTATCGAATTAGAGGCGCCAGCTCCTCGGGCTCGACTAATCGCGCACCGCTCCAATCTAATTTTCAACTGTTCGGCTTTTGGAGCGGCAATCTGAGCACCGTAGTCGGCAGTAATCAATTCGAATTTCCCGTTTTGGGGGTGGTGGCTTTTGGATCCGGCATACCCATGGGACCAATCTAGGGTGGGTTTCCAATTTCGCAGCGGATTTTGAAAGCGGAGAGTGGTTGCTTCATGAGGGCGTTAGTGACCCGGCTCCTCAACGTCTCGTTCATCATAGATACTCATCACAAATTCATTCGAAGCTGCAACATTGCTAGTTTAGGATGTCATGTGATCGGCGGGTGCTGTGCTGAATCTACAAAACTGCATTCTAGAAATGATTGCCAAGGGCGAAACGCTTGAGGCAACGACAATCCGGCTGTGTCGAGAAATCGAAAAGCTGACACCGGGCGTTTGGTGTTCCGTATTGAAAGTTGAGCGTAACGGCTTGCTGCATCCTCTGGCGGGCCCCAGCTTCCCAGCCGCATATCTAGCTTTGCTTGATGGCGTAATGATCGGCCCCCAAGTGGGCTCCTGTGGCAGTGCAGCTTATCTTGGGATTGCCGTAGAGGTGCAGGACATTGACGCTGATCCGCGATGGGTTGACTTCAAGAAGCCTGCTTTGGCGTTGGGCCTAAAGGCATGCTGGTCCAGCCCTATTTGCGATTCAAGCGGAGGCGTCCTTGGCACTTTCGCATTCTATTTCCACGAGAAGAGAGGGCCAACCCCGCACGAAAAAGGGGTTGTGAACGCCTGTACGTCGCTGTGCGCCATCGCCCTTGAGCGGAACCAGAGGGTGGTTGAGCGTGACCGGAGAGCCTATGTCGATGCTTTGACGGGCTTATCGAACCGAGCGGGGTTCAACATGGCGCTCGAACGGTTGACGTGTGCCGAGCCTGGCGCGTGGGCGCTGCTGTTAGTCGATCTGGATAACTTGAAGACGATCAACGACACCTTCGGGCATTCAGCGGGTGACGCAATGCTGCAGGCGGTTGCCTCACGCTTGGCCGCGACCGTAGCCCCAGATCACGTATTTCGGATGGGTGGTGATGAATACGCCGTTATATTGCAGGGTGAGGAGGCGCTCGCCGATATCGAGGCTGTGGCGGCCCGTATACTCGACGCTCTCGCTATTCCTACCAAATGCGTAGAGCATATGATCATCCCTCGGGCCACAATCGGTGGTGCCCTGGTGTCGATTGATGATCCCGATTCGGAAAGCGTTCGGCAACATGCAGACTTCGCGCTCTACCATGCCAAGGAAACCGATCGCGGTAACTTTGTGCTGTATTCGTCCGGCATTAGCACCACAATTACGGAGCGAATCGAGATCATTCGGGACGTCGGCGACGCTTTGGTCGAAGGGCGGATAGAAGCATTTTATCAGCCCATATTGAAGCTCGACACTCGCGAGATCGTGGGGCTTGAGGCTCTTTGCCGGTTACGAACGCCGAGTGGCGAAATAGTAGCGGCTTCGGCATTTCAAGATGCGACGTCCGACGTGAACGTCGCCTACGAGATGACCGAACGCATGATGACGATCGTTGCGACCGATCTGCGCTTTTGGCTTGATCATGGGATAGAAATTCAGCACGTGGGGCTCAATATAGCGTCGGCCGATTTTCACAGTGGAACTCTCTATAGCCGCCTTGAACGAGCCTTCGGACGAGAAAACGTTCCTCTGAAGCACGTTATTCTGGAGGTTACCGAGTCAATCTATTTAGGAAAAGGCGATCCTTTGGTCGCGCGCGAACTCAAAGCCTTGCGCGCCCATGGCTTGCGCATCGCGCTGGATGATTTCGGCACCGGATTCGCATCGCTTACCCATCTTCTGACCATTCCCGTCGATATCATCAAAATTGACCAGTCCTTTGTAAGCCGGCTTGTCCAAGGTGATCCAAGCCTCGCAATTGTGGAAGGCCTGATCGAGATAGCGCGCAAGCTTGACGTGAGGGTAATAGCGGAAGGCATCGAGTCTGAGGACCAGGCTAGCTTGCTGACAGAGATCGGATGCAAGCTCGGCCAGGGACATTTGTTTTCATCAGCCGTACCTCGAGGGATTGCGACCGGCCTACTGGAACGCTTCGCGCAGCGACCTGCGAACCAAGAGCACGGAACAGACCAGATTGGACCTCGCAAATCGGCGACTGTCGTTAGGAAGAGTCTGCGCAAGTGACTGCATGCGTCGCAGATTTGCGCGATCGAGCCCGGATACATTGAGGGCACGCGACGATCTGGTGAAGACTTCCAGTGAAGCGACTGTCGCCTATAGACAAGAGGATCCGGTCTGAATTCATCTCAGTTTATCGGCTCAACTGGTCGCCATTTGCGACCCGCTGGCGTGGGCTCGTCACCGACGTCGCTTTGCCGATCGCACGTAGCAAGGCAGGATTGCTGATTGCCTTGCGCGCATGTCGGTCCATTCCCATATCGTGCACAAGAGGACAGCCCATGGCACAAGCAGCTTCGTGGACTATCAGTGACGTGGACGATCTGCGAGCACGCGTCGGAAGACTTGACCGTCTGTCTCGCCTACTCGACGTAGCTTTCGCTATTCCCGGTCCGTCCGCATCATACCCACCGCTTCCCGGCGGCGGTCGCGCCATCGCCGACACCAGCCGCAAATCGAAATCCCCATAACCATCGCCTGTGGCCCGCGGGTTCCTTCCTCGGGGACTTTCGTACGCCTGCCGGCGCCCGAAACTCTTCACGACAGCGGACCGTCGGCTTACAAGTAGATTTGCTCACAAGCAGACCTTCTGCGGCCAGGCTCGCTTCAGACATCCGGAAAGCTTGGGTTCAAAGCTTTACAAAGAGCAGTCAAGCGCTGGGTGGATGAGTCTGAAAATAGGCGCACCCCAGATCCCGAGGTGCGCCGGATTGGAAACCGGAAGATCAGGCTATGCGGCAAGCAGGAAACCGTAGGCATTGTTTCCCGTCGCTTAATCGGCTGGCACGGCAAACGATGCCATTAGCAACAGGTTTGCGGTTAACGGGAATATCGATCACTGTTCCTCTTCTTGTTCCTGGGCGCCGCTGTTCCAGTCGAAGGTTGCCCATTTGGTGCAGGTCGACCGTGCGCCGAAGCCGCCGCGGTCACAAGCCTGAGCACTATAGGTGCCACTGTCTCCTGGCTCCCTGTCGAACGAATAGCCGTTGCCGACTTCGATCTGGTCCCCAGGATTGGTCTTGAAATTGAAATGCGTGGTCCTCGAGAGCTTGCTGGACAGCGAGATGCGCACCTTGCCGCCAAAATATTTCACCGAACCGCAAACGCCGTTGATGCATTTGCGCGGCACGGTGGTGCTGTTGGCGTAGGCTGTACTGGGTGCCACCAGAGGGGTCAGCAGAACGGCAATTGTCGAGGCCGCGGCGAGCGTTTTTGTCAAGGTGCTGAGCATGATCGAATTCCTTCTACGTTTGCGTTGGGGTTCATTGTCAGCCGCTCGGCCGCCCGCTCTGACGAATCTCTGGAAGGCCTTACGGTGGCGATGTGTTGGACTTTCCAGCGTGAATTCACTGTGAACTGAAATTGGCCTGCTGCCGTCGCTTCGCATGCTGATGAACGCCGATGACAGGCCTTTCCCACCCGCGCCGGCATCGCTGTCGCAAGACGAGGCTACCAAGCGAGTGCTTGGGCAATTTCTTCGAACAGGTGTCGGGTTGGCAGCCCTGGAGGGAAAGCATCCGGACAGCAACCCGCTCGAAGGAAGCCCAGCGTTGGACTGACGATCCGCTGGCCCGAGGGGCAATTGTCATCTGGCGGGGCTCCAATGTGAACTCAAGTCTCGGAAGCATGGTGGCGCAATTCACGATTGGATCACGCCAAGGACCGCAAAGCATGCGTCATCAAGGAGGAACCACGAGATGGCGCTCAAGATCGACAAATCGCTGAACGCGACTGAAGGCAAACATTCGGTTCGTGATCGAGCATTTTCTTTGATCGTCCCACAGATGCACCTGCCAGCTTTGCGCAGGGTATTGACGGATCGAATGTCCGGCCCCGGCGGGGCTTACAACATCGGAAACCTTATTGGCCTCTGTCAGGGGGTTACGGCGCAGATGCTCGTATCCGACGATCTCACCCACCTTCCATGGGCAGGTGCGCCGGCCGCCATGAGCCACTATCTGACGGGCAATTTCGCGGCGATCGCAATGACCTCGGCGACGGCGATCTTCTTCGCCAGCGGTGAGGTCTACCATCGCGCCTGGAATGGATGTCTCAAACCCAGGGAAGATCTCAACCGCCTGGGGGATTTCCTGTCCGGCGTTGGTGCCGTTTGCCTTGGTCTGGCCCTGTTTGAACTTGGCCATCCGTTGCTGGCGTTGACATCGGGCCTGCTCCATTCCGTCGGAAAGTTCGGCAGCGCTTTCCATCGCCCCGGCGTTCAGATCCTGAATTTGCCGGCGTCCGGCCCCGACCCGTTTCGCACCATGGTCCTGCTCAGCCGGTTGCCGGCCATCATTGCTGCCGGAACCGGCCTCTTTGCCTCGCTGTTCAAAGCCCAGATCGGTCAGCCGCAGCACTGGTCGATGCCAGGCAGCCTTCTCGTTTGTTACCTGCTCTGGTCCTGGGCTGACATGCTTTTGTTTCGATCGAGCAATCCTGACGCAGCCCACGAGCCCGCCGCGGGCTGATGCGGCTTGGCAATTCCAACCATAACTGGAGAGACACCATGTTTGGATCATCATCCGACGATACTGCCGAACAGATCGGCCGCTCTTATCCCTCACAACGACGCATCGGCACGATCTGTGTTTTCGGCGGCGCCATGCTTGGCAACGATCCCGACCACGCCCGCTGCGCCGCCATTCTTGGCGGGGCCATTGCCGCAGCCGGCATTCGCCTGGTCTATGGCGGAGGCTGTGACGGCCTCATGGGTCAGGTTGCCATTGCCGCTGCACAAGCAGGTGGAACCGTGGTCGCCATCACTCCGCAGTTCCTGGTCGAGCGGATGAGGATGCTTTCATCGGGATGCCAGACGATTTCAGTTCCCGACATGAGCATCCGAAAGCAGCTCATGTTCGACTACGCGGATGCCTTTGTGGCCTTGCCGGGCGGTATCGGCACCGTTGAGGAACTGACGGAGGTCATGACGCTTCGCAAGCTGGAACGGCACTGCAAGCCACTGGTCCTTGCGAATTTCAAGGGCTTCTGGTCGCCACTTCTGAGCGTCTTCGACAGCATGTCCGAAGCTGGCTTTATGAACTCGTCAACTCGATGCACGCAAATGGTTTCGGCCACCCCGGAGGCCATACTTCCGCTTCTCCAGCGCAGCGTCAGTTTCGAGCACAACGAACCGCCAAAGCCGGTCCTGCTGCCCACCATCCCTGTCTTGCGCAGATCACATGTATCGAGTGCCGGCCCCGGATAATCCACGAGCCGGGCCGCAACAGGCGCATCCTTCGGGGCAACACCATTTACCGCGACGATGACAGGGGCGGTCGACTCTGGTCGCCACTTTCAAATCCGATCACAAACCATTGGAGCCATTGCCCGTTGCGGCGATGCGATCAGTTATGTCCAGTTTCAAGGCAAATTCCCTGCTGATGCTTGCCGCGGTCATTTGGGGCGTGGGCAATGTGTTCCACAAGACCATACTGGCCCACCTCGATCCAATCGCGGTTGTTTTCCTGACCAGCGTGATCGCCGCACTGGTGACGTTGCCGTTCGCGGTGCGGGAGCGTGCGCCCCTGGCCAACACCGGCTGGCTTCCAAGTGTAACGAGAGTGGTCCTGCTTTTTGCCCTCGGCTGCGTGGTCCAGCAACTGTCCTATGTCAGCACGACGGTGACGAATTCGAGCCTCCTCATCAGCGCTTCCACCGTCATCACGCCGATAGCCGCATGGCTGATCATGAAGGAGCGTCCAAGTGCACTGATTCTTTTCGTCGCAATTCTGACGGTGGTGGGATCGGCCCTCCTGGCGGGCGGCTTCAATGGTTCGGCAACCGCTGGCGACGCGTTCGCCATCCTGACCGCAATCTGCTTTGCGGTGTGGACGGTCGAGCTCGGGCGCCATGTGCAGGCGCATGGCCATCCCTTCGCGACAGCGGCCGCGCAGTTCATGGGCACGGCCGTTGCCACGCTGCCTTTCGCGCTGCAGGGCACGATGACGTTTTCCGCAATTGTGTCAGCATGGCCCGAACTTATCATGCTCGGCGTGTTCTCGACCGCCGTCGGCTTTTACCTGCAGACTTCCGCACAACGCTACACCACATCCTCCCATGCGGCGGTGATCTGCAGCGGAGAAGGCGTATTCGCCGCTATTTCCGCCGCTGCGCTGCTCGGTGAAAGGCTTTCTCCCGACGGCTTTCTGGGTGCGGGCGTCATTCTCTCCTGTGTGCTTTTCGCCGCCGTCTCGGCGGGTCCAAAGCTCGATCCGTCAGTACAATGATTGCTTTTGCTATGTCTGGCTCCTCTGGAGCGGCGCCATTCCCACCATGACGGGCAAGTCTGTTTCTATTCCCCAATTCATGCCAAGCTACTGGCCTGGCCGCATTCATCATCTGGAAAACGAGGTTTACTTCGATGCTCCACGGCGAAACGTCCTCCTTCGAAGCCGCTAACGTTCCGAACAGGTCAAACCACAATTCAGATGACGGGCTCAACGACAAGCCCACCTTGGAAGGGATCAGGCTATTCCCGTCCCTGGCCGACATGCCGATCGCCTTGTTTGCGGCAACCGAACACGAGGGCGCCATCGACCGCACCAAGGCGGCTTTGTTGGACATCACGACGGAAATGGTTGGCCCCAGCGATGGCCTCGAGGACGGTGATCTCAGCCCGACACCGGCCGGCTTTACCTATTTCGGCCAGTTCGTGTTCCACGACATCGTCTTCAGCGAGATATTCGGGTTGCCCAAGCCCACAGGCAAAACCCATCATTTGAAGAACGCGTCCTCGCAAGGTCTGGATCTTTCGGGGCTCTATGGAAGGGGGCCCATCGTCGACGCCCATCTCTACGATGTTCCCTACGGGCCGAATCTGACGGCCTGCCGGTTTCCGATCGGCTTGCCTTGCATGAAGGACAGCATGCTCCCGGTCGATCGCAAGACGGTGCCGGGCCGCGATTTGCCGCGCATCGACATGTCGGGCAAGTTCATCAGTGTCGAGGGCCGGCGGTCGCCCTATCGGCCCCTGGTGGCTGACCCACGAAACGACGACAACCTTGTCCTTTCGCAACTGCTCTGCACCCTGATGTGCATCCACAACCGGATTGTGGATCTGTTGCTTGGCAGCGGCACTTCCGATCCAGCTGAGGCTTACAAGCGTGCCAGGGTCTACCTGACCTCGGTTTATCGTACCGTGATCATCAACGACTATCTGAGAAAGATACTGGCTCCCAACATATGGGATCATTTTTTCGCCAGCGATGATTTTCAAGGCACGGGGGTCTCGGCCCTTGAGACGTTCAATGCGCTACCCTTGGAATTCACCTTCGGGGCATCGCGATTTGCCCACGCCATGGTGCGGCAATTCTATGTTGTAAACGACAGGTCGGTGGAAGACCCTGCAAATTTGCGCAGAATGTTGTCCTTCTCCAGCCTGCGCCCGGGTGGGGAGATTCCTATACCCGAGAACTGGATCGTCGACTGGAGCCGGTTTGCCTCGGCGGACACGCCGTCGAAAGCTCAAAGTGCCCGGCGCATAGGACCATTCCTGTCGAAGGAACTGACGATTGCCGGCCTGAGTTCGGAATTGAACGGCACAATCCGGCCGGTAGCCTTCATGGATTGCTGGCGCTGTTATGACCTGGGCTTGCCATCAGGTCAGGACGTGGCCGGTGCGGTAAAGAGCGCCCTGGGTGACAACAGCATCGATGTGCCGGTCCTTACGGGCGATGACATGCTGCCCACGGCGGCTTGTGCCAAGCGCTACGTCTACAATGCCGGCCGCCTTCAGGCCGCCTTGCAACGTTACCCGGAGTTCCTGAGCCAAACACCTCTCTCATACTACATCGTCCAGGAGGCGTCCGTTCTTGGCAATGACGGCAGCCATCTTGGCCCGGTTGGCTCCTATGTTGTGGCCGCCACGATCGCATCCGCACTGTTCAAAGCCGCCGATACGGATCTCTCTTCTGGCAGGCTCATCCCGGACGTGGAGCCGAAAACGCTGGCAGGACTGCTCGATCTCAATGATACTGAGAAGGTTGCAGATGAAGTACTTGGCGGCCTGATCAACAGTCAGGGTTTTCAATAGCGCTGATAGGGGCGGCGATACAGCATTCAATTTGGCTCCAGGGGGAGATGGACATGGCGAAATTCAAGGACGTGCAGTTCGAGGCGCTTGGCGAATTCATCCAGGATCTGATCAAGGATCCGGCCAAACAAGCGATCTTCAGAAATGGAGATCAGCAGGCAATGAAGGATCTGTTGCGTGGGTTCATGACCCCCAGGGACAAGACCTGGGAGGAGATCACCATCGTCGCGCATTTCGACGAGGATCTGATCGTGAACATCGCCTTTCCCTTCACCGGCGACGTCGAGCAAACGATCGCCACCATTGCGCCGGCGGATGGACCCGGTGAGGACTACACATTTCCCGATCATTACAAGATCGATCCGAACGCCGGCCCGCCCGACCAGATCAAACAAAACCGTCTGCGTGCCTATCACAGCCGCCTCGGCGACTATGTCATGTCGCGCTGCAAGTAGTGTCCTGCGCGGCGTGACTCAGGATTGTTGCTTCAACCCGACTGCTCTGCCAGCGCGATACCACGGGCCAGCTTCATCTGGTCGGCCGGCTGGCGAATGGGAAAGGCGGTACTGAACCAATCGACAGCGAGCGCGCGATCAGGCCTGGCTTGGCCATGCCAAGCCGTCGAAAGGTTGCGCAGGAAACGCCTGAATTCGTTTCCGGCCTCGCGATTGCGTTTCAGCAGCGCGAGGGCTGCTGCCGACCAGCCATGGATGTCGGCAAACAGCCGATCGCACTTGGCCGCGGCTTCCACGCACCCCTCAAGATCGTCGGCCAAAAAGGCAATGGTCGCCTGATAGCCATGATAGTGTGCATCAGGCATCGGGTTGAGTTCGAAACATCGCCTCGAAAGCTCAACTGCCCGCTCGTGATATCCCATGAACGAGCTGGCTAGTGCATACGCGATTAGTGTCGCGGGATTGCCGGCATTCTGCTCATGCGCCAGGCTGAAGTGAAAATCCGCAAGATCCCAGCGTCGCGCCAAAAGGTGGCTCCAGGCCAGGTTCACCTGATTGCGGTGGTCAAATGGATCGAGCAAGACTGAACGCTTGGCCAGTTCGAATGCGCGCGTGAGGTCCTGTTCGATCGAAGGCGCTCCCGGAACAACGATCCAGCGCGAATTGAGCACCGCTGCAAGGCTGGAATAGGCGCAGGACAGATCGGGATCGAGTTGGATAGCTTCCTCGTAGCGGGAAATGGCCGCCTCTTCGGTCTCCTTGCGCCACATGGTCGAAAGGCGCTGACCGTCCAGCCAGCAATCATAGGCCGAAGAATGGTTCGGTGAGGTCTGCGATATGCGATGCAGCCTGGCACTGGACAATGCGATCTGCAGGCGCGCGGAAAAACGCGCGCAGACCTCATTAAAGGCCGAGCGCCAGGATGACGGATCAGAGGGAACAGTCAGCCTGAAGGCTTCTCCGCCTTGCAGGAAGTCATAGCAGGTAATCTCGAACACGGCTGACACGTCTGCGTCGATCAGGCGGATGAGAACCCCGATATCCACGTTTTTGCCTGCGGCCGCGCGCACGTCCTCAAACGAGATCCGGCTGGTTTGCACCTCCGTCGACAGGGCCGTCCAATGCCTGAAGCGAGAGATCGAAGCCAGAAGCTCCGTCGCCAGGGCAAATTGGAGATGTTCGTTTTCCGCTTCGCGCCTGGCAATGATGATGGCGATTATCGGCTTTCCCGGGGTGCGGCTGTGGTGATCGCTTTGCACAAGGCCCGAGGCAGTTGCCTCCTTCTCTTCGCCCTTGCCAGGTTTTAGCGCCTCCACCAGGCGCAGTATCTCACCTGGTGGTCGCAAATCCATGTCCGCTTTCAGTTCGGCCGCATAGCGCTCGAAGAAGGCCCGGGCTCGGGCGTAGCCGCTTTCCTGACAGACGCGGCGGATGGTCTCCACCACGGCATCATCAAAAAATGGATCGAGTTGCAGAATACATGCCGCGATGGATTTGCGCCGTCTCGGGTCCGTCTCGGCTGCCAGCCAGGCTGCGAGCCGTGTGACCAGCCTGTCGGACATCATAGTCGACTGCATTCTCAACCAATTGTCGAAGACGGGATCGCAATCATCCAACCCGGCGCAAAGTCCATCTCTGGCTTTGCCCAACAGCAGCAGGGCACGGTCATAATTGGCGTCGTCAAGCGCCTGCTCCAGCTCCTCTATGTCGGAACGTATCGAGGTCGGATCGATCCCAAGGACGAGTTTGTCCACTGTGAGGAAATTGAGCTTGGTTTCGCTTGCCAGGCGCCTGAGATCCTTGATGCACTGGCGCAGCGATCCCCGCGCATGTTCCTCGTCCTGTTCGCTCCAAAGCAATGCCGCCAGTCGCCCGCGCGTTTCGCGTGACCTGCCGCTCAGCATGAGATAGGCGAGGATAGCGCAGGCCTTCCGCTTGCCCAACGAGAGGGTCTCCGCGCCCTTGCGGAGCTCGAAACCGCCGATTAGCCTAATCGCCAGACTGTTTGTGGAAATTGTGAACTCCGCCGGCTCTCGTCTCGTTTCGGTCGATGGGTGGAGACCGCTTAACCCCGCGTAAACAGCAGACGCTAAAATATTGGAAAAGCCAAGTTGCTGTTGCAAGGGCCGCATTGGATAGAGCTCGCTTCGCTGCCGCAGCGCGACCAGTTGATCACTCTAAGCCAGGACGGCATCACCGAGGGCGGCCGGTCGAGTGTCCACGATCTTGGTGTCTTGGCGAATCTCGCTGCGACCCTTAGTGCCGCGCCTGGGAATGGCCTGCCGCTTTTGCGCTTCGCTACCCGCCACGAGATTGGCGTTGAGGTGTTCGACGTTCCAGGCGGGTTCCTGGCAATGTGCAATATTGCTCCCTTCGAAGGCAGTGACGAACGAACTACAGCAAGTGGCAAAGGCTTCGATCCTGCCAGGGCCGTGTTGGCTTGCCTCGGAGAGGCTGCGGAGATTTCCAGTTGGGCCTGCAGAGCCGACGACGTCACGGCGTCAGCGCAAATCGCCTGGCCAGTCGATGGAATGAGAATCGATGCGGTTGATGTGTTGGGCTTCTCGCAGGAGCAGATTAAAAATCGTGCTCGGCTCAACAGAGCGTGGCACGGCTGGGATAAAATCCCGCCGGCAGATCACCTGCGCAATCCTGAGCTATGGGTGCACGTTCAAAGCTTTCACAACGACACGAAAGCGATCTGTCCTGCATTTCTCTGCTACGGCCGCTTAGGCGATGTCGAATATGACGATGCAAGCTTGAACGTCGATTCCAATGGCTGCGCCGCAGGTACGTCGCGGGCCGATGCGAGGACTCGCGCCTTGCTTGAGCTCGTAGAGCGAGACGCCACCGGCATCTGGTGGCACCGAGGATCCTTGAGAACGCGGCTGGACGTCGCGCAGCTTAATAACCAAGGCTTGGTGTCTCATATCCAGCAGCATCGGAGCGCCACGGGGCGAAGGCTCTGGCTTGTGGACATATCGTCCTTCCGGACGGCCATGGTTGTCGCGGCGATCAGCTGCGAAGACGGCGGCGAGCGTATGGCTGTTGGCTTTGGAGCCGGCTTCAATTTGGTGAATGCCGCGAGGTCCGCGTTTCTGGAATTGGTACAATCCGAGGCTGCCATGCAGGCCCATGCCGAACGAGCTGAACGACCTTGGAATGCAACGGCGAGCGATGACGACTGCCGGATGAATCGCTGGAAGCGTTTCGCCGACGTGCGCAACTTCCGTTTCGCCATCGGCGAGCCGGCCGCTGGGCTGGAGAACGCCGGCACGGGAAACGTCGACGACCTGCTGGATGAAATCGACGAAGTTTGTGGGCAGCGGGTCTGGTTCGCAGACCTTTCGCGATCCGAGATTGGCATCCCCGTAGCAAAGGCGATCTGCCAGGGATTATCACACTTCAAGGTGCGCTGGGGCTGCCGCCGAAACACTGCACCTTCCGCAAGTGTTTCGAGCAGAACAGTCAGCGGCCTCTCGCAGGCCAGGAAACTTTTGATATAACCGCTTAAGGCGGCAGCGATAGGATTTGGTACCAGCGCTCGCTCGAATGAGCGCACGCAGTCAATGCGAATTCCAAGGACTGCTCCTGTGTCTCCACTTTTGGGAAAGACCATTGTAGGTCCAAGGATGCAATTAGGCGCATTGCGGTCCGGCACCTTTTTCCAGAAGCGGACTGGCAGCTTGCGGGAGGCAGAAGGCGAACGCAGGTATCTAGGCGACACGCATGTTATCTGACGCTGCGTTCTGGCCTATATAGTTGGCGAGCTGTTCGCAATGACCTTGCGAGTAGTATTGAAACCGCCTTAGAGCTCGATATCTGGCATCAGCAGACAGACATAACGCCAGCATATCCGGCGCGCCCGCTCCAGATCCTCTTCCATATACTCCCCGGCGTTCTGCCAGAAGAAGCCGTCGATGAGCGCGGCGATGCCATCGACGATGTCGTCGACCTCACCGGGTGGCACCATCTGCTTGACGGCATAGCGGATGTTGGACACGAAGCGCGCGCCGGTGAGGTGGTAGAGGTGCTGGATGCGTGGCTCGGTCTGCGCGGCGATCATGAACTGCATCCAGGTTACGGCGCGCTTTGGCACGCCCAGATGCTGCGGCGCAAAGGAGCCGTCGACGATCGCCTTTAGCCTTTGCGCTGGCGTCGGATTGGCCGGTGCGAGCTTCAAAATGTCCTGGCGAAATAGGTTGGACAGGTTGCGCATGGCCAGCGCCAGCAGCTCTTCCTTGCTGTCGAAATAGTGGTTGACCAGTCCTGCCGACATGCCGGCGCGACGCGCGATGACCGCCATGGTGGCGCCGGACATGCCTTCTTCGCCGACGACGGCAATGGCGGCGTCGACCAGCTCGTCGCGGCGCATCGCTTTGATGGATCGTTTCGCCATTGCAAAGCCTTCTCGTTTATATATTGATTGGCCATTCAATATATCATATCGTCATTCAATCCAAGCCGGAGTTCACATGCCCAGCGTCGTCATTTTAGGGGTCAGAACGGTCGAAACCCATTGGATTCCAATGGGAGACGGCCGTAGGCTGGCTGCCCGCCTGTTCCTGCCTGAAGACGCCGAGGCAAACCCCGTCCCGTTGATCCTCGAATACATACCGTATCGCCGCCGCGACGGCACGCGCACCGGTGACGAGGAGATGCATCTGTTCTTTGCCGGCCATGCCTATGCCTGCGCCCGCGTCGATATTGCCGGATGCGGCGATTCCGAGGGCCTGCTCGACGATGAATATGTCAAGCGCGAGCAGGACGATGCGCTTGAAATTCTCGACCATCTCTGTTCGCAGCCATGGTGCACGGGTGTCGCCGGCATGATCGGCAACAGCTGGGGCGGGTTCTCCGGCCTGCAGGTCGCGGCGCGCCGGCCGCCTCAACTGAAGGCGATCGTCACCTCGTGCTCGACCGACGACCGCTATGCCTGCGACGCGCATTACAATGGCGGCCTGGTCATCAACGACAATTTCGGCTGGGGCGGGGCGCTGTTCGGCTATTCCGCGCTGCCGCCGGACCCGGCCGTGGTCGGCGAGGACCGCTGGCGGCAGATGTGGAAGGACCGGCTCGACGACCACAAGAACCACGCCGCCGAATGGCTGAAGCACCAGCGCCGCGACGCGTTCTGGAAACAGGGTTCGGTCTGCGAGGATTTCTCGGCCATCGAATGCGCGGTGCTGGCGGTGGGCGGCTATCTCGACGGCTATACGCAGACCATCTTCAGCCTGGTCAAGAACCTCAGGGGATCCGCCAAGGGCATTTGCGGGCCATGGGGCCACAAGGAGCCGAACTATGGCGTGCCCGGCCCGGCAATGGGCTATCTGCAGGAATGCATCCGCTGGTACGATCACTGGCTGAAGGGCATCGATAATGGCGCCGACCAGGAACCGGACATGCGCCTCTATCTGATGGACTATGCCCGGCCGCATTCGCATATCGATGTCAGGCCGGGCCGCTGGCTCGGCTTGCCGCAATGGCCGGCCAGCCAGATCGGCGGCAAGACCTTGTGGCTGAACGGTGATGGCAAGCTTGGCGAAATACAGGCAGCCGGCGAGGCAAGGTCGACGATTTCCTCGCCGCTCACCACAGGCGTGCAGGGGCAGGAGTGGTGCCCCTATGGCCAGGGCCGCATCTCGGCCGAGGGCGCGCGCGACCAACGTGCAGACGATGGCGGCTCGCTGTGTTTTGAGAGCGCCGTTATGGACGCCGACCTGCCGCTGGCCGGCATCTCGAAGATCAGGCTGCGTGTCGCGGCCGACAAGCCGCAGGCGCAGCTTTGCGTGCGGCTGACCGATGTGGCGCCCGACGGCACGTCGGCTTTCATCACCTTCGCGCTGCTCAATTTGGCGCATCGCGAAAGCCATGAATTTCCCGAGCCGCTAACGCCGGGCCAGTTCGAGAATGTCGAGCTCGACTTCAAGCCGGTGGCGCAAATCATCCCCAGGGGACATCGGCTGCGCGTGGCGATTTCCTCGTCCTACTGGCCTATGGCGTGGCCGTCGCCGGAGCGCACCATGCTGACCTTCGACCCCACGGGCTGCCGGCTCGATCTCGCGGTCCTGGCCAGCGAGGAGGGGCTTGCACCGGTCGCTTTCGAGGAGGCGCTGTGGGCCGAACCCCGCCCGGTGACGGTCAAGGAGCCGGCGCGCCAGCTGCGCTCGCTGACCACGGACCTGCCGACCGAACGCACCGAGCTGACGGCGCTGTCGGATGACGGCCGTTTCGTGTTCGAGGAGACCGGCACCGAGATCACCTCCTGGCGCCGCAAGGTCTACGGCATCTCGGACAACGACCCGGCCAGCTGCGCCACGACGGTGACCTGCCATGAGGAGTTGACGCGGCCGGACTGGAACGCGCGGGTCGATTGCGAAATCAGCTTCAGCTGCGACCGCGACAATTTCTACGCAAGCGGCTGGGTCAAGGCTTACGAGCGCGGAACGATCTTTGCCGAGAGGACTTACGACGAGGTCATTCCACGCGACTGCAAGTAATCGATGAGATAACCAACCAAAAAAGGGAACAAAATGCGCATGAAACTCGACCGCAGAACTTTCCTTGCCGGCTCTTCGGCCTTGGCGATCCTGCCTTACTCGCGCTTTGCCTTTGCCGCCGACCGAACCAACCCGATCATCGCGCTCGATGCCGATATCGGCAATCTCGATCCGGGCAACCGTGTCGGCACCACCGAGGGCAACATCATTCGCGCGGTGTGCCAGACGCTGGTGCGCTTCGAGCCGGGCAAGACCAGCTGGATCAACGACGCGGCTAAGGAGATCAAGCAGATTTCCGACACCGAATTCGATTTCGAGCTCAACCCCGGCCAGATGTTCACCGGCGGTTATGGCGAGATGACGGCCGACGACGTCAAGTTCACCTATGACCGCTACATCAACGGCGACAAGAACGGCAAGAAGCTCGCCTATGCCGACGATCTGGAAGCGCTGAAATCGGTCGAGGTCACCGGCAAATACACCGGCAAGCTGATCCTCAAGCATCCGTCGGCAGCACTTTGGCTGATCGGCATCTGCGATGCCTCGGGCGCGATCCTGTCGAAGAAGGCGACCGAAGCGCTGGGCGACAAGATCGCCACGACGCTGGTCGGTTCGGGTCCGATGGTGCTCAAGGAATGGCGGCCGAAGGAGCAGTTCGTGCTCGCCGCCAATCCCGACTACAAGGGACCTTACAAGGCGCATTTCGAGGAGATCACCGGCAAGATCATCCCTGAGCACAAGACCGCCTTCCTGTCGTACCAGGCGAAAGAACTTGACTTCACCGCTTTCGATGGCGACCAGCTCGCAGCCGCGAAGGGCTTGCCGGACACCAAGGTGATCGACATTCCCGGCATCGACTACACCTGGATCGGCATCAATGTGGTGAAAGGCGATCTCGCCGACCTCAAAGTGCGCCAGGCGATCCGCTACGCGATCGATGTCGACGCCATCATCCAGGGCGCCTATTCCGGCGCCACCTCACGCGCCAAGACGCTGCTGGCGCCAGGCCTGCTCGGCAACTGGGCCGACGCGCCCCTCTACACAAGGGATGTCGCCAAGGCGCAGCAGCTCTTGAGCGAGGCCGGCAAGTCCAACCTGACCTTCACCTTCACCTGCATGAACGACGCGACGTCGCTGGCCGTGGCCCAAATCGCGCAGGCCAACCTTGCCGAAGTCGGCATCACGCTCACCATCAATGCCATGGATTCCGGCGCCTACTGGGCGCTCGGCGCCGGCGATGCCAGCAAGGATCTCGAACTGACGCTGATCCCCTATACGTCGAAGTTCGACCCGAGCTTCCAGACGCAGTGGTTCCTCGCCAGCCAGATCGGCCTCTGGAACTGGCAGCGCTGGAACAGCCCCGAATTCGACAAGCTGCACCAAGAAGGGCTGGAGACGCTGGACAAGGCCAAGCGCGAGGACATCTACATCAAGATGCAGAAACTGCTCGATGAATCGGCTTCCTGCATCTGGATCACGCATGGCCGCAACTTCTTCGTCGACGCGGCCTGGCTGAAGCCGGTGTTCCTGCCCAACGGTAAGGACTGGCAGTTCGAGTTTTTTGACAAGGCGTAAGGGTAGGGGACGAAACGTCGGCGCCCCTCACGGTCTTGCCGGCTTCTCTCTCCCCGTAAACGGGGAGAGAGAAGGCGGCAGCCAAATGAGGGGCAGCGCCAGCCTCCACCATTGGCCCATCTCCAGTTAGGTTGAAGCCATTGACCAACCTCGACGAACCGGACTTGCTGCGTCCATGACCAGAGCGCGACGCATCGCCGCCTTCATCGCCAGCCGCCTAGCCTCGGTGGTGCTGACCATTGCCGGCGCCACGCTGCTTCTGTTCCTGATGGTGCGGCTGGTGCCGGGCGACTTCGCCTCGGTGATGCTGGGTCCCAGGGCAACGCCGGAGCTGCGTGCGCAGATCATTCATGACATGGGTCTCGACCGCGGCATGCTCGCACAGCTCTGGCTGTTCGCCAGCCATGCCGCGACCGGCAATTTTGGCGAGGATGTCGTGTCGCACCGGCCGATCCTCGACATCGTGCTGGAGGTCATCCCCAACACGTTGGCATTGGCTTTCAGCGCGCTGGCTCTGGCGCTGCTGGTCGGCATACCCATTGGCGTCATTGCCGCGCTGAAGCCGGGCTCGTGGCTGGACAGCGGGCTGGCGCTGCTGTCGATCTCCTTCATCACCACGCCGACGCTGGTGGTATCGGTAATCCTGTTCCTGATCTTCGCCATCGGCCTGCACTGGCTGCCGGTGGCGGGCGCCGGCGCGCCCGGCGACAGCGTCGACCGGCTGCGGCATCTGATCCTGCCCTCGGTGGCGCTGGCGCTGGGCTGGGTCGGCTACATCTCGCGGCTGATCCGCGCCGCATTGCTGGACACGCTGGCGGAGCTGCATGTGCGCACGCTGCGCGCCTATGGCGTCTCGGAATACCGCATTGTCGGCCTCTATGCGCTGAAGCTTGCGCTGGTACCGGTCGTGTCGATCCTCGGCATCGGGCTCGGCGACCTGATCGGCAGTTCCGTCGTCGTCGAGATCATCTTCGCCCGCTCCGGCATCGGCAGCCTGATCTTCAATTCGATCGCGCAGCGCAATTACCCCGTGGTGCAGGCCTGCGTGGTGTTCATTGTCGCCTTCTACATCGTCGCCAACCTCGTGGTTGACATGATCAACGCATTGCTCGACCCCCGTATCGCGGCGGGCCGCGGATGAGCGGCTTTTTCGCGACGCTCAAACGCATCGGTTCGGAGCGCGACGGGTGGCTCGGGCTGGCGTTTACGCTCGCCATTCTGGTGTTCGCCCTGATCGGGCCGCTGGTCGGCCCCGACCCCAACGCCATCGACATCAAAGCCCGCTTCGCCGCACCGGAGTTGGCGCATCTTCTGGGCACCGACAATCTCGGCCGCGACCTTGCGGCGCGCACGTCGGTCGGGACGCGCTATGCGCTGACGCTTGCGGTGATGATCGTCGTGATCTCGTCCATCATCGGTTCGCTGATCGGCATTGTCGCCGGCATTGCCGGTGGCTGGGTCGACAGGGCGGTGACGGCTGTCTTCGACATCGTCAACGCCTTTCCACCGCTGATCCTGGCCTTCGCGCTGATCGCGCTCTACGGCAAGGGCTCGGCCACCTTCGTGCTGCTGGTTACCGTCGTCTTCATTCCGCAGTTCGGCCGCATGGCGCGGGCGCGGGCGCAGACGCTGCGCAATCTCTCCTTCATCGAGGCAGAGCGGATGCTGGCGGTCCATCCCGTCACCATCGTGGTCAGGCACTACCTGCCCAATGTCGCCGGGCCGATCATCGTGCTGGCCAGCATGAACCTGCCGGTGGTGATCGCCTTCGAGGCGTCGCTGTCCTTCCTCGGCTTTGGCGTGCAGCCGCCAAATTCCTCGCTTGGCACGCTGATCAAGGACGGCTTCGTCTCGATCAACCAGTCATGGTGGCCGACAGTTGCAGCCGCCCTGGTTCTGGCCATCGCCACGCTCGGCGCGACGCTGCTCGGCGAAGCGCTGCGGCGCGTCATCGATCCCAAATCGACGGGAGCACGTTGATGGCGATTTCGCTGCGCGATTTGTCGGTCGACTACAGCTTACAGCAAGGCACCGCGCATGCGCTGCGTGGTGTGTCGCTCGACATAAAGAAAGGCGAAATGCTGGGGCTGGTCGGCGAGTCCGGCAGCGGCAAATCCACTGTCGCCTTCGCGCTGATGGGCCTGCTTGCCAACAATGCCCGAGTGACCTTAGGCACGGCGACAATCGACGGCAAGAATTTCGACCTGACCAAGCGCAACGCAACGGCTGCCTTGCGCGGTCGTGGCATGGCGATGATTTTTCAGGACCCGATGCTGTCGCTCAATCCGGTGTTCACCATCGGCACGCAGCTTGGCGAAGTGCTGCGCCGGCGTGCCCCCGGCAGCGACCGCAAGACTCGCGTCGCGATGGCTGAAGACGCGCTGGCCAAGGTCAAGCTCAGCAACCCGGCGCGGCGCATGAACCAGTATCCGCATGAGCTTTCCGGCGGCATGCGCCAGCGCGTGGTGATCGCCATGGCGCTGCTCTCGGAACCGGCGTTGCTGATCGCCGACGAGCCGACCACGGCGCTCGACGTCACCGTCGAGGCGCAGATCATGCGCGAGATCATCGGCCTGCGCGACCGCGTCGGCTGCGCGGTGCTGTTGATCACCCACAGCCTTGGCCTCGTCACCGAATATTGCGACGCGATTTCCGTGCTCTATGCCGGCGAGAAGCTGGAAAGCGGCACGGTGAAAGCGGTGCAGCGCCAGCCCGGCCATCCCTATACGCGCATGCTGTTCGACTGCGAGGTGCCGATCGATCGCGAGCGCCATGCCGATGCCTCGCAGAACAGCTTCACGGTGATATCAGGCGATCTGCCCGACCCGCGCCGGCGGCCACCCGGCTGCATCTTCAACGGGCGCTGCGATGTCTCCTTCGCGGAGTGTGCGGTCGTCAATCCCGGCGATTATCCCGTCGGTGATGACGCCGGACACAGCGCCCGCTGCCTGCGGCTGGCGACGCCATGACCGACGCGATCGCGATCAGCAATGCACAATTGCGCTTCGGCGAGACCGCCGCGCTCGACGGCGTGTCGCTCACCATTCCGCAAGGCACATGCTTTGGCATTGTCGGCGAATCTGGTTCCGGCAAGACGACGCTGATGCGCGCCGTGCTCGGCCTGCAAAAACTCGACCAGGGCGAAATCCGCATCCTCGGCAAGCCGCTGGTTCACGGCCGCGCGGCGCTGAGGGAACGCGCCAGTTTCATCCAGCCGATCTTCCAGGATCCGGCCGCCTCGCTGTCGCCGCGCAGCCGCATCCGCACGCTGATGAACGAGGTCGGCACGGTGCTGCGCGAGCCGCATGCGGCAACGCATGAGCGGCTCGCCGTCATCCTGGGCCGCCTCAGCCTGCCGCCTGGTGTCATCGACAAATATCCGCACGAGATCAGTGGCGGCCAGGCGCGGCGCGTGGCGATCGCCCGGGCGCTGCTGATGAAGCCGTCGATCCTGATCGCCGATGAACCCACCGCAGGTCTTGATGTCTCCGTACAGGGCGACCTACTCAACCTGTTGCAGGACATCAGGCGGTCGCAAAACATCACGCTGGTGGTGATCAGCCACAATCTGGCGATCATGCGGCTGATTGCAGAAAATGCCGTCGTCATGCGCGCGGGCAATGTGATCGAAGGCGGTGAGGTTGGATCGTTATTCGGATCACCCCAAGAGGTCTATACCCGCGATTTGCTCGCGGCCTGGCCGAGCATAAGGGCGGTCAACACAAAGGGATAACCCTCGTGCTGGATTAGACGGACCATTGCGGTGGGTCATTCAAATTTGCATCTTGGACGGTCGCGTGCGCATTCGGTCAATCCCCAAGATGACAGCGCCACCGAGTTCCGTACCTAGATCCACTCGTACGGAGAACCAGCATCGACTTAGCGTAACCGAGACACCCCAAGGAGCCCAAAATGTTTGCTTTCGGGCAACTGCAAAACTCAACTCTTTGGCCGAGATTAGGCGCATTGCTGCCTTCGCAACGCGACAATGAAAAGGTCACCGTTGGGTCGAACTCCGTCTTTCGGAGCGGTTTGGGTTTTGGGCGAGAGCGGCGGCAATCAGGGTCCTGAACGTGAACGGCGGCGCGCACAAAGCCACTATAACTCCGCCAAGGACAAACCCCGGTCGAGCGTCCTACGATGGCACTTTGCCTGTGTTTTCTTAGCCTCGCAGGTGTGGCCTTAAGTCGCAAACTACGGGCTTCAGAAATGGGGCGTCGGGCTTCATTGACAGCGCGACAAGCACCATTTGGTGATCCAAAGCCCTCCAAAACGAGAGAAGCTCGCCCAGGCGCGGTCGCACTGCGGTCGTCAGCCAGCAATGGCTATGAACTAAAGGAACCTGGAAACCATCATGCCTGAAAATATCAGACTAACGTCGAGAGACGTCCCCCTCATTCAGCTCGGCGTATATCAGTGCCGCTTCCCGGTGAGCGAAGACCCGTCAGTACCTGGCGGCTACCGTTTTTGTGCCGGGCCAACTTCGCCTGATCGCGTCTACTGCGATCACCACCACAGCATCGTGACTGCCGTCGACCCTCGTCGGGCCCGCTCGGGCCTCCATTTGCCCCAACGGCGCGCCGCGTAGATTACATCTTGTTGGGCTGAGCCCTCCGCGCGCTGGCAGTCGGCGTCACCTCATCGGCTATGATGTTGTCCTCAAATCTCTTTTGCAATTCGGCAACCCCATTTCAGTCAACGAAGCGCGTCCTGTCAGACTTGAGGACGACGTTGGCGAACTCGGGCATTTCCAGACCTTGGCCCACCTTGGCATCAAGATCCTGCTCGGCCGCCCTGACGACGGCGAGCCGCGCCAGCACCGTCTCAGCCTCCAGGCGGGGCACCACGGCGACGCCATCGCGGTCGCCTACCAGTATGTCTCCCGGCGAGATAGTCACGCCTCCTAGCACCACCGGAAATCCGACTGTGCCTGGACCATTGCGCGCCGGCGAGTTCGCGATGACCCCGGCACAGTAAACCGGCAACCCGACCGCCTCGATCCCGATAACATCGCGCACGAGGCCGTCCGTGATGAAGCCGGCGACCCCCTTATTGCGCGCCATGCCAAGCACGAGATCCCCGGTGACCGCCGCCCCGGCAAAGCTGTCGGTGGCCGCAACGATGACATCACCACTTAAGGCGGCATCCAGCGCCCCAAACACCGCGAGATTGTCGGCGGGGCCGCAGTAACAGGTCAAGGCGACGCCGACCAGGACAGAACTACTTGGCGATAGCGGCTTGATTGCATGGTGCAAGGCCCCGCGCCCGCCCATGGCGTCTACGAGCTGGCTAACGGGCACGCCCGAGAAGGCACTGATGATTTCTGCTGAAGGCCGTTCGAAACGGCGCTTGATGGTGAGCAGTGGCGGGTCTTCAATCATGTGGCGGCCTCGTTGCCTGAATGAACGAAAGACAGTCCGGCCCGAGGTCGCGCAGGCTCCGCGCCCCCATTAGCGCCATGACCCGATCGATCTCCTTGCGATAGAGTTCGAGCACATGTCGCACCCCGTCCTCACCAGCGACCGCCAGCCCCCATAGTTGCGGGCGGCCGATCAGACAGCAGGAGGCGCCGAGCGCCAGCGCCTTTACAACGTCGGAGCCCCGCCTGATGCCGCCGTCAATCAGTACAGGTATGCGGCCGGCGACAGCCGCGACAACTGCCGGCAGCGCGTCCAGCGACGCGGCGGCGCCGTCGAGCTGGCGTCCGCCGTGATTGGACACGATGACGCCGTCGATGCCGCGCGCCACGGCCTCGGCGGCTTCGCCGGGATGCAGGATGCCCTTCAGCAACAACGGTCCGGGCCAAACGGTACGCAGCCAGTCGACGTCGGCCCAGGAGAGCCCGGGGTCGAGCAGTGCGGCCATGCGGCCCGCCAGCGCGCCGACCGTCGCCGTCTCGCCGGGACGCACGTAGTTGCCGAACGTCAGTTTCGGCAGCCGGGTGCGCATACGCAGCAACCACGCCGCCTTGGTGGCGGCCGCGAGTGTCCCGGCCACGCCGAAGCGCGGCGGGATGGCAAAACCGTTGCGGATGTCGCGTTCCCGGTGGCCAAGCATCTGATTGTCGATGGTGAGCACCAGCGCACCGTACCCTGAGGCACTTGCTCGATCCACCATTTCTCGGGTGAAGCCGCGATCGGTATAGACGAACACCTGCATCCACCGCGGGCCGGCACCGGTGGCTGCTATGTCCTCCAGCGTGCAAACCGATCCGTGGCTGGCGCAGTAGAACGTGCCGGCGGCGGCGGCGGCTCGTGCCGCCGCGCACTCGCCATCAGGCCAGAACAGACCCGCAAGGCCGGTTGGCGCGACGCCGACCGGCATGGCAAGTTTCGCTCCGAACAGCTCGAGCGAGAGATCCCGTATCGCTGCCCCGTTGAGTGGTCGCGGCAGAAGAGCAACCTCGTTGAAAGCCTGCTCGTTTCGGCGCAGCGTTCGCTCATCCTCGGCGCCGCCGTCAGCGAAATCGAACACCGGGCGCGGCAAAGTCCGCCGCGCGGCGTCGCGCACCGCGCTCACGCTGTACAGGCGCTTCAGCGCTGCCGGCGAAGAAAACGTCGCGGCGGCGGCGGCACCGCCGTTGACCCGAGCGCCTGTGTTCGAGACAGTCGAGGAGCTACTCACGGTTTCTTACCGCCGATGGTACCGTAATGCGTTGGTCCGCCGCCTCCCGGAACACGCATGCGGCAGAGCGTTCCCTCGAAGGAGGGGTCGCTGCCACTCGCCAGCACGCCGGCATTTGTCACCCAAAGCATCTCGCCCGAGAAGACGCAGTTGGTCGTTGCCTTGCCGCAGATGAAGAAACCTTCCGCTGTGCCGTCGGGCTTCAGCACATGAATGCCGTTGGCGGCAATATCCGTGACATAAAGGCGGCCGTCCGCGCCGACCTTCAGCCCGTCCGGGATCGGATTGTCCCCAGGCAAGCGGCCAAGGTCCTCGACGCTACCATCCGGACGCTGCCGTTTGACGCGCCCGGTGTAGGACTCACCCCAGACGATCGAGCCGTCGGCTTCGACCGCCACTCCGTTCGGGAAGGTCGGCTCGTCGAAGCCGAGAGCAAGGTACGCACTGCCATCCGGATTGACGGCAAAGATGTAGCTGGGGTCCGGATTCCCAGGGTTGTATGTACCTGGATCGCTGAAGATAAGCCGGCCATCAGCAGCAAAGACGAGATCGTTTGGACCGTTGAGCCGAATGCCCGAAACCTCGGTCAGCAGAATTTCCGGCTTGCCGCCTTCGGCAACACGCTGGATCGACGGCTTTGTCATCTCCGCGGCCCGCCAAGGCCCGGTCGTGCCGCCGTTCTGGCAGACATAGAGCAGGCCATCCGATCCGAGAACGCAGGCATTCGGCGCTCCCGCGACATAGGCGAACCGCCGAGCAGTTCCGTCAGGGTGGATGGCGGTCAGCTGGCTGCGATAGCTTTCGACGATGACAACGCGCCCATCAGGGAGCACCGTCGGGCCTTCGGGCCAGCCGAGGCCGGTCGCGACAACCTCGACCGCCAGCTTTTCGACCTCGTTCATCGCGCGATCTCCAGACCGACAGCCTATCAAGATTTGTCGGGTATAATCCAGCCGTCTACGCGTTCGTTGAATACATTGTGCGGCGATTGCAGGCATCGACGCATGGGCGCTTTGGGGCGCGAAGTCGACAGAGCGCCGGCACCAGCGATGTCCGCTTCTAGAAGCCGGACGGTGGTGCGGGAATGGCGGACATGAGGCGCATAGCGGACGTTCGCGTCAGGCCGAACATACTGGAGCCGGCTTATCGCCAGCGTCACATCGAGGTTTAGGCTTCGGTCCCTCGTGTCACAACGGGCGATTTTAGCCCAGATGTTACGCTGTCGGGCCATCCCGGGCTCGGGGAGCGGCCCGAACGCTCGAGAAAATTCCGGACGCAGATATTCGTATATCTCCCATCTGATGTTGTTCAAAAACCCAGCAATCGTACTGGAATGGTGCATAAACAGGTGCGTCTTCGCGCAGCGCCCGATGTAGGTTTTGAATCTGATGGCGAAATCAGGATTTCTAGCTATCGACCTTAAGCCGAAAGGCGTTCGGACACGGTGCTCGTGCATCGCCAGTTGCACTCTTCCCAGCTCTCATGAATTGCCAGGCGCATCGGCCTTGGTTACTCTATAGCGGGGGTATCAATGCAATTCGGACGTGCGCTTCTTGCCGCTCTTGCTACGGTGCTGTTTTTTGGCGCCGCACACGCTCTTGCCGCCGATCTTCGTGGTGTGGCGTTGGTCATCGGCGAGAGCGATTATGACAGCGACCCTCTTCTCGACCTGACGAACCCTAAGAATGATGCCAGGGCAATGGACGAGCTCTTGGGCAAACTCGGCTTCGATGTCCATCGCGCGCTTAACGATAATCGAGCCGACCTCGAGAACGACATTCAACGCTTCGTGCGCGATGCCAAGGATGCCGATGTGGCGCTGGTCTACTATTCGGGCCATGGCGTCGAGGCGGGCGGCGCCGACTATCTGGTACCGACCGATGCCGACATCTCGACACCGGAGAAGGCTGGCGAGAGCCTTGTGCCGGTGCAGGACCTGCTCGAACAGCTGGCCCGGACGGTGCCGGTGACGATTACTCTGCTCGATGCCTGCCGCACCAACGCTTTCCCGGAAGGCACGACGATCAAGCTGCCCGGCAGTGCCCAGGTGATCGACGTTGCAACCACAGGACTAGGCGAGATGCGCGGCGCGACACCGATAGCCAGGCCCGGCGTGTCCAAGGACAGCCTCGGCATGGTGATCGGCTTCGCCGCATCACCCGGCGAAGCGGCGCTCGACGGGCAGGCCGGCGGCAACTCGCCCTATGCGGCGGCGCTGCTCAAGCATTTCGGCGCCGGCGGCTATCCGTTTGACGAACTGATGACGCTGGTGCGGCAGGAGGTCTACCTCAAGACAGACGGACGGCAGCTGCCATGGACCAATTCGTCCCTGCGGCGGGTGCTAAGCTTTGGTGCTCCGGCGCCTACGGGCGACAAGGACCAGGAAGCCATTCGCGAAGGCAGGCGGCGCTTGCTGCTCAGCATCGCCGACACGCCGGACGATCTGCGCCGCGAGGTGGAAGCCGCCGCAACCAAAGCGTCCGTGCCTATGGACGCGATCTACGGTTTGCTGCAGGCGTTGGGCCAGAAAGTGCCGAGCGATCCCGCCGCGCTCGACCAACTGCTCAAGGCTCAGACCGACAACATCAAGAAGGCGATGGCCGAACACGAGGCGCTGGCCGACGCCGACCCTGAAATCGTTCGCCTCTCCGGCCTGGCGCAGCAGGCCCTCGACGAGGGCGCACTCGATCTCAGTGTCACGTTCTGGGAACAGGCGAAGGCGCGATATCTCGTCATCAGCAAAAGCCTTGATAAGGCCGAGGCCGATCTTGGGGAACGACGGCGCGAGGGTGGCGCGGTTATCGCCAGGACAGCGCAGGCGTATTCCCTCAAAGGGGACTATCCGGCGGCTGCCGAGAACTATCGGCTGGCCTTCGATCAGGTCCAAAAATGGGACCGGGCGACGGCCGCCATATACAAGGGAGATGAGGCGGATGCACTTAAGGCCCAAGGCTACCAGAAGGGCGACAACGACGCCCTGAAACAGGCGATCGCTGCCTATGGCGACGCGCTGGAATTGTTGCCGCGTGCCTCCGACCGCCTTCTTTGGGCACGACTGCAGAACAGCCTCGGCAACGCCCTTGAGCCGCTGGGCAGGCGCGAAGACGGTACCGATAGTCTCAAAGCCGCTGCCGTCGCCTATCGTGCCGCACTACAGGAATGGACCCGCGACCGTGTGCCCCTCGACTGGGCGAGCGCGCAGAACAACCTCGGCAATGTCTTCGAGGCGCTCGGCGAGCGCGAGGGCGGAACCGACAGTCTGAGCGCTGCCGCCACCGCCTATCGCGCAGCCCTGGAAGAATGGACCCGTGACCGCGTGCCGCTGGACTGGGCCAGCGCACAGAACAATTTGGGCGTCGCGCTCAATGCACTGGGCCAGCGCGAGAGTGGAACCGACAGCCTGAGTGCCGCGGTCGCCGCCTTTCACAGCGCGCTGGAGGAATGGACCCGCGACCGAGTGCCGCTCGACTGGGCCACGGCACAGAACAACCTCGGCAACGCGCTGGTCAATCTGGGCAGACGCGAGGCGGGAACCGACAGCCTAAAAGCCGCCGTCACCGCCTATCGCGCTGCCTTGGAAGAATGGACCCGAGATCGTGTGCCGCTCAACTGGGCTAGCGCGCAAAACAACCTCGGCACCGCGCTTGAGGCGCTTGGCGGGCGTGAGAGTGGAACCAACAGCCTGAATGCCGCCGTCAGCGCTCTCAGGGCTGCACTCGAGGAACGGACGCGCGAGCGAGTGCCGCTCGACTGGGCGATGTCGCAGAACAATCTTGGCAATGCGCTGGAGGCGCTCGGCGAGCGCGAGGGCGGAACCGATAGTCTGGATGCTGCAGCCAGCGCCTTTCGTGCCGCGTTGGAGGAATGGACCCGCGAGAGGGTGCCGATCGACTGGGCCAAAGCCCAGAACAATCTCGGCAACGCACTCCAGTTGCTGGGCAGGCGCGAAAGCGGAACGGCCAGCCTGAAGGCTGCCGTCACCGCCTATCGCGCCGCGTTAGAAGAGGAGACCCGCGATCGCGTGCCGCTGGACTGGGCCAGCGTACAGCAAGATCTGGCAAGCGCACTGCTTACGCTGGGCGAGCGGCAGGGCGGAGAAACCGGTGCGAACGACTGGCGTGCAGCGATCGCTGCCTGGCAGGCTTCGGCGCAGGTTCACACCAGCGACATTGACCCGAAGCAATGGGCGTCTCTGCAAAACGCGATCGGCTATCAACTCGTGCTGCTGGGCGAGCGCGAGAACGACGTGACGCAGTTCGAGGCAGCCATCCCGGTCCTAAGGGCCGGGCTTGCCGTCCAGGAAATGGCGGAACCCAAGGATGTCTCTTATATACAGGACAGCCTATGTCACGCTCTGCTCGGGCTGGGCAGCCGCACGGGCGACCGGGACGGCCTGACAGAGGCAAAATCGCTTTGCGAAGCCGCGCTGGCCGGGGAGGCGGCGGCCGGCATCGACGTCGGTGAGACACAGGCCAATCTCACTGCGGTCAGCGTTGCCCTAGCAAAGCTGGACTAGGGAGTGGTGAAGGATGCAATTGTCTCCGTCCGTCGTCTACGTCCAAGTCCTCCTGAGCTTGAGCCATTGAGCCGCCAGCGTCGACGCATTAGTATGGGGCGGGTTTGGATCTTTTGGACCGAAGGTTGAAGATGGGCGGCCTGGCCTGCTGCCGGTTTCGTGGACACCGAGATAAGGTGTTTAACGGAACTTGGAGAGTGGAAATGCAGAGAAGGAAGTTTAGCCGCGAGTTCAAGCTTGAGGCAGTGAGGCTAGTGAAGGATCGGGGCGTAGCGGTGGCGCAGGCGGCCCGTGATCTTGATCTCCATGAGAATGTACTGCGCAAATGGATCCGCGAGACCAGCGTTGATCCGCAGCATGCCTTCCCCGGTCATGGGCAGATGAAGCCGGAGCAGCAGGAGATCGACCGGCTGCGCAAGGAAGTGGCCAAGCTCAAGGCGGAGCGCGACATCCTAAAAAAGGCCGCAGCCTACTTTGCGAGAGAAGTGACATGAGGTTCGCTTTCATCGCGAGGCACCGGAACATCTGGCCGGTGGCATGGCTATGCGACGCGCTGGATGTGTCCCGCTCAGGCTTTCATGCCTGGCTCAACCGCAGTCCCAGCGCTCGTTCCCGGCATGACGAGATACTCGTTTCCCGCATCGACCGAAGCTTCAAGAGCAGCGACCGCACCTATGGCGCGCGTCGTGTGTGGCACGATGTTCTGGCCGAGGGTCTTTCCTGCGGGCTGCATCGTGTCGAGCGGCTGATGCGGGAGAATGGTCTGCGGGCCCGGCCTCGTCGCCGTGGACTGCCGAAGGACACCGGGCAGCGAGCCGCAGTGTCGGACAATCTCCTCGACCGCGCATTCGAGGCATCGGCGCCGAACCAGAAGTGGGTCGCGGACTTCACCTACATCTGGACCGCGGAAGGTTGGCTCTACGTTGCCGCTGTCGTCGACCTGTTCTCTCGGCGTGTCGTCGGCTGGGCAATGAAGGCCGAGATGACGGCGCAGCTCGTCACTGACGCCCTGATCATGGCGATCTGGCGCAGGGGCAAGCCTGACAGCCTGCTGCATCACTCAGACCAGGGATCGCAATACACGAGCGAGCAGTTCCAGCGGCTCATGGCCGATCACGGCATCACCTGCTCAATGAGCAGGTCGGGCAATGTCTGGGATAATGCTGCGATGGAGAGCTTCTTCTCGTCGCTTAAGACCGAGCGCACGGCGCGCAAGGTCTACAGGACGAGGGATGACGCCAGGGCGGATGTGTTCGATTACATCGAGCGCTTCTATAACCCTCGGCGAAGGCACTCGA
>NZ_AXAL01000034.1 GCF_000472785.1 Mesorhizobium loti CJ3sym
ACCTCGTTGTTCGGACGCGCATTCAAAATCTGCAACGCCTTCGCCGGCAGGACTGTCGCTTTCAGACCGACCGGACAGGACGGTGTCTTCGACGTCTACTTCCGCCACCAGAAAATCCAAACCATCGACCTCAACGCAATCAGCCGATAGCATGGCAAACTGTTCGCGATGTCTTCGCACACCTGTTCGCGATGTCTCCGGTCCAAACACCCCCTTGAGGGGGAGATGGCCGGCAGGCCAGAGGGGGGCCTCGTAAAGCGCAACCCCTGACGACAATTCCCTTGTCACAGCCGCACCGCCTTTCCACTGCGCACGCTCTCGTCGGCGGCGAGACAGACGGCGAGCGATTTCACCGCGTCGTCCATGTGTTTGGTGAGGTCCAGATCTTCGCGGATCGCCTTCAGCACGAAGGCCTGTTCGAGGTCGCAGAGATCCTGATGCCCGGGTTCGCCTGCCATCGACAGCATTTCGTCGGCCTTGACGAATTTGCCGTCGGCGCCGGTCGCAGCGCTGTGCAGGCGGATGGTCGAGGTCTTGGTGTGGGTGTCGATATCATCCGACTTCACACCCTCTTTCATGACGATCGATACGCAGCCCTTGGGCGAAATCACATCCTTCACGAAGAAAGCGGTTTCCGAAATCATCGGCCCCCAGCCGGCTTCGTACCAGCCGACCGAACCGTCATCGAACAGCACCTGCAGGTGGCCGTAATTGTACATGGACGGCGCCACCTCGTCGGTCAGCCGCACGCCCATGCCGCGCACCTCGACCGGCCTGGCGTCGGTGATCTGCAGCATCACGTCGAGATAGTGGACGCCGCAGTCGACGATCGGCGAGGTCGTCTGCATCAACTGCTTGTGCGTCTCCCAGGTCGGCCCTGAGGATTGCTGGTTGAGGTTCATGCGGAAGACGTAGGGGCCGCCGAGCTTGCGCGCCTCGGCGATCAGCCTGATCCAGGACGGGTGATGGCGCAGGATGTAGCCGATCACCAGCTTTTTGCCGTTGGCCTTGGCGGCCGCGACGACGCGTTCGGCGTCGGCCACCGTCGTTGCCAGCGGCTTCTCGACGAAGACATGGCAGCCGGCCTCGAAGGCCTTGACCGCATAGTCGGCATGGCTGTCGGAATAGGTGGCGATGCAGGCAACATCGGGTTTTTCCTGGCGCAGCGCGTCGTCGAAGGAGCGCCTGATGCCGTAGCCCGACAAACCTTCCGGCAGCGGCACGTCGGAGCGGTTGATCAGGGCTGCGATCTCGAAGCCCGGATTGGTGTGATAGGCCAGCGCATGGCTGCGCCCCATATTGCCGAGCCCGGCGACGACGACGCGAAGGGGTTGAGCCATTTCAATCTGCCTTTTCTTGCCTGCGGGCCGCGAGAGCTACTCTCACATTCGGGCCGTTCTCACCGGCGATCTGCAGGACAGCCTCTTCGCTCTCGCAACGGGCCAGAAGCCCAAAGCCGTATGTATCGACCCCTTCTTTGATCAGAAAAGATCTCCGGTCATCCGGGATCGAATGATCCAGATTGAGCGCCGCTTCAAATGCCTTGGATTGCTCGCCAGTCATCAAAGAGTCATCTCGCCAGATGATGTGGCAATTGTATTCCTTCGGCCGGCGCTCCGGCCCAAGCCGCGTGAACCACACTGCGGCGTTCAGATAGAATTGTGGCCCCCAGGAAGACTTCTGAAGGTTCAGCACACAGATCGTTTCCGGCCGCTCGCGATAGAAATTTTTGGCGCGAACGCCCCGGAATCCATAGCGGCTCCCTGTCTCGACGAGAGCCTGCACGATGGCCTCTTGCCCCTCGCTCACTTGACGGCTCCGGACGTGATGCCGCGGATCAGCTGCCGCGAGAAGATGACGTAGAGGACCAGCACCGGCATGATCGCCAGCGAGAGTGCAGCCAGGATGGCGTTCCAGTTGGTGACGAACTGGCCAAGGAAGAGCTGCGCGCCGAGCGTCACCGTCTTGGTCTCTTCCGACGGCGCCAGGATCAGCGGGAACCACAGATCGTTCCAGATCGGGATCATGGTGAAGACGGCGACGGTGGCCATCGATGGCCGCACCAGCGGCAGCACCAGCCGGAAGAGGATGGTGTATTCCGACAGGCCGTCGATGCGGCCGGCATTCTTCAAATCGTCGGACACCTGCTTCATGAATTCCGACAGGATGAAGACGGCGAGCGGCAGGCCTTGCGCGGTGTAGACCAGGATCAGCGAGGTCAGCGTGTTGACCAGCCCGCTCGCCACCATCAGCTGCAGGATGGCGACGGTGCCGAGCCGGATCGGGATCATGATGCCGAGCGCCAGGTAAAGCCCCATCAGCGTATTGCCGCGGAAGCGGTATTCGGACAGGGCAAAGGCCGCCATGGCGCCGAACAAAAGCACGAAGAACAATGAGGCGACGGTGACGACGAGGCTGTTCTGGAAATAGTGGATGAAGTCACCCTGGCCGATGACGGTGGTGTAGCCGATCAGGTCGAAGGTCTTTGGTGTCGGCGGCGTCAGCGGTTCGCTGAAGATGCCGGCACGCGACTTGAACGAATTCATGATCACCAGGATCACCGGAAACAGCGCGATCGCCGTGTAGGTCAACAGGATCGCGTGGGCGCTGATGGTGCGGGGCAGCGAACGGGTGGCGGTGCTCATCTCTTGCCCCTCAGAACTGGTAGCGACGCAGGCGCGTCTGGACGAGGAAGAGGTAGACGCAGACGCCGCCGAGGATGATCAGGAACATCATCGTGGCGATCGCGGCACCCATATTGGGATCGCCGACCTGCAACTGGAAGCCGAAGAAGGCGCGGTAGAGGAAGGTGCCGAGGATGTCGGTTGAATAGTTCGGCCCGGCGAGCGCGCCTTGCGCGGTGTAGATCAGGTCGAAGGCGTTGAAATTACCAACGAAGGTGAGGATCGAGATGATGCCGATCGACGGCAGGATCAGCGGCAGCTTGATCTTCCAGAATTGCGACAGGCCGGTGATGCCGTCGCATTCGGCCGCCTCGATCACCTCTTCGGGGATCGACAGCAGCGCTGCATAGATCAGCATCATTGGGATGCCGACGAACTGCCACACCGAGATCAGGCTGAGCGCGGTCAGCGCGTATTGTTCCTTGCCGAGCCATGGCGTGAACAGGCTTTTCAGGCCGACCAGATCCATCAGATGCGGCGCCACGCCCCACAGCGGCGACAGGATCAGCTTCCAGGCGAAACCGACGATGACGAAGGACAGGATGGTCGGCACGAAGATCGCGGTACGGTAGAAGGCGGCAAATCTCAACCTCGGGCTGGACAGAAGTGCGGCCAGAAGAACGCCGATCGGGTTCTGCACCAGCATGTGGATCATGAAGAACCAGGTGTTGTTCTTGAGCGCGTTCCAGAACCCCACCGACCAGTTGGGGTCGCCGAACAGGGTGCGGAAGTTGGCCAGCCCGACGAAGACCTGGGATTCGTTGACGTTGCGGAACAGCGACAGCTGCAGCGTGCCGGCGAGCGGCAGGATCATGATCGCCGTGTAGACGAGCACGGCCGGCGCCAGGAAGATGCCGATATGCCAGCGAAACGGTCTTTTCGGTCGTATTTCTGCGGCCATGAGTTCGGTTCCCGCCGTCTCTCGGTTCCAGACGATGTTGATGCTAGATGATGCCTCGATGCACGGCCCGAACGCCCTTGCCCAATATGGCAAGAACAAAGGCCTGCGACTGATCAGCTAGCCTTTCCCAGGAACACAAGGGTAAGGCCGCGAGGCGGTGCCGACAATCGCTATCTGAATGGGCGCTTATGAAAGCAGGTATCCGGAACCGGCCAGGCTTGCGCCGGGCCGGCTCCGTTGCCTGAGCTCTTACTTCGCCGGCTTATACCAGCTGTCGAGACCGGTCTGCAGCTTCTTGGCGGCAGCTTCCGGCGTGTCGGTGCCGTTGATGACGTTGGCCGATTCAACCCACGTTTCGTTCTCGAGGTTCGGCGTGCCACGCGACAGGATCTGGTAGGTCGAGCGGATCGTCGACTTGCACTTGCCGCGCCAGGAGACGAATTCCTGTGCCAGCGGGTCCGCCATCTTCACCGGCGCGGAGTTCAGGCTGAAGAAGCCCGGCAGCGCGTTGGCGTAGATGGTGGCGAAATCCGGCGAGGCGACCCAGGAGAGGAAGGTCTTGGCCGCGTCGGCGTGCTTCGAACCCGCATTCAGGCCCATGCCGATATCGGTATGGTCGGAGATGTAGCAGGTGTCGCCGGCCTTCTCGACCGGAGGCGGAAAGGCGCCCATCTTGAACTGGGCCTGGGTATTGAACAGGCCGATTTCCCACGAGCCGGCCGGATAGATGGCGGCGCGGCCGAGCGTGAACAGGTTCTGGCTGTCCGGATAGGTCTGGGCCTCGAAACCGTCGCCGAGATAAGGCTTCCACTTGGCCAGTTCCTCATAGGGAGCGACCCAGTCCTTGTCGGTCAGCTTCTGATCGCCCTTGATCAGCGCCGCACGACCGTCCTCGCCCTTCCAGTAGTTGGGGCCGATGTTCTGGTAACCCATGGTCGCGGCTTCCCAGAGATCCTTGGTGCCCATGGCCATCGGGATGTAGGTGCCGTCGGCCTTGATCTTGTCGAGCGCGGCGAAGAACTCGTCGCGGGTCGTCGGGATCTTGATGCCAAGCTTTTCGAAGGCGTCCTTGTTGTAGATGAAGCCGTGGATGACGGAGGCCATCGGCACGCAGAAGCTCGCCTTGCCGTCGTCGGTCTGCCAGGCGGACTTGGCCACCGGGGAGAAGTTCTCCATGCCGGGCAGCGCCGAGAGATCGGCAAGGTTGCCCTTCTTGAACAGTTCAAGCGACTTGTCGAACGGGCGGCAGGTGATCAGGTCGCCAGCCGAGCCGGCGGCGAGCTTGGCGCCGAGTGCGGCGTCATATTCGGTCGGAGCCGATGGTGCGAACACCACCTTGATGCCGGGATTCTTGGCTTCGAAGGCCGGGATCAGCTTGTCCTTCCAGATGGCAAGGTCGTCGCCGCGCCAGCTTTCGATGTTGAGCGTTACGTCCTCGGCATGGGCAAGCCCGGCCGAGCCGAGAATGCTGGTGCCCAGAAGCAGTGCCGTCAGTAGTTTCGTTGTCATGCTCAGTCTCCCTGTTGACCTTTTTCAGGTTCGGTTTTGAGAACAGGGGCTTTTGACCCCTTGCTCCCCTCGCAAGCCCGCTTCACCCCGATGGAAATCGGGATGAAGCAAGCTTTATTTCTTTGTTCGGGCATGATCTTTTCCGGAAAGCGGTTTCTACTTTTCGGGATCATGCCCCAGCGCGGAAAGTGCCGGCCGCAGCCTTTGGCCGGCCCCTTCCAGCAGTTTCTCGGCCGCATCGGCATTGTCGGCGCCGGCGGCAAGCAGAATGGCTGTCTTGACGGCGCCGCCGGTCTTTTCGAGCAGGCGCGCCGCATCGTCAGTGCTGCGCCCGCTGACGGCGGCGACGATGCGTGCCGCGCGGTCGCGCAGCTTGATGTTGTCGGCCATGAGGTTGACCATGTAGCCGTCATGGACATGGCCGAGATGGACGGCGGTCAGCGTCGACAGCATGTTGAGCGCGATCTTCTGGGCGGTGCCGGCGCCCATGCGCGTCGAGCCGGCGATCACTTCCGGCGGCGTTTCGAGCAGGATGGCGGTTTGCGCCTGGCGCAGCAGAGCCGAGTCCCGGTTGTTGGCGATGCCGATGGTGGCAGCGCCGCGACTGGCGGCTTCCTCCATGGCACGCACCGCATAGGGCGTCGTACCGCTGGCGGAGATGGCGATCAGGCAGTCACCCCTACCGATGCCGGCATTGGCGACCGCGGCCACCGCTTCCTCGGTATCGTCCTCCGGCCCGCCGGCCAGGGTGTGGAACGCCTCGTCGCCACCGGCGATGAGGATGGCGATGCGGTCGCGCTGGATGCCAAACGTGCCGGGAAGTTCCAATGCGTCGGCCAGCGCCATCAGGCCGGAACTGCCGGCCGCGGCATAGGCAAGCTTGCCACCGCTGCTCAGCCTGCCGGCGATGATTTCGGCTGCCTTGGCGATAGAGGGGATGGCGTTGCGGACGACCTTTGCGGCCTCGACCTGCGCATCGGCCAGCGAAGCAAGGATGGTCTCCGGAGCCTGGATATCCAGCCCCTCGGCATTCCTGTGCAGCGCTTCGGTGCGCGTTTCAGCCATCCGTGTTCCTCCAATGCAGAAACAATACCAAAAAAATACCACTTGTCCACACGCATTAACGAATTCGCTGCCGGGAAATCGCTCAGCCGGCGAAATGCATAGGTTTTTCAATAAAATACGGCTTAAACTTTTTGAAACAGAAATTAAGCCTTGGCTATTGGTATTTTATTGGTATTATTCGCGCGGAGGAGAAATCGCGTGAAATTCGTGCTCGGTATCGATGGCGGCGGCACCAGCTGCAGGGCCGCTCTTGCAACGGTGGACGGCGCTGTCGTCGGCCGTGCCAAAAGCGGCGCCGCCAACATCCGCACTGACCTCACTGGCGCCCGCTCGAACATTGTCGACGCGGCGCGGCAGGCGTTCATCGCCGCCGGGCAGAATCCGGAGCTGATCCCGCAGACACCAGCCATTCTCGGCCTCGCAGGCGCCAATGTCGGAACTTACCGGCAGCAACTCGAAGCCATCCTGCCGTTCAGCATCAGCCGCGTCGAGACCGACGCCGAGATCGCGCTCGAAGGGGCCGTCGGCTCCGGTGACGGCGCCATGGCGATCCTCGGCACCGGCACCGCCTATATGGCACGCAGGAACGGCAAGTCGCGCGCCATCGGCGGCTGGGGTTTTCAGGTCGGCGACCAGGGCAGCGGCGCCCGCATCGGCCGCGACCTCTTGGAACAGACATTGCTTGCTTATGACGGCGTCCGCCAGTCTTCGCCGCTGACGCAAAGCATGCTGGCCGTCTTCCGCAACAATCCGGAGGATGTGGTCGAATTCACCACCAACGCCAAGCCCGGCGACTTCGGCGGCTTCGCGCCGAAGGTGTTCGAACATGCCGAAAAGGGCGACAGCGTCGCCAACTGGATCCTGGACAGGGTGGTCGCCGACGTCGAAGCCTCGCTCTGTGCGCTCAACCTCGCGGATGACGCGCCGCTCTGCCTGCTAGGCGGGCTGGCGCCGCTTTACGCGCCACGGCTGTCGGCACGCTACCGAGCGCTCCTGAAGCCGCCGCTCGACGACGCATTGGGCGGCGCCGTGCAGATGGCGGCTCGTCTGTTCGCCAAATCGGAGGCGGCGCGATGAATGACGCCGCCGACCAGATCTTCGCCACGCTGAAGCAATCCTCGCAAAGCGGCGCGCCGCTCTACCTGCAACTGCGCAAGAGCATCGAGGACGCGGTCAATCGCGGCCTGATCGGGCCGGGCGACGCGCTGCCCTCCGAGCGCGACATCGCCACCAAGGCCGACATTTCGCGCGTTACCGTGCGCAAGGCGGTGCAGGACCTGGTCAAGGGTGGAATTCTGGTGCAGCGCCATGGCTCCGGTACCTTCGTGGCGCCGCGCATGGAACGCGTCGAGCAATCGCTGTCGCGGCTGACCTCCTTCACCGAAGACATGGCGCGGCGCGGCATGGCGGTGCGTTCGCAATGGCTCGACCGCGGCCTCTACGCGCCCTCGCCCGACGAGATGATGGTGCTTGGCCTGTCGTCGAGCGAACTGGTGGCGCGCGTGGCGCGCCTGCGCATCGCCAACGACACGCCGCTGGCGATCGAACGCGCCTCGCTGTCGGCCAGCGTGCTGCGCGACCCGGCGGGCATCGGCTCCTCGCTCTATGCGGCGCTGGAATTGACCGGCAACCGGCCGGTGCGGGCGGTGCAGCGCATTTCGGCCGCCAATCTCGGCGACAGCGATGCGCGCCTGCTCGAAGTGCCGCCGGGCATTGCCGGCCTGCACATCGAACGCATTTCCTATCTGGCGAGCGGCAAGGTGATCGAATTCACCCGCTCCATCTACCGGGGCGACGCCTATGATTTCGTCGCCGAACTGCGGCTGACAGGGCCGAGCGAAGAGGGCCGACCATGATCCCCAACACCACACATATGCAGCGTGAGATCGAGGAGATCCCGCAAGCCGTTGCCCGCCTGCTCGATAGCTCCGGCGCCGTGCTTGCCGAAGCTGGGCGCGGCATCAGGGAACGCGACCCGCATTTCGTCGTCACCGTGGCGCGCGGCTCGTCCGACCATGCCGCCACCTACATGAAATATGCCGTCGAACTGACCGCCGGCCTTGCCGTCGCGTCGGTCGGCCCCTCGATTGCTTCGATCTATGGTCGCAAGCTGCGGCTTGAAGGCTCGGCATGTCTGGCGATCTCGCAGTCGGGCAAGAGCCCCGATATCGTCGCCATGGCCGAAACCGCACGCGCCGGTGGCGCGCTGACCATCGCCATCACCAACACCGCCGATTCGCCGCTGGCGCGCGCTTCGGACTATGCGATCGACATACTGGCCGGGCCCGAGCGCAGCGTCGCGGCGACCAAGACCTTCGTCAATTCCGCCGTTGCCGGTCTCGCGCTGATGGCGCATTCCACCGGCGATGATGCGCTTCTCGCCGCACTTGCCCGCTTGCCCGAACATTTCGGCAAGGCGATCGCCTGCGACTGGATGAGCGTGCTGGCCGAAACCATCGAGAAGCAGAAATCGCTGTTCATCCTCGGTCGCGGGCCGTCGGCGGCAATGGCCAACGAGGCGGCGCTCAAGTTCAAGGAAACCTGCGGCATGCATGCCGAGGCCTATAGTGCGGCCGAAGTCATGCACGGCCCGCTGGCGCTGATCGGCCCCGACTTTCCGGTATTGGCACTGGCCGCGCGCGATGCGTCCGAGCCGTCCGTCGCCGAAGCCGCAGACGGCCTAGCGGCCAAGGGCGCACCGGTGTTCGTCACCTCAGCTCTTGCCAACCGCGCCACGCGCCTGCCGCATGTCGCCACCGGTCATCCGCTGACCGATCCGCTGACGCTGATCGTCTCCTTCTACGTGTTCGTCGAGGCGTTCGCGCGCCACCGCGGCCTCGATCCGGACACGCCGCGCAATCTTCGCAAGGTGACGGAGACGGTATGAGCGACCGTTTTGCCCTGACTGGCGCCCGCATATTCGACGGCGACGACTGGCATGAAGGCCACGCCCTCGTCGTGCGCGACAGCCTCGTCGAGGCTATTTTGCCCATAGGCGCCATTCCCTCTGATATCAGTGTCGTCGAGACCGGCGGCGGCATCCTGGCGCCGGGCTTCGTCGACATCCAGGTCAATGGCGGCGGCGGCGTCATGCTCAACGACCACCCGGATGTCGCGTCAATCGAAACCATCTGCAAGGCGCATGCGCCGTTCGGCACGACAGCGCTGCTGGCGACGCTGATCACCGATACATCCGCGATTACCGCGTCAGCCGTCGCTGCCGGCGAAGCCGCCGCGCTGCAAAAAATGGCTGGATTCCTCGGCCTGCATCTTGAAGGCCCGCATCTGTCGATCGCACGCAAGGGTGCGCATGAGCCGGCGCTGATCCGGCCGATGACGGACGCCGACCAGGCAATGCTGATCGCGGCCCGGCAGAAGCTGCCGGTGCTGCTCACCACGATCGCGCCCGAATCCGTCGAACCGGCGCGCGTTGCGGCATTGACCAAGGCAGGCGTTATCGTCAGCCTCGGCCATTCCGATACCGGCTACGCCACGGCAGAAGCCTTCGCCGAGGCGGGTGCCAGCGTGGTCACCCATCTGTTCAATGCGATGAGCCAGATCGGCAATCGCGAGCCCGGGCTGGCCGGCGCGGCGATCGACATCGGCACCTTGTCCGCCGGGCTGATCGCCGACGGCATCCATGTCCATCCCGCCACCATCAGGATTGCGCTCGAAGCCAAAAAGGGCCCGGGCAGGATCGTTCTGGTCTCAGACGCCATGGCGACGATCGGCACCGACATGACCTCGTTCACCCTCAACGGCCGCACCATCTACCGCCGGGACGGGAGTCTCAGGCTGGCCGACGGCACGCTGGCGGGCGCCGATCTCGACATGATCTCGGCCGTGCGCTTCATGCACAATGTCGTCGGTATCGATCTGTCCGAGGCCTTGCGCATGGCCTCGCTCTACCCGGCGCAGGCGATCGGCCAATCGCATCGGCTTGGCCGCTTCGCCAACGGAACTGCCGCCGATATCGTTGCGCTATCGGACGGTCTCGGCATAAGAAGCGTCTGGATCGGCGGCGGCAAGGTGTTCGAGGCGGTCGCTCCACACTGAGAGCAAGGACATGCAGACAATCGATTGTGTCGTCGCCGGAGCGGGCGTCGTCGGTTTGGCCATTGCCCGTGCGCTTGCCTTGTCGGGCCGCGAGGTGGTGGTGATCGAGCAGACCGACGCGATCGGCACCGTCACCAGCTCACGCAATTCCGAAGTCATCCATGCCGGGCTCTATTATGCACCGGGGAGCCTGAAGGCCCGGCTCTGCGTCGAAGGGCGTCGGCTTCTCTACGCCTATTGCGCCGAGCACAATGTCGCTCATTCGCGCACCGGCAAGCTGATCGTTGCCAGCGAGGGCGGCCAGATCGACGGATTGCGGGCGATCGAGGCCAATGCGCAACGCTGCGGTGTCGATGATCTCCAGTTCCTGACGCAAAGCGAGGCCGAAAGCCTCGAATCGGCGCTGACATGCGCCGGCGCGCTGTTGTCGCCGTCGACCGGCATTGTCGACAGCCATGCGCTGATGCTGTCGTTGCGCGGCGACGCCGAGGCCGCCGGCGTGTCCTTCGCTTTCCTGACAGCTGTTGCCGGGGCGACGATCGAAGCCGACGGGATCCGGATCGACACGCGCGATGCCAATGGCGAGGCTTTCGCCCTGGAGGCCCGTGCCTTCGTCAACGCCGCGGGCCTCGATGCACAAGCCGTGGCCGGCCGGATCGACGGTTTTCCAGGGGATCTCATTCCTCGGCAGTGGTTGGCGCGCGGAAACTATTTCGCGATTTCGGGCCGCTCGCCCTTCTCGCGGCTGATCTATCCGGTTCCGGTCGAAGGCGGCCTCGGCGTCCATCTGACGCTCGACCTCAGCGGCAGTGCACGCTTTGGGCCTGATGTCGAATGGATCGACCATGTCGATTACACAGTCGATCCCGGCCGAAGCGCCGTCTTCTACGAGGCGATCCGGCGCTATTGGACCGACCTTGCCGACGGCGCGCTACAGCCTGCCTATGCCGGCATCCGGCCGAAACTGTCCGGTCCCGGCCAGCCTGCCGCCGATTTCGTGATCCAGGGTCCGGCCGATCATGGTGCCGGCCAGATCGTCAACCTGTTCGGCATAGAGAGCCCCGGCCTGACGGCAAGCCTGGCGATCGCCGACCATGTTTGCGAGCTGCTTTACCCGGAATGACAGGGGCTGTGGAGCGCTCCAGCGAACGTCATGAAACCTTTTGATTTCGAGGCCGTTGTCGGGGCGCATGACAGACGCGAAACCCAGATCGAAACCGGCCGCCAAAGATAAACCGCGCGGCGCTCCGAGCCCGCGTCAGGGAAAGCCGCGGCGATCAACACCGCCCGACGAGACGCCGCGCGACAAGGCTCTGCGCGACAAGGCTCTGCGCGAAAAGAAGCCACGCGGCAAGAAAGCATCGCCCCTCGAAGCGGCCGCTTCCGAGGTCGTAGCCGAAGCGCCGCCGCCGGAAGCCGTTGAACCCGATCCGCAACTGACGGCCGAACAGGCCGAACAGGCGCGCAAGAAATATCTGTTGCGACGGTTCTGGATCAGCGGGCGCGGCTATTGGGGCCGGCACGGCGACAAGCTCGGCTGGCCACTGACGATCGGGCTGCTGATCCTGATCGGCGTCAATGTCGGCTTCCAATACGGGATCAATGTCTGGAACCGCGCTATCTTCGACGCCATCGAGAAGCGCGACGCCCACACCGTCTACTTTCTAAGCGCCGTGTTCGTGCCACTCGTGCTTGGCAGCATGAGCCTTGTCGTCACGCAGGTCTATCTGCGCATGACGATGCAGCGCCGCTGGCGGTCGTGGCTGACGACCTCGGTCATAGCGCGCTGGCTCGCCAATGGCCGCTACTACCAGCTGAACCTCGTGAAGGGCGACCACCAGAACCCCGAGGCCCGCCTTTCGGAAGACCTGCGCGTCGCCACGGAGTCGCCCGTCGATTTCGTCGCCGGCGTCGTATCAGCCTTTCTGTCTGCCTCGACTTTCATCGTGGTGCTGTGGACGATCGGCGGGGCCTTGAGCTTTACATTGGGAGGCTCGACCTTCACCGTGCCTGGCTTCCTCGTCATCACCGCGGTGATTTATGCCGCGATCACCTCCACCTCGATGTTCCTCATCGGCCGCGATTTTGTTCAGCTCTCCGAGAAGAAGAACCAGGCGGAAGCCGAATTCCGCTACGTGCTGACGCGCGTGCGCGAAAACGGCGAGAGCATCGCCTTGCTCGGCGGTGAAGAAGAGGAACGCAGCGGCATCGACAAGACCTTTGCCGGGGTGCTCAAGCAATGGGCGCTGCTGACCGGCCAGCACATGCGCACGGCGGTGGTCTCGCAAGGGTCCAGCCTGTTTGCGCCGGTCGTGCCGGTGCTGCTGTGCGCGCCAAAGTTCCTCGAAGGCTCGATGACGCTCGGTCAGGTCATGCAGGCGGCGTCCGCCTTTGCCATCGTGCAGGGTGCCTTCGGCTGGTTGGTCGACAATTATCCGCGCCTCGCCGACTGGAACGCCTCCGCACGGCGCATCGCCTCGCTGATGATGTCGCTCGACGGGCTCGAGCGCGCCGAACAGAGCGATGAGCTCGGGCGCATCAAGCAAGGCGAGACCAAGGGGGAAGCGATGCTCTCCCTCGACAATCTCTCCGTGACACTCGACGACGGCACGTCCGTGGTCAAGGAAACCGAGGTCGTGGTCGAACCGGGCGAGCGCTTGCTGGTGTCCGGCGAATCAGGCTCGGGCAAGTCGACGCTGGTGCGAGCGATCGCAGGCCTCTGGCCATGGGGAAGCGGCAGCGTCAATTTCCATCCCGACAAGCGATTGTTCATGCTGCCGCAGCGGCCTTACATCCCTTCCGGGACGTTGCGCCGGGTGGTCGCCTACCCCGCTGCCGCCAACAACTGGAAGCTCGAACAGATCAAGGCCGCCCTCGACAAGGTCGGCCTCGGCTATCTCGCCGGCCGGATCAAGGAGGAAGCGCCCTGGGACCAGACCCTGTCGGGCGGCGAAAAGCAGCGGGTCGCTTTCGCACGCCTTTTGCTGCACCGGCCCGACATCGTCGTGCTGGACGAGGCGACCTCGGCGCTGGACGAGAAGAGCCAGGATCAGATGATGGAAACGGTGATCCGCGAACTGCCCGAGGTCACCATCGTCAGCGTGGCGCACCGCGCCGAACTGGAAGTCTATCACACCCGCAAGATCACGCTCGAGCGGCGCAAGGGTGGCGCGAAACTGGTCGGGGACATCGACCTTGCGCCACGCAACCGAAAACGCAACCTGCTCCAGCGCGCCTTGTGGGGCTCCGGTACGAAGATCGAAAAGCCGCGCAAGCTGAAGTAAGGGCGCGTCGCCAGTTGTTTTGACGCAATTCCGGACGGAAAACCGTGTCACACTTTTCCGGGAATTGCTCTACGATGCGTAGAGATCCTTGTAGGCATCGCGCAAAAGGTTCTTCTGCACCTTGCCCATCGTATTGCGCGGCAATTCGTCGACGAAGATCACCCGTTTCGGGTGCTTGTACTTGGCTACCCGTTCGGCGATGGCACCGAGGATTTCAGCTCCGGTGATTTGTGCCCCCGGCGCCCGCACGACGACCGCGATGACGCCTTCGCCGAAATCCGGATGGGCGACGCCGATGACGGCGCTTTCCAGGACCCCGGCAAGCGCATCGATCTCGCTTTCGAGTTCCCTTGGATAGATGTTGTAGCCGCCTGAGATAATCAGGTCCTTGCCGCGGCCGACGATATGGACATAGCCGTCGGCGTCCATCATGCCGAGGTCGCCTGATATGAAGAAGCCGTCGGCGCGGAACTCCGCCTTGGTCTTTTCCGGCATGCGCCAGTAGCCGGAAAAGACGTTCGGGCCTTTCACTTCGATCATGCCGACCTCGCCCTGGACCAGCGGCTTGCCATTGTCTGGGTCGGCGATGCGCAGCGAGACGCCGGGCAAGGGGAAGCCGACCGTGCCGGCGCGGCGCTCGTCATCATAGGGGTTGGACGTGTTCATGTTGGTCTCGGTCATGCCGTAGCGTTCGAGGATGGCGTGGCCGGTGCGCTCGCGCCAGGCCTTGTGCGTCTCGGCCAGCAGCGGCGCCGAGCCTGACACAAACAGGCGGATGTTTTTCGTGGCCTCGCGGTCCAGGCCCTCTTGCTGCAGCAGCCTGGTGTAGAAGGTCGGCACGCCCATCAGTGCCGTGGCGCGCGGCAGCAATGAGACGATGCGGGCCGGATCGAATTTCTGTTCGAACAGCATCGAGGCGCCGGCCATCAGGATGATGTTGGTGGCGACGAACAGCCCGTGCGTGTGGAAGATCGGCAGCGCGTGGATCAGCATATCACTTGGTGTGAAGCGCCATTGATCGACCAGCACCCGTGCGTTCGAGGCCAGGTTCTCGTGGCTGAGCATGGCGCCTTTCGAGCGGCCGGTGGTTCCCGATGTGTAGAGGATCGCGGCAAGGTCGTCCGCGCCCCGCTCGACATCATGAAATTCCGAAGATTGCCGCGATGCCTGGTCCGTAAGGGATCCCCGGCCATTGCGGTCGAGCGTGACCACGACGGCACCGGATGGCTCGACCATGCGGCCGATATCCACCGACCTTGCCGGATCGCAGACGATGACGCGAGGCGCTGCGTCCTCGAAGAAATAGCCGAGCTCGGTCAGCGTATAGGCGGTGTTGAGCGGCAGGAAGACGGCGCCGGCGCGGACGCAGGCGAGATAGAGCAGCAACGCCTCCGGACTCTTCTCGACCTGCACCGCGACCCTGTCGCCAGGCTCGACGTCCAGTTGCAGCAGCGCATGCGCGAGCTGTGCCGATCGTGCCAGCATGTCGCCATAGCTGAGCGAGCGCCCATCGTCGGTTTCCATCAACAGACGTTCGGGTACCGGCATCGGGGACCGGAACGCATCGAACAGATGATTGCTCATGAAGTCTTCCTGCGGTGGGGGCAATGGTGGCGCGCCCCGCATGCTCTTCGGGCGGCATGCGTCGGCGGCGAAGAGTTCGCGTTTCCCGGCCGTGCCGTCAAGACCGCAAACGGCGATCCAGCACGTCAGATCGGCTGAAAGGGTGGGGTGCGATTGTCGGCAGGCCCGACAATAGCAGTGAACGCTACCCCCGGATCCGTTCGGCCGAAGGGGCGATCTTTGCGGCCTCGCTCTGCTTGAAGCGTTCCATGCACATGGCCGCGGTCAGCTGGTAGTGATCGATCAATGCCTGAACGGCACCGTCGGCATTACCGTCCAGCGCGCATTCGGCGATCAGCCGGTGTTCTCCGAAAACGTCGCGCCCGATGCTTTCGCCGTCATTGGCCATTTGCCGGTAGCGGTAGGCATGGTCGGAAAGCTGATCGCAGAAACCCACCAGCCAGTGCGACCGGCAGGCCGAAATCAGCGCCCGATGGAAGGTGCGGTGCAATTTCTCCCAATCCGGATTGAGCGACGACGAGAGATTTTGCGGCGAAAGACGTGAGGCACGGCCCAGGCGATGCAGCGCCAGCACCAATTTTTCTTCCCATTCGGCGGTGCGGTGGGCGATGGATTCGCGAAGCGCCCGCTCCTCGATCCAGCAGCGGGTGCGCGTCAGCTCCTCGAGCTCCATCGCGGTGACCGGCATGATGAAGAAGCCGCGCTGGTCGTGACGACCGAGAAGCCCCTCGGAGGCAAGGCGATTGAGGGCTTCACGAACCGGAGAGGCACCAGCGCCATATTTGGAAACAACCCACTCGACCCGCAGCTTGCTTTCGGTTTCAAGGGCGCCGCCGAGAAGATCATCCCGCAGTTGATGATAGACCGTACTGGCTAGCGTGCTCTTGGATCCCGTGCCGTCGTCGTTCAGGTTGGCAGCTCCGTATGTCAAAGTTGACTCCTTGTCCCCACTTTTCTTGGGCAATTCGAGTCCGAACAGATTCCTTCCGTACATGTACCATACAGTGCTTGCGTCCGGTAGCTCAAGCACAAGATGACCTTGTTGTACTTAAGCACAAAGGAATACGCCTCATTCCGCTGTCCGATCGTACAAATTCGCGTGCTTCTACAACCAGTAGAAACTTAACGTGTTTGGTATGCACGCAGGATCATCTGCTTCCCGTGTGCCCGCGCGAGCATCTTTTCTATCGCGCGCAAAGGTCAACGGGCGGCACACCCGAATCAGGCCTCTCGACCAGGCCGATGCTTCGGCGCCGAGGCCAATCACATCCGCACGAGGACCTTAGCCGGCCTGCTGGATTCGAAGCGCGATGATGGCGGTGAGCTCATGCATGTCGCCCAAAAGTGACCTCGGTTTTGGGAAAACGACATGCATAAAGAAGACCTAAAGCGCGACGCGCTTCAGCCGGCGGCCCTGTCGGCCGCCGTCCTGATCGCCTCGATGTTGGCGCGGTAGGCCTCGACACTACCGCCCTTGAAGATTGCGGCACCGGCCACCAGCACATCGGCACCGGCGGATGTGACCAAGGGGGCTGTTTCGGGCGAGACCCCGCCGTCGATCTCGATACGGATCGGCCTGCTGCCGATCAGCGCCTTTACCCTTCTCACCTTGTCGACGATCCCCGGGATGAAAGCCTGGCCGCCGAAACCCGGGTTGACGGTCATGATCAGGATCAGGTCGAGCCGGTCGAGCACATATTCGATCGTCGTTTCCGGCGTCGCCGGATTGAGTGCCACACCGGCTCTCTTGCCAAGGTTTTTGATCGTCTGCAACGAGCGGTCGAGATGCGGGCCGGCCTCGGTATGCACCGTCATGCCGTCACAGCCGGCCTCGGCGAAAGCGGCGAGATAGGGATCGGCCGGCGCGATCATCAGATGGCAGTCGAAAAAGGCCGTGGTGCGGTTGCGGATCGCCTTGACCACCGGCGGGCCGAAAGTGATGTTGGGCACGAAATGCCCGTCCATCACATCGAGATGGATCCAGTCGGCGCCAGCCGCCGCCACCGCCTCAACCTCGTCGCCGAGCTTCGAAAAGTCCGAAGCCAGCACCGAAGGTGCGATCAAGGTCTTTTTGCTCATCGTGCGGCCTTTCCGAGCGCCTTTTTATGCGGTCACTCCGGATCGACTGCCTAATGCGCGGCGGGGAACTTGTCGAGGGTGAAGACACGACGGCTCTCGGGCTTGGGTGGCGTTGTCGATCGCGTGTAGCCAATTCCAGCCTGTCCGGGCCATGAAGAAAAAAGCCCGCCGGATTGCTCCGGCGGGCTTTGGTCTGGGTTCGGGCAGATAGCTATTGCTGCTGCAGTTTCAGGATCCTGTTTGGAACCGGATCCTGTTCCTGGTCGGTCTGCTGCCTGCGCCGTGGCAGTACCTGAAGCAGCTGTCCCGGGTTGATCTCCAGCGACGGCCGGCCGCGGATCGGCCGGCAGTTTGGAAAGCGCCCGATCGTGCCTTCCGGGCAATGCCGCCTGATGATCGGCTGGCACTGGCCATTGATCATCTGAGAGCCCGGTGCGCATTCCGTCTGTTGCCTGGGCTTGCGGCATGCGCCGTTGACCACCTCGGTCCCACGCGGACAGACACAGTCGCCACTCTGGTTGTGGACCTGGCCGCGTATATCGCACTGCTGTTGCGTCGGCTGCTTGCGCCGGCAGGCATTGCCTTGCACCTCGGTACCCCTTGGGCAAACGCAATTGCCATCCCCATCGTGGACCTGACCACGGATGGTGCACTGGTCGGGCTTCGGCCGGACCGGCCGGCAGACATTGCCCCTGACTTCCGTGCCATCCGGGCAGACGCAATCGCCATTGGCGTTGTGGACCTGGCCACGGATCGTGCACTGGTCAGGCTTGGGCCGGATCGGTCGGCAGGCATTGCCCCTGACTTCCATTCCGCTCGGGCAGACACAATCTCCGTCCGAGTTCTGGATCTGGCCGCGGATCGTGCACTGCTGGGGCTTCGGCCGAACCGGTCGGCAGGCACCATTGCGCACCTCGGTCCCTTGCGGGCAGATGCAGTCGCCGTCGGCGTTGTGGACCTGGCCACGGATGGTGCATTGCTCAGGCTGCTGCGGCCTGTCGCGGACGCAGGCATTCGCTTGCCTGTCGAGATGCGTGCCGTCAGGGCAATAGCAGCTGTTGCCGTCCGAGGTCGGGACCGAACCAGGTATGGTGCAGTTCGGCTGGTCGATCTTGACGCAGGCGCCGTTCTCCAGCTCCGTGCCGCGCGGGCAGACGCAACGTCCGTCCTCGGTCCGGATCTGGCCGTCGAGCAGCACGCAGCGCTTGGGCGGCGGCACAGGAAGCGGCAGAAGGTGGGTGCCGCCGCCGGTGCACTGACCATTGCGGAAGGTGGTGCCTTCCGGGCAGACGCAGCGGCCGGCGTCGTTCATGACGAAACCTGGCGAGCACTCGTTCTTCACCTCATGGGTGATGATGAAGGGGTGGCACGCATAGGCCTTGCCGCGATCGCCCTGCACGTTGGTCTGGTCGCCGGCGAGTACGTCGCCGCCGCCTTGCACCCGTGTGTCGGGAGACAAGACACCAACGCAGTTCTGGCCGTTGACGTTGCCCTGCAGATTGGCCAGACGTCCGTCGTCGGGAATGACCACGGTGACATGATGCGACTGGCTTTCGCCGGCGCCGAGCGTCAGGTTGGCAATGCAGGAGGCAGGCAGTGTCGTCGGTTCCGGCGAGCAGCCGAAGGGCGGATCGATCGAGGTGATCGCAACGCCATCCAGGCGACCCAGACCGTCCACGCCGATCGCATCACCGATGCGGACCGGACCGGAGAAGGGGCTCGTCCCATCATTGGTGATGGTGATGTCGAACGAGCAGGGCTGGCCGAGCTTGCATTCGCGATCGCCGGTCTTTTCGACACGGATGGTCGAGCCACCGCCGCCTTTCACGCAGGCCGGATCGATCGGATGGACGACGTCGTCTCCCGGTGCCGGTCCATACGAGCCGCGCGCGCAGTTCTCGAACGGCTTTTCCGACGAAAGCGTGACGTCGAAGTGACGGCTGGTTCCAGGCGTCATGACGGAGCCTGGAATTCCACACGATACCGCATTGGCCGGCACCGGGGCACACGACCAATCCGGACCGTCTGGCATGACGGTCTGGATCGTCACGTTGGTTCCACCACTGATAAGCGTCGCCGATTCAGTGATCCGGACCGGGCCGGTGGGTGCGGTCGTGCCGGTGCTGATGACGGTGATGCGGCACGAGACAGTCGCGGCGCCGGCGAGCGAGCCATTGCACACCTTGGTGATGCGCAAGCCCGGCTGGCCGCCATTGGGATGACGGAAGCCTTCCTTGGCGCAAGCCTTGTTGTTGGTGAGGTCGACCTCACCGGGAATGGCCTTCACCTCGGCGCAGTTCTCGACCGTATCCGACCGATAGCCTGATGGCACGACCGCCTTGACGACGATCGATGTCGAAGCCCCCGGAGGCAAAACAATGCCGGGGTCGTCGCAGCGGAACTGGCCGGGGCCGTTCGGTCCGCATTTCCAGGGCGGGCTCGGCCCGAAGGTCGAGGAGGTCGGTGCACCGCCGGGATAGGCGTCGATCACCGTCAGCGGCCCGTTATAGGTCGCTGTGCCGTTGTTGATGATGTCGATGACGAAGAAGCAGACGCCGTCGGCCGTGCAGACCTCGGTGCGGGCACGCTTCTTCAGGATCAGGTCGACCTTCTTTTCCACCGGCGGCTGGCAGTCGCGGTCACGGTCGCCACGGCGGCAGATCGGGATCGAGGCGCAGCCACGGTCGTTCGACTGGCTGCCGAACAATGGCTTGCCGCTGGCGGCATAGTTGTAGGTCGCGCAGTTGCGCAGTGCACTGCCTTGCCAGCCCGCGGCCGGCTTGAAGCCGAGCTTGAGGTCGACAAAGGCACCCGGATTGAGCGTGGTCACCGGATAGGTGCAAACCATCGGGGTGGTGCCGGGTACGCAGACCCAGGGCGGATTGGGCCCTGAACTCAGCGTCGAGCCGGCCGGCAGCGTCACCTCGTCGAGCACGATCTTGCCGTTGTAGGGCGCGGTGCCGACATTGGTGACCCTGATGGTGAAGTCGCAGCCGCCGGCCATCGTGCAGCGCGGGACATCGGCATGCTTTTCCACCTTGAGGTCCGGCTCCTTGTCCCGTGGCGGACATTTCAAGTCCGGCGGGATGACGATGTCGATCGTCTGCGTGCAGCACAGGCCCCAGCCTTCCTTCGGGCCAGCATAAGTGTTGATGCCGGTGACGATGATATGGATCGTCTCTCCGGGTGACGCGCCGACGATCTTCCAGTTGAGCACACCGCCGCCCGCCGGCACCTGTTGCGTGTCGGGGATGATGGTGATGCCTGATGTGGTGGTCGAAAGCTGAACCCACTTGCCGCCCATCTCCGGGCCGACAGGCATGTGGTAGATGAAAGCACCGCCGCCGGGCACGCAGTCGACCGTGCCGCGTTCGACCTTGAAACATTCATGGTCGGTCGGGGGCGGGGGCTGCTTGTCGCATTTGGTGACGTCGATCTTGATCGACGTTTTTTCGCCGGTCAGGATGTTGCCGTCATCCGGCTTGCCGGGGTCCTGCGACGGAATGATGGTGCCCGTACCAGTGCCGACGACGACCTTGATCAGGCCCTGGTTGTCGACCATGGCTGGCGCCGGAAACGCCGCGTGGTCGATCTTGGCCGTGATCTGGAAGGTGATGACGCGTTCATTCGGTGCGCCCGAACCGTCGAGATCGGAAGCGGAGATCCGGAAATCCGAAACCGTCGCCGTATCATTGGGACCCGCCGAATTGCTGATGACAGCACTCGGCAAAGGCCCGCCGCCCGCATCGGTGCCGTCGCCGGCGACCTGCACGTTGACGATCTGCAGGCCATGCGGAAGCTGGTCCTTGAACTCGAGTTTGGCGGCCTTCAACGCGGCGACCAGGCTCGGATTGGCAAAGCTCTGCGCATTGCCGCGCAGGCCGAAGCTCAGGAAATACTCGACATAGTCGCAGCTGCGCTGGCCACCTTTCTTGGTGAAGAAAGGCACCACGCGTCCGGGCTCCGGATTGACGATGCGCTGATTGTCGAGCTGCAGGGGTTGAACATCCGTGCCCGTCGCCTGGATGTTTTGGGCAGCAACGGCTGGCAGTGCGGGCGCGAGAGCGACCGCGATACCAGCCGCCATCAGCCAGCGCGCGCCGCGCCTGGCGTATGACAGGGGTTTCATGATCGTCTCCATGACGGTTGTTTGAGTGTTGGCCACGAGCGGGGAGAATGCGAGATTTTTCATCTTCCCCTCCTCAACGGTCGCAGCTGACGGCTGGGGTGCGGAGCGGCAAGGTCATCTTGCAGCAAGGGTAGTAACCACCCTTGTCCTTGTCGGACTTCCTGTAGAAGCAAAGTCCAACATCCACTCTGTCGCCCGGATAGTGGCCGGTGATGTTGATCGTGTACGGCTTGCCGGGCGCATGCGACATGGGTGAAGTCACCCCGACACCTGGCGTCCTGGACTGGGCCTTGATCGAATCGCCGCCGAAGCCGGCATGGTCATGGAGATAGAGATCAGCCTCGAGGCCGGAAGGCGTGCAGTAATACTGGACGTCGTCGACATCGAGACACGGAGGCAGATTGCCGGGAGGTGGGAAGTCCGGCGGGTAGAAGGGGGGCAGATAGCCGCCCGGGATTTCTTCATAATAGCCGGCGCGGCCCTCGCAAGGATGCCAGACAGCGACGTCGCCGACATGACCTTCCACTTCCGGATCTTCGAAATAGCCGTCGAAGTCGACGAACCAGGAACCGAAGGGCGGCACGTTGGCCGGCTTGACCAGGTCCTTGGGCGTGATCTGGACGCCATGCACGGCGAGCGGCCCGCCAGCGGCGAGCTGCTCGGCAAGGGCTGGATTGTCACGCAGTTTGTCGCCGGTGTTGACCAGCGTCTGGGTGCAGACCGAGGTGTCGAGATTGCCGTCGGCGTCATAGCCATATTGCAGGTCGAGGCCGCCGGCCGACTGCCGGTTGCCCTGCGGGAAGCCGACCGCATATTCCTGCGGCGCTTCCACCCAGACCGATTCCGTCGCCGGATCGTCCGGGTTCTCAAGCCAGTAGCGGATGACCTCGCCTTTGCCGGAATCGGCGAAGCGGCTGTAATCGTAGCGGTTTTCCACCGGGCCGCGCTGGGCCAGATACATGAAGCCGCTGTTGTCGAAGGCTATGTCGGTGACCGCGTAATCCTTGTCGGCCTTGACCGTCAGTTCCCAGCGCGGGTCGCCGGCAAAGGTACCGTCGCGGGCAATGCCCACCGACCAGATTTCCGACTTTTCGCCGACCGAATAGTAGAGCCGGCCGCCATGATAGGAGACTGCCCAGACACGGCGTTCATCCTGCGTGTAACCCCAGGTCTCAGGGTCTTCCGAGTCGAAGGCAGCTCCCTGTATGTCCATCACCGCGCCATCGTCGGCGACGGGAGCCAGGCCATGCGCCGGTCGCCCGGCTACGCCATGGTCGAAGGTGTCGATCAGCTTGCCGTTGGCATCGATGCGATGGATCAGGCCGGTATCGAGGTCTGAGGCGAAGAACTGGCGGTGGTTGGGGTCGAAGGTGATATTGCCGATGCCGGGACCGCTGTTGGTGTCGATGTCGGCGAATTTGGCGACCTGGCCGGTAATGCCGTCGATTTTCCAGATGGTGCCCGGTCCGCCGCCATTTTCGGTGCCGAACTGGCCGTCCATGAAGGCGGCGCCCGATGTGCCGCGGCGCTGCCGCTCCGGCCTGCCATCCTTGTCGGCGTCCGGCGTGACGATCTCGATGCCGTGCAGCGAGGTGGCGGCGGCATAAAGGTTGGGAATGCCCGACGGCACGCCATCGCGCACGCCGTCATCATAGGTGAGGCCGAACACTTCGCCGATCTGGCCTGATGTCACCTCGAAAGGCGGCGGCGTGAAGACAAGCTGGCCCGATGCCGGCCCACCCAGGTGCGAAACGTCGAAAACGCGCAAGGTGGCGCGCGTGGTGTCGATGAAGGTTTCGTTGACCGGATCGACGCCGGGCGGCAGACCCTCATCGAAATTGGGGATGACGGTACCGGGAAAGCCGGTGACCGCCATCGAACCGGGATAGATGATTTGGGTGTCCTGTGCCTGGGCAGCCCCGCCAAACCACAGGCTGGCGGTGAGTGCCAGCGCCAGCAATCCGCCGCCTGCATGGGCAGCATGGCGCAAATGGCCATAGAGAGACGATGCGAACGAGCCGCGGATGCGAGACATGACACTACCCCCGTAGTCTAGGGGAGAAACGTCCCGGGCTGCCGCGCAAATCAGGGCAAGGCGCGGCGGTCCGGCTCGTTCTTCCCTGATCGAATTGTCTGCTTTCCTCACAGGCACGATACGCCTGGTCTTCCGCAGGGTCAACGGAATCAACGGAAAGCCCAGCGCATCGACCCTGTCCCGAAGGCGGTGGTCGCGCTGAGCTCCTGTTGTTCCCGGAGACCGCGGAGCCTCTGGGTTACTGGTCATGGGGGCTTCCTTTCCGGTGCGCACCATGCGGCACCTGAGCGTTGGTCGCTGACGGAGGTGGAAAGGTTCACCCTGCGAGCCAGAAGAAAGGCATCGGCTTTTCGGCCTCGGGGTCTTCTGTTAGCGTTGACTGAACTACGGGGCGGGAACCATGGCGGACACGCGCATTCTTCTGCTGCTTACGGCGCTTTTGCTGGCGGTGCTGCCTGTGCAGCCATCTGCGTCAAAGACTCTGATCTATTGTACGGAAGCCAGCCCCGACACGTTCGATCCTGCGCTGGCGTCCGGAGGTCGCGACGCATCCGCCACCACGCTCTACAATCGCATCGTCGAGTTCGAACCCGGAACCACCAAGGTGCGCCCCGGCCTCGCCGAAAAATGGGAGATTTCCGACGACGGCCTCACCTATACTTTCCACCTCAGGCACGGCGTGAAGTTCCAAACCATCGAGGGCTTTGCGCCAAGCCGCGATTTCAATGCCGACGACGTCTTGTTCACCTTCGATCGTCAGGCAAACGCGCAGAACCCGTTCCACAACTATGCCAGCCGGCCCTATATCTATTTTGACGGCATGGGGATGCCGGGCCTTGTCGCCAATTGGCGTAAACTCGACGACTACACGGTCGTCATGACGCTCAAGGCGCCTCATTCGCCGATGCTTGCCAATCTGGCGATGGATTTCGCGTCCGTGGTCTCGAGGGAATATGCCGACAGGCTGCTGACCCAAAAGCGGCCGCTCGATCTGGCGACAAAACCGGTCGGCACGGGTCCGTTCCAGCTTGTCGACTACCAGCAGGATGCGGTTATCCGCTATAAGGCCAACCCGGACTACTGGCGCGGCAGGCCGAAGATCGACGATCTCATCTTCGCCGTCACCACCGACGCCAATGTCCGCATGGCGAAACTGCGTGCCGGCGAATGCGATCTGATGCCCTATCCCAATCCGGCCGACCTTGAGGCGATCAAGGCAACGCCGGGCATCAAAATCATGCGGCAGGAGGGCCTGAACACCGGATATCTTGCCTTCAACACGCTGCAGAAGCCGTTCGACGATCCGCGCGTCCGAAAAGCGATCGACATGGCCATCGACAAGAAGGCGCTTGTCGATGTCGTGTTCCGCGGCACCGGCGAGGTCGCACGCAATCCGCTGCCGCCGACCTCATGGGCCTATGATGGGACGGCCCCTGACGATGTCTACGATCCGGATGCCGCCAGGCAGACGCTCGCCGCGGCCGGCATCAAGGATCTGCACATGAAAATCTGGGCCATGCCGGTGCAGCGTCCGTACAACCCGAATGCGCAGCGCATGGCTGAAATGATGCAGTCCGATCTGGCAAGGATCGGCGTCACCGTGGACGTCGTCACCTATGAGTGGGCGGAATACCTCGCCCGCTCGAAGCCCCGCGATCGCGACGGCGCCATGTTGTTCGGTTTCACCGGCGACAATGGCGACCCCGACAACTTCCTTTCGGTGCCGCTTGGCTGCGCCGGCGTCGGCGCCACCAACCGCGCCAACTGGTGTTTTCCCGCCTTCGACGATTTGCTCAAGCAGGCCGCCGGGATCGTCGATCCCGACGCCCGCGCTAAACTCTACATGCAGGCGCAAAGGATATTCCGGGAACAGACACCGTGGGTGGTGATTGCCCATTCCGTGGTGTCGATACCGATGCGCGAACGGGTTCAGGGTTACGTCATGGATCCGTTCGACCATCACGACTTCTCGAACGTCGACGTCAGCGAATAGCGCCCCCGCAATGCCGGCCGATCTCGATGTCTATGTGGAGAGCCTGGGCAATTTTCGTTCGGGGCGGGAGTATTCCGTCCAGTCGCTGCTGCCGCATCTGCAACAGGCCGGGATGACGGTGCGCCTGCTCGACCGCCCGGCGCGGGAGAATTTGGCGACGGCGGCTCTGCTGCACATCGACCTGACCGAGGTGCCGCAACCCTACCACGACCTCGCCCAGCGCTACGCCCGCACCATCAACGGCCGGGCGCTGTCGATCCACCGCCACCTCTATTCATCGCTCAGGGTAAGCGCCGGCGACAGCCATTCCGGTCCGGTCATCGTCAAGACAGTTCTCAATAGCAGGGGCCGGCCCGAACTGCGCTGGCGGCAGTACCGCAATCCTTGGACGCGGGCGGCGCATTTCGCCCGCAAGACCGTTGACCCCGGCTACAAGGCGCGGCTGTGCCCGCCCTACCGCGTCTACGACAATTTGGCGCGGGTTCCGGCACAGGTCTGGCTCGACGATCGCCTGATGGTGGAGAAATTCGCCTTCGACAGCCTCGAGCTGCCCATCGTCAAGTATCGCTACATGTTCCTGCTGGGCGCCGAGGTGAACATGCGGCAGGTCTACAATGATGTGCTTTGCGCCGGATCGAAGATCCTGAGCAACGAAGAGGGCGGCGCCGTTCCAGAGGAGGTGAGGGCGGTGAGGCAGCGGCTGCATCTCGATTTCGGTGCGATCGATTATTTTATCGTCGATGGCAAGGGCATCATCGTCGACGCCAACAAGACAGTTGGCTCGAACCCGGAATGGCTGAAGAAGAACCGCTTCCGGCAGGAATTCGACGACCGCATGGCCGCGGCGCTGATTGAATTCGTGCGCGGCTGATCCGATGTAAGCGGCTTGCGCGTTCCTGGGGGCTGATCGCACCGTGACGCGGTCGATGACGCCACGTAATGCCGCCAGATTGCACCGGACAAGATTGTCCGCCTGCAACGATCGTGGAAGCCTTGCGCAGAATGCTTGCGCCCGATGCCGCCTGTTCTTATATACGCGCCAAGCCGTTCGACGCCGGAATGCCGGTTGCCGGAACGGAATTTCTTGTGAACAGGGGCTTTCGTTGGAACGCCTGTACGGGTCCTGAGAGCCTGCTTAGCGGAGAGACTAGAAAAATGGCAAAAGTAATCGGTATCGATCTCGGCACCACCAACTCCTGTATCGCCATCATGGATGGCAAGGAGCCCAAGGTGATCGAAAATGCGGAAGGCGCGCGCACGACGCCTTCCATCGTCGCCATTTCGGGCGACGACGAACGTCTCGTCGGCCAGCCGGCCAAGCGCCAGGCGGTCACCAATCCTGAAAACACCATCTTCGCGGTCAAGCGCCTGATCGGCCGCCGCTATGACGATCCGGTGACGGAGAAGGACAAGAAGCTTGTCCCCTACAAGATCGTCAAGGGCGACAATGGCGATGCCTGGGTCGAGGCCGGCGGCAGGAAGCAGTCGCCCTCGCAGATCTCGGCCATGATCCTGCAGAAGATGAAGGAAACGGCGGAAGCCTATCTCGGCGAGAAGGTCGAGAAGGCGGTCATCACCGTTCCGGCCTATTTCAACGACGCCCAGCGCCAGGCGACCAAGGATGCTGGCAAGATCGCCGGCCTCGAAGTGCTGCGCATCATCAACGAGCCGACCGCGGCGGCACTTGCCTACGGCCTCGACAAGAAAGAAGGCAAGACCATCGCTGTCTACGACCTTGGCGGCGGCACGTTCGACATTTCGGTGCTTGAGATCGGCGACGGCGTGTTCGAGGTGAAGTCGACCAATGGCGACACCTTCCTCGGCGGCGAGGATTTCGACATGCGCCTGGTCGAATATCTGGCGGCGGAGTTCAAGAAGGAACAGGGCATCGACCTGAAGAACGACAAGCTTGCCCTGCAGCGCCTCAAGGAGGCGGCTGAAAAGGCCAAGATCGAGCTGTCGTCGACGACGCAGACCGAAATCAACCTGCCTTTCATCACCGCTGACGCGACCGGCCCCAAGCACCTGACGCTGAAGCTGACGCGTGCCAAGTTCGAGCAGCTGGTCGACGACCTCGTCCAGCGCACCATCGAGCCCTGCAAGGCGGCGCTCAAGGATGCCGGCCTGAAGGCTGCCGAGATCGATGAGGTTGTCCTGGTCGGCGGCATGACCCGCATGCCCAAGATCCAGGAGATCGTGAAGCAGTTCTTCGGCAAGGAACCGCACAAGGGCGTCAACCCGGATGAGGTCGTCGCGCTCGGCGCCGCCATCCAGGCCGGCGTGCTGCAGGGCGACGTCAAGGACGTGCTGCTGCTCGACGTGACGCCGCTGTCGCTCGGCATCGAGACACTGGGTGGCGTGTTCACCCGACTGATCGAACGCAACACGACGATCCCGACCAAGAAGAGCCAGGTGTTCTCGACCGCTGAGGATAGTCAGTCGGCCGTGACCATCCGCGTCTTCCAGGGCGAGCGTGAAATGGCCGCCGACAACAAGGCGCTCGGCCAGTTCGACCTGGTCGGCATTCCGCCGGCGCCGCGCGGCGTGCCGCAGATCGAGGTCACGTTCGACATCGATGCCAACGGCATCGTCAACGTTTCGGCCAAGGACAAAGGCACCGGCAAGGAGCACCAGATACGCATCCAGGCATCGGGTGGTCTTTCGGACGCCGACATCGAAAAGATGGTGAAGGACGCCGAAGCCAATGCCGAGACCGACAAGAAGCGGCGTGGGCTGGTCGAGGCCCGCAACCAGGCCGAGGCGATGCTGCATTCTTCGGAGAAGTCGCTGAAGGAATATGGCGACAAGGTCTCGGAAGCCGACCGCAAGGCAATCGTCGATGCCATCGCCGCTCTTAAGACGGCTTCGGAAGGCGACGACGCCGCCGATATCGAGGCGAAGTCGCAGGTCCTCGCCGAAGCTTCGATGAAGCTCGGCCAGGCCATGTACGAGGCCTCGCAGAAGGAAGCGGCGGAAGCCGATGCCAAGGCGGATGCCGCCAAGGATAGCGACGTTGTCGACGCCGATTTCGAGGAAATCAACGAGGACGACGACAAGAAGAAGTCGGCCTGAGCCGCCTGAAGACAGGATAATGCAGAAAGCCCGGCGCAAAGCCGGGCTTTTTTGCAACCCTTGCTGAAAAAGTGCGGGCCTTTGTAGAAAAATCATCGAAAAACACCGACGGGACAGCCACGGCCCTAGCATCCGGGCAGCACCGCTCCTAAATCGAGAAAACGTGCCGGCAAAACGACGCCACAAACATCAAGACGTTGAGCATCCGGACTGCGGGAAAAAATGAAAGCTGATTTCTACGAAACGCTGGGCGTCCAGAAAGGCGCCGACGAGAAGGAGCTCAAGAGCGCTTTCCGCAAGCTCGCCATGCAGTTCCATCCCGACCGCAATCCCGGCGATCATTCCTGCGAGCACAAGTTCAAGGAAATCAACGAAGCCTACGAAACGCTGAAGGACCCGCAGAAGCGCGCGGCCTATGACCGCTTCGGTCACGCCGCCTTCGAACAGGGCGGCATGAATGGCGGTGCGCAAGGCTTTGGCGCCGGCGGCTTCGCCGACATCTTCGAGGACATTTTCGGCGACATGATGGGCGGCCGTCAGCGCCGCTCGTCGGGCGGCCGAGAGCGCGGAGCCGATCTGCGCTACAATATGGAAATCTTGCTGGAAGAAGCCTTCGCGGGAAAAACCGCGCAGATCCGCGTGCCGGCTTCGATCTCCTGTTCGGAATGCTCCGGCAGCGGCGCCAAGCCCGGCACCCAGCCCGTCACCTGCTCGATGTGCAACGGCCACGGCAAGGTGCGCGCCACGCAAGGCTTCTTCTCGATCGAGCGCACCTGCCCGCAATGCCAAGGCCGCGGCCAGACCATCAAGGACCCGTGCCCGAAATGCGCCGGCCAGGGCCGCGTCACCGAGGAACGTTCGCTGTCGGTCAACATTCCGGCCGGTATAGAGGACGGCACCCGCATCCGCCTTGCCAATGAGGGTGAGGCCGGCCTGCGTGGCGGACCTTCGGGCGACCTCTATATTTTCCTGGCGGTGAAGCCGCACGAATTCTTTCAGCGCGATGGTGCCGACCTCTACTGCAAGGTGCCGATCTCGATGACGACGGCAGCCCTTGGCGGCTCCTTCGAGGTGACGACGCTGGACGGCACGCAGACCAAGGTGAAGGTGACCGAAGGCACGCAGAACGGTCGCCAGTTCCGCCTCAAGGGCAAGGGCATGCCGGTGCTGCGCCAGCCCAATGTCGGCGACCTCTATATCCAGACCGCGGTCGAGACGCCGCAGAACCTTACCCGACGCCAGCGCGAATTGCTGGAAGAGTTCGAACAGCTCTCTTCACAGGACAATTCGCCCCAATCGAGCGGGTTTTTCGCCCGCATGAAGGATTTCTTCGAATCCTTTGGCGAGCGTTGATAGGGCAGGAATGGCGCGTCATCAGATGAAATGCGCCGTGTCTTGGGCCATGTCTTGGGACGCGACCAAATCTATCTTATCCACGACATCGGCAGGGTCGTGCCTTGCCTTGCGCTGCTCAGGTGTTAAGTAACTTTGGGGGAGCGCTGAGGAGAGCTTGCATGACACGTGGTCCCGGACTGCGGAAGGCGCTTGCCGAAAAGTTCGACGACGAGCTCAAGTTCTTCAAGGGCTGGATCGACAAGCCGAAGACGGTCGGCTCGATCGTTCCGACCAGCTCGATCACGGCCCGCAAAATGGCTTCGATCGTCAATCCGAAGTCAGGCCTGCCCGTGCTCGAAATCGGTCCCGGCACCGGCGTCATCACCCGCGCCATCCTGGCGCTCGGTGTGCGGCCTGAAAACCTTTACGCCCTCGAATACAACACGGATTTCGTGCGCCATTTGCGCGGACTCTATCCGGGCGTCAACGTCATCGAGGGCGATGCCTTCAACCTCAACGCTACGCTCGGCGAGAGGAGCGGGATGATCTTCGATTCCGTCGTGTCCGGCGTGCCGCTGCTCAATTTCCCCGTCGCCCAGCGCATCGCCTATATAGAGAGCCTGCTCGACCGCATCCCGGCCGGTCGGCCGATCGTGCAGCTGACCTATGGCCCGATGTCGCCGATACCGGCCGGCCGTGGCAACTACACGGTCAAGCATTTCGACTTCATCTTCCGCAACATCCCGCCGACGCAGCTGTGGATCTATCGGCGCGAAGCACATTGATTTGAGCCGCCCCTGGCTGTACCTGTCCGGGAACAAGGGTGGCCAATGGCAGTGATCCCGAAAATCCTCGTCTTCGCCGGCTCGGTGCGCAGCGGCGCTTACAGCGGCAGGGCCGCTGATGCGGCGCAGAAGGAGCTTGCGGTGCAGGGCGCCGAGGTGACCCGCATTTCGCTCGCCGACTATGTCCTGCCGATCCTCGATGAGGATCTTGAAAAGGAAAAGGGCGTTCCCGAAAACGCCGTCAAACTCGGCCGCCTGGTCATCGCCCATGACGGGCTGCTGATTGCCACGCCGGAATATAACGGCTCCATCCCGCCGCTGCTCAAGAACACGATCGACTGGGTGAGCCGGGTGCGCCGAGACGGCGGCCGGCCGGTCAGGCCGCTGGCCGGCAAGGTCGCCGGCCTGTGCTCGTCCTCCAACGGCCACTTCGCCGGCATCCGCTGCATCAATCATCTGCGCGCCGTGCTGGTGCGTTGCCAGATGGAGGTGGTGACGCCGGAATGCTGCGTGCCCGACGGCGGCGACGCCTTTGACGAAGGCGGCAATTTCCGCGACGAAAGACTGCACAAATCGATGGAGCATCTATGCCGCACGCTGATCGAAACCTCGCGCATGCTGTCGACGCGGATCGAAGCGTGATTGCCAAGACCATGCAGGACCGGTTGATCGTCGGCCTCGACGTGCCAACGGTGAAAGAGGCCGAGCAAGCGGTGCGGGAACTCGACGGCGTCGTCTCCTTCTACAAGATCGGCTATCAGCTGGCCTTTGCCGGCGGGCTCGACTTTGCCAGGGAACTGGCCAGCGGCGGGACAAAAGTCTTCCTCGACATGAAGCTGCTCGACATCGACCACACGGTGGCCAAGGGCGTCGAGAACATCGTCAAGATGGGCATGACCATGCTGACCATCCACGCCTATCCCAAGGCGATGCGGGCTGCCGTGGAGGCGGCCAGGGGCAGCGACCTTTGCCTGCTCGCCGTCAGCGTGCTGACCTCGATGGACGAGCAGGACATGATCGACGTCGGTTATGAATACGACCCGCACACGCTGGTGCTCAGGCGCTCGGAACAGGCGTTGCATGCCGGCATGGGCGGCATCGTCTGCTCGGCCGAAGAGGCCGAAGCGGTGCGCCGCATCGTCGGCCCCGACATGGCGGTGGTGACGCCGGGCATAAGGCCGGCGGGCAGCGACCATGGCGACCAGAAGCGCGTGGTGACGCCAGGCCAGGCGATCCGCAATGGCTCCAGCCACCTCGTTGTCGGCCGCCCGATCGTCGCGGCAAGCGACCGCCGCGCTGCGGCGCAAGCGATCGTCGACGAAATGCGCTCTGCTTAGAGCAATTCCAGGAAAAGTGTGAAACGGTTTTCCGTCCGGAATTGCGTCAAAACACAGAGTTTCCAAGTTCGGAGAAGAACAATGCCAAAGGGATACTGGGTCGCTCGTGTCGATGTGCGCGATGCCGAAGGCTACAAGGACTATGTGGCCGCCGCCAAACCTGCCTTCGAGCGGTTCGGCGCGAAATTCCTGGCGCGCGGCGGGGCACATGAGCTGGCCGAAGGGCCGGGCCGGGCCCGCAACGTGATCATCGAGTTCGAATCGCTGGCCACGGCGCATGACTGCTACCACTCGCCGGAATATCAGCGCGCTGTCGCCATCCGCCAGAAGGTCGCCGACGGCGAGATCGTTCTCGTCGAAGGGGCCTGAGGCGGCCTATTCGGTCGAATCCGGATAACGCAGGAAGATCCCATTCAAAGGCTCGGGTCGCTTCAGGCGCAGTCCTGCGGCTCGAACGACCGTTCAGCCGGCCTATCGCCGGTACGCGCCTATCAGGCCGTGACCGCCTATCCCAAATAGGGTTCGCCGGGGTATTTCGAGGCATGCACGGCTTCGAGTTGACATGCAGGTATTTACCTGCATATTATTGTCTCACAACAGAGTGAGGCTGATGGACGCCGACAAGGTTTTCAAAGCACTGGGCGACCCGACACGCAGAAGGCTGCTCGACCTTCTCTGTGAGAAGAACGGGCAGACGCTTGGCGAGCTTTGCGAACATCTCGACATGGCAAGGCAATCCGCCACCCAGCACATCGACCTGCTGGAGGCGGCCAATCTGGTTAGCACGGTCAAGCGTGGCCGCGAAAAGCTGCACTTCATCAACCCGGTGCCGCTGCACGAGGTCTACGAGCGCTGGGTGCGAAAATTTGAACGGCAGCGGCTCAGCCTGCTGCACGACCTGAAACAGGAACTCGAAGGAGACGACCAATGACCGCCAGAGAGACGACCAGTTTTGTCTACGTGACCTACATCCGCTCGACGCCGGAGAAGGTGTTCGAGGCCATCACCAGGCCCGATATCGCCAGGCGCTATTGGGGCCACGAAAACGTCTCCGACTGGAAGCCGGGATCGAAATGGGAACATATCCGCGCCAATGATGAGCGGACCGTCCAGATTGTCGGCAAGGTCGTCGAGGTCTCGCCGCCAACCCGTCTCGTCATCACCTGGGCGAGCCCTTCGCAGGCCTCCAATCCGGCAAGCTACAGCCGGGTGACCTTCGGCATCGAGGAATACGACGCCATGGTCCGGCTGACCGTCACCCATGACGAACTCGAAGCCGGCTCCGGCATGGCAAAAGGCATCAGCCAGGGCTGGCCGGTTGTGCTGTCCAGTCTGAAATCCTTGCTCGAAACCGGCAGCGGCATCGACGTTTTCGCCAAGCCGAAATCAGCCTGATTGCAAAGGGGATGACAATGACCAAACGCTATAAGGGCGGCTGCGCCTGCGGAGCCATCCGCTACGAATCCAGCGGCGAGCCGATCTTCCAGAACCACTGCCAGTGCCTGGATTGCCAGAAGCGCGCGGGCACCGGCCACGGATCCTACCTGACCTTCGGCCGGCGCGCCGATATGGCAATCACCGGCGAGGCGAGCACCTGGCGGGTGGCTGGCGCCAGCGGCAACGAAAAGATCCACGCCTTCTGCCCGACCTGCGGCACGCCGGTCTATTTGACATTCATCGCTATGCCGGACCTGATCGCGGTCCACGCCACCAGCCTTGACGACCCAGGCGTATTCGAGCCGCAGGTGGTCACCTATACGATATCAGGTCATGGCTGGGATACGATCGATCCCTCCCTGCAGGCATTCGAGCGAATGCCTCGGGGATAAGGCCCTGGGACCGATCCAGCGGCGGCCTATGCCGCGCCAGCGCATGGGCGAGCCGAGAGGCAAAGCTGAACGCGGTCACGACGGTGAGGTCGAATTCAGACGGCTCGTGGCGGTCTCGGCCATGGCGTCGGCAAGCTCCAGATCCCATTGCGAGCGGCAATAGGCGCGGAAGTCGAAGCAAGGCAGGCCGGGGCACACCTCGAATTCGATGAGATGAACCGTGTCGTCGGCCTCGACCCGCAGGTCGACGGAGAACACATCGCGCAGGCCAAGGCCGCTGATCAGCTGGCTGGCGATCGCCCTGATCCTAACGTCCGCGATCGGCTGCAGATCGGCAACGGCGACGAGCTCCGGCTCGACATACTGTCCCGCCGCCTTCGCCGCTTCACCGGTTTCGCCGTAGAGCGCCATGCTGTCGGCCATGGTCTGGAAATCGGCACCTGAATCGACAAAGGCCACACCAAGCGCCTCGACACCAACTTGCGGCGTCAGCCCGAGGAAGCTGGCGCGCACGTTGCGGCCGGCGACATAGGGCTGGACGACGACGTCGTCGCGATAGGCGGCGAAAACGCGCCGGCTAAGCTCCAGCGCATGGCCGAGATCCGCCACGCGCGAATCCGGCCAGATGCCGATCTTGGCGCCGAGCCGGTTGGGCTTGACGAACCAGCCGGCGGCGGAAGCCGGCGGCTCGACCAACCATTTGCCATCCCGAGCAAGGCCTGCCTGCGGCACCGGCAGGCCGAGCGCGCCAAGCACGGCGCCGGAGCGGAACTTGTCCTGGCAGAGCGCGAACAGTGAATCATCGGCGCCGATCGTCCTCAACCCCTTGAGCCGGGCCAGCGCTGGTGCCGCGCCGCCGCGGAAATAGGCGATGCCGTCAGACAGCGTCCAGACCAGCGTGTTCTCCGGATCCTCGCCTTCCAGCACGTCGGCGGCATCGTCGAGCGCCACCGGCGCAAAGGCGAGACCCCGCGCTTCACAGGCGGCGGCAAGCGCATCAAACTCGAGAGCCAGATCGGTCGACTGCGCCAGATAGGACGAGATTTCGGTGGCGCGCTGCTGAGGATAGCCGTCTGATATCAGACGGTCGAAGCAAGCCTTTTCCGGCTCGTAGACAAGGATCAGCTTTGGCTTGCGGCTCGACATGAGATGAACACTTCCCGGCAGTGGCATCGCTTAACATCGCACGGCCGACGCAAACGGCTTTCGCGAAACCGACCCGTGCCGGGCGCTTGGGTGACATCTACGCTATGGACAGGAGATGCGCCGGGGCGCCGGGCCTTGCTCAGGCGATCAGCACGCGCGGTTCGAAGCGGCCGTTGACGGGAATGTCGATGAGGAAGGTCATGCCCGCTTGCGGATCGAGCTGGCGCTGTTTTTCGTCCTTGCCTTTCCAGGCCGATGTCACCGCCAGCCGGTCGGCCTTGGCGCCGACAAAGGCCGGGCAGGACGCCTGCGTCACCGGCATGGGAATTTCGCGCAGCAATGTGCCATCGGGCGAATAGGCCTTGACCGCCTTGCCACCCCAGACGGCATTCCACAGCACGCCATCGCGGTCGACGACGGAGCCATCGACGTAGCCCTTCGAGGCGCGATGGTCGACAAAGACTTTCGACTCGCCAACCGGCAGGCCCGTCGCCGGATCGCAGGCGGTACGCATCAAAAGGCCGGTCGCGGTGTCGGTGTAATAGGCGATGGTGCCGTCCTGCGAAAAACAGATCGAGTTCGACACGGTGATGCCGGTGTAAAGCGTGCGCAGCTCGCCCTTGAAAACCCAGTAGATCGAGCCCGCGCCCTTGCTCTCGTCCTTGGCCATCGTGCCGACCCAGAAGGCACCGCAGGGGTGGACACGCGAATCGTTGGAGCGTGTGAGCGGGTTGTCGGCCTCGATCGGCGTGTGCAGTGTCATCTTGCCGTCCGCGACGTCGCGGACGAAGAGGCCGGTCTCGGTTGCGATCAGCTGGCGATGATCGTCGATGATGGCGATGGCACTCGCCATCTGGCCAAGCTCATGGATCCTCAGCGCGCCGCCGGCCACCGGTTTTTCCAGAAGCTGGCCGTTGACGATGTCGAACCAGAACAGTGCGTCGGTGGCAGGGTCATAACTCGGCCCTTCGCCGAGCTGGCAGACATGGTCGGAAAAAACCGAAACCTCACCCATCATGCGTCTCCGAAGACCACATCCCAGGCCGCGACGGCGGCGTGCGCCCGCGCGGCCACTTCGTCGACGCTCATGCCGGGCTTGAACAGGCTGGAACCAAGACCGAAGACCGTGACGCCGACCGCCTTGTAGCCGGCAAAATCCTTTTCAGAAACGCCGCCGACGGCGCCGACCAGCGTCTGTGCCGGCAGCACCGCCCGGATGGCGGAAATGCCTGATGCACCGAGCGCGCTGGCCGGAAAGAATTTCAGCGCCGAAGCGCCGAGCCGGATAGCCTGGAACGCCTCTGTCGGCGTGAACACGCCGGGCATGGTAACCATGCCGTAATGCCTGGCGCGCGCCATCACCTCGGCATCGATGTTGGGGCTGACCAAGAGCCGGCCGCCGGCCTGTTGCAGGCCGTCGACATCGGCCGCCGTCAGCACCGTGCCGGCGCCGACCAGGGCCGACTTCGGCAGCACCTGGACAATCCTGGCGATCGACGAGAAAGGCTGGGGCGAGTTGAGCGGCACTTCGATCGCCTCGATGCCGGCATCGAACAGCGCCTGCCCCATGGCAATCGCTTCAGTGGCTTTCAGGCCGCGCAGGATGGCGACCAGCCCACGCTTGAGTTTTGGAAAGGCTGCGGTCTCGGTCATGCCAAGGCTCCGGTTCTGGCGATCATGCCGTTTTCGCGTGCGGCTTCGATGAGGCCGGCGCGCACCGCCTCGTCGGCGTCGACGGCCCGGACGGCAAGCCCTCCGAGGTCGAGTGCGGCTTGATAGAGCACGGCGAGCGCGCCGGAAGCGATCAGCACGACCGGCGCATCGCCGGCGCCATAGCGGCGCTTCGCCGAGGCGATCTCGCCGCCGATCAAAAGCGCGGACAGGCAGGCCGCCGCATCTTCCGCCTTCAGGTCCTGCAGGAGCCCGGCGGCGCGGATGGCAAACAGCTTCGAGGTGACGTCGCCGCCTTCGCCAAGCGCCCGTTCGCACCATTGCTGGAAGAATGGACTGTCTGCGGTGACCGGAGCCGGATGCTCGCCCAGCGAATGCTTGAGGATCGAATGCGCGGCCAGTACCGAAAACAGCTCGCCGGTCGGCCAGGTGCCGAAGCCGGCAACCGCGCCATCCTCGACCAGCACCCATTTCGAATGCGTGCCCGGCATGCAGGCGAGATGCCGCCCCTTTGCCGGCAAGCCAGCACCGGCAAGCTGTGTTTCCTCGCCGCGCATGACATCTGGCGCATCAGCCAGGCGCTGGGCAAGACCCGGCACAATGCGGATGTCGCGTTTCTGATCAGCCACCCGGGCGGCACCACCGAGAATAGCACTGAGCGGCGCCGGCACGGTCACATAGGGCGCCTCGATCCAGCCCTGGCGAGAGCCGGCCATGCCGCAGATGATGACGGGCAGCGCCTCAGGCGCGCCCATGGCGGCCAAATGGCCTTCCAGCACGTTGGAAAAGCCTTTTTCGCGCGCGGTGATCAGGCCGTCGTCGCCGCGGCGCTCGGCAAGCACCTTGCCGCTACCATCGATCAGCCATGCCCGGAGCCGGGTCGTGCCCCAATCGAGAGCCGCGACTGCCGGAGCGTTGCTGGCCGGGCTCACAGGAAACCTCCGTCGACAACAAGCATTTGCGCGGTCAGCATGCGCGAGGCATCCGAGGCCAAGAACAGCACCGTGCCGACCATGTCGTCCGGCCGCATGACCTCCTTGATGCACTGCTTGGCGACATGGGCTTCAAGCGCCCCCTCGGTCACCCAGCGTTCTTGCTGCCGTTCGGTGATAACCCAGCCGGGCGCGACGGCGTTGACGCGGATGCGGTCGGGACCGAGCTTGCCGGCCAGCCCCTTGGTCAGGCCGAGGATACCGGCCTTGGCGGCGGTATAGGCCGGCATGTCGGGATGGTTGATGAGGTAGGATGTCGAGGTGAAGTTGATGATCGAGCCGCCGCCGGCCCGCTTCATGCCCGGCGCCACCGCCTGCGCGGTGAAGAAATGTGGCCTGAGATTGATCGCCTGGTTGTTGTCCCAGAATTCCACCGTCACGTCCTCGATGGCGTGACGCTCGTCCCAGGCGGCATTGTTGATCAGCACCGTGACATCGCCATGCGCTTCTGCTGCTTTGGCCGCCGAGGCGCGCAGAGCGTCGATGTCGCGCAGATCGGTCTTGAGGTAGAGCGGCCGCCTCTTGAAGTCTCTCTCGATGCGGTCGGCAAGCAGCGTGCTCGGGCCGTCGGCGATGTCGATGAAGGCGACATTGGCACCCTGGCGGATAAAACCCTCGGTCAGAGCCGCGCCGATCCCGGATCCGCCACCGGTGATCAACACCGAGGCTCCCTTGAGGTCGGCAAAATCCGCCGATGGCATCATATTGTTATCTCCGCACTTAACCGGCGCGCATCCTAGCCAGAGAAGTCGCACGGGCAAGGGCGAAACGTCGGATTTGCCGGCATATGTCAGACAAAACGACAATGCGCCGCACGCGGCGCAAGGTCACCATGACGGGACACCGCAGGGATTACCGGTCAGATCGCCTTGGCGCGCAGCGCACCACGGAAGGTATCGCGGAGATAGCCGAGCGTGGCGTCGGCATCGACCGGCTTGCCGAACAGGTAACCCTGCCCGCCGGCGCAGCCGAACTGGACCAGGCGATCGGCCTGCGCTTCCTCTTCGATGCCTTCGGCGACCACATCCATGCCCAGCCCCTCGCACATGGCGAGGATGGCGCGGATGATGTGTTCGGACGGCCGGTCGTCGAGAATGGAGGAGACGAAGGCGCGGTCGATCTTGAGCTTGTCGAAATGGAATTCGCGCAGGCGGCCGAGCGAGGACTGGCCGGTGCCGAAATCGTCGAGCGAGACGCGGATGCCGACGCGGCGCAGGTCCTCGACGATCTGCGCCGCCGAGGCCGGGTCGTTCATCAGGCCGGTTTCGGTGATCTCGATCTCCAGGCGGCGCGGATCAAAGCCGGTGCGGTCGAGGATCGCCAATATATGCAGGCCGGTGTTCTGGTCGACGAGCTGCGAGGGCGACAGGTTGAAGGACAGGAACAGGTCCTTCGGCCAGCTCCTCGCCGCCTCGGTCGCCTTGCGCAGCACCAGCTGCGACAGCGGGCCGATGATGCCGCGCTCCTCGGCGATCGGAATGAACACAGTCGGCGGCACCGCGCCGAGGTCGCGATCGGTCCAGCGCGCCAGCGTCTCGAAGCCGATGGTGCGGCGAGTGTTGAGATCGACGATCGGCTGGAAATGCGGCTCAACCTCGCCGGCGGAAACGGCGCGGCGCAGCGCCTGCTCGATGCGGGTGACCCGCTTGGCCGCTTCTTCCATTTCGCGGGTGTAGACGACGACCCGGCCCCGGCCGGAACGCTTGGCGTGGTAGAGCGCCGTCTCTGCCTTGTTGACGAGGATCTCGGTGGTCTCGTCGCCGGAATAAAACAGCGAGCAGCCGACCGAGGCCGACAGCCTGGCGGTGCGCTCGCCGACATCGTAAGGCGCCGACAGGATCTCGATCAGCATGCGGGATTTTTCCGCCGCCGCCTCCTCCGAGAACACCAGCGGATAGAGGAAGGCGAATTCGTCCGCGCCGATGCGGCAGACCGTCGAATGGCCATCCATCGAGGCGCGCAGGCGCATCGCGACCTGGATCAGGATATCGTCGCCGGCCTTGTGGCCGAACAGATCGTTGATCGGCTTGAAGCCGTCGAGGTCGAGAATGCCGACGGTAAAAGGCGCGGGATCGTCGGCACGATCGCTGATCAGGCGGTCGACCTTGTCGAAGAAGCGGCGATGGTTGCCAAGCCCGGTCAACGGATCTGTAAACGCCAGATCCGTGCTCTCCCTGCTTGCCTGACCGGTGCCAAACGAAGTTTGCATCGGTGTCCCTGTTTTTTGACGTCGGAATTTATTTCCGAGACTGGCAGCAAACCCTTTAGGAAACGTATCCCGAAAATCGATTTTTCGCAGCTAAATCATCATCCCGGAGAATGGTATCCGGTTTGCAAAAAAACCATGCTTGGCTGCAAGTCAGATGCTCTCGGGACGCCCGCCGAAAACCTGCATCAAGCCTTTGTCTTCGCGCAGATATTCAGCCGCTGGACTTGACGCGATAGAGCTCGAGCGGGGCGCCACGGGTCTCCGTCACCGGCTCCAGCCAATCCGGCACGTTGCCGCGCATCAGCCCGGCGAGGAAACCGTCCGGTGCCTTGGCCGCGAACAGCTGGCTTTCCGGATTGTCGCGGCAGAGCGCGATAAGGCCGACATGGTGGCTTTCGACGATGGCTTTCGCATCGGCGGCCGAACCCAGCAAGGCATCGAACACCAGCAGGTTTCCGGCGACGTTGCGATGGTAGGGCCCGGCGAAGACGCGATGACCGGTGAAGGCGAGGATGGGCGAGCCAAGATTTGAGATGGCAAGCACCGTGGTGGGGGCCATCCGGCCGAGTGCCGCGAATGACGCCTTGCTGTTGCACGGCGCATCGATGCTGGCGTTCTGGACAGGTGCGCCGGCCTCGAAAGCGTTCGATGCGGCCTCCGCGGCGCCCGACCAGATTGCATTGACCGAAATCAGCCAGGCTGCGGCCATCCTGAGCACCGAACCGCTGGACGGGCTGGTCTCGGCCCGCTGCCGCCATTTGGCGATCCAGGCCGAAAGCGGGATCACGGCAAAGGCGATCGAGAAGGTCGAGCCGCGCACTTCCCAGGCGCTGACCAGGACCGCCACCACCAGCAGCGCGCCGACGAGGCTGTCCTGCCGCCGCCAGCCGCCATGGCTGAAGTGAAGCGCCATCAGGATGATCGCCACCAATGGCGTGGCAAAGCGCGCCACCGCCCTAGCCGGGTCATCGGAGACGAGCTGGACGATAGACTGCGCCTCCTCGATATAGCCGAGCCACATCTGCTGCAGACGCGGGTCGAGATGGGCATAGGGCGCCGCCAGGCATTGCGGGAACAGCAGCACCACGACGAGAGCGAGTGCCGCGGCAAGCACGCCAAGCGAGATCACGCGCCGGGTGGCCGTTGCGTTGGCGGCTTTCCATGAAGTGATGATCGCCAGTCCAGCGCCGGCCAGCCCGGCGACGGCGAACTGCACGATCGAGAACGTGTCGCACTGGGCTTGGCCCCAGGATGACACCGGGACGGTGGTGACGAAGACGACGGCCGAAACGCCGGCGACGCCGAGGCCGAAATCCCTGGCGATCAGCCTTTCGCCGTCACCCCTCGCGAGAAACAACAGCGCGACGACGGCGCCGAGGGTCCCGGCATAGGGAGCGCTTTCCATGCCGATGGCGAGCGTCAGCGTGGCGCAGATGCCCGCGACGAAGGCAGCCCACCGGGACGTAGGTGCCTCGAGCAGCAGAGCGAGGCTCGCCAGCGTCAGCATCAGCTGGACATTGTGATGATCGAGCGCGCCGGGGGAGAAAATGCCGATGTAGTACAGGGCCGCGCCACCAACGACGGCAGCGGGCAGCACCGCGTGTGCGCCGGCGAAAGCGCGTGCGGCGCGGATGATGAAGAACATCGCAAGCCAGAATTGCAAGGCGGGCCAGAGTATCTGCACGATTTGTTCGGCCAAGGCGGTGCTGCCGGTGAGTGCCGACACGGCAAGGATGCTCAGCGCCAGCGGCGCGTCGAGCAGCCGCGACCAGTGCATGATGAAGCCGCCCTCCAGCCCCATCCGGTACTGGTGCAAGTCGAACCAGCCCTGGCCGCCCATGAGGTCGCGGACTTGGACCAGTTCCAGCAGGCTGTCATTGTCACCAGCCGGATTGGCCAGTTGCGGGAACCCGGCATGGGCATTGAGAGCCAACAGTACCAAAGCGGCAAGCAGCGCGAACGCGATATCGGACTTCCCTGAGGAAGTTCCCCTTGCTGTGCCCATCCCGATCGCCCTTGGCGGGAATGCCGGGCCTTATCAGACCAATCGGCACTCATGAAGTCGGTCTTAAACCTAGCCTTAACGGCTTCAATAAATAGTAAAACCGCCTGAACGGGGCCGGTTTCCGGCGTGCGACCTGTGGTCGACAAGGCATTCGGAGACGAAAATGCCGCAATACATCAGACATGAACCCGTCATCGCCGTGCTCCTGCCTTGCTACAATGAGGAGCTGACCATCGCCGAAGTGGTGCGGCGGTTCCGCGAAACGCTGCCTGCGGCGACCATCTATGTCTATGACAACAATTCGAAGGACCTGACGGCGCTGCGCGCCCGGGCGGCCGGCGCCATCGTGGTTCGCGAGCCGCGCCAGGGCAAGGGCAATGTGGTGCGGCGCATGTTTGCCGACATCGACGCCGACATCTATCTGATGGCCGATGGCGACGGCACCTATGCGCCCGAGGACGCGCCGCAGCTGATCAACACGCTTGTGACCGAGCGCTCCGACATGGTGGTGGGCACCAGGCGCGGCGTCACCGACGATGCCGGCAGGGCCGGCCATGCTTTCGGCAACCGCGTCTTCAACAGCCTCTACAAATGGCTGTTCGGCAGCGATTTCACCGACATCTTCTCCGGCTACCGCGTCTTCACCAGGCGTTTCGTCAAGAGCTTTCCTGCCGTCTCCGGCGGCTTCGAGATCGAGACCGAAATGTCGGTGCACGCCTCGCAGCTCAAATTGCCGGTCAGCGAAATCGCGCTCGACTATGGCCGCCGGCCGGAGGGATCGTCGTCAAAGCTGTCGACCTTCCGCGACGGCGCGAAAATTCTCTGGATGTTCGCCATGCTGATGAAGGAGACGCAGCCGCTGCGCTTCTTCGGCGCCTTTTCGCTGTTCTTCCTGACTTCCAGCCTGTTGCTGATGGCGCCGGTTCTGGTCGAGTTCGCCGAAACCGGCCTCGTGCCGCGCATGCCGACCTGGGTGCTGTCGGTCGGCCTGCTGCTCTTGTCGATGCTGGCGGCGGTGACCGGGCTGATCCTCGATTCCGTCTCGCGTGGCCGCGCCGAACAGAAGCGTATCTTTTATCTCTCGATGCCTTCGGGTCGGGTCGAGCGGCGCGCTAGCGAAGTGGTGCAAAAGCCGCAGCCGGGCAAGACGCCGCGCGCGGCCTGAACGATGCAACGGCTCGTCCGCTTTGTCTTCGCCGGCGGTATCGGTTTCGTTACTGATGCGGCAGCACTCTGGCTGCTGCTCGCCGTCACGCCGCTCGGGCCGTTCACCGCCCGCGTGCTGTCGATAGGCTTCGCACTCTGCGTCACCTGGCAGCTCAACCGGCATCTGACCTTCTCGCCGTCGCGCCGTGGCGTGGCAAGGGAAGGCGCCCGCTATGGCGGCGTCGGCATCGCCACCAGCATCGTCAACTATCTCGTCTATTCGGCTATCCTGCTTGCGCTGCCGGAGGCACCGCCGCTGGCTGCCCTTGCCGTCGCCTCCCTGGTCGCCATGACGCTGTCTTTCCTCGGTTACTCACGGCTGGTCTTCGACCGTTGATGCATGTCGCCCAAAAGTGGCTTCCCGGTTTTGGGGCAACGACATGCATAAAAGGAAAGGCTGCTGGCCCGATTGGCAGAAGGCGCCGCGACCCTTATATCGCTCTCGTCGACTGCGCTGGGAACCCGCCATGAAGCTGAAAATCGCCGTCCAGATGGACCATATCTCCACCGTGTCGATCGCCGGCGACACTTCGTTCGCGCTTTCGCTGGAAGCGCAGCGGCGCGGCCATCAATTGTTCCACTACACGCCCGACCGGCTGTCGCTGCGCGACGGCAAGGTGTTCGCCCGCATCGAGGAGATGCAGGTGCGCGACGAGAAGGGCAACCATTATTCGCTGGGCGACAAGGTGCGCACCGACCTGTCGGAGATGGACGTCGTCCTGCTGCGCCAGGATCCGCCCTTCGACATGAACTACATCACCACGACGCATATCCTCGAACGCATTCATCCGAAAACGCTGGTGGTCAACGACCCGGCCTGGGTGCGCAACAGCCCGGAAAAGATCTTCGTCACCGAGTTTTCCGATTTGATGCCGGACACGCTAATCACCAAGGATCCGCTGGAAGTCGCCGCCTTCCGCAAGGAGTTCGGCGACATCATCGTCAAGCCGCTCTACGGCAATGGCGGCGCCGGCGTCTTCCATCTACTCGAGGGCGACCGCAACCTCGCCTCGCTGCTCGAAATGTTCGGCCAGCTGTTTCGCGAGCCCTATATCGTGCAGCGCTATCTCAAGGACGTGCGCAAGGGCGACAAGCGCATCATCCTGATCGACGGCGAGCCTGTCGGCGCCATCAACCGGGTGCCGGCAGAGCACGATTCCCGCTCCAACATGCATGTCGGCGGCCGCGCCGAGAAAACCGAGCTGACCGAGCGGGAGCGCGAAATCTGCGCCCGCATCGGACCATCGCTGAAAGAACGCGGCTTCATCCTGGTCGGCATCGACGTCATCGGCGACTTCATGACCGAGATCAACGTGACCTCGCCGACCGGCGTGCGCGAAGTCGCCCGTTTCGGCGGCGCCGACATCGCCAGCCTGTTCTGGGACTGCGTGGAGGAAAAGCGGCGGAAGTCGGCCACGTAATATGCGTTGTTACGGAGGACTTTGGTGGGTCCAGAGAAGCATCGAAAGAAACTCTTTATCGAGTAAGACTGCCGAGAAAGCGGCTCATCACATCAAACTCTGTCCCGGAAGCGCCGAGGCCTCAGTTTCCGAGGAAGGAGACCGATAAGTCTGGTCTGCAATTTTCGCTGTGGTGTTGCCCAGTCTTTCAGCAGAAAACCCGCATCGGGGTTCTTTTCCAGCAATTCAAAAGCCGCAGACAGTCCGATCAGGTCGACCAAGGTCCTGCGCATTGAGTGGCGGGAGATCAAATGCTCCAGTCCCGGCGCCACTTCGCACCAACGATTGGCCAGTGCCCGCCGTACCGCTATTTCGATATCAGGCGACCTCCTGCCGATGGCAACTCCGGCACCCAGGACGCGCCCATCCGCCCAGCCATTGCCGCCGTGAAGCCGATAACTGCCAAGAGCCCGCCCAATCCTCACGGTTCCGCCGATCATATGGGCGGCACGAGCCACATAATCGTCGGCACACATCCTTATTTCGTCCGGATCAGATGGACGCATGATTTCAAGCGGAGCTCGACGAAACATCATCCCCGATGTGGTTGACCAAAACCAACCCACTGTACCCCGATCAACAAATAGCAAAGTTGGGTCAGCTTCGGTATCGACATGCAGGTAGCCGCTCATTTTCGGCATCGATCGCGGGTCATTCACGTGGAATACGGGGTGACCGCCCGCAAGCAGGTTGCCGGCCGCATCTATCAACACCTGGTCGGAGCTCGACATCGCCGCGATACGGGTGTGGCTGAGATGCGCTCTCGCATGGCATTCTATGAAGTCAGGATGCCAAGCATCGTCACCGTCAAGAAAGGAGATCAGAGGTCCGGCTGTCGCGTCAAGCCCGGTCATCATTGTTGCCAACTGCCCGCCATTTTGCAGCCGGGGCAGAAAGCGGAAACGACTGTCGCCAAGCTGGGACAGACACTCTTCAATCCTTCGGCGGGAACCGTCGGTCGAAAAATCATCGACCACGACGCACTCGAACGCAGTGTACGTCTGCGCCGCTACGGATCGGATCGCCGTGTCGATGAATGCCTCTTGATTGAAACAGCCTACGCAAACGGATACGGTTGGTAGCGCGATGTGAGAGCCAGCCCCGCTTGGGAGGATGTTTTCTTTCAAGAGGCGTTTTCTCCGTACACGAAATTTGATCGCCTGAGATATTCCGTCGATCAAATGGCGATGTCTTCTTTGCCAAATTTCTCTCTGTCGAAGCGAGTTTTTCTCCCGCACCCATGATCGCAATTGCCGCATGTTGACTCTACAGCACGGGTATCGCCCGCCTGCCAAATTCGAGATTGTCAGAGCCATACTACGTCATGGCCGTAACCTCAGAAAAGGGCACCCTTCCGCGAAATCGCAACCTGCTCTTCAGGCAAGTTTGCTGTCGGACGATCCGTTCATATCCTATTCGGGAATGTCCGGTACGCCCCTCGGATTAGCAAGTCATATGCCTTTCCTTCCACGCAGCCACCGTGCCTGGTTTCTCATCTCGCCAACCTGGTCCATCGAAACCAGTTCTAGCGTCAAAACCATTCGGACCTATGCCGTTCTGCATAGACTCAGGAACCCCCGTCACTCGCTGATCTTCCTGTCCAACACTCAGGCCGAGGCTGATCTGTTGAAACAGTCCGGCGAGGCCGCCGTCCTGCACAACAAGACTTCAACAACCTCCGAACACATATTCAGGCCTCTCGATGACGTCCCTGTAGAATTTGATGCAATCTACAATGCGCAACTGGCTCCGTGGAAGCGCCATGACTTGTCGCTTGGCATCCAGCGTTGCGCATTTGTCTTTTATCGAAGTTCAAGCGAGTCTTCTACGACGGACTCGGAAAGAGCAAGAATAAATCGGCACAGGGAACTCGCGCCGCATCACGTGTTTATCAACGAGTTTGACGGCACCGGCAAGCCTGTCCGATTGGCACCGGCTCACGTGAACACGCATCTAAATCGTGCAGCCGTGGGAATTTGTCTCTCTGAAGTGGAGGGACCAATGTTCGCCAGCACAGAATATCTTCTCGCGGGGCTTCCCGTGGTCACGACGCCGAACCATGGTGGCCGAGACCTTTATCTGGATGACGACTATTCGCTTACAGTTCCACCCGATCCTCGATCCATCGCGGAGGCCGTCTTAGCGCTGAAGGCGCGACGAATTCCCCGGGCTTACATTCGTTCGCAAACTTTGAAACGAGTTGAACAAGACCGCGGGCGGTTCATAGACCTCGTAAATGAGATTTTTCTGGAAAGCGGCTCTTTGCACCGACTCGCCATGCCTTGGCCTTTCCGATATCCTGTCATGGAGTGGCTTCCACCCCAGATCGCAATCGATCGATCCCTTTCAGGTTCGGTCGATGCCTTCGTAACCACTTAGACGGCAACAGCCTCGGATTGCCGGAGGAACGGGTCGCCCTCCTGACGCGGTCGAGAGCAAGCGGAAGCAGCCGTTTTCATTTTGTCTTAACCATGTTCCGTTTTTGCAACCGGGTACAACGCGGCTGCAACCAGAACGGCTGCGCGTTCCTGTAATGTTCTTGATTTGGTCAAGAAATCGTGATTACTTCCCGAAGAGGCCGCTCCTGGTCTGATCGCACAGGCTGGGGCAAGCCCATATCCGGGGTACAAAAATGGTGGCGCGGGTTCGCACGGTCGCTTTCCAGGGCATAGAGGCCGTGCCGGTCGACGTGCAGGTGATGATCGCGCCCGGCAAGGTCAACATGCATATTGTCGGCCTGGCCGACAAGGCGGTGGCCGAAAGCCGCGAGCGCGTGCAGGCAGCGCTCCACGCGTCCGGCCTGTCGATGCCGTCGAAGAAAGTCACCGTCAATCTGGCGCCCGCCGACCTGCCCAAGGAAGGCAGCCATTACGATCTGCCGATCGCGCTTGGCCTGATGGCCGCGCTCGGCGCCATTCCGGGCGACATGCTGGCTGGCTATGTTGTGCTGGGCGAATTGTCGCTCGACGGCACGATTGCAGCGGTTGCCGGTGCCTTGCCGGCGGCGATCGGCGCCAATGCCGAGGGCAAGGGCCTGATCTGTCCGTTCGCCTGCGGGCCGGAAGCGGCATGGGCCGGCAAGGACTTCGACATATTGGCGCCGCGCAGCCTGATTGCCATCGCCAACCATTTCCGTGGCACGCAGGTGCTGTCGCGCCCCGAAGCCGGCATCCATGCCGCGGCACGCGACCTGCCCGACCTCGCCGACATCAAAGGCCAGGAGACGGCCAAGCGGGCGCTGGAAGTGGCGGCGGCCGGCGGCCACAATCTGCTGATGATCGGCCCGCCCGGCTCGGGAAAATCCATGTTGGCGCAACGGCTGCCGTCGATCCTGCCGCCGCTGGCGCCGAAGGAATTGCTCGAAGTCTCGATGATCGCCTCGGTGGCGGGCGAACTCGGCGAAGGCAAGCTGACAGACCGGCGGCCGTTTCGTGCCCCGCACCATTCGGCCTCGATGGCGGCGATGGTCGGCGGCGGCATTCGCGCGCGGCCGGGCGAGGTGTCGCTGGCGCATCACGGTGTGCTGTTCCTGGACGAGTTTCCCGAATTCACGCCGCAGACGCTCGATGCGCTGCGCCAGCCGCTGGAGACCGGCGACTGCATGATCGCGCGCGCCAACCACCGCGTCACCTATCCGGCGCGCATCCAGCTGGTGGCGGCGATGAACCCGTGCCGCTGCGGCATGGCCGGCGAGCCGGGCTATCGCTGCCTGCGCGGCGATCGTTGCCGCACCGACTATCAGGCGCGCATCTCCGGTCCGCTGCTCGACCGTATTGATCTCAGGATCGAAGTGCCGGCGGTGTCAGCCAGCGACCTGATACGGCCCGACCGGGCGGAAAAGAGTGCCGATGTGGCGCTACGCGTCGCCCGCGCCCGTACCATCCAACGCGAGCGTTTCGAGCGGCTCGGCGTGACCAGCGCCACCACCAACGCGCATTGCGCGCCAGCTATCATCGAAGACATCGCCATGCCCGACGCCGCCGGCCTGTCACTGCTCAGGGACGCCAGCGAAAAGCTCGCCTTTTCGGCCCGCGCCTACCACCGTGTGCTGAAAGTGGCGCGCACACTGGCTGATCTCGACGCCAGCGAAACCGTCGGCCGCATCCACCTGGCCGAGGCGATCTCCTATCGCATGAGCTCGGAACGCGTGGCGCAGGCGGCTTAGGTGCTGTCGCGTTTCAATTCGGCATCCTGCGGCCGATCTGCCATCGCTGAGCAGTAGAACGGACCATTGTCCTTGTCCGTTTTCAACCACCGAGATCGCGTGCACATCTCATTTAGGTAATCGGCGCTCGTTTGGTTAGAAAATTAGAGATGCCTGCGTCAAACGATTGTCCACTGACGTGCTCCCCGATTTTGGACCGCCCGGCTGGGGAATTCCCAGGGGTAGTGACGTAGAGAAAAAGAAACTCAAGCACGGTAATGTGTTCAAAAAGTACGCCGGTTCCACCTCACCTACGGTGGCCGCTCCAAGGCGGTTCTCGCTGTTGCAGCTGATGCTTCTAAAGGCGATTAAAGCCGACATTCAAGCTCTGCTTGCGGCACAGGAATCGACTGACGTTTGAAAATTGTCGTGACGGGCGCACGGTCAGCCGCCGGCTGAGCGGAATCGGGCCTATTATCCCGCCTGCTTCGCCTTCAGCTCCAGCCGCCGCGCGTGCAGCACTGGCTCGGTGTAACCGTTGGGCTGGCTGGTTCCCTTGAACACCAGGTCGCAAGCGGCCTGGAAGGCGATCGAAGTGTCGAAATCCGGCGCCATCGGCCGGTAGAGCGGATCGCCGACATTCTGGCGGTCGACGATGGCGGCCATGCGCTGCAGGGAATCGCGCACCTGGATCTCCGAACACACTTTGTGGCGCAGCCAGTTGGCGATGTGCTGCGAGGAAATACGCAGCGTGGCGCGGTCTTCCATCAGGCCGACATCGTTGATGTCGGGCACCTTGGAGCAGCCGACGCCCTGGTCGATCCAGCGCACGACATAGCCCAGAATGCCTTGCGCATTGTTGTCGAGCTCGCGCTGGATTTCGTCCGGCGTCCAGTTCGGCCGCACGGCCACCGGCACCGACAATATGTCGTCGAGCTTCGCCTTCGGCCGGCTCTTCAGCGCCGCCTGCACAGCATGGACGTCGACCTTGTGATAGTGCGTGGCATGCAGCGTCGCCGCTGTCGGCGACGGTACCCAGGCGGTGTTGGCGCCGGCCTTGGGGTGGGCGATCTTCTGTTCCAGCATCGCCGCCATCAAATCCGGCATCGCCCACATGCCCTTGCCGATCTGGGCATGGCCGGCGAGCCCGCATTCGAGCCCGGTGTCGACATTCCAGGCCTCATAGGCGGAAATCCAGGCGGCCTGCTTCATATCGCCCTTGCGGATCATCGGGCCGGCTTCCATCGAGGTGTGGATCTCGTCGCCGGTGCGGTCGAGGAAGCCGGTGTTGATGAACACCACGCGTTCTTTCGCCGCGCGGATCGCCTCCTTGAGGTTGACGGTGGTGCGCCGCTCCTCATCCATGATGCCCATCTTGATGGTGTTCTTCGCCATACCGAGCAGGGCTTCGACGCGGTCGAAGATCTCGACGGCAAAGGCGACCTCTTCGGGCCCGTGCATCTTCGGCTTCACCACATACATCGAGCCGGCGCGGGAGTTCATCCGCCGCCCCTTCGCTCCGACATCGTGCAGCGCGATCAGCGCCGTCATCGCCGCGTCCATGATGCCTTCGGGCACTTCGTTGCCGTCACGGTCCAGGATCGCCGGATTGGTCATCAGGTGGCCGACATTCCTGACCAGCATCAGCGAGCGACCGGGCACGATGAGCTGGCCGCCGGCGGGCGCGATGTAGGCGCGGTCGGGATTGAGCTTGCGGACAAAAGACTTGCCGCCCTTGCTGATCTCTTCGGCCAGGTCGCCCTTCATCAGGCCGAGCCAGTTGCGGTAGACGACGACCTTGTCCTCGGCATCGACGGCCGCGACGGAATCCTCGCAGTCCTGGATGGTGGTCAGCGCCGATTCCAGGATGACGTCGGCGATCCCAGCCGGATCGGTGCGGCCGATCTGGTTGGCGCGGTCGATGACGATCTCGATATGCAGGCCGTTTTTCACCAGAAGCACGGCTTCCGGGTTGGCGGCGTCGCCGCGATAGCCGACGAATTGCCTGGGGTCGGCCAGCGTCGTCGAACCGGCCCCGGCGCTGAGCTTCAGCGCGCCGTGCGCCAGCGAAAGGCCGTTCACTCCAGCCCATTTGCCTGATGTCAGCGGTGCGGCCTCGTCGAGGAAGCTCTTCGTCCAGGCGACGACCTTGGCGCCACGCGCGGGGTTGAAGCCCTTGCCCTTTTCCGCGCCGCCCGTTTCGGGGATGGCGTCGGTGCCGTAGAGCGCGTCATAGAGCGAGCCCCAGCGTGCATTGGCGGCATTGAGCGCATAGCGCGCATTCATGACAGGCACGACCAGCTGCGGCCCGGCAACGACAGCGATTTCCGGATCGACATTGTCAGTCGACACGCTGAAGGCCGGTCCCTCGGGGACCAGGTAGCCGATCTCCTTGAGGAAGCCCTTGTAGGCCTCCATGTCGATGGGCGCGCCATTGTCGCGATACCAGCCGTCGAGCTTTTCCTGCATGGCGTCGCGTTTAGCCAGCAGCGCCCGGTTCTTCGGGGCGAGGTCGTGGACGATGGCCGAGAAGCCGTTCCAGAAGGCCTCCGCTTCGATACCGGTGCCGGGTAAGGCCTCGTTGGCCACAAAATCATGCAGCTCGCGGGCAATCCGCAATCCGGCGATCTCGATGCGATCGGTCATAAGCTTGTCTCCAGACGGAAGGCTCGGGCGGGCCTTTGGCATGTCAGGTCTACAGGGTCAATTCGGCTTAAGGTGAAGGGGACGTTTAGGCAAGGTTGGCGACGGAGCGTCCTTCTCCCCGTTTACGGGGAGAAGATGGCGGCAGCCAGATGAGGGGCGGCGCAGAGTTACGTGAAATGGCGGTACGGCGAAATCGCGTTTCGGCAGCGCTGCCCCTCATCCGCCCTTCGGGCACCTTCTCCCCGTGAACGGGGAGAAGGAAAGGGCGCTCACACCGCAATTCTTGGCCTTCCCGAGGCCACCGCAACCACATGCGCCTCGATGAACATGCGCTGGGCTTCGACGGTCGAAACCCTGAACTCTGTCGCCACGTCGATCTCGGCGCTGTCGGTGCCGGCGTCCCGGGCGCGCTGGGCTACAATCGCCCGCACATCGGCCTCGGCGGCCGCGATCGCCGCCGCCTCGTCGAGGAAATCGCGCACAGTCTCACCCGAGGCCAGCCGGAACAGCCCTTCCTTGGGCTGGCTGACCCGCGCTTCGGCCGAGACCCTGACCTGGCCGACGACGGCGCCAAGCGCGTTGGCGACATCGGTGTCCTCCGGCACCACGCACTCATTGCCGACCAGCGGCGCCAGTCCCGCATAGTGCAGCGGCGCCGAGGCGCCGAGGCCTATGACCGGACGGTCGAGCGCGACGGTAAGGCGGGCGATGCCGGGATGGGAGTCGACAGCACGCTGCACCAGTGCGTGCGCCACGGTGGCGGCGCCGTCGAGCCCGTCCTCGGCGAAAGCCGTTTCGAGGATGTATTCCGCCGACCAGCGCGTCAGCGTCACCAGCACCCGCTCCGAGAGCACCTCCGGCGACGCCGCAATGGGCTGGCCACGGCCGTCGCGCTTGCGGGCAAACAGGTCGGCGCCAAGGCGCGCGGTGGCGGCATCCCAGTTGGCCTGCTTGCCCAGCACGTGTGCTGCGTCCGACGGGGTGAAGCCTGAGATATGCACCAGCCCGCGCGAGACCAGCCGGTTCAAGGTGGCGTTCTGGGCGTTCGATGTCAGCAGCCTGTCGAGGGCAAGCGGGGTCGCGCCGATCGCCTCGTAGAGCCGTGCTTCGGGAGCGGTCAACCCGGCGGCGAGCCTATCCGGCACGCCGGTGCGGACCGCGAAGCGGCCATCCATGCGGCCGGGGTTGGGCGCCCGCAGCTGGCGTTCGAGTTCCGATTTGACGGCGTCACCATGCGCCATGCCGGCCAGCGCCAGCGGCACCAGGCGGCGCGGCCCAAGCAGGATCTTCGGGTTGAGCGCGCCATCTTCCAGCGCCACCTCGGAATCGCCACCGAGGCCAAAGGTGCGCATGGCGACGGCCTCGACCATGGTGCGGAAACCGCCGACCGTGGCGCCTTCCGGATCAAGCCGCGGCCGACCCTTGTCGAGCACCGCGACATCGGTGGTGGTGCCGCCAATGTCGGAGACCACGGCATTGTCGAGTCCGGTCATGTGGCGGGCGCCGACCAGGCTGGCGGCCGGGCCGGAGAGGATGGTCTCGATCGGCCGCTGGCGGGCGAACGCCGCCGAGACCAGCGCGCCATCGCCGCGCACCACCATAAGGGGGGCAGCGATGTTGCGGGCTTCCAGAAACCCTTCGGTTGCCGCCACCAGCCGGTCGATCATCGAGATCAGCCGGGCGTTGAGCAGCGTCGTCAGCGCCCGGCGCGGGCCGCCGAGCTTGGCCGACAGTTCGTGGCTTGCCGTGACCGGCAGGCCGGTCTTGTCGCGGATCAGCTCGCGGGCGGCGATCTCATGCGCCGGATTGCGGGTGGCGAAATAGGCGCAGACGGCAAAGCCGGACACCGAAGCGCCGAGCTCCGGCAAGATGGCCTCAAGCCCGGACAGATCGAGCTTGGCGGCATTGCCGTGGACATCGTGGCCGCCTGGGCAAAACACCACCGGATCGGTGCCGAGTGCGGTCTTCAGCCCATCGCGGGCGAGGTCGGCTTCGGAAAAGCCGATCATGACCAGCGCCACGCGGCCGCCCTGGCCCTCGACCAGCGCGTTGGTGGCAAGTGTCGTCGACATCGACACCAGTTTGATCGCTGCCGGATCGGTGCCGGCCTTTTCAAGCACCGCATCGACCGCCCCGGAAATGCCGACAGCTAGATCATGCCTGGTTGTCAGCGCCTTGGCCTTGGCCAGCACCTTGCCCTTGTTCGGCCCTTGCTGTGGACCTTCGGTCTCGGACCACAGCACGGCATCGGTATAGGTGCCGCCGGTGTCGATGCCGAGGAAGAGGGGTTTTGGCTTGGTCTTGGCGGTCATGGAAAGGTCCGGGAATTCTCTTGCCACGCCCCTTAGCCGATACAGGCTGTCGGATAAAGGCGATACAGATGGGCCAAAGGGTGGGCGGGGTGGAGGGTTCTGCCGAGATGCCGGCGCGAGGCCCCCCTCTCTGTCCTGCCGGACTCCCCCCAAGGGGGGAGATTGGCTGTATGGACACCGGCGCCGATCCTGCGGCGTTGGCGAGTGGCGAAACCTGAGATGCATCAAATCTCCCCCCTGTTTGGACCGGAGACATCGCGAACAGGTGTGCGAAGACATCGCGAACAGTTTCGTGCGCTTTGCGCGGGGAGGTTCGTG